>JAJDUI010000006.1 GCA_022826745.1 Thermoanaerobaculia bacterium | reverse complement strand
GCGGCGCCGGCGGCCGGCGGCGCGCCGCGGGCGGCGCCGCACCCGCCCGGGGGGTCGGCGGCCGGCCGCCCACGCCTCCTTGGAGTCAGTCGGCGGCGCGGAGGGTGGCGCGATAGACCTCGCGGAAGGGGACGTCCTGCTCGCGAGCGATGCGGCGGACGTCTTCGTACTCCGGGGCTGACCCGAGAGACCGGCCGGAGACGGCGGCCTGCTTGACTTTCACTTCGCCGAACGGCGTCACGACAGTGGAAACCGAGCGTTCGGCCTCCAGGCGGTCGACGATGGTGCGCCGGCAACCCAGGGAGCCCGTCTCGAGGAGGAGCCGCTCGGCCAGTTCCGATGACTGTTCCGGACGGCAGATGACGGTGACGGCCACGCCAGGCCGGGACTTCTTCATCTGCACGGCGGTCGCGAAGACATCGAGCGCACCGGCTTCGAGGAGGGATTCCGCGGCGTGGCCGACCGCCTCGCCGGTCGCGTCGTCGAGCTGGCACTCCAGCACCGCGACCCGGCGCCACGGGCCGGCGGTCGACACCACGGGCGTCGCCCGCTGAAGGCGCAGTGCGTTGGGGCGATCGGCGAGTTCCCGGCTGCCCAGTCCGATCCCTGAACTCTCGACCCGCCGCGAGCGGTCCGTCCCGGAAGGCTCGAACTCGTCCACGAACTCCCGCACGATGACGGCGCCGGTCGGAGTCGTGAGCTCACCGGCGGCGCCGCCCGGCGTGACCGGAACACCCTGGAGCAGCAACGCCGTCGCGGGGGCGGGCACCGGCATGACGCCGTGGCGCGTCGACACGGTGCCGCTCCCCACCACGATGGCGGAGGACGAGACCCGGGCCGGCCCGAAGTGATCGATCGCGACCGCCGCGCCCACCAGGTCGACGATCGAGTCGTCGGCGCCGACCTCGTGGAAGTGGACTTCTTCGACGTCCACGCCATGAACCCGCGCCTCCGCCTCCCCAAGTCGCCGGAACAGCGCCGAGGCTGTCTCGACGACACGGGAACCAAGACCGCTCTTCTCGATCATGCGCAGGATGGTCGACAACCGCCGATGCGCGGCGCCCTCGCTGCCTCCCCCCTCGACCGGCCGCCCATCCCGCAGCACGGAGAACCGAACCCCGGCCAGACCGCCCCGTTTCGCCCGCTCCACCCGCAGCTCGACCCCATCCAGCCCCAGCCGCTCCACCATCTCCTCGAGCCGCACCACCGGCAACCCCAGGTCCAGGCACGCCCCAATGAACATGTCCCCCGAGATCCCGCTCGCACAATCCAGGTGCAGGTGAACAGGCCCTTCCGTCATGGGAGGCACCCTAGCAATCCGTGATGTGCGGCAGGCGGGGGCGTCTACAGCAGACGGCGTTCACGCAGAGAGACCCAGCGCCGGCCACCGGCGAGGACGAGGTGGTCCACGAGATCGATCCCTACGGCGGCGGCGGCACGGCTGAGGCGGCGGGTGAAGGCGATGTCCTGGGGGCTGGGCTCGGGATCGCCGCTGGGGTGGTTGTGGAAGATGACGACCTCTGTCGCGCCCACGCGGAGCGCTTCCTTGAGCACCGCCCTGGGTTCCACCGACGTGCGGTCGAGCCCGCCGACGAAGTGCTCGCGCTCGGAGATGATGCGGCCGCGGACATCCACGTAGATTGCCCCCATCGCTTCCTGGTCGACGCGCGCGTAGCGAAGATTGAGGTATCGGGCGAGCGCGGCGACGCTGCCCAGGGGCCGCCGTTCGGGCAGTTGAGCCCGCGCCAGCCTGCGAGCCAGTTCCACCGCGGCCAGGACGGTGGCCGCCTTGGCGTCCCCCAGGCCCTTCCGCCGCAGCGACGGCAGATCGTGCTCCACCAGGAGGGCGAGCGCGGGCAGGCCGCCCAGGCCCCGGCCCTCGTCGTAGAGAAGGTCACGGGCGAGTTCGACCACGGAACAGCCACGGTGACCGGTGCGCAGGAGGATGGCGATCAGCTCGCAGTCGCTCAGAACCCCGGCGCCGTGGGCGAGCAGGCGTTCCCGGGGACGTTCTTCTGACGGGACTTCCCGCAGCATGGTGGTCGGTCTGTCGTTCCCGCGCATCGAACCTCCTGCCGACATTGACGGAAGGAGAGCCTGGGAGTTCGCGCGCGCGGCGGCCGGCATGCAGGCCGGCTGCTACCCTGCCGCGGCCATGCGCGACTCCGGCCTCCCGACGTTTCTGAGACTCGACGCACCCGCCGCGGAGCCCGTCGTCGCCGTGCTTCCCGTTCCCTACGAGCGGACCACCTCGTGGGGGCGCGGCACCGAGAACGGCCCGGAGGCCCTGCTCCTGGCGTCGCACTACGTCGAGCTCTACGACGAGGAACTCGAAGTGGAGCCTTGCCGCATCGGCATCGAGACGCTGCCGCCGGTGGACGTCGAAGGTAGTGACGAGTCGGTCCTGCAGCGAATGAGCGCCGCGGCCGAGACCACTCTCCGGAAGGGGCGGTTCCTGGCCGCCGTCGGCGGCGAGCACACGGTGACGCCCGCCCTCGTGCGAGGCGCGCTGGACGCGGGCACGTCAGACCTGGGCGTAGTCCAGTTCGACGCCCACGCGGACCTCCGCCAGACCTACCGCGGCACGCCCTGGAACCATGCCTGCGCGATGAGCCGCGTGCTGGATCTCGGTCTGCCGACGCTGGCCGTCGGCATCCGTTCGCTGACCCGGCCGGAGGCCGCGCGCATCGCGAAGGAGCGCCTGCCGATCATCTGGGCGGAGCAGCTCGACGCCCTTCCCCGGCCGGAACTCGAGGCCCTGTTCGACGGGCTCCTGGCTTCACTTCCCGACACGGTCTATCTGACCTTCGACCTCGACTTCTTCGATCCGTCCGTGCTGCCGGCGACCGGAACCCCGGAGCCCGGCGGCGGCACCTGGTACCAGGCGCTGGCGCTGCTGCGGCGGCTGTTCGAGCGCAGGCGGGTGATCGCGATGGACGTGGTCGAACTGGCTCCGATCCCGGGCAACGCCGCCAGCGACTTCACCGCCGCCAAGCTGCTCTACAAGTGCATCGGCTACCGCTTCCGACGCCAGCTCGCTAGAGGCCGATGAGACCGCCCGCGACGTAGACCCAGAACACGATCAGCACCAGGCCGATCAGGTTCAGCCACACGCCGGCGCGGACCATCTGCGGGATCGTGATCTCCCCGGAACCGAAGACGATCGCGTTCGGCGGCGTCGCCACGGGCATCATGAACGCGCAACTCGCCGCCAGCGTGGCGGGAACGATCAGCAGCAGCGGATCCACGTCGATGACGGCCGCGGTCGCCGCCAGGATCGGCAGGAACGTGACCGTCGTTGCCGTGTTGCTCGTCACTTCGGTCAGCAGGATGAGGAGCCCGGCCGCGCCCAGCACGAGGATCAGCACGGGCGTCCCTTCGAGCACCTGGAGCAGACCGCCGATGAACCCGTCGACTCCCGTGGCGCGGATGGAGGCGGCGAGGCTCAGCCCGCCGCCGAACAGCACAAGGATGCCCCAGGGCGCTTCGAGCGCTTTCTTCCAGCTCAGCAGGAACACGCCGCGACGCAGATCGACCGGCGCGGCGAACAGGCACAGCGCGGCGCCGATCGCGATCCCCGAATCCGTCAGCCCCGCGAACGGCGCGACACTTCCGATCTCGATCCGTGCCAGCCAGGTTCCCGTCGTCCACAGCGCTGCGGTCGCGGCGAAGATGGCCAGCACGCCCTTCTCGGGTCCCGACATCGGCCCCATCTTCCGCAGCTCGTTGCGGATGAGTTCCGCGCCTCCCGGCACTTCGCGGATACGCAGCGGGAAGGCGACCCGCGTCAGCACGATCCAGGCCAGGGGCAGGAACAGCACGCTCAGGCCGAAGCCGAATGGCAGCCACTGGGCGAACGTGATCTCGCGACCGTAGTTGTCGCTCACGAAGGCCATCATCTCCAGGTTTGGAGGCGTGCCGATCTTCGTTGCGACGCCACCGATCGAGGCGCCGTAGGCCGTTCCGAGCAGCAGGCAAAGAGCAAAGGGGAAGGTCTGTCCCGGCGGCGGCGCCTCCTCGCCCAGGCGGCGGCGCACGAGGGCGATGACCGAGAGGGCGATGGGCAGCATCATGACCGTCGTGGCCGTGTTCGAGATCCACATGCTGAGAGCGGCGCTCGCGGTCATGAAGCCGAGCACGACGCGGCGCGGACGGGTACCCACGAGCAGGATGATCCGAAGCGCGAGTCTCCGATGCAGACCCCAGGTCTGCATCGCCAGGGCGATCATGAAACCGCCCATGAAGAGATAGATGTTCGGGTGGGCGTAGGGGGCCGCGACCTCGCGGACGCCGAGTTCGCCGCCCGTCAGCAGCGGCATCGCCGCCAGCGGGATGAGCGCCGTGGCCGGCACCGGCAGCGCCTCGGTGAGCCACAGCGCCGCCATCAGGACGCCGACGGCGGCCACCGCCCTGCCGGCGGAGGACAGACCGGAGACGACCTCGCCGTCCGCGCCCACCACGGCTTCGGGGATGACGAAGTAGACCAGCGCCGCGAGGATCGGCGCTCCGATCAGCCCGGCGACGGCGAGCGGGCCGACGCCGCGGTCCTTCTCAGTCATTGCCGCCGCCGCTTCCCTTCCCGAGGTGGCGGCGGAAGTAGGACCTGGTGAGGCCGGTGACCACCCCCGAGAGCAGGAGCAGCGAGATGAGGTTGGGGAAGGACATCAGGCCGAGAGCGACGTCGCCGAAGGTCCACACGGTGGTCAGCGGCAGCAGGCAGCCCATGAAGAAGAAGCCGACGTAGATCCAGCGGTAGACCGGAATCGCCCTCGCTCCGAAGAGGTACTCGGTCGAGCGGTCGCCGTAGTACGACCAGGAAATCGCTGTCGACACCGCGAACAGCAGCACCGAAAGGGTGACGATCAGGTCGCCGCGGCTGCCCGGGAGACCGAGGCTGAAGGCGCGGGCAGTGAGGGGCGCACCGTTCAGCAAGGCGCCGCCCTCGATCCGCGGCTCGGCCCCCTCGGTACGGAGGGAACCGTCGGCGGCCAGCTCCAGCCTGCCGCTCCAGGCGGAACCCTCGTCGTCCACCAGGCGCGCGTCGACGATCATCGCGTGGAGAAACACGAACGAGCCGCTGGCGGCTCCGTCGACGACCTCGAGCGCGCCGCCGCCCAGGCCGGAACGCTCCTCCCGCGCCGCCAGCAGCCCGGAGTCGTCTTCCAGCACCCGGTGAATGCCCTCGACCTCGTCGAGACCGAAACTCTGGGGCGCCGCATCGCGCCAGGCGTCCGTCGTCACGATAACCAGGCCGGTCATCGTGCAGATGACCAGGGTGTCGATGAAGGGCTCCAGCGAGGCCACGAGACCCTCACGAACCGGTTCGTCCGTCTTGGCCGTGGCGTGCGCGATCGGCGCGCTGCCCTGCCCTGCCTCGTTGCTGAACAGACCGCGCCGGATGCCCCACATCATCGTCATCAGGAAGGAACCCGCGGCGCCGCCGACCATCGAGGTCGGCCGGAACGCCTGCTCCACGATCAGGGCGAAGCTCGCCGGCACGCTCTCGATGTTCGCGAGCAGGATGAAGAGGGCGCCGCCAACGTAGATCACGGCCATACCGGGCGCGAGAATGGAGGTCACCCTGCCGATGCGGCGGATGCCGCCGATGATCACGAGGGCCACGAGCGAGGCGAAGACCAGGCCGCTCCAGACCGGCGCCAGGCCGAACTGCGACTCGAGCTGATCGGCCATCGTGTTCGCCTGGTTCATGTTGCCGGTGCCGAACGAGCAGATGACGGCCAGGCCGGCGAACAGCATGGCCATCCACTTCCAGTTCGCTCCCAGGCCCTTCTCGATGTAGTACATGGGGCCGCCGGAGACGGAACCGTCCCCGTGCACGCGCCGGTACTGCACCGCCAGCGTGCACTCGGCGAACTTGAGCGCCATGCCGAAGAACGCCGTCACCCACATCCAGAACAGCGCCCCGGGGCCGCCCATGCGAATCGCGATCGCGACACCGGCGATGTTGCCGATGCCGACCGTCGCCGAGAGGGCCGTGGTCAGAGCCTGGAAGTGAACGAGGTCGCCTTCGTCGTCCGGGTCGTTGTACTTGCCGCCGAGAATCGCCCAGGCGTGCCGGAAGCCTCGCAACTGGATCAGGCCCAGCCGAATCGTCACGAACAAGCCGGTGCCCAGCAAGACGAGGGCCAGGATGGGCGCCTGCGGCGGCGTGTTCCAGACCAGACCCTCCAGCCAGCCGGCCACCGGTCCGAGCAGCCCGTTCACACCATCCGCAATCGAACCGAACACCTGCTCGGGCATCGCGCAGAGCCTCCCCTAGACGTAGTTGGCCGGATGGCCGGTAGCGAAGACCAGCACGGACTCGCCGCGACGGATGGTACCGGAGTCCCTGAGCTCGACGACCGCCGCCATAGCCGCCGCGGTTTCGGGGCCGATCAGGAGCCCCTCCCGCGCCGCCATTCTCCGCGTCATCTCGGCCACCACGTCCTCCTCGACGGCGACCGCCGTTCCACCGCTCTCGCGCACCGCGCGCAGGACCAGGAAATCGCCGATCGCTCTCGGCACCCGCAGGCCCCAGACCCGGGTATCCGGCGCCTCCCAGGGATCCGCATGCTCGCCGCCCTCCTCCCAGGCCCGCACGATCGGTGCGCAGCCTGCCATCTGGACGACCGCGAACTTCGCGGGCGGTCCGCTCAGAAGGCCCAGCCCGCGGAGTTCGGCGAAGGCCTTCGCCATGCCAACGATGCCGGTGCCGCCGCCGGTCGGATAGACGATCCAGTCCGGCAGCCGCCAGCCGAACTGTTCGGCGACCTCGAAGCCCATCGTCTTCTTGCCCTCGACGCGGTACGGCTCGCGCAGGGTGGAAAGATCCCAAAAGCCGCCGCCGCGTTCCTGCAGCGCGGCGCCGGCGTCGACCAGCGTGCCGCCCGACTCGATAACCTCCGCGCCGAATCCAAGGCAACGTTCAGCAACGGTCGCCGGAGTGTCTTCCGGCAGCCCCACGCGGCAGGGCAACCCGGCCGCCGAGGCATAAGCCGCCGCCGAGACGCCCGCGTTCCCTGCGCTCGGAAGCTGAACCCCGGGGGCGCCGAGTTCACGGGCGCGGTTCACGGCCAGGGAGAGTCCCCGGTCCTTGAACGAGCCCGTCGGATTCCCCGCCTCGTTCTTGACGAAGACGCTCACGCCATCCGGAGCCGCGCGTCGAAGCCGCAGAACGGGAGTGCCGCCCTCGCCCAGATCGACCCGACCGTGGAAGTCGGACACCGGCAGCAACTCGCGGTACCGCCACAGGGTCCACGGTCGGTGACGGAGGTCGCGCGCGAGGGTCTCACCCCGCTGCCGATCCAGCTCGTAGCTTACGAGCCACGGCTTGCCCGCGGGCGACAGGAAGGCCGGCTCGTCCAGAGGCGCCTCGACCCCGGTTGCGGAGCAAACCAGCCCCCGGGCCCAGCGCTCCATGCTCTCACTGTCCGGCTCCATCTTCGAACCTGCCGCGCCGACCCTAGCAGCGCCGCTCGCGCGCTGTCGTTCGACACACACAAGCCACTGAATAACAACAACTTACGGGAAAACTGTGCTATCATTGCGCCCTCGCATCAACTTCTTGGCATTCGTGCATGAGTCAACGAATTGGTCACTTTGAGATTCTCCGCCGCCTCGAAGCGAAGGCTGGAGCAGCCTCCTATCTCGGTCGCGACACGCGGGACGAAAGCTGCGTCGTCGTCGACACCTGGGTCACGGAGAACGCCGAAGCTCAGGCCCTGTTCCTGAAGCGGGCCGCCGCGATCGAACAGCTCGAACATCCCTCGATCGCCCGGATTCTCGACTTCGGAATCGACGGCGCGACATCCTGTCGAATCGAGCAGTCCCTGGGCATCGAGACCCTGGAGGCCCGACTCGAGCGGTGCGAGAAACTCCCGGTCGGTACGGCTCTGGGCTGGCTCGCGCAGGTTGCGCGCGCACTGGAATACGCGCATGGCCTGGGCGTCGTCCACGGAGATATCCACCCCGGTGCCATCACGATTCGCTCCGACGACACCGCCGCGGTCCGGGGTTTCGCGAATCCGCGACCGCGGGCGCACGTCAGGTACAGCGCACCGGAGTTGCTGCGCGCCGAGAACGCCGATGTGCGGACGGACGTCTACGCGTTCGGTGTGCTCACGCATCGCGTGCTGTCCTTCCAGCCCACCGAACGGCCGGCGCCCCCGCGCAGGCTGAAGTCGAAGGACCGGCGTCTCCTGGAAGAGGCGATCAGGGCGCAGCTCCCGGCGCATGTCGCGAAGTCGCTTGTTTCCGTTCTCGAAGGCTGCCTCAGGGACGATCCCGGCAAGCGTGCAGCGAACTTCACCTCCATCGTCGACGCTCTCGAAGACGCCCGCCGGGATCTCCTCGCCGAGACCGCTAGCCACAGAGCGCCGTCGCAGGACGGGTCGAAGGATTGGACGGCAACCTCGGTGCAGACACCGCAAACCTCTGCCTCCTCACTGATTGAAGTCGAGATCAACGGAGGCGCCGAGTCTCCGGAGACGACCTCCCCGCCGACTCTCGACCGGGTCGCCGACGCGATCCGTCGGCCGCCCCGTTCCCGCCTTCGTCGCCGCTGGCTGACTTTCGCCACGGTCGCCGGAACGGCACTCTGGCTCGGCGGCACGCTGTGGTGGTCGAAGGGCAGCCCGCTCGCAGGCTCGGAAGCGCCCGCGCCGCGGAACGAAGCGCCGGTCGAACGGCAGGCTCTGGCCGCGGAGACCGGAAGCGAGGAACCCGCCGCGCAGCCCGTCAGTCCGGGTACGCTCGAGGAACCCGAAGCACCACCCCCGGACACCAGCCCAGCCGTCAGCCGGGGCATCGGCCGTCTGGCCCTCGCGCCCGCCTGGGATCCGCACATCACCGTCTCCATCGACGGCGACACGCCCGTGGTCCTCGACCGCAGGAGGGTCTTCGAGGTCGAAGCCGAAGTCGACCACGTGCTGACGTTCGAACTCGCCACGCGCGATTACCAGATCCGGGAACAGGTCGTGACCCAGGTCGGCGTCGATCGGCTGCTGGAAACGCCGGTGCCTCTGGTTCGACCCGGCGCCGTCAGCATCGCGGCGGCGACCGAGTCGGAACGTCCCGTCTTCGTCCGCATCGGTGACGAAGCAATCGGCTGGACGCCCATCCGCGACCTGCCCGTACCGGCCGGCACGCATGTGCTCAGTCTCCTCCGAAACCCCAGGTGGCAACCGGACGACCGGATCGACCAGAAGATCGAGGTGAACGCCAGGCAGGAAACGACGATCCAGTTCGACCTCGAATCCGAACCGGCCGTCCTGATCGTCAACGGGCGGAGAATCGAGTACGTTCCACCGCAACCGGAGGCAGCGCCGGAACCAGCGCGCGTTCCGGGAACGTCCGCGCCGTCGGCGCCCGCCACGGCGCCGACGGACTGAGTCCGCGAGGCCCTTCCTCGGTCCAGGTCGGCAGCCGCCGGTTGCTGTAGGCTGACCACGAGGACGGCGAGAGACGATGGCCGAGACGATCGAGTTGACGGCGCCGCCGAGGAAAGCCCATTCCCGGGCTGGGGAGCCGTCCATCGCCAGTGACGAGGAAACGCCCCTCGACGTGAGCGTCCTCGTGCCGGTCCTCGACGAGAGTGCGACGGTTTCCGCCCTGGCCGAGCGCGTGCTGGTGAACCTGGACTCTATTCATGTCCGGGCGGAACTCGTGTTCATCGACGACGGCTCGACCGACGGCACGTCCGATGCCGTTCGCCGCGAACACCAGCGCGATCCCCGGGTGCGGCTCATCCGGTTGCGCCGGAACTTCGGCAAGGCGGCCGCCCTTTCGGCCGGCGTGGATCACTCGCGGGGCCGGATTCTCGTCACGATGGACGGTGACTTGCAGGACGATCCCGACGAGATTCCGCGCCTGTTGCAGGCGCTCGAAGACGGCCCTCTCGACCTCGTCTCCGGCTGGAAGCGCACCCGCCGCGACCCGTGGCGTCGTCGGCTGGCGTCCAGGGTCTTCAACTGGGTGACACGCACGCTTTCGAACGTCCGGCTGCACGACTTCAACTCCGGCTTCAAGGCCTACCGCCGGGAAGTCCTGGAGCAGGTCGCCGTGTACGGCGAACTCCATCGCTACATTCCCGTGCTCGCCAGCCGGCGTGGCTTTCTCGTCGGCGAGATTCCGGTGGCGCACCATCCGCGCCGCGTCGGCCGGAGCCGGTACGGATGGGATCGCTCCTACAAGGGACCCGTGGACCTGATCACGGTCCTGTTCATCAGCCGCTTTACCCGCCGCCCGCTGCATCTCTTCGGCCCGATCGGCCTGATCAGCTTCGCGGCCGGCCTGGGCATCTGCGCCTGGCTCGCGGCGCTCTGGTTCGCCGGCGCCTCGCTCTCCAACCGGCCGCTGCTGCTGCTCGGCGTCCTGTTGATGGTCCTGGGCATCCAGATCGTGACGACAGGCCTGATCGGCGAACTGATCACCTTCAAGAACTTCCGCCGGCCCGACAGCTACTCCATCCGCGAACGGGTCGGCTGAACCCGGTTGCCCGGCGGCAGGAGCGCGGCTCTGCGCATCCTCTTCCTCACCCAGACCTACCCTCGCTGGCCCGGCGACACGGCCGGACCGTTCATCCGCGAGCTGGCCCGCGGGTTGGTCCGCACCGGCGACCAGGTCACCGTCCTCGTTCCGCGCGCGCCGCAGGTGCGTCGTGCCTGGAACGACGACGGCGTCGATGTGCACTCATTCTCATACGCCCCCCCTCGAATGGAGGTCCTTGGCTACGGCCGCAGTCTGGCGGCGGACGAGCATGTGCGGCCGGGCGCCGCGCTGGCCGCTCCGCTGTACCTGCTCGCGGCGGCAAAGGCCGTCGCCCGGCATCTCCGGCGCGAACGCTACGACCTGCTCCACGCTCACTGGGTCGCGCCGAACGGGCTGGTAGCCCTCTGGCCGGGTGTCCACAGGCAACAGACACTGATCGCCGTCGGGCTTCACGGCAGCGACGTCTTTCTGGCTGAGAAGGCGGTCGCTCGCCCGGCCATCCGTCGGACCCTGTCCCGTTGCGGCCTTCTCACCGGATGCTCACCCGAACTCGTCGAGAGAGTCCAGCGGATCGGCTACCGGGGCAAACCGTCCCGCGTGATCCCCTACGGCGTCGATACCGACATGTTCTGCCCGGCAGCGGAACTACCGGGCGAACTGGACGAAGAACCCTGGCGCGAACGCCTGGACATTCCGGGAGACGCCACCGTCCTGCTCGGCGTCGGCCGCCTGGCGACGAAGAAGGGCTTCCAGGTCCTGATCGACGTTCTGCCCCGGCTGCTCTCCGACTTCAGCGACCTGCACGCGATCATCGCCGGCGACGGTGATCAGATGGCGGGCTTCCGAGGGGCAGTCAATGGCTGGAGGCCCGATCACACGGGTCGGGTCCATCTTCCCGGCGCTGTCGCCCACGACGATCTGCCCGGCCTCTACCGCTGCGCGGATCTCTTCGTCCTACCCGCCGTTCACGATCCGCAGGGCAACGTCGACGGCCTGCCCAACGTGATTCTGGAAGCCCTGGCAAGCGGGCTGCCGGTGGTCGCGACGACGGTTTCCGGCATCCCTCTCGCGGTGGAGTCGGGAGCGCAGGGAATCCTCGTTCCGGAGCAGGATCGCCCCGCTCTGAGGGAGGCGATCGCGGGTCTCCTGGCCAACCCGGAACAGCGGCGCCGGATGGGCGCCCGCGCCCGCGGCCGCGCCGTCGCCCACCTGACCTGGGACATCGTGGCGGGCAGGTACCGGCAGGCCTACCTCGACGCCCTGGAGGATGGCGCCCGGCGATGAACCGGCCGGGCGAAAACGGACCGATCGAGCCGCGACGTCGAGGGCTCTGGTGGACGATCCTGGCCGCGGCGATGACGCTACCGACGGTCGCCTCGCTCGCCTACTTCGTCTGGCTCGAGGGGACGGCCTGGGTCGCACCCGTCTACCTGGGCGCCAAGGCGCTCCAGTTCGCCGGACCCCTGGCCGTCCTGGGCATTCTGCTGGCGGCCGCCTTCGGTCCCTCCAGGCCGGGCCGATCGATCGCCCTCGGGCTGGGCACCGGCATCGCGGGGGCCGGCTTCACCTGGCTGGCCTATGCGGTTCTGTTTCGCGGCGGGGAGATGGCCACGACCGCCGCCGGGGCGATCACGGTCAAGCTGGCCGACTTCCATCTCGACACGCTCGAGCGCTACATCGTCGCGGCGCTCCTGATCAGCTTCGTCCACTCCTGGCTCGAGGAGGTCTACTGGCGAGCCTTCGTGTACGGCAGGCTCCGCCGTCTGATTCCCTCCAGGTGGTCGCACCTGGTGGCAGCCATCGGCTTTGCCGCTCATCACGTGGTCGTCATCGGCGTCTATCTTGGCGACACCTCGGTCCTGCTCCTGACGCTCATGTCGCTTCCCGTCCTCCTCGGGGGCGTCCTCTGGTCGCTGCTCTACCGCGCCACGGGCAACCGTCTGCTGGCGCCCTGGCTCAGCCACGTCTGCCTCGACCTCGCGATCATGGCCGTGGGCTACGAGTTGATCTTCGCCGGTTGAAGCCCGAGCTCCTAGCGCGCGACCGGCAGCCCCTGTTCGCGAAGCCAGTCGTCGTTGTAGATCGTGCTCAGGTAGCGGGTCCCCGAATCGGGAAACAGCGTCACGACCCGGGCGCCCGGCCGCAGTTCCGGCAGCATCTGCCGCACGCCCCAGAGCGCCGCGCCGCTTGAACCACCCACGAGCATCGCTTCGTGCCGTGCCAGTTCGCGGGCCGCAAGGAACGCCTCGGCGTCGCTGACCTGGAGCATCCGGTCGAAGACCTCGAACTCCGGACAGTCGATGATCTCTTCGTCCCCCAGTCCTTCGAGCAGGTAGCGGCCCGCCGGCGCGGACGCGCCGGGGGCTCCGGAGAGAGCCGCGAAGTGGCGGCTGAACACGGACCCTTCGACATCGACCGCCACGACCTGGATGGCCGGATCCCTCTCCTTCAGGAAGCGGCCCACTCCGGAAACCGTACCGCCGGTGCCGATGCCCCCCACGAAGACGTCGATCCGGCCCTCCATCTGATCCCAGATCTCCGGAGCCGTCGTCTCGTAGTGGCACTCGTTGTTGTCCCGGTTGTTGTGCTGGTCCGGAAAGAAGGCTCCCGGCTCGGCCGCCACCAGGCTCCGGGCCTTCCGGTTGTACGACTCCGGGTGCTCGGGATCCAGGTCGCCGTCGACCAGGACGAGTTCGACCCCCAGAGCCCGCAGGCAATCGAGCTTCTCGCGGCTGGTCTGCCGACGGACGACCGCGCGGCAGCGCAGTCCGCGGGTCGTGGCCATCATGGCCAGGCCCATCGCCGTGTTGCCGGAGGACGCCTCGATCACCAGCCCGCCGGGTTCGAGCGCGCCGGACGCGAGCGCACGATCCACGAGGTACCGCGCGACCCGGTCCTTCACGCTGCCCATCGGGTTGAGGTACTCGAGCTTCGCGAACACCTCGACGCCGGCACCGGCGTCGCCCAGGGAACGCCGGAGACGGACCATCGGTGTACCGCCGATCGCCTCGCACACGTCCTCGCAGACGCCCATTGAAGCTCTGGTAGCCGCCGCCTTCAAGGTAGCGAAGACTACTGGGTGCGCGGGTCTTCTGACCCGCTGCCGCCGAAGGCGGCCTTGAAATCGTCGCCGGCTTCGCCGGTGGCCTCCTCTCCGTCGGAGCCGAGCAGCCGGTCGCGGACGATCTGCATGTCCTCCCAGGTGGCCCGCTTGTACGACGGATCCCGAAGCAGGAAAGCCGGGTGATAGGTGACCCGCACCGGCACGCCGCCAGCTTCGTGCCAGGTCCCCCGCATGCGCCCCAGCGAGGTCTTCGTCCCCAGCAGGAGCTGCGCCGCCACCCGCCCCAGGGCGACGATCACGCGGGGGGCGATGAGTTCGATCTGGCGATCGAGAAACGAACGGCAGGCCGCCGTTTCGTCAGGCTGCGGATCCCGGTTGTTCGGCGGCCTGCACTTAACGACGTTCGTGATGTAGACGTCCTCGCGCCGCAGGTCGATGGCCTGGATGATCTTCGTCAAGAGCTGGCCCGCCGGACCGACGAACGGCAGGCCCTGTCGGTCCTCCTGCGCGCCCGGACCCTCGCCCACGAACATCAGGTCCGCCTGACCGTCGCCATCGCCGAAGACGACCCTGTTCCGCGTCCTGCACAGACCGCACGCCGTGCAGCTCCGGGCCTCCTCGGCGACCGCCAGCAGGCGTTCCAGACGTCCCCCCGTCGCCGCTGGCTCCGGCGGTCGTTCCGACGACGTCGCCGGCGGATAGGCGTCCGTGAAGCCCAGATCCCGCAGCAGACCGATCTCCTGTGGAATCGGCAGGCGGTTCCGGTTCACGTCGCCTCGGCTGCGAACAGCTCCAGCAGCCGTCCCGCCAGTTCGTCCTTGGACTGCTTCGGGAAGCGCTCGACTTCCCCTTTCGCACCGAAGGCCACGACTTCGTTGTCGGCGGACTCGAAACCGATGTCCGGGCGGGAGACGTCGTTGGCGACGATCCAGTGCGCCCCCTTGGCCTTCAGCTTGTCCTGAGCCGAGCGCTCCAGGTGCTCGGTCTCCGCGGCGAAACCGACGCGCAGCGCCCGCGGAGCCACAGCCGCCAGACCGGCCAGCAGGTCCGGATTCTGTTCGAGTTGCAACACCAGGCCGTCTCCACCCGACTTCTTCATCTTCTGCTCGGCGCGCTCGCGGGGCCGGTAGTCGGCGACCGCGGCCGCCATGACCACAAGGTCCGCGTCGGGAACCGCCTCGTGGAGCGCCGCTTCCATCTCGGCGGCCGAGACGACGTCGACACGTTCCACGCCGGCGGGCGTCTCGAGCTTCACAGGACCGGCAATCAGCCTGACCCGGGCGCCACGGACCGCCGCCTGGCGCGCCAGCGCGAACCCCATGCGGCCGCTCGATCGATTGCCCAGGAAACGCACCGGGTCGAGCGCCTCGTAGGTCGGCCCGGCGGTGACGACGACTCTCCTGCCGGCGAGCGGGCCGGCGAACGCGTCGTCTCCCGCCTTGGGCAGGTCAAGGATCCGGCACACGGCGTCGACGATCGCCTCCGGCTCGGCCATGCGGCCCCAGCCCCGCTCACCTGAAGCCAGTACGCCCTCGACCGGGCCGACCACCTCCACGCCGCGGCCGTGCAGGGTGGCGACGCGGGCCTCGACCGCCGCCTTCCGCCACATGGCGTCATGCATGGCAGGAGCGACGACCACCGGTCCTTCGAACATCAGCGCGGTCGTACTCAGGAAGTCGTCCGCCAGGCCCAGGGCCAGGCGGGCCAGCGTGTTCGCGGTCGCCGGCGCGACGCAGAGCAGGTCGGCCCACTGCGCGGCCTCGACGTGCAACTCCGCGCCGTCGCTGCCGCCGTCGCGCGCCAGATACTCCTGGCCGTAAACGCGATCGCCGCTCAGGACCTCCAGGGTCAAGGGCGAGACGAAACTCTCGGCAGCCAGGGTGGGCGCGCAGCGTACTTCGAGGCCGTGCTCCCGCAGGCGACGGACCAGGTAAGCGCCCTTGTAGGCGGCGATGCCGCCGGTGATCCCCAGGAGGACCCTGGCCGCCCGTTCAGGCACGCGGGACGGTCCCTAGTTGACGGTGCTGGGGGGACTCAGACCGCCGTTCTCCGCGTCCGCTCCATCCTCGTCAGTGCCGTCCGCGTCCGCGGATTCGGGCGCCTCGCCGTAGTCCCAGTCAACGAGCTCGTTCGCGATCTCCTTCATCGCATGCCGGGCGAACTTCGGGCTTTCCCGCTGCATCCGTTCCGGAGCCCCCCGGATCAGTTGCTCGGCTCGCCGCGCGGCCAGGAGCACGTACCGGAACTTGCTGTCGATCTTCTCAGGAATACGTTCCATGTGCATGAAAGTCCGCGAGAACGCGGTTGACGCGTTCTCGCATCCGCCCCCTTCGCTGTCGTTTCTCGAGAATGATGGCCGCCAGGATCCTGCTGGCGGCCTCAGCGCGATCATTCACAATAACATAGTCGTAGTCCCGGACCCGGTCCACCTCGGCCAGCGAACCGGCCAGACGCTGCGCGATCTCGGGCGCGTCGTCCAGGTCCCGCCCCCGCAGCCGGGACACGAGCGCATCGTAGCTGGGCGGCATGACGAAGATTCCCCAGACCGCCGTCCGGAGCGCGTCCGCGGCGCGACCCGGCAGCGACATCACCTGCTTCGCGCCCTGCACGTCGATGTCGAGGAGGACGTCGACTCCTCGCTCGACGCGCGGCAGTACCTCGTCCACCGCCGTGCCGTAGCGATTGCCGTGAACCTCCGCCCACTCCAGGAACCGGCCGTCGGCCACCATCCGGTCGAACGTCGTCCGATCGACGAAGTGGTAGTCGTCCCCGTCCCGCTCGTTCTCCCGGGGCCGGCGGGTCGTGTGGCTGATCGAGAACTCGACACCGTCGATGAGCTTCATGGCGTGGTGGACCAGGGTGGTCTTGCCGGCGCCCGACGGTGCCGAGAGAATGAACAACTCCCCCCTGGGCACGACCGGCTTCTCCCCGTCGTCCGGTTCTCTGTCCACGCCCTTCATTCGCCCGCAGTCATTCGACGTTCTGCGCCTGTTCGCGCAACTGCTCGCACAGCACCTTACCTTCGACCACGCCTCGCTGCATCTCGAGATCCCGGCACTTCGAGCCGACCGTGTTCAGTTCGCGGAGAATCTCCTGGCTCAGAAAGACGAGCCTCCTCCCGACCGCGTCCCCCTCCTTCATCGCCGCTTCGAAGCCCTCCAGATGGCCATCGAGGCGCTCCAGCTCCTCGGAAGTGTCGCTGCGCTCCACCAGCAGAGCGACCTCCTGCACCAGGCGAGCCGGGTCGAGCCTGTCGCCGACTCCCAGCAGCTCACCGATCCGGCGCTCGAGTTCTCCGGTCGCCTGTCCGATGACCTCGCTCCGGCGCGACGCCAGAGCGCCGACGCAGGCGCGCAGCGAGGCCAGATGCCCGTTCAGCGAGTCGGCCAGCACCTGCCCTTCCCGTTCCCGTTCGACCACCAGAGACGCGATCGCGTGCCGGCACGTTTCCATCACCAGCGCTCGTTCTTCCGGACCGGCCGCGGCGACTCCGGATTCGGCCCGGAGTGCCCGGACCGCGGAGAGGAGCTCCCCGGCGCTCAACCTCGAGGTGACGATTCCCCGTCGGCGCCAGCGCCGCACGGTCTGCTGCAGCCGTTCCACGGCCGCGTCCGTCTCGTCGAAGTCGGTCGCGTCCCCCGTCGACTCGATATCGACCCCGATCTCCACCCGACCACGCCGGACCTCCGCGGCGACCGCGCTCCGCAGTTCCGGCTCGAGGGTCCTGAACGGGCTCCGCACCCGGACGACGACATCCAGGTTGCGGTGGTTCACGGACCGCGCCGTGACGGTCACCCGATGGCGGCGGACGGTTGCCGTCGCCTCACCGTAGCCGGTCATGCTCCTCACCGCCGGATCACTCCTTCACCGTTCCCGGCGATCGGCCGACTTCCGGGAAACCCAGTTCGTCGAGCAGGCAGCCGGCCGCTCGCTCGCTCGCTCCGGACTCGCCCAGGGCCGGCCTCAGTTCGGCCAGCGCCGCGCGCATGGCATCGACGCGGTTTCGACGACTCAGCAGCCTGGACGCCGCGGCGGCCATCCGTTCGTGATCCGCCTCCGCCTGCAGCAACTCGGGCACGACCTGGCGGCCGAGCACCAGGTTCACCAGGCTGACGAACGGCAGGTCGACCAGGAGTCGGCCGACCGCGTAGGTCAGCGGGGACACACGGTAGACCACGATCATCGGCGTTCCGAGAAGCCCGACCTCGAGAGTGGCCGTTCCGGAGGCGCAGAACGCGAAGTGGGAACCGGCGACCGCGGCGAACCGGTCGGCGCGCACAAGGTCCAGTTCGTCGCCGTTCAGCGGCCCGCTGGCGATCAGCCGGCGGACCAGCTCCGGATCGACCGTGGGCGCCAGAATCAGACGGACCAGGCCGGCGGGTTCCGCCGTCCCGACCAGCGCCGCGGCCGCGCGCAGCATGGGCGGCAGGATTCTCCGAACCTCGCTGTTTCGCGAACCCGGAAGGAGCGCGAGCACCGGCCGCTCCGGCACGCCTTCCTGGCGGTCCCATGCCGACTCGAGCTCCGGTACGTCGTCGACCAGAGGGTGCCCCACGTGATCCACGTGGAGGTCATGCCCCCGGTACGCCTCGACCTCGAACGGAAAGAGCACGAGCATCCGGTCGACGAGGCGCGCGATCGTCCGTACGCGCCGCCGCCGCCATGCCCACACCTGGGGTGACACGTAGTACAGAACCGGTATGCCACGGCGGCGCAGGCGACGGGCCAACCTCAGGTTGAAGTCGGGGAAATCGACCAGCACGGCCAGGCTGGGCCGGCGCGACTCGGTAGCCAGCAACAGCTTGCGGAACGCGCGGCGGATGCGCGGCAGCTCGCGGGCGACCTCGGCGATGCCGACGACCGCGACCTCGTCGCTGTGCGCGACCGGCTCCAGGCCGGCCGCCGCCATCGCGTCGCCACCGAGTCCGAAGAAGCGGATTCGCCTTCGGTCTCCGGCCAGACGGGCCACCGCCTCCATGAGGCCCGCGGCATGACGGTCGCCCGACGCCTCCCCGGCGGAGATCAGAACGCTCAGGGAATCGGCGTTGGCGGCGACCATGGAAACGGGAACATCAGCCAGGCGAGCACCAGCCCCCCGCCGACCATGCCGATCATCATCTGCAGGCAGAGCCGCGCCCTGTCCCTGAATCGCCGCCGCCAGAGCACGGCAAAGAAGAGGCTGACCTGCAGAGCGTAGATCACCATCAGGGCAAAGTGACTGGTCAGCACCGGATCAGTCCTTCGAACCGCTGGCGATGTCCCAGGCGTCGAGTACGGCGAGCAGATTCAGAAGACCGGCGGTGAGCAGGAATGCCTTGCCGTACTCGAACGTCGAAGAGAGGATGTCGCCTTCGTACTCCACCCAGTAGCGGGCGAGCAAGTAGGGACCTCCGGCGCCCATCGAGCTGAGCGTCGCCAGACGACTGAGCGGTTGCTCAGGAATGACGACGTAGAGATGGCCACGCAGCCAGCACCCGAACAGGAAGGAGAACAGGACCACGCCGCAGACGACGGCGGCCCGGCGGGGTTTCCTCAGCAACAGGTGACCGGACCCGGGCACGGCCCAGGCCGCGACCGCGACCACGATCTGTCGAACGAGTCCCTGAGGTTGCGGGGGGGAGCCGGCAGAAGGCGGAGTCGTCGTCATGCGTTGCGCGGCGGCGGGCTCGGCCACGGGACCTGGCTGCTGCTCTCAGCCCCGGGCGGACCTACTCGTCGGAGTTGAGACGTTCCCTGAGTTCCTTGCCGGGCTTGAAGTAGGGGATCTTCTTGGACGGAACGTCGACGCGGGCGCCGGTCTTGGGATTCCGGCCGATCCGGGAACCCCGTTCCCGAATGCGGAAGCTCCCGAATCCGCGAAGCTCGATCTTGTCGCCGTCCTTCAGGGAGTCGACGATGCTCTCGAAGACCGTGCTGACGATGACCTCGGCGTCCTTCTTGGTGAGGTTGGCGCTACGGGCAACCTCCTCGACCAGCTGGGCCTTCGTCACGCCGTGGCGGATGTCGGAAGGGAACTGGATCGCGTCTTTCATTCTCGGCTCCTCCCACAGGTCCAGCAGGTACTAGCTCCCCTCCGACTCCTCGTCTGACGGATTCTCTTCGGCAACGGCCTCGGGCTCGGGCTCGGGCTCGGCCTCGTCGGGCACGGCCTCGTCGGCCGCCTCGTCGGCCTCTTCAGCCTCAACGGCCTCCGCAGAGGCCGCGCTCATCTCCGCGACGTCCTCGGCACCGTCTTCCATGGCCGCTTCCGCCGGCTCTTCCGCCTCGGATGCCTCAGCCTCGCCGGCGGCATCCTCCTCCTCGGCGTCTTCCTCCGCCTCTTCCTCCGCCGCGGCCGCCGCGGCACGAGCCGCGGCCAGCTTCCGTTCCCGTTCCGCGGACAGCTCGTCGGCCTCTTCGTCGCTCAGCTCGGTCACGCCGCGCAACGTCAGCCCGACCTTCTTGTCCTCGTCCTCGATACGCAGGATGCGCGCACGGACGAACTCACCGATCCGGTAGTGGTCCTCGAGCTTGCCGCCCGGAACATCCACTTCGCTGACGTGGGCCAGCCCTTCCAGCCCGTCGTAGACGTCGATGAAGAGCCCGAAGTCGGTCACGTTGACCACTCTGCCGACGATGTCGTCGCCGACGCTGTGGCCATCCACGAAGTCCTGCCACTCGTTCGGCAGGAAGTCCTTGATCGAGAGGGACACGCGCTGGCCCGTGACGTCGATGTTCGTGATCCGGGCCCGGACGGCGTCGCCCTTCGCGAGGACTTCGCTCGGATGCTTGACCCGCTTCGTCCAGCTCATGTCCGAAACGTGGACCAGCCCGTCGATCTCCTCCGTGATCTCCACGAATGCGCCGAACTCGGTCAGGTTCCTGACGCGGCCCTCGACGATCGTGCCGACCGGGAAGCGGGCTGCCAGGTCCTCCCAGGGATTCGACTCGACCTGACGCAGGGACAGACTGATCCGGCGCTGACTCATGTCGAGTTCCGACACGATCGCGTCGACTTCCTGACCGACGCTGACGATCTTCGACGGCGGCACGACCTTCTTCGTCCACGACATCTCGCTCACATGGACCAGGCCTTCGACACCCTCCTCGAGTTCGACGAAGGCGCCGTAGTCGACCAGGCTGACGACCCGGCCCCGCACCCGTGAACCCAGGGGGTACTTCTTGTCGACCAGGGTCCAGGGATCCTCGGTTGTCTGCTTGAATCCGAGCGAGACGCGCTCCGTCTCGGGATCGAAGCGCAGAACGACGACGTCGACCTCGTCGCCCACGGCGAAATGTTCCGAAGGATGGTTCACACGGCCCCAGGAAATGTCCGTGATGTGGAGCAGACCGTCGATACCGCCCAGGTCCACGAACACGCCGTAGTCGGTGATGTTCTTGACCACGCCCGGGAGCCGCACACCCTCCTTCAACTTCGTCAGGGTCTCGGCCTTCTTCTTGGCGTACTCCTTCTCGAGCACCGCGCGGCGCGACAGCACGATGTTGTTGCGGCGACGGTCCAGGCTGATCACCTTGAACTCGAGTTCCTCCCCCTTGAACGACTCGAGGTACTTGACCGGCTTGATGTCGACCAGGGAACCCGGCAGGAAGGCACGCAGACCGACGTCGACCGTCAGCCCTCCCTTGATCCGGTCGATCACACGGCCCTTGATCACCTTGCCTTCCTTGAAGCTCGTCTCGACCTGGGCCCAGATGCGCATGCGCTCGGCCTTGACCTTCGAGAGCATCACATGCCCGTCCGCGCCTTCCGTCTGCTCGAGCAGGACCTCGACTTCGTCGCCGACGCTGATCTGGAGCTTGCCGTCCCGAGACGTGAACTCGTGAATCGGCACCAGTCCCTCGGACTTGTAGCCGACATCGACGACGACGTCGTTGGCTGTGATCGCAATCACCGTTCCCGCGACGATCTCGCCTTCGTTGAGATGCCGCATGCTGTCGTCGTACATCTCGACGAGCTGTTCGTAGGACAGGTTGTCCCCATCCTGTGCCTGCGCTTCCGGGGGAAGCGGGTCCGCGGAGGGCGCTTCCAGGGGAAGCGCCTCGGTCGTGTGTTCTTCAGTGGGTTCCATGGGTTCCTGTGTTCTCGCCGCAGTGTCTCGACGGCGGCGGTAGGCGTTTCAAGGTGCTTTGGATGGCGACAGTCGTGCCCCGGGACGAGCCACCACAGGCAGTCGCCCAGGGACGAACCGGCGCCGGGGTCAGACGAACAAGTATAGGGACGCGGCACTACCTGGTCAACCGTTTGGAGGTTCTCCAACTGGCTCGATTCGACCGTGCTTAGTCCCTGATTTCACGTAACTTACGGCCCCTGCCTCTGCCCCCGGCCAGGCGCCCCAGCGACCAGTCCGCATGGCTGCCGACAACCGGATCGCCGCTCTCCCGGGCCCGTTCAAGGGGCGCGGCGTAGGCCTGATCCGCCCGATTGCCCATCGCCACGGCCGCGTTGCGCCGCAGGCCCGACCTGCCCGCACGCTTCATCGGGCTATGCCGGAAACGGCGGCGGTAGTCGTCCTCCGAAATCGACAGGAGGGCGGTCAGGTCCAGTTCGGCGCGGTCTGGCGGAAGCGCGAAGATACCGGCCCGCTGCCGTTCGACGGGAGCCGCCCGGTGCTGGTTCCAGGGGCAGACCTCCTGGCAGATGTCGCAGCCGAAAACCCAGTCACCGACCATCGAGCGCGCCCTCTCGGGCAGCTCCCCGCGATGCTCGATCGTCCAGTAACTGATGCACCGCTCCGCGTCCAGCACGTAGGGTTCCGGCAGCGCTCCGGTCGGGCAGGCCTCGAGGCACCGCCGGCAGTCTCCGCAGAGGTCCTCGGCCAGCGGCTCGCTCGGCTCGAGCTCCAGGGTCAGGAACAGTTCACCCAGCAGGAACCAGGAGCCGCTGCGATCGAGCAACTGGGTGTTCTTGGCGACGGCGCCGAGGCCGGCCCGCGCCGCCAGGCTCCGTTCCAGCACGGGCCCCGTATCGACGTAGAGACGAGTGCCGGCGCCCGGAAACGCTTCGCGGATGCGCGAGGCAAGCCGTCGCAGACGACGCTCCATCACGTCGTGGTAGTCGTCGCCCCGGGCGTAGCGCGCCACCCGCGGCCAGAGGTCACCCGCCGGTTCCGGCTCGCCTTCCAGGGGGTGGTAGTGAAGCGCGACGCAGAGCGCCGACCTGGCGCCGTCGAGAAGCGAGGCCGGGACCACCCGCCGGCCCGGGCGCCGGCCGAGCCAGGCCATCGAGGCGAAGAGGCCCCGTTCCAGCCGGCGCAGGAAGGCGGAACCGGTTCCGGCCTGCGGCTCCAGCGCGGCTATGCCCGCTCGATCGAATCCCGCTTCGAGCGCCCAGCCGAGCAGCAGGTCGGCGCGGCTCGCCGGGTCGGCGTGTCCCTCGCTCACCGGCCGTCCGGCGGCGCCGCCAGGACCTCGAAGCGGGTGGGATGGTCATCTTCGGGGCCGGCCGGCACATCCTCCGACCTCTCCAGCCGCCAGCCGTCGAGCGGAGACAGATCGACGGCCGTGTCGCCTTCGACCTCGGCCAGTACACGGGTCAGGTACACGCGGTCCGCCAAGCCGAACGCCGCGCTGAACAGCCCGGCGCCGCCGATCACGAACAGCTCCTCTTCGCCGGCCCGGCGGGCCGCCTCGATCGCCGCTTCGAGCGAGCGCTGCACGCCGGCTCCGGGAGCCTCGAACCCGGCCCGCCTGCTCAGCACGACGCACGTCCTGCCCGGCAGCGGCCGGCAGCCGATCTCCTCCCAGGTGCGCCGCCCCATCACCACGTGGTGGCCCGTGGTCAGCCGCTTGAAGCGGCGCACGTCGGTCCTGAGCCGCCAGGGCAGTTGACCCTCGAGGCCGATCACGCCGTTCGTCGCCGCGGCCAGAATCGCCGAGACTCTCATCCCGCTACATCCCTCCCACCGGTCTCAGACGGCGATCGGAGCCCGGATCGGCGGATGCGGCTCGTAGCCCACGAGCTCGAAGTCGTCGAGCGTGAAGTCGAACACGGAGCCGACGTCCCGGTTGAGGCGCATCCGCGGCAGCGGTCGCGGCTCCCGGGTCAGTTGCTCGCGCGCCTGGTCCATGTGGTTGCTGTACAGGTGGGCGTCACCGAAGGTGTGAACGAACTCCCCGGCCTCCAGTCCGCAGGCCTGGGCAACCATCATCAGGAGCAGCGAGTAGGAAGCGATGTTGAAGGGCACTCCCAGGAAGAGGTCGCCGCTGCGCTGGTAGAGCTGACAGGACAGGCGCCCGCTCGCAACGTAGAACTGGAACAGGGTGTGGCAGGGCGGCAGAGCCATCGAGTCGACCTCGGCGACGTTCCAGGCGCTGACGATCAGCCGCCGCGAATGTGGCTCGGTCCGGATGCGCTCGATCACCGCGGCGATCTGGTCGATCGACCCGCCGTCCGGCGTGGGCCAGGATCGCCACTGCGAACCGTAGACGGGACCGAGGTCGCCCTGCTCGTCCGCCCATTCGTCCCAGATCGAGACGCCGTGCCGGTGCAGGAAAGCGACGTTCGTGTCGCCGCGAAGGAACCACAGCAGTTCGACGATGATCGATCGCAGGTGCAGGCGCTTCGTCGTCAGCACCGGAAAGCCGTCCGCGAGGTCGTAGCGCAACTGCCTGCCAAACACGCTGCGCGTCCCGGTGCCGGTGCGGTCGTCGCGGACCATGCCGTCGTCGAGCACTTCCCTCAGCAGATCGAGGTACTGGCGCATCGCGGTCGCCTCAGGTTCCGGTCCGCGGGAACCGGAGATCGTCCGAACGCTCCACCGACTCTCTACTCCGCCGGCGAGATCCGCAGATTGCGGAAGTGGGCGACGGTGGAACCTTCCATCCACAGAGCCACCCTGCCCCGTCCGTCCGCTCCGGACTTCAGATCGTTGACGATCAGGGTCGGCCGGGCCGCTCCGTTCACGTACAGCCTGGCTTTCTCGCCCTCCACCTCGATCTTCACGGCGATCCACTCCGCCGGACCGATGTCCACGTAGGTCTCGTACTGCCCCGGCGTCTCCTCCCGCAACCGGAACCAGGTCCAGTGCGGGTGGGAGATGTACTGCGCGCTGTGGTTCCGGCGGAGCTGGTCCTCCGCCCGGCCGTTGGTCGGCCGCAGGTAGAAGCAGTCGTAGGTCTCGTCGTCCTCCTGGACCCGGAACGCGACGCCGACGAAGCCGCGCGCGCCGCCCTGGGCGCCCGGCGCCGGCTGGCCGGCCAGCTCGACCTCGATCGTGCCATCACTGAACTCCGCGCCCTCGACGATCGCGAGGAAGTCTCTCCGCGACTCCTCGAAGGCGGCCGGGCCCGGTCTTTCGCCGCGGGCGCGCAGTTCCGCCATGACCTCCCGGCGTTCCGCGGCAACCGCCCCGAGCACCTCCGGGTCGCCGGCAACGCGCAGCGCGGAGCGGCCTTCGAGAGCTTCGGCGCGGACCTCGACGTTCAGCAGGCGCAAGTCGCCGGCCGACGGAACCTCCCGGTGCCATCCGGCCTCCTGGCTCAACACCGGAACGGCGGCCGGAATCCAGAGAAGAACGAGAGTCAATCCGTAACGACGAACAGGCATCGGCAGTTCCTCCGCAACCCTCACACTAGCAGCCGTCAGGCCCCCTCCAGCAGGCGCAGCAGCGCCGCTCTCTGCTCGTCGTCGGCGACGCGACCGAACTTGCGACTCAGCCGCCGTCGGAGATACGAGCGCTCCCGGCGCGGCCGGTGGAGGCCGTAGTAGCGCAACTGGGAGGCACGATAGAAGCGTTCCACTTCGGGAGACAGGAGCCGCGTCCCGGGCCGCCCCGTCGTGACGCCACGTGCGTGCCAGGCGCGGGCGCCCTCCACCTGACGCTGACGCCAGCCCTTCCGCGCCAGCCGCAACCCGAGGTCGGCGTCCTCGAAGTAGAGGAAGAAGCCCTCGTCGAAGCCGCCGACTTCCTCGAACGCGCTCCGGCGAACGAGCAGACAGGCGGCCGAGAACCACCCTTGCCCGAGCAGCGGCCGGAGCAGCCGTGGCAACAACGCGTGGTTCCAGACGCTCCCCTCGAAGCGGTTCCGGAACCTCTGGATCGCCTCCCCGACGACTCCCACCGGGGGCGCCCAGCCCAACTGCAGCGAGCCGTCCGGGTAGCGAAGGCCGGGAGCGGCGACCCCGAGCCTGGAATCCGACTCCATGGCTTCCACCAATCGGCGCAGCGACATCGCGTCGATCCAGGCGTCCGGGTTGAGCAGCAGCAGGTAGCGACCCCCGCTCTCCCGGGCGGCCAGGTTGCAAGCGGCGCCGAATCCCAGGTTGCGCGCAGACGCGATCAGCCGCACCGCCGGCTCCGGCGCCGGGTCCTGATCCTCAAGTTCCCGAACCGCCGCCGGAGAACCGTCGGTCGACGCATTGTCCACGACCACGGTCTCCAGCCCAGCGCCTCCCGTCCGCCACTCGTCGGCCACCGCACGCAGACGCTCCAGGCACTGGCGAAGATGAAGGCCCGCATTGTGGTTGACGACCAGAACGCTGACCGCCGGGACGTCGGGCCCGCTCACGGATGTCTCCCTCGCGCCCTCCGCCAGGCTGCCTCGACCTCGATCGCGAACGTCTCCGCGGCCCGGGCCCAGGTCAGCGACCGAACGCGCTCGGGGCCCTGAACCTCCGCGACGCTCCGCGCGTCGCCTTCGAACAGCAGCCGGCGCAGGCCGTCCGTCACGCCAGCAACGTTCAGCCGGTCGCACCTGAGCGGATAGTCCGGCCAGAGTTCGAGCAGCGCCGGCGCGTCGGAAACGAGCGCCGGCACGCCAGCCGCCAGCGATTCGAGCGGGGGTAGTCCATACCCCTCGTACTCCGACACATAGATCGTGCCGACAGCACCCGCGTACAGCTCCGGAAGATCCCGGTCATCCACGTAACCGATCCGGATCACGCGGTCGGCGCAGCCGCTCGAGCGAATCATCTGGTCCAGGTCGGCCGGCCGCGGCAACTGGTTCGTACCGGCGATGACGAGCTGGAGCTCTTCGATGGACAGATCGCCAGCAGCCGTCGCCACCCCGACCGGCGCCACCTCCCCCAATAGCCGAGTCAGGGAGGCCAGCACCAGGTCCAGTCGCCGCCGGGGCAGGATGGAACCCAGGATCAGCAGATAGGGCTGCCGTACCCCCAGCCTCGCGAGGTTCTCTCTCGCTCCTGGAGTGCCGCGAGAGACCGATTGCCCGGCCTGCGCGAACCGGGGCGATACGCCCAGGGGCGCGACCGCGATCCGTTCCTTCGGTACGCCATACCGCCTCTGCAGTTCGGCGGCGGTCCGGCCGGTGTCGGTCAGCACCCTGGTCGCCGAACGGGCCGCGCGGCGTGCGAGGAAGCGCCGCCGCCACCTCTGCCTGAAACTGAAGTCGCGCGGCAGGACCTCGAACGACAGGTCGTGAACCGTGACGAGCGAAGGGCCCGAGACCCCGCGAGGGAGGCTGTAACCGGGCGAGAAAAGAAGGTCCACGGGCCGGCGCCGAACGATGCGGGGCAGCCGAATCTGCTCCCAGACGATCGGGTGCGCATCGGTGCGGCGATCGAACAGGGCCTCGCAGGTACACCCCGCCGCCTCCTCACCGGTCCACAGCGGATGCTCGAAGGGATCGCCCTTGAAGAACAGGCTCAAGCGCCAGTCACGTGCTCGGGACGTTCCGCGGAGAGCCGTCAGAAGCTCCTCGAGGTACCTCCCCACGCCGGTCGGCGCGCCCTCCATCTCGTAGGCGACGACGCCGATCGACGCCGGCCCCGCAGCCCCTTGCGTCATCGTGATCCGACGGTCCGTGCGCCGTCCCCGCCTGTCATGTCGCCGTAGATGCCGATCACTTCCTCGGCTGCCCGCCGCCAGGAGAAGGTGGCCGCGCGTTCCAGACCGGCCTGCCGGTAACGCTCGCAGCGCGAGGGCTCCCGCAGCAAGGCGTCCAGGCCGCGCCGGATCGCCGCCGCGTCGTACGGGTCGACGCACAGGGCGGCATCTCCCGCCACCTCGACCAGCGACGACCGGTTCGACGTAAGGACCGGCGTCCCGCAAGCCATCGCCTCCACCACCGGCAGCCCGAAACCCTCGACCAGCGACGGATAGGCCACCACCGAGGCCGCATTGTAGAGAGCGATCAGGTCCTCCTCCGACACGGCGCCGAGGCGGCGCACGAAGTCGGGCCAGTCGCCCGCGAACACGGCCTCCCGCTTCCAGCCCCCGCCGCCGACCAGCGCCAGCGGAACCCGGGTTCGCAGATCGGCACCGAGACCGCCGTAGGCCTCGATCAGCCGGGCGATGTTCTTGCGCGGTTCCAGCGTTCCCACCGAGAGGACGAACGGCCCGTCGAGACCGAAGCGCTCCGCCAACCGCCGCCTCGCCGCCTCCAGGCCGGCGCCATCGAAGGCCGCGAAGGCGGCCGAGGCTGCCTCGTAGACCACCCGCAGCCGGTCATCCGGCAACACGAACCACTTCCGTACCTCCTCGGCCGTGGCCTCCGAAACGGCGAGGATCGTGGCGCCCTGCGAGACCGCTCGCAGCGTCGCCAGCAGGCACTGGTTCCGATTCGCCGGTACGTGAAACCGCGGATGGGTGAGAAAGGTCAGATCGTGGATCGTGAACACGACCGGTCCCTCGAAGCAGGCGGGGTCGGCGAAGGTCGGGATGTGGAACAGATCGAGATCCCGGCGCCGCGGCCAGCGGCCCGGTCCACGCCGGACGTTTCCCGGCAGTCCCTCCAGGAGCCGATTCCAGTCGCCTGCGTCGACTTCCGCGTCGAGCGCATACAGAACGAGGTCCGGCCTGCCGCCCCGCTCCTCCGACAGCTCCGCCAGCGCCTCCAGCAGGCTGGCTGAGTACCTGGCTACGCCGTCCCGGGGCCCGAACAGCTTGCTCACGTCGAAACCGACGCGCATGCGACCTCAGGCGCTCCGTGCTTCCCGCCTCACCTCGGCGCGAATCCCCCTGGCCACCGATCGCAGCTTCCTCGCGGCGCCGGCCCTCAGGTGTCCGGCGCTCTCGAGCTGCTCGATCAACGGCACGATGTCGGCGTGAAGCGGATCCACCCTCGCGACCTCCTTCGCCCGTGCCCACACCGCGATGCGAAAACGATCGTAGGCGCCCGCGCCGATGACGCGGCGCAGCGCCAACCGCAACGGCCGCGCAGGGCCGGAACGGGCAATGCGTCCCAAGAAGGCAACGATGACCCGCCCCATGGCACGGGGAGGGTACAACAACCGGAGGGACTACACGTCGAGAACCGCCACCAGGCCGATCACCTCGTCGTACAGAGCCGAACGCTGCCGGCGCAGCCGCTTCACCGTATCCCTGCGAAAACCGCCGACCCAGAGAGCTCGCAGACCGTGACCGAGCTCGGCGATGAACCGGTGGTAGCGGAGGCCCAGCAGGGCGGATAGAACGCACAGGGCCAGCATCCCCCCGACTCGTACCCACAGAGCCTCGGGCCTCCAGTCGAAGCCGGGCAGAGGCTCGGTCCAGGCCAGGCCCACGGCCAGGCTGGCCGCCATCCAGGCCATCGGCAGGATGATCAGTCCGAGGAACATCTTCAGGCCCGCCTGTTCCTTGCGGGTCACGGACAGCTTTCTCGCACCGAAGGCGACAAGCAGCGCGGCCGGGAGGTTGACGAGGTTGCCGATCAGGACGACCGTCGGCAGCAGCAGGAGCATGAGCAGCGCTTCGGCGCCAAGGAGAATCACGCGCCAGACCGTGCGGCCGAGCGGAGCGCCATCCAGGTCCCGGTCGCTCAGGCCCAGCAACCGCAGCGCCTCCCCGTAGCGCGTTACGCGGGCGACGAGCCGGTCCACGACGCCGGGGTCGATCGCGCGCTGCTTTCGATACCCCGCCCAAACCCGCGCGAAGCCCTCATCCCGCTCCTGCATCGGCGCCCGCCGAAGCCGCGGAACGCCTTCACGCGCCGCCTGCTCGGCGCGCACCAGGGACCGCACCTGTTCCATTGCCCGGTGGAGCTCCCAGCTCTCGGTTGGATGGGTGACCTCGATCAGGTGCTGCTGGATCAGCCCGGTCAGGCGGTCCACGAAGGTATCCGGACGCATATCTTCCGGCAGTTCGACCGGCGGGTAGAACGCGAGCAGGGCGCGGGAACGGAACGCGTGCTTCCGCTCGTAGTGGAGTCCCACCGGCACCAGCAGGGGATCGCCGCCGCCCTCCTGGGCGAGCTGGAACAACCGCGCCGCCCCGGCCCGCAGCTCGAGCAACCGGGGCTCGTCGTGCGTTGCGCCTTCCGGGAAGATGGCGACGAAGGACTGCCGCGCGGCGGAAGCCAGGGCGCCGAGGCTCCGATGGTTGGCCGCCCGCCGCTCCTCGTCGCTCATGCGGGCGCCCGGCTCGCCCCGATCCCGGCGCCGATACAACGGCACCGCGCCGGCGCCCCGCAACAACCAGCCGACGATCGGAAGTCGAAACAGGCCGTGGCGCGCGCCGAACGTGACCGGGCGAGGACAGAAGCCCAGAAGCAGGATGCCGTCTGCCAGCCCGTTCGGATGCCAGGCAACGAGCAGACCGCCTCCGTCCCGCGGCACGTTCTCGCTGCCGACCACTTCGACACTGCGAAAGAACAGCCTCGCCAGCAGCCGCAGAAACCACCTGAGGCCTCGCATTCTGAGCCCGCGCTCGACCGCCGCAACCACCTCCCGACCACGCTCCGTCCGATCGCCGGCAGTCTACGGCACGGACTATGCCGGCACCATCCGACCGGTCGGTTGCTTGACAACTTCCGGCCGCCCCCCTACGGTGGTTTCACCGATGAGACGGAAGGAGGTTCCATGACACCACCGGGCCATCTTCAGCCCCCGGTTGCCCCGACGCTGACCGGCGCGGGAGCCAAGCCGGGGGCCGCCGAGTCCAGGGCTTGAATGGACCCATGACTTCCGGCCGCTCGACCGTCGCCTGAACCGCCCGAGCCGTCCGAACGGACAGCACCGAGGCAAGCCAGACCGAGTCGGGGCCCACCGGGCATAGATCGCCTACCGCGAAAACGCATCCATCCCGAGCCCGGGACACTCTGAGAGCGCAGGTCGTTCGCCTGCGCTCTCATTTCGTTTGGGTGGTCGAACAGGTTTCTGGAGCTGCCTTGCGTCTTAGTCCATGTGATCGCGTACATGAACTCCGCGACGCCCTGGGGCGTCGAAGCGCGGGAGGTCCAGGTGGAGGTCGCGGCCTACTTCGGCTTGCCGGCGATGCAGTTGATCGGCTTGCCCGACACCGCGGTACGGGAGAGCCGTGACCGCGTACGGGCGGCGATCCGGAGCAGCGGCTACGACCTCCAGAGCCGCAACGTCGTCATCAACCTGGCGCCCGCGGATCTGCGCAAGGAGGGCAACCAGCTCGACCTGCCGATCGCTCTCGGGCTGCTGACTGCCAATCGCGAACTCACTGCCGAGTCTCTTGAGGGCCGGATGGCCTGCGGCGAACTGGGCCTCGACGGCGAAGTGCGCCCCGTTCGAGGCGCCCTGTCCATCACGGAGCTGGCGGGAAGACTCGGCATCCGTGAAGTCCTTCTGCCGGCGGCGAACAGCCGGCAGGCCGCCTCCATCGGCGGAACGAAGGTGATCCCCGTCGGCCACCTCCGTGAGGCGATCGAACACCTGACGGGCGACCGGGTGCTCACGCCGGCGACAGCCATGCCGCCACAGAGGAGCACGGACGGCACGGAGCCCGACTTCTCGGACGTCCGCGGCCAGGAAACGGCCAAGCGGGCCCTGGAGATCGCCGCGGCCGGCGGGCACAACGTCCTCTTCGTCGGGCCGCCGGGAACCGGCAAGACGATGCTTGCCCGACGCCTGCCCGGCATCCTGCCGCCGCTCACCGGCGTGGAGGCGATCACGGTGACGAAGATTCACTCCCTGTCCGGCCTCGCGCACGGCGCCGGTGGACTGGTCTGGACCCGCCCCTTCCGCAGCCCGCACGCGGGTGTTTCCTCATCGGGCCTGATCGGGGGCGGATCGGTTCCCCGACCCGGGGAGATCAGCCTGGCGCACGCTGGCGTGCTGTTCCTGGACGAACTGCCCGAGTTCCGGCGGGATGCGCTCGAGGCGCTTCGCCAGCCGCTCGAGGACGGCGTCGTCACGGTCGTCCGTGCGAAAGCCCGGCTCACCTTCCCCGCCAGCTTTACCCTGGTCGCCGCCTGCAACCCCTGCCGCTGCGGCCACCTCGGTGATCCGCGGGCGGAGTGCGTCTGCGCGGCGGGAGACATCGACCGCTATCGCCGCCAGCTTTCCGGTCCCCTGCTCGACCGGATCGATCTCCACGTCGAGATGCCGGTTCCCAGCCTGGAGGACCTGAAGGGACCGGCCTGCGAGAGCTCCGCCGATATCGCGGAGAGGGTGGCGGCGGCCCGGCGCACCCAGGCCTGCCGTTTCCCCGCCGGCCATCCGGAGCCCCTGAACAGCGCGATGTCGCGCCGGGATCTGGAAGAGCACTGCCAACCCACCGAGGCAGCCCAGAGCCTGCTCGACGCGGCCTTCGAGCGCCTGGCCATGTCGGCCAGGGCACTGGCCAGAGCACTCAAGGTGGCTCGCACGATTGCCGATCTGGACTCCTCCCTGCGGATCGACGTCACCCACGTTGCGGAAGCGATTCAGTACCGGCCGCTGGACCGCCGCAACCCATGACGCCGACGCACACGGCGGCCGGGCGGGGCTACCCTCCGCCTCGCCCGGCCGCCGCTCTGACGGCTCAGGCGTTTGCTGCTAAAATCGATCCCGGTCGATATGCCGCAAAGGACTCACACGATCGTTTTCGTCCCTCACTCGATGAGGCGAACGCGGCAGTTCCGGATCAGCAGCCGCTGGTTGACCGCCATCGTGGCGGCGGCCGCACTCGTGCTCGGCGTTACGGGCTGGGTTACCGTCTATCAGGTCCGATCGGCGGTCCAGCTCCGCGACCTGGAGCGGATACAGCGCGAGAACGTGGATCTGCGCCGCTCCAACGCCTCCTTCGAGGCAAGCGTCTCCCGCCTGCAACAGGCGTTGACCGAGGCGGAGGACCGCACTCGCGACCTCGCGATCGTCGCCGGACTCGAGCAGATCGTTGGCGGCGAGCCGGAGAGTCGGCTGTCGGAAGCCGGCGCCGGCGGCACCTTCACGAGCCTGAGCACGCCGGACAGTTCCGATCTGTCCCTGCTGGAGGCACGGGCGTCGCTGCTCGGAGGTCGGCTCGACGCCGTCGACAGCGCATTCCAGGAACGCCAGCTTGTCCTCAATTCGACCCCGATGACCTGGCCGGTGCGCGGCGTGATCAACAGCGGCTTCGGATTCCGGCGCGATCCGATCACCGGCCAGCGAGCCCACCACTCCGGTCTCGATATCTCCGCGGATCGCGGTTTTCCGGTGCGCGCGACGGCGGACGGGGTCGTCGTCCGCGCGGAACGGATGGGAAACCTGGGCCGGGCCGTTTACTTGCTCCACCGTTTCGGCTACGAGACGCGCTACGGACACATGGCGGAGATCCTCGTCGAGGAAGGCCAGGAGGTCCAGCGCGGCGATGTCCTGGGCCGCGTCGGCAACTCCGGACGGGCGACGGGCTACCACCTCCACTACGAGGTTCGACTCCGAGGCGATCCCCGCAACCCGTTCGAGTACCTGCGGGACCAGGGCTGAGGCCCCGCTGCGTCACGAAACGCCGCGTTAGGATTCCCGGCCTTCTTCCCGGCATTCGGTCGCCGCCACCGTGGCGCGGACCGATGGCAACGAACCCATGATCTCAAAGACGATCACCAAGGTATTCGGCAGCAAGCACGACCGTGACCTGAAGCGGCTTCAGCCGCTCGTGGACGGGATCAACGCCCTCGAGCCGGAGCTCGAATCGCTGACCGACGACCAGTTGCGAGCCCGGACCGGCGAGGCTCGAACCCGCCTCGAGCAGGGCGCCGGTCTCGACGACCTGCTGGTGCCCGCTTTCGCCACCGTTCGCGAAGCCTCGCGCCGCACCCTGGGAATGCGGCACTACGACGTCCAGATGCTGGGCGGCGTCGTTCTTCACCAGGGAAAGATCGCCGAGATGAAGACCGGCGAGGGCAAGACCCTGGTCGCCACTCTGCCCGTCTACCTCAATGCCCTCGCGGGCAATGGCGTCCATGTAGTCACCGTGAACGACTATCTGGCGCGACGCGACGCCGAGTGGATGGGACAGATCTACCGCTTCCTCGGTCTCGATGTCGGTGTGATCCAGCACGGCCTGACCGACCAGGAGCGCCAGCAGGCCTACGGCGCCGACATCACGTACGGAACGAACAACGAGCTCGGCTTCGACTACCTGCGCGACAACATGAAGTTCACGCTGGAGTCGATGGTTCAGCGGGGCCACCACTACGCGATCGTCGACGAAGTCGACTCGATCCTCATCGACGAGGCCCGAACGCCCCTGATCATCTCGGGGCCGTCCGAGCAGTCCACCGAGAAGTACACGCTCGTCAACCGGATCATCCCCAGACTCGAACGCGGCGAGGAGATCCGCGAAGGCGACCGCAAGTACACGACCGGCGACTTCGTCTGCGACGAGAAGGCGCACACGGCGACCCTCACCGACGAGGGCGCCGCCAAGGTCGAGAAGCTCCTCGGCGTCGGCAACCTGTTCGAGATGGAGAACATGGACGTGCTGCACGCGGTCAACCAGGGACTGCGGGCACACCACCTCTACCGCCGCGATGTCGAGTATCTGATCGAGAACGGCCAGGTCGTGATCGTCGACGAGTTCACCGGCCGCAAGATGCCCGGCCGGCGCTGGTCCGACGGCCTGCACCAGGCGGTCGAGGCGAAGGAAGGAGTGCGGATCGAGCGCGAGAACCAGACCCTGGCGACGATCACGTTCCAGAACTACTTCCGCATGTACGAGAAGCTGGCCGGCATGACCGGCACGGCCGACACGGAGGCTGGCGAGTTCAGCCAGATCTACAGCCTCGATGTCGTCGTCGTGCCGACGAACGAGCCGATGATTCGCGACGATCGCTCCGATCTCGTCTACCGCACGGCGCCCGAGAAATGGAATGCCGTCGTCGAGGAGATCCAGGACTGCCAGAAGCATGGCCAACCCGTGCTGGTCGGCACCGTCTCCATCGAGAACAGCGAGATGCTGTCGCGCCTCCTGAAGAAGAACCGGGTCCAGCACGTCGTGCTGAACGCCAAGTACCACGAGCGCGAGGCGGCGATCGTGGCCCAGGCCGGCCGCCGCGGCGCGGTGACGATCGCCACGAACATGGCGGGCCGCGGCACGGACATCGTCCTCGGCGGCAGCCCCGAGCAACTGGCCCGGGCCGAGGTCGACGAAGCGAAGGACCCGGAGAGCTTTGCGAAGGCTCTCGCCCGGTACGAGGAGCTCTGCGCGACGGAACGGGAGGAAGTCGTCGCGGCCGGCGGCGTTCACATCCTCGGCACGGAACGGCACGAGTCGCGGCGCATCGACAACCAGCTTCGCGGCCGGTCCGGCCGCCAGGGCGATCCGGGCTCCTCACGCTTCTACCTCTCCCTGCAGGACGACCTGATGCGCATCTTCGCCTCGGATCGGGTCCAGGCGCTGATGAAGCGCCTCGGCATGGAGGAGGGCATGCCGATCGAAGCAGGCATGGTGAACCGCGCGATCGAGCGGGCCCAGACCCAGGTCGAGGGCCGGAACTTCGAGATCCGCAAGAACCTGCTCGAGTACGACGACGTGATGAACAAGCAGCGCGAGGCGATCTACGAGCTGCGCCGCGACATCCTCCTCGGCCGCGAGGGACGGGACTACGTGACGCGGATCGCCGGCGACGTCGTCGACTACCTGATCGACCGGCACTGTCCAGCCAAGGCCGACCCACGGGACTGGCAGATCGACGAACTGCGCTCCGAGATCCGCGTCTTCTTCGACCTCGAAGAACAGGACCTCGGGGATCCGCTGGAGGAACTCGGTACGGAGGAGTTGCGCGAGGCGATCCTGGGTGCGGCCGAGCGGAGCTACGGCGAGAAGGAGGAAGCGCACGGCGCCGAGGCGCTGCGCGCCGCCGAACGCCACCACATGCTCCGCGTCGTCGACTCTTCCTGGAAGGATCATCTGCTCGCTCTCGACCACCTGAAGGAGGGGATCGGCCTCCGGGGCTACGGCCAGCGCGATCCGAAGAACGAGTACAAGCGCGAGAGCTACGAGCTGTTCACGGAAATGAAGGAACGAATCGAGGACACGATCATCAAGGATCTGTTCCGTCTGCGTCCCATCTCCGCCGAGGAGATCGCCGAGCTGGAACGCCGGCGCCGGGCGCTGCGCCCCGCGGACATGAGCTTCCGCCACCCGAGCGCCCTCGGCCTTCCCGCTCCCCCAGCCGGATCGCAGCCGGGCGCGGGCCCGGGTATGCCGGGGATGCCCGGGGGCGGGCCCCCGGGTGCCGCCCCCGGCGGCTTCCCGCCGCCCCAGGCGTCCGGCGGCCCACCCATGCGCCCACAGAAACCCCGCACCGTCGTCCGTGCCCAGGCCAAGGTCGGCCGCAACGCCCCCTGCCCCTGCGGCTCCGGCAAGAAGTACAAGAAGTGCTGCGGCGCCATCGCCGTGTAGAGGTCGACACCGCGTCCGCGCGGAGCTGACTACCGGGGAACCGCTCGCCCGCCGGGTGCGTCACAGCTTGCCAGTTGATAGCGTTCGGCATGGAAACGTCGGATTCAGGGGGTGGCACCCCCGCACTTGCCCTCACCTTCGACGATGTCCTCCTGGCCCCAGGCCTGTCGGAGGTGCATCCGAACGATGTCCGCCTAGCCACTCGCGTCACGCGCGGGATCGAGTTGAACATCCCTCTGATCTCGGCCGCAATGGACACCGTGACCGAGGCCGAGCTCGCGATCGCCCTGGCCCAGGAAGGCGGCATCGGGGTGATCCACAAGAACCTCTCCATCGAAGCCCAGGCCACCGAAGTCGACCGGGTCAAGCGCTCCGAGGCGGGGATGATCGTCAACCCGATCACGATCCGGCCCGAGCAGCGCATCCACGAGGCGCTCGACCTGATGGCCCGCTTCAAGATCTCCGGCGTGCCGGTCACCGACGGCGAGGGGCACCTGGTGGGCATCCTGACCAACCGCGACCTCCGGTTCGAGACGAACACGAGCCGTCCCGTGTCCGAGCTGATGACGCACGAGAACCTGGTCACGGTTCCCCAGGGAACGACGCTGGAACAGGCCAAGGCGCAGCTTCACCAGCACCGGATCGAGAAGCTGCTGGTCGTGGACGACGACGGCAACCTGAAGGGCCTGATCACCGTCAAGGACATCCAGAAGATGATGGAGTACCCGATCGCCTGCAAGGACGACCTCGGTCGCCTGCGAGTGGCGGCGGCGGTCGGCACGGCCGGCGACTATCTGGAACGGGCGCAGGCGCTGGCCTCGGCCCAGGCCGACGTACTCGTCGTCGACTCCTCCCACGCGCACAGTCGCGGCGTGCTCGGTGCATTGGCCGGAATCCGCGAGGCGCTGCCCGACGCCCAGCTCCTGGTCGGCAACGTGGCGACCGCCGAAGGTGCGCGGGCGCTCGTCGAACACGGCGCGGACGGAATCAAGGTCGGCATCGGCCCGGGCAGCATCTGCACTACCCGCGTCGTCACCGGCGCCGGAATGCCCCAGGTCACGGCGATCCACGACGCCGCTTCCGAAGCCGGCGAAGTGCCCATCGTCGCCGACGGCGGCATCCGCTTCTCAGGCGACCTGACCAAGGCCCTGGCCTGCGGCGCCCACAGCGTCATGGTCGGCTCGCTGCTCGCCGGCACCGAGGAAAGCCCCGGCGAGACGATTCTCTACCAGGGGCGCAGCTACAAGGCCTACCGCGGAATGGGTTCCCTGTCCGCGATGGCCGAGGGCAGCGCCGACCGGTACTTCCAGTCCGATGACGAACCGCTGTCGAAGCTGGTGCCCGAGGGCATCGAGGGCATGGTCCCGCACAAGGGCAGCGTCCACCAGGTGATCGCCCAGCTGACTGGCGGCCTGCGCTCCGGCATGGGCCTCTCGGGGTGCGCCAGCATCTCCGAACTGCGCACCGCCGCCCGCATGGTCCGGGTCACGGCCGCGGGCCAGAAAGAGGGCCACGCGCACGACGTGGTCATCACGAAGGAGGCACCCAACTACTGGGTCGACCGGAGTTAGGCCGCAACGTGGTCGCCGCTCCGCGGCGCGCCCTTTCAGAAGCCGGCGGGGGCGCCGGCGCACCCAGTCCGCCAGGCGCGCGGGTCCAACTCGTAGGGCAAGGGCGTGAGATTCGTCATGCCGTCCCCGGTGACGACGACGAGATCCTCGAGTCGCACGCCCCATCCTGCCTCCGGGTCGTAGAGCCCGGGCTCGATCGTCACCACGTCGCCGGACCGGAGTTCCTCCGTGCCCGGCCCGGTCTTCCGAAAGCTCGGCAGCTCGTGCAACTCGTAGCCGACGCCGTGGCCGAGAAGGTGGAAGTAGCCGGTCTGAGCGCCGGGGTTCCGGTCCGGTACCTCGAAGCCCTCCTTCTCGAACAGGCGGCACACGCGCTCGTGCAGAGTCCAGCCGCGAACGCCGGGGCGAACCGCTTCAAGACTGGCCTTGAGCGTCGCCAGCACGAGGCCGTGCGCGCGCGCCAGACCCTCCGGCGGCTCGCCGACACAGAAGGTCCTCGTGCAATCGGCGAACAGCCGAGCCCGCGGGAACAGATCGACGACCACGGACTCGCCGGCCCGCAGCACCCGGTCGGGCGTACCGGTGCTGTGACCGGTGGCGCCCTCCTCCGCCGGAGCGACGATCGAGCTCTCCGGCTGTTCCAGAGCGTGGCCGGCGAACACCTGTGCCGCGAGCGCCTTGACCCTGGCCACGGTGACACGTTCTTCGTGCAGCCAGAGTTCCCCATGCCCCCGGACCGAACTCTCGGCCAGCATCCGTGCCACCGATTCGAATGCCTCTACCGTTGCACGGGCGGCGGCGGCGACCCCCTCGATCTCGCTCCCGGTCTTTCTCCGCCGGAGCGCCAGCATCAGTGCCCGGCCCGAGACCGGCTGCCGGCCTCCCTCTTCTAGCGTCCGGGCCAGTGCCAGGGCCGATCCGGCCGGCGGTCGTCCCGCGAGGGCGACCTTGCCACCGCCGATCCCGGCGCGGTCGAAGGCGGCGTTCACCGCCGCCGCGAGGATCTCTTCGCGGCTCTTGCCGCCCTTGCGCAGCGACTCCATGTCGAAGTCGGCCGGGTGCAGCAGTTCGACACCATCCGCCTCCGCCCGGGCCGCCTCTTCCCGCTCCATCGACGTGAAGTACGCGAGGCAGACGCCGCCGTCATGCGCCACCACGCAGGCGTCGCCCAGCCGGGCGCTTCCGACAAAGGGAGCCAGGTCCGGGTCACGGCTCGAGCCGGCCAGGACCACGAGCGCCTCGGCGTTCTCCTCGGCAAGGAGCGCCGCCAGGAGCTCGCTGCGCGGCCAGGTCATCCCACGGGGGCCAGGTCCGGATCAGACGTGATCGTTCAGGAAGGCCTCGAAGCGCATCTTCGGCGCGGCGCCGGTCATGCGGCCCAGGATCTCGCCGTCCTTGAACAGGATGAAGTGCGGGATGCCCTGCACGCCGTAGCGAACGGCCACGTCCTGGGCGTGGTCGACGTCCAGCTTGGCGATGCGGAGGCGCCCGTCGTACTCCCCGGCCAGCTCGTCCAGGATCGGCGCCACCATCCGGCACGGGCCGCACCAGGTCGCCCAGAAGTCCACCAGCACCGGGGTGTCCGACCCCAGTACCTGGTCCTCGAAGCTCTGGCTGTCCACGTTGAAGATCTGTTCACTTGCCATCGGTTGGGTCCCTCGTATCAGTTCAACTCTCGTCAACTCTCCGTACGTCGAAAGTACTCCCTTGCCGCGTCCGCATCCCGTCCGATCTGGGCGGACAGGTCCATCATCGACGAAAAGAGCTTTTCCTCCCGAAGGTGACGGCAGAACGAGAGGTTCACCCGCTCGCCGTACACGTCGCTCGAGAAGTCGAGGATGTGGCTCTCGATCACCCGCCTGTAGTTCTCGTAGACGGTGGGTCGCGTGCCGATGTTCGTGACCGACCGGAAGGTCGCCTCGAAGCTGGGAAAGTAGACCCTGGTCACGTAGACGCCGTTGTTGGGGTAGAGCTCGTTCTCGGGCGCCAGGTTGATCGTCGGCCAGCCGAGCCGCTGGCCCATGCGGTCCCCCTGGGCGATCGTTCCCGTCATCGTGTACGGACGGCCCAGGAGGGCGTTCGCCTCCTCCATCCGGCCGTCGAGGACGAGACTCCGAATGCGGCTGCTGGAAACCCGCTCGCCGGCGGTTCGAACCTCGTCGATCTCCATCGCCGCGAAGCCCAGGGACGCGCCCATCTCCTTGAGCAGCGCGATATCGCCTTCCCGCCTGCGCCCGAACGTGAAGTGCGAGCCGACGTAGAGCTCGGCTACGGCCAGCCTTCCGTGCAGGAAGTTCCGGACGAACGTCCGCGCGCGGGTGTTCGAGAACTCGTGGGTGAAGCCGATCGTCAGCACGTAGTCCACGCCGGCTTCGCGCAGCAGCTCCTCTTTCTGTGCCTGCGTCACGAGCCGGGGCGGCGCGTCGTCCGGACGGACGACGCTCAGCGGATGGGGATCGAACGTGATGACCGCGGAAGGCGCCCCGAGTTCGCGCGCGCGGCCCGTGACCATGTCGAGCACGCTCTGCTGCCCGATGTGGATACCGTCGTAGTTGCCGATCGTCGCTATGACTCCACGCGGCAGCTCGGTCGAAGCGATGGCGTCGCGGATCGCCTGCATCAGGAACCTGCCTCCGAGGCCGCCGACCCGGCCGTTGAAGCGGCGGCGTCAAAGCCCACGATACGGCCGACGGAGTCGTCGGCGAAGGCGTCGGTGATCTCCACGTCGACGATCCGGCCGGCCAGGAGCCCGAGAGGCAGCGGACCATCTCCAGCCGCGTCGTTGATCAGGACGCGACCGTCGACTTCCGGCGCCAACCCCTGGTGCCGCGCCTGGAGCAGGTGCTCGGTCTCTTCGCACGGCCCCTCGATCAGCATCGGCAGCGTCCTGCCGACCAGACGCCCGCGCCGCTCGAGCGCGATCTGCCGCTGTAACTCGAGCAGGCGCTCCCTGCGTTCCTCGGCAATCCGGCGCGGCACCTGATCCGGCAACGACGCCGAGGGCGTGTCGCTTTCGGGACTGTAGACGAACGCCCCCAGGTGGTCGAAGCGAACCTCGGAGACGAACTCGAGCAACCGTTCGAAGGCGGCTTCGTCCTCGCCGGGAAAACCGACGATGAAGGTCGTCCGCAGGCTCATCTCCGGGTCGAGGTCACGCGCTCGCTCGAAGATTCGCCGGTAGCGGCCGGCCGATCCACCCCGGCGCATTGCCCGCAGCACCTCCCGGTCGCTGTGCTGCAGCGGCATGTCGAGGTAGGACGCTACTCGCGGCTCGCTCGCCATGAGCTCCAGCAGGGACTCGTCCAGGGTGGTCGGATAGGCGTAGAGGAACCGGATCCAGTCCGCGTCCGTCTCCGCCAGCAGAGCCTCCACCAGGCGCAGGAGACCGTGCCGGCCGTAGCCCAGGTCCTCGCCGTAGCGTGTCGTGTCCTGCGCCACCAGGACCAGCTCGCGAGCGCCTCGCTCGACCAGGTCCCGCGCCTCGAGGACCAGACTCTCGACCGGTCGGCTGCGCAGGCGGCCTCGCCAGACGGGAATCGCGCAGAAGGTGCACGGGTTGTTGCAGCCCTCGGCGACCTTCAGGTACGCATAGCCGCCGGTGGTCAACAGCCGGGAGTCGCGGTGGTCGAACACCAGGTGGGATGCCGCCGGTTCGGCCGCCGGGCTGCCGCCGAGCTGCACCAACGCGCCGACCTGCCGCAGCGAATCGAGATCGACGAAGCCGTCGATCTCCGGAATCTCGGCGGCAAGTTCCCGGCCATAGCGGTTGGCCATGCAGCCCGCGACCAGCACCTGCCCCACCGACTCGCCGGCATCCGCCTTGCGGGCGGCGGCGTCGAGGATGGCATCGATCGACTCTTCCCGGGCCTCGTCGATGAAGCCGCAGGTGTTCACGATGACCGTGTCGGCGCGGTCCAGATCCGCGACCAGTTCGAAACCCTGGCCGTCGAGGACGCCGAGCATCACCTCGCTGTCGACGTGGTTCTTCGCGCAGCCGAGACTCACCAGACCGACACGGTGTCCGGCCGCGTCGGCCGGCGGGCCGGCCTCCACCCTCCTCGCGGGGGTCGACACGGTTCCCTAGGAAGCGGCAGCCGCTGCCTGGCGCGGTGCCCGGCCCGAAGGATCGAGGTCGTCCAGGAGCTTCTCGCGGCCGATGTGCCGGCCTCCCATCACGTCCTGCGCGGTGCGGTACTTCAGGTCGTCCTCGTTGTGCCAGAGCTCGCGGAAGAGCTCCTTCACCCGCCGCCGCGACATGCGGCAGAAGAGGTCGCATAGCGCCGCGGAGTGAGCGGCATCGGCGACGCCGGCCTGCTCCTCGGAGTGGGCGCGGGAGACCGAGGCGGCCATTGCGAACAGTTCGTTGACGACGTCGACGAGCCGGAACAGGAACATCTGCCGGCGCTCCATCTTCTCCCGGTAGACCAGCATCCCGTGGAAGCTCTCGCGCGCCAGCTTGCGCGCCGCCCGGTCGATAAAGCGGAGGTGCTTTCCGTGCTTTCCGTAGCCGGCGTAGCGGGGCCAGCGGCTCCAGGCCAGCCAGCGGGTCGGATACCACCAGGCATAGAACAGCCCGATCTTCGGCAACGCGAGAAGCTTGGCGCCCGTGCCGGCTCGCCGGTCGATCAGCGTGCCCGCCACCTGCAGATGCTTGTCGACCGCCTCGCGGGCCATGATCAGGTGCATGATCTCGCTGGAGCCCTCGAAGATGCGGTTGATCCGGAAGTCCCGCATCATCCGCTCGATACCGACCGGATCCTCGCCGCGGTCACGCAGGGACGATTCCGTCTCGTAGCCGCGGCCGCCGCGCACCTGCATCGTCTCGTCGATGATCTGCCAGCCGCGCCAGGTGTTCCACTCCTTGCAGGCGGCACTCTCGAGGCGCAGGTCGAGCCGCTTGTCGTTCGACATGTGGCTGGCCAGCTTGACGATCGCCTCCATCGCGAAACCGTAGGCCGCAATGTCCGAGATCTTCTGCGCGATCGCCTCGTGCTTGCCGATCGGCACGCCCCACTGGATCCGGCTGCTGCCGAACTCGCGCACCGCCTTGAGGCAGTACTTGGCGGCGCCCACCGAGCTGTTCGGTATCGACAGGCGGCCGTCGTTCAGCGTCGTCAGAGCGATCTTGAGCCCCCTGCCCTCCTTGCCGATCAGGTTCTCCTTCGGCACCTTCACGTTGTCGAATGTGATGACGCCGTTGGCCAGGGCGTTGAGTCCCATGAAGTGACAGCGGCGCTCGACCTCGACGCCCTCCCAGTCCGTCTCGACCACGAACGAACTGATCTTCTCGGTCACCGGGTCCATCGCCATGACGACCAGCAGCTTCGCCTTGGTGCCGTTCGTGCACCAGAGTTTCGTGCCGTTGAGCACGTAGAAGTCGCCGTCGAGGACGGCCGACGTCGACAGCCTGGCCGGGTCGGAGCCGACCTCCGGCTCGGTCAGGGCGAAGGCGGAGATCTCGCCCGAAGCGCAACGCGGCAGGTACTTCCGCTTCAGCTCCTCGCTGCCGAAGAGATTCACCGGCTGCGGCACGCCGATCGACTGATGAGCCGAGAGCAGGGCGGTCAGGTTGCCGTCGAAGGAACCGATCAGCTCCATCACCTGGGCGTACTCGACCTGGTCGAAGCCGAGACCGCCGTACTCGGTCGGGATCTTCATGCCGAAGGCGCCGAGCCGGGCAAGACCGTCAATCACATGGTCGGGATAGTCCTCCGACACGTCGATCTCGACCGGATCGACCTCGTCACGCAGGAAGTCCGTGAGCGCCGAGTAGAACGACTCGAACTCCGGCCGCCACTCGTCGCGGGAGGGATACGGGCTGATCAGGTCGAAGCGGAAGTTGCCCAGGAAGAGTTCCTTCATGAAGGAAGGGTTCTTCCACTCCTTCTGGCGGGATTCCTCGGCGACCGCGCGCGCCTTCTCTTCGCTGACCTGAACCTGTTGCTGGCTCATCGACTCGGCTCCTGTTGGGTGCTGGCTGGCAGGGTTCGCCCCGACTTCCCGGGCGGGCGCGCATTCTATCCGGCCACGTCGCGTCCGGCCACGTCGAATCAGGGGCGCCCGGCGCCCCAACCGCCGCCACCCGGCGTCTCCAGTACCAGGAGATCCCCGGGCATCACGTCGACCTGGTCGACCGAGGCGAGTTCCTGGACGCCCCCCGCGGTACGCAGGATACGGGCGCGGCCCGTTGAACCGCTCGCCCCGCCGTCGACGCCGTAGGGACGTTCCACCCGGTGCTGGCCGAGCACCGAAACCTGTTGCGGCGTGAGGAAGCGCAGCTCCCGGCGCAGGCCGTCGCCGCCGGGATAGCGGCCCGGCCCGCCCGATCCGCGGCGAAGGGCGAAGCGTTCGAGACGGACCGGATACCGATGCTCAAGCACTTCGGGGTCGGTGATGCGCGTGTTCGTCATGTGGGTATGGACGCCGCTCGCCCCCCGGAACCCTGGCCCGGCCCCGGCGCCGCCGCCGACCGTCTCGTAGTAGCCGAAGGTGTCGTCGCCGAACAGGGTGTTGTTCATCGTGCCCTGCCCGCAGGCGCAGAGTCCAAGCGCCTTGATCAGCGTGTCGACGACCCGCTGGCTCGTCTCCACGTTGCCGCCAACGACTGCCGGGCAGCGCCCGGGGTCAGCCGGGAACTCCGGGTTCAGCATGCCGCGCGGAATCTCGATCTCGACCGGTTCGAGCAACCCCTCGTTGAGCTGGAGCGGCACCCCGATCAGCAACCGCAGCACGTAGATCGTCGCGCTCCGCACGATCGCCGGCGTCGCGTTCAGGTTGCCGGCGTGGACGGGTGCGCTGCCCGTGAAGTCGATCCGCGCCGAACCGCGATCCACCGTCACCTCGACTTCGATCGGCGAACCGTCGTCCAGCCGTTCCCGGGCGTGGAAGGACTGGCGGCCGGTGCTCCGAACGTGATCCTCCAGCGCCGACCGCATCCGGTCGGCGGCGCGCGAGAAGAGCGCCGACATGTAGCGGCGCACCTCCTCCTCGCCGGCGTCCGCGGCGAGCTGGCGCAGGGCCGCCACGCCGCGCCGGTTGGCGGCCACCGCCGCGCCCAGGTCGGCCAGGTTCTCCGCCACCGAGCGGGAGGGGGCCGGGCCGCCCGCCAGCAGGGCCTCGATCCGCTCCCACTGCGGCTCCCCTGCCCGTACCAGGTACTGAGGCGCGATGACCACGCCCTCTTCCGCCAGGCTGCGGGCCTCGGGCGGCATCGAGCCCGGCCGGATGCCGCCCAGCTCGGCGTGGTGTGCCCGGTTGGCAACGTAGCCCAGCAGCCGGCCCTCCACGAAGACGGGAGAAATGACCGTGATGTCGGGCAGGTGGGATCCACCGTAGCCCGGATGGTTCGTCACCGCGACGTCGCCGGCACCGAGCTCGAGTTCCGCCGCGACCCGTCGCACGCATTCGCCGAGCGCGCCGAGGTGGACCGGAATGTGGGGCGCGTTGACCAGCAATCGCCCTTCCGCGTCGAGCATCCCGCACGAGAAGTCGAGACGCTCCTTAACGTTCACCGACATCGCCGTCCGCTGCAGCATCACGCCCATCTCGGACGCGATGGCGGCGAACCGGTTCGAGAACAGTTCCAGCCGGACGGGATCCACCGGCGGAGTCTACGCGGGCCGACATCGAGTCGCTAAGGTACCGCTCCGACACCCGCCAATACACCAGAACTGCCGGACCCTGGAGCGCCACGATGACACTCAGCACGATGATGGATTTCCCGCTGACGATCCGGATGATCTTCGATCACGGACGCCGGGTGCACGGAGACAGCCGGATCATCACCTGCCAGGCGGACGGCGCACGGATCGGCACCTACGCCGAAGTCGCGGAGCGCAGCGCCCAGCTCGCCCACGCGCTCAAGGGCCTCGGCATCGAGCCGGGAGACCGGGTCGGCACCTTCGCCTGGAACAACCAGGAACACCTGGAGGCCTACTTCGCGATCCCCTGCATGGGCGCCGTTCTTCACACCCTGAACATCCGCCTGTTCCCGGAACAGTTGATCTACGTCACGAACCACGCCGAGGACCGCGTGGTGATCGTCGACGACTCCCTCGTTCCACTCCTCGGGCAGGTCGCGGCCGCCCTCGAGACCGTCGAGCACTTCATCGTCGTCGGCGACGGCGACGCCTCGCCGCTCGAGGCGGGCGGAGCGACCATCCACCGCTACGACGAGATGATCTCCGGCCAACCGACCACCTTCGACTGGCCGGAGATCGATGAGCGGGCCGCCTGCGCCATGTGCTACACGAGCGGCACCACCGGCAACCCGAAGGGAGTCGCCTACAGCCACCGCTCGTCCTTCCTTCACGCACTCGGCGTCGCCTCCGGCGGCGCGCTCGGCATCAGCCAGGCGGACAGCATCCTGGCCATCGTGCCGATGTTCCACGCCAACGCCTGGGGCCTGCCCCACGTCGGCTGGTTCACCGGGGCCGACTTCGTCATGCCCGACCGCTTCCTGCAGGCGGAGCCCCTGTGCCGGATCATCGGCGAGCACCGGCCGACCCTCTCCGGCGCCGTGCCGACGATCTGGAACGAGGTCCTCCGCTATTCGGAGCACCACGAGGTCGACTTCTCCTCGTTCCGCGCCGTCCTCTGCGGCGGCTCGGCCGTGCCCCGCTCGCTCATCGAGGGCTTCCGCGACCGATTCGGCGTCGACATCATCCAGGGCTGGGGCATGACCGAGACCTCACCGCTCGCGGCCATGGCCATTCCTCCACGCGGCACCCCGCGCGAGGAAGAGGTCGACTGGCGGGTCAAGACCGGCCGCATCATCTCCGGCGTGGAGATCCGGATCACGGGCGACGACGGCGAAGAGATGCCCTGGGACGGTGAAGCGGTCGGCGAGATCGAGATCCGCGGGCCGTGGATCACCGGCTCGTACTACCTCGACGACGACCCCGAGAAGTTCCACGACGGCTGGCTCAGGACCGGCGACGTCGCCTCGATCGACCCGAAGGGCTTCCTGCAGATCACCGACCGCGCCAAGGACGTCATCAAGTCGGGCGGCGAGTGGATCTCCTCGGTCGACCTCGAGAACGAGTTGATGGGACACCCGGCCGTCGCCGAGGCCGCCGTGGTCGGCGTGCCTGACGACCGCTGGGACGAGCGGCCGCTCGCCTGCGTCGTGCTGAACGACGGCGCCGAAGCCGACCCCGGCGAACTCCGGAGCTATCTGGCCGACCGCGTCGCCCGCTGGTGGTTGCCCGAACGCTGGACCTTCATCGACGAGGTCCCCAAGACCAGCGTCGGCAAGTTCGACAAGAAGGTGCTGCGCGCCCGCTACGGAGACGGGGAACTCGACGTTCTGACCTAGGTCAGTCCGACGACACTCCCAGGTGCTCGTTGAACCAGGCGACGAGCGCGCTCGAAGCGCGCTGGCCGTCCTCACCGCGGAAACCGTGGGCGGCGCCCTCGATCACGATCAGCTTCGAGGTGACGTTCGCCTCGTCGAAGGCGGCCTTGATCCGTTCGCTGTTGGAGAGCGGCACGAGTTCGTCCCGGTCGCCGTGAATCAGCAACGTCGGCGGGTCGTCCTCGCTGACGAAGAGAACCGGCGAGATGTGGGCGGCCTTCGCGGGATCGAAGTCGAGGGCCGGGAAACGGTCGTTCGGCCCGGCTATCCCCTGCAGGTCGACCGGCGGGAAGTAGGCGACGACGGCCGCCACCCGGTTGCCGGTCTGCTCGATCGGGTCGTTGCTCTCGGAGTTTCCTTCGTCCGAGGCGTTGCCGAGCATGAGCGACAGGTGGCCGCCGGCGCTGCCGCCGAAGACACCCATCCGGTCCGCGTCGATGCCGAAGTCGTCCGCGTTCAGGCGGATGTAGCGCACGGCGCGGCGCACGTCCGCGACCGCCTCGGGAACCTTGAACAGCGGCGCCGAGCCGTGGCGAACCATGAACACGGCGTAACCGTGGTCCAGGAGCTCGCCGACCGCGCCGAACTGCCGGCCTTCGCCGGACACAATCCGGTGGGGATCGGACCAGCGGGAGAACCAGCCGCCGCTGACCATGAAGAGGACGGCCGCGCCGTTCTGTTCGGCCGGCACCAGCGCATCGAACGTGAGCGCCATGCCCATCTTGTGGCCGTAGACGACGTCGGCCTGGACCTTCGTCCCGGCTCCCGCCGACAGCGGTGAGGCGAGAAGGGCGGCGGCGATCAGGACGACGACTGCTTGCTTGACGAGTGTCTGTTTCACTGGGTTCTCCCTGTTTTCTGTGTGTTCGCGCGGCGGCGTCTGCGCCCGGTCGCTACGGCCGGGCTCCTCCCGTCGTCTCCTGCAGCGGGCTCCCGGACTGCATCCTGGCGGCGGCAACCATATCCGCCACGTCCGCGAGCAGCTTCTTCGCGTCGTAGACGATGCCGTCCTTGATCGTGTAGCGGACGCCGCCGACCCGCTCGGGGCGGCCGGTGTCGTCGTTCAGCCGGACGGCGCCCGTGCCATAGAGCACCTTCAGGTTGGCGAGCGGGTTCTCGTCGACGACGAGGAGGTCGGCGAGCATCCCTTCCCGCACGATCCCGATCTCGATGTCTTCGCCGCTGGCCTTCACGAGTTCCTCGGCGCCGTGCATCGTCGCCGAGCGGATCACCTCGAGCGGATGGAAGCCCGCCTCCTGCAGCATCTCGAGTTCGAGGATCGTGCCGAAACCGTAGGTCTGGTAGATGAACCCCGAGTCCGAACCCACGGTGACCCGGCCGCCGCGGTTCTTGTACTCGTTCAGGAACCGCATCCAGACCCGGTAGAAGTTCTTCCAGGCCACCTCGTCCGCCGTCGTCCAGTAGAACCAGTAGGAGCCGTGGTCCAGGCGGCTGGGGGCGTAGAACTCGGCCAGGCTGGGCAGCGTGTAGTCCGCGTGCCAGTCGGCGTTGCGTGCCCGCATCACGTCGCGGCTGGCAGAGTAGATCGTCATCGTCGGGTTGATGAAGAAGTCGAGCTCCAGGAACTCCTGCAGCAGGGCGTTCCAGCGCTCGCCTCCGGGCTCGACCAGCCTCCACTGCCGCGCCACCTGTCCGAAGCGGAACTGCTCGTCCATGTAGTTCATCTCGGCCGGCCAGGGCTGCACGTCGGCGCCCTCGTACATCGACTCGAACAGGCCGTAGAAGTGGGTCATCCCGACCAGTCCCAGCCGCGCGGAGTCGATCGCGTTCATGTTGCCGACCCCCATCTGGTCGAGGTGGGCGGTCGACCCCATGCCCAGGCTTCCGGCCTCGTCGAGCAGCGCCGCCATGATCTTCGGCGGGAAGGCGCCGAGCTTGAGACCGTCAACGCCCTTCTCATGGGCGTATCGCACCCACTCGCGGGCGTCCGCGGGAGTGCGAATGTCCCGGTCCTTCCACTCCTTGCCGCTCCCCGGACGCTGATACGAGACGAAACGCGGCGCGGTGATCTCGTTCTTGCGGCTGCGCTCCTTCTCGCTCAGGTCCCACTCCAGTGGCCCGGTAGGCACGCCGCGCGCCGTCGTGATGCCGTGCGCCATCCACAGCTTGTAGATGTACTCGGCACGCGGCGCCTTCGGCACGCCGCCGGTGTGGACGTGGAGATCGATGAGTCCCGGCAGCACCCAGGAACCGGAGAGATCGAGCTCGTGGTCGGCGTCCTTGGGGCGCCTGCTTTCGTCGATCTCGGTGTTCGCCATGCCGAGACTCTGGATCTGCTCGATCCGGTTGCCTTCGATGACGATGTCCACCGGTCCCATGGGCGGCGCGCCGGTGCCGTCGACTACCATCACGCCGCGCAGGATCAGGCGGTCGAATGGCCCTTCGCCCTCGCCGTCCGGTCGCGGCGGCGCCGGCTCCACCAGCTTCGGCTCGTCGTCGTCCGCCGCGGCTGCGGCCGGCCCCGCGGCCAGCAGCACAAGGGCCGCGAGGCCAAGCAGTGCGAACAGACCCCGGCGGGCCTGCTCCGACAGTTCGATGGGCGGATGGGACATGTCTCCTCCTTCAGGCAGGGTACGGCGGCCGGCTCGCTTCACGTGTGGTGCCTGCTCAGGGGTTCGCGTTCAGGACAGCGACGGCCGCTCACCGGAGTCGACGACGGCGCTCAGGTAGAGCAACGCCTGGCCGGGCTGCGGCGCGCGCACCAGCAGGCCGTGGGTGGCGGCGAGCACGTCGCGTCGGCTGATCTGGCCAACAAGCCGGCGGCCCCGCAGCACGGGCAGGCGGCGGTACGGCGTACTCTTGAAGATGCGCGCGATGCTAAGGAGGTCGGTGTCCTCGGAGATCGTCCGTGCCTTGCGGTCCATGAAGGCCGAGGCGTCCGTGGAGTCGAGTTCGAAATCTCCCGGTTCGCCTTCTTCATCCGGCGCGGCCAGATCCTCCAGGCCCAGCTCGCTGCTGCGCTCCCGCAGGATGGACCGCCGGCCGTCGAGGGCAGAGGTCAGATGATGCTCCGCCGCGAGCACGTCCCGGCGGCTGACCTGGCCCACGAGTGCCCCGTCCCGAACCACCGGGAGACGCCGGTACGGCGTGTCGAGAAAACGCTGCGCGATCTCGAGCAACGGTTCGGAGCCCTCGATCACCCGTCCGAAGTCCGTGTTCATGAACGCATCCACGGGCGCCGCCGGCAACTGGTCGTAGGCCAGGCCGAGCAGCACGTCCATCGAGAACTTCTCGGAGAAGACCCCCAGGAAGCGACCGGCCCGATCCACCACCGGCGCGCCCGAGATCCGGTTCTTCAGCAGGAGGGCGATCGCGTCGAGCGCCGGCATGCCGGCCCGGAGGGTTACCAGGCGCCTGGCCATGAAGTCCTGCGACCGCGAACCGCGGCTCGCTGCCAGCCCGCGCTCGTCCGCCGCCCGCGCCGTTACGGTCAGGACGGTCAGGCAGCTCTTCTCCGACAGCATGCCGAGATAGCGGTGGCGTTCGCCGATCACCGGCGCGCCGGTGATCCGGTGGCGGAGCAACGCCGCGATGCCGTCGAAGACATGAGTGCGCGGATGCACCGTGACCAGCCTGGTCACCATGATGTCCCGGGCGAGCTTCGGCCTGTCGATCGTCTTCTCCATCGGGAAGTCACTGATCGTAACAGTGACGACCCGTCCACGGGCGGCCTCCGGCACGCCGGCACAGAGCTTCCGGCGCCACTTCCCGACTGCTAGTCTTGCCGTTTCTCCAAGTCCCGTTTCACCGTCCGTCAAGGGAGAGTTTCATGACTCGCTCCGCCCAAGTGTTCCGCCTGGTGGCCGCGCTCCTCGCCGTCGCCCTCCTGAGCCTCGGTCTGGTCGCCTGCGGCCAGTCGCGCGCCGACGTTCCGATGCAGGGCCCCCGCGACCTGGCCAGGGTGGCGCCCGAAGAAGTCGGCATGTCGAGCGAGCGCCTCGAACGCCTGAACGAAGCGATGCAGGGCCTCGTCGACGATGGTCTGCTCTCCGGCATCACGACGATGATCTCGCGCCAGGGCAAGATCGCCCACTTCGGCACCTTCGGCCACCGCGACATCGAGGCCGGCTCCGAGATGAGCGAAGACGTCATCTTCCGCATCTACTCGATGACCAAGCCGATCACCGGCGTGGCGCTGATGATGCTCTACGAGGAAGGCAAGTTCCGGCTCTCCGACCCGGTCCACCGCTACATCCCCGAGTTCGAGGGACTGGTCGTCGCCAAGGAAGACGGGCCGAACGGCCAGCCGATCACCGAGCCGGCCGACCACCCGATGACGATCCGCGAGCTGATGGCGCATACCTCCGGCCTCAGCTACGGCATCTTCTCCCAGTCCCAGGTAGACGCGCTGTACAACGAGGCGAACGTCCTCGACAACGACTCGACGCTCAAGGACATGATCGACAAGCTGTCGAAGATCCCGCTGCGCCAGCAGCCCGGCTCGATGTGGCACTACAGCGTCGCGGTCGACGTCCAGGGCTATCTGGTCGAGGTGCTCTCCGGGCAGAAGTTCGACGAGTTCCTCAACGAGCGGTTGTTCGGCCCGCTGGGCATGAACGACACCGCCTTCCACGTGGCCGAGGACAAGGCGGACCGCTTCGCCCAGGTCTACACCCACGACGCGGACGGGAACCTGATGCCGCAGGAGGGCTTCGGCGGCCGGCGCAGCTACTTCGACCCGCCGAGCTTCCTCTCGGGCGGCGGCGGCCTGGTGTCGACCACGATGGACTACATGCGGTTCAGCCAGATGCTGCTCAACGGCGGCGAGCTGGACGGCGTCCGCATCCTCGCGCCCTCGACCGTCAGGCTGATGCACCTGAACCACCTGCCCCGCGAGCTCAAGGAGATGTCCCCGGGCACCGGCTTTGGCCTCGACTTCGCCGTCGTTCTAGACCCGGTGGCGGCCGACGGCATCTCGAAGGGCGAGTACTACTGGGGCGGCGCGGCCGGCACCTGGTTCTGGATCGATCCGAAGGAAGACCTCGTCTTCGTCGGCATGATCCAGCACTTCGGACCGCGGCGGCCGGATGTCCGATCGCTCTCCCGACGTCTCACCTATCAGGCGATTCTGGAGCCGGCGTCATAGCGCCGGGTTCCGCCTATCGCTTCGCCTTCTTGCCGAACATGATCCCCGCCACGCGGCGGATCTGGATCTCTTCAGAGCCTTCCGTGATCCGGTACCGCCGGTGGTGGCGGTAGATGTGCTCGAACGGCATGTGCCGGGTGTAGCCGATGCCGCCGTGGGTCTGGATGGCCCGGTCGGCGGCGTTGCAGACGAGGCGGTTCGCGCGGTAGTTGCACATGGAGACCTTGTCCGTGACCTCCATGTGGTGCTGCTGGTCGAGTTCCCAGGCGGTCTTGTAGACCAGGTTGCGGACCATCTCGCATTCGGTCTGGAGTTCGGCCAGCGGGAACTGGATCGCCTGGTTGAGCCAGAGCGGCTTGCCGAAGACGATCCGGTCGCGTGCGTACCTGATGCTCTCGTTGATGCAGAACTGAGCCGCGCCGACGCCTGACGCCGCCTGCCGGATGCGGTTCTCGTGGACGAAGGTCTGGGCCAGGGCGAGGCCGCGGCCCTCCTCGCCGAAGATGGCGTCATTCGGCACGCGCACGTCCGTCAGCGACACCTCGGCGTGGTCCGTCGGCATGTTGAAGGTCCACCACATGAAGGGGACGTCGAAGCCGGGCGAGTCGGTCGGCACGATGAAGCAGGTGACGCCGTCGGCCTTCCCCTGATCGCCCGAAGTCCGCGCGAAGATCAGGTCGTGGGTCGCTGCGTGAAGGCCCGAGTTGAAGCGCTTGGCGCCGTTGATCACCCAGTCGTCGCCGTCGCGGACCCCGGAGGTCTCGAGCCAGGTCGCGTCCGAGCCGTGGTCCGGCTCGGTCAGGCCAAAGCCCATCCGAACCGCTCCGGTCATCATCCCCTCCATGAACCGCGCCTTCTGCTCCGGCGTTCCGAAGCGGTGCATCATGATCACGGTCGGGAAGTTGCCGACGATCGAGGATTCGTTCTGCAGGTCGTTGTGCAGGCCCAGCCCCTTGGCGGCCAGGTGCTCCCGGATCACCGCCATCGCCAGGTTCGAGCCGTCCTGTCCGCCGAGCTCCTTCGGCAGGCCGAACCGGAGGTGGCCGGCGGCGTCGGCGCGGCGTTTCATCTCGCGCAGCAGGGCCTCCCACTCGGGCCGCGGCTTGCCGTCGTTCTCGAAGTCCGTCCGCGCCCACTCCCGGCGCTGATCGAAGAAGCGGGCGTTGTCGTCCTGCTGCTCGAGCGGCCTGATCTCGCGCTCGATGAAGTCGTCGAGCTCGGCCAGCTTGTCCTTGATGTCCTGGGGAATCTCGAAGTCCATGTCTCTCCCGTTACCCGGCTGCCAGGTAGGCGTCGATGATCTCGCCGAGCCGCTCCGGCGCGTCGAAGTGGACCATGTGGCCCGCCTCCGGGATCTCGACGTGGTGCACGTTGCGAAACAGGCGTACCCGGCGCTCGATCTCGTCGGGCGCCGCGGGCGTGTCGTGGTCGATCCCGCCCCGGCCCCGGTAGAACTCGGCCGAGCGGCCGCCGGTGACGACGAGCACCGGGCAGGAAACCCAGGGCCAACGCTCTTCCGACAGACGGCTCGACATCGTCAGCCCCGTCGTCTCGACCTGCGGATCCCACTTCCACTGCAGGCCGCCGTAGGGGTGCTCGGTCGTGCCGATCTCCACCAGGTGCCGCGCCAGGTCGTGGTCGAGCCCGGGATGGAAGCGGCAGTACAGTCGCCAGGCGTCGTCCAGGTCCATCATCGGCCGCTTGTGCCCGCCCGGCCGCAGCAGGCTGGTGTGGCCGTTCTGCAGACGAAGCTGGCGGTTCTCCACCGGCATGTCGCTCTCCCGGAACGGAGCGCCGACGCCGTCGATGTTGACGATCACACTGGGCACTTCGCTGAACACGGCCGCGTAGTGGCTGACGATCTGTCCGCCCAGGCTGTGGCCCACGAGCACCGGCCGCTCCAGTTGAAGCTGGAAGATGACCGCGTGCAGGTCGGCGATGAAGTGCGGCAGGGCGTAGACGCCGGGCTTGCCGCTGTCGCCGTGGCCGCGGAGGTCGAAGGAGACGACCCGGTAGCGATCGCGGAAGCGGTTCGCCACCGGCTCGAACGCCATCGCCAGGTCCTGCATCCCGTGCAGCAGAACGAGAGGCGGCGCCCCCTCGTTGCCGTAGTCGTAGACCTGCAGTTCGATGCCGCCCGCTCCAGGCAGGCGCAGACTCTCGGGCGAAGGGGGGTGTTCCGGCATGGTGCGCGAGGATACGCCAAGCACGAATGGGCGGTGGCGCCCGAGTACACTCCCTCCCACCCTGGCAACGAAAGCTCGGAGATCCCCTGGATGACAGAACCCCGGAACGGCAACGGCGGCAACGGCCTCTACGGCGCCCACGGCCGCGCCCTCGTGGTCGACCTCTCGACCGGAGAGCACCACGCGGAGACGATCCCCGCGGACGTGTTCCGCCAGTACCTCGGCGGCTACGGCCTCGGGGCCTGGTTGATGTGGAAGCACTTCCCCACCGGCACAGAGGCGACGGCGCCGGAGGCCTGCTTCGCGCTCGTCTCGGGCCTGCTCACGGGGCTCCGCACGCCGTTCTCGGGGCGCATCCAGATCGTCGGCAAGTCGCCGCTCACCGGTACCTGGGCCGACTCGAACTCCGGCGGGAGCACGGCGATCCACCTGCGCCACGCCGGCTACGACGCTCTCGTCGTGCGCGGCCGCGCCGCCGAACCGTCCGTCCTCGTCATCCGGGAGGAAGGCATCGCGATCGAGCCTGCCGGCGACCTCTGGGGCACCCAGATTCCGGAAGCCTTCGACGCGCTCCAGGAGCGCTACGGCACGAAGTTCCGGGTCGGCGTGTCGGCGATCGGACCGGCGGGCGAACGCGGCGCACGGATCGCCTCGGTGATGAACGACCGCTACCACGCCTTCGGCCGCCAGGGCTTCGGCGCCGTCTTCGGCTCGAAGAACCTGAAAGCGGTGGTCGTCGACGGCGGCGAGAACACCGGAAAGACGGTGCCCGTTCGTGACGAGAAGCGCTTCCGCGCCCTCTGCGACGAAGTGAACCGCGAGTACCGCAGCGACATCAGCCTGCCGATGCGTCTCGTCGTGAAGATGGCGGCGCCGAAGAAGCACTTCGGCTTCGTGTACCGGATGTTCGCGAAGTTCGGCATCAAGATCGAGTCGCCGCAACCGGCGATGCGCCAGATGTGGGCCGACCGCGGCACGACGGCGGCGGTTGCGCTCTCGGTCGAGAACGGCGACGCGCCGCTCAAGAACTGGACGGGCGTCGGCGCCCGCGACTTCCCGCTGGCGAAGAAGGGCTGGAAGCTGGACGGGGCCGAGGTCGACAAGATGATCACGAAGAAGCTGAGCTGCGGCGACTGCCCTGCGCCCTGCAAGGGGATCGTCGGCGTCAAGAGCCGCGGTCTCTCGGACGTGCGCCGACCGGACTACGAGACGATCGTCGGCTTCGGCGCGAACATCCTGAACGACGACCTGGAACTCGTGACCGCATGCCACGACGCCTGCAACCGCTACGGCATGGACGCGGTCAGCTCGAGCGCCACGATCGCCTGGGTGTGTGAGGCGGTCGAACGCGGCGACATGACCGCCGGCGACCTCGACGGGGTCGACATGCGCTGGGGCAACGGCGAGGGCGCACTCGCCCTCACCGTCAAGATGGGCGAAGCCGAAGGCTGCGGCGAGTGGCTGCGTCATGGCCTCGCCTCGGCGTCCCGCCACGTCGGCCGCGGCACCGACGCCTATGCGGTCCACGTCGGCGGCCAGGAACCGGCGTACCACGACCCGCGCTTCACTTCGCTGATGGGCGTCACCTACATCGCCGATCCGACGCCGGGCCGCCACACCGCCGGTTCCGCGTCCTGGAACGAGACCTTCGGCGCCGGCTTCCCGTTGCCCGAGGCCGTCGACAAGGACGAAGTGACAATCGCCTGGAAGGGCACGAAGAACAAGGGCATAGCGCAAGCGCACTACAGCAACGCTCACCAGACGCTGAACGGCCTGGGTCTCTGCATGTTCACCGGCCTGACCGGCGGCCTGCCCTGGGTCGACATGGTCAACGCCCTGACCGGCTGGGACGTGGACCAGAAGGAACTGCTGCTCTGCGGCGAGCGGATCCAGAACCTGCGGAACGCCTTCAACGTACGCGAGGGAATCTCGCCGTCGGACTTCAGGCCCCACGCCCGCATGATGGGCGAAGGCGACGGCCGGCTCGAGACCGGACCACTGGCCGGCGTCCAGGCGCCCCTCGAGCAACTGAAGCGGGACTACTACCAGGCGATGGACTGGGATCCGGACACCGGCCGGCTCAGCCGGAGCCGTGCCGAGCAGCTCGGCATGGACGACCTCCTGGAAGCGCAACTGGCCTGACCGAGGCCGGTCCCTGCCTCGCGATGGGCCTTCTGCGCAGCCTCGTTCGCCCACGGTCCGGAACGAAGATCCGCGTCCGCGTTCTGATCAAGGGACGGATCGGCGCCGGCTGGCACGATGTCGACCGTACGTTCCGGCTCGCGCCCGGCGCGACGCTGGCCGAGTTGCTTCCAGCCGCCGACCGCGCCGGCGTGCCGCTCTCCGAGGCCATCTCGAACTCGCCGCATCTCCGGGACACCCTGATGATCAACGGCGAGCGCTGCCCGCTGGAAGACAACCGGGATCGCGAGCTTCACGAGGGTGACGAGATCTACCTGCTCGCTCCCGTCGCCGGCGGCAGCGGCGGCACCTGGGAGAAGGACAGCTTCGAGGGCCGGCTGGACCGGGTGCTCCGGCGCGAGATCGACGGCTGCGAGCGCCTGGCAAGCATTGAGCGGCTCTCGGGCGGCGCCAGCCAGGAAACGTACCGGCTGCGGATCGAAACGGAGGCCGGCGAGCGCCAGCTCGCCCTGCGCCGATCCCAGGGCGGCTTGGCGGAAGAAGCTCGCGCCGTCGAACGGAGCGCGCCGGGCCTGCGGATAGAGGCGAAGCTGATGCAGGTCGCCCGCCGGAACGGCATTCCCGAGCCCGAGGTCTTCTACGTCCTCGAGCCCGGCGACGCGCTCGGCGCCGGCTTCATCATGGAGTGGCTCGACGGCATCGCCCTGGGCGCGCGGATCGTGCGCTCCCCCGACCTCGCCGAGGTGCGCCCGAAGCTGGCCCGGCAATGCGGCGAGATCCTGGGCCGGCTGCACACGATCGAACTGGAGGCCCACGGCCTCGACCGCGACCTGGCGAGCCTGAGCGCGGCGGACTTCATCGAGCAGACCCGCGGCCGCTACGAAGCCCTGGACACGCCGCAGCCGATGATCGACTTCACGGCGCGCTGGCTGATGGAGAACCTGCCGGCTTCACCCGACCGGACCCTGGTCCACAACGACTTCCGTAACGGCAACCTGATGGTCGACCAGACCGGCGTCAGCGCGGTGCTCGACTGGGAGATCGCCCACATCGGCGACCCGATGCGGGATCTCGGCTGGATCTGCACGAACTCCTGGCGCTACGGCGCGGGACCGGAGCTCCCGGTCGGCGGCTTCGGCACCTACGAGGACCTGTTCGCCGGCTACGAGGCGACCAGCGGCAAGACGGTCGAGCTCGCCCGGGTGCAGTACTGGGAGGTATTCGGCTCCTTCTGGTGGGCCGTTTCGACCCTGGGCATGACCCAGCACTACCGTCAGGGGCTGGACCGCTCGGTCGAACGCGTGACGATCGGACGCCGCACGACAGAGTGTCAGGTCGACTGCGTGAATCTGCTGATCCCCGGTCCCGTCGAGCTGGTCGCCGCGCCCGACGACCTCCCGGACCCGGACATGCCGCGGCTCGAGGAACTCGTCGGTGCGACCCGCGACTTCCTGCACGGTCAGGTCAGGGACGAGACCACCGGGCGCACCCGGTTCCACGCCCTGGTCGCCGGCAATGCGCTCGACATCGTCTATCGGGATCTCCACCTCGGCACCGAACACCGAAGACGCGAGCACGAGCGGCTGAAGCGCCTGCTCGACGCCGACGGTTCGCTTCTCGAACTGCGATGGAAGCTCGTTCACGCCATCCGGGACGACCGGCTCGCCCTCGACGACCGGAAGCTCCACGAGCACCTGCGGGCCACCGTCGTCAACCAGATCGCCATCGACCAGCCGAAGTACTCGGGGTTCAGGACCGCGGCCGCGCGGGTAGAACGAGCGACTCCGGGGCTATAGTGACCCCTGACAAGGAGGATCGACCATGAACACGCAGACCTGCCATTCCGCCAACCGCCGCCGGTCGTCGGAATCCGTACACGGTTGGCGCGCGGACGCGCCAACCGGGTTCCGCAGGACGGCAGCGGTGGCGCTCGTCCTGGCTCTCGTCGCCGGTTCCCTCTCGGCTCAGCGGCAACGACGCGAGACCGGACCCAGGATTCCGCCCGCCGAGGAGGTCCAGAGCATCAACCTGATCCGCACCCTCTCTCATCATCCGCCGCTGATGGAGGCCTGGGGACCGTTCGGGGGCTACATCCTGCGCGGCAGCACTCTGCCCGACCGGGACCGCGAGATGGTCATCCTGCGCACCTCCTGGCTCAACGAAGCCGAGTACGAATGGGGGCACCACGCGCGAGCGGCAAGGGCCGCCGGCATGACGGACGAAGAGATTCGCAACGTCGCCGTGGGCGAGAACGCCGGACCATGGACCAGCTTCGAGCGCTACCTGCTGCGCGCTGCGACCGAACTGCACCGGAACTCGGCGATCTCGGAGCGGACCTGGGCCTTCCTGAAGGCGCGCTACAGCGATCAGCAGATGATCGACCTGATCTTCACGGTCGGCCAGTACCGGATGGTGTCGATGGCTCTGCGGAGCATCCGCGTCGAACTCGACGAGGGTCTCGAGCCCTTTCCGGAGGACGTGCCCAGGCGCTAGCGCAGCCTTTCGCGGACTTCGGCGAGCCGGCCGATCGACCGCAGCACTCTCGCCGGGTCCTGGACCAGGTGCCGCACGACGACCTCGTCGTACCCCATCTCGCCCAGCTCAGCGAACGAAGCAGCCGCGCGCGCCGCCTCGCCCACGATCAGCGCCTCGCGCGGAAAGCCGCGATAGCCGCGCGAGATGATTCCCGCAGCCGCCTGATCCGCTTCCGCCGCCGTCTCACCGACGTAGACGTCGCGCCGGATCGCGCACACGCCGACCGGGCGACGATGCCGTTCGCAAGCCTCCCGGTAGAGAGCGAGCTGCTCGCCCGCCTCTGCCGGCGTCAATCCCGGGGCCGCCAGCCAGCCGTCGCCCAGCCGGGCGGCGCGGTCGATCGCCGGCGGTGCCGAGGCGCCGATCCAGACCTCGACCGGCTCCGGCGGGCAGGGCGAGATGCGGGCCTCCCGAAGCCCGAAACGATCGTTCGAGCCTCCGGTCGTGACCGTCTCGCCGGCCCACAGCCGGCGCAGGATGGAGAGCGACTGCTCGAACCGCGAGGGTCGCTGGCGCACCGGGACGCCCATCGCCTCGAACTGGTTGTCGGCGGGACCAATCGCGCACTGCAGGATGAACCGGCCCGTCATCACGCTGGCCAGGGTGCCGACCTGCTCGGCGACGATCAGCGGATGCCAGAGCGGCAGCAGGTAGAGAGCGCCGGCGGGCCGGTCGCCCCATTCGGCCAGCATGCGCCCCAGGATCGCCGTGTTCTGGTAGTACGGCAGGGCCGTCGCGTGATGGTCACCGACGAACAGCGCGTCGAGTCCGGCGTCCCGCGCAGCGCGCGCCCGGTCGATCATCCTCCGGGCGCCCTCGCGCGGGTCCTCCACGTTGTATGCGCTCTGAACGGAAATGCTGACCCGCATGGCTGATCCTCCCGGATCAATGTACAGCAGCGCGCAGGCTGCTACGATTCGCGCCGCAAGCTCAACGCCCGAAACTTGGCACGGCGGAAGTTCCCGCCGGCACCCCGGGGTGCCGGCGCACCCGATTCCGTCCGTGCGAACTGCCCAGGAATCCCCAAACATGCCCGAACTCCTTCTCGCTACTGCCGCCTACCCCGCCGGAGGCCTGATCGCCGGTGTCGTCGGCGCCGGTTTCGGCATCCTGGTCGTCATCATCATCGCGGAGGGAGCAAGCACCGAACCCGTCCCGCGGAGGATGATCCCGCTCTGGATGTGGATGGTCTTCTGGATCCCGCTCACGCTGATCCTGATTCTCACCGACATGCCCGGCTGGCTGCGCACAGCACTCTTCCTGATTCCGCTGGTGCTGACGCTCGGGCTGTTCAATCGGCGCGCAGCCTGACGGTGCCGTCCGCGACCGCGGCCGACGGCGCGCGGATTCACTATCGGGTCGCCGGCAGCGGACCGGTCGTCGTCTTCACGCACGGCCTGGGTAGCCACTTGGACGCCTGGAAAGCGACCGTCGGGACGTTCCGGGACCGCTACACCGTCCTGACCTGGGACGTTCGCGGCTTCGGCGGCTCGGAGCGGCGCCCGGACACGATGTCGCCGGAGACCTGGGCCGCCGATCTCGCCGCCGTGCTCGACGAGGTCGGCGCCGACGACGCGGTGATCGGAGGGATCTCGATGGGCGGCGTAGTTTCCCAGCGCTTCGCCCTCGATTTCCCAGACCGCACCCGCGCGTTGATCCTGATCAGCACCTCGAGCGAAGTGAACGAACGCGCCGAAGCCGGCTGGAACGCCCGCGCCGACCTGATCGAACGGGACGGCCTGGCCAAGGCCCTGACGCCGACCGGCCCCGCGCTCTCCTACGGCAAGGAGTACCGGGAACGCCACGCCGAGGAGATCGCCGAGTCCGCCCGTCTCACCATCGAGCGAAACGACCCAGCCTGCTACGCCGCCGCCTGCCGCGCCGTCTCGAACATCGACTACACGGCCGATCTGGCAACGATCACCTGCCCGACCCTGATCCTCCAGGGCCTCGAGGACGCCCTGACCCCACCCGGCGGCAGCGTCATCATGTCCCGTCGGATCAAGGGCTCCCGCCTCCGAATGCTAGAGAACTGCGGCCACGGCATCCCCGCCGAGCAACCCGACGAGTTCCACGCCGAAGTCGAGACGTTCCTCGCCGACGTCGCCTAGCGGCGCCGCGGCCGCGCCGCTACTTCAGGTGGCGGTCGAAGAAGTCGATCTCGGCGGCCATCGCCTTGTCGAGCCAGTCGCCGCTGTAGATGTCGTAGTGGCTCATCTCCCAGGCGTGGTACTCGACGGGGACGCGACCGGAGAGGACCTTGAAGACCCGCTCGCCGTGCTCCCTGATGTCGAAGTAGTGCTCCTGCTTCGCGTCGATGATGATCGTGGGCGCGGTGATCAGGTGCGCGTCCTCGACGGGTGAGAACTTCGCGAAACGCTCGTAGTACGGACTGCCGGTCAGCCCCTCCGGCTGGTCGGCGCCAACCGGTACCGGCTCGATCTCGCCGCGGGCGCGCTGGATCGCTGTCCGGTGGAGTCCCTTGAGACCGCCCGGCGCCGAGACCAGGCCGGCTCGCTGGTCCATCGCGCCGACCTGCGCGGCAACGGCCTTCACGCGGCGGTCGTGGGCGGCGCGCCAGATGACGTGGCCGCCGCCGAAGCTGGAACCCCAGATTCCGATCCGGGACGCATCGGCATGCGGTTCGCCTTCGACGAAGGTGATCGCGGCGTCGATGTCCTCCTGCTGATCGAGCGGGTCGACGAGCTGCCGGATCGCTTGCGCCTTGACGGTCACATAGCCGTCCTCGTCCGGCTCCGGCATCTTGCCGCGGACGACCAGGCGGGCATCGCTCTCCCCCCAGCCGCGGTAGTCGAAGGCGAGAACCAGGTAGCCGGCGGCGGCGAAGCGCGGCGCGATGCCCCGGTTCAGGTGGGCTTTCGTGCCGCCCCAGCCGTGACAGAGCACGATCGTCGGCAGCTTCTCCCCTTCGGCCGTCGCTTTCGGGTAGAAGACGTCACCGGCCAGACGAGTGCCGTCGCTCCAGATCTCGACCGGCTTGCGCACGAGGGTCGGATAGCCCTCGACATCCATGAGTTCCCCGGCGCCAAGCGCCGGCGCCGCGGCCAGCGCCGCGACCACGATTCCCGCCAGGGCCAGCCTGAACCCATACCTCTTCGCAGACTCCAACTTCATCGCCGATCCTCCGCCAGCATGTTCCCGTGTGCTTGCACGGATGCTACAGGAGTCAGGCAGATACTGAGTCCCCGTTCAGAGTAGAGTCGCTTCCCGTGAAGAGAGTTGCCGCGGCGTGGCTCGTCGCTATCCCGTCGCTGGGGGCCTCGCTGGGGGCCACTGCGTCCGAAGTCCAGACCGACCGGCCGGCGGCTACCGCCCTGGCGATCGGAGAGGCGCCCCAGCTTGACGGCCGGGTTCTCGACGATCCGGTCTGGCAGGCCGTCGTGCCCGCTTCCGGCACGACGCAGACCCGGCCCTTCGCCGGCGAGCCGGGCACGGAACGGACCGAGGTCCGCTTCGCGTACACCGAGGACACCCTCTTCGTGGCGGTCGTCTGCCACGACCGGGAACCCGAAGGGATCGTCATCTCGGACAGCCGCCGCGACGCGGCCCTGGACGAGACGGACAGCTTCCAGGTCATCTTCGACACGTTCCAGGATGGGCGCAACGGCTTCGTGTTCGGCACGAACCCGGCGGGCATCGAGTACGACGGCCAGGTCGTGGAAGGCGGCTCCGGCGTGTTCAGCGGCATGGGCGGCAACAGCCGCTTCCGGGGCGGCGCCCTGTCCACCGGCTTCAACCTGAACTGGGACGGCGCCTGGACCGTCGCCACCGAGGTCGGCGAGTTCGGCTGGAGCGCGGAGTTCGCGATTCCCTTCCGCACCCTCCGCTATCCGCCGGAGGAGGTGCAGACCTGGGGCCTCAACTTCCAGCGCAACATCGCGCGCCACAGGGAAGTTGCCTTCTGGTCCGAACTCGACCGGAATCACGACCTCGACCGGCTCACCGACGCGGGCTCGCTGGCCGGCGTCGAGCCGCCGCCGCAGCGCAACCTGAAGCTGATCCCCTACGCGATCGGATCGAGCCGCGAACCGCCCAGGGCCGATAGCGACAACGAGTCGGACTCCGACCTCGGCGTCGACCTCAAGTACAGCGTGACGCCGAGCCTGACCCTCGACCTGACCTACAACACGGACTTCGCCCAGGTCGAGGTCGACGAGCAGCAGGTGAACCTCGACCGGTTCAACCTGTTCTTCCCCGAGAAGCGGCCCTTCTTCCTGGAGAACGCCGGCCTGTTCACCGTCGGGGCGCGAACCGGCAGCCGTGCTTCGGCCCGCGTCGACCTGTTCTTCAGCCGCCGCATCGGCATCGGGCCGCGTGGCGAGCTGATCCCGATCGACTACGGCGGCCGGCTTTCGGGCAAGGCGGGGCGCTTCAACGTGGGCGTGCTCCACATGCAGACCGCGGCGGTGGGCGGGCTCCACGGCAACAACTACGCGGTTGCTCGCGTCAACCGGGAACTGGGCGAGCGCTCCAGTATCGGCGGCATGGCCATCAGCCGGGAGGGCGTCGGCGGCCTGGCCCCGCATGACGACACGAACCGCACCTACGCCATCGACGGCAAGTGGGGCATCGGCGAGCACCACACGATCGAAAGCTACGTCGCCCAGACGGATACCCCCGGTCTCGACGGCGACGACAGTTCGATGCTCCTGAGCTACAACCTCGGCAAGCCGGCGTGGCGCGGCAGCATGAGCTACGCCGAGGCCCGGGAGAACTTCAACCCGGAAGTCGGCTTCCTGTCGCGAAGGAACTTCCGGAACGTCTCCGCGTTCGGCATGCACACGATCCGACCGAAGAGTCTCCTGGGCTTTCACGAGCTCCGGCCGCATGCCTCGTACAGCGCCATCTGGGACTTCGACGACTACAAGGAATCGCAGTACATCCACGTCGACAACCACTGGGAGTGGCGCAACGGATTCCAGGTCCACACGGGCGTGAACTTCACCGAGGAGGGCGTCAAGGAGACGTTCGAGATCGTCGACGGCTTCCCGGTCCAGGCCGGCAGGTACAGCCACGACGAGTTGCAGACGGTGTTCTCGACGAACCAGGCGAAGCCGGTGTCGTTCTACATCCGCAACATCACGGGCGGCTTCTTCGGCGGCGACCGGAGTTCCACCCAGCTCACCCTGCTCGCCCGGCGCGGCGAGCGGTTGACCTCGGAACTTACCTGGGACCACAACGACGTGGACATCGACTCGGGCAGCTTCCAGGTCAACCTGGGCCGCCTGCGGCTCTCCTACTCCATCACCCCGCGAATGCTCGTCCAGGCACTCGCCCAGTACAACGACCAGTCGGACAACGTGTCCGCGAACCTCCGCTTCTCGTGGCTGCAGGACGCGAACACGGGACTGTTCGTCGTCTACAACGAGATCGACGAGCTGGGCGCCCGGATCCTCTACGAGCGGCCGGACCGCACCGTCATCGTCAAGTACAGCCGGCTGGTCGACGTCTTCCGTTGAGCCCTTCCGCCGCTGCGCAAAGGAGTTGAGCCCCAATGAACCCGAACGACCTGCGCGTCTACTTCTCCTTCCGCTCCCCCTTTTCGTGGTTCGCCTTCCACCGCATCACGACGAGCGGCGTGTTCGACTGGAACGAGATCGACGCCGTACCGATCTTCCCCTTCGGCAAAGGGGCCAATCTCTCGGCCGGGCGCGCCAAGTCGAGCTACGTCCGCCTGGACGCGGAACGGATCGCCAGGGCCTACGGGTTACCGATGAGCTGGCCGGAGGGCGGCGACGACCCGGACTGGTTCCCGCCGCACCAGATCTACCTCTGGGCCCGGGAGCAGGGAAAGGCAGTCGACTATGCCCGCGAGGCGTTCACGGTCCGGTTCGGGCGGGGCCTCGACCTTGCCAGCGACGAGGTCATGCGTGCCGCCGCCGAAGCGGCGGGGCTCGACGGCGACGAGGCCCTGGCCGTGGCGCACGATCCGAAGTGGAAGGACGCCGTGATGACCGGCTTCGCTCATACCCGGAAGGACGGCGCCTTCGGCGTGCCCCTGTTCATCTACCGCGGTGAACGCTTCTGGGGCAACGACCGCCTCGACTGGCTGCTGCGGGAGGTCGCGCGCTCGGAGGGCCGCGAAGCAACCGATCTGGCGGCGGACCCGCTGGCGCCGGTCTACTCGGCGTAGGCGCCACTCGCAGCCGCGGCTACATCGCCGACGATGACGACGCAGGGCGGTCTGACACGGCCCGAAAACTCTCCCGCCGCCAGGGCCTCCAGGGTGCAGGACAGGACCTTCTGGTCGGCCGTAGTGGCCCGCTCGACGATCGCCGCCGGCGTGGCCGGTCTCCGTCCCGCGGCGATCAGGCCGCGGCCGATCCGTTGCAGTCGGCGTGCGGGCATCAGGACGACGACGGTGTCGGCGCCGGCCAGACCCGCCCAGTCCGGCTCACCGCCTTCGGCATTGCGGGCCGAAACGACGGCGAAGCCCAGGGAAACGCCGCGGTGCGTGAGCGGGATGCCGGCAACCGCCGGGGCGGCCGTGACGCTGCTCACGCCGGGGACCGCCTCGCACGGCACGCCCGCGGAGGCACAGGCCTCGATCTCCTCGCCGCCGCGGCCGAAGACCGCCGGATCGCCTCCCTTGAGCCGGACCACGTGAGCGCCCGCCCGTGCATGCTCGATCATCAGCCTCTCGATCCGACGCTGACGGGCCTGGACGTCATCGCCCGGGCGCTTGCCGACATCGACGATCTCCGCGCCTGGCTTCGCCTCGGCGAGGAGCTCCGGCGCGGCGAGTCGGTCGTGCAGCACGACATCGGCGGCCCGTAGCCGCTTCAGGCCCAGGACCGTGATGAGTTCGGGGTCGCCGGGTCCGGCACCGATCAACGTGACCCGCCCCGAACCACTCACCGCCCCGGCTCCTCCGCGGCGACGCCCATGATCTGTTCGGCACGTTCGCGGGCCTCGACGGCCCGGCCGTCGCGAAACAGGGCGAGGACGTTCGAGTCGACCAACTCGTACCAGCGCCGGCGCCGCTCCTCGAACTCCGGCGCGTCGCGCGCCAGGGGCCTTCGCAGACGACCGGCCAACTCCAGCAGCGCGGCGTACTCGGGCCCGAGCTCGCGTTCCAGCCGCTCGCGCAGGCGCACCGCCATTGCCGGGGCGCGTCCGGAGGTCGAGATGGCGACAACGAGGTCGCCACGGCGAACAACCGCCGGCATGATGAAGCTGCAGTGGTCGAGGTCGTCCTCGACGTTGGCGAAGATGCCTCGGCGCTCCGCCTCAGCGAAGAACTCAGCGTCCGACGCCTGGTCGCCAGGCTCCGCCAGGACGAGCGCCGCACGTTCGAGATCTCCTGGCCGGTACGGCCGGGCGAGGTGCTCGATCTCGCCGTTCTCGGCCAGCCGCGCCAGTTCGGGGGTCAGCTCGGGAGCGACGACGCGCACCCGCGCTCCGCAGCGCAGCAGGCCGTCAACCTTCCGTTCCGCCACCGGGCCGCCGCCCTTGACGACAACCAGCCGCTCGGCAAGCGAGAGGTAGACCGGATAGTAGGAGGGCGCCTGAGCCTGGCCGCTCAACGCGGCTGTAGGACGTGGAGGCCGCACTCCTTGCCGGTGTGGGATTCCCACCACCAGCGACCGCCGCGGGCGCCCTCACCGGGGCGCGATGGACGGGTGCACGGCGCGCAGCCGATCGTCCGGTAGCCCCGGTCGTACAGCGGGTGGTACGGCACCCCCTCCTCGTGGATGTAGGCCCAGACCTGGTCTTCCGTCCAGTCGAGCAACGGACAGACCTTCACCAGCCGCCCCTTGGTCCGCGTGACCCGGTCGACCTCCACCTTGTTCAGAACGTCGCGAGTCGGGGTCTGATCGCGGCGCAGTCCGCTCAACCAGGCCGGCGTACGAGCCAGCGCCCGGCGCATCGGCTCCACCTTGCGCACGTTGCAGCAGCGCTGCCGTCCGTCCACCGAGGCGTAGAAGAGATTCGGGCCCTCGCGCTTGACGAGGCGCGCCACATCCGATGCCCGCGGCGCCACGATCTCCACTTCCACGCCGTAGTGCAGCCGGACGTGCTCGATGTGCCGGAAGGTCTCCTCCGGCAGCCGGCCCGTGTCGAGCGTCACGATCCGCACCGGCAGGCCGAGCTGGTGGCACATGTGGAGGAGCACCATGCCTTCCGCCTGGAACGAGGTCGCCAGGGTCAACTCGCTTCCCCACCGGCCATGAGCCCAGCGCAGGACCTGCTCCGGCGTCGCGAGTTCCAGCTCCATCGCCCAGCCGAGGACGCAGAGATCGCCATCGGCGGCCAGCCCCGGAAACTCCAGGACGGTGCCGGCCTGACCATCCCGGATCACGCCGTCCCGGCTCGTCTGCACGCTCATTTGTGACAAATACGATCACAAATGTCTCAGGGTTGCAATGAGACCTGAGGTCAGAGGGACCGCAGCGTCGTCGCCAGCGCGTCCAGGTCCGCACGGTCGTTGTAGACCTGCGGCGCCACGCGGATCGCCTCGCCACGAACGGAGACGAAGATGCCGGCACGCCGCAGCGTCGCCGCCGTCTTCTCCGTATCGAGTCCCCGAACGCTGCGGAGTCCGAACAGATGGGCCCCGCGCCAGGCTCGGTCCTCCAGTTCGAAACCCGCCTCGCGGAAGACATCCTCGTACGGTTCGAGCAGGCTCTCGCAGTACTCCTGAACACGTTGCGGCTCCCACTCGAGCACCATGTCGAGCGCGGCGTTCAGCATCGGCACCTGAATCTGGTTGCTCCGCTCACCGACGTCGTAGCGCAGGGCGCCCGGCCGGTAGGACTCGACGTACTCGATCCGGCCGGCGACGAAGCGGTCACTGCCCTCGCGCGCCGCCCACGGTTCCTCCAGCGGCACTCCGCCGTCGAAGCGTTCGCCGAACCACGCCAGGCCGCTCTGGTACGGGCCGAACAGGGTCTTGTAGGCGGCGACGACCAGCGCGTCGGGCGCCACCTTCTCCACGTCGAACGGCAGCGCTCCGATCGACTGCGTACCGTCGATCACGAAGGCGGCTCCTGCCGCGCGGGCGCGCCGCCCGATCGCCGCGACATCGAAGCGCGTGCCGTCAGCCCAGTGGAGAATCGGCGTCGCCACGACCGCCGTCTTCCGGTCGATCGCCCGGAGCAGTCGACGGTTCCACGACGCGCCCGGGCTCGGTCTTCCCCTGGCGGATCGTTCGACGACCCGGAGCTCCGCGCCGGTCTCCTTCGCCCTCCGCATCCAGACGTAGACGTTGCTCGGAAACTGGTCGCCCAGGATGACGATGTTCTGGCCACTCTCGACCGGCACGTTGCGGGCGGCCGTAGCGATGCCGTAGGACACCGCCGGGATGATCGCCACCCGCTGCGGATCGGAGCTCCCGATCAACCGTGCGAACCGCTCCCGCAGTGCATCCGTCTCGACGAAGAAATCCTCCGCCGCGATCTTGGACGGGTCCCGCCGGCGCGCCATTCCCCGCAGGCCCGCCTCCTCGACTTCGCGGGCGAGCGGCGCCATGTAGGCGCAGTTCAGGTAGTGAAGGTGAGGCGGCAACTGGAAGCGGTAGCGCTGGCAGGAGAGCACGGGGCGACGCTCCGGACGGCCTTACGCCGCGGCCAGGGCCCGGTCCAGATCCCGGACGAGGTCGTCCACCGTCTCCAGACCGATCGAGAGCCGCACGACCTCCGGACCGGCGCCGGCGGCCGCTCGCTGTTCGTCCGTCAACTGCCGGTGCGTCGTCGACGCCGGATGGATGATCAGCGAGCGGGCATCGCCGATGTTCGCCAGGTGCGAGAACAGCTCGCATCTCTCGACGACCTTGACGCCCGCCTCGTAGCCGCCCCGGACGCCGAAGGTGAACACGGCGCCCGCCCCGTTCGGCAGGTACTTCTGCGCCAGCTCGCGGTACGGACTGGTCGGCAGGCCGGCATGGGACACCCACTCGACCTTCGGGTGTTCGGTCAGCCACTCGGCCACCGCCAGGGAGTTCCGGCAATGCCGTTCCATGCGCAGGGCGAGGGTTTCCGTGCCCAGCAACGTGAGAAAGGCGTTCATCGGCGCCATGGAAGCGCCAAGGTCTCGCAAACCGACCGCGTGCGAATGGACCGTGAAGGCGAGGTCGCCGAAGGTCTCGCTGAACTTCAGGCCATGGTAGGCCGGCTCCGGCTCCGAGAGGCCCGGAAAACGTCCCGACGCCGACCAGTCGAAGCGGCCGCTGTCCACCACGGCGCCGCCGATCACCGTGCCGTTGCCGGAGAGGAACTTCGTCGCCGAATGGACGATCAGGTCGGCGCCCCACTCGAAGGGCCGGCAGAGCCAGGGGGTCGCGAGCGTGTTGTCGACGATCAGCAGGGCGCCCGCGGCTCGCGTCAGGCCGGCCAGGGCCTCCAGGTCGGTAACCACGCCGCCCGGATTCGCCAGACTCTCCACGAACAGTGCCTTGGCGCCCTGAGCCAGGACGGCCTCGACCGCGGCAAGGTCCTCCGTGTCGACGAAGTCGCAGTGCCAGTCGAACTTCGGGAACGTCCGGCTGAACTGCGTGACCGAGCCGCCGTAGAGCCGGGTCGATGCCGCGAACCGTTCGCCGGCCTCGATCAGCGGGAAGAAGGCCAGGACCTGGGCGGCGTGTCCCGAGGCGGCGCAGGTCGCGCCGCGGCCGCCCTCCAGACTGGCGATGCGTTCTTCCAGCGTGGCGACGGTCGGATTGCCGAGACGGGAGTAGATGAAGCCGAAGGTCTGCAGGTTGAAGAGCGACGCCGCATGGTCCGCGTCGTGGAACGCATAGGCCGAGGTCTGGTGAATCGGGGTCTGGCGTGCCCCCGAAGTTGGATCCGGGCCGGCGCCGGCATGGATCATTCGGGTCTCGAATCCCCAGTCGGGACCGGGGCCGCTCGCTGGGGTTTGGGTCTCGTCTTCGCTCATGACGGCGGAGTGTACGCCGGCCCGCGCCCGCTCGTCACCCCGCGCGTCCGTCGCCCTTCGCCGGGCGCGGCCAGCGGCTGCTGATCACGCCGCTGTCGAACCCGCCCCAGCCCAGCTCGCCCCACAGACGGCCGTACTCGATCTTCGGGCAGCGGTTCATGATCACGGTGAGCCCGGCTGCCTCCGCCTCGGCCGCAGCCTCGTCGTTGCGCACGCCGAGCTGCATCCAGACCACCTCGAACCCCTTCTCCGCCCGCAGCCGGATCGCTTCGCGCGTTATCTCGAGCGCGGCCTCGGATGCCCGGAAGACGTCGACCATCTCGACCGGCCCCGGCACGTCCTCCAGGGAGGCGCAGGCCTTCTCGCCCAGGATCAAAGCCCCCGCCGCGGCCGCCCGCGGATTCACCGGGATCACCCGGAAGCCCTTCTCCTGCAGGTACTTCATCGCGAAGTTCGAGGGACGCTTCCAGTTCGGCGACGCGCCGACCATGGCGATCGTTCGCACGCGGCGGAGGATGCCGGCAATCAGGGCGTCGCTGTAGTGGAGGTCGGTGGCCACGGCTCGGATGTTAGCGGCGACGAAGACCCCAGGTGTCTACAGTCCAATCTCGTTCTTCTCGGGACCTGCCCAACCATAGCTCCGCCTCTCAGGCTGAACTACGCTCCACCGACGCGTTACGTTGGCTTGGCGCAAGAGCGAAGAACCGACTTCAGAACGGAGTGCATCAAGGGCATGACACTAGACGAGAGCTTCTACGGTTGGGTTGATTTCGACGACCGTGCGCCCAACGACCACTCGCCGGGGCCGGCGCGCAGAGTCGAGGTAGCGGGCCGCTGCGTAGGCTGCTGGGGGCCCATTCGCGGGGACGGGACACAAGAGGACGGGTGGACACACATCGCGTGTCGTCTCTGTGGCCACGCCGTCGATGGGGAGGAAGCCGAACAGGAAGCCAAGGCCATGCTCCTTGAGATGCGCGACAACTTGAAGCCCGCGCGTGTAGGACGACCGCCCAAGTACCGTGAAGGAGCCAGATTCGTGCTCAAGATCATGCCGGACATGGTCCGAAGCTCGCCATCGCAGATCGCAAGACGCAAGAAGGCCATCCGTGCGACGCAGAAGCGAAACCGCCGGATCAATCGCCACGACGTGCCGGCTGGGCACGCTGGCTTCCTGTACCTGCAAGCCTGGGTGATCCTGTCTGGAGTCGAGAGCCTGCCGAGGGAGATGGCCCCGGTCGAGCCCACTGACTTCGACTACAGGGAAGTTCAAATCACCGGTGCCGACGCTTCCGCAAGCGGTGAGATCCTTCGCGTTCACGGCGAGATCCCGCACCGAAAGCCCTCGCCCCTAGAGCAGAGGGCGCGGATGGGAAGAGCAATGGTGTCGGGCATGGCCGCGGCTTTCGCGTGTGAGGTCGGAATGAAGGCAATCCTCCTGACGCGGAAGGATGAAGGCCCCAGGACGCACGATCTCCGGAATCTCCACGACGAGCTGCCAAGAGACAGCCGTGACAGGCTTGAAGCGGACTATCCAGGATTGGCCGATGCGTTGAATCGCCACCGCCACACCTTCGACAAGTGGCGGTATCTCGAGCGGAGCGCTGGCCAAGACGGTTTCCGCGCCCTCGTGGATTCGGCGAGGGCAATGGAGCTCGCAAAAGCAGGCCGCGTGATCGTCGACGAGTGCGTGACGTCGGGCTTGACGGCTGAGGTGAGTTCGACTCGACGTTCAACCTCTCGGACAGCGGAGGTGGCCCGACTTCGTCTCAAACGATTCAGTTAGAGGCAACCGCGGGTGAAGCCGACGTCCCTTGGCAGGACATACTGATCTACAAGGAAGCCGACGGAGGCTGAAGACCAGGCGGAATCGGTTTGCCTGAAGGCCCCTAGAGGCTCGCCACGGGCTACTACGCGGCTTCGTAGACGCTCCTGCCCTCACCGTAGTAGCTCGCGTACACGTGCTGGAAGATCGCCGACGCCTTCTGCCGGAACAGCTCCGTCGTGTAGGCATCCGGCAGGCCTTCGTCGAGCTGTTTCTCGATCGTCACCCGGACAGCGGAGCGGGCCTGGCTCTTCTTCCGCCAGTCGAGCGCGAATCTCTCCGCCTTGAGCGTCGCGAGGAGAGTCCGGGCCGTCTGCTTGACAGACTTCCGCTCCCGCTCCGTCAGCTCGATCTCCGGCTTGGTCAGGAGGTCGAACACGGCCAACTCCTCCTCATCGAGCTCCTCCCGCAGCGCCCGCCGTTTCTCTTCGTTCAAGTCCTCGGCGAACTTGAACAACTGCCGGACGTGCTCTTCGACGTTCGCGCTTCCGGCGTTGTACGCATCGATCTTCGCCTGCAGCTTCTCGAGGTAGTCCGTCCGGGTCGGGTTCTCGCGGATCATTCTCTCGACCTGCCGCCTAAGCGCCGAGGTCAGCTTCTCGTTGAATGTCCGCTTCCGCGACCGGGCAAACTTCGCGGCCAGCTTCTCGAAATCGATCCGACTGAGGTCCGTCCGGTAGCGCCCGCCTTCGGCGATGGCGTAGCCCTCGGCTTCGATCGATTCGTCGAGCAGGGCCTCGACCTGCTTCATCGTGACCGAAATGTCCGCCGGCGGAACGAGAGCCCGAATCCGCTCCGCAAGCACCGACAGGAGCTTCGCGCGGGGCCGGAACTCCTGGGCCCGCCCATCGGGCAGAACCGCCCTGAACAGCCGGCCGGCGGAGTCGGCGAGGCCGAGATAGCGGCGCTTGACCTCTTCGGTCGCAACCAGCGCGTCGACCGCATCCTGAAGCCGTTCAAGACGGCCGAACCCCTCGGCGCTCCCGATCCCGTCGAGGTCCACGTTCTGCTCGCGGCAGAAGTCCTCCACCTGCCCGAACGCCTGCCGCGCTGCGGCGACGAGTGCCGCCTTGTCCTCCACGGGACTCTCGCCTGCACCCCGCCCGGCGCCGTAGACCGATAGCGCCCGTTCCAGGTCCCGGAAGACCCCAACGTAGTCGACGATCAGCCCGGCCTCCTTGCCAGGTGCCACGCGGTTGGCTCGGGCGATCGTCTGCATCAGGGTGTGGTTGCGCATCGGCTTGTCGAGGTAGAGCGTCGAGCAGGTCGGCACGTCGAAGCCCGTCATCCACATGGCGCAGACGAAGACGAGCCTGAACGGATCGTCCGGGTCCTTGAACTTCTCCTCCAGATCCTCCTGCTGCATGCGCCGGCGGTGCGACCGAAAGTCGATGCCCTTCTCCCCCATTTCCGCGATCTCGTTCTGGGACGGCGAGACGACGACCGCCATGTCCGTCGTCTCCATCCAGGCGACGCGTTCTGCGATCTCCGCCGCTTCGTCGTCCTCGTCGAGCCGCGCAAGCCGAGCCTGCTCCGAGCGCAGTTCGTCGATCCGCTGCCGCATGTGCGCCCGAACCTTGTCGTGCATCCGCGCCGCGGTCGCCTTGTCGATGCACACCGCCATCGCCTTGCCCCGAAAGCCTCGTTCGGAGAAGTGGCGGACCACGTCCGCGGCCACGGCCTCCAGGCGGTCCTCCCTGGTAATCAGGTGGTACTCGCGGGAAAACTGCCTCTCCAGGGCTTTCTCCTGCGCCTCGTCGAGCGACGCCTCCTCAAGCAGGCGCTCCATGTCCTCGTTCAGGTCCCGATTCGAGAGTTGCAGCTCGGGTATCCGGTTCTCATAGTAGAGCGGGACGGTCGCGCGATCCTCGATGGACTGCTGGAAGTCGTAGACGCTGATGTAGTCCCCAAAGACCTCCCTAGTCCGCTCCTCCTCGCCGTGGATGAGCGGCGTACCGGTGAAGGCGAGGAACGCGGCATTCGGCAACGCCTGCCGCATGTTGAGTGCCAGCGTGTCGTACTGGCTGCGGTGGGCCTCGTCCGTGATGACGACGATGTCGCTCCGTTCGGAGAGCACCGGGTGCGCCTCGCCGGGGCGGTCCGTCCTGAACTTGTGGATCAGAGTAAAGACGTAGCGGTGGTCCTCGGCCAGCAGGCGCCGGAGTTCCCGGCTACTCTCCGCCTGGACTTCGATCTTCCCGACCGCGCCGGACGAGACGAAACGGCGGTAGATCTGCCGGTCCAGTTCCTTCCGGTCGGTGACGACGACGAAGGTCCAGCCGCCTGGCAGCCGGCGAAGCGTCTTCTGCGCGAAGAAGATCATCGAGATGCTCTTGCCGCTGCCCTGCGTGTGCCAGAACACGCCCAGCTTCCCATGGCGGCCTTCGATGTGCTTCATCGCCTCAAGCGCGTTGTTCACGCCGAGGACCTGGTGGTTCTTGCCCACCAGCTTGATCAGTCCGCCTCGATCCTCGAGGAACAGGGTGAAGTTCTCCGCCATGTCGAGCAGACGGGCTGGCTCGCATACGCCGCGCAGCATTGTCTCCAGGGACACACGGGGCTGCTCGTCCTCGCTGGCGATCCGCTTCCATTCCGAGAAGTGCTCCCAGCCGGCTGTCAGGCTGCCGAGGCGGCTGTCCAGCCCGTTGGAGAGGAGAACGAGAGCGTTGAACCAGAAGATCTGCGGAATCTCCTCGCGATAGTGACTCAGGTTTCCGTCGTAGGCGAGCTCCAGCCGACGATGAGCCGCCTTGAGTTCGACAAACACGAGCGGCAGACCGTTGACAAAGCCCACCAGATCGGCCCGGCAGCGGTACATCTCGCCCGCGACCCAGAACTCCGAGCAGAGCAGGAAGTCGTTGTTCGACGGCTCGTCCCAGTCGATCACCCGGACGTGCTCGACCACATCGCCGCCGTCGTCCGGCCCTGGCAGCACGATCCGCACACCGTCCTTCAGCAGGCCGTGAATCTCCCGGTTCGCAGCCGCCGGGCTCATGGCCGACCGGTCGCGCGTCAGTTCTTCGACCGCCTCATCGACCGCCTGCTCGTCGACGCCCGGGTTGAGCCGCTTCAAGGCTGGCCACAACCGCGCGGCCAAGACGACCTCCGCCTCCGTCTCGCGCCCCAGTACGCTCCTGCCGTCCGCGCCCGGATTGCCGAACTCGCCGTACGCGTCGACCGTCTCCCAGCCCAGCTCCGCAAGCAACTCCATCGCCGGTTGCTTGACCAGCGCGTCCTCCGTGTAGCGCGACTCCATGCCTTCGGTTCCGAGCTCCCGCCTACGGGCCTTCATCCGTTCAGTCGGCCGCGAAGATGGGGCACATCTTCTCGGCACTCCGCAGCCGGTCCGCCTGCTTCGTCCGGCTCATGCGCCGACTCCGTTCTCGCGGCAGGTGACGTCGTCGCCGGCGGATGGCGCCGCGCGCACCGGCAGAGTTGCTACGTCGACCTCACCCGAGATCAGTTTGGGCAACAGGTAGTCGCGGGCCTGGCGGAGAACGGCATTCCGGATGTCCAGAGCTTTACGCTGGTCCTGCGTAGCTCCGGCGAGGTGGGAGAACCGCCTCCGAAGTTCTTCGGGCGGAACGACTACCGGAAACCGCTCGAACATCCCCTTGCGGAGCGACTTCACCGTGGCGCCCGTTGCCACCCGCGCGAAGTAGTCCCGGTTCTCGAGCATGGCGTGGTAGAGGTATAGACCGTCGATCTCTTTGAAGTCGGTGAGAGCGTAAACACGCTGGTGCAGGTCGAACGGGCCGACCCAATAGCGCGCCACGAACTCCCGGCCTTCACCAGGCACGACGACTGCCTCGCAGTCAAACAGGTACCGACTGCTCTTCTTGACTTCACGGGACCGGTCGAAGAAGACGAACTCACCGTCTGGGTCTGCATCCTGTCGATTGGAACGACCGGTCTGGACCTTCGCCAACTCCCCAAGTGCTCTCACCGCCCACCCCTCAGGAATCCGGCCTACGGGCGAATCTACGAACCGGGTGCGTTCGTAGCCCGGGAACCGGAACTCGACGAACCACTCGCGGTAGAGGTTCCCCGCCATCTCCTCCAGGATCTCGATCCCGCGGTAGCTGTTCTCGATCAGGTCGTCGTACGCCGAGAGGATCGCGGCGATCTTGCGCTGGGTTCGAAGCGGTGGTGCCGGAACGGGAAGATCGACGAAGGACTTGAGGTCGGCTCGCTGACGCCCCGAAGTCCCGGTGAGACTCTTCTCCGCCGGCCCCCTTAGGATGGCCGATCTGGCGAGGTAACACACAAAGGCCGGATCCGAGAGTCCTGGCCGAGCCCGGAAGACGAAGAACTCAGTGGAGCCGAACCCCACGCTGTCCGTAGCGTCTCCCTTGAACTGAGCGATCTTGCCGTTCTCCAAGCTCGGTGTGATTCTGGCGAAGAGTGTGTCTCCGGCCCGGAATCTGGCCCCACCACTCTTGAAGATACGGTTTCGGGCAGCCGAAACATAGCGCCGAACCGGATCGACTGCCCCCATCTCAACGAAGGGGTACTCGATGCCCTTCCGAAGGGCAACGCCAGGATTCACCTCAACAAACCGGCCAAAAGGGAGTGTCTCTCTCACTTCCCCTCCAACAACAACGCCACGTTCTCTGCAATCCGCTCCTCCAGCACCCGGCCCTCGCGGTTCAGTCGCTCAAGTTCGTCGTGTAGTTCGCGCAGGCGGGCCTCGAAGTCGATGTCCTCGGGTTCCCTCTCCGGTACGCCCACGTAGCGGCCGGGGTTGAGACTCCAGGCCTCGTCTTCAATCTCGGCAAGCGTCGCCACCTTGCAGAGGCCGGGCACGTCCGCGTAGCGGGGTTGTTCGCCGAAGCGCTCGGCCACCAGCGAAGCACTCTCGTGCAGATTCTCCGGTTCCTCGCCGCGATAGAGCCGGACGATGTTCGCCAGGAACTCGGTCTGCGCCTCCGTCCAGTCGCGGTGGGCTCGATCGACCTGCCGGTACAACCCCCGGGCGTCCACGAACAGCACCCTGCCAGCGCGCTCTGTTCCCTGCTTGCCCTTGTCCAGGAACCACAGCGTGCACGGCAAGGTCACCGTGTAGAAGAAGTTGGAGGCAACGGCAACCAGGACGTCTACGATGCCGCTCTTGACCAGCTTCCGGCGAATCTCAAGCTCCGAATAGCCGGCATCGGCCGCCGAGTTCGCCATGACGAAACCGGCTCGACCGCCTTCCGCCAGTGCGCTCGAGAACGTCTGGATCCACAGATAGTTCGCGTTGTCCGCGCGCGGAAGGCCCAGGCCGAACCGCTCGTCGTTCGCCAAGCGCTCCTTGTCCACCCCCTTCACGTTGAACGGCGGATTCGCCATGACGAAGTCGAATCGGTCCCGAGAACGGTGCAAGTCCTCGTAGTACGAGTTGCCCCGTCTGATGTCCCCCTCCAGGCCGTGAACGGCAAGGTTCATCTTCGCCAGTCGCACCGTGTCCGCGACCCGCTCCTGGCCGAACACGGAGAGCGCGCTGCCCGGATCACGTCGATGCTCCGCGACGAAGCGTGCACTCTGAACGAACATCCCCCCAGAACCGCAGGCCGGGTCGAAAATGCGGCCGTGGAAGGGCTCGATCACGCCGACGATCAGCCGGACGACGGAGGTCGGCGTGAAGAACTCGCCCCCCTTCTGCCCCTCTGCCATCGCGAACTTGCCGAGAAAGTACTCGTAGATCTTCCCGAACACGTCGCCCTCAACGTCCATGGGCACCGAGTTCATCGTCCTCAGCAGGTCGGTGAGCAGGCTGTTCTCGAACCGGTTGAACGTCTTCGGCAACACGTCCTTGAGAACGGAGTTTGCTGCTTCGACGGCCCGCATGGCGGCATTCACCGCAGCGCCGACGTTCTGGCCCTCGGGAAGCCGCATGAGCGAAGCGAACCGCGCCTCCTCAGGCACGAAGAGCACGCCCCTTGCCTGGTAGTCCGCCGGGCCGATCGCGCGGCGGCCGCCGCCCGAACCCTCAAGTTCCTGCGCCGCGGCCCGGAACCGGTGGTCAGCGAAGCGGAGGAAGACGAGCCCAAGCACCGGCGTGGAGTACTCGGAGGCCTTGAGGCGCGAGTTCGCACGGAGTTTGTTCGCCGCGTCCCAAAGCCGCGTCTCGATCTGGTTGCCGTTTCCACTCATTCCTGCCCCTCCGTACCTGCCTCGTCCAGAAACTCCGCAACAGCCGGATTCTGCGGCCAGGATCGCGGATTGTAGATGAACGGAGCGCACCATGCGGCCCGGCTGAGTCTGAGGGGCCATCCCAGCCTTCCACTGCTGACATACGTGCGCGGGCTACAAGGACGGTTCCATTGAAGCCGACGAAAGAACTGCGGCCACACGGGCAGCAACGTCTCCTTCGGCGCCAAGAACTTCCGCCAGATGGGTAAGCGCGAGTCCGTAGCCGAGCCCGAGATGGCCCAGCCACAGGGCGAGGCGTAGATAGCTGTCCGGAGCGTCGACGTCACCGAAACCGCCCCGCGCCAGGGGGAAGGCCAAGCTCACCGGCGTCGGATGGTCGAAGGTCGCCAACCGCCCGTCCCGTGCCTCATTCCTCCACCAGCTACTGTCTATCTCGTCAAGCCGAAACCCGTCTGGCAGGCACTTCCATACGGCGTCCATCTGTACGTACGCTGCCCGAATCTCTGTAGCCATCACATGCACGGTGTCGCCGCAGATTTCCCAACCCGAAACCGCCAGGGAGTGGCGACAGACCTTGCGCAGGCGAAGAATCCAATCCGGCTCACCCAGTCGGACCCTGCGCTTCGGCGGGTCGATCTCCAAGTGGAATCGAGCGAGCTCGCGAAGCGAGCCAGAACAGTCTTCGCACCGGCCGCGCTGCACCTCAATCGGTTCGAGCATCCGCCTCCGGTCCTCCTGTCGCGCCGACAAGAACGGCATCCCGGAGCACCCGTGACGACTCCCGTCCGTGACGCAGTTGCGCCAGCGTGGGGTCGATCCACCGACCCGCGCCATTGCCGACAGGACAAAGCGCGGCGTACGCGTTCATGACCGCCACCTGTTCCACGAGGTAGTCGGTCAAAGCCGCGAACGCGAGCTCGTCCTGAACCGTGTCTATCGACATCACACCACCGCGCCATGAAAGCCCTGTCCAATCGGCCCTGCCGTGACTGAAGTACTCGCTCAGGTAGTCGTACCAACTGTTCCCTCCCGCCAAGGTAGCCACCTTGTCGGCCTGTTTGAAGCTCCTCCCCTTGCGATTCTTCGGTTTCGGCATCCCGAGGCTCGCCGCTGCCGCGGCCTCAGCCGCGAAGGTCGTCTCGAGTAGTTCCTTGTGATCGACCCCGCCCCGCGTTATCCCGATGATCTGCCGGTAGTAGTCCGCGTTCATGTAGTCGCCGACGGCGTTCAACGCGCGCTCCCGCTCGATCATCAGATCCGGCGCGATTATCAGGTTGTGGAACAGGAACACGACCTGGCCGGCACACTCGAGGACCGGCCTCATCTGTACAGCCAGTGAGTGCACGTTGTTGGTCTCGTTGGCTCGGAGGACCGCGGCCGTGTGTAGGCGAGCCTTGCGCAGTAGCAGTGCACACATGATCCGAACGGACGCGGTCGGATCGGCGTCGAGGTCGATCTGGGCCGTCGCCTCATCCCATCCGCCGGTCACGTTCAACCACCGTTCGAGTTCGCACGTCGTCGCCACAGACTCGGTCAGTAAGTTCGCGACACCGGCGCGATAGAGCGCCACTTCACTGGCTGATGCCACCTACCGAATCCCGGTCATCCACCTATCTCGGGGGATGCGCCGCGAGGCCGGCCTCGTCGGGCTCCGTGCCCCAACCCGGCCGGTCCGGCACGATCAGGCAGCCGTCCTCGAACTCGGGCTCGTGGGTGAACACCTCGCCATCCCAGGGCAGCCGGTCGATGTCCGTCTCCATGATCCGCAGGTTCGGCACCGCCGCGCTCATGTGGGCGTTCATCATCGTCGCCAGGTGGCCGTAGTAGTTGTGCGGCGCCACGTTGACTTCGTGGGCGTTGGCCAGGGCGGCGATCTTCATCGACTGCCAGACGCCGTTCCACACCGCGTCGATGATCGCGACGTCGACCGCCTCGGCCCGCAGGAACGGCAGGAAGGCCGCGGGCGTAATCAGCGTCTCGCAGGAGCTGATCGGATGCACGCTCTCCTGACGGACGGTCGCCAGCCCCTCCGCCGACGGCGTGTCGATCTCGATCCAGTAGAGGTCCAGATCGGCGAGCGCCCGCACGATCTGCCGGTAACCCGAGATCTTCGCGTTGAAGTTCAGGTCGAGCAGGATGCCCATGTCGGGACCGGCTCCCTCGCGCAGCGCTTCGAGGTGACGGCGAAGCTCCCGAATCGTCCGGCGTTCCACGTTCTGGCCCGGTTCAAAGGGCCGCCCGAAGCCGGGCGCCCAACCTCGCGGCGAGCCGCTCGAGTAGTCGAAGATGTTCGTCTTGAGCGCCTTGAATCCCCGTTCGCGGACCTCGGCGCCCAGGGCGATCACGCCGTCGATGTCGGTGATCGCGTTGCCGTAGTACTGCGGCAAGCCGATCCGCCAGGTTCCGCAGTGCGACCAGTACACCGACACCCGATCCCGCACCCGGCCGCCCAGCAGATCGCAGCAGGGGACGCCGAGGGACTTCGCCCAGGCGTCGAGCACCGCGTTCTCGATCGCTCCGATGCCCATCGCCATGACGCCGGACATCGATTGCCGCGCCCGGACCAGGAGCCGCTGGTAGATCCGCTCCACGTCCCGGACCCGGGAGCCGACGACGCGATCCGCGAGCTGCTCGATCACGGTGGTCACACCGACTGCGCCCTGGTGCTCGTCGTACTCGCTCCAGCCGACGATGCCGTCGTCGGTGGTCAGCTTGACGAAGTGGTAGTTCCGCCAACCGGCGTCGCAATGCCGCGTCTCGATGCTCCTGACCTTCATCCGTCGCTCCCCTCCCCGGCCGGGACGACGCCCAGCCACTCGCCGATTACTTCATCCGTGTTCTCACCAAGGGCAGGGATCGGTTCGAGCGGACCGGACGGTCGCGCGTCGAAACGGATGGCGCTTGTCGGCAGACCAACCTCGCCGAGGGCCGTGTGATCGACGGTCTCGAAGTAACCGCGTTCCCAGAGGTGCGGGTCCGCGTTGACCTCGGCCAGGTCGCGGACGGGCGCGCACGGCACCCGGCGGGACCGCACCGCCTCGTTGATCTCCATACGCGAAAGGCCGGTGGTCCACTCCTCGACCAGAGCTTCCGTCTCGTCCCGGCGAGAGACACGAGTCTCGTTGTTCCGGAACCGGGAATCACCGACCAGGTCCTCCCGTCCCATCGCCCGCAGCAGGTTCTCCCAGTGCCGCTCGGTGATGCAGATGATCGCGACATGGCCGTCACGGCAGGGATACACGCCGCAGGGCGACACGCGGCCGTGCCGGTTGCCGGTTCGTCCGGGCAGCTTCCCCTCGTGGTGCATCAGCGCGAGCTGGGTGAGCAGGGTCGGATACGCCGCCTCCTGCATCGCCACCTCGACCAGGCGCCCGGTCCCTGTGCGTTCCCGTTCGTAGAGCGCGCTGACGATCCCCCCGTACAGGTGCGTCCCGCCCAGGAAGTCGATGAGGGCCGGGCCGGCCTTGAGCGGTCCGCCGCCCGCCTCGCCGGTAATGCTCATCACGCCGGACCAGGCCTGGACCGTGAGGTCCATCCCGAGCCGCTCGGAGTCCGGGCCGCTCAGGCCGTAGGCGGTGCCCGATGCGTAGATCAGCCGCGGGTTCAGCTCCCGCAGCACCTTCCAGCCGACGCCGAGGCGGTCCATCACACCCGGCGCGAAGTTCTCGACCAGCACGTCCGCGACCCCGGCCAACCGGAGCAGAAGTCCCCTCCCCTCCCCGTCCTTCAGATCGCAGGCCAGGGAACGCTTGTTCGTGTTCAGGAAGGCGAGCGGAAAGGACGGCGGCCCGCCATCAGTCTCACGGCGCCGCAGCGGCTCCCCGCCCGGCGGCTCGACCTTGACCACGTCCGCCCCAGCCTGGGCCAGCAGGTAGCCGGCGTAAGGACCCTGGTAGACCTGCCCGAGGTCGAGGACGCGGACCCCGACGAGCGGCCTGGTCGGAGGGAGTTCGCCTTCGGTCACGCCCGCCTCAGTGGAACGACCCGCCGATCACGTCACGGGCGACGATCAGGCGCTGGATCTCGTTCGGCCCCTCGCCCACCCGGCGGATGCGCAGCTCGCGGTACCAGCGCTCGAGCGGCAGGTCCTTCGTCATGCCGTAGCCGCCGTGGATCTGCATCGCCCGGTCGACGACGCGGCTGGCGCCCTCGCTGGCCACCAGCTTGCAGATCGCCGCCTCCGTCCGGAACGGCTTGCCCGCATCGGCGCGGGCCGCGGCCTCCAGGGTCAGCGCCCGGGCCGTCCGCAGGTCGATCTCGTTGTCGACGATCATCCACTGCACCGCCTGGCGCGTCGACAGGTAGTCGCCGAAGGTCTTGCGCGTCTTCGCGTAGGCGATCGCCATCTCCTGGGCCTTGAGCGCGACACCGACGCAGCCGGCCGCGTACGGGATCCGGTTGCGACTCAAGCGATCGTTGGCGATCGCGAAGCCCTGGTTCACTTCGCCCAGCACGTTGCGGCCGGGCACCCGCACCCGGTTGAATTCGAGTTCGGCCGCGTAGTGGGTGGAGCGCAGGGTGTGAACGATGCGTCGGACCCGAAAACCCGGCATGTCCGTGTCTACGAGGAAGCAGGTGATGCCCTTGCGGCCGAGTTCCGGGTCGGTCCGCGCGAAGACGATGCCGAAGTCCGCCTTGTCGGCGCCGCTGATGAACGTCTTCTCGCCGTCGAGAATCCAGTCGTCGCCGTCGCGCACCGCGGTCGTGCGGATGGCTCGCGCCGGATCGCTGCCTCCCGAGGGTTCGGTCAGGGCGAAGAAACCCCGCTTCTCGCCCCGCAGAACGGGATAGAGATAGCGCTCCTTCTGGCCGTCGTCCGCCTCGTACAACTGGGCCAGACCCGCGCCGCCGAAGACGCCGTAGCAGGGCGCGTAGAGACCGGCCCGGTGCTGGGCCATCTCGAACGCCATCAGCGTCCTGGTCACAAGGTCGATGCCCGGTCCGCCGTACTCCTCCGGGATGTCGAGACCGTAGAAGCCGAGTTCCTTCGTCATCGCCACCAGCCGCTCGCGGTGGTGGGGCGGCAGCTCACTCGCGTCGGGGTCGAGATCCGCCTCGAGCGGCACGATCTCCTCGCGGACGAAGCGGCGCACGGTCTCCAGGATCAGCTTCTGTTCGGAACTGAGTTCGAGATCCATGGATTCAACCCCCGGCGGCGGCGATGCGGCCCACTCGCCGATCACCGCGGTCCGCGTTCCCGGACGGCAGCTCGCCATGGTCGGCGAGGTACACCGCCAGCAGCTCCTCGAAGCGGCTCCAGTACTGCATCGTCACCTCGTAGCGAAACCGGGCCGCCGTCTGGTGTTTCGCCGCCGCGTCGGCGATCGCGCTGCGCAGGCCGAAACGGGAGCGGCCTCCGGCGAACCCCAACTCCAGAGTGCCCCCCTTCGCGTCCCCGATCTCGTAGACGCCCAATTGGCCGGGCAGAGCGGCGATCGCGGCCTCGTCCAGGTCCAGCCAGGGCTTGGCCAGCCGAACACCGGTCATGCTGGCTCCGACGCGAACATCCGCGGGATCGTATCCCGCACTTCAGGGTCTCCAGGTGCTATGTCACAATCGCCGCCGCTCTGTCTGACCAGTTTCCTCCTCCCGACATCGGTGCTGCCGGCACCGCGCCTTCCGGCTCCGAGACCGGTGCAGCGTTGCTGGACGGGATTCGCGTAGTCGAACTCGCAACCATCGTCATGGCGCCCTCGGCCTGCGCCATGCTCTCCGACTTCGGGGCCGAAGTGATCAAGATCGAGGCGCCGGGCCGGGGCGACATCTACAGGTACTTCCAGGATCTGCCCGGGATGCCGGACTCGGAAATCCCGTACTGCTTCCTGCTCGACGGCCGGAACAAGAAGAGCGTCGTCATCGACCTCAAGCAGAAGAGCGGCCAGGGGCTGGCCCACCGGCTCATCGAGACGGCGGACGTGTTCCTGACCAACTGCCACAACTCCGTGCTCGAGGACCTGGACATGGCCTGGGACCGGCTGCGCGAGGTCAACCCGCGGCTCATCTTCGCCCACGGCACCGGCTACGGGCACACGGGGCCGGAAGCCGAGAAGCCCGGCTACGACCAGGTCTGTTACTGGACCCGCTCCGGACTCGTCGCGACGTTCACGCCGGTCGGTGGCCATCTGGGGCCGCTCGGCTGCGGCACCGGCGACCATCCCACCGGCGTCACGCTCTTCTCGGCCGTGCTGGCCGGCCTGCTCAAGCGGGATCGCACCGGTATCGGTTCCTACGTCACCACCTCGCTGCTCGCGGCCGGCGCCTGGGCGAATGCCTGCGCGATCCAGGCCAAGCTGGTCGGAGCGGAGTTCCACGAGAAGCGTCCGCGTGAACGGACGCTGAACTTCGGCCAGCTCTACTACCGCACCCGGGACGACCGCCTGATCAAGCTGAGCATCATCGAGCAGGACCGGGAATGGGAGCGCTTCTGCCTGGCCCTCGACCGCAGCGACCTCATCTCGGACGAACGCTTCTGCACCACCCCGGAGCGGATCGAGAACATGCCCGAGTTCATCGCCCTGCTCGATGCCGACTTCGCACAGCGGGATTTCGCGGAGTGGAGCGAACGCTTCACCCGCTACGAGATCGCCTACAGCCTCGTCTCGAACCTGGACGACATCGTCGCCGACGAGCAACTGGAGGCGATCGGCATGTTCCGCGACCTCGACCATCCCGAGTACGGGCGTCTGCGCACGGTCGACAGCCCGGTCCTCATCGAGGGCGAGGACAAGGTAAAGCCCCAACCGGCGCCTGAACTCGGCGAGCACACCGGCGACCTCCTGCGAGAGCTCGGACTCGACGCCTCCGAGATCGAGAACCTGGCCGAGGGCGGCGTCATCTCGGGCCGGCTCTGACCGATTCGTCGCCCGCCGCAAACGCGACTACAATCTCCTTTCCCGAACCGAACGGACCTCAGCCCAGGAGACGCTCCATGGACTTTCAGGACTCACCGCAGGAAGCCGCCTTTCGCGCCGAAGCGCGCGCCTGGCTCGAAGCGAACGCCGAACCCCTGCCCCCCGGCGGCACGTCGCGGTTCGACGGCCTGCCCGAGCACGAAGGCCTGGCCGCGTCCAAGGAGTGGCAGCAGAAGAAGTACGACGACGGCTGGGCCTGCATCACCTGGCCGAAGGAACACGGCGGCCGCGGCGCGACCTTCATGGAGGGCGTGATCTGGGCGCAGGAGGAAGCGAAGTTCGACGTCCCCGACGGCTTCCTCGGCATCGGCCACGGCACCTGCGCGCCAGCGATCATGGCGCACGGCACGGAGGAACAGAAGCGGCGCTACCTGCCGAAGCTGGCCAGCGGCGAGGAGGTCTGGTGCCAGCTCTTCTCCGAACCGGGAGCCGGTTCCGACCTGGCCGGCCTGCGCACCCGGGCCGAGCGCGACGGCGACGAGTGGGTGGTCAACGGCCAGAAGGTCTGGAACTCGGGCGCCCACTACGCCGACTGGGGGATCCTGGTCACGCGGCACGACCCCAGCGTGCCCAAGCACAAGGGCCTGACCTTCTTCGTCGTCGACATGAAGTCGCCGGGCATCGACCCACGACCGATCCGGCAGATCCCGGGCACCTCCGAGTTCAACGAGGTCTTCCTGCAGAACGTCCGTGTCCCCGATCACAACCGGCTCGGCGAGGTCGGCGCCGGCTGGCAAGTGGCGATCACGACGCTGATGAACGAGCGACACGGCCGCTACAACATGACACCCGATTGGAGCGACGCCCTCCGCCTCGCCTCGGAACTCGATATCGACGGCGCACCGGCGGCGACCCAGAGCTCCGTGCGCGAACGGATCGCCGACTGGTACGTCCAGTGCCGCGGCGTCGAGCTGACCTTCATGCGTACCCTGACCGCCATTTCGCAGGGCAAACAGCCGGGACCCGAGAACTCGATCTGCAAGGTGATCACCGCCAGCGCCCGCCAGGACATCGCGTCCTTCGCGGCCGACCTGCTGGATTCCGCCGGCGCCGTCAGCGGACGGGCCGACGCTCCGTCGGCCGGCATGTTCCACTACGCCTACCTGGCGTCTCCCGGCATGCGGATCGCCGCCGGCACGGACGAGATCCTGCGCAACATCATCGCCGAGCGCGTCCTCACCCTGCCCGGCGAGATCCGGGTTGACCGCGACCGGGCCTTCAGCGACATTCCGACCGGATCGAACTGAGTCCTAGCCGCTCTCCTTGCGGTCGTAGAACCGCTTGTACGAGGCGGTGCCCCCGTCGCCGCCGAACTGGATCTGGTTCAGGACGACCAACTGGCCCTTCTTGTTGATGCTGTACTCCTGGATGAAGAGCGCCTCACCGCGTCCCCGGTTCCGGGTCACCAGCTTCGCCTTCTTCCAGAAGGCCTGGATCTCCCGCCGCTCACCCACCTCGTACCACTCGCGATCCGTCTTCAGAACGAGGGCCACTCCCCGGGAGTCCGCGATCTGAACGCCGCCATCCAGCATCCGGATGCTGAGCGCGTCCGCACCGACGCTGGCGCCACGACCGATCCCGGGCGAACCGCCCTGGCCGCCACCGGGCCCACCGAGACCAGGGCCACCCTGGCCGCCTGCCCCACCGGCTCCGGCGCCTCCACCAGCACCGCCACGGCCGCCGCCACCGGCCCCGCCTCCAACAGCGCCACCGCCGCCGCCACGGCCGCCGCCGCCACGGCCGACGTTGCCGCCACGACCACTGAAGCCGCCGTCACCAGCGCCTCCGCGGGCAATCCTCATCCGCCGCATCGCCTGCCGCGGGTCGTCGCTCAACTCCTCGTTGAGAATCCACTCCCCGCCGAGATCCACCGACGGCGCGCCTCCTCGCTGAGCCTCCGCGGGCTCTCCCATCGCCAGCGACACCAGGACAGCCACCAACATGGCCGCCGCCACCTGCGCCGTAGCCATCAGTATTGAACGAACCGATCGCACGTCTGTCATGGCGATGTCTCCCTCTGTCGTTCTTTCCCTTAGCTTAGCGCCCGGGAACTAGCTCGCGACCTCGCTCTCGCTGCCCGGAAACAGAAGACGGGCCATCTGGGTCTGGGAGCGGTGGACGAAGAGGATGACCTGGTCGTCGGGGCGGAGCATGTTGCTGCGCTCGGGCATGAACACGCGGTCGCCGCGCACGACCGCGCCCACGATCAGGCCGCGCGGGGCCTGCAGATCGGCCAGCGTGGCGCCGGCAGCCGGACTTGCTTCGTGGATCACCCGCTGGACGACCTGCACGGCGCCGTCCGCGAGGGTGACGAGATTCGCCTTGTAGCCATTGGCGACGAAGTTGCGAACGTGGTCGATCGCCAGCGAGTGGGGCGAAACGAGCTCCACCTCGCCGACCCGCTTCCAGAGCCGGCTGGTCGTGTGGTGAATCAGCGCCACCACCCGGCGCACTCCCAGCTCCTGCGCGATGAGACCGGCGACGACGTTGCTGTCGTCGTGGCTGGTGGCGGCGATCAGCACCTCGGCCCGACCGAGGCCCTCGCTCTCCATCGTCGCGGCATCGATCGGATCGCCGTGCAGCACTTCGACATCGGGGAAGGACTGCGCGAAGAACTCGGCCCGGCGCCGATCGCGCTCGATCCAGCGCAGGCGCTTCACCTCGTTCCGCAGCGCCTTGACCACGGCAACGGCGGCCGGGCTACCGCCCGCGATCGCCACGGTGTGGGGATGCTCGATCCGCGAGGCGAAGAGCTCTTCGACTTCGTGGGTCGACTGGGTGCGGCACAGGACCATGGCCAGATCGCCCGGCGACGCCCGCAGGTCCGGCCCCGGGATCGACAGCTCGTGCTCTCCGTCGAAGTAGCCGACGATGCGCGCGTCCTCGGGCAGCGGCAGTTCGCTGAGCGGGAGACGGGCAACCGTGCTCCCGATCTGGACCTGGATCGTGCGCAGCTCGAACCGGCCCCGGGCCAGGTAGTCGACCTCGTGCGTGTGGTGGCCGAGCACGATGTTGAGGATCGCGTTCGTCGCCAGGCTCTGCGGCGAGAGGAGGAGGTCGGCACCGAACAACCGCTCGTAGGAGCGGCGATAGACGGTCAGGTCCTCGGACGTGTCGATCCGCACGACGCAGCGCTTGGCGCCAAGGTTGCGGGCGATGACCGACGCCACCAGGTTCGCCTCCTCCGAAGAGGACGCGGCGATGAAGAGTTCCGCCTGATCGACGTTGGCCCGCTCCAGTACGGCCTGGTGGGCGCCGTTGCCGACCACGAACGCCGCGTCGAGTTCCTCCTCGATCCGCTCGCTCATCGCCGGATCGACGTCGATCAGCGTGAGGCTCCGCCCTTCCCGACCGAACGCCTCGGCGATGTGGAAACCCATGTCGCCGATCCCCATCACGCAGAAGTGGCCGTTCGCACTCACCGCCCGTCGAGCATAAGCCAAGAGAGGCCGCCGGAACCGTCCAACCGTCTGCTACGGTTGCCGCTTCCGTCCGCGCCGCCGGGCTGAACGAGATGGCAGAGCCGAAGACGAAGAAGAACGACGCGAGCGTCGAGGGATTCCTGGCCGCCGTCGAGAACGAGCGGCGCCGGGAGGACAGCTTCGTCGTCCTCGAGATGATGAAGCGGATAACCGGCGACGAACCGAAGATGTGGGGCTCCTCGATCGTCGGCTTCGGCAGCTACCACTACCGGTATGCGAGCGGCCGCGAGGGTGACTGGCCGCGCATTGGCTTCTCGCCCCGCAAGCAGAGTCTGACGATCTACGTCATGCCCGGGTTCTCCAGCTACGACGAACTGCTGTCGCGGCTCGGCAAGCACCGCACGGGCAAGTCCTGCCTCTACGTCAACAAGCTCGCCGACGTCGACATGGACGTCCTGGAAGAGCTCATTCGCGGTTCTCTCGACACGATGCGCGAGATGTACCCGGAGTGAAGTACACGGAGTAACGAGAAGGCGAATGAACTACGAACGGATCCTGCTTGAACGGGACGGCAATCTCGCCACGATCACCCTCAACCACCCGGAAGTCCTGAACGCCACGGACGCCCGGATGATCGGCGAACTCGGCGACGCCGTGCTGCGCATCCGCGACCCGGAGAGCGGAGTGCGCGCCCTTCTCCTCACCGGCGCGGGCCGCGCCTTCTGTTCCGGCGCCAACCTCTCGGGCAGGGGCGACCAGGAAGAGGGGGCGGTGAACCCGACCGCCCGCGAGAACCTGCGCAACAACTACCACCCCCTGCTGCTTTCCCTCCGTGACCTGGACATGCCCATCGTTACCGCGGTCCATGGCGCCGCGGCCGGCGTCGGCATGAGCTTCGCCCTGATCGGCGACATGGTCTGCGCGTCGAAACAGGCGTTCTTCCTCCAGGCCTTCGCGCGCATCGGCCTGGTCCCCGACGGCGGCGCCACGTTCATGCTGCCCCGCCTGATCGGCTGGGGCCGCGCGGTCGAACTCTCGATGCTGGCCGAACGTCTGCCGGCCGACAAGGCGTTCGAATGGGGCCTGGTCAACCGGCTGTACGACGACCAGGACTCCCTGATGGAGGGCGCCACGGAACTGGCCCACCGCCTGGCCAACGGTCCGCGCTCCCTGGCCCTGATCCGCAAGGCGTACTGGGCGACCTGGCAGAACGTCTACGAGCAGCAGCTCGACCTGGAGGCCAGGCTGCAGGCGGAGGCCGGCGCCACCGAGGACTCCCGGGAAGGCGTGATGGCCTTCCTCGAGAAGCGGCCCGCCGAGTTCAAGGGACGCTGATCCCGGTGCTCGCTCGTTCGTTTCTCGTTGCCGCCCTCACCTTCTCCACCGCGGCGCTGGCGGCGCAGGAGACGATCGAGTGGCGCCACTACGCCGCCGACCGCGCCAGCACGAAGTACTCGCCGGCGGCTCAGGTCGACGCCTCGAACGTGGCGGCACTCGAGGTCGCCTGGCGCTGGGTCACGGCCGACAGCCGGGTCGAGGCCCAGACCCTGGCCGGCGACCTCAAGGGCACGCCGCTGATGGTGAACGACACGCTGTACGCCGTGTCGGCCATGAACCTGGTGAGCGCCGTCGATCCTGCGACCGGCGAAGAGCTCTGGACCTACGATCCGAAGGCCTACGAACGCGGCATCCCGACCCACGGCGGCTTCACCCAGCGCGGCATCGAGTACTGGGAACACCGCGGCATGGAGCGGATCGTCCTGGTCACGGGCACCCACCAGCTCGTGTCCCTCGACGCGAAGACAGGCAAGCCCGATCTCGAGTTCGGCGAAGCCGGGATGGTCGACATGCGCGGCGACATCGGCCGGCCGGACCAGATGCGCGAGACCGGCGCCAACTCGCCCGGCATCGTCTGCGGCGACACCGTCCTCATGGGCATGACGATCATGGACTTTTCCCTGACCCAGGAGATGCCGGCCGGCCACATCCGCGGCTACGACATCCGCACCGGCCGGAAGAAGTGGACCTTCCACACCGTGCCCCAGGGCGACGAACCCGGCGCCGAGACCTGGCACGGCGAATCCTGGCGGTACTCGGGCAACACGAACGTGTGGTCCTGGATGAGTTGCGACGAAGAGACCGGCTGGGTCTACTTCGGCACCGGCACGCCGACCAGCGACTACTACGGCGGTCACCGCCACGGCGACAACCTCTACGCCGAGAGCCTGGTCGCCATCGACACGGCGACCGGCGAGAAGAAGTGGCACTTCCAGGCGGTGCGGCACGGCCTGTGGGACTACGACTTTCCGTGCGCGCCGATCCTGCTCGACATCGAGGTCGACGGAGAGTTGATCGAGGCGGTGGCTCAGGTGAGCAAGCAGGCCTTCACCTACGTCTTCGACCGGAAGACCGGCGAGCCGGTGTGGCCGATCGAGGAGCGCAAGGTCCCCGAGAGCCTGGTCCCCGGCGAGTGGACCGCGAGCATGCAGCCCTTCCCCACGAAGCCGCCGCCCTTCGACCGCCAGGGCGTCCGCGAGAGCGATCTGATCGACTTCACGCCGGAGCTCAACGCGAAGGCGCTCGAGATCTACCGGAAGACGCTCCTCGGCGGCCCGATGTTCACACCGCCCACCCTGGCCGGCGAGGGCCGGAGGGTAATGGCTCAGTTGCCCGGTCAGGCGGGCGGCGCGAACTGGGGCGGCGCCGCCGTCGATCCGCACAGCGGCGTCCTGTTCGTCCCGTCGCAGACGCGCCTGGGCACGATGGCGCTCATCCCACCGACGGCGCGCCAGCCCTCCGACCGCGACTACCTGCCGGCGTTCACGTTTCCCGCCGGCCCGGAAGGTCTGCCGCTCGTCAAGCCTCCCTGGAGCCGGCTCACCGCGATCGACCTGAACCGGGGCGAGATCGTCTGGCAGGCGCCTGTCGGCGACGGTCCCCGCGATCATCCGGCGATCGCGGACCTCGATCTGGGACCGCTCGGCGCCTGGCCGCTCGCCGGCCTCACGCCGGGCTGGCCGATGGCGACCGCCACGCTCGTCTTCGTCGTCACCAGCGAGCGGGTGCGCGGCACGTATCAGGAGGAGAACGCCGGTCTGGGCCGCCGCGGGCCGTCGACCGGTTTCCTCTACGCCTTCGACAAGGCGACCGGCGAGGAGGTCTGGCGCACCGAGCTGCCCGACACCCCGGGAGGCGGCCCGATGACCTACGTCGTCGGCGGTCGCCAATTCATCGTCGTGCCCGTCGGCGACCGTGGCCAGGAACACTCCCTGGTCGCCTACGCGCTGCCGGCCGGGTAAGAGTCAACGACGCTTCGAGAGGCGCGCGCCTGGTGGATCGCTGATCCACTCCGCCCCCTGCTCCCAGCCGTCGTCGAACACGGTGTCCCGGATCGGCCGGCGCCGGAGCGGACCGTGGCGTCCCAGGGGCTTGCCGATCGTGATCGTGAGCGACAACTCCACGTCCTCAGGAATCTCCAGGATCTCCCGCAGTTCGCCGGCCACCGCGTGGTGCCAGCCGCTGTAGCAGGCGCCGTAGCCCAGCGCCCTCGCCATGAGGAACAGGTTCTGGCACGCCGGGAAGACAGAAGCGCCCTCTGAGTGGGTCAGCTCCCGGTAGCGGACGTAGCAGGCGATGATGACGGCAGGGATCCGCTCGAAATGGTCGACGTAGTGCTGGATGGCGCGGTTGACCCGCGATTTCGGCGAGTCCGGATCGGCGGCCGACCCCCGGTTCCAGCCCTCCTCCTCCGTCTTGCGCGCCCAGCCCCGGCGGAAGGACTCGCCCAGCAGACGCCTGGCCCGCCGAGCGCGAGGTCCGTCCCGCAGCACGATGAAGCGGAAGGGCTGGCGGTTCGTACCGGAGGGTGCCCGGCTCGCCGCGTAGAGGATCTTCGCCAGGTCCGCGTCCGGGATCGGCTCGGGGCTGTAGCGCCGCACGGAGCGCGCGGTGGAGAGCAGTTCGAAGAAGTCGTCGGCATTCATGGAGCGTACGATCCCCCACCCGCGAAGCCCGCGTCAAGGGATAGGATCGGCCGATCCTCCCACTCCTTCCCGTTGCGACGCGCCCCGCCCACGTGCGGCGCCGATCCAGAGGAACCCGACGATGCAGAAACTCAGCCGTACTGTTCTTCCCCTGGCCATGCTCCTGGTCGCCTCCGCGGCGTCGGCCCAACGCAGCCAACTGGACCTTCAGGTGCACGACATGAACGGCGCCGAAATCGGACCGGTCAACGTCACCGTGTTCTCGCCCCAGGGCGAGATCGTCGTGCAGGACGCCACGCGCAAGAACGGCCGTCTGCGGCTTCGCCTGACGGTGCTGGAGGAGCCCTACAGGCTGCTGCTGCAGATGGACGGGCACCCGGAGCGGGAGCTTGAAGTACAACTCGCCGAGGGCCGGGACAGGACACTGACCGTCCAGCTCTGGGACGAGGAGACGGCCCGCAAGCAGCAGGCGGTCGACGCGTTCAACGAGGGCATCGGGAAGATCCAGGCGGGCGACGCGGCCGGGGCCCTGCCCCTGTTCGAGCAGGCGGTAGAGATCGACCCGACGATCGCCGCGGCGCATCGGACGATCGCGGCCATCCTGCACAACCTGGGGAGACTCGACGACGCGCTCGAACCCGCGAGCAGATATGTCGAGATGGAGCCGATACCGCCCGACTTCGCCACCATGTTCTTCGACATCTTCGCTGCCGGCGGCGATCCTCGCGCCGAGGAGGCGAAGCAACTGGCGATCGAGGCCGGCATGGGCGCAGACCTCGCCCCCGGCATCTTCTCGCAGGGCGTTCAGGCGGTCCGCGCCGGCGACGACGAAGGCGCCATCGAGCTCTTCCGCGAAGCGGCATCGCTCAATCCGAGGCTCCACCAGGCCTACCGGAACATCGGCACGATCTACTTCAACGACGGACAGTTCGAGGAAGCGCTGGTGGAGCTCGACCGCACCCTGGAGCTCGACCCGGGCAACCAGGAAGCGCTGCGCATGAAGTACTTCTCCTTCGCCTCGCTCGGCCGTCTCGACGACTCGATCGAAGCGGGCAAGGCGTGGCTCGAGGTCAACCCCACCGCCGGCCGGCAGGTGCAGTTCCAGGCCGAGCAGCTCTTCGACCAGGAGGCCTTCGGCAACGCGAAGCTCTACGACCAGTCGCTCATCGCCTGGGACGACAATCACCCGCGCGCCCACTTCCGGCTCGGCGTGATCTACCGCCGCAGCGCGGATTCCGGCCCGGCCAGGGTACACCTGACGAAGTACCTGGAATCGGCGCCGGACGACGAGGACGCGGAGGACCTGGCGAGGGCCCACTACGAACTCGGGATTCTCGCGGTGAACGCGAGCAACACGGACGCCGCCCGCGAGCACCTGAGCAAGTCGCTGGAGCTGGATCCGGAGGGCGAGTTCGCCGACGTGGCGCGCGCGGCCCTCGAAGGCTTGTAGGCCGCGCGGCCGGGCGGCTACGCCCGGGAACCGCCCGAGAACACCCGGAACAGCTTCTTCAGCGGGTCGTAGAACTCCGACACGACGCGCTCCTTGAGCGGGATGATCGCGTTGTCGGTGATCGTGATGTGCTCGGGGCAGACCTTCGTGCAGCACTTCGTGATGTTGCAGTAGCCGATCCCCTCGTCCTGCTTGAGCGACGCGAGGCGGTCCCTCGTGTCGAGGGGATGCATCTCGAGTGCCGCGTTGTAGACGAAGAAGCGCGGGCCGACGAACTCGTCGTGCAGATGGTGGTCCCGCAGCACGTGGCAGACGTCCTGGCACAGGAAGCACTCGATGCACTTGCGGAACTCCTGGACCCGCTCGACGTCCTCCTGGGCGATGCGCCAGGTACCGTCCTCGGCATCCGGCGGCCGCGGTTCGAAGGGCTCGATCTTCTTCTTCACCTCGTAGTTCCAGGACACGTCGCAGACGAGGTCGCGGATCACCGGGAACGCGCGCATCGGTTCGACCGTCACCGGGCGGTCCGTCGGCAGGTCGCTCATCCGGGTCATGCACATGAGCCGCGGGTTGCCGTTGACTTCCGCGGAGCAGGAGCCGCACTTGCCGGCCTTGCAGTTCCAGCGCACAGCGAGATCGTTAGCCGACTCGGCCTGTATCTGATGGACCGCGTCGAGGACGACCATGCCCTCGGTGACGTCCGTCGTGTAGTCGCGGTAGCCGCCCTCGCCTTCGGCGCCGTCCTGGCGCCAGATCCTGAACTCTGTCGCGGCCATCTCAGCCCATCTCCTCGACCAGCCCGGTCAGTTCGTCGCTCATCGGCTCCACCGGCATCTCCTCGACCACCATTTCGCCGTCCGCGCCCCTGGCGGCCCGGATGATCACCTTGCCGAAGTGCTCGTCCTTCTGCGGATAGTCGTCCCGGAACTGGGCGCCGCGACTCTCGCGCCGCAGCAGGCCGGCCCGGGCGACCGCCTCGGACACGACGAGCAGGGGGTGCAGGTCGAGCGCGGTGTGCCAGCCCGGGTTGTACTCCCGGTTGCCGGGCGCCGAGACGGCCTTCGCCCGGTCGCTCAACCGGCCGATCTCCTCGATCGCCTCCTCCAGCTCCGACTCGATGCGGACGATGCCGACCTTCTCCTGCATCAGATCCTGGAGTTCGTGCTGGATCTGGTACGGCCCTTCGCCGCCTTCCCGTTCGAGCGGCTCAAGAGCTTCCTTCATCCCTGCCTCGACCGCGGCCTCGTCGAGCCGGATGTCGCCTTGCTCGCGGGCGAAGGCGGCCGCGTACTCGCCGGCCCGCTTGCCGAACACGAGCAGGTCGGACAGCGAGTTGCCGCCCAGTCGGTTCGCGCCGTGCAGTCCCGCCGCGCACTCGCCGGCGGCGTACAGTCCCGGCACGGACGACATCTGGCTCTCGGCGTCGACCCGCACGCCGCCCATCACGTAGTGCGTCGTCGGCCCGACCTCCATCCTCTCCTTCGTGATGTCGAGGCCGGCCAGTTCCTTGAACTGGTGGTACATCGACGGGAGCTTCTTCCTGATGTGGTCCTCGGAGTTGCTGATCTTCTCCTTGATCCAGGCGATGTCGAGATACACGCCGCCGTGGGGCGAGCCCTTGCCCGCCTTGATCTGGTCCACGATGCAGCGGGCGACATGGTCCCGGGTCAGGAGCTCAGGCGGACGCCGCGCGTCGCGGTCGCCGACGACGTAGCGCCAGCCCTCCTCGGCACTGTCGGCCGTCTGATCCTTGTACAGAGGAGGAATGTCGTCGAACATGAAGCGCTCGCCGTCCGAGTTCAGCAGGACCCCGCCCTCGCCGCGCACGCCTTCCGTGACGAGAATCCCGCGCACGCTCGGAGGCCAGACCATCCCGGTCGGGTGGAACTGGACGAACTCCATGTCGATCAGGTCGGCGCCGGCGTCATAGGCCAGCGTGTGGCCGTCGCCGGTGTACTCCCAACTGTTGCTGGTGATCTTGAAGGCCCGGCCGATGCCGCCGGTGGCGAGCACGACAGCCTTCGCCCGGTAGACCCGGAACCGGCCCCGCTCCCGGTCGTAGGCCAAAGCGCCGGCGACCCGGCCGTCGTCGAGCAGCAGCCGGAAGACCGTGTACTCCATGTGGAAGTCGATGCCCCGGTGGATGCCGTGATCCTGCAGCGTCCGGATCATCTCGAGCCCTGTGCGGTCGCCGACGTGGGCGAGGCGCGGGTAGCGGTGGCCCCCGAAGTTCCGCTGCAGGATGCGGCCATCCTTCGTGCGGTCGAACAGGGCCCCCCAGGCCTCGAGCTCCAGCGCCCGCTCCGGCGCCTCCTTGGCGTGGATCTCGGCCATCTTCGGGTTGCTCAGGTACTGGCCGCCGCGCAGCGTGTCCGTGACGTGGACCTTCCAGTCGTCGCGCTCGTCCACGTTGCCGATAGCGGCCGCCATTCCGCCCTCGGCCATCACCGTATGCGCCTTGCCGAGCAGGGACTTGCAGATCACGCCGCAGGAGGCGCCCGCGGCCGAGGCTTCGATCGCAGCGCGCAGGCCGGCGCCGCCCGCGCCGACCACCAGCACGTCGTACTCGTAAGGTGTCTGCTCCATCAGAGGATCCTGAAGTCGGTCCAGACGCCCATCGAGCACAACCGGACGTAGATGTCGGAGAACGTGACCCAGATCAGGCTGAGCCAGGCCCAGGCCATGTGCTTGCGGTTCAGGCAGGAGACGCAGCGGTAGCAGGCGCTCTGGAACGGCCTCCCCGCCATCACGTTGCGGAAGCCGCCGATCACGTGGCGCGTCGAGTGGCAGCCCAGCGCGTAGCCGCTCAGCAGCAGCCAGTTGATCAGAAGGACGAAGCTGCCGATGCCGACGCCGAAGGCGTGGCCGCCGGTAGCCGTCTCGAACTCGAACGCCCGGTATACGTCGATCGGGAAGAAGACGAAGATCCACGCCATCATCGCGAACAGGAAGTAGCGGTGGATGTTCTGGACGATCAGCGGAAACGAGTTCTCGCCCCGGTAGGCGTTCCGCGGCTCACCGACCGCGCAGGCCGGCGGATCGGCCCAGAACGCCTTGTAGTACGCGCCGCGGTAGTAGTAGCAGGTGGCGCGGAATCCCAGCGGCAGGATCAGGATGAACAGCGCCGGCGACTGGGGAACGAAGCTCGGCCACCAGCTCGGGAAGCCCTCGAACCAGGCATGGTGCGAGAGGCCGAAGACCTCCGGCGAGTACAGCGGCGACAGGTAGCCGCCGAATACGTAGTGATCGGCCTGAAGCGCCGCCCAGGTCGCGTAGACGCTCGCGAGCCCCAGGCCCACGACAACGGCGCCCGGCTGCAGCCACCAGGCGTCCTGACGCTGGGTTTCACCGAACGATCGCCGCTTCAGCGCGGCGGAGATGGCCATCTCGGATTCTGTCCTCTCTGGGTCGCTGGATGGAAGTGCGTGAGCGAGGGCCGGGGTCGGCCCGGCGGTGATCATAGCCACAAAGCCGAGTCTCGATCGACCTCGGGATCCACGAATGGGCGGGGCCGGCGCTCTGTGATCCAATCGCGGTTCAGGTGAGCCGCATTCTCGTCTTGTCGACCGTTCTGGCGACCGCCACGGCGCTCCCGGCGCAGGAGCCCGAACCGCCAGATGGAGTCCGGGTGGTGCGTGCCTACTTCGACGATCCGCTGGTCGCCGCCAGAGCCGTCATGTCGCTCGACGCTCTCGAGTCGGAGTACGAGAAGGGCTACATCGTCCTGCGGGGCACCGAAGAGGACGTCGAAACCGCCCGGCAAGCCGGGATGCGGATCGTCGAAGACAACGACTACGTTTCCGCCACCTTCCCCTCCGAATCGCCAACAGACGCCGCGCAAGGGACAATCGCCGGGTTCCCCTGCTACCGCACGGTGGAGGAGACCTACGCGAGTGCGAGAGCTATCGCCCGCGCACATCCGAAGCTCGCCACATGGAAATGGGCCGGAAGGTCATGGAAGAAGAGGCAACGGAGCGCTGACGGCTACACCTTGTACGTGCTGCGCCTTACGAACTCGGCGACGACGGGTAAGAAGCCGGTCCTCTTCATCACCGCGGCGCTTCACGCCCGGGAGTACACGACCGCCGAACTCGCCCTGCGTTTCGCGGAGCACCTGGTGGACTCCTACGAGACGGATGCCGACGTGCGGTGGCTCCTGGACCACCAGGAAGTCCACCTCATGCTGCAGGCGAATCCGGACGGGAGAAAACGGGCCGAGGAGGGTCTGCTCTGGCGCAAGAACCACAACACGCGCCACTGCGCCCATTCATGGGCGGGAGTCGATCTGAACCGCAACTTCGACTTCAAATGGGGAGACTCGGGCTCCAGCACGAACGAGTGCAGCATCGTCTACCGGGGCCTGTCGGCGGCCTCCGAGCCCGAAACGCAGGCGATCCAGACCTACATGGAGAGGCTGTTTCCCGACGCCCGTGGACCAGGCGACCGCGATGCGGCGTCAAGCGGCACCTCGGGAGTCGTCCTCGACATTCATAGCCATGGCCGTCTCATCCTCTGGCCCTGGGGCCACGTTTACGACCCGGCGCCGAACGGCACTGCGCTCCAGACCCTGGGCCGGAAGCTCGCGTACTTCAACGGCTACAGGCCGCTTCAGGCCATCGGGCTCTACCCGGTAACGGGCGCCACCGAGGATTACGGCTACGGCGTTCTCGGCCGCGCCTCCTTTACCTACGAACTCGGCACGACGTTCTTCCAGGACTGCAGCCGATTCGAGAACTCGATTCTGGACGAGAACCTGGAGTCCCTTCTCTACGCCTTCAAGGTGGCGAGGACGCCGTATCGGACTCCGGCCGGCCCCGACGTTCGCGATCTGAGTCTGAGCAACGGCGCGTCGACGACCGGCGTCATCGCCGGAACCGCGGTCGCCCTGTCAGCGACCTTCGACGACACTCGTTACGAGAACAGCAACGGCTTCGAACCCACCCAGAACATCGCGGCCGGACGGTACTACGTTGACGTGCCGCCCTGGGTCCGGCGAGGAACCGCGAACGCCATGCACGCCTCCGATGGGGCCTTCGACAGCCGCACGGAGGGCGCAACCGCGATCATCGATACGACCGGCTTGAGCGCCGGCAGGCATACCGTCTTCGTCCGGGCAAGAGACATCGACGGCAACTGGGGCGCGGTCAGCGCGATCTTCCTGGTCGTCCAGGCGGCCGACGACCCGGGAAGCGGCGAAGACGTCGGTTGTGCGGCGGACGGGAAGACCGTCTGTCTCCACGACGGCCGCTACGAGGTACGAGTCACCTGGCTGGCCAGGAACGGCGCGACCGGAGACGCAACGGCGGCCAGCCCCGCGACGCGGGACGCGGGCCTGTTCTGGTTCTTCGACCCGGACAACTGGGAGATCCTCGTCAAGGTGCTGGACGGCTGCGCCCTGAACGATCACGTCTGGGTGTACGGCGCCTCGACGACGGACCTCGGCTACATCATTCGCGTGACCGATACCGCGACCGGCGTCGAGAGGGAGTACCGGAACGAACCGGGCATGCCGGCCTCGGCGATCACCGACGCGACCGCCTTCCCGGACGGCTGCCGTCCGCCGTAGACGCGGGCCCCATGGAGACGCGGTCTCTGCGCCGCCCGACCGCCGAATCGGCTCAGAGAGCCGGCGAGGAGCGGAGGTCGTCCATCTCGGACACCTTCGCCGATGCACCACCCGTCGCCCGCTCCGCATCGAGCAGAGAAGCGCCTCGTTCGATCCAGGTCCGACCGCGCACCCGGACGGCGAGCAGGGCGGCGAGCAGCGCCACATGGACGATGAAACAGCTCCATGCGCCGATGAGGCCCCAGTTCCGCGTGGCGAAGAAGACGAGCGGCACGAAGACGAGCCAGGCCACGCCGATGTTCACGACCATCGGGTAGGTCGTGTCGCCGGCACCCCGAAGCGCGCCGGAGTAGATGTTGAACGGCAGCTCGAAGACCAGGCACAGGGTGCAGATGAGGAACAGCGGCCGGGCGTACGGCAGGAGCGCGGCGAGATCGCCCGCCTCCCGCGCGAACAACTGCATCAGCCAACCGGGGAAGCCGACGTAGATGACAGCCATGATCGCCATCGCCCCGTAGCCCAGCCACATCACGCGACGGACGACGAGACGTACGTCGTCAAGCTGTCTGGCCCCCAGGCACTGTCCGACCAGCGTCGTGCAGCCGACGGCCAGCGCGACGGCGAGCATGAAGGAGACGGACCAGGCGTGTATCACGGCGTTCGTCGCCGCCATCTCCGCGTCGCCGAGGTTCGCCACGAGGGCCGTGAAGACGCTGATTCCGCCCATCTCCATGAACACCTGAACGCCGATCGGCAGGCTGACGCGGAGCATCTGGCCGAGCAGGGCCGCCTCCGGCGGTCGAGGACGGGTCGCGCCGTAGTCGCGGCCTATCTTCGTCGCGAGCACGCCGGCCAGCAGGCCGACCGCGACGAGAAACTGGGCGATCACCGTACCCACCGCCGTGCCCGCGGCGCCAAGCTCCGGGAAGCCCCAGACGCCGAAGATCAGCAGGTAGTTCAGTCCGCAGTTCAGGGCCAGTTGAATCAGCCCCGCGAACATGGGCACTTCGGTGCGTCCAAGTCCGCGGTAGTAGTTCTCCGCGACGAGGAAGATCATCAGCCCCACCGCGGCGCCCAACCGCACCTCCGTGTAGTCCGTGGCGATCGCCTGGACCTCCGGCGACGCCCCCATCACCCGGAACGCCCAGCCGGAGAGCGGCGCCGCGAGCAGGACGGCGATACCCGCGCCGGCGGCCAGGTAGAGACCCTGCCAGAAGGCGACGCCGACCCGGTCCTTCTTGCCGGCGCCGAAGAACTGGGCGACGAACGTGTTCACGCCCTGCAGCAGGCCGACGAAGAAGCCGAGCAGCCACCAGGAGATGATCGCGCCCAGGCCGACCCCGGCCAGGGCGACGACGCCCAGCCGGCCGACCATCATCGCGTCGATCAGGCCCATCGCCGTGTGCGTCATCTGCGTGATGACGACCGGACCGGCCAGCGCGAGAATGCGCCGATAGGAGATGTCGATGTTCATCGTTCAGGTTTCCGCGAGCAGGGTTTCGAACCGCGCCGCCATGCGCGGTCCCGCCCCTTCGTCTTCGTGCTTGAAGAAGACGTAGGTTTCGCGCCAGGGTTGCCGCCGGATCCTGTCGGCCCAGGAGCGAAGCGCCGCCTCGTCGTAGTCCTCGCGGCGGAGCCGAAGATAGCCGAAGTCCGTGGTCGCCACCAGTGGCGCGTCGTGGTCGCCTCCCGCGTCGGCGACGCACAGGGCGGCGCCGGCCTCCTCGAGCAACGCGAATACGGCATCGTCAAACCAGCTCGCGTGCCGGAACTCGAACGCCGCCCGCAGCCCCGCCGGCAGCCGCTCGAGGAATGTCGCGAGTCGATCGTCGTCTCGCCTCAGGTATGGCGGCAACTGGAACAGGAACGGACCGAGCTGCTCACCCAGCACCTTCGCGGTGTCGAAGAGATACTCGACCGAATCGTCGGCGTCCCTCAGCCGCTGGTGGTGCGTGATCCGGCGCGAGGCCTTCAGCACAAACCGGAAGCTCTCCGGGACCGAGTCACGCCAGCGCTCCAGCAGGTCGGCCTTCGGCATGCGGTAGAAGGTGTTGTTGATCTCCACCGCGCCGAGCTTCCCGGCGTAGAACGAGAGCATGTCCGGGCGCTTCGTCCCGGACGGGTAGAAGTGGCCCTCCCAGGCGGGATACGAGAACCCGCTCGTGCCGGTGCGGACCCGCATCGCTGACAGTCTGCCGGGGTTGAGCCGCGAGGGGCCGGGCCGCTACGCGCCGTCGTCGAGGAACGGACGCAGCTTCTGCGCCCAGTCCGGGTGCCGGAGCTTGCGCAAGGCCTTCGATTCGATCTGGCGGATGCGTTCACGCGTGACGTTGAACGACTTCCCGACTTCCTCCAGGGTGTGCTCCGAGCCCTCGCCGACACCGAAGCGCATCCGCAGTACGAGTTCCTCGCGGGGCGAGAGAGAACGCAGCACGTTGCCGGTCTGCTCGCGCAGGTTGGAGGAGATGACCTCGTCGATCGGCGACGGCGAGTTCTTGTCCTCGATGAAGTCGCCGAGGTGGGAATCCTCCTCTTCTCCGACCGGAGTCTCGAGCGACACCGGCGCCTGCGCGATCTTCATGATCTTGCGCACCTTGGAGGCGGGAAGGTCCATGTGCTCGCCGATCTCCTCGGCGGTGGGCTCACGCCCGAGTTCCTGGACCAGCGACCGCGACGTGCGGGTCAGCTTGTTGATGTTCTCGATCATGTGAACCGGGATGCGGATCGTCCGCGACTGGTCGGCGATCGCCCGCGCCACCGCCTGGCGGATCCACCACGTGGCGTAGGTCGAGAACTTGTAACCGCGGCGATACTCGAACTTCTCGACCGCCTTCATCAGGCCGATGTTCCCCTCCTGGATCAGGTCCAGGAACTGGAGGCCCCGGTTCGTGTACTTCTTGGCGATCGAGACGACCAGGCGCAGGTTCGACATGATGAGCTGCTCCTTGGCGCGCTCGCTCAACGCCTCGCCGCGCTTGACCTTGGCCACCATCGCCCGCAGCTCTCCCTGCTTGACGAAGTGGCGCAACTCGAGCTTCCGTACCTCTTCGCGGTACTTCTGGATGCGCCGCCGGTGCAGCGCCCTGAGTTCCTCGTTGTTCTCGCGCTCGAGCGCCACCTGGGCCCGGCTGATATCGCGCTCGCTGCGCCGGAAGCGGTTGTCGATCAACTTGACCAGGTCGACCACCCGATTGCGGTCCGGCCCGGTGAAGCCCAGCTCCACGATCAGGGCGGAGGCCCGCTCCTCCAGGCGGTCGATGTCCCGCGCGATCTCCTGGAAGCGGTCGCCGCGGGGGCTGTAGCGCTTCTGCCGGCGCCGGGTGCGATCGAGTTCCTCTTCCAGCTCCTGCATCTTCTCGAACACGCCGACGCGCTTGGCGATCCGCTTGTGGCCGTTCTGATCCAGCAGGGAGATGGGATGTTCGATCTCCACCAACTGGGAGAGCGGCTTCGCGTTCTTGCGATCCGCGAGCTCGGTCATCGCCAGCAGACGGGTCATCAGGTCGGCGTTCCGGGCCATCGCCTGGAAGATGAGCCATTCGCCGTCCTCGAGCGCGCGCGCGATCTCGACCTCGCCGTCGCGGTCCAGCAGCGGGACGGTGCTCATCTCCCGCAGGTACATCCGCACCGGATCGCTCGTGTTCAGCGGCTCGGTGACGGTCGGCGTGGCAGGATCCTCGTCCGCCTTCTCGATCTCAAGCGTGACCGTCTCGTCGAGATTCGCCACGTACCAGCCCGGCCGCCGGATCACGCCGACCCGCAACTCCCGCAGGCGGTCGTAGAGTTCGTTGATCTCGGCCTCGACGCCGACCATGTCGGCCGGCATCATGTCGTTGATCTCGTCGTTGAGGAGATACGTCTTCGCCTTCCCCAACTCGAAGAGCTGGCGAATGGACGAGTACCTCGCCTCGAGGGGCTTGTTCACGTCCTTGACTGCGGCAACTGCCATCTTCGGTCTCCAGGTAAGGGCCAAGCAGAGGGAAACTCAGCGGCGGCGTCGAGAGCCGTCCATGTCGATCTCAACCCGCACACTTCCCCGCCCGCCGAGAGAGTGCCTCAGCGAACCGGGATACGTTGAGCGCCAACAGGCGCACAAGTGTAGCAGTATGAAGACGATCAACCACCCCGTTGTGTTTCGCTCCGGGTTTGTCCGCTCTTGCCTTCCGGGCGCCTATGGGGCATCGCGTCCGTCCTTCTCAAACGTCGCGGCCGCCGCGGTTCTTCCCCGCTGCCGCAAAGCCTCGCGGAGCAGGTACTCGATCTGCCCGTTGACGCTCCGCAGTTCCGCCGCCGCGAGCCGCTGAAGTTCCTCGAACACGGCGAAGTCGAGGCGCAGGAGGAACGCCTTGCGGGGAGGGGCCGCCACCGTACAGCGTCCTTCCGCCTACGGATAGAGCGTGCCGGTGTTCACAACCGGCTGGGTGTGGCGGTCGCTGCACAGCACGGCCAGCAGGTTGCTGACCATCGCCGCCTTCCGCTCGTCGTCAAGGTGCACGACGTCCTTCTCGCTCAGCATGTTCAGCGCCTGCTCCACCATGCCGACCGCGCCATCGACGATCTGGGCCCGCGCAGCGACTACTGCCGCGGCCTGCTGGCGCTGCAGCATCGCGGCAGCGATCTCGGCAGCGTAGGCCAGGTGGCTGATCCGGGCCTCGATCACCTCGACGCCGGCGGTCGCCAGGCGCTCCTGGACCTCGCCCCGGAGACGCTCGGAGATCTCGGCGGTGTGATGCGAAAGGGACACTTCGCCCTCACTGTGCGCGTCATAGGGATAGCCCGTCGCCATGTTGCGCAGCGCCGCCTCGCTTTGAACCTGCACGTAGTCCTCATAGTCGTCGACGTTGAAGAGGGCCTCGGCGCTGTCGGTGACGCGCCAGACGACGACCGCGCCGATCTCGATCGGGTTCCCGGCATTGTCGTTCACCTTCAGCTTGCCCGTCTCGAAGTTCCGGGTGCGTACGGACACGCGGCGCTTGCTCAGGAACGGGTTGGCCCAGCGAAGCCCCGTATCGTAGACGCTGCCCTGGTACGAACCGAAGAGCTGGAGGACCTTCGCCTCGTTCGGATGGACCATGAACAGCCCGAACATCAGGAAGATGAGCACGGGAATGCACACCGCACAGAAGATCACGGCGGGGATGACCTGCCAGATCCCGAAGACGGCGACCCCGGCAGCAGCGAGAAGGATGAAGAGGATGAGCAGGCACAGCATGCCAACGCCCGACGCGACCGAGAGACGCTTCTCCCGATGCTCTACCATCTGTTGTTCCATTTTCTGGTGACTCCCTTGATCACGCGGCCGACGGAGGCGACCGCTGCTGGTTTCGATATGGAAGTGATATCACACTTATATCGCAGCCGCCAACCGGTCGGCCGGCCGACCCTGTCGTGAAGGCGACCGGACAGGACGATCCCGAGGCGGTCCTGCGCATCGCGGAGCGCTTCCGCATCGAGGGCCGGGCAACCGCGGCGGTCGAACTGCGCGCGGGCCACATCAACGACTCCTACGTCGTCTCCACCGCGAGCGGCAGCCGCTACCTGCTGCAGCGGATCAATGGCTACGTGTTCCCGAATCCGGCTCAGGTCATGGCGAACATCGTCCGGATCACGCGCCACCTAAAGCGCAAGCTCGGCCCGGGGAGCGGCCGGCGTCGGCTGACTCTGGTTCCCGCGGCGAACGGGGCGATGTGGTTCGAGACGACGGCGCCGGACCGTCGAGCCGACTGGTGGCGGATGTACGAGCTGATCGAGGACACGACGACCGTACTCCGGGCGTCGACGCCGGAGCAGGTCTTCCTCGCCGCACAGGCGTTCGGCCGCTTCGAGACGCTGTTCGTCGATCTCCCTTCACCGCCGCTGCACGAAACGATTCCCGGCTTCCACGACACGCTGAACCGCTTCGAGACGTTTGACCGGGCGCTGGCCACGGCAAGCGCCTCGGCTGCCCGCAACGCCAGGCGCCGGCAGGCCGTCGCCGAGATCCGGTCGGTCGCCGCCCACCGCGAACTGGCTGGCCGGTTGAGCGTCGGCGCGCCCCACAAGCTGCCGCGGCGGACCGTCCACAACGACTGCAAGATCAGCAACATCCTGTTCGACCGGGAAACCGGCGAAGCGCTCTGCGTCGTCGATCTGGACACGACCATGCCCGGACTGGCCGCCTGCGACTTCGGAGACATGGTCCGGTCGATGGGCCACCGAGCCGAAGAGGATGCCCGTGAAACCGACGGGGCGCGAGTCGACCTGGAGCTATTCGCCGGCCTGGCTCAGGGCTACCTGGACGGCGCCCGATTCCTGACTGCGACCGAGAGAAGAAGCCTGGTCGACGGCGCCCTGGTGCTGACGCTCGAGCAGGCCGTGCGCTTCCTCACCGACCACCTGGATGGCGACGTCTACTTTCGGGTCGAGCGGCCCGGCCAGAATCTGGACCGCTGCCGGGTGCAACTGGCCCTGCTCGAGTCACTGCTGGCGCGTGACACGGACCTGCGCAGAATCGTCGGAGGCCCCACCACGTAGTCAGAACGCCTCGAGGTCGCGCTGCCCGCCCAGCAGCTTGGGCGGGTTGTGGTAGGTGCGATTCAGACCGCTGACGGTGTCCCTCACCGTGATCCAGTACTCCACGTCGGACAGGGCGCCGTAGAACACCCAGTACCTGCCGTTCAGCACACGGCCGTCGAGCAACTTGATGACCAGCTCCACGTTCTCCGGGTCGAAGAACCAGAACAGGCCCGACTCGTCGGAGATCTCCACCGGGATGGCGACACCGCTTCCGAAGTCATCGGGCACGTCGGGATTCGTCCAGTGCACCCGTGCCTCGAACCGACCCTCCCTCAGGCAGAGAAAGGTGTCGCCACCGCGACATGGGCCGCTGTAACCGCCGGTCGTCGCACTCGCCTCGTCCGAGTACTCGAGACCCTGGCGCCCGTCCGCGCGCAGGCGGAACGTGTACGGCGTCTCCGAACGAAGTCCGTCGATGCGGACGCGTCCGTCCCTGGCGGACGCCGTCGCCACCCGGGCCCAGCCCGCCGTCTGGCTGCGTGCCTCGACGGTAAGGAGCCCTCTCGCAGCGTCGGCCCAGCTTCCGCGCCAGAACACGATGACGCCCGAGTCCCCCGCCGGCTCCGCGGTGACGTCGCCGGTGAATCGCGGACCCGGGTCGTTCGGATCCGGCGCCCCGGGTTCTTCCTGCTCCCGGCGCTCGAAGGTCAGCCGCGCCATCGGTCCGTCCGTGAACTTGCCCATGCCGCGGATGCTCGTGATCGTGCCCTGCGGCACGGTCGCCGGGTTGTCGAGGGAGAACTCGGTTCCCTCCTCGGTGCCCGCGTCGTAGGGGAAGAGGTCTACCTGATGGTTGGCCAGCCACTCCCCCTGAGCGTCGAGCAGCGACAGCCCGTGAACGCCGACGAACCAGTCCGGACTGGGAGCGATCATGGTCAGCAGCGTGACCAGGGGGTACTCCGCGGTGACCTCGAACTCGATCGAGGCCGAAGCCGTGCCGCTTCTCGGAGGCTCCCTCTCGAGCACTTCGGAGACGTGGGGGCTCCTCTCCATAAGGGCTCTGAGGTCCCGCTGGATCCCGAGTTCCGCCACCCGCTCCACCTGGCGGCTGGCCCGGCTGCCCGGCTCCCAGAAGGTCACCCGGTCGTTGTGAACGGCGCCGATCAGGGGTGAGAAGTGGGCGCTGCCGGGAACGCCGGCGGGCGTGACGGCGCGGGTCCAGGCGCCCTGAAACGTGAGACGGTAGCTGGCCGAGTCGGCTCCGGATTGCGCCCACACCGCCGCGCCCAGGCAGGACCAGACGGTCGCGGCCGCCAACACCGGTTTCAGAGGGAACGGCCACATGGGTGAATCGGTTCCAGGAATGCCTCGATCAACTCGCCGTCCGCCGCCAGACCGCCAGATCCCGACCCGGCACTCGTGTCTTGATCACCAGGTTCCGCGGCAGGCCCGAACCAGACGCCCATCCGCATCCGCTCGTCCTCGGCGCACTCGAACTCGATCAACGTCACGAGGTCTCCGACTTCTTCCCCGGCCTCGTACAAGGTATGGCCACGGAACGTGGCCCAGCGTCCGGTGAAGTCCCCCCGGTCCAGGTCGCCCCGGCCCAGGTTCTCGTCGACGTTCAACTCCAGGCCCATCTCGCGAAACGTCACCGACTCACTTATCTCGCCGTCGAAGAAGGCCCGCAGATCGTCGCCCCCTGCCCTCACGCGAAGGTAGAAGAACCCCTCCTCCCCGAACTCTCCCCCCGGGGAGCCGTCTTCCGGTGGCCGGTCCGAGAAGACCGCCATCTCCATGAACAGGGGAATCGAAACAACCGCCGCGGCGTGATAGCCACCCGGTTCCCGCTCCGCCCCCAGCACTTCCAGGGCCCGGCTTCTGCGCCGCTCGGGATCCTGGTTGTCGGCGGTCACCTGCTGGGCCGTACGGACGCCAAAGAAGGCCAGGCCGCCCACCACGAGGACCACGAGACCGAGGCAGCCCAGGCAGCCCAGGATGGCGTAGAACCAGGGTGAACGGCCCGTCGACTCCGCCATCGAGCGACCGTAGCACGGCAGTAGACGCCGCTATGATCCACCCATGGCGACTCTCGGAAAGCCGCTTGCCACGAACCGGGCCTCGGCAAAGGCCGTCGCCCGCGGCACGCTTCTCGAACAGACGATCCACCGGAAGCTCGAGCAGGCCACCGGCGCCGAACGGCTGGAGGTGCTGAACGAAAGCCGGATGCACAACGTGCCCTCGGACGCCGAAACCCACTTCCGGGTCGTGGTGGTCAGCAGCCGTTTCGAGGGTACGAACCGGCTGCAGCGGCACCGGGTGATCCACCGCGCCCTGGCCGACGAACTGGCCGGACCGATCCACGCTCTGGCCATCGACGCGTTGACGCCGGCCGAGTGGCAGGCGCGTGACGAGCAACGGAGCCTGTCGCCCGACTGCCGCGGCGGCTCCGGGTTCGACTCGCCGGAGGACTGACTACGCCTTAGGGCTGCGGCACCACCCGGATGTAAGGCAGGGGCTGCTGCCAGCCCTGGGGATACTTCGCCCGCGCCGCTTCGTCCGACACCGCCGGCAGGATGATCACGTCCTCGCCCTGCTCCCAGTTCGCCGGCGTCGCCACCTGTTCCTTCGCCGTCAACTGGACGGAGTCCACCAGACGCAGGATCTCGGCGAAGTTCCGGCCCGTACTCATCGGGTAGGTCAGCGTCGCCTTGATCCGCTTGTCCGGGCCGATCACGAAGACCGAGCGCGCGGTCGCATTGTCCATCGGCGTCCGGCCCTCGGAGGTGTCGCCGGCGTCGGCTGGCAGCATGTCGTACTGCTTGACGATGTCGAGCGTCGGGTCGCCGATCAACGGGTAGTTCAGGGCGTGACCCTGGGACGCCTCGATGTCCTTCGACCACGCCTGATGGTCCGATACGCCGTCGACGCTGATGCCGATCACCTTGCAGTTGCGGCGGTCGAACTCGCCCTTGAGGCCGGCAACGGTGCCCAGTTCGGTCGTGCAGACCGGCGTGAAGTCCTTGGGGTGCGAGAACAGAACGCACCAGCCATCGCCGATCCACTCGTGGAAGTCGATCTCCCCCTCCGTGGTCTGGGCGGTGAAGTTGGGAGCTTCGTCGTTGATTCGCAGCGTCATGGTTCCTCCGGTGAACGGCTCTATTCGGAGCGCGTAGCTCTAGGTAACAGTAAAGATGACCATTCTAGTCACGTTTAGGGTTGGTTGGGATAGAACGAACGGATGCGGCGAGCGGCCATCCTGTTAACGGCCATCGTCACGGTCTCGTGCGCGGCGCCGGTCCCGGACTCCAGACCCAACCTCGTCCTGTTCCTCGCCGACGACCAGGGCTGGGGCGACCTGAGTGTCCACGGCAACACGAACGTCCGCACGCCGAACCTCGACGCACTGGCGCGAGAGGGCGCGTCCTTTACCGGGTTCTTCGTCAGCCCCGTCTGTTCGCCGACACGCGCCGAAGTCCTGACCGGCCGCTACCACCCGCGGACCGGCGTCTACGCCACCTCCCGGGGCGGAGAGCGGCTCGACCTGGACGAGACGACGATCGCCGAGGTCTTCCATGCAGCCGGCTACGCCACCGCGGCCTTCGGCAAATGGCACAACGGTTCGCAGCCCCCCTACCATCCCAACGCCCGGGGGTTCGACGAGTTCTACGGCTTCACCTCGGGCCACTGGGGGAACTACTTCGACCCGCCCCTGGACCACAACGGCCGCGTCGTCCGGGGCAACGGCTACGTCACCGACGACTTCACCGACCGCGCCATCCGGTTCATCGAAGACCACCGCGCCGAGCCCTTCTTCGTCTGGATTGCCTACAACACACCCCACAGCCCGATGCAGGTGCCTGATCGCTGGTGGGCCCGATTCGAGGACGACGACCTCCCCCGGCGCCACCGCGACCCCGGGAAAGAGCATCTCGATCACACCCGGGCCGCCCTGGCGATGACCGAGAACATCGACTGGAACGTCGGACGGCTGACCGGGCGCCTCGCGGAGCTCGGTCTCGCCCGCGACACGATCGTCGTCTACCTGACGGACAACGGCCCGAACGGCTGGCGCTGGAACGGCGGCATGAAGGGTCGCAAGGGTTCGACGGACGAAGGCGGCGTCCGGTCCCCCTTCTTCGTCCGCTGGCCACGCGCCATCGAAGCCGGCACGGTCGTCGATCGCATCGCGGCCGCGATCGACCTGCTGCCGACTCTGGCCGAACTCGCCGGCATCCCGTACGCGACTTCCCGCCCCATCGACGGCCTCAGCCTGAAGCCGCTGCTGGAGCCCGGAGCCACGGCTGCCGGCGAATGGCCCGGCCGGCATCTCGTGAACCACTGGCGCGGGAGCACCAGCGTCCGTAGTCAGCAGTACCGACTCGACCACGAAGGCCGCCTGTTCGACATGGCCGCCGATCCCGGCCAGCGGAAGGATCTCGCCGCGGAGCGGCCCGAGGCGGCCGCCCGGCTCGCTGCCGTCCGGAACAGGTGGATCGCAGAGGTACTGCCCGAGCTTCCGGACGAGGACGACCGGCCGTTTCCGATCGGCCATCCCGAACACGAGTCCACGCATCTCCCCGCTCGGGACGGCACTGCCCACGGCGCCATCGAGCGTTCGAGCCGCTACCCGAACGACTCCTACTTCACGAACTGGACCAGCCCAGGCGACGCGATCACATGGGATGTCGAAGTGCTCGCCGGCGGCCGCTTCGAGGTTGTCCTCTACACCACGTGCGCCGAGGACGACGCCGGCGCGCTGATCGAACTGCGGCTCGGCGAACAGGCGACAAGCGGCCGGATCGACCAGGCGCACGACCCGCCGCTGATCGGCATGGACGACGACCGCGTTCCCCGCATCGAGTCCTACGTGAAGGACTTCCAGCCGACGGTCCTGGGCGAGATCGACCTTCAACCCGGCCGTGGCACCCTGTTCCTGCGGGCGCTGGAGATCCCGGGTGACCAGGCGATGGACTTCCGGCTGCTGATTCTGCGGCGGCTATGACCGCTCCTGCCTAACGCTCCTGCTGCGCCTCGATCTGCCGGCGCAGCTCGTCGAGTTCCTCGCGGTCGGGCCGCAGATTCGAGGCGCCATGGATGTAGACGTGCTCGACGTCCGAGGCGGGAAGCGTTGTGTTCCAGTGCAGCAGGATACGCACGCAACGTTCCAGCCCGCTCGGGACCGCCATCTCGTGCCCGCACAGGAGAGCCGTGTCACGCCAGCCCATCAGCCGGGCCGCCAGCGCCGGGTACTCCGCAGTCAGATCCGGCGAAGTCGTGAAGATGGCGCTCGCGACATCCTCCGGCTCGATGCCATTCGCCTGCACCATCCGCTCGAGCAGTTCCGCGGTCGCGGTGAGGATCAACTCGCGGTTCGTGCCCTCGACTGTCGTCGCGCCGCGGACGCCGCGGCAGACCGGCCGTCGTGAGCGCCGGGACCTCTTGCGCGGCTTGGGAGGCATGGAAAGGTACGGCGGGTACGATCGGCGCGGAAGGGAGTCGCAGACTGTACCAACCAACGCGCCGCCGAACGCTTCCAGGCCCGCTGGCCGTCGCGACCTGCGCAGCCATCGCCACGGTGCTGCTTCAGGCTTGCGTGACAGAGCCCGCACCGGACAACGTGCCGGAACCCGAGCGGCCGAACGTCCTGCTGATCCTCGCCGATGACCTTGGCTACGGGGACATCGGCGCCTACAACCCGGAATCACGGATCCCGACCCCCAACCTCGACCGGCTCGCGAACGAGGGCGTACGGCTGACGGACGCCCACAGTCCGTCGTCGGTCTGCACGCCGACCCGCTACGCGCTCCTCGCCGGCCGCTACGCCTGGCGCTCCAGGCTGAAGCGCGGCGTGCTGAACGGGCGATCCACCGCCCTGCTCGAACCGGAGCGCGTCACCCTGCCAGGGTTCCTCCAGTCCCTCGGCTACGCCACCGCCGGCATCGGCAAGTGGCATCTCGGACTCGGCGCCGATCCGGCTCCCGACGACGGGGAGCCCGGCCGGACCGACTACGACGCCCCGCTTCGCCCGGGGCCGGTCACCGCCGGCTTCGAGCACTACTTCGGGATCCCCGCCTCCCTCGACATGGAGCCGTACCTCTACATCGAGGACGAGGGCGTGTTCGAGGCGGCGACCGAAACGGTCGAGGACAGTTCAATGCGGCGGTACGGAGGAGGCGGCTACTGGCGCGCCGGCGACATCGCCCCGGGCTTCGACTTCCTCCAGGTCACGCCGACCCTGTTCGAGCGCGCCGGACGCTACCTGGAGCAGCGAGCCGCAGCCGGGGACGGCCGCCCGTTCTTTCTCTACCTGCCGCTGCCCTCGCCCCACACGCCCTGGATGCCGCTGCCGGAGTTCGAAGGCGCGAGCGGCGCCGGCGTCTACGGCGACTTCGTCGCCCAGGTCGACGCCGGCGTCGGCCGCCTGCTCGACACTCTCGACTCGCTCGATCTCGCCTCGAACACCCTGGTCCTGTTCACGAGCGACAACGGCGCCCACTGGATCGAAGCGGACATCGAGGAGACCGGACACCGCGCGAACGGATCGCTGCGGGGCCAGAAGGCCGACATCCACGAGGGCGGCCACCGCGTCCCCTTCCTGGCCCGCTGGCCGGGCCGTTTTCCGGCCGGTTCGGTGCGTGAAGAGCTGGCCGGCCTGGTCGACGTCTTCCGCACCGTGACCTCCATCCTGCAGGCCGAGGTTCCCGATGGAGCCGCCGAGGACAGCGTCGATCTCGGAGCTCTGCTCCGCGGCGAAGAGGACGCGCAGGCGCCCCGCAACTCGCTGATTCACCACAGCTCGCGCGGGATGTTCGCCATCCGTTCCCACGACCTGGACGGCCCGGAGGCCCCCCGGAAGTGGAAGCTGATCGAAGGGCTCGGTTCGGGCGGCTTCACCCAACCACGGCAACTCGCCCCTGAACCCGGCGGCGCCGCCGGACAACTCTACGAACTCGTCGCCGATCCGGCCGAGACGAACGACCTCTACCTCGACCGGCCCGACATCGTGGAGCGGCTGACCGCGGAACTCGAGGCGATCCGCGGCGACGACTCCCAACCCCTGGCGCCGCCGGACTAGGGCGCCTCGTCGGCCCCCTCGTCCAGGAATCGGATCAGGCTGGCCAGGTCACTCAGGGTCATCGTGTCGAGCAGGCCCTCCGGCATGATCGAGAGCGTGGAGGGTTCGCGGCTTCGAAGCCGCGCCTTGTCCAGGTCGAGGCGGTCGCCGTTGGCGTTGACCAGCGTCAGCCGCTCGGCCGCGTCCTCGACCACCATCCCGCTGTGCAGGCTGCCGTCGTCGAGTTCGACGTCGACCGCCTGGTACTGGTCCGAGATGACCCGCGACGGGAACATGATCGACTCCAGGACTTCACGGCGGCGGAAGCGCTTGATGACGGTCGACAGGTCCGGGCCGCCGCCGCGGCCGATGTCGCCGAAGACGTGACAGGCCGAGCAGCGCGCGCGGTGGAACACCCGCTCGCCCTGCTCGGGGTTGTAGCGCTCGTAGGCCATCACGTCGTACTCCAGGTACTCCGCCAGCTCCTCGAAGCTCATCTGGGCGAGGTCGCTCCTCCCACGGCGGTCGCCCTCGACTTCGGTGACCAGCGCGGCGGCACGCCGCGCCCGCTCGGCCCTCAGGCTTTCGAGCCGCTCCTCGGCCGCCGTCCGGTCCTCATCCGGGAACCGGTCCAGGACGTCGCTCCAGATGGCGTCGACGTAGCCCTCCATGCTGGCCGCGCCCCGGAACTCCCGGGCGTCGTCGAACCAGGCCACGACCCGGGCGCGCAGTTCCGGCGTCCAGCCGCCGTCCATCGTGCGCAGGCAGTAGGCGGTGTGGATCCGCTCCTCCGGCGGCCGGTCGTCTTCCAGGCGATCGACCATCTTCGCCAGGGCCCCGTCCGGCTGCAGGTACGCGAGCAATCGCTCGAGCTGGCGGTTCGTCCGGTCGTCGGCGTGCGGGTACCGATCGACCAGCGCCTGACCGAGGCCGGCCCGGAACTCGTCGCGCCCCGGAGCGTCCGGAGCCGGGTCGCGAATCAGGGCGATCTCGACCAGGCGCAGGAAGTCGAGCTCGGCTTCCACGTCGAGCTCGACGCCGGCGACACGGACCAGGCTGCCCGTCAGGAAGTTGTACTCGATCTTGTGTTCCAGGCTGTAGATCATCGCCAGCGCCGCCTCGAAGTAGCCGCGAGGCCGCTGCCCCGGAGAGGCCATGAACGCCTGGTCGACCCAGTAGCCATGAGGGATGCGCTGGATCGCCTCCCGGGCCGCGTAGCGGAGAAACCGATCCTCGTGGTCGAGCAGGCCGTAGAGGGCATCGGAGGTTGCGACCTCGATGCCCCGGGCGCGCAGATCGAGGCCCGAGCGCACGAGGGCTTCGGCCGCGCGCCGGGCGACCAGCGGGTCGGCGTCGCCGAGCGCGCCGCGCAGGGGTTCCTGCGCCTGGGCGAACGGCTGCGCGCCTAGCAGGGTTGCCGCGGCCGCCCGCACCAGCGGCGCGTCCGAGTCGAGGAGCGCCGCCGCTTCCTCCAGCGTCGGTCGCGGGCCATGCACCTGGAGCAGTTCAAGTGCGCGGATGCGGTCGATCGGCTCTGCTCCAGCGTCGCGAACGATCGCCCACAGCTCCGGCGCCCAGTTCGCGCCCGCCTCGCCGCGAGCGCGCCGGATCGCCTCTCTGCCCCAGCCGGAGCGGGGCATCGGCTGGCGTACCGCGGCCTCCGTGCCGGTGGCCGCGACCGCCTCGCCCGCTCGCTCATGGCTCACCCGGTAGAGACCGCCCGACGTGCCGCGGCCGCCGGTCGCGAAGTAGAGGAAACCGTCCGGTCCGACATCGAGATCCGTCACGTTCAGCGGTTCGCCGAGGACGAAGTCGTGGGCCTCCCCGCTCCAGGTGGCGCCGTCTCGCTCGGGGAACAGGACCCGGATCCGGCCCCGCGACCAGTCGCCCATGAAGTAGGCGCCCTGGTAGCGATCGGGGTAGGCGTGGTGGTGGTAGAAGGCGACGCCCACCGGCGATCCGCGGCCGAGGTCGACCACGCCGGGCAACGTGTCGATCTCGTGGAAGGCGATCTTGCCCGAGCCGGTGCGCCAGCCGTAGTCGCCCGCCGGAATCAGGTGGACGACCCGGGTGGGCCGGAACCAGGGCAGTCCGCGGTCCCACTCCATGTCCGCCTCGTAGGCGAAGATCTCTCCCGCCGCGCCGATCGCCAGATCGAAGGGGTTGCGCAGGCCTCCCGAGAGCCGCTCCCAGGTGTTGGTATCCAGGTCGAGGCGGTAGATCGTGCCCCCCGGCGCACGCAGGCTGTTCGCATGGCCCCGGGGGTCGAGGATCGGCGGCAGGAGTTGATCCTCCTGCAGCTCGCGCAGCGGCGAGGTCGGCGCGAGGCCGACTTCGGGCGACGAGTAGTTGCCGTAGAGGACGTAGAGGCCGCCGTCGGGACCGCGGGCGATCGTGTGCGGTCCGTGCTCCTGGATCCGGCCGTTCGCTGGAGCGATCCGCTCGACGTCATCGACGAGGTCATCGCCGTCCGTGTCGCGCAGCCGGTAGAGGCCGGTATCGTCGACCGAGCCGCCGCTCCCGCGTCTGCCCTCGACTCCCGCCGCTTCGGCCAGCCGGCCGCGGCCGTTCGCGTGGACGAGCAGGTCGCCCGGGCCCATGACGTACAGGCCATGGGCCGTCTCGACCTGGGGAGCGAAGTCGATGCGCCGGTCGTACAGGCCGTCGCCGTCGCCGTCCTCGAGCAGCACCAGTCCTTCGCCCTCAAGCGCCAGCAACGGCCTGCCCGCGGCGTCGAAGGTCATGTTGACGACCGAGCCGAAGAGGCCGGCCGCGGCCGCCGATTCCACGGCGAATCCGTCCGGCGTGCGGAAGCGCTCCCCGGCGTAGTCGAGCCGCTCCCGGCGCGAGGCGTCGTGGTCCGGCATCAACTCCTGCGCGTTCGCCCCGGCGCCGAGCGCAGGAGCCAGGCAAAGAGCCAGTGCCAGGCCGAGAGTCTGGGAGACGGCGTACTTCATGAAGGGTTCTCGTGGCGCGGGCGGTCGCCGATCCTACACGCCGGGATCTTGTCTTCGAGAGCCTCCCCTCCGTAGGATGGGTCTGCTGTGCCCCAGGCCCCCTGCACGATCGCCGTCCTGGCAACCCTCGACACGAAGGGCGGCGAAGCCTCCTATCTCGTGGACCGCATCGTCCGCGACTGGGGCTGCCGGGCGTTCGTCATCGACCTCGGCGTGCTGGGCGAGCCCGCCCTCGACGGAAGCTGGTTCCCCGACGTGAGCCGTCGCGAAGTCGCCTGCGCAGGCGGCGAGAAGGTCGAGCAACTCGCGCAGGCGGCCGATCGTAAGCGCGCGATCGCGGCCATGTCCGCCGGCGCCGAGGAGGTCGTCCGGCGCAGCTACCGGCGGGAGAGCTTCGACGCGATCGTCGGTCTGGGCGGCCGCGCCGGCACGGCGATGGCGACGACCGCGATGCGCGCCCTGCCTCTGGGCGTACCCAAGGTCATGGTGTCGACCATGGCCGGCGGAGACGCCTCCGGCTACGTCGGCGTCAAGGACATCGTCATGGTGCCGTCGATCGTCGACATCGACGGCATCAACCGGGTCAGCCGGCAGGTCCTGAGCCGCGCCGCCGCGGCAATCTGCGCCATGGCCCGGGTCGAGATCGAAGGCGGCGACGACCGTCCCCTGATCGCGGCCTCGACGTTCAGGAGCGCCACCTCCTGCGTGGATGCTTGCCGGCGCCAACTGGAGACGGAGGGACTCGAGGTACTCGTCTTCCAGGCCACGGGCGCCGGCGGCCGCACGATGGAGAGTCTGATCGAGGCCGGCTTCGTGCGCGGCGTCCTCGACCTGACGACCACGGAGTGCGCGGATGAACTGGTCGGCGGCGTGCGCACCGCCGGCCCTTCGCGACTGGAGGCGGCGGCGAGGAGCGGCACGCCCGCCATCGTCGTGCCCGGCTGCCTCGACATGGTCAGCTTCTTCGCCCGGGACACCGTTCCGCGCGAGTTCGAGGGCCGCACCTTCCACCGCCAGAGCGACAACATGACCCTGATGCGCACGTCGCGCGAAGAGTCCGCCGAGCTCGGCCAGGTCCTCGCCGCCAAGCTGAACGCCTCCACCGGCCCGGTCGAGGTCTACCTGCCGCTGGGCGGCGTATCCACGCTCTCGGCCCCCGGCGGACCGTTCCACGACCCGGCGGCCGACGACGCGCTGTTCCATGCCCTGCGCGAGAACCTGCGGCGGGCGGTGCCCGTCACCGAGGTCGACGCGAACATCAACGACCCGCGGTTCTCCTACGCGGTCAGCGACGCCATGCTGCGGCTGGTGCGGGCCGCAAACTAGCGGCCCGCGGCCTCATCCGCGAACGAGTACGCGATCGCCCAGCGGCTGCACCGGCCGGTAGTTGTTCGGGAAGATCGCCGCGAAGGCCTCGATCTGGCCGGCCGACAGCGTCAGTGTCTCGGTCAGGACGATCCAGGCGACGCCTTCCGTACACGGCGGCGTGGTGAGCGAACCGCGGTACCGCCAGGTCGTGCGGCGCTCAGGCAACAGGGCCGGCACGTCGACCGCCTCCGGAACGGCGCGCGGCGGCCCGGCCTCGGCGGGCAGAGGGTCCCAGAACGTCGCCAGGGCCCGGTTCTCCGGTCCCTCGTGGAACAGGACCCCGACCACGGCCAGCGCGCCGCCTTCGCTCCGGTGCACGAAGTGCATTTCCAGCGGCAGGCGAACACCCTCGACCGTGTGCTCGGCGGCGTGGTGAAAGTGGAACTGCTCCAGCTCGTATCGCACTCCGTCGACAACGATGCCGTTGCCGGAAGCCGGGTTGACCTGGATCGAATGCCCGGTGTTCTCGACGGTTGCCGGCGACGACCGGTAGTCGAAGCCGACGGGCACGAGCTCCTCGCGACGGGCGCAACTCAAGTCGATCGGCGACTGCTCCCCTCCCAGGGAACACACCTGGTACACCGGGTCGAGTTGCCCCCAGACCGCCGGGCCGTTGTGCGCCTCATAGCCCCATGCGGGTACTTTGAACCTCCCACACATCGGGGCGAAACGATACCCCGAACTCCCCCTTGTGAACCCGCCCTGGTGATCTCCCGATCTGCGGCGCGACGCCGCGAGGCGACCCGGCCCGCTCGTGCGCTACATTCCCGCGCATGCCGTGCATCGGGTCAGGTGTCCGGCGCCGCCGGCGCCGGTTTCTCCGTCTCGGCGTCCTCTTCGTCGTCGTCCTCGCCTGGGCGGCCGGACCCGCCCTCGGCGCCGCCGACCCGGCGGCGGTCGAACGGGGCGCGGTGATCTACCGCGGCGGCACGTGCCCGGTGTGCCACCACTGGGAAGGCCAGGGGAACCGCCGCGGACCGGACCTGACCGACGAAGAGTGGCTTCACGGCGACGGATCGCTTGCCGCCGTGCGCAACGCGATCGAAACCGGCTTCCGCCACGGCGCGGGCCGCCGGTTTGGCGGCAAGTACGAGATGTGGCCGCTCGGCGGTATGGAACTCGACGAAGGCGACGTCGATGCACTGACGGCCTACGTCTGGTCCCTCCACCGGCGTCGCCGGGCCGCCGACACATTGACCCGGGAGGTCATCAGCCGCATCGCCTTCGGTTCCAGCGCCGACCAGGACCGGGCGCAGCCGGTCTGGGACACCGTGCTCGCGCTCAGGCCCCAGCTCACGTTGATGCTCGGCAACAGCGTCCTGGCCGGTACGGAAGACATGCAGCAACTCCGCCTGCAGTACGACAAGCTGACGACGAAGCCGGGGTTCGCCGAGCTGCGCCGGCAGAGCCGCTTCCTGGCAACCTGGAACGACCTGGACTTCGGCCGCGAGGACGGCGGCGCCGACTTCGGCAAGCGGGCCGAGTCGCAAGAGGTCTTCCTGGACTTCTGGAATGAACCCAGCGGATCGCCGCGACGGCAACAGCAAGGTGTCTACACTTCCCAACGCTTCGGGCCGCCGGGTCGGCGCCTTCAGGTCATCCTGCTGGATACCCGGTACGGTCGCGGGCCGCTCTGGCGCGTATCGCCCGACGAAGCCCGGAGGCGGGAACTCCTGGGCATGGGCCCCTACCTGGCGAACGACCACGAGCGCGCCCGAATGCTGAGCGAGGAGCAGTGGCGCTGGCTCGAAGAGCAGCTTCGGCAACCGGCCGACCTGCGCCTGATCGCCACCAGCATCCCCTTCGTCATGGAGTTCACCGGCCGGGAAAGCTGGGCGAACATGCCGAACGAGCGCCGGCGGCTGATCGACCTGGTCCGGGACACCGGCGCGACCGGCGTCCTGCTGCTGAGCGGCGACACTCCCTGGGCCGACGTCTCGCGCCTCGACGGCGAGGCGCCCTATCCGCTATGGGACTTCACGTCCGGTCCGCTCAACCGCCGCGAGACGGCCGGGATCGGCCCGAACCGGCACCGCGTCGGCCAGGCCACGCGCGAGCCGGGCTTCGGCTACATCGAGGTCGACTGGACCGCCGCCGACCCCGAGGTCCGGGTCGAGGTCCGGAGCGTCGCGAACCGGCGCCTGCTGCGCCAGACGCTGCGGTTGTCGGAGTTGCAGCCGAAGTAGACGCGACGCCACCCGGAGCTTCCTGACTTGGGGAATGCGAGAAACCGGCGGCCGGTTTCGCGCGAGAAACCGTGCGCAGCCGTGTTGACCAGGTCAACGAGTCGTTGACACGCGGGCGCTACGCCCGCTCCTCGGCCGCGCTCAGGCGTCGTCGCGAATCGACCAGGTGCATTCGATCCACGCTCCGGGCCCCCGCCTGTCGGCCCCGCCGCCTCACTCCACCGTGAAGTGGATCACTTCCGTGAAATCGTGATGCACGAAGTTCTGGGCCCGGTCGGCGAGCCGCAGGTTGGAAACGCCCCAGGTTCCCGGTGCCGATCCGGGAGGCAGGACATGCACGACCGTGAGCTCCTCCCACCTGGTGGGATCGCCCCGCGGAAAGAGGAGGTGGCGGTCCGCATAGCGCACGTAGACGAAGTGCTCTATCCCCTGTGGATCGAGAAAGACGACCGCCCCACTCATGTAGCCCGAGATGTTGTCGCGCACGCGAAAAGTGAACCTGACGATCGTCTCGCCGTTCGGTTGTTCAGGATTCGTGGGTTCCGCGTCGATGCTCATCCTGTTCAGGTCGAGCTCGGGCGGTTCCGTGTCCGGGTTGGCCGTACGCACCCGGATCCGTTGAGGATCCTCGTCCCCGGGCTCACTGGTGAACCAGGCGGCACCCCAGTTGCTGGCCCGATCGACCATGTCGACGAAGTTCAGGGAGTACGTCGAAGACGGCCTGTAGTCCGGCATGAGAAAGCGCACCCGGCACAGGTTCCCGTCGGGCTCGAAACGCCCGTACTCTCCCAGCGCGTACGTCGAGAGAATCTCGTCGTTGATGGATGCGTGGCAGGGCCAGCTCTCCCGCATCAGGTTGTCCTCGCTCACCTCCCAGCTCGCTTCGATCGACTGGACGACGCGGCCTTCCACAACCCCTTCCGGGCCCCTGTCGAGACGGGCGGTCGCGGGAACGTACTCCGGCGGCGTCCAGTCCTCGAGGGGGTTGTCGATGTAGAGCTTCCATCCGAAGTCGTCGCCTCTCTGGTAGCGCTCGTTGCCGACCCTGTCGCCCAGCTTGAGTTGCCCCGGAACCCAGTACCCCGCCTTGCTGTACCGGCTCAGCCTGATCGTGCCGACGAGTACCGTCCCCTGCTCGATCCTCCTGCCGTTCCCGTCCACGGGGAAGAGCGTCAGGTCGAAGAACGTACCGACACTGCTGAAAACTCGGGTGCCCGCCCATGCGGCGCCCTCCAGATCCCGGTCGAGCGCATGCAACTCGATCTCGACGCGGATCTCCTTGTCCTGCTCGGCTCCACCCGTCACCGTGATGTCGACGCGGCGGACCCTGCCCGGGAACACGTAGTCCGGAAACAGGTTGTACACCTGGAAGGTCAAGTCCTCCCGGAACCGGGAGAGATACAGGTCTCCCTGCATGATCCGGTCCCGCACGAACTCGTACTTGGCGACCGATCGGGACCTCAGCTTGTCCGGCGTGATGATGAAGTAGGCGATGGACTCGGCCATGTCCTCGTTCGGGTTACTTAGGTGCGCGTACGCGGAGACGAACTCCGTCGTGCTGGTCGTGGACCAGCCCGACGGCTGCCCGGGGTCCTCGTACCAGCCGCCGAGCCGGGCCCAATCGTCGCGGGTCCGCTGGTCGAAGACGTGAGCCCAGAGAAAGTGGGCCTTCTCGTGAATGATCAGGCGGTGGATGCCGTCGATGGCGCTCGACAGGAAGGCGATGTCCATGAACTCGATGTAGCCCGCTTGAGTCCAGGCGATGGCCGGGGCCAATGGGCTCAGGGGATTGGGCGTGCCGTCGAGGCGCCGAACGAGGTGAGTAAGGCCCGGCGTCGTGTGCATGCCGCTCGGAAACTCCTCGAGCATGTTGAGCAGCGTGATGATCTCCTCCGCGTGGAAGCGCTGGAAACGGCCGGCGCCCTCGCCGGTGGTCCATTGCGTCAGGGCGGCGTAGTCGCGTATCTCCGTCGTGACGCCATAGCGTTCCTCGAAGATCCTCTCGTACGCGTCGACGTCGCGGCCGTTGTCCGTCACGTAGCGCACCAGGGCGTGGTGCAGCCGCTTCGAGAACCAGACTCCCCGCCTGCCGTCCACCGTCGCTATCCGCGGAGTCGCGTTCACGAAGGCAGCCTCGGAAACCAGGACGACGGGAGAAGGCCCGTCCGTCCTCAGCTCGATGTCGCCCTCCAGGTACCTGGGCGTCAGCAGCCACTGCGAAGCGGCCAGCGACTGAGCGCCGTACGGATCCCTCGTCTCCTGCGGAATGGAACGCATCGTCGTCAACAGCCGCCAGGCGTGCTCCTGCGACCACGAAGCCTCGTCGGAATCCACCAGCAGCATGTTGTAGTCGTGAGCCAGGACGTTGGCCGACGAGTTGTCGGCCAACGTGACCGTCTCGCCCTCGAACTCGATCACGTGCGGCCGGTTGACGGCCGCCGAGTACTCGGTGCCCGCAGTGCTCTGGTCCTCTTCCCAGTGGAAGACGAACGGGTCCGCGGGAATCGGCGTCAGATCGAACGGGTCCAGACGGTCGCCCCACTGCGGGACGTCGACCATGCGAGCCGGCGTCGCGCGGTGACCTTCCGCGTAGACCTTGACGGCGTACGTGCCGGCCGCGAGGCCGTCGAAGCGGAAGTGGCCGAGGGAGTCCGGAGTCGCGACGCGGAGGACCCCCTTCGCGGTCAGCATCACCTCGACGTCCTGCCAGACGCCCCGATAGCCGACCACCTGACCAGTGAGGGAGTCCGTACCTTGATCCGCCGCTGCCGCCGGACCGCTCAACGCGAGCACCCACACGACGACGCCGGAGAGCCTGACGACGTGCATCCTCAGGAAGAAACGACTGAAGCAGTCCGTTCTCGCTCCCATCTGCCGACCCGCCGCCTCACTCCACCGTGAAGTGGATCACTTCGGTGAAGTCGTGGTGAACGAAGTTGTGGGCCCGGTCGACGAGCCATAAGTTCGAAACGCCCCAGGTTCCCGGCGCCGAGCCGGGCGGCAGGACATGCACGACGGTGAGCTCCTCCCACCTGGTGGGATCGCCCCGCGGAAAGACAAGGTCGCGGTCCGCATAGGGCACGTAGACGAGGTGGCTTATCCCCTGTGGATCGAGTATGTAGATTCTCCCGCTCATGTAGCCCGAGATGTCGTCGCGCACACGAAAGCTGAACCTGACGATCGTCTCGCCGTTCGGTTGTTCAGGATTCGTGGGTTCCGCGTCGATACTCATCCTGTTCAGGTCGAGCTCGGGCGGTTCCGTGTCGGGGTTGGCCGTACGGAGCCGAATCCGTTGAGGCTCCTCGTCCCCGGGCTCGCTGGTGAACCTGGCGCCACCCCAGTTTCTGGCCCGATCGACCATCGTGACGTAGTTCAGGGAGTACGTCGAAGACGGCATGTAATCCGGCATGAGAAAGCGCGCCCGGCACAGGTTCCCGGCGGACTCGAAAGGCCCATACTCACCCAGCGCATACGTCGAGAGAATCTCGTCGTTGATGGATGCATGGCAGGGCCAGCCCTCCCGCATGAGGTTGTTCTCACTCACCTCCCAGGTCGCTTCGATCGACTGGACGACGCGGCCTTCCACGACCCTTTCCGGGCCCCTGTCGAGACGGGCGGTCCGGGGAACGTACTCCGGCGGCGTCCAGTCCTCGAGGAAGTTGTCGAGATAGAGCTTCCATCCGAAGTCGTCGCCTCTCTGGAAGCGCTTGTTGCCGACCCGGTCGCTGATCTTGAGTTGGCCCGGACGCCAGTACCCCGCCTTGCTGTACCTGCTCAGCTTCTGCGTGCCCACGAGAACGGTGCCCAGCTCGATTCTCCTGCCCTGCCCGTCCACGGGGTGGAGCCACAGATCGAAGTACGTACCGGCACTGCTGAACACTCGGGAGAACGCTGAGGCGGCGCCCTCCAGATCCCGGTCGAGCGCATGCAGCTCGATCTCGATGCGGAACTCCTTGTCCTGCTCGGCTCCGCCCGTCACGCTGATGTCGACGCGGCGGACCTTGCCCGGGAACACGTAGTCCGGAAACAGGTTGTACACCTGGAAGGTCAGGTCCTCCCGGATCCGGGAGAGATACAGGTTCCCCTGCATGATCCGGTCCCGCACGAACTCGTACTTGGCGACAGACCGGGACCTCAGCTTGTCCGGCGTGATGATGAAGTAGGCGATGGACTCGGCCATGTCCTCGTTCGGGTTAAGCAGGTGGGCGTACGCGGAGGCGAACTCCGTCGTCTTGGTCGTGGACCAGCCCGACGGCTGCGTGGGGTCCTCGTACCAGCCGCCGAGTTCGATCCAGTCCTCGCGGGTCCGTTGGTCGAAGACGTGTGCCCAGAGGAAGTGCGCCTTCTCGTGAATGATCAGGCGGTGGATGCCGTCGATGGCGCTCGACAGGAAGGCAACGTCCATGAACTCGATGTAGCCGGCGTCCGGCCAGGCTACGGCCGGTGCTCCCGGGTACAGGGGATGAGGCGTGCCATCGAGCCGCCGAACGAGGTGAGTGAGACCCGGCGTCTTGTGCATGCCGCTCGGGAACTCCTCGAACATGTTGAGCAGCGTGACGATCTCCTCCGCGTGGAACGGCTGGAAACGGCCGGCGCCCTCGCCGGTGGTCCACTGCGTCAGGGCGGCGTAGTCGTGTGGCTCCGTCGTGACGCCGTAGCGTTCCTCGAAGATCCTCTCGTAGGCCTCGACGTCGCGGCCATCATCCGTCACGTACCGCACCAGGGCGTGGTGCAGTCGCTTCGAGAACCAGATTCCCCGCTTGCCGTCGACGGTCGCCACGCGGGGATTCGCGTTCACGAAGGCGGCCTCGGAGATCAGGACGACCGGGGAAGGCCCGTCCGTCCTCACCTCGATGTCGCCCTCCAGGTGCCTGGGCGTCAGCAGCCACTGCGAAGCGGCCAGCGACTGAGCGTCGTACGGATCCCTCGTCTCCTGCGGTATGGAACGCATCGTCGTCAACAGCCGCCAGGCGTGCTCCTGCGACCACGAAGCCTCGTCGGAATCCACCAGCAGCATGTTGTAGTCGTGGGCCAGGACGTTCGCCGACGAGTTGTCGGCCACAGTGACCGCCTCGCCCTCGAACTCGATCACGTGCGGCCGGTTGACGGCCGCCGAGTACTCGGTGCCCGCGGTGCTCTGGTCCTCTTCCCAGTGGAAGACGAACGGGTCCGTGGGAATCGGCGTCAGGTCGAACAACTCCATGCGGCCGTCGTAGGGAACGTCGATCAGGCGTGCAGGCGTCGCGCGATGGCCGTTCGCGTACACCTTGACGGCGTACTCGCCGGCAGCCAGGTTGTCGAACCGGAAGCGGCCGAAGGCGTTGGGGGTCGCGACCCGGAGGACGCCCTTCGCGGTCAGAATCGCCTCGACGTCCGACCAGGCGCCCCGGTAGCCCACGACCTGGCCAGCGAGAGAGTCGGGGCCTCCCGGCTGCTCGTCGTCGGCACAGTCAAACGCCTCGAGGTCGCTTCTGGCCGACGCGGTCCGGTCGAGGCTGTTCGTATGCGTCCAGGACGCGCCGCCGCCGGGCGGGTCGATCGACAGGTTGAACGCGAGGGTGGTCACCGGCGCGACGAACACCCAGCGGTGGCCGTTGAGGGCGCACCCGTCCAGCACCTTGACCAGCACCTCCGCGTTGTCGCGCTCGAAGAAGTACAGGAGGGCGGACTGCCGGGAGTTCAGGCCATAGTCCCGCGCCCGCGTCACCACCACTTCGCCGTCCCTCTCGTGTTCGACGCACATGCTGACCGTGAAGCCGGCGAGGGTCGTCACGGGCTCGGGTTCGCAGTCCGGGGTTCCCCCGGCGCCGGTCTGCGCGATGTCGGTCGTCGGCCGCGGCAACGAGGCGCCGGCGCGCTCCGGGGCGGCTGAAGCCGCCGCCGGACCGCACGGGAAGGCCGTCAGATCGCTCTCTGTCGTCGCGGTCCGGCCGCCGCGCGGGTTCCGGTGTACCCACGAGTTTCCGGTCGCCGTCTCCTCGACCCACAAGTTGAAGGCGAGCGTCGTCACCGGCGCGGCGAACACCCAGCGATGGCCGTTGACGGCACACCCGTCCAGCACCTTGACCAGCACCTCGGCATTGTCCGCCTCGAAGAACCAGAGCAGGCCCGACCGTCGCGAGCCGAGCCCGAAGTCGGCCGCGTCCGCCTGGACCCACTCGCCGCCCCGTTCGTACTCGAAGCACATGCTCACCGCGTATCCGGGCTCGAACGTCAGTTGCGGCGACGACGGCACGCAGTCCGTGTAGTCCGGACCCTGATCCGCCGCTGCTGCTGAAGCGGTCAACGCCAGAAGGCACACAATGCAGCCAGCAAGCTTCACGCAAGTCGTGTATCACAGTAACGCGATAGTTGCGCGATTATTGCGGTGCTGGCGTGAGTTTTCTGAGATTCTAGGCGTGCGAGAAAGCGGCTTCAGCAGCTCGACGATCGAGAGCCGGAAGGCAAGGCCAGCCGACCAGGCCTTCGACCATATCCAGAGCAGCACGCCTTCCGAGAGGCCGCCGCCGACATCCGCGTGGACACCGGTGACGCAGTCCGTTCGCCCGTCAGAGAGCGCACGGACGGCAACTCACTTCGTGTCGTTTCTGTCGCGAAGCTCTCTAGAAAAACACGTACGAGCGCACCACGACGTTCCTCCGGCAGGGCGCATCGTCGGGCGCGGTCGGGTCGATGCAGGCAGTGTGGAAGGACCAGCGCGAGACGGAGCCATCGGTGACCGAGTCGTAGCACTTGAGCATCGAGACCTCGGTGGGCGTCTGCTGGGGAAACCAGTACCACTCGTGGTGCGGGCGGTAGGTGAAGCGGGTGGTCTCGCCGACGCGGTCGTCGTAGATCCGGTAGTTCGTGATGTACGGCTGGTCGGCGAAAGAAGGCCAGGCGCAGAGAACGAAGGGATTCTGGCGCACGGTCTCCATCGGCTTGGCGAGATTGATCGACATGAAGCGCCTCGACATCTTCGCGTCCGCCTGCTCTTCGGTGTAGTGCTGCTCGCGGCCGAAGTTCCGCAGGTTCCTGGTGAGCAGCTCGCGGCAGCGTACGCGGCCGCTGTTGTCGTTCAGATCGTTGTGCACGAGGTTTGCGTAGTTGGCATTCACGCCGGGGTTCTTGTTGTCCTGGTCCTCGGTGCGGTCTCCCTGATAGTCCTTGTCGAACACGTCGTGGTTGTACACGAAGGCGTCCGTCGCGTCCGGGAAGAACTCGAGCAGGAGCTTCTCCACCTCCGGGTAGAACACGCGCTCCACCTCCGCCGCGTCGTAGAAGTTCTCGCACGTCGACTCGCAGTGCCCCAGCGAGAGGCCAAGCCGGTCCATGCACTCGGCGCTGTCGGGCTTGAGCCCCGGGTAGACCTCCTCGATTCGTCGCGCGTCGCGCATCACGTGGGGGAAGTACAGGCATCCCCGCGCGATGTCCCGTTCGTACCGGCGCAGCGCCTCCGCGTCGGCCCGTCGCGCCGGGTCCCGCCAGAGGGCGTTGGACGAGACGATCGAGTACGACGGCTCCTCGCGGACGGAGTAGCGCAGCGGCAGCGCGAGACCGCCTTCAGGCGCTTCGATGTTGTTCGCCCGAATGTACTCGAGGCACTCCCTGTAGCGACGAAAGCCGGGGCCCCACTTCGTCTCGATCGGCCCGGGAGGAGCGTCGTCCAGCATGTCGGCGAACGCCTTCTCGTGCCCCTCGGCAACCTGGCGGAAGGTCGCCTCGGTCGCCGCGGCGGTTCCCGCATCCCCGTCCCGGTCGAACGACATGTAGGACAGGCCTCCGTTCGCCGCCACGGGCGGCGGCTGCCCCTTGGTGAGCTGCAGGGGCGGCACGTAGGCCGGCGCGCCCGTTTCCGTAGCCGTCGCAACGTGATTCGCACTCATTCCGGTCTCCTCTTCAGCATTCGCTCCTCCCACGCCCGCACCTTGCGGTTCGCCTCGTCGAAGACGCGCTCGTAGTTGCCGATCGTGATCGCCTGTAGCGTCGATTCGCCGAGCCTGTCCCAGAGCGGCGCGTAGTCGTGCCACGTTTTGAGGTAGCTGTCCCGGCCGCCCGGCGCAACGGAATCCGTCCCGAACAGAAAACGGTCGGGATGGCGTTCGAGCAGCGCGGTCCAGGCTTCGAGTGAGGCTTCGTCGCGCACGATGTACTTCGCCACTTCGTCCCAGGACAGGTCGCAGTGCACATGGGAGAACGTCTCGTCGGAGAGCAGGGCGTCGAGCAGTTCCACATGGTCCGCGGCGGGCGCCACGAACCGGCCCAGGCCGGTATGGGCCCAGATGATCGTGACGTCGGGATGGGCCCGGAAGAACTCCCGCACGGGCTCCAGGTGCACCGGCTCGTGCGCCTCCGTGGGCAGCACGACGTCGATGTCGTTGTGGAAGATCACCACGAGGCCCACTTCGGCGGCGAAGTCGAGCACGCGGTCGAGCGCCGGATTCCGCAAACTCGCGGTATGGCCGAGGATCTTCGAGGTCACGAACTCCTTGTGGATCGAGAACTCCCCGATGCCGGAGAAGACGCCGGGGTAGTGCTCCAGCACGCGGCGGATGTGGTCCGCGGCATACATGTCCGTCGGGTTGAAGCCCGTGATCATCGGGTCGAAGCGCGCCTGGTCCTCGGGCGGCAACTGCTGGTACTCCTCGGCGATGATCGCATCGACGAAGGAGTAGTAGTACAGCGCCGAATCCGAGTGCAGGTAGTAGTCCGGCGCGCGGTCGCCCGACTCAAAGTAGTCCCACTTCTGCTGCAGCGGGATGCCGAACACCGCCGTGCGCCCGGCGTCGTTCGTCGCGATCTCGAGGAACTCGCTCAGCGTGATGCCCCGCTGGACGTAGTTCGTCAGGTGGAAGTGGACGTCGTGGAACTTCGGTTCGTTCGACTCCGCCCAGCCGGCCGACGCCGTGACCAGCCACGCCGCGACGAGCAGCGGCGCTCCGATCCCCGGCCCGGCCGTCCTGGCGAACACCTGGCGAAGCTACACCATCGGCCTCTGGCGGCCGACTCAGCTCCTTGCCTGGTCCTGCGCCGCCTTGGCCGCCTGCATGTCGTCCTCGTCGGGCATCAGGATGAACTCGGGGTAGGACTCGATGCCCAGTTCGGTCATGTCCTGACCGAGTTCCTCGACTTCCGGCGAAACCCGGACGCCGATCGTCTTCTCGAGCACCCACCACACGAGCAGGGAAACCCCGAAGACGAAGACGCCGATCACGACGATGCCGATGACCTGCGGCACGAAGCTGCCGCCGGCCGCGATGCAGACGGCGAGGGTGCCCCAGATGCCGGCGAACAGGTGAACCGGAACGGCGCCGACGACGTCGTCCAGCTTCATCCGCTCGAGCAGCTTCATGCCGGCGACCGTGACCACGCCGCCGATGGCGCCGATCAAGAGCGCCCAGTGGTGGCCCACCAGGTCCGGCCCGGCGGTCACGCCGACCAGTCCGCCCAGAGCGCCGTTGAGCACGGCCAGGAGGTCGACCCGGCCCAGCAGCGGCCGTGACAGGACGAGGGCCGCGACGACGCCAGCCGCGGCGCCGAGGTTCGTGTTGATCAGCAGGTTGCCCATCGCCGTGGCATCGCTGGCGCCGCCCAGCGCAAGCTGCGAGCCGCCGTTGAACCCGAACCAGCCCATCCAGAGGATGAAGACCCCGAGCGTGACGATCGGCACATTGGAAGGCGGCGTTGCCTTGACGCTGCCGTCGTCGCGGAACTTGCCGCGCCTCGCGCCGACCATGATGATGCCGGCCAGCGCCGCCCATCCACCGGTCGAGTGGACGATCGTCGAACCGGCGAAGTCCTGGAAACCGCGCTCGGCCAGCCAGCCGCCGCCCCAGGTCCAGGCCCCGACGATCGGGTACAGAACCGCGGTCAGCACGGCCGTGAAGATGAGGAAGGACCAGAGCTTGACCCGCTCGGCGAGAGCCCCCGACACGATCGAGGCCGTCGTGGCCACGAACGTCATCTGGAAGAACCAGCTCGACATCTCGGAGTAGCCGCTTCCAACGACGGCGGCCGCCTTGTCGGCGTCGCCGCCGAGGAAGGCCATCTCGTCCGCCGACGCTTCGAAGAAGAGCGAAACCGAACCGATCCAGCCGCTCACATCGACATACATCAGGTTGTAGCCGATCGCGTAGTACGCGATCCCCGCGATCGAGTACAGGCCGATGTTCTTCATGCAGATGACGGAGGCGTTCTTCGTCCGCACGGAGCCCGCCTCGAGCATGGTGAAGCCGGCGCACATCCACATGATGAACGCGCCCCAGACCAGGAAGGCGTACGTATTGAAGACGTAGGCGACCTCCCCGGACACCTGGGCGCCGGCAGCGGACGCCACGAACAGCAGTCCAACGCCAGCGAGAACTACCTTGAGAACGATCGATCGTGACAAGAGCGGCTCGAACTGGGGCTTCATTCGTTTCCTCCGGCTAGTGGTGGAGGCCCCGCCCCCTCTTGCGAGGGCGTCGACGACGCGTGACCAGGTTCTTCGCTGACCGACCCAAGGCGGAACGCCAGGACCGCGCTCGGGACATGAGCATTGTAGCGGCAGTCCCCAGAAGGCCCTGGACCGCCGGCGCTACTCCGCCCGCTTGTAGACGGCGCCCAGCACCATGCCGCCGATGCCGAAGGAGATGACGTCCACCGCGAGCCACAACCAGGCGACGTGGTACGGGAAGTCGTTGACCACCAGCGTCAGGTAGAACTGCTGAAAGCCGACGACCGCCCCCAGCAGCACGCCGAAGTGGAGTCCGCCCTTCACGCCCGGCTGCCAGGACTGCCGGCTCGACGCGAACAGCAGACTCGCCACCACGCCCAGGACAAGCGCGATCACCAGGAACCACACGATCTGCATCGCCATGTTCTCCGGTTCCTGCACGAACGCGGGCTGATCCAGGTACATGCCGCCAAGCACCAGGCCGTGCATGACGAAGTTGGCGATGTTCTGAACGAAACCAGCCGCCAGACCGGCACCGATTGCTCTACCCCAGTTCATTCGATTCCTCCTCTGAGCGTGGACGCCGCCGGCACGACGCGATGCAAGGCAGGTGACCGGCCCCGCTACGCGAGGATCTCCTTCACGACCCGGCCATGGACGTCCGTCAATCGGAAGTCCCGACCACTGTAGCGGTAGACGAGGCGCTCATGGTCGATCCCGAGCTGGTGGAGGATCGTCGCGTTCAGGTCGTGGATGTGCACGCCGCCCGAGACGATGTTGTAGCAGTGGTCGTCCGTCTCGCCGTGCGTCTTGCCCGGTTCGATGCCGGCTCCCGCCATCCACACCGTGTAGCAGCGGCCGTGGTGGTCCCGGCCGTAGTTGTCCTCGGCCAGTGTCCCCTGGCAGTACACGGTGCGGCCGAACTCGCCGCCCCAGACGACGAGAGTGTCTTCCAGCAGTCCCCGCTGCTCCAGGTCCGTGACCAGGGCCGCCGACGCCCGGTCGACGTCGCCGCACTGCAGGCGGATGTCGCTCGGCAGATCGCCGTGCTGGTCCCAGCCGCGATGGTAGAGCTGGATGAAGCGTACGTCGCGTTCCGCCAGCCGCCGCGCCAGCAGGCAGTTCGCGGCGTAGGTCCCCGGGGTGCGCGCGTCCTCGCCGTAGAGGTCGAAGGTGCTCTGGGGCTCGCCCGACGTGTCGACGAGTTCGGGCACCGATGCCTGCATCCGGTAGGCCATCTCGTACTGGGCGATCCGGGCCGCGATCTCCGGGTCGCCGAACTCCTCGTGGTGCTGCTCGTTGAGCTCGGCCACGACGTCCAGCATCCGCCGCCGGATGCCACGATCGATTCCCGGCGGGTCGGACAGGTAGAGGACCGGGTCCTCCGCCGCCCGCAGGTTGACGCCCTGGTGCTCCGACGGCAGGAAGCCGGCGCCCCATAGCCGCTGAAAGAGCGCCTGGGACTCGCGCCTGGCGCTGCCCTGGGAGATCAGCACGATGAAGGCCGGCAGGTCGTTGTTCTCGGAACCGATGCCATAGCTCAGCCAGGCGCCCAGGCTCGGTCGGCCCGGCTGCTGGTGTCCCGTCTGCAGATAGGTGATGCCTGGATCGTGGTTGATCGCCTCCGTGTTCACCGCCTTGAGGAAGCAGAGCTTGTCGACGATTTCCGCCGTCCGGGGCATCAGCTCGCTGACCCAGGCGCCGCTCTCGCCGTGCCGCGCGAACTCGAACATCGACGCCGTGATCGGGAACGATGTCTGGTTGGCCGTCATGCCCGTCACCCGCTGATCACCCCGAACCGACGCCGGAAGCTCCTCGCCGTGCCACTCGGCCAGGCGCGGCTTGTAGTCGAAGAGGTCGAGCTGGGACGGCGCACCGGACTGGAACAGGTAGATCACCCGCTTCGCCCTGGCCGGGAAGTGAGTGCCCTGAAGGGCTCCCAACGCCCGCGACGCATCGTTGCGAACAGCCCACGAAGGCCCCGGATCGAGCAGCGAAGAGAGCGCCGCGACGCCGATGCCCGTGCTCGCCAGGCCGAAGAACTGCCGCCGGTTCACGCCGAGCGCGTAGTCGGCCTGGGGATCCGTGCCCGGTCGCGGGCCGCGGGCGCTACAGAAGGAGTCGGTCTTCTTTCCGTTCATCGTCTGGTCACCGCCTCGTCAAGGTTCAGCACCGCGCTCGCGGCCACGCTCCAGGCCGCCAGCTCCGTACCGGGGGCTTTACCGCCGGCCGGCCGCTCGCCGACCTTCAGCAACGCGTCGGCGGCCGCCGGGTCCCGTTCGTACCGGGGTCTCAGATCGGCGACGAGATCGAGCACCGCCTGCCGCTCCACGGTCGACGCCGGCCGGGCCAGCACCCGCCGGAAGAGACCGTCGACGAGGCCCGCGTCGCCGGTTTCGGCCCCCCCTGCGAGCAGGTCTTCCGCCAGCACGCGCGCCGCCTCGACGAACTGCGGGTCGTTCATCAGGACCAGCGCCTGAAGCGGCGTGTTCGACCGCGAGCGCTCCACCACGCACGTCTCCCGGTTCGGCGCGTCGAAAACGAGCATGTTCGGCGGCGGCACCGTGCGCTTCCAGAACGTGTACAGGCTGCGCCGGTAGAGCGCCTCGCCGTGGTCCTGCTCGAAGATGCCGGCGCTGAAGCGACCGCGGCTCTCGTAGCCGATCTCCCGCCAAAGGCCGGGCGGCTGATAGGGCTTGACGCTCGGGCCGCCCAGCTTCTCCACCAGCAGGCCGGAGACGGCCAGCGCACCGTCCCGAATCACCTCGGCGTCGAGGCGAAAGCGGGACGCCCGCGCCAGCAGCCGGTTCTCCGGGTCGCGCTCGATCAGCGCCGGCGTCGCCTTCGAAGTCTGGCGGTAGGTCGAGGACATCACGATCGTCTTCTGGAGCGCCTTCAGATCCCAGTCCTGCCGGACCAGTTCGGTCGCCAGCCAGTCGAGCAGCTCGGGATGGGACGGCCACTCGCCCTGGGCACCGAAGTCGCCGGAGGTCGCGACCAGGCCGCGACCGAAGAACTTCTGCCAGATGCGGTTCGCGGTCACCCGCGCGGTGAGCGGGTGGTCGCCGCTCACCAGCCAACGCGCCAGGCCCAGCCGGTTCTTCGGGAGGTCTTCGGGGATCGGCGGCAGAACCGCGGGGACGACCGCGTCGACTTCGTCCGTCTGCTGGTCGTACTCGCCGCGGCGCAGCAGGAAGGTGGGCCGCGGCTCGGCCATCTCGCGCATGACCATCGTCGTCGGTACGGCGGCCTCGATCCCGGCAAGGCGCTCCGAGAGCTCGGCGTAGCGGGCCTCGTGCGGCCGCCAGGGAGACCAGTGGCCGCGACGGAACCGATGGCGAAGCGTCGTCGCCTGCTCCTCGGTCCGTTGATCCGCGGGCAGCCCGACCAGGTACTCGAAGTCGCGGTACGCCGCCGCGAGACCGCCGTACGGCGGCGGCAGCAGTTTGGGCTCCAGCGCTTGGAACGCCCCGGGCGCTCCGGAGACCGAGAGACGGAACCGGCGCATCGTCTTGTGCTGGTAGCTCGACTCCTGCCGCAGGACGATCCGCAACCGGGCGCCGCCGGAATGAGGCGGCTCGAGGCGTCCGCCGTCGCCGGCATCAGGCGGGGCGGCCCGGAAGACCGCCGTCCGGGCGGTAGCCCGAGTCACGTAGCCCGCGCCAAAGCCGGTTTCCAGGTCTCCGTCCACCGCCAGTTCCGGACCCAGGGACGGCGTCGCGTAGTCGGCATGGGCGTCGACGAAGGCCACGTCCCGTGGCTGGCCGCCGGCCAGCGGAGTCGCCAGCACTTCGATCTCGGTCAGCACGAAGCTGCCGTCCGCGGCTCGGCCGATCCCCAGCGACGGGTCGGATCGATCGCGAAGCGCCTCCAGGCGCAGCGCGGCGACCCGGTCGAGGTCGGTCTCCGCCTCGATCACGTACACGTCGGTCACCGGGTTGTCGCCCGACACTTCGATCGAGCCGTCGTCGAGAACGGTCATCCGGGCGCCGGCGGTCGACTCGAGCGAGACCGGAACCAGCGGCCGCCACCTTTCGGTCAGCCGGCGGTCCCACTCTTCCTGCCACGCGGCCTGGGCCGCGCCTGCGTCCCCGTTCACGTCGTCGAGCAGCGCATCCAGCGGCCCGAGTTCCGCCCTGAGTTCCTCGAGCGCTGCCCGCTGGCCCGGGTCCGGCGCCGGCACCTTCGGCTCCGCGTTGCCCTGGCTGCCGTCGAGCCCGACCTCGTCGACCGTGTTGAAGAAGGCCGCGAGCTGGTAGTACTCGCGCTGGCTGATCGGATCGAACTTGTGGTCGTGGCACTTGGCGCAACCCGCGGTCAGCCCCATCCACACCGTGGCCGTCGTGTCCGTGCGGTCGAAGACGTACTGGACCCGGTACTCCTCCGGGATCGCGCCGCCCTCGAAGTTGATCATGTGGTTCCGGTGGAAACCGGTCGCCAGCAACTGCTCCGGCGTCGGATCCGGCAGCAGGTCGCCGGCAAGCTGGTCGACGGTGAACTCGTCGAACGGCTGGTTCGCGTTGAAGGCGTCGATCACCCAGTCGCGCCAGCGCCACATGAACCGCTCGTTGTCGATGTGGTAGCCGTTCGTGTCGGCGTAGCGGGCCGCGTCCAGCCAGGAGCGCGCCATGTGCTCCCCGTAGCGCTCGGACGCGAGCAGCCGGCCCACGAGACGCTCGTAGGCGTCCGGCGAGGGGTCGGCCACGAAGGCGTCGACGTCGGCCGGAGCCGGCGGCAGCCCGGTCAGATCGAGCGACAGACGGCGCGCGAGCGTGCGGCGGGACGCCTCGGGCGCGGGAGCGAGGCCCTCGCTCTCCAGCCGGGCCAGGACAAAGCGGTCGATCTCGCCGTGCGCCCAATCGCGGTCCGCGACCGCGGGCGGTTCGGGCCGCCGCGGCGGCCGGTACGCCCAATGATCCTCGAACTCGGCACCCTGGAGGATGAACCGGCCCAGTGTCTCGATCTCCCGGTCGGACAGCGTCGAGGCCGCGTGGGGAGGGGGCATCCGGTCGAGGGCCTCGGCTGCCGCGATCCGCTGGAACAACTGGCTCTGGTCCAGGCTGCCCGGCACCAGCGCCCGGCGACCCGAGGGCAGAACGCCCAACGCCGACTCCGCCTGGTCGAGGCGCAGCCCCGCCTGACGCACGGCCACGTCCGGACCGTGGCACTCGTAGCAGTGATCCGAGAGGATCGGCCGCACGTCGCGATGGAAGGAAAGGGGCTCGCCCGGCCCCGTGAAGTCGTGCTCCACCGGCGGAACCTCCCGCGCAGCGACGCCGACTCCTCCAACCTCTTCCTCGTGCGCCAGAGGCCACTCCGCCCCCGCCTCGATCCACGCCTCCAGCAGGTCCTGCTCGGCCTCCTCGAGCGCTCGAGGCGGCGGCATCTCCAGTTCGTCCTCGCGCCGAATCGCCGCGACGAGCAGACTCGCCTCGGCATCTCCAGGCACGATCGCCGCTCCCCGACCGCCCCCGATCAACATCGCCGGCCGCGAGTCGAGCCGCAGGTTCCCCCGCTGTCTGAGCGGTCCGTGACAGGCAAAGCACCGGCTCTTCAGCACCGGCAGTACTTCCGACTCGAAGTCCGGCGCCGTGGCTGCGTGGGCGACTCCCCCGCCTACTAGCACCAGACCGAAAACACAGAGAAATGAACTCGTAACTCTGGCCATTCGTGAACTCATGCGTCTCCGCCGTCCCTGCAACCGCTTACGTACCGGCGGCATGTTAGCGCGCGCTTCGTCCCTGCCGCGGTGCGCTGCGAGTACACTGCCGCCCCCATGGACTTCGGCATCTGCGTCGCCAGCAAGATCGACGACATCGGCTACATCGAGAAGGCGGAAGCCCTCGGCTACGGCCATGCGTGGGTGGCGGACAGCCAGATGATCTGGTCGGACTGCTACGCCGTGCTCGCGCTGGCGGCTGAGCGGACGAGTCGGATCAAGCTGGGGACCGGCGTCGCGATCACCGGCACGCGGATCGCGCCGGTGACGGCGCATAGCATCGCGACGATCAACCGGATCGCTCCCGGACGCACCTTCCTCGGCATCGGCGCCGGGAACACGGCGCTCCGGCTGATGGGTCACCGCCCGGTCGGCGTCGCCGAGTTCGGCGAGTACCTGCGGGTGGTGCGGGCGCTGCTCGACGGCCAGGAGGTCGACTTCACCTTCCGCGGCCGAACCGAGCCGCTGCGCTTCCTGATGGAAGAACAGGGCTTCATCGCCACGGAGCCGCGGATTCCGATGTACGTCTCCGGTTTCGGCCCGAAGAGCCAGGGTCTGGCCGGCGAAGTCGGCGACGGCCTGGTCATGTCGATCCCGCCGAACGCCTCGCTGTTCGACCGCGCGATCGAGAACTGCCGCCGCGGCGCCGAGGCGGCCGGCCGGAGCTTCGACCGCGACGGCTTCTACACCTGCTCGCTCACAACGGCCGTGATCCTCGAGCCCGGCGAGGATCTGACCTCGCCGCGGGTGATCGAGGAGTGCGGCCCCTTCGTGCTCTCGGGCCTGCACTACCTCTACGACCAGCAGCAGCAGTTCGACCGGGAACCGCCTCCGCACGTGCGGCCGGTGTGGGACGAGTACTGCGCCCTGGTCGAGCGGACTCCGGCGCGAGGACGCCACCTTCGCGTCCACGCCGGCCACTGCACCTACTCCCTGCCGGAGGAAGAGAAGTTCGTCACGCCCGCCCTCATCCGCGCCTCCTGCCTTGCCGGTACGGCCGAGGAGGTACGTTCCCAGGTTCGCACCCTCTCCGACGCCGGCCTGGACCAGCTCATGCTGCTGCCCTCCCTCGCCACCCAGGAACGGGTCATCCAGCAGTTCCACGACGAGATCATGGCCCGCCTGTAGCAGCGCTTCGTCCGCAAATGACCTGCCTCTTCCTCATCCTCCACGTCTCCGCACTGGTCGTGCAGCCACTGGCTCTGTTCGTGACGATTCCCCTCCACATCATCGCGTCGGTGATCGCGAAGAAGAGGGACTCGTAGGGCCTCGGCCCGCATACGATCACCTCATGCTCCTGCTGGTCCTGCCCTGGGACGCCGAGGCCGAGGCCTCGGCCGAGTGGTGGTACCTCCGCCGCTGGCTGGGCGGTGAGGCACGCGCCGCGTTCGGCGGCGTCGACACGGTCGCGTCAATGCCCGAGAAGCTGCCCGACAACGCCGAGGCAGTGCTTGTTCTGTCATCGCACCGCGTCCTGATCGGCCGGTCCTCACTGCGCCGGATGCGCGAAGAGCTGGCAGCCGACTCGGGCGTTGGCGCGGTCTACGCCACCGACTTGACGACCACCGGTTCGGAGGCGAGCAACGACCTGTTCACCCTGGCCGACTTCGAACTGGCGGAGTCCAGGTGGCTGGCAGACGACGCCCCGGCCGCCGGCGCCGAAGCGCCCGAGCCGGACACCTGCCCAGCCGTGTTGCTTTCTCCGGCCGCCGCGGCGCGGTGGGCGTCGGGGGCGCGGCCTTCCGGTCCGCGAGCCGGCCTCTGCTACGAGTTCATCGACTACTACGGCGGAGAGCGCGCAGACGTCCTGCCCCTGCTTCCCGAGCATCTCGAGTCCGAGTCGTCGGTGCTGGAGATCGGCTGCGGCCGCGGGGCGACCGCGGCCCTGATCAAGCAACGCTTCGGCTGCCGCACCGTCGGAATCGAACTGAATCCCGAAGCGGCCGCGGCAGCCGAGAGCCGGCTCGACCGGGTGATCCACGGCGATGTCCAGACCGTGGAACCAGGAGAGAAGTTCGACGCGATCGTCGCTTTCGAGCTCTTCGAGCACCTGACCGACGGCCAGGCGTTCCTCGAACGCGCCGCCGGCTGGCTCCGTCCCGGCGGACGCATGGTCTTCTCGGTGCCCAATGTAGGCCACTACTCGGTCGTGGAGGACCTCATCGCCGGACGCTGGGACTACATCCCGATGGGTCTGCTATGCGCGACCCACGTCCGCTTCTTCACCCGCCGCACTCTCGAGGAGTGGCTGCGCGCGGCCGGCTTCGACCACTACCGGATCGATGCCCAGGTCACTCCCCTGCCGGCGCGAATCGATGCACTGCCCGACTCCATGGCGCCTGACCGCGAGAGTCTGGCGACGGCCGGCTTCTACGTCTCGATCTTCTGTTGATCCGCCGGGTCGGCGGCGAAGGCCTGCATGAGCGCTTCACCGGTGCGGCGTTCCGTATAGGTCCCGGCGATCGTGCGCCCCGCCCTGCCGAGTCTCCGCCGCAGGTTCCGGTCTCGCCACAAGCGTTCCACCGCGGCTCGAAGCGCCTCCCCGTCACCGAACGGCACCTTGATGGAGGCCCGGCCTTCCGGATCGAGGTCCCGGTGTGAGGGGATGTCCGTCAGAACGCAGGGACGCGCGCAGCCCATCGCCTCGAGTGCGAGCAGGCCGAAGCCCTCGAGAGGCGACGACGGTCCGACGCAGAGATCGACGCCCTGGATCAGCGCGGGAACGTCCGCCGGCGCCACGTGCCGACGGCGATCCGCCTCCGGCCAGAAGGCCAGCTCCTCCTCGTCCGCGTCGAGCGACAGGCGCACGATCTCGATCCCTCCGCCCGTACTCTCGAAGAGAGGTCTCAGAGCGCGCAGGCACCAGGCGACTCCCTTGACTTCCAGTTCCCAGTGCCCGCTGACGAGGACTCGCAGCCGGCCATCGTCGGCGCGCTCCCGTTCCGGTGGCCGAAACAGGTCCGGCTCGAAGGGCTGGGGTATCCACCGCGCTTCGACGCCGTGCCGATCGCGGAGGGTACGCACGAGGTGCGGCGAGACGACCAGCTTCAACGCGGGCAGATCGTAGGCCGCCCGCATCGCCTCGCGCCCTGCCGGCTCGAGCGTGTCGTGGCCCGGCTCGTACCCCTGGCAGAGGTGGCAGGCCAGCCGCTCGGCGATCTCGACCGCGGGAGCGACCGTCGGAGCCAGCGTACCGACCGCCACCTCGACCCGAGGTAAAGAACGAGGTTCGAGCGCCGGAACCTGCCGGTAGAAGGCGCGTACGCCGTCGAACCAGTCCGGGCAGGGATCCGGCGAATGGACCGTGACCTCGACCCCCAACCGTTTCAAGGCCCGGGCATGCTGGAAGACGACCTTGACGCCACCATAGAGGGCGGCGCCGGGCAGAAGATAGGCGACTCTCAGGCGACGATCCCCAGGGGCGGCCGCGTCCGGTACGCGCCGCGGGTGAAGTCCGGGAACTCGACCGGCTCGCTGCCCCGCGCCACCGAGAGTTCGCTCAGTTCGACGGGCGCCGACAGCGCCGCCGCGTCGTAGACGTCCATGTCCATCGGCGTGCCCTCGAGGAGGCAGCGGATCAGCCGGTAGTCCTCGAGGTAGTCCATGCCGCCATGGCCGGCGCCCTCGGCATCGCCGGCCCGCTCCGTCCACAACGGATGCTCGAAGCGCTCCCGGTAGGGCTCGACATCGCTCCAGTCGTGCCCCTCGGCCTCGCCTTCGATGAAGATGCGGTCGGGGAAGCCCGCGAACACGCCGCGCGTACCCTGCACGAGGTTGAGCCGGCTGTAAGGCCTGGGCGTCGTCGTGTCGTGCTGCAGCAGGATGCTCCGCCCGCGCCGCGTCCGGATCAGGCTCGAGTTCATGTCGCCCAGGGCGTAGCGAACCACGGCGCGCGGATCGTCGTCGCCGAAGCGCTCCTTCGCATAGAGCGCCAGCCCCTTCGCCGGGCTCGACAGCGAGACGAGGTAGTCGAAGCAGTCGCCCCGGTTGATGTCCATGCACTGGGCCACCGGTCCGAGTCCGTGGGTCGGATAGAGGTTCGCGTTCCGTTCGACCGAGTGCTGGAGGCGCCAGAGTCCCTCGTTCGCGTCCGAGAACTTGATCGACCGCAGGTCGTGGATGTAGGCGGCCTCACCGTGGAGAAGATCGCCCAGCAGACCCTGACGCACCATGTTGAGGACCATCATCTCGCTGCGGCCGTAGTTGCAGTTCTCCATCATCACGCAGTGCCGCGCGGTGCGTTCGGCGGTCTCGACGAGGCGCCAGCAGCCCTCGAGCGTGATCGCGGCCGGCACCTCGACCGCCGTGTGCTTCCCCGTCTCCATCGCTTCGACGCAGACCGGAACGTGCCACCGCCAGGGAGTCGCGTTGAACACGAGGTCGATGTCGTCGCGCTCGCACAGGCGTTTGAAGTCGGTATCCCCTCGCGTGTAGAGCTCCGGCGGCTCGTTGTCCGCGTCGACGACCCACGAGGCCACCTCCTCGGCGCGGGGCTCGTCGATGTCGCAGATCGCGACGACGTCGACGCCGTCGATGCGCAGGAAGTTGCGCACATGGCTGCCGCCCTGGAGACCGACGCCGACGAATCCGATTCGCACGCGCTCGAGTGCCGGCGCGGCGAAACCGGCGCGGTACGCCTCGAGCGCCGCTTCGTCCGGCTGGCCAGCAGCCTCGGCGTCGTCGGGTTCCTGCCCGGCAGCGGCCCGGGCGCTAACCGCGGCGGCCGCGGCGGCAGGCCCGAGCCAGGCCGCCTTCAGCAGTTCGCGGCGTCCCCAGAGGGGTGTCGGCGCGGTCATGCCTCAGAGCGTACACCCGCGACCGCGGCGGCGCTCTCTGAGGCTAGAAGTCGAAGAAGTCGTCGTCGCTGCCGGTGAGGTAGGACGCTTCCTCGTCGAGCCAGACCTGGAACTCCTCCTCGGTGTGCACGGTCAGGAAGCCGCGCATCGAGTAGTGGCTGTTGCCGCAAAGCTGGGCGCAGGCGATCTCGTAGACGTAGTCCGGGTTGCCGGTCTGCTCGCGAATCTGGGCCGTCGTCTTGGTGGGCACGAACCAGACCGGAATCGAGATGCCCGGGATCGTGTCCTGCTTGATCCGCATGTTCGGCAGATTGAAGCTGTGGATCACGTCCTTGGACGACAGGTGGATGATCGCCGCCTTGTCGACCGGGAGATGCAACTGGTTCACCGTCCAGATGTCGTCCGCGCCGGCCGGATCGTCACGATCGAGGCCGATCGGATTCGTCGCTTCGTCGATCAGTGACAGGTCCTGCGCGCCGAACTCGCCATCGGCGCCGGGATACCAGACGTTCCAGGCGAACTGTTGCGCCACGACCCGCACCACAGTCGATTCAGACTCCGGCGGCACTTCGTCGACACGCTCCGCCCACATCGGGATCGAGAAGCCGAGCAGGAGAATCCCCTCCGCGATCGCGACGGCGACCTCGCCGTAGGTGCTCATCTTGCTCTTGACGCCGACGTAGTCCGCCTTCGGGTTGCGGCTGGCGCGGAAGCGCATCAGCACGTACACGAAGAACGCGGCCCAGACGATGAAGAGCGCGAGCATCAGGTAGTGCACCGCGTCGATCATGTTGTCGATCCGGCCGGCGTGCTCCGACGCCGCGGCCGGGAACATGGCATCCATCATGACTTGACAGGCTCCTCAACGGTGCTCCACCAGGGCGGCACCGGGTCGGTCCGAAGGCGGCGCGCGCGGCGCCGGAGATAGAGAAAGAAGAGAACGAAGGCGCCCTGCAGCACGAAGACCGCCGCCAGCAGGAACCAGACGCCGGCACGGGCCGCATCGATCATCGTGCCCTCGGCGGCGCCGTAGCAGACCGAACAGGCCCAGGCGGCACGGTCGGAGCCGAAGAGCCAGAATCCGGCCAGCAGGGGAACGGTGTGGAACAGCTTCCGGCGGCGAGCCCACTCCTCCTCGGGGGTCGTGATCTTGCGCCAGAACCAGATGCCGTACCAGACGAGTGCCGCCGCGGCCGCGAAGGACAGGACGGCGCCGACAGCGTACGCGCTGCCCTGCGCCAGACACCACCCGCCGAAGAACAGCGCGAGGAGGATGGCGCTGCCGACGAAGACGATGTGGATGACCTTCAGGTTCATGGCTGGATCAGCAACGCAGTCAGTGAGGTTCGTGCGCCTCGACTTCCGCGAACTCCCCGACCTGGTCCGCCACCGAGGTCAGGAGCGGCAGCGCCATCAGAGCGATGAAGAAGGCCACGGTCAGCGCCAGCGTCCAGTAGATGATCTTCTTCTCGTCGATCAGGTGCATGAAGAAGCAGGCGACCAGGGACGCCTTGACGCTGGCGATGAACAGACCGATGGTCAGGGCCACCGGCACCGAGACCTCCAGATAGTACGCGCCTACCGTGGCGGCAGTGCCGACCATCAGGGCGCCGAACACCAGGAAGTAGATGCGGACCTGCTTGTCGATATCGACGTGTTCACTCATGGGATGCGACTCGCTCCAGGGTAACCGGGGTCAAGGGCGGAGAAACGCCCGCTACAGCAGGTAGAAGACGGGGAAGAGGAAGATCCAGACCAGGTCGACGAAGTGCCAGAACAGACCCGAGTGCTCGACCCGGTCGGTCAGCCACTGCCGGTTCGTGTGGAACAGCTTCGATCCCGGCCCGGTGAAGTAGGCATTCCAGGCCATGCCGCCGATCACGTGCAGGGCGTGGAGCCCGGTCATGGCGAAGTAGATGGCGAGGAAGGTGTTCGACTCGGGGTAGTGGTGGTGCTCGAACTTCGCCGTGTACTCGAAGTACTTGATCACCAGGAAGATGCCGCCGCAGCCGACGGTCGCCCAGCCGAACAGCTTGAACCGCCCCAACTGCCCGCGCATCAGCGACGCCCAGGCCATGACCATCGTCAGACTGGAGGCGATCAGCACGGCGGTATTGAGCGTCGCCAGCGGAATGTTGAGCTCCGCTTCCGCCTGCATCGCGGCCCAGTTGCCGTCCGACCCGATGCGCAGCATGATGAACGTGGCGAACAGCGCCCCGAACAGCATGACCTCCGAGGTCAGGAACAGCCAGATGCCGATCTTGCCGTTGTTGAGGCCGGTTTCGGGGTGGGCCTCTACCGTGTAGGGGATTTCCATCTCTTTGGGGTCCTCGAACGGTCAGGTTGAGGCCGGTTCGGCCTGTGGGACGTAGTCCTTGTCGCTACCGGGGACGCTGTACTCGTACGGTCCACGCGTGACCACGATCTCCTGATCGAAGTTCCCGTGCGGCGCCGGCGACGGCGCCAGCCACTCGACGGTCGTCGAGTTCCAGGGGTTGCGGCCGGCCTTCTCGCCGTTGCGGATGCTCATGAAGAAGTTGATGATGAACGGAATCTGGGCCAGCGCCAGGCACCAGGCCGAAACCGACATCATCCGGTTGAGACCCGCGACCTCGCCAGCGAAGTCGTAGCTGATGCCGCCGTCCGCGAGCCGTCGCGAAACGCCGTTCAGGCCCTGGATCATCATCGGGAAGAAGACCCCGTTCATGAAGACGAGCGACGGCCAGAAGTGGAGTTGGCCCAGGAACTCGTTCATCTTGCGCCCCGTCACCTTGGGGAACCAGTAGTAGACACCGGCGAACAGCGCGAACAGGGTTCCGGGCGCCACGACGTAGTGGAAGTGGCCGATCACGTAGTACGTGTCGTGGAGCGGGATGTCGGCCGCCGAGAGACCGAGCGGTAGCCCGGTCAGCCCTCCGATGCCGAACATCGGCAGGAAGCCGAGCGCGAACAGCATCGGCGTGTTGTAGCGGATGGAACCGCCCCATAGCGAGATGAACAGCGCGCTCAGGATGATGACCGACGGGATCGAGATGATCATCGTCGTCGTCTGGAAGAAGGTGGACATCACCGAGCCCATGCCCGTGATGAACATGTGGTGCGCCCAGACGATGAAGCTCATGAAGCCGAGGAAGATCAGCGAGTAGACCATCGAGCGGTAGCCCCAGAGCGGCTTCCGGCTGTTGTTCGCGATCACCTCGGCGACGATCCCCATCGCCGGCAGGATGAGGACGTAGACCTCGGGGTGGGCCAGGAACCAGAACAGGTGCTGCCAGAGCAGCGGACTGCCGCCTCCGCTCCGTTCGAGCACCTCGCCGCCTACGACCAGACCCTCCGGGATGAAGAAGCTGGTGTTCGCGACCCGGTCCATCAACTGCAGCACGCCCGCGGCCTCGAGCGGCGGGAAGGCCAGCAGCAGGAGGAAGGCGGTCACGATCTGCGCCCAGCAGAAGAACGGCAGGCGCATCCAGGTCATCCCCGGCGCGCGGAGCTGGATCGCCGTGGTGATGAAGTTGACGGCGCCCAGCAGAGACGACGTGATCAGGAAGATCATCCCGATCAGCCAGGCGGTCTGGCCGTTCAGCGCAATGTCGGCGAGGGGCGAGTAGGAGGTCCAGCCGTTGCCCGCGGCGCCATTCGGCAGGAAGAAGCTGGCGAACATCGTGACGCCGCCCAGGAACAGGCACCAGTAGCTGATCATGTTGATCCGCGGGAAGGCCATGTCCGGGGCGCCGAGCTGCAGCGGCATGACGAAGTTGCCGAAGCCGCCGACCGCCAGCGGCACGACGCCGAGGAACACCATGATCGTGCCGTGCATCGCGCCGAGCTCGTTGTAGAAGTCCGGCAGCATGATGCCGCCGGGCGCCCGGTTCTCGCCGAGGAGCGAACCGATGAAGGGGATCGGCTCGCCCGGGTAGGCGAGATTCCAGCGCATCACCATCATCAGGACGAACCCGAAGAAGAGAAACGCCAGACCCGTGACCGAGTACTGGACGCCGATCACCTTGTGATCGGTCGAGAAGATGTACTTCCGCCAGAAACTCTGGTCGTGATGATGCTCGTCGTGTGCAGGTGAAGCGTGAACGGGCTCCGCCATGGACGCCGCTCCTTTCTGGCTACTTGCTGAGGTTCCTCGTCTACTCCGGCTTGAACACGAAGTTCGCCGTCACGGTGCCGCTGTCGCCGACCTCGACGGTCTCGGAGTAGATCTTGAACCTCTCGAACTCATGCCGGGCCTCGATCGTGTAGGTGCCGGCCGGTACGTTCTCGATGCGGAAGGAGCCGTCGGCGCCCGACACCGCGTAGAAGGGGTGGTCGACGACCGTCACCCAGGAAGTCATCCAGGGATGAACGTCGCACTTGATTCGGAAGCGCTCCGTCTTGTCGAAGCTGTAGTCGGCCTCGGTCACGCTGGCCGGCATCGCCCGGTTGAACGGAGGGTTGTCCTTGGACAGCGAGTGGACGTTGTGCAGCAGGCCGTCCGAGTTCTTCACCTTGAACTGCTGCCCGACCTGGATGCCCATGACGCGCGGCGTGTAGATGCAGCCGTTCTGGTCCATGACCACGGGCTGCGAAGGCGTGTCGAAGGACTTCCCTTCGAGGCCCTCGGTGATCACGAGGAAGACGTTGGCGAAGGCGCCGCCATCCCCGATCATGAAGGTCTGGTCGAGAACCGTGCCGCTGTGCTTCTCGGCGCACTTCGGGTCCGCGTCCATCCTCATCGGACGCTGCGGGGGCGTACGGCCTTCGTAGGTGACCTTGCCGACAATCGTGCCGCCGAGCGCAACCGAAGAGGAAGCCAGGGCGAAGGCGAGAAGAACGGCACAGACGCGGATCGTCTGCTTCGGAATCATGTCGATGCTCCTTGACAGGGAGAGTGTTGCAAGAGGTCCCGGAACGCTGCGCAGCGTAGCAAGGACCGGCGGGTGGAACAAGACGAACGGCTGACGGACGTGCGGCCCCGAGTGCTTCGGATGTTCTCGGCCTCAGATGTTCTCGAAGGCCAGGGACTCGACGAGCCGCGGATCCCGGGACGGCACCAGCGAGCCGCGGCCCAGGAGCCAGCCCGCGGTGGCCAGGAACACGCCGCCGACGCCAAGCAGGGAGGTCACGTCCAGCAGGCTGAACGTCATCTCCCGGTGCAGGTTCGGCATGACCAGCCAGAACACGTCCCAGAGGTGGATGGCCAGCATCCAGACGGCCCCGATCAGCAGCAGGGTGCGGTTGCGCTTGATCGTCCGGGGCATGAGGAAGAAGAACGGGACGGCGAAGTGGCCGATGGCCAGCAGCAGGGTCGCCGGCCGCCAGCTCGCCGGATTGAGGTCCGTGCCGTCCAGCCGGCTGAGGAACCAGTTCGTCTCCTCGGGGATGTTCGCGTACCAGATGAGGAAGAACTGGCTGAAAGCGATGTAGGCCCAGAACACGGTGAAGGCGAACAGCAGCTTGCCGAGATCGTGGAAGTGCTCGCCGGTGACCACGCCCCGGAAGTGGCCCGACCGTTCGAACGCCAGCGTGAAGACGGTCAGCGCCGCGAACGCCGAGACGACCGTGCCGGCGAAGAAGTAGACGCCGAACATCGTCGAGTACCAATGCGGCTCCAGCGACATCAGCCAGTCGAAACCGGCGAAGGTCAGCGTCACCGCGAACAGGGCGACGGCAACGGGACTGAATCGCGCCATTCGGTGGGAGAGCGCTTCGTCTCCGCTCTCATCCTGCCGCCGCGACGTGTTGCGGAAGTAGAGGGCCAACCCGCTCCAGACGACGAAGTAGATCACCGTCCGAATCCAGAAACCGGTCTCGTTGAGCCACGGCTCCTTGACCTGCAGCAAGCGGTCATGCGCCACCGCGTCGGCGTGGGTCCAGTGGAACAGGTCGTACATGCCCAGCGCCACGACCGGAATGAAGAGGACCGCCAGCACCGGCACCGTGCACGCCAGGTTCTCGGCCAGGCGGCGCACCACGACGCCCCAGCCGGCCTTCGTCGCGTGGTGGATCAACACGAAGAACAGGCAGCCGAGGCCGATGCAGAGGAAGAAGACGACGGCCACGAGCCAGGAGTGGAAGAACTGCTTCGTGCTCTCCTTGGAGCCCGTCGCCAGCACGATCGACACGACGGTAAAGACGAGGCCGACCGCACCCGCGATCAGAGGCAGGCGCGCCCAGCCGCTTCCCGGCCGGATGACCAACTGGTCCAGACGAACGATGCGAGGCCCGTGAGCCATCAGGCGGCGCCTCCCCCGTCACCCTCTTCCGCCGGATCGTCGATCGGCACGTGCTCCACCTCCACCGCCCCGAGCCCGCTCAGGAACTCCGCGGTGTCCCGGTCGTCGTACTTGGGATCCCAGGCCTCGATGGCGATGAACAGCCCGTCGTCCGTGACCCGGGTGAAGTTCTCCGACCGGAACAGCGGATGGTGGTACGTCGGCAACTTGTTGAAGGCGAACATCCCGAGCACCGCCCCCAACGCGGCCCCGAGCACACCGAGCTCGAAGGTCACCGGTACGAACGCGGGCCAGGTGAACAGCGGCTTGCCGCTGATGACCAGCGGGTAGGCCTTGATGTGGACCCAGCTCTGCAGCGCGAAGCCCAGGCCGGCGCCGGAAAGCCCCGTCGCCAGCACGAGAAACGGCAGCTTGGACGGCTTCAACCCCATCGCCTTCTCGAGTCCATGGACCGGGAACGGCGTCAGCGCGTCCCACTTCGAGTACCCGGCGTCGCGAACCGCCTCACAGGCACGGTAGAGCGCCTTGGCGGTCTCGAAGCGGGCAAGCACGCCGTAGTGGCTGTAACCCGCCGTCGCTTCCGGCACGTCCAGGGTCATCAGGCCCATGTCAGGCGCCTCCCCCACCGGCCGGCGCCGCCTGCGGCGAGGGCTCCACCCCCGACCCGGCGGGCACCACGCGCACCAGTTCCTCGCCCTGGTGCGGATCCGCCTCTGGCAGCACGGTCTTGACCTCCGCCGTGGCCACCATCGGCAGGAAGCGGGCGAACAGGCAGAACATCGTGAAGAACAGGCCGAAGCTGCCGATCAGCGACGCGAAGTCCCAGAAGGTGGCCTGGTAGTAGTCCCAGTTCGCGGGCAGGAAGTCGCGGTGGAGCGACGAAGTGACGATCACGAAGCGCTCGAACCACATGCCGATGTTGATCAGGATCGACGAGATGAACAGCCAGCCGATGTGGTTGCGCATCTTCTTGAACCAGAACAACTGCGGCGTGATCACATTGCAGCTCACCATGATCCAGTAGGCCCAGGCGTAGGGGCCCAGCGCCCGGTTGGCGAAGGCGAACTGCTCGTAGGGGTTGCCGCTGTACCAGGCGATGAACATCTCGATGCCGTACGCGTAGCCGACCATGCAGCCCGTGAGCAGCATGATCTTGGCCATGTTCTCGAGGTGGCGCATCGTGATGATGTCCTCCATCCTGAACAGGACCCGGCAGATCAGCATCAGGGTCATGACCATCGCGAAGCCGGAGAAGATGGCGCCGGCGACGAAGTAGGGCGGGAAGATCGTCGTGTGCCAGCCGGGCAACTGGGCGGTGGCGAAGTCCATCGACACGACGGAGTGGACCGAGAGGACCAGCGGAGTCGCCAGCCCGGCGAGCATCAGGTAGGCCCGCTCGTAGTGGAGCCAGTTGCGGTGCGAGCCGCGCCAGCCCAGCGCGAAGATGCCGTAGGCGATCTTGCGGATCCTGGTCTTGGCCCGGTCGCGAATCGTCGCGAGGTCCGGGATCAGGCCCACGTACCAGAACATCAGGGACACCGTGCCGTAGATCGACACCGCGAACACGTCCCAGATCAGCGGACTGCGGAAGTTCGGCCACATGTCCATCTGGTTCGGCAGCGGGAACATCCAGTAGGCGACCCACACACGGCCGACGTGGATGCCGGGAAACACCAGGGCGCACATGACCGCGAAGATCGTCATCGCCTCCGCGGCGCGGTTGATCGACGTCCGCCACTTCTGCCGGAACAGGAAGAGGATGGCGGAGATCAGCGTGCCGGCGTGGCCGATGCCGACCCAGAAGACGAAGTTGACGATCGCGAAGCCCCAGTTGACCGGGTTGTTCAGGCCCCAGATGCCGGTGCCCTCCCAGAACAGCCAGCCGATCGAAACCCCGAACAGGCCCAGCATCGCCAGCGACGGCAGGAAGAAGAACCACCAGCCGATCGGCGTCTTGCGCTCGACCGGCACCGCGACCGCTTCCGTCAGGGAACGGAAGTCGTAGCCGCCGACGATCAGCGGCGCACGTCCGGCGACGGGCTCGTGCGTATTGTCCTGACTCTGTGCCATCGAGGGCGAAGAAGTAGGGCGGCGGTTGCCCTCAGGGGGCCAAGCCGGGCCACGAATCGCGCGGAAGCTAACACCGGCCCCTATCCGGGTCAAGGAAACGCGCCGAACCGCCCCGAATGACCCGTAGAATGGACGCATGACCTGTCCACTGACTCCATCGCTTCGCCCGGCTCTCGCGGCGGTTCTCATCCTGCCCTTCCTCGCACTCGCCGGCTGCGGCGACGCCGCGCCCGACGGGACCGGCGGCGCAGCGCCAGCGGCTGAAGCCCCGCCCGCCGAACCCCTGGGGACGAGCACGATCGCCGGTTCCGTCCGCTTCGACGGCGACGTGCCGGAACTCCGGCCGCTCAGCATGGATGCCGACCCCGCCTGCGCGGCCAAGCACAGCGAACCGGTGTACCCCGAGCTTCTCGTGGTCGACGATCAGGCCGGCCTGGCCAACGTCCTCGTCTACGTCGCCGACAACCTTCCGGAAGGGCCCTACCCGCCTGCGGAGCCGCCCGTCATCGATCAGCAGGGCTGCCGCTACACGCCCCGCGTCGCCGGCATCATGGTGGGCCAGGACCTCAAGGTGCTGAACTCGGACGAGCTGCTCCACAACGTCCACTCGCTGTCCGAGGTCAACCGCCCCTTCAACCGGGCCATGCCGGCGGCCATCAAGCAGGCCACCTTCTCGTTCACGGACGAGGAGCCCGCTTTTCGGATCAAGTGCGACGTCCACCCGTGGATGTCGAGCTACGTCGCCGTCTTCAACCACCCCTACTTCGCCGTCACCGAACCGGACGGCTCTTTCGAGATACCAGGACTCCCCGCCGGCACCTACACGATCGAAGCCTGGCACGAACGCCTCGGCAGCCAACGCTCCGGAGTCACGCTCCTCGACGGCCTGACCGCCATGGTCGATCTCGCGTTCACCCTGCCGGAGTAGCCAGCGTCCGCCATAGCTCGGCGAGGGCGTCGTCCGGATCGTCGACCTTGATCGTGGTCATGCCGAGCGCCCGGGCGCTCTTCAGGTTCGACCCGATGTCGTCCAGGAACACCGCCTCGCGTGGTTCGATCCCGAGCCGGCCACAGGCCAGGCGGTAGATCTCCGGATCCGGCTTGCGCAGGCCGACGACGCTCGATTCGACGTAGTCATCGAAGAGTTCGCGTACCTCGGCGCGCATCGCGGCCTCCTCGGCGCTCGCGGGTTCCCGTTCCTCTTCGCTGACCCAGTTGTTCGTCAGCGCCGCCACCGTGTAGCCGCTGGCGCGCAGGCGCCGCAGGGCGTCGATCATCTGCGGCCTGGGCTTCGACTCCTCGGCGATCGCCGCCATCATCTCTTCGGCCGAGAAACGCTCGGCCACCGAGGGATCGGCCGCCCTTACGTCGTCGTCGAAGGCGGCGAAGAACCCCGGCCCCATGACCAGCTCGCCGCGCTCCATTCGCTGCCAGGATCCTCCCGGCCCGGCCGCCACGACCAGGCGGTTGACGAAGTTCTCCTCGATCCCGTTCGCCTGTTCGTAGCGCCGGATGGCGTGCAACGGGGAGCCGAAGACGACTCCACCCAGGTCGAAGATGACTGCCTGATAACCCATGAACAAGTTCTCCTGTTCTATCTCCGCAACGTTGCCGGGAGCGTCAGAGGATCCGCCGGCGTCCGGTCGGAGGCGATGAAGCGCTCCTCGTTCCAGCGGTAGTCCAGTATGTGGATGCGGGGATCGACGGCGTCGTAGCCGCCATCGACGCGCCGGCGCAGCACGCGGTAGTGGAGGTTCGGCTCCACGCTCCATCCCGTCGCCCCGACCGTGCCGATGCGCTGTCCCCGGCTGACCGCTTCGCCTGCCCGGACTTCCGTCGTTTCCAGATGTCCGAACAGGGTGATGAACCGGTCTCCATGCCGAATTCCGACGATGCGCCCGTAGCGAATCCAGGCACGGCCCAGAGCGGCGCCCCGCCCCGCATAGGTCACCCGACCGGCCGCCGTGGCCAGGACCGGAGCGCCGGCGGAAGCCGCGAGATCGATGCCGTGGTGAAACTCGTCGTCGCCCGTGACCCGATTCCGCGTCTGTCCGAACGGAGCGACGAGAACGAAGTCGTCGCCCCGGAGCGGAACCGCGGACGGCGTCAGCTCGACGAGGTCGGGGTCGGCCTGCTCAACCTCCAGCGCCGCCTGCAAGCGGCCCTCGATGCGCCCGGTCACGCGCTCCACGTCTTCCTCGACGCCTGACTCGATCAGCACCACCTGGCCCTGCCGCAGGGTCAGCGCGGGTTCCTCCAGGACCTCGACCGCCTCGCCGCACCCTTCGTTCGCAGGCGCCCCGACGCCGTACGCCAGGACGATCTTGCACAGTCGACTGTCCAGCTCCGACGCCAACTGGCGAACCTCCGAGTAGCGTTCCGCCAGAGCTTCGAAACGGGCCGCCAGTCGCCGATGTTCCTCGAACACCTCGACCTGTTCGGCCCTCGAGAACTGGGAACGCGCCACGGTCGGCGCGACCAGCACGGCGTTGACGACGAGGGCGCAAACGAGGATCGAGGCCGCCAACCCGAGCTGAAGTCTCGCCGTAGTCACCTCGAGATACCGCACACGGCCCTTGGGGCCGTGGATCTGCACGCTCCCGAGGCGAACGCTGCCGTCGGCTGAAGACTCAGGCATCGAGACGGCCCGCCCCCCTGCCGGCCAGGCGGCCGAACACCGCGCCCGCGGTCAGTCCGGAGCCTCCCGGATAGTTGTCGTAGAACAGGCCGCCGACGAGTTCGCCCGCCGCGAACAGACGCGGGATCGGCCGTCCATCGTCGTCGAGCACCCTGGCGCGGCGATCGACCGAAAGGCCCCCGAAGGTGAACGTGATGCCGCAGGTCACGGCGAAGGCTTCGAACGGCGGCGCCTCGAGCGCGTTGGCCCAGTTCGACTTGTTCAGGGCGAGACCGCGGGTCGCGCGGCCATCGCGGACGCTGGGGTCGAAACGCACTTCCCGACGCACCGCGGCGTTGAACTCGCCGACCGTCCGCAGGAACGCCGGGGCGTCCACGCCGCCGAGTCGCGCGGCGAGTTCCGGCAGCGAGTCCGCCTCGACCCGCGTCGCGTGCGCCTTCCGATACTCGTCCCGCAGCAGGTGAGCCACCTGCGCGTCGAACACCTGCCAGGCGAAGCGGCCCGGCTGCTCCAGCACCTCGCGGCCGTACCTGGCGTAGGTGTAGTTCCGGAAGTCGGCGCCCTCGTCGAGAAACCGCTCTCCCCTCGCGTTGACGACGATGCCGAGCGGATAGCTGTGCTTCTGGTAGCGGTGACGAACCTCGAGGTTGCCGACCTCCGGCGCGTTCAGGTCCCAGGCCACAGCGTGGCAGCCGGACCACTGCCCGGCCCGTCCGGCGCCCGCTTCGAGGGCCATGCGGATGCCATCGCCCGTGTTGAAGCGGCTGCCCCGAACCTTGGCCTCCTCCCAGCCTTCGCCGAGGTGGCGGCGCCGCCAGTCGCCGTTCGCCTCGAAGCCGCCGCTGGCGAGGACCACGCCGTCGGCCTCCAGGATCCTCCGACCGGACGCCTCCTCGACCTCGACGCCGCACACGGCGCCTTCCTCCAGCCGCAGGCCGACCGCCCGGCATCCGTAGCGCGTCGAGATGCCCGCCTTCTCCGCCGCCCGCTCGAGAGCCGCCACCAGCCCGGGGCCGCCTCCCCGTGCCTGCAGCGTCAGACCGCCCCAGAAACGTCGCTTGCCGTCGACCTCGAACGCCTGACCCGCGTAGAGGGGAACGAACTCGACCCCCCGGCCGCGCATCCAGCGCAGCGTCCGCCGGCTCTCCCCCACCAGAGTCTCGACCAGTTCCGGGTTCGCCTGACCGCCGCCGGTCCGTTCGAGATCCTCGATGAAGCGCCGCGCCGGGTACGTTCCGAAGTCGCTGGCCTCGACGTCCTCCTCGCTCAGAGCGGCGGCCACCTCGCGGAGATCGTCGAGGCCGTCGTAGACAAAGCGCATCGCCGCCATCGTGAAGCGGCTGTTTCCACCGCGTTCGGCCCGCGGCGCGCGCTCCAGCACGGTCACCGACGCGCCTTCCTCCCGGGCCGCGAGGGCGGCGCAAAGCGCCGCGTTGCCGGCGCCGACCACGACGACACGCCGCTTGAGTGCTGCTCGCTCTTCCATCAACCCGCCTCTCTCGGCGCCGAACCCGGGTAGCGTAGCCGCCCGAAACCTGAGGGGATACTCACCATGAACGACTCGGACAGCAAGAACGACATCGCGCGCGGCGGTACCCGCTTCGCCGGCAAGGTCGCCGTCGTGACCGGCGCCGCCGGCGGTTTCGGCCGCGCCATCGCGCGAAGACTCGCCGAAGAAGGCGCGGCCGTCGCGCTCGCGGACATCGATTCACGCAAGGGCAAAAGGACGACGGCCCAACTCGCCGGGCGCGGCGCCCAGGTTCTCTTCGAGACGGTCGACGTCTCCCAGGGCGACGACCTGCGGTGCCTGATGGAACGCGTCTGCGGCGTGTTCGGCGGCATCGACATCCTCGTGAACAACGCGGGCTACTGCCACCGGGCGAGGCCGCTCTGGAAACTCGCCGAAGCCGACTACGACCGGGTCTTCGAAGTGAACACGAAGAGCGTCTACCTGGGCGCGGTGCACGGCGTGCCCCGGCTGATCGAGCGTGGAGGCGGCGTCATCGTGAACACCGCCTCGATCGGTGCCGTCCGCCCCCGGCCGCTGATCACCGCCTACAACGCAACGAAGGGAGCGGTGATAACGATGACCCGCGGCCTGGCCGCGGAACTCGCTTCGTCCGGGATCCGCGTCAACGCGGTGAATCCGGTCGCCGCCGACACGGACTTCATGAAGGGCCCCTCGGGAGGGCGGCGGCTGGACGACTCGGGACGCGAAGTCCTTCAGGAGACGATTCCGCTCGGCCGGCTCGCCGAACCGGCCGACGTGGCGGCCGCCGTCGCCTACCTCGCCTCCGACGACGCCGCCTTCCTCACCGGCGTCTGCCTCGACGTCGATGGAGGCCGGAGCATCGGCTAGGACCGGGCACCAGGTGCCTGCGACCGCGAAAGATGGTGGAAGCAAGTCCGCACCCCAAGGCACCGGCGGGGGCGGAGGCTGGGACCAGAACGGGATCTCCAAACGGGGCCTGACGGTGACGGGCCAAGGGACCGCCGCGTTCCTTTGCTTCAGGGCCGCTGGTTTGCCCCCCGTCTACCGCACGCGGCGAGCCGCGTCATCTCGATCCGGTCGAACCAGGCGTCGCCCAGGTTGGCGCCCTCCCGGACCGCCCGCACCCGGACCGCTCCCACCGAGTCGGGGATGCACTTCGTGACCGCCCCGCACTCCCAGGTTCCGGTTTCCGTCGCCACGATGTGGGCGTCCGGGAAGTCCCCGTCGCGACCCGCGCCGCCGTCGAAGTCGACGAACACGTTGTCGCGCGCGTTCTCCCGCAGCATGCAGGCCGAGAGCCGGTACGTGCCGCCCTCGACCGGAATCCACTGCTCCGTGACCACGGCGTCGTCCGCTTCGTCGCCACCGGCGTCGCTGCCGCGCAGCCGCAGCGCAAGGTCACCGGGAGCGCCTCCGAGTGTCGGTGCGCCGGCCTTCCGGCCGGCTTGCCGCCGCGGGCGGCCAGGAGACGAGCCAGCGCCGGCGGACTGACCCGGGGCCGCGAGGCCAGTCGGAACCCGGGAAATCGTTGCGTCGCCCGAGTCGGCCGTCCAACCCGGCGTTCCGGCCGAAGCCGCCGCCGCGGCCCCATCGCTTCCGGTACTCCCGCCAAGCCCGCCGTTCCGGAACTCGAACGCGACGCCGGAAGACGGCGGCGGCGCCGATGCCGCCCCCTGCGCCGCGGCCGCCGCCACTGCGTGTTCGCTCACCGTCACCATGAACGTGAGCGTCGCCGTCCCGCCGTTCGCAGCCGTCGCCGTGTAGGCGTACTCCGTTTCCTCCAGCACCGCCGTCGGCCTGCCGGAGATCGTCCGGTTGGACCCGTCGAACGTCACGCCGTCCGGCAGATCCGGCGTCAGCGAGTACGTGAACGGTCCGGCCGTCCCGTCCGCCTCATGCAGGAGCAGGGTCGCGATGGCCGCGTCCTTCGCCCACTTCTGATCGCCGATCGCCGCGTCCCCGAACGACGGGTCCTCCACCTCGATGGTTCGGAGATCCGTCTTCCTCCCGAACCAGCCGTCGGCGCCCCGCACCATCCGCCAGCGGAACCCGTGGCGGCCGACGTCCGTCGGCGCCGTGATGGTGAAGGCGAAGTCCACCGTCGCGTCCGGCGCCACGTCAGCCGGCGGGGAGACCCGCTTGAGGCCCCAGCGCTCGTTGTCGTCCGGCCGCTGCGAGCCGAGCGCGTAGCCTGCCTCGGAAGTCCAGGTCGTCGTGCCCGTGTTCCGCATCCGCACCGTGACCACGGTCTCCGCACCCGCCGCCATCTTCTCCGGCACGGCCGTCTGGGAGACGAAGGCCGCGTCGTCCATCGCCAGGGCTTCCACGGTGATGCCGAACGACAACGTAGCCGTGCCGCCGTCCGTGTCCGTCGCCGTGTAGCTGTACCGCGTCGCCGCCTGGGCCGCTTCCGGCGTTCCGGAGACCGTGCGGGTGGACTCGGCGAACGTCACGCCGTCCGGCAGATCGGGCGAGATCGCGTAGCCGAACGGACCGGCCGTGCCGCCGGCCGCCGGCAGAACCAGAGCGTCCACCTCCTCGCCCTGCATCCACGTCTGGTCGGCCACCGCCTCGTCCCCGAACGAGGGATCCTCCACCGTCACGGACACATCCGCCGTGTGCGCGCCGAACCACCCGCCCGGGTCCCGCACCATGCGCCACGTGAAGGGATGAACGCCCGGCTTCTCCGGCGCCGTGACGTCGAACGTGAAGTCCGCCGTCTCGTTCGGGGCCACGCTCCCGGGCGCGGCCGCCCGGCGCACGCCCCACCTGTCCTTGTCCGAGCGGTCCCAGGAGCCCAGGCCGTAGCCGGCGGGCGACGACCAGGTCGTCGTGCCGGTGTTCGTCATCGTGACCGTGACCGTCGTCTTGCCGCCGGCCGCCATCTTCGACGGCAGGCCCGTCACCGACACGACGGCCGCGTCGTCGATCACGCCTTCCTCCACGGCGATCTCGAACGTGAGCTTCGCCTTCTTGCCGCCGGCATCCGTGGCGATGTACCGGTACTCCGTCGCCTCCCGCACCGTGGTCGGCGTCCCGGCCAGCACCCGCGTCGTTTCCGTGAAGGTCACGCCGTCGGGCAGGGCGGGCTTGAGCGAGTACGTCAACGCGCCGCCGGCGCCCCTGGCCTCGGGCAGCGTGAGCGACACGACGGTCTCGTCCTTCACCCACGTCTGGTCCGGAATCTCCCGGCCCAGGAACGACGGGTCCTCCACCGCGATCGTCGAGAGCTCCGTCTTCCCCCCGAACCAGCCGGCCGCGCCTCGCACCATCCGCCACCGGAACTTGTGGCTGCCCACCTCCGCCGGCGCCGTGATGGCGAAGGTCAGGTCCACCGTCTCGTCCGGCGCCACGTCGGCAGGCAACGCCACGCGGGCCAGTCCCCAGATCTCGTTGTCCTGTGGCCGCTGGGAGCCCAGCCTGTAGCTGGCCGATCTCCACGTCGTGCGGCCCGTGTTCCGCATCCGCACCGTCACCGTCGCCCTGTCGCCGGCAAGCATCACCTCCGGCACGCCCGTTTGCGAGACGAAGGCGGCGTCGTCCAGGCCCTCGAGCCACACCTCGATCGTGAACGTGAGGGTGGCCGCGTCCGCGGCGTCCGTGTTCCCGTCCGCGTCCGTCGCCGTGTAGGTGTACAGCGTCGGGTCCTGCGTTCCCGTCGGCGTGCCCGAGAGCGTCCGCGTCGCCGGGTCGAACGTCACGCTCGCCGGAGGTTCCGGCGACAGCGCGTAGGTCAGGTCCCCGTTGCCGCCTGAAGCCTCCGGCAGGGCGAACGGCTCGAACGCCCGATTCGCTATCCACTCGATGTCGTCGATCTCGACGTTGAACGCCGGGGCCGTGTCCGTCTCGTCGTCGTCCACCGTCACGGTTACCGTCGCCGTCTCGCCGTCGTAGCCGCCGCCGACAGCGGTGAGCGTGATCTCCGCCGTCTCGTCGTCGAAGTCGTCGTCCTGGGCGCCCTTGGCCGTCACCGTCCGGGGCGCTGCATGGTTCGTGGGCGTGAAGATGAGTTGACGCGGATCCGTCGTCACGATCTCCCTGTCCATCGCGAGCGACACGGTGACGTCCTCCGTCGGAGGAGACCCCAGCTTGACGGTGAGCGTCTGGTCCGTCTCGCCTTCCTTCAACTCGAGACGAGTCGTGCTCAGCACGAGGGCCAGGCGCTTCACCGTGATCGTGAAGGTCTGAGAGGCCGCGTCGCCGTCCGCCGTGTTCCGGTCCGCGTCCGTTGCCTTCCAGGTGTACTCCGTTGGGTCCTGGGGAGACTTGGGCGTGCCGGTGAGCGTGCGCGTCCCGGGGTCGAACACGACGCCCTCGGGCGGGTCGGGCGAGAGCGTGTAGGTCAGCTCGCCGTTGCCGCCAGTCGCTTCGGGCAGCGTGACCGTGGTGATCGGCCGATCGGCCGTCCACTCCCGGTCCGGCGCCTGGCCGTCGAACGACGGCGCCGTGTCCGTCTCGTCGTCGTCCACCGTCACGGAGACCGTCGCCGTCTCGCCGTCATAGCCGCCGCCGGCAGCGGTGAGCGTGATCTCCGTCGTCTCGTCGTCGAAGTCGTGGTCCTCGACGCCCTGGACCGTCACCGTCCGCGCCACGTTGTGGTTGGCCGCGGTAAACGTCAGGCTCGCCGGATTCACCGATGCCGCGCCAGCATCGCCGCTCTTGAGCGACACCGTCACGTCGCTCTTCGGGCGCGCCGCCAGCTTGGCCGTGAACGTCCCGCCGGCGCCGCCTTCCAGAAGGGCCAGGCTCGCCTTGCTCGACACGAGGGCCGGCTGCTTCACCGTGATCGTGAACTCCGCCGCGGCGGCATCCGTCTCCGACGTGTTCTCGTCCGAGTCCGCCGCCGTGTACGTGTACGTCGTGGCAGCTTGCGGCGTCGTCGGTATGCCCGACAGCGTCCGCGTCGCGGGATCGAACGTCACGCCGTCCGGGGGATCCGGCCGCAGCGAGTACGTCAGCGGCGCGTTGCCGCCGGTCCCCGCGGGCAGCACGACCGGGTCGATCGCGCGGCCCGCGAGCCACTCCAGGGCGTCGAACTCTCCGGCGAGCTCCGGGACCGTGTCGACGTCGTCGTCATCCACCGTAACCGTCACCACCTTCACCACGCCGTCGTAACCGCCGCCGATCGCCCGCAGGCCGACCTTCGTCGTCTCGTCCTCGAAGCCGGGGTCCGGCACGCCCGCGACCGTCACCGGCCGCGGCTCGCCGTAGTCGACCGCCGTGAACGTCAGCCTCGCGGGAGTCGCCTCCACCGCCCCGGGATCGGAACTCGCCACCTCCACCGTCACCCCGGCCGTCGGCTGCGACGCCAGCTTCACCGTGAAGGCCGAGCCGCCGACTCCCTCGTCCACCGCCAGTTCCGTCTCGCTCAGCAACAGACCGACCCGCCGGACCGTGATCGAGAAGGTCTGCGTGGCCGTGTCGCCGTCTTCGGTGTTCGCGTCCGCGTCGGCGGCAGTGTAGGTGTAGGTCACGGCGGCCTGCGCCGCGGTCGGCCGGCCGGACAGGGTCCGTGCCGAGGAGTCGAAGGTCACGCCGTCCGGCGGATCGGGCGACAGCCCATAAGTCAGGTCTCCGTTGCCGCCGGCCGCGGCGGGCAGCGTGACGGTCCCGATCGCCTGGCCCGTCACCCAGTGCCGGTCCGGGGCCTGCTCGGTGAACTCCGGCGCCGTGTCCGGAAGGGCCACCGTGATCGTGAAGGACTGCCTGGCCGTGTCGCCGGCCGACGTGTCGTCGTCCGAGTCTCCCGCTGTGTACGTGTAGGTAGTGGCGGACTGCGTCGCTGTCGGTTTGCCGGAAAGCAGCCGTGACAACGGGTCGAACGTCACGCCGTCGGGCGGCTTCGGCGTCAACTTGTAGGTCAGGGCGCCCTCGCCCCCGGTCGCTCCCGGCAGCGTCACGGACACCGCCTTGTCCTTCGTCCACTTCTGGGCCGGAACCTTGCCGCTGAAGACTGGCGACGTGTTCGGGTCCGGGTCCGGGTCCGGGTCCGGCTCCACCACCTCGATCGTGAACGTCTGCGTGGCCCTGTCGCTGGACCCGCGGTTGCCGTCGGAGTCCGTCACCGTGTACGTGTAAGTCGTCGCGGTCTGCAGCGTCGTCGGCGTGCCCGACAGCACCCGTGTCGAATCGTTGAACGTCACGCCGGCAGGCCACGGCCGCGACAGCGCGTACCTCAACGTTCCATTGCCGCCGGTCGCCACGGGCAGCGTGACCGACACCCGCCGGCCTCTTTCCCACACCTGGTTCGAGGCTCTTTCGCTGAACGACGGCGCCCCGTCGATCGTCACCGGCACGGATTTCGTGATGCCGGCGTAGTTGCCGCCCTTCGCGCGCAGGTTGATCCGCGTCGTGTCGCCGGGCGGATTCCGTTTGCCCGTGACCGTTACCGTCTCCTCTTTGCCGTAGCCGGTCCTGCTGAAGGTCAGGCTTCCCTTGTTCACCGACGCCACTCCGGTGTTCGCGCTCGTCACCGAGACCGTCACCCCGGCCGTCGGCTGCGTCGCCAGCTTCACCGTGAACTCGGCGGTCTCACCCTCCTTGATCGTCAGGCTCGCGGGATTCACCACCAGGCCGGGTTGGACCGGCTCCTCATCGTCGTCCACGTTCACGACCGCCGTGGCCGAGACGCCCTCGTAGCCGCCGCCACTCGCGCTCAGATCGACGATCGTGGTCTCGTCGGATGCGTCAGTGTCCTGCACGCCGTTGACCGTCACCGTCTGCGTCCGGCTGTAGTTCGTCTCGGTGAAGGTCAGGCTGGTCAAGCCCGCAGCCATCGACACGGCGCCGGTGTCCCGGCTCGTCACCGACACGACGACGCTGTCCTTCGGCTTCGCCGCCAACTTCACGTTGAACGTGCCGGATCCGCCCTCCGCGATCTCCAGGCTCGCCGGGCTCACCACCAGAACCGCCACGCCGATCGTGAACTTCCGGAAGGCCTCCTTGTTCTTGGCGTCCGTCACGGTGTAGATGTAATCGACCGCATCCCGCGCCTGCGTCGGCGTGCCCGACAGGATCCGTGTCGAAGGATTGAACGTCACGCCGGGCAACGGCGGGTCCGGCGACAGGCCGTACGTGTACGGCGGAGTGCCGCCGGTCGCCGCGGGCAGAGTCTCCGAGACCGGCTTGCCCTTCGGCCAGACCTGATCGTCGACCGGCGGCAACTCCGGCGGGGGTGGTTCGGTGTCGTCGTCCGTTACCGCCACCGGCAGCGACGCCGTCACGCGGTCGTAGCCGCCGCCGCTCGCGCGAAGTCTGATGTTCGTGCTCTCGTTGTCCCTGTCCTTGTCCTGCTTGCCCTCGACCGTCACCTCCTGCGTTCTGCCGTAGTTGTCCGTGTTGAACGTCAGGCTCGTGTGATCCACGTCCGCCGCTTCAGCGTCGGCGCTCGACAGCGACACCGTCACGTTGCCCTGCGGCCGCGCCGCCAGCTTCACGGTGAAGGTCTTGCTCTCTCCCTCCTCGACCTCCAGCTTCGTCGGTTCCAGGATGAGAACCGGCCGCTTCGCGCTGATCGTGAACGTCTCCGTATCCGTGTCGCCGTCCACGTCCGTCGCCTTCCACCTGCAGGTCTTCCGCGGCCATTCCCTGCTCGGCGTGCCGCTGATGCGCCTCCTCGTGTCGTTGAACGTGACGCCCGGAGGCAAAGCGCAACTCAAGGCATACGACAAGGCGCCGTTTCCGCCCATCGCGTCCGGCAGCGTCACCACCGGCGAAATCGCCCGCCCCGTCAACCACTCCTGGTCGTCGACCGTCCCCTTGAAACTCGGCGACTCGTCCGGCTCCACCAGGATCGTCATGGCGTCCGTGCGCGCGCCGAACCCCTCGCCGGGCTTGGCGGGGATGATGGGCCGCTCGGTGACGAACGTGTTGCGCGCCATCCGCCACTGGAAGGTGTAGCTGCCTCTCTTGCTCGGCGCCGTGATCGTGAAACGGAAACTGCGCGGCGCGTTCGGCGCCACGCTGCCGGTAACCGGCACGCCCTGGACGCCCCAGTCGTCGCCGACCGAGTCCAGGGAGAACGAGGTCCTGGTCGTCGTCTTCGTCCCACCGCTGGTCTCCTCGACAACCGACGTCCGCCAGGTCGTCGTGCCGGTGTTCAACATCCTCACCGTCACGGTCGCCTTGCCGCCGGGTTCCAGCCGCGGCGGCACGCCGGAGTAGGACACGAACGCCGCGTTGTCGCCCGCTCTCGCCGGGACGGCCGTGAACGCCAGAGCGAGGAACAGCCCCACCGCCGCTCCACGCCGAAGCGCACGGCAGCCCAATCCTCCCGTCTTCACGGTCGTCACGCGCTCGTCTCCCCTCTCGCCAACCAACCCGAGTGCGCCGTCCGCTACCGAGCAGCCGCGTCGACGGCGCAGGGCGCCGAGAAGGCGTCAGTGTCCACGATCGCCGGCGCCGGTTGGCCGGGCTCGTTCATGTACGTGCGCGACTCCCCGGTGATCGTGTCCGTCACCGTGATCTCGTAGCCGAGATCGGTCGTCGATGCGCCCAGTACCCACACCCGGCCGTTGTGCCCGCAGCCGTTCAGCACCTTGACCAGCACCTCCCAGTTCGAGGGGTCGAAGAACCGGAACAGACCGGAGTCGTCCGTGCCCTCGGGAACCACCCGACCTGGCCCGGACGAGCCGTCAGCCTGCCGCCATTCCGCCTTCACCTCGAAGCGCGAGTTGTGAAGGCAGATCGTTCCCCCGTCCGAATGGCAGGAGCCCCTGGGCCTGCCCGGCGTCGCCGCAGTCGAAGGGTACTCGTGGGGCCACCACTCCTGCAGGACCGGTCCCGACTTCGACAAGGCGCGCAAGGCGAACGTGTACTCCGTGTAGTTCCTCAGGCCCGTCACGGTGTGGTCGCCGTTGATCCACCCGGCGACCTCGTCAAAACTCCATTCACCGACCGACGCCGAGATGTCCCGCCAGGGGTCGGCAGCGTCGTCGAACGGCAGGGCGGCCGTGGGCTTCCAGCGCAACTGCATCCCGGTCAGAGTCTCGGTCGGGCGGACCCTCCAGGTCAACCGAACCGCCCCGTCACCGGCCAAGGCCTTCAGGTTGCTTACTCCCGGCACCCCGAGCACCCGCGGGCTGCTTCGGGAAAAGCCGCGTTCGTTGTAGGCGAACACCCGTAACTCGCCGCCTGCCGCTTCCCTGACCCCAATGGCGGCCGATTCCGTGTTCGCAGGGGCGATCGCCACCCTGAACCATGGGCGGCCGTTGATTCCGGCCCGCTGAACCTCGAAGCCGAGTTCGTCGCTCGAGTTGTCCCGCCAGTGTAGACGGTAGCCTCCATCGTCCGTCCTCTCCAGGGAAAGGTCCGAGGGCGGCACGGGACCCGCGCCGCGCTCGCCCAGGGTCAGATCGACAATGGACCTCGGGCCGGAACGGGGGACGCTAACCGAGAACCTGTACCGACCGCCCCGGGCCAGACCCTCGAAGTCCGCCCAGTAGCCGCCTGAAGCGGAGCGCGACGCGTCGGCGCCGCGCGAATGGTCCCACTCGGCAAGGTCAGCGTACGCCCTGAAGCTGGTCGGGTCGCCCAGAATGGCCACGCGCACCGTCGTCGGCCCGATGGCCGTCGCGGAGATTCTGGGGGTGGGTCTCGACGACCATTGGAAGGTCGCCACCTCGCTGCTTTCGGACACGCCCGCATCCGAGAACGCGAACACCCGGACGCCATACTCGACGCCGCCCCGGGTTTCCACCCACAAAAGAACGGACTCCTCGCTATCCGCCGCCACCCGCCTCCGCGAGACCAACTCGCCCTCCCGGAGAAGCTGCAGGTCGAACCACTCCTCGTTGTCCGAGTTGTCCGTCCACATGACCTCGACTTGACTCGAGCCGATCACGAGCGAAACGTCCGAGGGCGCCTCGATCCGTTCGCCGGGGACGTAGAGACTGACTTCATCGCTGCGTACGGACCGCTTGCCGCCCTTCCGCGCCTGAACGAAGAAGTCGTGCCGCGAGCCTGGCTCCGTGGCCCAAAGAGAAAGAGGAATCGTTGCACCCGTACGGCCGCCCTCGACAGGCTCGTGAAGGCGGCTGTAGTCCACGATGTAACCATCCGCGTCCGGAGCGTTGTCTTGCCAGGTGAGGCGCGCGACGCCGCCGTCCAATCGGACGCGCAGGCCGGTCGGCTGCGCCGGAAGGTCCTCCAGCGGCTCCAGGTAGTCGCTGTAGCGGACGCCCATGTGAACCGTCTCCCGCAGAAGACGCTCGTTGTCCTGCTCGTCGGCGACGCCGAGCACCGCGCCCCAGGGGCGGATCCGCGGGGTCGAGAAGAACGGCTCGACCTGGCCTCTGAGACTCATCGCCGTGCCCAGGCTCGGCATGGCGTCGTGGTCCGCATGGCCCATGGCGTAAGGTCTGAACAGTCTGTCCGGTTGGGAGACGTTGTCCGGATCGTGATGGGCGCCCAGACTGTGGCCGATCTCGTGAACGAACGTAAGAACGTCGCCCCGGCAGTACGTCGGGTCGTTCGTGCCCCAGCTCCTCCCACCGTAAGTGCCCACAGTGCTGGAACGCGCGCCAAGAAGGACGAAATCCTCGGCCGTCCGGCCAACAGCCAGCGTTTGCGCGCTACCGCAGACGCCCAGCAACCGCGGGTCCTCGCCCACAAAGACATGGACGAGATCCGCCCGATGCTCGTGACGCAGACGCAACAGTTCGCCACTGTCCCCAATCAACCTCGCAACGGGGTTGAAGTAGCTCCGCCAGGCGGGACCCCTCCCCGCCCGGTCGATGGCCTCCGGCGCCTCCGCGATGTGCACGATGTGCGGCTCGACGCCGAGTTGATTGTTGCGGAACACCATCTTCAGGTAGTCGCCGGCGTGGCGGATCGCCGCATGGGGGCCGCCGATCGCGGCCCAGTTCTCCGCCGCCGTGGCGGTGTAGACGGCGAGAATGTCCAGGCGATCATGGCTCTGGGGGTTGCTGACGCGGCGGGGAGGGTCCGCCCCGTGAGCTGCCGCCGCGACGCGTGGGGCCGCGTCATGGAACTCCTCCGCATCCTCGTGCACTCCGCACAACGGCACGGGCGAGTCCGGGTCCGGCCCTCCGATCGGCGCCAGGCCGCCGCGGCCGTCATCGTTCGCGTGAATCCGGTACGCGCCGCCGCCGGCCGCGGCGAAATGGCCCACCAGGCGGCCGCCCTCCACGGTCAGCACCACCGTGTCGTACCCCGCGCCGGGCTGACCGCCGGACCACATCAGGTCGCCGTCGCCCCGGTCCTCGAACACGCTCCGCTCCGCCGACAGCACGTCGCCGTCCGGCGTGGGCACCTCCAGCCACGCCGGATCGTCACGCAGCAGTTCCAGGTCGACCTGCACCGCCGCGGGCAGCGGGCCGATGGACGGACCCGGGCCGTCCGTGGACGACGCCACGCCCACCCCCGGCACGAGCGTCAGCAGACGTTGCGCCTGGGCGGCCGAGGCCGACAGCACCAGCACGGCCAGAGCCAGCAGCAACGAAGCGCACGCAACCGCACGGCGGCACTGTTCAGCCAAACCCGTAATCAAGGAAACCAACGAATCCCTCTCCCGCCTCCCGCCAACATCGGGAAGCCGCCATCAGGACGGCGTAGCGTACTACACCAGAAGAGCAGGGATCTCGCCCGCACCCGTTCGGGGCACTCCGGCTGACTCGATCCGGCGACCGCCGACCACCGTGCCGGCCGGCGCGCCGCGCAGCTTCCATCCCGCGAACGGCGTGTTGCGCGACCTGCTCCGGAAGGCGGCCGGGTCGACCTCTACCTGGCGCTCCAGATCGATCAGGGTCACGTCGCCGGGCGAGCCGGGAGCGAGGCTGCCGCCTGCTACGCCGAGGATCCGCGCCGGCGCCGTCGACAGCAGATCGACGAGGCGCGCCAGGTCGATCACGCCCTTCGCCACCAGCCGGTCCAGGCAAAGGCTGAGCGTCGTCTCGAGCCCGACGATGCCGTTCGGCGAAGCGACGAAGTCGAGCTCCTTCTCGTCCGGGTGGTGGGGAGCGTGATCGCTCGCGATCGCGTCGATCGAACCGTCGGCGAGGCCAAGGACCAGGGCGTCCCGGTCGGCCGCGCTTCTGAGCGGCGGGTGCATCTTGAAGTTCGGGTCCAGCCCCGAGTCGAAGACGTCCTCGTCCGTCAGCAGCAGGTGATGGGCCGAGACCTCGCAGGTAACCCGCTGGCCATCGGCCCTGGCAGCCCGGATCAGGTCCAGGCTCCGCGCCGTCGACATGTGCGCCAGGTGGTAGCGGCCCCCGGTGTCGGCCACGAGCAGCAGGTCGCGGGAGACCATCACGTCGTCCGCGGCGCCGGGGATCCCCTCGACGCCGAGCCGGGTCGAGAAGCGTCCCTCGTGCATGACGCCGTCGCCCGAGAGTGCGAGCTCCTCGGCGTGCTGAATGACCGGCAGGTCGAAGTGCCGGGCGTATCGCAGCGCCTGGCGCATCAACGCGGCACTCCAGACCGGCCGGCCGTCGTCCGAGACGGCGACCGCCCCGGATCGCCGCTGGGCCCCGAATTCCGTCAACTCGCGGCCCTCCAGCCGGCGGCTGACCGCCGCGATCGGATAAACCCGGGCCCAGCCCGCCCGCTCCGCCTGCTTGAGCATGAACTCCGTCAGGGACGGGTCGTCGTTCACGGGGTCGGTGTTCGGCATGCAGGCGACGGCCGTGAACCCTCCCGCCGCGGCTGCCCGGGTGCCGGTGTCGATCGTCTCCTTGTACTCCTGGCCCGGCTCGCGCAGGTGGACGTGCATGTCGATCAGGCCGGGGACGACGACCAGACCCGCGGCGTCGACCTCGCGCGCGCTCTCCGCCGCAGGAAGGCCGGGGCCGCAGGCCGTCACCCTGCCGCCCTCGATCAGGACGTCGGCCGGGCCGTCGAGCTCCTGGGTCGGGTCGACGACCCGGCCCCCGCGAATCAACAGCGATCCGCTCACGGCGTCGGTCCGTCCTCGCCGCTCTTCGCGCCGGCCAGCAGGTAGAGCACCGCCATCCGCACCGCGACGCCGTTCGCCACCTGCTCGAGGATCACCGACCAGGGTCCGTCGGCGACCTCGCTGGCGATCTCGATGCCGCGATTGATCGGCCCCGGGTGCATGATGATCGCATCGTCGTTCGCCTGGCGCAGGCGTTCCGCGGTGAGCCCGAAGAACTCGAAGTACTCCCGTTCCGAGGGAAAGGCGGCCCGCGCCTGGCGCTCGAGTTGCACCCGCAGCATCATCACGACGTCGGCGCCCTCGATCGCCTCCTCCAGCGAATAGACCACCCGGGCGCCAAGCGACTCGGGCTCTTCCGGCATCATCGTGCGGGGCCCGGCAACGGTTACGTCAGCGCCCAGCCTGGTCAGGCAGAGGACGTTCGAGCGCACGACCCGGCTATGGGCCACATCGCCCACGATGGCGATCTTCAGGCCCTCCACCCGACCCTTCCGGCGGCGGATCGTGAAGGCGTCGAGCAGCGCCTGGGTGGGATGCTCGTGGGCGCCGTCGCCGGCGTTGATCACCCCCGAAGCGAGCCGCTCCGCCAGTGCGTGCGGCACCCGCGGGTGGGCGTGCCGGATGACGACGAGATCCGGCGCCATCGCCTCCAGGTTGCGGGCCGTGTCGAGAAGCGTCTCGCCCTTGGACAGGGACGAGGACGAGGTCGAGAAGTTGATGTTGTCGGCGGAGAGCCGCTTCTCGGCGATCTCGAAGCTCGAGCTGGTCCGGGTCGACGCCTCGAAGAAGAGGTTGATGACCGTCTTGCCCCGCAGGGTCGGCACCTTCTTGATCGGCCGCGCCGCCACCTCGACGAACGACTCCGCGGTGTCGAGAACGTGGAGGATCTCGGCCTGGGACAACTCGGCGACCCCCAGCAGGTCGCCGCGCTGCCAGACCGCTTCGCTCACCCCTCGCGCTCGAGCAGCTCGACCATCTCCTTGCCGCCGTCGGTGGCGGCGTAGGAGACCTTGATCACTTCGCTGTCCGTCGTCTGGACGTGTTCGCCGACGCAGTCCGCGTGGATCGGCAGTTCCCGGTGGCCCCGGTCGATCAGCACCGCCAGGCGGATCGCCCGCGGCCGGCCGTAGTCCATGATCAGGGCGTCCATCGCGGCCCGGATCGTGCGGCCGCTGTAGAGCACGTCGTCGCAGAGCACGACGATCCGGTCGTCGATCGGAACCGGCATCACGCTTTCCTTGACCACCGGCTGCGGCGCGATGGTCGAGAGATCGTCGCGGTAGAGCGTGATGTCGAGCACCCCCACCGGCACCTCGACGCCCTCGGTGCGCTTGATCTCGGCGGCGACGAAGTCGGCCAGCGGCACGCCGCGGGTGCGCACGCCGACCAGCAACAGCGAGTCGGTGCCGCCCGCGCGCTCGACCACCTCCGCGGCCATCCGGCGCATCATCCGCGCCATCTGGGCCGTGTCGAACAGCGTTCTCTTGACCGTCAGCGCGCTCACCGCCGCGGCAGCGTATCAGCGGCGCGCCGGAGACGCCACATGTTGTGGACGGGAGCGGCCGCCGGCACAACTACTTGTGACTTATGCATGAATCCTGTTATCTTCCCCAAGGGCCGGAAAGGCCCGGTTCCCCGCCACGCCAACCATGCTCAAACTGGAAAGCCTTGAAGTCAATGGCTTCAAGACCTTCGTCGACCCGGTGACGAGCCGCTTCGCCCGCGGCATCACGGCGATCGTCGGACCGAACGGCTGCGGCAAGAGCAACCTGGCGGAGGCCATCACCTGGGTGCTCGGCGAGCAGAGCCCCAAGTCGCTCCGCGGCAGTTCCATGGAGGAAGTCATATTCAACGGCAGCGGCCAGCGCAAGCCCCTGGGGATGGCGGAGGTCAGCCTCACCTTCCTCACCGACGGCAGCGTCGAGAACGCCGAGGACGGCCGCATCACGATCGGGCGGCGGATCTTCCGCGGCGGCGAGGGCCAGTACCGGTTGAACGATCGGGTGGCCCGGCTGAAGGACATCCGGGACATCCTGATGGACACGGGTCTGGGCATCCGCGCCTACTCCGTGATCGAGCAGGGGCGAATCGGCATGATTCTCTCCGGCAAGCCCCAGGAACGCCGCAAGCTGATCGAGGAAGCGGCCGGGATCACCCGCTACAAGAACCGCAAGCGGCTCGCCAGCCTGAAGCTCGAGGACGCGACCGCCGACCTGCTCCGGCTCGACGACATCGTCTCCGAGGTCGAGCGCAGTCTTCGCTCCCTCAAGAGGCAGGCGAACGCCGCCCGACGCCACCGCGAACGCCGGGACGCCTACCGCGAACTGCTTGACGCCGTGCTCCTGGCACGTTGGGCCAGGCTCCAGGGAGAGCTCGAGGAACTCGGGTCGGCTCTCGGACAGAAAGCCGACCGGGAGGCCGAACTCCTGGCGGAGATGGCCCGCGGCAACGCGAAACTCGCAGAGTGCCGCCAGGCCATCGACGCACGCACCGAAGAGGCCGTCCGCTCGCACGAACGTCAGGCCACCCTGCTGGCGACGATCGAGGGGCGCCAGGAGCTGATCAAGGGCGCCCGCGCCACCCGGACGGAAATCGCCGAGCGGCTCGAAGGGGGCGCCCGAAGCGAAGAGACGCGGCGGCGCGAACTGTCGGCGGCCGAGGAGGCGCTCGCCGTCCTCGCCGGACGCCGGCAGATGTTCCTCTCGGAGCGCGAAGACGCGCTGGCGAAGGTCCATGACGACCGCCGGCGGATCGACGAGGCCGATGCCGCGATCGAGGACGCGCGCAGGCGGCATCGGGATCTGCTCGAGGAACAGGCGGCATCGCACATGGGGATCGACGAGTTGAAGAGCCGCCTGGTCACCGAGCGGATCGTCAACGAGAAGGCGGTCGACCGCCGCGACCGCGCCGAAACGACGCTGGAACGCAGCAGGGATGCGCTCCGTTCCATCGACGTCGACGTCAAGAGCGTGGGCGCCAACGTGGAGACGCTGGACATCGCCCTGACCGCCGAAACCCAGGCCGCCCAGCGGGCAGCCGCGGCCCTCGAAGCGAGCCGGCACCGGCGGCAGGCGGCCCAGGTCGAACTGGAAACGCGCCGCGAGGAGCTGGTCGAAGCACAGAAACGAGCGGCCGTCCTCCGCGAACTCGGTCAGCGAGACGAGGAACTCCGGGCCGGGATCCGCGACGCGCTGCTTGAACTGGGGCTTTCGGAGCCCCGCTTCCTCGGCGACGAAGTGAACGTGCCGGCGGGCTGGGAAGACAGCCTGGACCTCTTCCTTGGACCCCTGAGGAACGCCGTGCTGGCCCCCGGCGACGAAGATGCGGTCGCCGTCGCCCGCGCTCTCGCCGGCTTCGACCACCAGGTCACGCTCCTTCGGCCGGCCGAGGCGCGGAAGCCGCTTCACGGCCTCACGGAACCCGTGGAACTCGACGATCCGGAGATCGTCGGCGACGTGTGGACGGCGCTCGGCCTGCCCGAGGAACTGCGCGCCTCGCTCCCGCCCGGCTGCCTCGTCTCCAGCCCCGAGGCGGCGGAGCGCCTGGCGGCGGACAACCCGGACATCGCCTTTCTGTGCCGGGACCGGCTCTGGATCGAGGCCGGCCGCGTCACCGTGCGCGGCGAGGGCGCGGCGCCGGGCGCCCTGGGCCGTCAACGCGAGCTCGACGACCTCGTCCGACGTACGGACGAACTCGAGGAGCGTTGCACGACACTCAGCGGCGAGATCGATGAAGCCGCCGGGCGCGGCCGCGACGCCGCCCTGGAGGGTCGGCGGATCGAGCAGGCCGCGGCCGAGCTCCGGGAACAGCTCGCTGTCGCCAAGGCCCGCCTCCAGGACATCACCGAACGGCGCGCCGTCCAGGCTCGGGAAAGCGCGGCGGCCGAGACCGAGCGCGACGAACTGATCCGCAGGATCACCGAAACGGAGAGTCGGCAGGCACAGATCCAGGCCGACATCGAAGCCCGCGAGACGGTTCACCGCAGTCTGGAACGAGCCGTCCAGGAAGCGGCCGCCGCCGTCGAGCGGGCCCGGGAAGAACGCGAGGAACGCGTCACGGCGGGCGCCGGCCGCCAGGGCCAGCTCGAACTGATCGAGGAGCGCTCCGCCACCGAGCGAAACGAGACCGAGAGAGTAGAGCGGCGCATCGCTAGTCTGCGCGAGGCCGACGACGAGTGGCTCGCCGAGCAGGAGCGGCTGCGCGGCCGCCTCATCGAACTCGAGGAAGCATCCACTCGGGCGAAGGAGGAACTCGACGACGCCCTGGCCGAACGGACGAGCGCGAGAGACGAAGCGACCGGCGCCCAGGAAGCTCTCGAGGAAGAGCGGAGTCGCGGGCGCGAGATCGAGGCCCGAATGCACGATCTCGGCGCCCGGCGCGACGAACAGCGTGACCGGATCGAGGACCTGCGCGTGCGGCAGGCGGGTCTGCGCCAGGACGCCGAACACCTCGAAGGGGACTACCGCGAGGAGTTCCGGCGCGAACTTGTCGCGCAGGAGACGACGGCGCCGCCGGACGGCGAAGCCCCGGACCTCGAGGCCATGACCGAGGAACTCGAACGCCGGCGCACCCTGCTGGAGCGGATGGGTCCGGTCAACGTCCTCGCGGCCGACGAGTACGACGAACAGCAGGAGCGCCACGCGTTCCTGACCGGACAGCGCACCGACGTGGCGTCCTCCGTCGAGAGCCTGAAGCGCACGATCCGCGACATCGACAGAACCTCCTCCGAGCGTTTCGTCGCCGCCTTCAGCGAGGTCAACGAGAACTTCGGCCGGACCTTCACCGAGCTCTTCCGTGGCGGTGACGCGGAGATGCGCCTGATGGACGAGGAGGACCCGCTGGACTGCGGCATCGAGATCACCGCGCGGCCGCCGGGAAAGCGCGCCCAGAACATCATGCTGCTCTCGGGCGGTGAGAAGGCGCTGGCTGCGATCGCCCTGCTGTTCGCCCTCTTCCAGACCAAGCCGTCCCCGTTCTGCATCCTCGACGAAGTCGACGCGCCGCTGGACGACGCGAACATCCTGCGCTTCGTGGACATGCTGCAGCGGATGTCGGCGGAAACCCAGTTCCTCGTCATCACCCACAACAAGCTGACGATGCAGGCCGCGAGCACGCTCTACGGCGTGACGATGGAGGAACGCGGCGTCTCGAAGATCGTCGGCGTCGACGTCGACGAGATGCACCCCGAGCAGCAGTTGGCGACCGCCTGAGCTCCACTGGGTCCGCCGGCCTGGGTGCGCCGGCCTTCTGGCCGGCATCCGGCGCGCCGCGAAGCGGCAGCGCCACTCCGGCTGCGGGCTTTCGCTGGTACCCTCCCGCCATGAAGCCGTCGATCTCGCGCTGTCTGCTGCTAGCTCTCGCCCTCCTCGTCGCCGCGCCCGTCGCCGCCGCCGACCGCGACGAGCCGACCTTCTACGCCGACGTGCTGCCCGTGCTCCAGATGCACTGCCAGGACTGTCACCGGCCGGCCGGCGCGAACTACGGCGGCATGCGGGCGCCGATGGCGCTGACCACCTACACCGAGGTGCGGCCCTGGGCCCGGTCGATCGCCCGGACGGTCGCGGCCCGCGAAATGCCGCCCTGGGACGCGCACCCGCAGCACGACGGCACCTTCGCCAACGAACGGGTGCTCAACCAGGCGGAGATCGAGACCCTGGTCGACTGGGCCGGCAGCGGCGCGGCCCCCGGCGACGCCGCCGAAGCCCCGCCGCCGCGCGAGTTTCCGAGCACCGGCGGCTGGGTGGTCGGCGAGCCCGACCTCGTCGTGACGATGCCGGAGCCCTACTTCGTCGAGGACGACGTGGACGACCTCTATGCCGCGTTCTCCTACGTGCTGACCGAGGAGGACCTGCCGGAAGACCGCTGGGTCGTGGCCTTCCAGTGCAAGCCGGACAGCGACATCATCCACCACTTCAACCTCCACCTGCTGCCGCCCGACGAGAACGGTGAATTGCCGGCGCCGCCCGAGTTTCCGAACCAGGATCAGATCGCCCCGTCGCCCGAGAACGCGGGCAGCTACATGGGCGGCGTCTCCTCCGGCAGCGACGCGAACCGGTATCCGGAGGGCTACGGTTTCCTGCTCAGGAAGGGCTCACGGGTGACGTTCGACATCCACTACCACAAGGAGGCAGGCGAAGGCACCGGCAAGTGGGACCAGTCGTCCATCGGCTTCGTCTTCGCGGACGAACCCGTCGAGCGTTCGCTCGGGTCGGGGCTCCGGCCGATCATGAACTTCACGTTCGCCATCCCGCCGAACGACGGCAACCACCAGGTCGGCCCCTACTCCACCGTTGCCCGGCGCGACACGGACATCATCGCGCTCATGCCGCACATGCACATGCGAGGCAAGGCCGCACGCTTCGAGGCGTTCTACCCCGACGGCACCACGGAAGTGCTGCTCGACGTGCCCGAGTTCGACTTCTCCTGGCAGACCGTCTACTACTACGACCAGATGAAGCGCATCCCGAAGGGCACACGAATCGAGTACACCGCCTGGTACGACAACTCGGCCGAGAAAGCGGCGCGCTACGGCTTCGACTCGACTCGCACGGTGCGCTTCGGCCAGCCCTCCACCGACGAGATGATGATGGGCTTCATGATGAGCGCCGGGGTCGAGTGACCCCGGGTCTGTAGCCGTGGGTCTTCTGACCCACGGGATAGAGACGCCGCCGCGGAGCGGCGACCATTAGCGACCACGTCGCGACAGCCGGTCCGCGGCGACCAGAAAGCCACCGGCGATCAACAGGCCCAGGAGTTCCCGGCTGTGCTCGATGTACATCCTGCTGGCCGACATCGGGGCCCAGAGGTCGCTGGTCGGACGGTTCAGAAGCCAGTCGACAAACCCCGGGAACGTCAGCACGACGCCCGCCGCCGTCACCGCGGCAAGCGCCAGAAAGACCGCGCGGTGCAGCGGCCGGTAGGCGGCGATCGTGCAGGCGCAGGCGATCGCGGCGTAGTAGGTCACCCAGATCAGCGGATCCGGGTCGTTGATCTGCACCAGAGCGAAGACCAGCATCGCCAGGCCGAGCAACAGGGGTACGAAGCGGGGACCCGAGCCACGCCGCGAGGAAGACATGAAGGCGAGCCTAGTCGCTCGGGTCCCGCAAGGGGCCACTTCGTTCACCAGCTTCATCCTGTTCAGTCTTGACAAAACAAACCGGATGATTCAACATGCGTGACCAATGACCGTCTCCGAACCGACTCCCGCACCGGACCGATCCGCAGAGCCTGCAGCGGCGGCCGACCTCAGCCTGCACGCCGCCGAAGAGCGCTTCATCGAAGCGATGGGGCTGGCGCACGAGGAGGACCGCCTGCCCCGGATCGCAGGCCGACTCGTCGGCCTGCTCATCCTCTCGCCCGACCCGGTCCGCTTCGACCATCTCGCCGAGCGGCTCAGGGTCAGCCGCGCCAGCATCAGCACGAACACCCGTCTGCTGGAGAACATGGGCGTCATCCAGCGCGTGACCCGTCCGGGCGACCGCCGCGACTACTTCCAGATCAACGAAGAACCCGGCCTCCTGCTGCGGATCGCGGATCGCTACCGCAGCCGTCAGGCCAGCGCGGAGCAGATGAAGCAGGCACTCCCGCCGAACGCGGGAGGCGAAGTCGTCGTCGAGCGCCTGGAGCGGCTCATCCGCTTCTACGCGATCCTCGCCGACAGCCTCCAGTACGTGCTCGGCGCCGTGGCGGACGGCAAGGGCAACTCCGGCTCCGGAAGCGCGTAGACGACGCGACGGCGGAACCACCAGACGAAAGAGAACGACGAACCCATGGCCATGTTTCACCAATCGAAGGAAGGCGCGGACCCCAGGCGCCGCCGCCGGATCAGCCGCCCGCAGATGGCGGGGCTTGCCGTCGCGGCAGTCGTGCTCGTCGCGGCAGCCGTGTTCGCATTCGGCTTCGGGTCGCAGGCCCGAGCCGGTGGCCAGGCAGGCGACGCGACGATGGCGCAGGCAGTGCCGGTGCGCGCCGTCGCCGCGCGGCGCGGACACCTTTCCGTGCGCACCGCCTACTCGGGCGAACTCGTGGGCGAGGTCTCCGACATCTCGCCCCAGGTCTCGGGGCTCCTTGTCGACGTACCGGCCCGCATCGGCCAGCACGTCGCGGCCGGCACGGTGCTCGCCGTGATCGCGGACGTCGAGGTAAGAAACCAGCTCCAGGAGGCGCGCGGCCAGCTCGGCGTCGCCGAAGCGAACCGGGATCGCGCCGCGGCCGAGTTGGTCGGCGTCGAAGCCGACTACCAGCGGGCGATGGAACTGTACGACCAGGGTCTGCTCTCCGAGCAGGAGCAGCAGCAGGTCACCTCCCAGTACGCGACGGCAACGGCGAACCTGGCCGCCGGCGAGGCCCAGGTCCAGCAGTCGACGGCCCGCGAGGCGCTGCTCGCCGAGCAGTTCGCCAACACCCGCGTGCGCGCGCCGTTCGACGCCGTCGTCTCGGACCGCTACCTGGATCGCGGCGCCCTGGTCCAGCCGGGCACGCCGATCCTGCGCCTGGTCGAGGAAGCGCCGCTCCTGGTCCAGTTCCGGGTTCCCGAAAGGGACCTTTCGGCGGTCCAGACCGGTGCCGCCTTCGACGTGGCCACCGAGGCCACGGCCGAACGGACGTTCTCGGGCATCGTGCGCCGCGTCGCCGGCGAGGTCCGCCGCAACGACCGCACCGTGCTCGTCGAGGGTGAGCTTGCCGAGACGGACGAACTGCTCCTGCCGGGCATGTACGCCGACGTCTCCGTCAGCCTGCGCGACCTCGACAACGCCCTGATCGTGCCCGGCACCGCCCTGCTGGAACGCGTGGCGATGGACGGCGGGCGCTCCACGGGCGTCATGGTGCCGGTCGACGGCCTCGCCCATTGGCGGACCGTCACCGTCGCCGGCCGCTCCGGCGAGTACAGCGCAATCGCCGGCCCGATCGAGGTCGGCGAACTGGTGCTGACGATGGGCCACAACCAGTTGGGGCACGGCACGCCGGTGCGGGTGGTCCCCAACGAGCCTGAACCCTCCCCCGCCGGCGCCGCCGGATTCTGAGGTCGCTCGTGAACCTCCCCCGTCTCTCGGCCAACCGCCCGGTGGGCGTGACCATGCTCTACGTGTGTGTCGTCGTGGTCGGTCTGGTCGCGGTGCGCCAGCTCGCCGTCGACCTGATGCCCGAGGTCGACATGCCCCGGGTCTCGATCACCACGACCTACGAAGGCGTGGCGCCGGAGGAGATGGAGAGCCTGATCACCCGGCCGGTCGAGCAGGCGCTGTCCACCGTCACCGGCCTCGACCAGTTGAACTCAATGTCCGCGGAGGGCATGAGCAGCATCCAGGCCCAGTTCGACTGGGGCGTCGACCTGAACGAAGTCGTGAACGACATCCGCGAGCAGCTCGACTTCGTCCGCGGCATGCTGCCCGAAGACGCTTCGGAACCGACCCTGTTCAAGTTCAACCTCTCCGACATGCCGGTCGTTTTCCTCGGCCTGTCGGGCACGGGCGACGCGCGCCAGGTCCGCCACATGGCCGAACAGACGATCAGCCGGCGGCTGGAACGCCTGCAGGGCGTCGCCTCGGTGGACATCCAGGGCGGCCGCGTGCGGGAGATCCAGGTGCAGCTCGCCGCCGACCGCATGGCCGCGCTCGGCATCACGCCGAGCGAGGTCACCGCCGCCCTGTCCCGTGAGAACCGCAACGTCTCCGCCGGCGACATGCTGGAGACCGGCCGGGAGGTCCTGATCCGCGCGATCGGCGAGTTCGAGCGCAAGGTGGACGTCGAGAACACGATCGTCGCCATCCGCGACGGCCGGCCGATCCTGGTTCGGGACGTCGGACGAGTCGATGACGGCATCCGCGAAATGACGAACGAGCTGTGGATCAACGGCACCGAAGGCATGCGGATGTACGTGATGAAGCAGTCCGGCTCGAACACGGTCGAGGTCGTGGATCGACTGAAGCGCGAGATCGACGCGATCAACCGCGACTACGCCGGCCGCGCCGAGATCACGATCCTCATGGACGGCGCCGAGTTCATCCGGCAGGCGGTGAACAACGTCCAGCTGGGCGCCCTGTTCGGCGCCGCGCTGGCGGTGCTCGTGCTGATGTTCTTCCTCCGCGACATGCGGGCGACGCTGATCGTCGGCGCCGCCATTCCGATCTCGGTGCTGGCGACGCTCGCCCTGATGTACTTCAACGGCTTCACGCTGAACGTGATCTCACTCGCCGGCATCGCGCTCGGCGTCGGCATGCTGGTGGACGGCTCGATCGTGGTGCTCGAGAGCATCTACCGCCGGCTCCACGAGGGAGAACGCCCCACCGCAGCGGCGATCGCCGGCAGCAACGAGGTGGCGATGGCGATCGCCGCCGGCACGCTGACCACCGTGGCCGTCTTCATGCCGGTGGTGTTCATCTCCGGTTTCGCCGGCATCTTCTTCAACCAGTTGGCGATCACGGTCAGTTTCGCCCTGCTCTGCGCTCTCTTCGTCGCCCTCACGCTGATTCCGGCCGCCGCGGCCCGCTGGCTGCGGGAGGTCCCGAAGAGCCGCCAGGTGACCGACGAGTGTGTCGCCGCGCTCGGTCCGGTCGACATGGCCTACGGCCGGATGATCGAGTGGGCCCTCGGCAAGCCGGGAATCGTGATGGCCACGGCCGTCGTGCTCCTGCTCGGTTCCTTCGCCCTGGTGCCTGTCATCGGTCTCGAGCTGATGCCCGAGAGTGACGAGGGCCGGCTCAACATGCAGGTCGAGATGCCCGTGGGCGCTCCGCTCGACACGACGACCGGAACGATGCAGGAGATCGAAGCCCGGGTTCGCGGCGCCCTCAGACCCGGCGAGCTCGACAGCCTGATCACCACCGCCGGGCCCGAGAGCTGGTGGCGGCCCGCCCAGTCAAACCAGGGCACGATGGAAGTCCTGCTCACACCGCTGACCGATCGGAGTCGCGGCCAGGAGGAGATCCTGGCGTCGATCCGCCATGCCATCGCCGATGTGCCGGCGGCCCGGATCCAGCTCTACGCCTCATCCAGCAACATGATGATGCGCATGATGCGGGGCGGACAGGACGCGCGGCTGGTGGTCGAGATCCGGGGCCACGACCTGGACCAGGGCGACGAGCTCGCCCGGCGGGTGATCGACGCGATGGCCGCGGTCCCCGGAGTCGTCCACCCCCGGATTGACCGCGAGTCCGGCCAGCTCGAACGAACCCTGCGGGTCGATCGCGCCCGTCTGGCCGAACTCGGCCTCAACGGCAGCCAGGTCGCCGACGCGGTCGAGCACTACGTCCTCGGGCGCGTGGCCACGAAGTTCCGCGACCAGGGCGACGAGTTCGACATCCGCGTCCAGCTCCAGCCGGAGGACCGGTTGCGCATCGAGCAGTTGCCTCAACTACCCATCGTCACTCCGCGCGGCGACATCGTGCCTCTGGGTTCGGTCGCCAGCATCAATCCCGGCGAGGGCCCCCTGTCGATCAACCGCGAGAACCAGGAGCGCTACATGCAGGTTTTCGCCGGCATCGACGGCAGGCGGTTCAGCGACGTGGCGAGCGAAGTCGAAGCCGCGCTGGCGCGAGTCGAGACGCCCTACGGCTTCACCGTCGAGATGGGCGGCGAACTGGAGGAGCAGCGCCAGGTCTTCGTGGAGCTTCTGATCGGCGTACTGCTCGCGGTCTTCCTCGTCTACACGGTGATGGCGGTCCAGTTCGAATCCCTGGTCCAGCCCCTGGTCATCATGACCGCGGTGCCGTTCTCGCTCCTCGGCGTGCTCCTGACCCTGGCGGTCACCGGCACGACCCTGAACATGAACTCCTTCCTCGGCCTGGTCGTCCTCGTCGGGATCGTGGTCAACAACGCGATCGTCCTGGTCGACAACGTGAACCGCATGCGCCGGGACGTCGGCTGCACCCTGCACGAGGCCCTGATCCGCGGATCACGCCGTCGCCTGCGGCCCATCCTGATGACGACACTGACGACCGCCCTCGGCCTGCTGCCGCTGACGCTGGGACTCGGCGAGGGCTCCGAACTGCAGGCGCCCCTGGCGCGGGTCGTCGTCGGCGGCCTGCTCGCCTCGACCCTGATCACGCTGATCTTCGTGCCCTCGCTCTACCTGCTGGTCGAGCGCGGCCGGGAACGGCGGCGGGCGATGCGCGCCCGCAGGAAGGCGGCCCGGAAGGCTGGGATGCACCTCCCGCAGGGCGCCCCGGCGATGCAGCGGTCCCGCGTTCAGGCCTGAACGCGCGAGCGGCTCAGTTCCCCCTACCCCAGCGGTACTGCAGCCTGGAGTAGTAGTACGCGCCGCTGACGTCGAATGGCGCGCGGGTGCTGTGCGGGTTCCCCAGCAGCGTCGGCGTCGGATTGCCGTCGCCGGTCTCGCCCAGGGCGTTGCGAGCGCCGATCGCCAGCCGGGCGCCGCCGGGCAACGGGATGCCGACCTCGACGTCCAGCAGGTACGCGCCGCCGAAGTCGAGGGCGATGAACGGGTCGTGCCAGCCGTCGTAGTAGCCGAGCCGGGCGAGCAGTTCGACCGGCCGCCGGGCCTGCGTGTGACGGCCGAGTTCGTGGTGCAGCGTCGCGTTCCAGCGCACTCCCGGCAGGGCCTCCTCCAGCTCGCGGATGCGCCGCTGGTCCAGGGTCAGCGGGTTGAAGTCCACGACTTCGGTCGAGGTCACGTTGAGGGCCAGGTCGAGCGTCGTTCGTCCTCCGGCCTGCGGCGGCCGCCAGGTGACGACCAGATCCACACCTTCCGTGCGGGTCTCGAAGTCGTTGGCGAAGAAGCGGAAGTTCGTGATATTGGCGGCGCTCGTGATGCCTTCCGCGAGCAGTTGCTCGACCTCGAAGGGCTGGAGTTCGAACAGCCCGGTGACTCCCAGCCGATCGCTCACGTCGACCCGGAACACGTCCGCCGTGAGCGTCAACGGTCCGCGCTCGAAGATTGCGCCGGCGGCCAGGTTGACCGACTTTTCCGCGTCGAGGGCCTTGCCCCCGCGCAGTGCGGCAACCCTGGAGGCCGGCGGGATCGTGCCGTTGTTGACGAGTTCGAAGCGCTCCGCGTCCCACTGCGTGGAGACGTTGAAGGCGTTCTGCTGACCGGGTGTCGGCGCCCGGAAGCCCGTCGACGCACTCGCGCGCAGGGCGAGAGCCCTCGAGACCTGACGGCGGGCCGCGATCTTGCCGTTGAGGGTCGAGCCGAAGTCCTCGTAGTCCTCCAGGCGCACCGCGAGCCCCAGGTTCCAGGATTCGTCCGGCGGCCCGTACTCCAGGTCGCCGTAGACCGCCGCGTTGGAACGCGTCCAGGCTCCCGCCGCGACCGGGCTGAAGCCGGGGAAGCCGTTCGAGCCGGAACTGAATCCCTGCCGGGCATAGGGACCGATCCGCCAGGAATCGGGGTCGCCGAGGCCGATCTCGAAGCGCTCCTCGCGCCATTCCAGGCCGCCGGCCAGATGGAGCCGCTCGCCGAGCTGGCGCAGCAGATCGAGGTTCGCGCTCACGTCCCGCTGACCGTAGAGGCCGGGTTTGAAGGAGGTCGGGCTGAGCGGCCCGAGCGACGCGTTCACGCTGTCGAAAAGCAGGAAGTCGATCTCGTTCCGGCCGGCGCTGACGCTCACGTCCCAGCCGGTCCCGGAGGCGGTGAACCCGCGAACGCCGAGGACCAGCGACGAGTCCACGCGGTCGCCGCCGAACACCGGCTGGAAACCGCCCGGGAAGAGCTCCTGGAAGCTGAAGCAGTTCGGATCGTCGAAGACGCGTCCCAGCGCGTCCTGGTCCGGAAGCGCGTCCGTCACCGCGACGACCGGGCACCCGGCCGAGCCATCCGGCGTCCCGTCGGCCGCGTCCAGGGCGTCGCCGATCAGCAGCGTCGCGCCGCCGTCGCCGCTGTAGACCGCGTCCCGGGTGTTCGGGTTGCGGAAGAAGAAGTTCCTCGCCGTCACGTTGCGGTCCGCGTGGTTCGCCCAGCCGTAGAACTGCGTTGCGCCGCCGCTTCCCAGCGGCCGGCCGAAGTTGATCCAGAGCTTCACGTCGTCGTCGACCTCAGCCTTGCCCCACCTCTGGGCAGGATCGGCCACGTGAGTGTTCCCCGCGGCGACCAGGGCCAGAGCGTCGGCTCGCTGCATGGAGCGGTTGGTCGGATTCGAACCGCCGTACTCGAGGCTCACGTTCGCGAAGCCGGTCTCTCCCCAGGGCAGGCCGACGTTGCCGGCCACCGTGACGGACTCGCCGTCGCCCGCGTCGTACAGGCCGGTCAGCACCTCGAACGAACCGCCGGAACGCGCATCGCTGAGCAGGAAATTCATGATCCCCGCGATCGCGTCCGAACCGTACTGCGCCGAAGCGCCGTCTCTCAGAACCTCGACCTGGCGAAGCGCGATGGCCGGAATCGCGGAGAGGTCCGGCCCCTGGGCGCCGTGGGAAACGCCGATCCGCGACCACAGGATCACGGCCCCGCGGTGCCGCCGCTTGCCGTTCACCAGTACCAGCGTGTGGTCCGGCGCCAGGCCGCGCAGGTTCGTCGGCCGCACGATGGTCGCCGCGTCGCCGCTGATCGCGCTGATGTTCAGCGACGGCACCACGGTGCGTAGAAGCTGGTCGAGGTTCGTCTCTCCCTGATGCGCCACGTGCTCGGCGGAGATCACGTCGACGGGCACCATCGACTTCGTCACCGAACGCTCCCGCGCCCGGCTGCCGGTGACGACGATCTCCTCGTCGACATGCGCGGCCGGTTCCTCCGACTCGCCTTCGTCCTGATCCTCGTGGCCGCCCTCTGCCGCGGCATCCCGCTCGTCCGCATGCGGCGCCGCCCCGTCCTCGACCTGCTGGGCCCTCAGCGAACCGGGCCCCGCGAAGCCTGCGAGGAGCAGTGCAACCGCGGCTAGCCGAACGCCACGGCGCAAGGAGGAACCGTCACCGTCCATCCGGCCCGGATTCGCGCCAGTGGCTGTCATGGAACCGCAACAGATCCACACCGTGGGCTTCGTAGAACCAGACCGGGTTGTGATCCACACCCGGCGCAATCAGCCGTTCGGCCGGAACACCCAGTCCATACAGGTAGCCCATGTACTCCAGGGTGGCCTCGTAGTTGAACCCCCTGGTTCCCACCCAGATCATGATGTTGAGTGCCGGCTGCATTCCACCTTCCGCGTAGGACCGGGCAAGGCTGTACGCATCGTTGCCCTTGCCGAAGTCGAACGACCTGGCGTTCGCACCAGCCCTTGGATCCAATTCGACGCCGTCGTTCTCCAGAACCAGCTTCTCCACCGCATAGCCGGGGCCGCCAGGCGCGGCTGAGATGAACAGGTGGGGGTACCTGAACATGATCCGCGTGGTCCCTCGTCCCCCCTGAGAGAACCCCTGCAAGGCACGCCCGCCGCGATGCGCCAGGGTGCGGTAGGTCTGGTCGATGTGTGGAATCAACTCCCGGACAAGGACCTCTTCACCCCTGGACTCCTCGTAGTCGTACCAGCTCACCCTGCCGCCGTTCCCCCAGACGAAGATCACCGGCCGCACGGCGCCGGAAGCGATGGCCGCATGCACGTGCTCGGCTATCCCGATGCTCCGTGATTCGTTACCTGGTCGCCCGCCGTGCAGGTAGTAGATGACCGGATAGCGGGCATGACGATTCGCGGCGTCGTCGTACCCCGGGGGAAGGTAGATGTTGTAGCCCACCGGAATGCCCATGGACGGACTCGTGAACGTCGCGTGAGTCACGCCCAGGAAACTGCGATCCTCTCCAGGCGGGTTGACCCAATCGAAGGGTGCACGCCCGCGCGCGAGGAACGCGCGCACTTCGCCGGGGTCGGCTCGGCCGTCCCGGTTGACGTCCAGCAGCGAGAACATGCCTGGCCTCACTTCGTCTTCCGTCAGCACGCCATCGCCGTTGCGATCGGCCATGAAGGCGTTCTCCACCCGGCCATCCGCGTCGTCATCCGGCTCTTGCCCGGCCAACGCCGCCGGCAACGCTTGCGCAGCCGCCAGCACCAGGAGCGCACTGGCGAAGTCGCGACCGAGCCCGGAACCACCTCTTCCGGAACGACAGATCCGACACCACTTCCAAGGCTTCATCAGGGAACTCCCATCTCCGGAACCTCCGCCCGGTTCGCGCCGACCGGTCCGAAGCCTACTTCTCCGGCAGCCCGAACACGAAGACGACGTTTCCCATCGCGACGACGATCCGCTGCTGCCCGCCGACCGCGTAGCTCATCGGCGAGGCGTGCGGCGCGGCGCCGAGCGAGATCCGCCAGAGCGGCTCGCCGGTCTCTTCGTCGAGGGCGAAAAAGTAGCCATCGACGCTGGCGCTCCACACCAGGCCGCCGGCGGTGGCGAGCACGCCGCTGCGGGTCCTCGGAGTGATCGGGAACTCCCAGCGGACTTTGCCGGTCGTCGCCTCGATCGCCCGGATCGCGCTCTGGTAGTGGTCGGCAGCGAGCGGCATCCTGTGGCCGCCGCCCAGGAAGATGCTGCCCTCCTCGTACTCGTCGTCCCGCTGGTAGTAGATGCCCTCCGCGTCGAAGGTGTTGACGTAGAGGAAACCGGTGCGCGGGCTGTACGCCGGCGACCACCAGTTCGTCGCGCCTCCGGCGATCGGCGCTACCGTGGTGCCCTCGGTGGTTGGAAACACGTTCTCTCGCAGGATCGGCCGGCCGTTCTCGTCCAGGCCGTGGGCCCAGGTCTGGAGCGCGAACGGCTCGCCAAGCAGGAACTGCCCGCTCTCCCGATCCAGCAGGTAGTAGAAGGCGTTCCGGTTCGCCCACAGCATTGTCTTGCGAAGCTCGCCGTTCAGCTCGACATCGGCCAGCACCGGCACCTGGATCGCGTCCCAGTCCCACACATCGTGGGGCGTGAACTGGAAGTGCCAGACGATCTCCCCGGTCTTTCCGTCGAGCGCCAGCACCGAGGACGAGTACAGGTTGTCGCCCAGGCGCAGGTCGCCGTTCCAGTCCGGCGCCGGGTTGCCGCCGCCCCAGTAGATGAGGTCGAGTTCCGCGTCGTAGACGCCGGTCAGCCAGGTCGGCGCGCCGCCGGTGCGCCAGGAATCGCCTGCCCAGGTCTCGTTCCCCGGCTCGCCCGGTTCCGGCACGGTGTACGTCCGCCACCGGCGCTCGCCGGTCGCCGCGTCGTAGCCGTCGATGAAGCCGCGGATGCCGAACTCGCCGCCGGCGATGCCGGTGACCACCGTGTCGCCGACGACCAGCGGCGCCGCGGTCTTGCTGTAGCCCTTCATGTGGTCGGCCACCTCGGCGTCCCAGAGCAGGGAACCCGAGCGGGCGTCGATCGCCACCAGGTGGGCGTCGTTCGTGCTCATGTACAGGGTTTCGCCCAGGATCGCCACGCCGCGGTTGTTGCGGCCGCAGCACAGCCTGATGCCGTCCGGCAGCGGGTGCTCATAGCGCCAGTACGCCCGCCCCGTCGCGGCGTCGACCGCGGTCACGTTGCTGGGCGACTCGGTGATGAACATGACGCCGTCGACCACCAGCGGCGTCGTCTGGTTGCGGTCGAGCTGCCGGATCTGGTGCGCCCACTTCAACTCCAGACGCTCCACGTTCCCGCGGTCGATCTGATCCAGCCGGCTGAAGCGCTGCCCGTGCAGCGCGCCGTGGTACATGAGCCAGTTGTGCGGCTCGTCGTCCGAGTTCACGAGCCGTTCCCAGGTCACCGGCGAGAGGAGCGGCATGCCGTCCGCAGCGGCCTCCTGGGCGGGCGCCGTTTGCGCGGTGGCCAGGAACAGCGCCGCGCCGATCCAGTCGATCGGTCTCAAGAGTCGCTCCCCCGCAAGGAAGCGAGGTACGCGACCAGGTCGTCATGCTCCGCGTCGGAGAGCGGCTCGGCGGGCATCGTCGACTTCTGCTCCCGTTCGACGGAACGCAGCGACGCCTTCGCGAACGACCGCAGCCTCTCCTCGTCGTCCATGATGCGGAGGTTGAACGTGTCCTCGCCCATCCTCAGCCCTTCGACCACGGTGCCGTCGGCACGAGTCACCCGCACCGTCCACCAGCGCGGCGCGACCTCGGCGTTCGGTTCGGTCAGATCCTCCGCCAGTTCGTCGGGACCGCGACGCCCTCCGACCCGCGACAGATCCGGCCCCCGCCGACCGCCACGCCCCTCCACCATGTGGCAGCGACCGCAGTCCAGCCGCTCGAACACCGCCCGGCCTGCCTCAACCGACCCGGGCAAGGAAGCCACGTCCACGTCCCTCGACAGCGTCCGCAGATACGTCACCAACTGCCAGATCTCCTGATCCCCGGCGCGCCGCAGCCCCCGCATCGACGTGCCCTCGATGCCGTCGCGAATCACCTCATAGAGGCCAGCCTCCGTCGACGCATGCTGGAACCGTCCGGTCGTCAGATCCGGCCCGTCCGCCTCCTCGCCTCCAGTGCCATCCACACCATGACAACTCGTGCACTTCGACTGGAACTGACGCAGTCCCATCCGCACGTCGATCCCACTCGTGTACGGATTCTCCGGCTCCTCAGCAGCCACACCCACCGCGCCCGTCACCAGAAGCAGCACCCCTCTCCGCACAACCCGCGCGACCGCCCCAATGGCAGTGAGTGAGCGGCCGGCCGCGACGCCGCCGCGACTCGTGAGCCCGACGCCGTGCCGCCGGTCCGGAGCCTGAGGGGAGGGTCCCAGCGGACTCGAAGCGAGCGACGCCGATTGACCAGTCATTAGCCGAGAACCTACCGGAGCGAGCGGAGCGGAGTGCGCGCCGTCCTCCCATCCTGTCAGGAAGCGCGCACGGCCGCTGGGACCCTCCCCTCAGGCTCCGGGCCGACGACCGTCCTAGCCGTCGCCGGCATCCGGCTCCGGCCGCCGCTTCGGCTCCACGCCGGCCACGGCGATCAGCGACTCCACACAGTCGCGCAGCGACTCGTCGAAGGGCCGGAACGCAACGCCCGTCGCCTCGCGCATCCGGTCGTTGCGCAGCTCGACGCCGGCCCAGATGCCGCGAAGCTCCTGCTCGCGCTTCTGTATGTGCTCGGGGTGGATCTCGGTGACCGGTGCCGTGTCATGCCGGAGTTCCGGCAGCAGCCGGTCGATGCCGGCATTGATCTCCTCCACCGGCACCGCGTCCGCCGACCAGGCGATGTAGCGCTCGCCGTTCCGGACGTTGATGCTCTCGAGCAGCCGGATGTGGCATTCCGCGTCGTCTCGGACGTCGACCGTCATCCAGGGCCGGTAGGCCTGCGTCTGCTCGCACTCCCCGCGCAGCATCAGCTCGATGTTGTGCTGCCAGGGCCCCTTCTCCTTCTGGTGCGCGGACAGGATCGGGCCGACGTTGTCGCCCGGGCAGCAGGTGATCGCGTCCCAGCGCCCGCTCTTCCCGGCAGCCCTGGTGAACGCCTGCTGGGCGTAGATCTTGCTCATCGAGTAGCCGTGGCCGCGCTCGGGCGTCCGCTTCGGGTTCGACTCGTCCGGATAGCGATCCTCGTAGAGGACGGGCCGGCGGACGAACTCGTAGATGTCGGCCTCCATGATGACCGCGGCGATGCTGGAGGTGACGACCACGCGGGTGACCGACCCCGACTTCTCGATGCTCTCGACCATGTGGTCGCAGACGTTCTTCACGTAGTCGAAGTCGTTGTAGTCGCTGACGTGCGCGATGTGGGCGACACCGTGGCAGCCGGCAAAGATGTCGTCGAAACAGCCCGCCTCGTCCAGGTTCGCCGAGTGGAGCGTCAGCCGGCCCGAGGCGTAGCCATTCATCTCGCGCAGAAAGGTCGTTTTCTCCGGATCGTCCGCGTCGCGCACGCAGGCGCGCACCCGGTAGCCCTTGTCCAGCAGCAGCCGGACCGTCCAGCCGCCGACGAAGCCGGCGCTTCCGGTAACCGCGACCGTGCCGCCCTTCGGTATCGGAGCCATATCGCCTGTCCTCCCTGGTTCGGTTCGGCCGCGACGATACCCGACAGCGAAACTGCTAGCTTTATGGTGTCTGACCGAGCGACCCGTGAACATCGAATCCCTCGACCAGGTCCAGTGCGGCGAGCGCACCTACGAGCTGCGCCGCCTGCGCCCGACAGACCGGGACGACATCGTCTCGCTCGCCAGCGCGCTGCCGGAGATCGACCTCCAGTTCCTGCGTTCGGACCTGACCGATCCCGACGTCGTGGAGGGATGGATCCACGACGCCGACACCGGCAGCCGCTTCACGACTCTGGCCCACTACGAAGGTGAACTCGTCGGCTACGGCAGCCTGAACCTGCGGGGCCTGCAGTGGATGAGCCACCTGGGCGAGATCCGCGTGATCATCGCGGAAGCCCACCGCCGCTGCGGCCTCGGCCACGTGCTGACCGAGCGCGTGTTCGACACCGCCAGGGAGCTGGGCCTGCTCAAGCTCGTCGCACAGATGACGCGTGAGCAGATCGGCGCGCGGCGGGTGTTCGAGCGACTGGGGTTCTCGCCCGAGGCCCTGCTCACGGACTGGGTCATCGACCGCTCCGGCCGGACGCGCGACATGATGATCATGTCCCACGATCTGGGCGCCGGGAAGCGGAGCCGCAGCTGAGCCCCCGGGCGCGCCGGCGCCTCCGGGTCGTGTCCTGGAACGTGAACGGCCTGCGCGCCGCCGGGCGCAAGGGCTTCCTGAACTGGCTGGGAAACAGCCGGGCCCAGATCGTGGGCCTGCAGGAGACAAAGGCCCGCGCCGAGCAACTGGCGCCCGAGCTGCGACGACCACCCCGCTGGCACACGGCCTTCTCGAGCGCGGAACGACCAGGCTACTCCGGCGTGGGCCTCTACTCGCGGCTGGAACCGACCTGGGTCCGCACCTCGCTTGGCGAGCACCGCTTCGACGCCGAAGGCCGCCTCCAACTCGCCCTGTTCGGCCAACTGCTGGTGGCGAACGTCTACTTCCCCAAGGGCAGCGGCAGCCAGCGCGACAACAGCCGGGTGCCCTACAAGCTGGACTTCTACCGCGCCCTGTTCAACCAGCTCGACCAGGCGCGCGAAGCCGGCTACCGCGTCCTGGTCATGGGCGACTTCAACACGGCGCCTCAGCCGATCGACCTGGCAAGGCCGAAGCAGAACCGGAAGAACTCGGGCTTCCTGCCCGAGGAGTGCGACGAGTTCCAGCGCTGGCTCGACGCCGGCTGGATCGACAGCTTCCGGACCCTGAACCCCGACACGGTGCGCTACAGCTGGTGGAAGCAGGCGTTCCATGCCCGGGAGCGCAACGTCGGCTGGCGGATCGACCTCGTGCTCGCCTCGGAAGCCGCCATGCGCTTCGTCGAACGGGCCTTCATCCTGACCAGCGTCACCGGCTCGGACCACTGCCCGGTCGGCGTCGACCTGTCGGCCGAGGTGCTCGGGTGAGCGACGCGAACGCGACACCGTGCCGAGCCACGACGGTCGAGGGAATCCAGCGCCGCATGGCCGGCTTCGCAACCCGAGAGGGCTTGCGGCGTGGCCTCGGTTTCCGCCCACGGCCGACCGACCTGCTGATCGCCACCTACCCCAAGGCCGGCACGACGCTGATGCAGCAGATCGTCCACGGTCTCCGCACCGGCGGCGACATGGACTTCGACGAGATCACGGAAGTCGTCCCCTGGATCGAAGTCGCCCACGACCTCGGTCTCGACCTCGACGCACCCCAGCGCGCCGAACCGCGAGCATTCAAGACTCACCTGAGCCGGGACCTGGCCCCGAAGGGGGGACGCAACATCTTCGTGGTCCGCGACCCGGTCGATTCACTCGTCTCCTTCTTTCACTTCTTCAGCGGCTGGGTGTTCGAGCCCGGAACCGTCTCGATCCGCGACTTCGCCCTCGACTTCGTCTTCCACGGCACTCGCAGCGGCCGCTACTGGGAACACCTCGTGTCCTGGTGGCCCGAGCGCCTCGACCCGGACACCCTCTGGCTCTGCTTCGAGGACGTCGTCGCCGACCTCCCCGCCGCCACCGCTCGCGTCGCCGCCTTCCTCGGCCTCGACCCGGAGCATCCCAACGTCGGGATCGCGGCGCGCCAGGCATCGATCGACTTCATGCGTGAACACGGCTCGAAGTTCGACGACCATCTGGTCCGCAACGCCCGCAACGCCGCCTGCGGCCTTCCCGACTCCGGCACTACCTCGAAGGTCCGCAAGGGCAAGGCCGGCGAAGGCTCCCGTGAAGTGCCGCGGGAGGTCATGGAGGTATGGGACCGCGAGTGGCAACGGATCGTCGAACCGGCTACCGGGCACGGGTCGTACGAGGCATTGCGCGCCGCCGTCGAGTAGATGTCGCCGTCCTTCGGCCGGCGGCGAATCAAACCCAGAGCGACGGCTGCGCTTGAGACGTTCCTCTCTGTTGCGATTCGCGACCGTCCCACGGCGAGCGGACGCCGGCCAGAAGGCCGGCGCACCGACACACGACGCAATGGATCGCCGCGCGTACAGCGCGACCTCCAGCCCGCGGCTGGTCCGGAGGAGAGGGTCGCAGGGGGCTGAAGACAAGCGACTGCCGTAAACCTTCGCTCAAGCGACGCCCTCGCGGAGCGCAGTCGACCGAGCGAGCCCCCGGCCCCCATCCACCGAGAGAGGGTGAGCGTCCCCCTGCGACCCTCTCCTCCGGGCCCGCCGCGGGCGGGTGCGTCCGACCCAGCCTCGCAGCCGACGCCGCTACAGCAGGCCGCCCGGGGGAGCCGGCCGGGCGCGCTGGTTGTAGAGCAGCTTCTTCAGCCGAGCGCGTTCCTCGTCCGTGAGGTTGGCGTAGTCGATCGCTTCGCCGCTCGAGACGTCCATGCCGCGCCGGACCGCCGGACGGGCGCCGACTTCCTCGAACCAGCGCTTGAAGTACGGAAACTCCTCGATGTCCTGCTGCTGGTCCTCCCAGCGAACCGTCCACGGATAGCAGATCATGTCCGCGATCGTGTACTGGTCGCCGATCAGGTAGCGGCGGTCGTAGAGACGGTTGTTCATCACGCCGTAGAGGCGGTTCACCTCGTCGGTGAAGCGGCGCACTGCGTAACTCTGGTCGCCCTCCGTGTCGCGCAGTCGACGGAAGTGGCCGCACTCGCCCGACTTCGGCCCCTGGTTCGCCATCTGCCAGATGAGCCACTGGTTCACCTCGTGGCGGGCACGCAGCTCCTGAGGGTAGAACTGGCCCGCCTTCTCCGCGATGTACATCATGATCGCGCCGGACTCGAAGAGCGCGACCGGCTCGCCGCCGTCGGCCGGCTCGTGGTCGACCATCGCCGGCATCCGGTTGTTCGGGGAGATCGCGAGGAACTCCTCCTTGAACTGATCGCCGAAGCCGATCCGGCAGGGCACGATGCGGTACGGCAGCCCGCACTCCTCGAGCAGGATCGTGATCTTCTTGCCGTTCGGCGTCGGCCAGTAGTGCAGATCGATCATCGCGATGGCTCCTGTGAATCCGGCCCGGCGGGCCGCCCGGTTCTTCTCTCGATGGACCTTGGAGACGGCGCAGGATAGCGGACCCCACCGCGATACGCTGTCGTCGCCCTGCCGGCACACGGCGGGCGCAACAGGAGGTACGCGGTGCAGAACAGGACGACGACTCTCGCAGCAACCATGGGCGCTCTGGTACTCGCCGGACTCGCGGCCCCTGCGGCGGCTTCGGAACCGGCCGACGCCGCGGCCCAGCTAGCAGCCGCGATTCAGGCCGCCCCCGACGACCGGCGGGACGAAGCGCGCGTTCTCGGCTGGGCCGACGACGGCAAGGTCGTCGAGCTCCGCGCCGGCAGCAACGACCTGGTCTGCCTCGCCGCCAGGCCGGGCGTTCCCCAATGGAGCGTCGCCTGCTACCACGAGTCGCTGGAGCCCTTCATGGCCCGCGGTCGCGAACTGCTCGCCCAGGGCATCGAAGGCCAGGAACGAATCGACATGCGCGAACGGGAGATCGCCGAAGGCAAGCTGCCGATGCCGCGGGAGCCGCGCACCATGTACGTACTCCACGGCAGCGGCTTCGACGCCGCGACCGGCGAGGTGAACGACGCCTACCTGCGGTGGGTGATCTACACCCCCTACGCAACGCCCGAATCGACCGGTCTGACGACCCGCCCGGTTCCCGGCGCGCCCTGGCTGATGGCCCCCGGCACCGCAGGAGCGCACATCATGATCAACCCTCCCCGTCCCGAAGCCAACCGGTGAGCACCGCCTTCAGGGACAGCCCCTTCCGGGACATCGTCGGGCCCTCTTCGCAGTTCTACATTTCGCAGCGGCTGCGGCTCCACTACCTGAGCTGGGGCAACGACGACAAACCGCCCCTGGTGCTGATCCACGGCGGCCGTGACCACGCGCACAACTGGGACTGGGTGGCGAACGCGCTCCGGCGCGACTACCACATCGTGGCCCCGGACCTGCGCGGCCACGGCGACAGCGAGTGGGCGATCGGCGGCATGTACGCGATCACGGACTTCGTCCTCGATATCGCCCAGTTGCTCGAGGCGCTCGATCGCTTTCCGGTCCGCATCGTCGCTCACTCGCTGGGCGCGAACATCGCGCTGCACTACACCGGCTTCTATCCCGAGAACGTCCACAAGCTGGTGGCGATCGAAGGCATGGGGCCGCCTCCCCGCGTCCTCAGCGATCGGGTCAACGCGGCGGTCGACGAGCGCATGCGGGGCTGGGTCGGCAACATGCAGAAGCTCGCGGGGCGGCAGCCGCGGCGCTACCCGTCACTCGACGCCGCTGCCGAGCGGATGCAGGAGGTGAACAGCTTCCTCAGCCCCGAGCAGGCGCGCCACCTCACCGTCAACGGCATGGCGCGCAACGAGGACGGCACCTACACCTGGAAGTTCGACAACTACGTCCGCTCCTTCCCGCCCTACCGCTACGACGAGGAGGAACTCCGGAGCATCTGGGGACGGATCACCTGCCCCACCCTGCTCGTGCGGGGCACGGAGAGCTGGGCCAGCGACCCGGTCGAGGACGGCCGCATCGAGGCGTTCCAGAACGCGGAGCTCCGCAACTTCGAGGGCGCCGGCCACTGGGTCCACCACGACCAGCTCGACGAGTTCGTCGCCGTCACTCGGGCGTTTCTCGCCGAGTGACGGAGCAGCAGGAGCAAGCCCCCGTGACGACCACCGATTCGCCCACCGAAACCGCCGCCCAACCCAGGGCGGCGCCCGTCCGCGCCGGCGAGCGCATCGCGGCGCTCGACGTTCTGCGCGGCTTCGCCGTACTCGGCATCCTGGCGATGAACGTGCAGAGCTACTCGATGATCACGGCGGCGTACTTCAATCCCGCGGCGAACGAGAAGGGCGTGGGTATCGGTTTCGCGGCCTGGCTCTTCACGCATGTGTTCTTCGACACGAAGTTCATGTCGATCTTCTCGACGCTCTTCGGCGCCGGAATGGCGCTGATGTCCGAACGAGCGGCCGCCCGCAATGCCTCGGCTACCGGCGTCCACTACCGGCGGCAGTTCTGGCTGCTGGTACTCGGCCTCGCCCACGCCCACCTGATCTGGTACGGGGACATCCTGGTGCCGTACGCCTTGTGCGGCTTCATCCTGTACAGCCTGCGCAACCTGAAACCGAAGAAGCTCCTGATCGCGGGCTTCGCCATGACCGCCGTCACGCCGCTCATCTTCCTGTTCACTGCGTGGTCGATGCAGTACTGGCCCCCGGAGGTAGATGCCGCAATGCAGCAGGGCTGGGCGCCGGCGGCGGCGGCGGCGGAAGCCGAGACGGCGGCCTACCAGTCGAGCTGGCTCGGCCAGATGGCTCAGCGCGTCCCGGCGGCCATCGCGCTCGAAACGAGCGTCTTCCTGCTCGTCTTCCTGTGGCGCTCCGGCGGCCTGATGCTGGTCGGCATGGGGCTCTACAAGCTCGGCGTGCTGTCCGCGAAACGATCATCCGAGTTCTACCGGCGAATGGCGTTCGCGGGATTCGGACTCGGGATGCCGATCATCATCGCAGGCGTCATCTACAACACGCACCACGACTTCGCGTTCGAACACTCGCAGTTCCAGGGCCAGACCTTCAACTACGTCGGCTCGCTCGGCGTCTTCCTCGGCTACATCGCCCTCGTCATGCTGGCGGTCCAGAACGGCTGGCTGCCGGGCCTCCAGCGACGGCTGACGGCGGCGGGACGGATGGCCTTCACGAACTACATCAGCCAGAGCGTGATCTGCACCCTGATCTTCTACGGCCACGGCCTCGGCCTGTACGAGCGCGTCGATCGCCTCAGCCAGCTCGTGATCGTGGTCGCGATCTGGGTGCTCCAGTTGCTCTGGTCGCCCTGGTGGCTCGCCCGCTTCCGCTTCGGACCGCTCGAGTGGCTGTGGCGGTCGCTCACCTACATGAAGTTCCAGCCCATGGCGGTGCGTTCGCCCGCCTGACGTTCCACCCGAAAGGAGCCTGTCATGATCCGCCCCCTTTCCGCCGCTACGTTCACTTTCTTCACCGTGGCCGTCCTGGCCACCGGAGGCGCCGCCATGGGCCAGATCGCACCCGAACCCGAACAGATCGAGGAGATGCTGAAGGGGCCGGCCGACACGCCGGTCGTCATGGTCAACCTGCTGCGGTTCAAGAAGGAAGCCGACGCCCCCGACGAGGGCCTCACGGGCGAAGAGGCCTACGGGAGGTACGGCGCCCAGATGGTCCGGTGGGTCACCTCCCAGGGCGCCCGGCTGATCTGGTCCGGCCGGGTCGACTCGATGGTCATCGGCGACACGGACGAGTACTTCCACACCATCGCCCTGATGGAGTACCCCTCGCGAGCCGAGTTCCTCCGCATCGCCGGCGATCCCCGCGTAGCGGAGTTCGCAGTTCACCGCACCGCGGGGCTCGACATGCAATGGCTGATCGCCACGACGACAACCGCCGAACTCGTCCCGAACCCCGATGGAGAGGCATCGGACGACTAGCGCCGCGGACCTCCCCGGAGGCCCACGGGCCGGCCCCGTTCTGAGTTACACTCTCGGCCCGCGTTCGCGCTGCCAAACTGAACACGTTCGTTCTCCAACAGAGGGAAGGAGATCCTGCAGATGCGCTTGAACAAACTGGCGCCCGTCTTGGCCGCGGCCCTGGTCCTCGCGGCCTGCATTTCACTTGCGCCGCCGCCCGTCGCCGCCTCAGAGGACGAGGAGCCGGTCGGCAACCTCGCCGAGCTGATGCGCGCCATCCTGTTCCCGAACTCCAACTTCCTGTTCGATGTCCAGGTGACGGACCCCGGTACGCCGCCCGAGCCAGGCAGCGAGGACGACCGCTCGGCGTCGGCCCTCTTCTCCGGCATCTACACCGGCTGGCAGGTGCCGCAGCAGGCCGCGCTCGCCCTGGCCGAGGTCGAGCCCCTGATCATGGACGCCGCCCGCAAGTGCGAGAACGGCAGGGATGCTCCGGTCGCCAACGAGGACTACCAGAAGTGGGCCAGGCAGTTGACCGAGGTCGCCAGGCAGATCTATGCCGCGGCCCACGAAGAGGACCAGGAGAAGGTCAGCGATCTGACGAACAACCTGGCCGGCGCCTGCGAGGACTGCCACGCGGTCTACCGGAAGTACCAGGACCGCTGCCGCAGGTGATGCCGACCGGGCGCCCGCGGGCCCGCAATCCACTGGCAGCCAAGCAGGCATTCGACACCCATGCGTAGCCTCTTCGAGTGGGTCGATGCGCTTCCCAGCAGCATTGCGCTCAGGGAGTCGCTGAACGCCTACCCAACGATGCTGACGATCCATGTCGTCAGCATGTGCCTGTTCGCCGGCCTGATCGCCTACTGGGACATGCGGCTCGTCGGGCTGACGCTCAGGAAGGTGCCCGTCTCCAACATCCCGACCCGTCTCTTCCCCTGGGCGCTGACCGGCTACGGCATCAACCTGATCACCGGGGCATTGCTGCTCTACAGCCAGCCGATGCGTTACTACGGCAACTTCTACTTCTGGGCCAAGATGGTGCTGATGCTGATCGCCGGCATCAACATGTTCTGGTTCCACTACGCGACCTACAAGTCGGTCCAGGCTTGGGACCAGGGTCGCGAGATCCCTATGAACGCCCGGCTGGCCGGCGTCGTGTCGCTGGTGCTGTGGGCAGCCGTCGTGGTCACCGGCCGGATGATGGCCTACAGCGGCCTGATGCCCCAGTGGTGGAACAACCTGAACATCGGCGCCTGAAGGGGCCGCGGAGGATCGTCCCATGCTGCAGTCCTTCTTCCAGTGGATGCAGGGCCTTCCGTTCAGCGCCTGGATGCTGGAGGAAACCTGGGCGTCGCCGATCATCCAGTGCGCCCACCTGGTCGCGCTGGTGGCGTTCGCCGGCGCCGTCCTGGTGGTCGACATGCGGCTGCTCGGCCGCGGCCTGATCAAGACGCCGCTCAACCAGCTCGCCCGCGAGATGGACCGCTGGATGATCTGGAGCTTCGTCGCCCTGTTCGTGACCGGCGCGCCCCAGGTTCTGTCGACGGCGCTCAAGCAGTACTACAGCCCGTTCTTCTGGTGGAAGATGCAGATCGTCATCATCGGGCTCCTCTTCAACTTCACGATCCGCCGCCGGGTCGCCTTCGCCGAGGAAGGATCGCTCGGACACTGGCCGAAGGTCGTCGGCTTTCTCTCGATCGGCATGTGGACCGGCGTCTCGGTCTACGCCCGGCTGATCGGGCTGCTGTCCTGAGCACCCGTTCCAGCCTCGCCGTGGCCGTGGCGGCCCTCGCCGCCTCCCTCGCGAGTTCTCCGCTGACGGCCCAGACCGGAGCCTCCGGCGACTGGCCCGCCTTCGGCGGCGATCCCGGCAACCGCAAGTACTCGACGCTCGACCAGATCGACCGCGACAACTTCCAGGAGGTGGAGATCGCCTGGCGCTGGCGGTCGGTCGCCGCGGACACCGAAGTGCCGAGCAGCGTGCGGCGCGGTCAGTTCAAGGCGATTCCGCTCAAGGTCGGCGGCCGCATCTACGTCTCCACGTCACTCAGCCAGGTCGCCGCGATCGACGCCGCGAGCGGCGAGACGCTCTGGGCCTGGGATCCGGAGAGCTGGCGCGCCGGCCGGCCCGCGAACCTCGGCTTCCACCACCGCGGCGTGGCGTACTGGACGGACGGCGAGCGCGAGCGGGTGCTGATCCCCACCCACGACCGCCGGCTCGTCTCGATCGACGCCGCTACGGGAAAACCGGACCCCGGCTTCGGCGACGGCGGCTCGGTCGAGATGACGCCGCACCTCGGGCGTGAGGTGATGGAGAGGTTGACGACCCACAGTTCGCCGCCCGCGGTCTGCGGCAACACGGTGATCGTCGGCTCCATCGTCGCCGACTTCGCGACCCACAAGGAGGCGCCGCCCGGCTTCGTCCGCGCCTACGACATCCCGACCGGTGATCTGGCCTGGGTCTTCCACACGATTCCTCAGAACGACGAGCTCGGAGTCGAGACCTGGGAGGAGGAATCCTGGCGCTACAGCGGCAACACGAACGTGTGGTCGATGATCGCGGTCGACGAGGAGGCCGGCACCGCGTACCTGCCGGTCGGCACGCCGACCAACGACCTCTACGGAGGCCACCGGCTCGGCGACAACCTGTATGCAGAGAGCATCGTCGCGGTCGACTGCGAGACCGGTGAACGCCGCTGGCACTACCAGTTCGTCCACCACGGCCTGTGGGACTACGACCCGCCCACCGCCCCGAACCTGTTCGAGGCGACGGTCGACGGCCGGCGGATCGAGGGCGTCGTCCAGGTCACGAAGCAGGCCTTCGCCTTCGTCTTCGACCGGAAAACCGGCAAACCCGTGTGGCCGATCGAGGAGCGCGAGGTTCCCGAGAGCGATGTGCCCGGCGAGCGGGCCGCGGCCACCCAGCCGTTCCCGACCCGGCCGGCGGCGTTCGACCGCCAGGGCATCACCAGGGACGACCTGATCGACTGGACGCCCGAACTCCGGGCCGAGGCACTGGACATCGTCGAGGACTACGACCTCGTGCCGCTGTACACCCCGCCGAGAATCGAGGGCGCCGGCAAGCCGACGATCCAGTTGCCGTCGGACGGCGGCGGCGCGAACTGGACCGGCGCCGCCGTCGATCCGGAAGCCGGCGTGCTCTACGTGATCTCTCACACCCGTCCGGCAAGCGTCTCCCTGTCCCGGCCCGATCCGAACCGCTCCAACCTGAGGTTCTCGCCCAACCGCTGGTATCAGACCGTCGAGGGACCCCGCGGTCTGCCCCTGGTCAAGCCGCCCTACGGCCGGATCACGGCAATCGACCTCTCCACCGGCGATCACCTGTGGATGGTCCCCCACGGCGTGGGGCCGGTGAAGCACCCCGCGATCGCCCACCTGGAACTCGACCGGCTCGGCCAGGTCAACCACACCGCCGCGCCCCTGGTCACGTCCACCCTGCTGTTCGTCACCGCGGCCCCGGAGCGCTCCGGCGATCCCGGGGCCGAAGAGCCCGACGTGCCGCCGGAGATCAGCGTCTACGACAAGGAGACCGGCGAGTACCTGGGCGGCATCGAACTTCCCGGCACCCCGAACTCGAACCTCATCACCTATGAACACGACGGCCGGCAGTATCTGGCCGTGGCCACCGGCGGTGGCCGATTCGGCATCGGCGGCGGAGGTTCCTCGCCCGAACTCGTCGCCCTGGCCCTGCCTCGAGAGGAACCCAAGCCATGAAGGTGACCCGCACTGCCTCTTCGTCCACCCTCCTGGCCGCTGGAACGGCGTTGCTGCTCGCGACCGCGGCCGTGTCCCAGCAGCAGCCCCGCCGCGCCGAGGCCGCGTACGGAGTCGACGACGCCGCGCTGGTCGGCGCCGCGGGCCGCACGGGCGACTGGCTGACCTACGGCGGCACCTACAAGGAACAGCGCTACAGCGTGCTGGACCAAGTCAACGACGGCAACGTCGATCAGCTCGGCATTGCCTGGGTCCAGGAGACGAACACGAAGCGGGGCCTCGAAGCCACGCCGCTGATCGTCGACGGCGTGATGTACGCGACCGGCGCCTGGAACGTGATCTACGCGATGGACGCCGTCACCGGCGAACCGCTCTGGACCTACGACCCGGAGGTGCCGCGCTCCATCGCGATGAAGACCTGCTGCGACGCCGTGAACCGCGGCGCGGCGCTCTACCGCGGCAAGGTGATCTCCGCCACCCTCGACGGACGGCTGATCGCCATCGACGCCGAGACCGGAGCACTCGCCTGGTCGACGATGACCGTTCCCGAGGACTCGATGTACACGATCACCGGCGCGCCGAGGATCGCGAAGGGCAAGGTGATCATCGGCAACAGCGGCGCCGAGTATGGCGTGCGCGGCTACGTCGACGCCTACGACGCGGAAACCGGCGAACGCGCCTGGCGCTTCTACACCGTGCCGGGCAACCCGGCGGACGGCTTCGAGAACGAAGCGATGCGGATGGCCGCCGAGACCTGGACCGGCGAGTGGTGGACGGGAGGCGGCGGCGGCACGGTCTGGGACTCGATCGTCTACGACCCGGAACTCGACCTCCTCTACATCGGCGTCGGCAACGGCGCGCCCTGGGACCGCAACCTGCGGAGCCCCGGCGGCGGCGACAACCTGTTCCTGTCGTCGATCGTCGCGCTCCGCCCCGACACCGGCGAGTACGTCTGGCACTACCAGACGACTCCCGGCGACACCTGGGACTACACGGCCACCCAGCCGATCATGCTCGCCGAGCTGCCGATCGGCGGCCAGGTCCGCCAGGTCCTCATGCAGGCGCCGAAGAACGGCTTCTTCTACGTCCTCGACCGCCGCACCGGCGAACTGATCTCGGCCGAGGAGTTCGTCACCGTGACCTGGGCCAGTCACGTCGACCTCGCGACCGGCCGGCCCGTCGAGCTCGCCGGCGCCCGCTACACCGACCAGACGGTCAACGTGATGCCGGGGCCGCTCGGCGGCCACAACTGGCATCCGATGGCGTTCAGCCCGAAGACCGGACTCGTCTACATCCCGGCGATGGAGATGGGGAACTTCTACGTCCCGGATCCGAACTACGAATACACCCCGGGCCAGTGGAACCTGGGCATTCGCGCGGCCGCGCCCGAGGACATCCCCCAGGCGATTGTCGACGCGACCGGCCTCTCCGGCCAACTGCTGGCCGAGGACGCGCCGCCGGCCCTGCTCTCGGGCCACCTGCTGGCCTGGGACCCGGTCGCCCAGCGCGAAGTCTGGCGCGCGCAGTACACGATGCCCTGGTCAGGCGGCACGCTCGCCACCGCCGGCAACCTCGTCTTTCAGGGCACGCCCTTCGGCCAGTTGACGGCCTACCGCGCCGACGACGGCGAGAAGCTCTGGGAGAGCTACACCGGCAGCGGCGTCATCGCGCCGCCGATCACCTTCGAGAGCGGCGGCACCCAGTACATCGCCGTCATGTCCGGCTGGGGCGGCGCCTTCGGCATCGTCGGCAGCCGTTCCGCCCGGCAGGCGGTCGAGTCCGAGGGCCGGATCGTCGTGTACGCGCTGGGCGCCACCGGCCGGGCGATCGAGCGCCAGGAGCGCCGCGAGAGCCGGGTCACGCGCGTCGACCACGGCGCCTCGACGGAAGACATCGACGCCGGCCGCCGCCTGTTCAACCAGTACTGCCTGGTCTGCCACGGCTACGGTGCGGTTTCCGGCGGCGTCACGCCGGACCTCCGGCAGTCGTCGCAACGGGTCTTCGACTCCTACGAAGCCGCCCTGCTCGAGGGTGCGCTAGTCGACGTCGGGATGCCCAGCTTCGCGCCCGTCCTCGACCGCGACGACGTCGCCCTGCTCAAGGCGTATGTGCTCCACCGCCGCAACCTGCTCGCCGACGAGCAGGCCGCGGCGGCCGGCGAAGCGCCCTGAGCGACGTGAGTATCGAGACCTGGCGGCGGTACCTGCTGTACATCCTGCTCTTCGGGGCGGTGGGTCTGCTGGCGGAGTTGTATCTGCTGGACCACTACGTCGACTGGAGGCAGTGGATCCCGGTGGTGCTACTGATCGCCGGTACGGCTGCTGGCGTTTGGCTGGCTATGCGTCCTTCCCAGGGGGCAGTTCGGATCTTCCGGATTCTGCTGGCCGCCTACGTCCCAGCCGGCCTGCTGGGCGTCTACTTCCACTTCCAGTCGAACGTCGAGTTCGAGCAGGAACTCCATCCGAACTCGAGCGGAATCGAACTCGTCAGTGAGAGCCTGGGAGGCGCGATGCCGACCTTGGCCCCAGGAGCGATGATCTCGCTCGGCTTGCTCGGTATACTCGTTTGCCTCCAGCACCCAGCGGCCGGCAGATCCGCTGCCCCGTCGTCCGACGGCGACGCGGCGGAACCTGCCGCCCCGCACAACTAGCAAGAAGCGACAAGAGGATGAATCTCCAGATGAAGCGCTCGGCCCTAATGTGGACCACGACAGTCCTGTTCCTTTCCGCCCTGCCTGCCACGGCTCAGGTCGGCGCCAACCACGGTCTTCTCAACCCCAACCTCGCCAGCGAGGAGCAACTCTCCGCAGTCGACGACCTCGACGGTGACGCGGTCGCGGCCATCCTCGAAGGGCGGCCCTTCCTGCGTGCCGCCGACCTTCACGCCGTCGTGTCCGCTCACGTCGCCGAGGACGGCCTCGACGCGGTCTACGGCGCGATCTGGGTCCCCATCGACCTGAACGACGCGACCTCGGAGGAGATAGGGCTGATCCCCGGCGTCGGACGGCGGATGACCCACGAGTTCGAGGAGTACCGCCCCTACACCGCGCTGGCCCAGTTCCACCGCGAGATCGGCAAGTACGTCGACGACGACGAGGTCGCCCGCCTCGCCCAGTACGTTTACGTCCGCATCGACCTGAACACCGCCTCGGGCGACGACATCCTCAGCATCCCCGGCGTCGGCCGCCGCATGCGGCACGAGTTCGAGGAGTACCGGCCCTACGAAGCGATGGTCCAGTTCCGTCGGGAGATCGGCAAGTACGTCGACGACGACGAGGTGGAGCGGCTCGCCCGCTACGTCGAGATTCGGTAGGTCTGGCCTACGTCGGGCCGAAGACCGGCAGAGCGGGGAACTCGCCTTTGAGGACGGCGGAGGCGTCGTGCATGCCCATCCAGCCCTCGATCATGGACGCGTAGACCCGCCGGAAGTCGGTCGTCATCTTCAGGTTGCCGTCGTCGAGGTCGGTGAGGCTCGGTGTGTCGCCGTAGAAGCCTCCCGCGACGCCCTTGCCGGCGACGAACATCGGGCCGGCGGTGCCGTGGTCGGTGCCGAGACTCGCGTTCTCCTCGACCCGCCGGCCGAACTCGGTGAACATGAGCACCGCCACGTCGTCGGCGCGGCCGATGCGCTCGACGTCGCGCAGGAAGCCGGCGACCGCGTCGGACATGTACATCAGCAGCCTGGCGTGGGTGTCGGCCTGGTGGACGTGGGTGTCGAAGGAGTTGCCGCGGAAGCTGACGTAGTAGATGCGGGTCGGCAGTTCGGCCTGGATCAGGGCGGCGACCTTGCGCAGGTCGGCGCCTAGACCGCCGATGCCGTAGTCCACCGGCGTGCGGTAGCCCGACCAGGCGTCGCGGACGAGTGCCGCGCTCGAGGCCGCGTTCGAGGCCGTGCCGCGGAGGAAGTCGAGGGCGTCGTTGCCGCTGGCGTCGTCGGTGCCGAACTGCTCCAGCGCGTGCTTCTCACTCTCCGTCCCCTGGCGGCGGAGACGCCCCGGGTCGTCGAAGACCAGCGGCGAGTGCCGGGCGGCGCGCACGGCAAGCGACTGCGAACTGGCCACGTTGACGATGTAGTTGGGAGTGCCGTCCGGCCCGTGATCGTCGGCGAGGCGGCCGAGCCAGCCGAGCGCCTCGCCGCCGTTCGGGACGCCCGTGTGCCAGAAGCCCATCGACGAGAAGTGGGACAGGCTCGGGTTCGGGTAGCCGCAGCCCTGGACGACCGCCAGGTTCCCGTCCTTGTACAGGCCCTCCATGCCGACGAGCGAGGGATGGAACCCGACCTCCTCCGTGAGCGCGATCGCCCGCTTCGGGCGGATGCCCAGGTTCGGGCGCACCCGGTAGTACTCGTCGTTGCGGAAGGGGATGACCGTGTTCAGGCCGTCGTTGCCGCCGGAGAGTTCGACGACGACCAGAGTGCGCCCCGACGCGTCGGAGACGCCGGACCGCAGTTCCTCGAGCGCGAGCGCCGCGGACGTGCGACCGAGAACCGCCGGCAGACCGGCGGCGACGCCGAGTCCAAGGAGGCCGCGGTGCAGGAAATCGCGCCGCGAACAGCCGCAAGGTAGTCGTTCAGCCATGAGGAAGTCCCCTATCCCAACTGGTACTCGGGCGAACTGAAGACGAGGTAGAGCGTCGAGCGTAGCGCTTCCTCGACTTTCTCCGGCGCGCCCGGGCCTCGTGCCTCCAGACCGGTCGACTCCAGTTCGCGTTCGAGATGCCGAACCAGCGCCGCGCGCCCCTGCCCGGTCAGCGGAACGCGCAGGAACCGGTGCAGAAGGTGGTCGACCGCTCCCTCGGCGTCGGTGGCGCCGGCCGCCAGCACCAGGTCCCGTACGTCGACGTCGAGGACGTGGCGCGGCACGAGCTTGACCCGTTCGTAGGCCACGACGTAGCCGCGATAGCCGCCGTATCGGGTGTTGTACTCCTCGTCCGCGTCCGCCAGCGTGTTGGACGCGGCGTCGCCCTGCTTGGTCGCCGCCGTGATCGTCATCCCCCGCGCCAACCGCTCGCCGACCTGGCGGTAGATCCCGGGCATCCGCCGATCCGGATGGCCGAACTCCTCGAGGGTGGGCGGGAAGAGAACCGAGCGCATCGCGTTGCCGCGCTCGAGCAACGTCGCCGGCGTGATCCAGGTCCGTCCGCCGGCCCAGCCGGCCACGTTCGGCGGGTAGAGCAGTTGCTGGCCCAGGCGGCCCGCGAGGCTGTTCATGTCGGGCACCGTGGGCGCCTTCGGCACGCCGAGCTTGCGGTAGGTCGAGACGAACAGCGCGACCGGACTCTTGATCTGGGTGGCGACCGACGGTGGGCTGTAGAAGTCGCGCGAGGAGAGGATCGTCCGCAGCAGCGCCTTCAGTTCGTACCCGGATTCGCGCAGGCGACCGCCCAGCTCGGCCTGGAGCGCCGGGTCGAGCTCTTCCCGCACGAGGTAGCGGTAGACCTTGCCGGCGATGAACTCGCCGGTCGCCGGCTGCTCGAGGATGATGTCGAGCACTTCCTCGCCGCCCAGGTTGCCCTCACGCCCCAGGAAGGTCTTCGGGCCGTCGTCGTGGAGTTCGGCGTCGAACCGGAAGTCGAGCACGTCGTTCGTCCAGCCGGTGAACGCCCGCGACGCCTCCCGGATGTCCTGCTCCGTGTAGTTGCCGACTCCCATCGTGAACAGTTCGAGCAGCTCCCGGCCGAAGTTCTCGTTCGGGTGGTCCTTCACGTTCTCCCGGTTGTCCAGGTAGACGAGCATCGCGGGATCGCGCATGACCGCGAGCACCAGGCTCTTGAAGTCCGCCGTGGCATGACTGCGCAGGGTCCGGTTCTGCACGTGCATCTTCCGGGCGTCGCGGACCTTGACCTCCGACGTCGCGAAGTGGTCGTGCCAGAAGAGGGTCATCTTCTCTTCGAGCGGCCGCGGCGTCACCACCATCCGGTCGGCCCACCACAGCGCCAGCCGCCGTGTCTCCAGCACGTTGCTCCGGAGTCCGTAGAAGAACTTGTCGACGACCGGCTGGATCGGCCGCGACGAACCCTCGGGGAGGACATCGACGCCGAGTGACCGTCCGTGGCGCCGCGCCCGCCGCACCGCCGCCGCCCGGCTGGGCGGGAACGGGTCCATGCCGGGATCCCAGATCCCGGATTGGTCGAACGACGCAAGCGCCGAGTCGTCCATCGCCTCGTAGTCGACGAGCCGGGCGACCGCGCCCTCGAGCCCGAGTGACACGAGTTCCTCGATCTCCGCCGGCGTGCCGCCGAAACCGGCCCGTTCCAGCAGATGCGCAGCCTGTTCGTAGCCGAAGTCCGCTTCGGCCAGAGGTTCCAGATCGCCGGTCCAGGTATGGCCCGCCGAGTCCACCGGGGCACCGAGCACCGCCGTCGCGAACACGAGCGCACAAGCGGCCATCACTGCCCCGCCGATTCCTGGATAGGCGCGATGCTGCAACCGGGTTTCCCCCACTGACTGTCAGAGCGCGAAGACCGGCGCCGATCATAGCGCTTCGGGCTGAGCCCCAGCGGCGTCCCGCCGCCGTATCGGCAACGCGTGCCGTCCGCGCGGGGACGCCGCTCAGGAGTGACCGAGCGACAGCAGGTTCTCCACCGGCTGGTAGAGCTCCTCCAGATAGGCGACGTCCTCGGCGTCGAGTTCGATCGCCGTCGCATCGACGAGCTGCTCGATCTGGGAGATCTTCGACACGCCGACCACGGGCGATGTGACCTCAGGCTTGTTCACCAGCCAGGCGAGCGAGATCTGGGCCGGCGTGCGGCCGTACTTCCCGGCAATCTCGACCACCCGGTCGGCGATGTCGAAGGTGGCCGCGCCGCGGTAGAGCATCTCCGTGCGCGCCCGGTCGCCGCCCTTCGAACGGTCCGTGCCGCCCTCGTCGAAGCCGCCCCGGTAGGAGCCGGTCAGGATGCCGCGCGCCAGCGGCGACCAGGGCGTCAGAGCCACGCCGGTCCGGGCGCAGTACGGATTCATCTCCCGCTCTTCCTCGCGGTAGACCAGGTTGTAGTGGTTCTGCATCGACACGAACTCGGTCCAGCCGTTCTGCCGCGCCGTCATCTGGAGTTCAGTGAACTGCCACGCGAACATGGACGACGCGCCCAGGTAGAGCGCCTTGCCGGCCTTGACCACGTCGTGCAGCGCCTCCAGCGTCTCCTCGATCGGCGCCTTCACCTGACCGGGAATGCCATGAGGGTGGCGGTGGATGATCAACTGGTCGATGTAGTCGAGCCCCAGGCGCTCCAGGCAGCCGTCGACGCCTTCCATGACGTGCTTGCGGGACAGGCCGCCCTGGTTCGGCGACCGACCCATCGGCATGGAGACCTTGGTCGCTATGACGTACTCGTCGCGCGGCAACAGCTCGCGCAGCAGGGAGCCGACCACCCGCTCGCAGGCGCCGATGCCGTAGATGTCCGCGCAGTCGAAGTAGAAGAGGCCACGCTCGATGGCGGCCTGAAAGATCGGCCGCGAGGCGTCGATGTCGAGCGTCCAGTCGCCCTGGTGGCCACGACCCGGCTCACCGAAGTTCATCGTCCCCAGGCACAGCTCGGACACGCGGAGCCCGCTCTTCTGGCCCAACTGAACCGCCTTCAACACACTGCCACCTCCCGTCTGGAACCGCGCGATGTTACCGGCGGTCCTCACAGCCGTCGAACGTCCCCGTGTCCCTGATCGGCTCGAACAGCCGCCCCAGGGGACTCACCCACGTCTTGCGGGCGCCGTTCCTCCGGTCGTGAACTGTCGTCGTCACCTCGACGTCGGTCAGACCGGCAGCGAAGACCCAGAAGTGGCCGTCGATCGCACAGCCGTCCAGCACCTTGATGACCATCTCGATGTTCGCCGCTTCGAAGAACCAGAAGTACCCGCTCTCGGCGGTCAGCTTCTCGGCCATGCCACGGCCGCTCCTGCCGTCGGACGTACGCCACTCGATCTGGACATCGAAGTGGCCCAGACACAGGACATCGTCGTGGCTGCAGTCGGCCACTGCCGGCGGATCGCGGTCCGGGTCCGGATCCGGATCGGGGTCTGGATCGGGGTCGGGCGGCGAACCGGTGTCCGCAGCCTCGCACGGCGAAGGCTCCACCGGCGGTTTCGCTTCGGGTGACAGGTACACGACCAGGCCGTCGTGATCCGCGGCGTAGAGTGCGTTCGTCGGATCGTCTTCGTTGCCCTCCGCGGCATCCGCGTTGCCGCGTGCGAACTGCATCTCCACGACGTGCCGTTCCAGGGACTGGTTCACCAGCGCGTGGTCCAGGGCCTGGGCGTTGCCGCCAAAGATGAACGAGTACCTCTCGGCGTCCGGCACACGGTCGATCAGGTTGCAGAGATCCCTGGTGACGAGGTCGGGACCGGACATCAGGTTCTCGTCCGGGGTGACGCGCCCCCTGATCTGGCCCACGACGTCGACGTAGCCGTCGGTGAACTGGAAAGCGTTGAAGTCGCCCAGGACGATCACCCTGGAGTCCTGAAGCGACTCGACGAGCCGCGCCACGGACTGCGCCTGCTCCAGGCGCTTCGTGCGAACCCACTCTCCGCGGGCCGCGTCGTCGACATCGATCAGCGAGCGGTTGTGGACCGCTACGACCGAGAACGCCAGACCGCCCGCCGTCGCTTCGAGCACGACCGGCGGCCGGTCGTGAAGCCGGTCGACGGTCCCGTCCCGGGGATCCACGAAGGTCTCGCTTCGGCCGTGTTCGGTCACCCGCCCGACCGTCACGCCGGAGCGCACGAGGAAACCCACGGACTGGGAGCTGCCCGGCGCCTCGAGATGGGCCGTGTAGCGCACATTGGAGTCGTCGGTCCGGATGCGCGCGGCCAGGTTCTGGAGCGCGGTCCGGCCGCCCACCTCCTGCACGGCGACGATGTCGGGCGAACGGAGCACCTCGCGCACGAGGCGCGACAACTTGGCCAGCTTGGTCGCGCCCGCTCCCCCGCGCAGATTCAGGAGATTCTGCGAGGCCACCGTGATCTCGCCCGGCTTCTTCGCGCGCACGGCCCGCGGCAGGTTGGCCGCCTCGGTTCGGACCGTCAACTCGGTCGGCCACATCTCGTACCCGCCGAACTCGTATCCGAGCACGCCCGTCGCGGTGAACGTAGTGCCCGGAACCCAGGACACGTTCGGCAAGCCGAGCTTGTCGGGGTCGAGTTCGAACACCTCCGGGTTCCCGTCCCAGACCGGAAGACCCGGTCGACCCGGATACTCGATACCGGGCTCGCGGAAGCCGCGCGAAGAGGTCGGCGTGACGTACATCTCGGCCACCGGGTCCGAGCCGAAGTGCTGACTGCCGCTGGACACGGTCCCGGTCGCGATCCGGATGCGCATGCCCTCGTAGCACTCGTACTCCCTCCGGCAACTCGGACGTGCGGGGTCCGGAGACGGTCGAGAGTCGTTGAACTCCACCGCAGCGGGCAACGCCTGGTTGCTTGCCTCGATGCTGACCGTGCCGGCGGCGACCGTCGCGTCGATCCGCGTGAAGCCGAAGAACTCTTCGACCTCACCGGTAACGTCAACCCGGTCGCCGACATCGACGGGAGGCGTGCCGTCGTGCAGAACGAAGACGCCGTCCGATGTGTCGGCATCACCGTCACTGCGAGCGGACGGGGTCTGGATGAAGAAGCCGCCGGCGCCGACGGCGGTGACGACGTTGTCGTTGGTCGTGACCAGCGCGCCCGCCCGGGGACTGGACAGCCCGCGGCCCTGAATCTCGTGGATCTCAAGAACCACTTCCTGTCCGAGCCCCGCTCCCGCAGAGGCCGCGGCCACGACGAGGCCGACCATCAGGCATCGCACGAGGCGTCCGAGGCCGGCAAACCTCTCTTCCAGGTCGTTCTTCGGAGTGCCCGCGCCAGCCAGAGTCAATTCCCGCTCAGGTTCTGGAGAATCTCACGCGCTCTGGGATGATCCGGGTCGATCTCGAGCGCCCTTTCCAGTTGCCGCAGACCTTCTTCGGCTCGACCCGTCCTGATGTAGGCGATGGTGAGTAGCGCGTACGCATCGGCCCGTCCCGGGTCGATTTCGAGCGCCCTTTCCAGCGCCGCGGCGGCCTCCTGGTTGCGGTCGGCCAGGCCGTGGAGTACGCCCAGGTTGAGATGTGCGTCGTAGGAGTCTGGATCGAGCCGCAGAACCGCGCGGTAGAGGCGTTCCGCTGCGACGTGGTCCCCTTCGGCCAGCCGCTGGTTCGCGGTCCGGATCATGGTCTGGGTATCCCGTACAAGGTCGAACACGGCCTCCAGCATCGGATCGTCGAGGTTCGGTACCTCCGTGGCCTCCAGGTCGGCCAGAAGATCGTCGGCGCGCTCCGAATTGCCGAGTTGGCGCTCGGTCATCGCCAGCAGGTAACGGGTCTCCCGATGGGCAGGATCGAGCGCCAGCGCCGTGCGCAGATGCTCAGCCGCGGTTTCGGGCCGGCCTCGGCGCCGGGCCGCCTTGCCCAGTCCGAGTTCGCCCCAGGGCGAGCCGGGAGCGGCGGCCCGCACCGCACGGAACGCCTCCTCCGCCCGGTCCGGGTCGCCGGCGGCCAGCAGCGCATTGCCGAGCCGGACGCGCGCCGCCCAGTACGCCGGACGGAGTTCCAGGGCACGTTCGAAGCGGCTCGCCGCTTCCTCGTGAGCGCCGCGGCCCTCGGCCAGAAAGCCAAGGTAGTACGGCCAGTCGGGGCTCGAGGGATCGAGCTCCTCCGCCCGCTCGTAGCAGCGCCGGGCCTGGTCGACGTAGCGGTGAGCCTGGTAAAGGCGACCCAGGGCGCCGACTGCCGCTGCGTTCGACGGGTCGCGGTCGACGACCGCGAGGGCGTCGAGGACGGCCGTGGCGAAACCCGGGTCGAGTTCCGAGAGGTTGGGGATTCGGGGGATCCCGACGGCTGTGGTCCGCACTGGTTGGTTGGGAACCTCGGCTCCCGGGTTGCTGCAGCCGAGGACGAACCCCAGGAGGACAATCGCGACGCCCCATGCCGGCCAGATGGACGGCGCACCGAGAGCGGTGGCCACGTCACTCCGCGTCACGGCAAACCCCTTCCGCGGGCCGCTCCCCGCCCGGTGCCAGCAGGCGCAGGACGCTGTTCACAGGCACCCCCGAGCGCTCGGTGACGCCGCCGTGAGACCAGTCCACCCTGATGTGATCGACGCCCGGAATGTCGCCGAACGCGAAGTGAACTCGCGGATCGTTGGCAACGGCAAAGCTCTGCGCCGGACGCGCGTCGCGGGCCCAGCTCCTGCCTCCCGCCCGAACCGTCACGCGCGAGCCGACAGCGGAACGATCGAAGACGCCGCCGCCGCAGAGGTCGACGATCAGCCAGGACGAGACGTTCCCCACATCGTTGCGGAGCAGCCGGGCCGGCCCCTCGTTGTTCACCACCACGATGTCGACGTCTCCATCGTTGTCGAGATCCCCGAACGCCGCGCCACGGCTCACCTCCAGCAGTTCCAGGGCGGCGCCGGCCCGGCCCGAAACGTCCTCGTAGCGGCCGGAGGGCGTGCCGCGCAGCAACTGGTTCGGCTCGCGGTAGTCGAAGGCGGCGGTATCTCCCGGCGTCACCTTGCCGTTGGCGATGAAGAGGTCGAGGATGCCGTCGCCGTCGTAGTCGAACCAGGACGTGCCGAAGCCGGTGTACGGCTGGCTCACGCCGCCGAGGCGAGCCTCGTCGGTCACATCCTGGAAGAACCCGGCGCCGTCGTTGCGGTAGAACGTGTTCGTCTCTCCGCTCAGGTGGGTCAGGAACAGGTCGAGGTCGCCGTCGCCGTCGGGGTCGGCCACCGCGATCCCCATGCCCGCTTCCGGCTGGCCGAGTTCGTTGAGCGCCGCTCCGCGCGACAGGGCATCCTCCCGGAACGTGCCGTCGCCCCGGTTCAGCCACAGGTGGTTCGCCGCCTGGTCGTTCGCCACGTAGAGATCGGTGAGCCCGTCGCCGTCGAAATCCGCCGCGACGACCCCCAGCCCCGGCCCGGCAACCGAGCGGATGCCAGCGGCCTCGCTCACGTCGGTGAACCGCCCGCCGCCGTCGTTGCGGTACAGGGTGTCGGGCGCCGGCGGGTACTCCGCCGGATTGCAGTAGTTGCGCAGCCCGTTGGGCCCCAGGCAGGGGCGCTCCCGGCCGGCGCTCCAGACGACGTAGTTGGCGACGAAGAGATCCAGGTCCAGGTCGCCGTCGTAGTCGAAGAAGACGCTGCTGGACGACCAGGCCGGGTCGCCGACGCCGGCGTGCTCCGTCACGTCCTCGAAACTGCCGTCGCCCAGGTTGCGGTAGAGCCGGTTCGGTCCGACGTTCGTCACGTAGAGATCGACCAGGCCGTCCCGGTCGAAGTCGGCTGCCGTGGCCCCGGCGCCGTAGCCCGTATCGCCGACGCCCGCGGCATCCGTGACCTCCTCGAAGGTGCCGTCGCCCAGGTTGCGGTAGAGGCGGTTGCCCGGCCGGTTGGCGGCCGGGCCCGCCGAAGTGGCCGCTTCCGGCGCTCCGGGAACCGGACCGCTCTGGACCAGATAGACGTCGAGCAGTCCGTCCTCGTCGAAGTCCAGCAGCGCCCCACCTCCCACCAGGAGCTCGGGGTAGTTGTAGTCGCCGACTGCGCCGTTGTGGTGGACGAAGTCGAGTCCCGCTTCGGAAGCGCGCTCGAGGAAGACTGGCTCCGGCGCGGGAACCGCCGTCGACACGTCCGCGCCGCCGTCCGCTTCGCCGCATGCCGGGAGAACCGCGGCCAGAAGGACTAGGGCGAAGGTTGAAGAACGCCGCATGGCCGCAACAGACACTATCCGCGACATGAACCCGGCCCCGGACCGGCTCCGTTGACAGGAATCCGGCGCAGGTGATACAGATTTCTGTATGAAGACCACGCTGAACTTCGACGACCGCCTGATCAAGGCGGCCAAGGTTCGCGCTGCAGAGGATGGCGAACCGCTGACTCGCCTGATCGAGCGGGCTATCCGGCAATACCTGCAGCCCCCACAACGGGCCGAGGAGCCGTTCAAGCTGAAGCTCGTCACCAAGCGGTTTCGCACCAGACCGGGGGTTGACTTCGCCGACCGCAACTCTCTCTACGACATCATGGACGGCCTGGATTGATCGCCGTCGATACCAACGTCCTCCTCTACGCCCACCAGGACGGTTCTCCAAGGCAACGTTCGGCACAGGGCATTCTCTCCGCCCTGGCTGGGACCTTGACGCCCTGGGCAATCCCCGTCTTCTGCCTGGGCGAGTTGATGCGCCTGCTCACGCATCCGCGGCTGGTCGTCCCGTCCTACTCGCCGGAGAAGGCCTGTAAGGCGGTTTCCAGCCTGCTCGAGACGCCGAGCCTTACGCTCCTGCGGCCGGGACCGCACTATGCGCAACTCCTGCTCGAGGCCATCCGCGAGGTGAACGCCGTTGGCAACCTCGTCTTCGACGCCCAGATCGTGGCGCTCTGCCGTGAGCACGGCGTCTCCAAGCTGTTCACGGAGGATCGTGACTTCGACCGCTTCAAGGGATTCCGGACGGAGAGACTCGAGTTCTGAACTTCTCGTCTCGACCGCCCGAAACCCGGAGGAACAGCCACGGCGACTGAATAGACTCGCCCGAGGAGGACTCACCTCATGTCTACGCCACAGCGCCGCCGTCGTCTCGGCCCACTCGCCCGCGAGACGGCCCTCGCCGCCCTCATCGCCATCGCCGCTCTGACCGCGTTTCCGGCCGCTGCCACTGCCGAGGATCCGGTCTTCACCAACCGCGGCAACCTGGCCATCCGCGGCTACGACCCGGTCGCCTACTTCACGGAAGGGAAAGCGGTCAAAGGCGACAAGGACTTCACGCTCGGCTGGCAGGGCGCCGACTGGCGCTTCGCGAGCGCCGGGAACCGGGACGCCTTCTCAGAAGATCCGGAGAAGTACGCGCCCCAGTACGGCGGTTACTGCGCCTGGGCGGTGAGCCGCAACTACACCGCCCCCACCGATCCGGACGCGTTCACCCTGGTCAACGGCAAGCTCTACCTGAACTACAACAAGAGGGTCATGAGGCAGTGGCTCGAGGACCGCGACCGGAACATCGAGCAGGCCGACGAGAACTGGCCCGCGGTTCTCGAGGAGTGACGCGCACCGCCGGCGCCGCTAGCGCTCCGCCTGGAACGCCCGGGGCGTGAAGCTCCTCGCCTTCAGCGACGTCCACCTGGACTCGAAGTTCGGCTGGGCGAGCCGGGAGGTCGCCCGGCGGCAGCGCCAGCGGCTTCGCGAGGGCGTGACCTGGGCGTTCGAGCAGGCCCGGCATGAGGGCGCTGCCGCGGTGCTGATCGGCGGCGACCTGTTCGAGCATGAACTCGTGTCGCCGGACACGGTCGACTTTCTCCGACGGACATTCGAACGATCGGAACTCCAGGTCCTCGCCGCTCCCGGGAACCACGACTACGCGGACACGGAGAGTCCGTACCGGCGGATCGACTGGCCGGACAACGTCCACATCTTCACCGAAACGCGCTTCACGTCGAGAGCGCTCGCAGACGGGTTGACGATCTGGGGCGCCGCACACCGCAAACCCGCGGACACTCCCGGCTTCTTCGACGACGGATTCAGCGTCGAGGGCTCCGGTACTCACATCGCCGTCTTCCACGGCGAGGAACGGAACGCCGCGTTCCAGGGCCAGTACCGGCACGCCCCGTTCGAGGGCGACCAGATCGCTGCCGCCGGCTTCGACCACGCCGTCGTGGGTCACTCCCACAAACCCGCCGACCGACCGACCTGGACCCGCCTCGGCTCGCTCGAACGGCTCAAGTTCAACGAGGCCTATGGCAGCGCCGTGATTCTGGAGATCGAGAATGGTCGAGTGACGCGTCGCCGGCTCGACCCGCGGCCCCCGGCCCTTCACACCTTGAGCGTCGACCTGACGGAGGTCGAGAACCCGGGTCAGGCCCGGGACCGGGTCCGCGACGCGCTCTCCGGAATGGCCGGCGCCGCTCGAATCCGGCTGATCGGCGAACCGGACGACCTTCACCTGCACGAGGATGACTTCGCCACCAGTTCGTTCGAACTGCCGGACGGAGTCGAGCAGGTACTGGTCGACATCTCCGGTCTGACGCCGCCCTACGATCTGGAGCAGATCGAACAGGAGCCCACCGTTCGCGGCATGTTCGTCCAGCGCGTCCGCGAAGACGACCTGGACCCGGAAACCGAGCGGCTCGTGCTTCTCGCCGGCCTCCGTGCGCTGGACGGCCGGGAGGACCTCGCCGTGATCGACGAACTTCGGATGGGCGCTTCCGAGGCGGACCCCTCGATCGGAGAGCCCGGGTGAAGATCCACCGCGTCCGCGCGCACGAGTTCGGCAAGCTCGACGGCGAACTCGACCTGGCGCCCGGAATGACCGTCATCCATGGCGATAACGAAGCCGGGAAGTCGACCTGGCTGCAGGCGATCTTCGCCGGTCTCTGCGGCCGGCGCCGCGGCCGCGGCGCCAACACCCTGGAAGAACGGGAGTTCGAGCGCCAGTACAAGCCCTGGAGCGGCGGCCAGTGGCGCGCCACCGTGAAGTTCGAACTCGACGACGGGCGGCGGATCGAGATCCAGCAGCGCGACCTCGACACGAAGGAGAGCGTCGCCCAGGACGCCGACACCGGACGCGCCATCGGCGACGAGATCATCTACAGCGGCAGCATCGACGGCTCCCGGTTCCTCGGTCTGAACCGCCAGGTCATGCCGTCGACTCTGGTCATCGGCCAGGGCGACATCCAGAGACTGCGGCAGAAGAGCGAGAAGAAGGGCGACGAGGCTTCCGCGCTCAAGGAAGAGCTACAGCGGGCGGCAGCTTCGGCGGGCGGCGCCGCCACCGCCGTCGAGGCGCTCCGTACCCTGAGCGAGTACGCCAGCGAGGAGATCGGCCTGGAGCGTCGCAACTCCACCAGACCGTTGCAGCGGTCGATCGACCGCGCCACCGGAGCCCGCGAGGCCCTGGAGCAGGGCAGAAGCCGTCACAAGCTGCGCACGAGCCTGGAGAACGAGCTGAGCGCGGCCCGCGACTGGGCCCGGAGCGCCAACGCCCTCGTCCAGGCGTGCGAGAGCGTGCATGCCGAACGGGAACTTGGCCGGCTGGAGGCGCGCCTGGCAGAGATCGACCGGTTGGCGTCGAAGTTCCCAGACGGCGCCCCGCCGCAACCCGGCGAAGAAAGCAGCGCTCCCGGAGCGGGAAAGAACGCCGGGCAGCGGACCGGCCTGGCCGAAGCCCCGGACGGCGACAGCGAAGTGGCCCCGGAGGTCGCCGAAGCGGCCAGGACGTGGCGCGCGGCCACCGAAGCGCGCACCCTGCGCGAACAGTTGGGACCCGCCGAGCCTCCGGCATCGGTCATCTCGAAGGCCGACGAGCCGACCGTGAAACGCGCGCTCGAGGTCCTCGAGCTGCCGCCTCCAGAGCCTTTCGAAGAGGCCGAACGGCGGGTCCAGGCGTTCCGCGACGAACAGGCGCAGCTCAGACGCCAGCTCGAAGCGAGTTCCGGCTTCGGCCGCTGGCCCTGGATCGGGGCTATCGCCGGCAGCCTGGTCGTGGCGCTGGGCTTCTTCGACCTCCTGCCGCGAGCGATCAGCATCGCCGGTGCTCTTCTCGCCTTCGTCAGCTCGGTCCTCATCTACCGCGCGCAGAGACGCCTGTCTCCCCAACCGGAAGCCCATGAACAGGCGCAACGTGGCATGGACAGGGCAGACGCCGAGGCGGACCTGAGGGACCTGAAGCGGAAGCACAGGCGCAGAGAGCGCCAGTTCGAGGCGGCACGCAAAGCACTCGCGGAGCTCGGCCTCGAAGCCGACGCGGATGCCGTGCGAAGCGCCCTCGCGGCACTCAGGGAGCGCGAAGCCTGGGACCGGGAGCGGACTCTCTGGCTCAGCCGGGTGGAAGCGGCGCGTGAAACGGAGACGACGGCCGAGGCCGCCCTCCGCACCGCGCTCGGCGGCCGCGGCCTGGAGGATCAGGAGGTATCCGTCGCCGGCTTGCTCGATCGGTACGAACAGCGCTGCCGCCGCAACGCCACGGCGGCCGCCCGGTGGCTACAGGATCGGGAGCGCCGACTCCGGGACGAGCGAAACGACTGGGACCACCTGCAGCGCCTCCTGGGCGGCAGCGACCGCCGGAGTCTCGCGGCCCGGCGCGACGCGGCCGCGGATCAGGCGAGCCGGGCCGCGGACTCACTGCCGGCGGAGACGGACGACGTCCGGGGGCTCGACGACGACGTGCTGGAACGGAAGCTGGTCGAGGCCCGTGCCGACGCGGTCGACGCCCGCATCGAGGTCAACCGGAAGCAGGTCGAACTCGCTGCCGACGGCGACCTCCCCTCGCTCGCCGAGCTCGAAGAGGAGCAGGCCGCCGTCGAGCGCGAGGTCGTGCTCCTGCGTCGGGCAAGCGACATCCTCGACACGACCAGAGAACACCTGGAAGCAGCCCAGGACGAGGTCCATCGCATGCTCGCGCCGGACCTGCGCGAAGCGCTGGAGAAGCGGCTGAAACTCGTCACCGACGGCCGCTACTCGGCCGTCCGTATCGACCCGGAAGAGGGAATGGAGGTGCAACTCGAGGTCGAAGACGGCGTCTTCCGCTCCGCCACCGAGCTGTCGCACGGCACAGTCGACCAGACCTACCTGCTGCTCCGCATCGGCCTCGCCGAGGCGCTCGGCGACAAGAAGGAGTCCGCGCCCCTGTTCCTCGACGATGCGACCGTGCACTCGGACACCGACCGTACGATCCGCTTTCTCGACCTGCTGATCGCCCTCAGCGAGGAACGGCAGATCGTCGTCTTCACCCAGGAGGAGGAGGTCAGGGAGTGGGCCGCGCGAAGTCTCGCAGGCGACGCCAGGCACCGCCTGATCGAACTTGGCCGGAACGGCCTTCCGGTCGAGCCGGGAGACGAAGCGGACCCCGTCAGCGAAGCGGGCGGAAGCGCGCCCACGCCAGAGCCGGAACGCCAGCACAGCCTTCTATAATCACCGCCCGATGCGCCGCCTCCTGATCGCCAACCGCGGCGAAATCGCGGTACGAGTCGCCCGCGCGGCGATGGATCTCGGTATCGCTACCGTCGCCATCTACTCCGAGGACGATGCCAACGGACTCCACCTGCGGATCGCCGACGAGGCCGTAGCACTCGGCGGCCGCGGAGTGCGGGCCTACCTCGACATCGAGGACGTGGTCGCAAGGGCGGCCGACGCGAACTGCGACGCGATCCATCCGGGCTACGGCTTCCTGGCCGAGAACGCCGACTTCGCCGCCGCCTGCGCGGAGGCCGGCATCACCTTCGTCGGCCCGCGGCCGGAGGTCCTGGAGCTGTTCGGCGACAAGGGCCGGGCGCGTACGGCCGCGAGCGCCGCGGACGTGCCCGTGCTGCGGGGCACGGACCATACGACCACCCTGGAGGAAACACGCGAGTTCTTCGCCGCCCTCGGCAAGAACGGAGCAATGATCATCAAGGCGCTCGGCGGCGGCGGCGGGCGCGGGGCTCGCATCGTGACGGCGGCCGGCGACATCGACCAGGCCTATGAACGCTGCGGTTCCGAAGCCGAACGCGCTTTCGGCAACGGTCGTCTCTACGTCGAGGAACTCCTCCCGCGGGCCCGTCACATCGAGGTCCAGCTCCTCGGCGACGAAGTCGGCGGCCTGGTCGACTTCGGAGAGCGTGAGTGCAGCGCCCAGCGCCGGCACCAGAAGGTGGTCGAAACGGCGCCGGCGCCGAACCTCGGGCCAGAGGTCCGCCAGGCGATCGTCGACGCGGCGCTGCGCCTGGGCGGCGCCGCCAGGTACAGCAGTCTCGGGACCTTCGAGTTCCTGGTCGATGCAGGCGACGGCGCGGGCGGAGCCAATGGCGGCGCCGGCCGCTTCGCCTTCATCGAAACGAACGCACGCCTCCAGGTCGAGCACACGGTGACCGAGGCCGTGACCGGCGTGGACCTGGTGCAGGCTCAACTGCGCGTGGCCCGCGGCGAGTCGCTCGCGGACCTCGAACTCGACGACCCGGCCGCACGTCGGACGCGCGGCTTCGCGATCCAGGCCCGGGTCAACCTGGAGACCCTGGACGCCGATGGCAATGTGCGGCCCTCGTCCGGCGTCCTCGCGGCTTACGAACCACCGAGCGGCCCCGGCGTGCGAGTCGACGGCTGCGGCTACGCCGGCTACGAGCCGAACCCCGCGTTCGACTCGCTGCTCGCGAAGGTGATCGCCCACTCGCCTTCGGACGACTTCGCCGCCAGCGTCAAGCGGGCCTCCCGAGCCCTCGACGAGTTCCGTATCGGCGGACCCTCGACGAACATCCCCTGGCTCCAGAGCGTCCTCGCCCATCCGGACTTCGAGGCCGGTCGCCTCTACACACGCTGGCTGGACGACAACGCCGGGGATCTGGCGGCGGCGGCCTCCAACGGCCGCAGGCCCCGCTTCGTCCCGGCCGCCGATCCTGGCGCCGGCGGCCAAGCCCCCTCCGCCGAAGACAGCGCCCGTGAGAGCGGCTTCGCTGGCGCCCGCGTCGATAAGGCCGATCCCCTGGCCCTGTTCGCCTACGACCAGGAGACGAAGGCCGCGCAACCGGAACGGATGGACGATGCCGGCACCTCGCCCGTGCCGGCGGACGGCGCCGAAGGCGCCACGGGAATTGCCGCGCCGATCCAGGGCACGATCGTCAGCATCGACGTCGAGGAAGGCGAAGAGGTCCTGCGTGGCCAGCAGGTCGCCGTGATCGAGGCGATGAAGATGGAGCACGTACTCCGCTCCGACACGAGCGGAACGGTGCTTCGGGTCACGATGGCCGCCGGCGACACGATCCGGGAGGGCTATCCCCTCGTCCTCGTCGAAGGGGCCGAGGGCGGCGAGGCGGCGGACGCCGCCGTCGAGATCGATCCGGACTACATCCGGCCCGACCTGGAGGAGAACATCCAGCGCCACGCCTACACCCTGGACGAGAACCGGCCGGAGGCGGTCGCCCGTCGCCGCCGGTTCGGCTTCCGGACGCCCCGCGAGAACATCGAGCAACTGGTCGACTCAGGGTCCTTCAAGGAGTACTGGCCGCTGATCGTGGCCCGCCAGCACCAGAAGTTCAGCGACGAGAAGCTGCGCGAGTACACGCCGGCCGACGGCGTGGTCGCCGGCACCGCGTCGATCAACGGCGACCTCTTCGACGACGAGAGGTCACGGGCGATGGTGCTCTCCTACGACTACACGGTCCTCGCCGGCACCCAGGGCGGTCGCAACCACTACAAGCAGGACCGCCTGTTCGACCTGGCGAACCGCTACATGCTGCCGCTCATCTTCTTCACGGAAGGCGGCGGCGGCCGGCCGGGCGACGACTACACGGGTCCCCGCGTCGCGTTCGACACCTACACCTTCACGCAGTTCTCCAAGCTCTCCGGCCTCATTCCGCTGGTCGGCGTGAACAACGGCCGCTGCTTCGCCGGCAACACGGCCCTGCTCGCCTGCTGCGACGTGATCATCGCCACCAAAGCGTCGACGATCGCGATGGGTGGTCCCGCCATGATCGAGGGCGGCGGCCTGGGCATCTACACGCCCGAGGAAGTCGGCCCGATGTCCTTTCAGGTGCCGAACGGCGTCGTCGACATCCTGGTCGAGGACGAGGAAGAAGCGGTCGACGTGGCGAAGAAGTACCTCTCCTACTTCCAGGGTCCGACTTCCGACTGGGAAGCCCACGACCAGCGGCCGCTGCGCCACGTGGTCCCGGAGAACCGGCTTCGTCTCTACGACATGCAGGAGATCGTCCACACGATCGCCGATGTCGGCTCCGTGCTCGAGATCCGGCCGAAGTTCGGGATCGGCGTGATCACGGCGTTCATCCGGGTCGAGGGCAGGCCGATGGGAGTCATCGCGAACAACCCGCACCACCTGGCCGGCGCGATCGACTCGGACGGCTCCGACAAGGGGGCCCGCTTCCTGCAGCTCTGCGACGCCTTCGACATCCCCGTGCTGAGCCTGATGGACTGCCCCGGAATCATGGTCGGGCCGGACCACGAAAAGACCGCCCTGGTCCGCCACTGCGCGCGCATGTTCAACACCGGCGCCAATCTCTCCGTGCCCCTGTTCGGCGTCGTCGTCCGCAAGGCCTACGGCCTCGGCGTGCAGGCGATGTGCGGCGCGAGCGCGCTGGTCGGTTTCTTCACTGTCGGCTGGCCGACAGCCGAGTTCGCCGGCATGAACATCGAGGGCGCGGTCAAGCTCGGCTACCGGAAGGAGCTTGCCGCGATCGAGGATCCGGAAGAGCGCCGCCTCGAGTTCGAGCGAAGGGTCGAGGCGTCGTACGAGCGCGCCAAGGCCGTCAATGCCGCAGCCGGCGGCGGTCTCGACGACGTGATCGACCCGGCGGAGACCCGTTCCTGGATCGCGGAGAGCATGAAGCGCCTGCCCAAGCCGCCGCCCCGAACCGGCAAGAAGCGGCCCTACATCGACACCTGGTAGCCGCCCGGGCCCGGGAGCCGGGCAATGGGCGACGGGCTCTATTCGGCCGTCCCGTCCAGCACCATGTACATCCGCTGGACCCCGCGGAGGTCCACCCGGACCCGCGCCGGCGGCAGGTTCTCCGCGTGATGCGACAGGTCGATGCGCTCCACCGCGTCCTCCGCTGACACGCCCTCGGCATGCAGCGCGGACACGACCTCCCAGAGCTCCCTGTGGAAGACCTGGACATGGTCGATCAGCTCGCGATCACGGAAGTACGGGCCGTGGCCGGGCAGGATGAGGTCGAAGTCGAGCTGTTTCAGCCGTTCCAGGGTCGCCGGCCACTCGTTGACCCAGCCGTCCCCCGGCCACGGCGGGCCGCCGAGCATCATGTCGCCGGTGAACACCAGCCGGTCCGCGGGCAGGTAGACGACGACGTCGCCGCCGGTGTGAGCGCGGCCCAGGAAGTGGAGTTCGATCTCCCGACCGCCGCGAAAGAAGGTCATCTTGTCCGACAGCGTCGTGTCGGGCGGCACCGGGTCGATCTCGGCGGTCGACGCGACGTGGGCGGCCTGGATGCTGATCTGCGTCTCCAACGCCTCCCGCTCCTCGTCGGAAGCCGTCTCCAGGGCCGCCCGCATCTCCTCCAGCGCCTGCCTGTCGCGCTCTGAAGAACCCTTGAAGGTGTGCTCCTCGAGCGGCGCCGTCGTCATCTTGTGGCGCGTGTACTCATGCCCGACGACCCGCACGCCGGGGCCGAACGCCTGATTGCCGTGGGCGTGGTCGTAGTGGAAGTGCGTGTTGACCAGGGTGCGGATCGGCTTGTCCGTGATCTGCGCGATGCCCTCGATCAACGCCCGACCCGCGGCCGGCGTGATGTGGGAGTCGACGACCAGGACGCCCTCTTCGGTCACGACGACCATCGCGTTGCTGCGCGTGACCATGGCGCCGGTCCCGGAGACGAAGTAGACCCCTTCCGCCACCTCCTCGAAGCGGTGGGTTTCCGTCTCGATGACCTGTTCCCCGGCAGCCAGGCCTCCGGCCAGGAGCACCGCGGCGAGCACGCCCGGAACGGTCCTGATGGATCGGCTCATGTCCACTCCTCCTTCTCTCGGTTGTCCCGTGAGAGTACTCAGTCGGCCCAACCGAGAGCCTGCGCCCGGTGGACGATCTGCTCCGCGGCGCCCGGGAAGCCGAGTCGCTCGGTGTTGAGGACGAGGTCGTAGTGTCGAGGGTCATCGCAGTCCCGGGCGTAGTACTCGCGGTGGTAGCGAATCCGGTTCATGTCCCGCCGGGCGACGACCGCATCGGCTTCCTTCTCGGGGACGCCCATCACCTCGACGGCGACTCGCCTCCTGAACTCGGGCCCGGCCACCAGCCGGGCATGAAGCGCGTCCTCACGCCAGGCCAGGACCGCCGCCGATGCCCGGCCCACGAACACGCAGGGGCCCTCGCCGGCCATCTCGCAGACGACGCTCCGGGTAACGCGGACCAGGTTGCCTTCGCCAATCGGCTGGCCGATCGGCGGCGCCGGCAGGAACAGGTCCGGAAGCTGGGCACTGGCGACCCGGGCCAGCCGCTCGATGAAACCCGGCGGGCGGTCCTCGCGCGCTTGGACTTCCTCGGGCGGGACACCGGCGCGCTCCGCCACCTCGTCGATCAGAGAGTTGCCGACCAACCGCCACCCGAGCCGCTCCGCCACCAGCTTCGCGACCTGGGTGCCGCCGGACGCGTACTGCCTCGAGATCGTGATCAGCATCGAGTACCTCCTGCTGCCTGCTGCGTCCTCAGCGAACCGCTCCGCGAGTGGCCGCCGGCGCCGGTGCCTCCCGCTTCACCGCCAGTTCGGCATCCGCTCGCGCCGCAGCCCTGAACGCCTTCCGGATCAACAGGTCCATCCGCCGCAGGTCGGAACTCGCAAGGTAGAACACGATCGCGACCACGACGGCGAGCAGCGAAGCCAACCCCACAGCGACCGGCGCTCCCCAGACCTCGGCCAGGGCGCTGATCGGCGCCACGCCGAGCATCGGCAGCGAGAACGACATCGTCAGGAAACCGGACACGCGACCCCGTACCGAATCCGGGATCAGGACATGGATCGCCGTGTTGTTCAGCGTCGTGTAGATCGCCTGGAAGGCCGAACCCGCCAGCACCAGAGGCAGGCCCAGCCAGAACCACGGACTGAGCGCGAAACCCATCATGAACAGGCCGAACGCGAAGACGCTGGTCATCATCAACCGGAGCCGGCGGGTCGAGTAGGACCGCCACGCCACGAACGCGGCCCCCAGTACGCCGCCGACACCCGCGGCTCCGCTCAACGCTCCAAGGCCGCCCGCGCCCACCTGCCAGATGTCCTCGGCAAAGACGACGAGCAGGGTCTGGAAAGGCATGACCAGGAACATCGGCACGAGCCCGAAGAACAACAGGACGAGGACCAGCCGGTTCTCCGCCACGTACCGGAAGCCCTGCCCCATGTTCTGGAGCATCGAGTGCTTCGAGGGGTCGGCCACCGGCGCCCGATGGACTCCCAGCATGCCCGCAAGGGCGAGCGCATAGAGGCCGGTGTTGATCGAGTACGCGACGTTGACGCCCGCGGCCCAGATCAGGAAGCCGCCCACCGCCGGCCCGACGACCCTGGTCACGTTGACCGCGGTCATGCTCAGCGCCATCGCGTTCGTCAGCCGGCGCCGGCCCACCACGTCGGCGACGATGGCGTTTCTCGCCGGCATGACGAAGGGGAAGACCGCGCCCACCACCGTCACCTGGACCAGGATGTGCCAGTAATCGAGATTCCCGCTCAGAAGCAGGGAAAGCACGATCACCTCGGCAACTACGACCGTCGCCTGCCCGGCGGCAACCAGGCCCCTGCGTTCGAAGCGGTCGGCCGCAACCCCTCCGACCGGCCCCAGGCTGAGCATCGACAGCGCCACCATCAGGCTGACCAGCCCCAGCGCGAACTCGCTGCCGGTCAGGGAGAAAACGAGCCAGGAACGGACAACCAACTGGCCCTGCATGGCCAGGAAGAAGGTCGTGTTCGACAGGTAGAGCCAGCGGAACTGGGGTATCCGCAGCGACTCCCACATGCCACCACGTCCGGGCGGCGGACCCGGCGCTCTGGGGAATTGCTGGACCGTCATCGGCTGGGCACCAACCTCGCGGCAGGGTATCCCGGTGCACGCCGGCCGAGTCAACCGCTGCTACACTCCGGCGTCCTCGCGCCGCGACCGGCGAGTCTCACCCGGTCATGCCGACGTAGCTCAGTGGCAGAGCAGCTGATTCGTAATCAGCAGGTCAGCGGTTCAAATCCGCTCGTCGGCTCCAGTTCGACTCGTCAAACGGCGTGCTAGTTTCCGGGCTTCTCCCCAACAGATCGAGGAGGTAGTCCCATGAGGCTGCACCGGTTTCTCGCCCTCGCCGCCGTCACCGCTCTGGCGTGCCAGGCCGGTGACCCAGGAGCGGACGAGCAGCCCGAGCCCACGCGCCCGGTCTACGTCACCCAGGAGTGGAGCCCGCCGAGCGCTCCGGCCGAGGCGAGCGAACTCGTTTCGCGACAGCCATGCGCGAACCACGATCCGCTGCGCCAGGCCTTCTTCGGGGATCTGCACACCCACACCGCTTTCTCCCTGGACGCTCTGGGCCGGGGCGCCTTCCAGACCCCGGACGACGCCTACCGCTTCGCTCGGGGCGAAGCGCTGGCGCTCGGTCCGCTCGACGACGCGGGACAACCGACGCGCGTCGCCCAGCTCGTCCGCCCGCTCGACTTCGCTGCCGTTGCCGACCACGCGGAGTGGCTGGGCGAAGTCTCCCTCTGCACCGACCCGTCCTCGCCCCTCTACGACGAACCGGCCTGCCGCGGGATGCGGCCGGGAAGCACCGCCGAGGAGCGCGCCGCCTGGTTCGACCACCGGATCACAGGCCGCGTACCCGGCCTGTGCGGCGAGGACACGAGCCGGTGCCGCGCAGGCCTGCTCACCGCCTGGGGCCTGACCCAGGACGCAGCCGAACAGCACTACGACCGGTCGAGCGACTGCTCCTTCACGACGTTCCACGGCTGGGAGTACACCCGCAGTCCGGGCGCCTCCAAGGTCCACCGCAACGTCATCCTGCGCAACGAGATCGCGCCGGAGCTGCCGATCTCCTGGATGGACGCCGACCGGCCGCTGGACCTCTGGACACGGCTCAAGAGCCGCTGCAACGACACCGGCACCGGCTGCCAGGCGCTGACCATCCCGCACAACCCGAATATCTCGAACGGACAGATGTTCAACCTCGACTGGGGCGGCGCTCCCATCGACGAGCAGCGGGCGCAGGCGACCCTCCAGGCCGAGATGGACGCCCTGGTCGAGATCATGCAGGCGAAGGGCGACTCCGAGTGCCGGCGCGGCATGTGGGGCGTGGTCGGCGGAGAGGACGAGTTCTGCGACTTCGAGAAGGTGCGCTACATCGACGGCGAACGGCCGCCCGACTGCGAGGACGGCACCGGCGCCGGCGGGCTGCGCGGCCAGGGCTGCCAGTCGCGGCTCGACTTCGTGCGCTACGCGCTGATCGAGGGGATGGCCCAGGAGGAGCGCCTGGGCGTCAACCCGATGCAGTTCGGGATCACCGCCTCGACCGACGGCCACAACGGCCTCGCGGGCGACACGGACGAGTACGACTACCAGGGCCAGAACGCGAACGTCGACTCGGACCTCGAGAAGCGGCTCACCACGCCCGCATACGCCCCCCACCGGCTCCGAAACCCCGGCGGCCTGATCGGCATCTGGGCCGAGGAGAACTCACGCGACTCCCTGTTCGACGCGATGCTGCGCAAGGAGACGTTCGGCACCAGCGGTGTGCGGATCAAGGCGCGGCTGTTCGGCGGCTGGGACCTCCCCGACCTCTGCTCCAGCAACGACATGATCGCCGACGCCTACGAGAACGCGACGCCGATGGGCAACGTGCTGCCGGGCGGCGACAGTTCCGGGGCGCCGACGCTGTTCGTATCGGCCATCGCCGACCTCGGCACCGCCGAACACCCGGGCACGCCCCTGCAGCGGATCCAGATCATCAAGGGCTGGGTCGGCGACGACGGCCTGTTCCACGAGCGCGTCTTCGACGTCGCCGGCGACCCGGGCAACGGCGCCGACGTCTCCAGGTCGACCTGCGAACGAAGCGGCGACGGCGCCGCCTCCCTCTGCGCCACGTGGACCGATCCCGAGTTCGACGCGTCGCGTTCGGCCGTCTACTACGCCCGGGTGCTCGAGAACCCGAGCTGCCGCTGGAACGCACTCCAGTGCATCGCCCTGCCCGAAGACGAGCGCCCGGCCGCCTGCGCCGACCCGGACCAGCCGTGGCGCATCCAGGAACGCGCCTGGACATCCCCGATCTGGTACGACGCGCCCGATCCGTGATCGTCTTGCCGGCGATGGCGTCAAGTCCCTCATCCGCCGGCACACTCTCCGCAACAGCGTTCGTGTTGCTCTCGCTGGTCGCCGTCGCGGCCGCTCAGGAAGCGATCCTGGTGGGCCCCGGCTTCGATCCGGCGCGCTGGCAACCGCTCCCGGCGGAACTCGCGCCGCGCCTGCGCACACTCCCTTGGAACTAGACCCGACTCCGCATGTTGCCAGGCACTAGACTGACCGCGTGGCCACACCAACTCGCAAACACGGCCGCAGTCCCCAGGAAGGAGCCGGAATGGCAGACGTACAGGTCCCCGAACACACATCATTCCGACCGTCGCCGCTCGCCGACGGCGTGATCGCCGGCCCGCTCCGCCATCCCCGCAATCTGGAGCAGTCGATCCCCGGCTCGATTCACGAGGACACCACGGCGCGGAAGCTCGGCCTGCGCGGCGGCACGGTCGCCGGATCGCTTCACATGGAGCAGTTCCCGCCGCTCCTGGTCGAGGCGCTCGGCGAGGACTGGTGGCGCACGGGCGGCCTCTCGCTCTACTTCAGGTACGCGACCACCGACGGCGAGGGTGTTCAGTGCTTCGGCCGCCGGCCGGGCAACGGACAAGCCGGCGAGCAGATCCCGGTCTGGATGGACGTGGAGGACGGTCGCCGGGTCGCCGAAGGCACTGCCTGGGTCGCTTCGACCGCGGACAAGACACCCCTGGAACAGCGGGTCGAGACCATGCCGCAACCTACCGACCTCCGCATCTTCGAGTCCCTGGGCACCGGCCGTGAACTCGACGGCATCCCCGCCCGTGTCGAACAGGCGGCGCTCGACGATCGCCTCGCGGTCATCGTCGAGCCGATCGATCACTACGAATCCGCGGAGCGCTACGGCGAAGCCGTCCTGCCCCCGAGCCTGGTCGTCCGCCTGCTGACGCGCTACCAGCGAACGCTGCTCGCCGACTGGCCGAACCTCGGCGTCGGCCTCTACGGCGCGATCGAGATCGAACACCTTGCGGGGCCCTGCTTCGTCGGACACGACTACGAAGTGCGCGGGCGGGTCGTCGCGGTCGGCGAGACGCCGAAGACCGAGTACTTCTGGTACGAGAGCACGGTTTCCGAGCCGTCCGGGGGCGCGGACCGCGCCCGCATGCTGATGATGATCCGCACGATGAAGGCAGCGAGCCCGTTGTGGCAGTAGGGAGCTGATCCGGTCGACAGGTCAAGTTGCGGACAAGGAGGCAGCCGCGACGTGCTGGGCGTGCGCCAGCGGCCGATCTTCACCAGCATGTGGGAGGCCGGCACGCTGCCGCCGATGGTGATCGTCACCCCCAGCGTCACTCCCCGCTGCTTCTACATGGACTTCAGGGACGGCTCCGAGAAGTGGGAGTCGTTCCTGGTCGGCCCGTTCCTCGCCCACCTGCGGGAGACCTTCAACGTCCGCACGGATCGCCGCGGCACCCTCGTCACCGGCATCTCGATGGGAGGCATGGGCTCGCTCCGGCTGGCGTTCAAGTATCCCGAGACCTTCGGCGCCGTCGCGTCGATGGAACCCGGCATCTCGCCGATCGACGACTGGGCCGACATGCGTCCCAAGCACCGCTTCTGGCGGGGCGACGCCCTGATGGAGACGATCTACGGCAGCCCCGTCGACCGCGAGTACTGGAACGCGAACAACCCGGCGACGATCGCCCAGACCAGGGCCGACGCGATCCGCGAATCCGGCATCAGGATCTTCCTGGAAGCGGGAGACGAGGACGCATTCTGGCTCTATGAGGGTACCGAGTTCATGCACCAGGTGCTCTGGGATCAGAAGATCCGCCACGAGTACCGCCTCTACTACGGCGCCGACCACGTCGGTGGCACGCTGGGTCCCCGGACCGAAGAGGCCTACCTGTTCCTGGCAAGCAGCCTGACCGACCCGGAACCCGACCCTGGCGTTCAGGCCACCCGCCAGCGGATCGACCCGATGAAACGGAACCTCACCGAGGCCGACCACTACGAGGTCGACAAGGCGCTGATCAAGGGCGGCGACGGTCAGTAGCCGATCGCACGGCCCACGCGGGTCACGTTGTACTCAGGCGCTCAGGCGCTTAAGCTACTAGTGAACCGCATGGAGGATCTTCAATGGCCACGGCAACAGTGCGAATTCCAGCCGAGAAACGAGACGTTCTGAGAGTCATTGCCAGTATCGAGAAGAAGGAGATGAAGGTGATCCTCTCCGACCTGATCGACGAGTACATCGAGCGTCACAAGGAGACCCTCGACCTTCTCTCCCGTCCCGAGTGGGTCGAGGCCATCGCCCAGGGAGAAGCCGAAGTGGACTCCGGCGTCCCGGGCAAGAGGCTCGATGAGTTGGAGGATTGAGGTCAAGCCGGCAGCGCACAAGCGCTACTTGAGGCTCGACCGAACGACCCGGCGCCGAATCAGGGAGAGCCTCCGCGAGATCGAGCACTCCGAACGGCCACTGGCGCACCCGCGTGTGCGTCCTCTGACGGGTACGCTCGCGGGCCGCTATCGCGTACGGGTGGGCAGTTGGCGGATCCTTCTGAGGCCCGACCAGGAAGCCATGGTGCTCCATGCCTACGCGATCCTCCCTCGTGGCGACGCGTACTGACGCCCTCGGCAAGCTCGTACGTCGCCGTCTCGCTGCACCGTTGACACACCGCCCTCAGGCGCTTAGGTTGCCGGGCGAACCTCCGAGGATCTTCAAGATGAGCGAACCGACCGCCGCGTCCCGCTGGGCAGCCTGCGCCTCCCTCCTCCTTCTCCTGCTGACGGCCGCCTGTGGCGGCGATTCGCCCGCGGCAGCACCCACCGCCGGCAACGTCGACGACGAGCGGATCATCCGCGCGGCCGAGGACGAACCCGGCAGTTGGCTGACCTACGGCCAGACCTACAAGGAGCAGCGCTTCTCCACCCTCGACCAGATCACGCGAGAAAACGTCGCGGACCTGAAGCTCGCCTGGTCCAGGCCGATCGGCGGTCCGTCGGAGCGGATGCAAGGCACGCCGCTCATCGTCGACGGAGTGATGTACGCGACGAACGGCTGGGGCGTGATCTACGCGCTGGACCCCGCGACCGGCGAGGAAATCTGGACCCACGACCCGCAGACGGACCGCACCTATGTCAAGTACTCCTGCTGCGGCGGCGTCGCGAACCGGGGCGTCGCGGTCTACAGGGGGAAGGTCTACGTCGCCCTGTTCGACGGCCGGCTGGTGGCGGTTGACGCCGCGACCGGCGAGGAGGTCTGGGACGTCGACACCTGGCACCCGTCCGCGCTCGGCCGCTTCAACATCACCGGCGCGCCGCGCGCCGCCGGGGGCAAGGTGTTCATCGGCCAGGGAAGCTCCGAGAGCGGCAAGCGCCGCGGCTACGTCTCCGCCTACGACGCCGAGACCGGTGAGCTCGCCTGGCGCTTCTACCTGGTACCGGGCGACCCGTCGAAGCCGTTCGAGCACCCCGAGATGGAGATGGCGGCCAGGACCTGGGGCGGGGAGTGGTGGAAGATGGGCGGCGGCGGCACCGCCTGGAACTCGCTCGTTTACGACGAGGAACTGAACCTGCTCTACATCGGCGTCGGCAACGGCGCCCCCTGGTCCCGCCAGGTCCGTTCACCGGGCGGCGGCGACGACCTCTTCCTGACCGCGATCGTCGCCGTCGACGCCGACACCGCCGAGATGAAGTGGTACTACCAGACGGTTCCCGGCGACAACTGGGACTACAGCTCGGCGATGGACATCGCTCTCGGCGAAATGACCGTCGACGGCGTCGAGCGCAAGGTCCTGCTGCAAGCGCCGAAGAACGGCTTCTTCTACGTGATCGACCGCGAGACCGGCGAACTGCTGCGCGCCCACCCCTACACCGACAGGATCGACTGGGCCACCCACGTCGACATGGAAACCGGGCGGCCAATCGAGAATCCCGACGTGGTCTTCGAGGAGAAGCCTCAGTGGATCACGCCCGCGAACGCCGGCGCCCACAACTGGGAGCCGATGTCCTGGGACGAGGCGCGGGGCGTCATGTACTTCTACTACCACGACTACGCGAACTTCTACGCCCTGCCCGAGGAGTTCGAGAAGACCGGCACCTACACGATCCGACCGTGGGGCCTCAGCCTGGGCGTCGCCTCCGGCGCCTACCGCCAGAAGCTCCAGGATGAGGCCGGCCCCCGCCCGGAGGACCGGGGCTTCCTCGTCGCCTTCGACCCCCTCTCGGGCGAGAAGATCTGGGAGAACCGGCTTTCCTCCGCCTTCAACGGCGGCGTGCTGGCCACAACGACCGGCGTCCTGTTCCACTGCGGCGGCGGAGGCGACTTCAACGCCTACGACAAGGACACGGGCGAGAAGATCTGGGAGTTCGACGCCTACGGCTCGTTCTCCTCGTCCATCATCACCTACACGGAGGGCGGCACACAGTACGTCGCCACGATGGTCGGCGGCAGCACCCGCTACGACCGGCCCGGCGAGCTGCTCGTCTTCTCGCTCGACGGAGAGGCGACGCTGGACGTACCGCCGGAGCGCGACTACTCGATCCCCGAGCTACCGGCCTTGACCGCCGACCAGCAGACGATCGAACTCGGCAACACGCTCTACCACGAGCATTGCGCGCTCTGCCACCGCGGCCTCGGCCAGACCTCGATCGTCGCCGCCGCCTCGCCCGACCTGCGGCGCATGTCTCCCGAAGTCCACGACGACTTCATGCCCATCGTCCAGGACGGCCTGCTGCCGCTCGGCATGCCCGGCTACGCCGAGCTCTTCGACGAAGAGGCGACGACCGCGATCCACCAGTTCGTCATCTCCAAGGCGATGGAGTTGCGGGACGCGCAGTAACGCAGGTGAAGCTCGTCCTCGACTGCGATCCCGGACTCGATGACGCTGTCGCGATTCTGGTGGCGGCGCACTACGCCGACCTGATCGGGATCACGACCGTCGCCGGCAACGTCGGGATCAACCGGACGACACGCAACGCGCTGGTCGTCGCGCAGGTGGCCGGCGTGGACGTGCCGATCCACCGGGGCGCGGCGCGGCCTCTGGCAGGCGCTGCCGTCGACGGCAGCCGCATCCACGGTCAAACCGGCCTGGGCAACTCGGTTCTACCGGACCTCACGTGGTCCGAAGCGTCGGACGATGCCGTCGCCTACATCTGCGACACCGCCCGTTCCGTCGACGATCTGCACCTGCTCGCGATCGGCCCGTTGACGAACGTCGCGCTCGCGCTCCAGCGCGATCCCGACCTCCGCCGGCATCTGGCCGGCCTGACCATCATGGGCGGCGGCGCGCACATCGGCAACATCACTCCAGTCGCCGAGTTCAACATCTGGGCAGATCCTGAGGCGGCCGCGGTCGTCTTCGAGAAGGCCGCGCCGGTGACGATGGTCGGCCTTGATGTCACGAACAGGGTCGTCTTCGGCGACGGCGACATCGCCCGGATGCGGGCGACCGCGACGCCGGCGACCGAACTCGCAGCGAACGTCGTCGAGTACCTGCTCGACCGTTTCCGGGAGTATCTCGGTCACTCCACCGTTCCGGTGCACGACGCAACGGCCGTCATCGCCGCGACGCACCCGCAACTGTTCGAGAAGTCCCGCCATCCGATCGCGGTGGAGCTGAGCGGAGCTCATACGCGCGGCATGACGGTCGCCGACCTGCGACCCGCCGCCCTCGGCAGAGCGCTGGACCAACCTCGCCCTCCGACTAGCGACGTCGTATGGGGCACCGATGTCGAGGCGGTCAGGGAGCTGATCGTCGAAGCGGTGGTCGCCTACTGATCGACACCCCCCGAACCGGCATCCTCCATCCGTTCCGCCCGCTGATCGCGACCGCCCTGGTGAAGCACCAGATGGTCGACGGAACCATCCTCCGCACGTCCGAATGTGATCTGCGCGTCGACCACGCGGTAGAAGTACTTCGCCTCCGACTCGGGGAACACCTGGAACCGCGGTTGCCCGGTGATGTGCACGAACAGCCCGTCGTCCTCTCTGGTCACGGTGAAGACCACGTTCTCCATGAGCTGATAACGACCGACGTAATCGTCGAAGACCGCCGGATCGACTTCGACCGCCGTACGTATCGCCGGCGGGATGACCAGCGGATAACGCGAATCCAGCAGATGGAAGCCCAGGTCGTCGACGCTGTCGGTCGAGTTCGAGAGCACGACGACGCCCGTCTTCGATTCGAGATCGAAGCCGAGAAAAGAGCGGTAGCCGCCGGTGCCGCCGTTGTGCCAGTGGAGTTCACGGCCGTGGCCGCCGCGAATGACCCAGCCGAGTCCGATCCGCATGTTCGGGCCTGGAAAGTCCCGGCGCGGAGCGTGCGTTGCCGCCATCGCGACCTGCAGTGGCGACTCGCGCAAACCGAGATTCGCCTCCACGAAGGTCAGCATGTCGTTCACCGTCGAGCGCAACGCACCGGCCCCGGCCAGCGTGGGCAGATCCCAGTTCGCGACGGGCCGGAGCTGGACGCTGTGGCCAGTGGCCAACCGCTCCTGCTGGGACGACGACAGCGTGACCGAGGTGTCAGCCATCGCGAGAGGCTCGAGCAGCCGCTCGGAAACCAGGGTCTCGTAGTCCGTCTCCTGGCTCACGGCCAGCGCGTGTCCGAGAAGGCCGGTGCCGAGATTCGAGTACTCGACCTCCGCGCCGATGTCCCGCTGCAGTTCGTGCGACGAAAGGAACTCGTAGAGCTGGGCAACCGTGTAGTCGGCATACGGGTTCCCCGCATCGGCCGGCCGAAAGTTGTCCGGCATGCGCGGCAGTCCCGAGCTGTGTGTCGTCAGGTGCAGCAACGTGATCTCGGCGCCGTTCCGGGTCGGCACGGTGACGTCCGGCCCCAGCAGACGCTGCACCGGCATCTCCAGTTCGACCGCTCCCTCCTCCACCAGGTCCGCCAGCAGGATCGCGGTGAACGCCTTCGTGATCGAGCCGATCTCGTAAACCGCGTCGCCGTCCGGTGTTGCCGGGTCGTCGGCGGCGAGGCTGCCATAGCCCACCACGCGCCGCCCCTCCGGCCCGACAACGCCGACCACGATGCCGACGCTCCGCTTCTGTTCGTCGATCCGCTCCGCGAGGACCTGGCGAATCTCGGCGTCAGTGGGAATCGCCGGAACATCCTGAACCGGGAAGCAGACCGCGGACACCGTCAGGAATCCGAAGCAGAAAACGCTGAATCGTCTGATCATCTGGAAGTCTCCCGTGTCTGGTGTCGCAGGCTCGGCCTCGGCGATCCGGCCATACTGCTATACGCACCGCACAGAGCTTTGGTCCGTATCATCTCAGTACCATGTGCGGCCGGTACACACTTCGCTCGAAGGCCCGATCCGTCGGCGCGCACTTCGAGCTCGATGAGTTGCCGGACCTGGAACCCCGCTACAACATCGCGCCGACCCAGGACGTTCCCGTCGTCGCGGTGAACCGCGAAGGCCGGCGCGCCCTGGGCACGATGCGGTGGGGCTTCCCGCGGAAGCGCGGCGGCCCCCAAATCAACCTCCGGGAAGACACCGCGGTCGAAGCGCCCAAGTTTCGCAACCTACTGAGCCGCCGCCGCTGCCTCGTCGTCGCCGACGGTTGGTACGAATGGCAGCCCCAGCCAGACGGTTCTCGCCTTCCCCACTACATCCGGATGCCGGGCGGCGGTCCCTTCGGCTTCGCCGGCGTCTGGAACCGCACGCCCGACGGTCTCGCCTGCACGATCCTCACCTGCGCCGCGAGCGAGGCGATCGCAGCGATCCACGACCGGATGCCGGTGATCGCCCAACCGCCATACGAGCACTGGCTGGACGGGCCGCGGCAGGATCCCGACGCTCTCGGCGAACAACTCGTCACCTACACCGGGGAACTGGAGTTCTTCCCTGTCTCGAGCCGGGTCGGGAACTACCGCAACGACGACTCGTCCCTGGTCGATCCCGTCTGAGCCAGACCGAACGACCTCCAGACGAAGTACATCGCCGGGAACACGAACAGAACCCCGAGGAAGACCGTCACGAGGCCGCCGACCATGGGCGCCGCGATCCGCTTCATCACGTCGGCGCCGGTGCCGGTCGACCACAGGATCGGCACCAGGGCGACGAAGGTGGTCAGCACGGTCATCGTGATCGGGCGCACCCGCCGGACGGCGGCCTCCGTCACGGACTCACGGAGATCGCGCAGGGACTTCATCGTCCCAGCGCTCTTGCGGTCGTCGTAGACCAGATCGAGATAGAGGAGCATCACCGCTCCGGTCTCGGCGGCAAGCCCCGCCAGGGCGATCATCCCGACCCACACCGCGACCGACCAGTTGTAGTTGAGCTGATCGAGCAGCCAGACCGAGCCGACGAGCGAGAACGGCACGGCCGACACGATGAAGGCCGTCTTGATCACCGAGCGCGTGCTCAGGTACAGCAACGCGAAGGTCAGCACGAAGGTGAGCGGCACGATGAGCAGGAAACGGTCGCGCGCCCGCTCCATGTACTCGTACTGCCCCGACCAGAGGAGCGTGTAGCCCGGGGGCAGCGCCACCTTGTCGGCGACCTCCTCGCGGGCGCGCCGGATCCAGCCGCCGATGTCGCTGCTTTCCAGATCCACGTACACCCAGGCGTTCGGCCTCGCGCCTTCGGACTTGATGCCCGGCGGACCGTCCCGGAACTCGATCGCCGCGACCTGTCCGAGGGGCACCTGGGCGCCGTCCGGCGCCGTCACCAGAATCTGCTCCAGAGCCGCCGGGTCGTCCCGCAACTCCCGCGGATAGCGCAGGTTGATCGGGTAGCGCTCCAGTCCTTCGACGGTCCAGGACACGTTCATGCCGCCGACCGCCGACTGGATCGTGTCCTGGATGTCAGCGATCCGCAGGCCGAAGCGCGCCGCCGCCTCCCGATCGATGTCGAAGTCGAGGTATGCGCCGCCCATGACCCGCTCGGCGTAGGCCGACAGCGTCCCGGGCAGCGGCCTGACGACCGCTTCGACCTGCTCCGCCAAGCGCTCCAGCGTCTCCAGATCCGGACCCCCAAGCTTGATCCCGACAGGAGTCTTGATCCCGGTGGACAGCATGTCGATCCGCGTCTTGATCGGCATCGTCCAGGAGTTCGTGACGCCGGGGAACTGCAGCGCACCGTCCAGTTCCGCGATCAGGCCGTCCGGGGTCAGACCGGGACGCCACTCGTCCTGGTCCTTCAGCACGATCGTCGTCTCGAGCATCGACAGGGGCGCCGGATCCGTCGCCGTCTCCGCGCGGCCGACCTTGCCGAACACGGACTCGACTTCCGGGAAGCTGCGGATGATCCTGTCCGTCTGCTGGACAATCTCCCGCGCTTTCCCGATCGACACGCCCGGCAGCGTCGTCGGCATGTAGAGCAGATCGCCCTCCCACAGCGGCGGCATGAACTCCGAGCCGATCCGCTTGAGCGGCACGAGGCTCGAGCCCAGCACGGCGACCACCAGGACGATGACGAGCCAGCGCAGCCGAACGGCGCCCGCCACCAGGGGGCGGTAGACGAAGCGCAGGAACCGGGTCAGCGGATTCCGCTCCTCGGAGAGGATGCGGCCGCGAACGAGCCAGGACATCAGCACCGGCACGACGGTCACCGCCACCACCGCCGCCATCGCCATGGAGTACGTCTTGGTCAGCGCCAGCGGCTTGAACAGCCTCCCCTCCTGGGCCTCCAGCGTGAAGACCGGCAGGAAGGACACCGTAACCACCAGCAGGCTGAAGAACAGCGTCGGGCCGACTTCCTGCGCGGCGCACAGCACGACCTCGACGCGAGACTGCTTCTTGTCGTGCGCGTGGTAGTGCCGGTGCACGTTCTCGACCATCACGATCGCGGCGTCGACGAGCACGCCGATCGAGATCGCGATCCCGCCCAGCGACATGATGTTCGAACCGAGTCCCTGGGCCCGCATCACGACGAACGCGAGCAGAACCGAAACCGGGATCGCCAGGATCGGCACCAGCGCCGAGCGGAAGTGGCACAGAAAGACGAGGCAGATCACCGCGACGACGATCGACTCCTCGATCAGCGTGTCGGTCAGCGTGGCGATCGAGCGTTCGATCAGTCCGCTGCGGTCGTAGGCGACCGAGACTTCGACGTCGTCCGGCATCCCGGCGGACAGTTCGGCCAGACGTTCCTTGACCCGCTCGATCGTCGCTCGGGTGTCCGCGCCCGAGCGGACGACGACGATGCCGCCGACCGTCTCGCCCTCGCCGTTCCAGTCAGCGAGGCCGCGACGGATCTCGGGCCCGATCGTCACGTTCGCGACGTCCCGGAGCAGCACCGGTACCCCGCCGGGGCCTGACGCGAGGACGATCATCTCCAGGTCCCGCAGCTCCTGCACGTAGCCCCGCCCGCGCACCATGTACTCGCGCTCGGCGACCTCGATCAAGCGGCCGCCGACATCGGCGTTCGACTCCTGGATCGCCCGCCGCACGACCGGCAGGGACAGCCCGTAGGCGCGGAGCCGGACCGGGTCCACCTCGACCTGGTACTGGCGCACGAAGCCGCCGATCGAGGCGACTTCCGAGACGCCGTCGACCGCCAGCAGGCCGTACTTCAGGTACCAGTCCTGGAGCGAGCGGAGATCCGCCAGGGACCTGGAATCCGAGTTCAGCACGTACATGAAGGCCCAGCCCACGCCCGTGGCGTCCGGCCCGAGCTGCGGCGACACGCCTTCCGGCAACATGCCCTGGAGCCCCGCCACCGACTCGAGCACCCGGGAGCGCGCCCAGTACAGGTCCGTGCCGTCCTCGAAGATGACGTAGACGAAGGAGAAGCCGAAGAACGAGTAGCCGCGGACGACCTTCGCGTACGGCACCGAGAGCATCGTCGAGGTGATCGGGTAGGTCACCTGGTCCTCGACGACCTGGGGCGACTGGCCCGAGAACTCCGTGTAGAGGATGACCTGGACATCGGAGAGGTCGGGTATCGCGTCGATCCGGGTCGTCCGCACCGACCACACGCCGGCGGCGACCGCCACCACCAGGCCCGCCGCGACCAGCAACTGGTTGCGCAGGGACCACTCGATGATCCGGTCGAGCACCGGCTCAGGCTCCGTGGTTTTCGTGGCCGTGGTTGTGGTGGCCGTGGTGAGGATCGGCCGCCTCGTCGGGATCCCCGTCCCCCTCGTCGGGCTCGGCCGCGGCGTGACCCTCGTGACCCATGTCGTGGTCCATCCCGTGGTCCATCTCGCCCATGTCGTGGCCTTCGTGAGCTCCCGCCGGCGCCGCCGCTCCGCTCAGCATCGTCTGCACCGCCGCCCGCAGCTTGGACTCCGAGTCCAGCAGGAACTGGGACGAGGTCACGATCCGGTCGCCGGCGGCAAGGCCCGAGTGCACTTCCACGAGCCCTCCCTGCGCCTGACCCAGTTCGACTTCCCGCGGCTCGAAGCGTCCGTCTCCCAGCGCCAGGATGACGACGCTGCGGCGGCCGGTCCGCAGCACCGCCTCTGTCGGCACCGTAACCGCGTCCCGCACGAGCACCGGATCGAAGACGACGGTGGCGAACATCCCCTTGCGCAGCCGGCCGTCCGGGTTCGGCACCGCGATCTTGACCGTCAGCGTCCGGGTCTGCTCAGACAGCTCCGGTTCGATGAACTCGACGGTGCCGCGGATCGTCTCGCCGGGGAAGTACGTGAAGGTCACTTCCGCTTCGGCGCCGGGGCGGATCCAGACCACCTGGTCCTCGAACACCTCGACCGAGAGCCACAGCGAGGTGATGTCGGCGATGTGGTACGCCTCCATGCCCGGCGTCACGGCCATGCCTTCCAGGCCCGGCATCCGCTTCATGACCAGGCCGCCGGCCGGCGCGGTGACGGTCAGGGTACGGAAGATCTCGCCCGTCTCCTCGAGGCGCGCGATCTGGGCCGGAGAGATGTCCCAGAACGCGAGGCGGGCCCTCGCGGCGTCGACCAGAGCCTCGGCCCGCAGCCGTGCATCGTCCGGTGCGTCGCGGAAGCGGGCGGCGTAGCGCATCGCCGACAGGAGTTCCTGCTCGGTCTGGACCAGTTCGGGGGAGTAGACCTCGAACAGGCCGGCGCCCTCGGCCACCGGCTCGCCCACGTAGTTCACGTAGACCTTCTCCACCCAACCGTCGTACTTCGTCGTGACGGTGACCATCCGTTCCTGGTCGTACTCCAGGTAGCCGACCGTCCGGATTTCGTGGCGCAGGTCGCGACGGGTCACCGTCTCCGTGCGCACGTTCATGTTCTGGACCACGGCCGGGTCGATCGCGACCGTCGTGCCCGCGCCGAGAGCCCGCTCCGCCTCGTCTGCGTAGACAGGCACGTAGTCCATGCCCATCTCGTCCTTTGCCGGCACGGGCGAGGTGATCGTCGGATCCATCGGATTCCGGTAGAAGACGATCTCCCGTTCGCCGGCCGCGGACGCAGCCTCCCCGTCCCCGCCGGCTGCAGTCACCGGCCCCGCGTGGTAGCCGACGGTGCGCTGCAGCCAGGAGTCGGCCGGGTGCAGGTCCAGGGGATCGAAGAACAGGAGGAAGAAGGCGGCGAAGCTTCCGGCAACCCAGGCAACACCGCGCAGCCAGGACCGAAGCCGCCCGCCCAATCCGTTCGCATTGTCCGTCATCGTTCCTCTCCTCCCCTTTCCGTGAGTACGACCAACGGTCTGCCGACCGCCCCTTCGAGCTCCGCGAGACCGATCAGGTAGTCCGCCCTCGCCCGGTCCGTCGCCGTCTGCGCCTCGAACAGGACGTGCTCGGCGTCGAACAGGTCGAGCGTGTTGAGCGAGCCGGCGATGTAGCCCGCCTCCGCCGACTCCAGCGCCTCCTCCGCCTGCACGACGAGCAGGTCCTCCAGCAGCCGCAGCCGCCTCCAGGCCAGCGGCAGGCGCTGGGTCAGGTCGCCCACCTCACTCTCGATCGCGAGTTCGGCGCCGCTCCGCTCATCGACCGCATGGGAGCGCAGCTCAAGCGCCTCCTGCACCGCCGCCGCCCGGCTGCGCCGGCGCAGCGGCAGGGTGACGCCGCCGCGTACGCCGAACACGTCGTTGCCGTTGCCGGCTGGGGCCAGCAGGCGGGCGGCTTCGTCGTCGCGCGGGGTCACCAGCGTGTAGGTGACGCCGACGTTGAAGTCCGGCTTGTCGGCCATCCGGGCCAGGCCCTCCAGCGTCTCGGCCCGGGCGAGTCCAGCCTCCGCCGCGCGCAGCTCCGGCCGCGACGATCGCGCGACGGCCACGAGGCCGCCGGCCATAAGCTGAGCTTCCTCGATCGCCACCGGCAGGGAACCTCTCGAGACGGCCGTGGCGGCCGGACGGTCCCGCAGCGAATTGAGCCGTGCGCGCAGCGCGGCTTCAGCGAGTTCCAGGTCGACGAGCGCCCGTTCGGCCCCTGTGATCTCGGCCTGCAGCTTGAGCACGGCCTGGGTCGATCCGACGCCGGTCGCGTACCTGGCCTGGGCGACTTCCTCGTGCTGGATCAGATGCTCGAGGAAGGTGGCGGCCGTCTCCCGCGAACGGTCGAGGAACGCCAGTTCGTGGTAGAGCCGCCTGACCTCCGTGACGAGCCGCAGCCGGTCCGCCTGGACTCCGTGCTCCAGGACGGCGGTCGCGTGAACCGCCGCTTCTTCCCGCAAGTCGAGCTTGGGCAGCCAGGGCAGCGGCTGGCTGTAACCGAGCATGAGCCGCTGCGGCCCGACCCGCGTTTCCGGCGGGGCGAGAAAGGCGGTCGCCTCGGCCGTCGGATCGGGCAGGGAGGCGACCTGCGGCGCTTTCTGCGCGGCGGCCCGCACGCGGGCAAGGCCGGCCCGAAGACCCGGATTCCGCGCCAGCGCCTCAAGGGCGAGCGCGCGCAGCGCGTCGTCCGCGATGCCCTGGGCGACGCGGTCGGCCGGCGTCCGAGCCGGTGCCGCGCCCACCGCGTCCGGTTGGCCCGTCTCGGCCATCGATGTTCCCGCCCAGGCGACCGTCACCAGGACGGCGGCAAGCAGGCAAGGCGTATGTCGAACCATCTGATTCCTCCGCAGAAACGTACTTCCCGCGGCCGCCCGCTTGCGGGGCGACCGCTGCGACTCGCTTCAGCGGAGGATCAGAGCAACAGGGCCGAAAACAGCCTGTAGCGCGGGACAGCGGGCGGCGGGTCTCCGTCGCAGGCGAGGACCGCGGCCTCCAGGCCGTCACTGGCTTGCACTGCGAACGGGCTCCCGGCGAGCCCGGGCGGGTCGATGTCGCCACCGGGCCCGGGGAGGATCCCGGCCGCCGTGGAATCGACGGAGTCGGCGCTGCAGCAGCCGGTCATCACCATCTCCGCGTGGCCACACGAGACCGCATCGTGCGCCGTCTCCATGGCGCAGGGGTCCTCGGGCGCGGCAAGCGCGGCGCACATGCCCGCGACCGGCGATGCCAGAACGGCAAGCGCCAGGAACGAACCCAGAAGCCGAGAGGTGGAGCGCATTGCGACTATTGTACCCGTGTTCCTCAGGGCGGCCTGAGATACTCCGGCCGCGCCGCCGAAAACACACCTCACCCGTTCCCTATTCCGGAGGCCTCGATGATCCGTCTTCCCGCTCTTACCCGCCGCAGCTTCCTGCAGGCTACGACCGCCGCGGCTGGCGCGCTGACCTTGCCCCGTGTCGCTCTGGGCGCCGAAGTCCGCCCCGCGCCCGGCATGCCGGCACCCCGCTACCTGCAGACGAACGGGATCCGCATGGCCGTTTACGAGCAGGGCTCGGGCGTCCCCGTCGTGCTCTGTCACGGCTTTCCCGAACTCGCCTTCTCCTGGCGCTTCCAGCTTCCGGCCCTGGCCGACGCCGGATTCCGCGCAATTGCGCCCGACCAGCGCGGCTACGGCCTCACGGACCGGCCGGAGGACGTGCAGGAGTACAGCCTGAGGCACCTCTGCGACGACATGGCCGGCACGCTCGACGCGCTCGAGATCGAGAAGGCCGTCTTCGTCGGCCATGACTGGGGCGGCGGGGTCGTCTGGATGATGGCGCGGCTCCACCCGGACCGCTGTCTCGGCATCGTCGGCGTGAACACGCCGGGCGGGCGGCCTCCCGGCATGCCGCGCCCGCAGCCGACCGAGGAACCGCTGATCGTCCGGTCGGCGAACTACTACACGGTCCAGTTCCAGGAGCCCGGCCGGGCCGAGAAGGCGCTCTCCGCCGACGTGCGCAAGACCTTCCAGATGATGCTGCGCCGCGGCTACATCTGGGACGTCGAGGCGTTCAAGGCGATGCCGGAAGACTCGCCCGAACGGCAGATGGACCTGCTCCGGATGCTGGACCGCGACGACTTCCCAGGCGAGGTGTTCCTGTCGGAGGAGGCGCTCGACTACTTCACCGAGACCTTCGAGATCACCGGCTTCACCGGCGGCCTGAACTGGTACCGCATGGCGGGCCGGCCGTTCCCGGGGATCGAGAACGCGAAGTGGGAGATCGACGTGCCCTGCCTCTACATCGGCGCCGACAACGACGTCATCCTGCGCCCCTCCTCCGCAGACGGCATGGAGGACTTCATCGACGATCTCGAGAAGTACACGGTCGCCGACTGCGGCCACTGGACGCAGCAGGAGAAGCCCGAAGAGACGAACCGGGTGCTGATCGACTGGTTGCGGCGGAAGATCGCGAAGGCCGCGTAGCCCTCCACTATTCCCGGAGGCCGTCACCTTCCTTCGACCGCAGAGCCGCTACCCTGCAGCTCGCCCCGCCCACGACCAACCGCCCAGCACACCCCACCTCAGGTCGGCTCTCCCAGTACCCTCTCACCTCTCAACGCGCCCCCCGACGATCGCGCTACCTTACGGCCACACCAAAGCCGCCGCAAAGCGCCGCCACGCGGCGATCGGCCCTACCTAACGCTCTCTTCTCTTCCTCGCGGCCCTGGTCAATCTCTCGCTACTCATCCACCCTGTGCCTCGTAAGCCGACCTCACCTTTTCCCCTCACTCCGATCTCCGTCTAATGCAGGGTCTACAACCGCAGCATTCGCAGGATACCTTACGACCTGCTTCCTTCGGCTCAGCACTTTTCTCTTGGTCACCACCATAGCCCCCGTTGCGCCTGCTGCCACCAAAAAGACACCTCCGACGACGCCAAGGTGCCCTTGGCTTACGTCTCCGGCCCAAGCGACAAAGGAGCCGACGGCAGCACTGAGGAACACCGTCGTTACCAAAATCCACACTTCGTAGTCTCGAAGAACGCTCGCATCTACCAACTGGACCTCGATGGCCTGAGGCATAGTAACGAGAATGCTCGGAGATTCACCCAGAGGATTCGGAGTCGGCCTGTCCTCATCGACTCCCCCGTCGGGGCGCTCTGCGGGCGGCGTCGTCATCCCGCAGCTATCTCGTTTATCCTGTCCCATAACTCCTGATTGAGGAAACCTAGGTAGCTACCGTCGATTCCTATCGAACGCATCGTGGGGGTAACCAAGAAGACAACCTCCTCCGGCACCGACTGCGCGATCGCCATCAAGCCGCGGTAGATGACTTGACGATCGTTCATGCCATCCGTACCGACTACAAAGAAAGGTGAGGGCGTCGGCTGAACCCATCGGTAAGGCCGTAGCACACCCCTCATCTCCGTGTGAATCTCGACCCACCGTGAATCGGCGGCCGCAATATGCCAGAACACGCACACATGCGACGTTAGGCGCGGGGGAACGGGGAGAGTCTCGGGAACTGTCAACTAGAAGAGTCGTCCACGGTTACTTTGCGCCGCAGGGCCCTTAGCCCCTTGAACTAGGTTCAACTGAGCGCACGCCCTGACCGTCGCACTAGGGCTTGTTCCAATCCACCCGGCAGCCAGAAGATTGCTCGGCTTGCCGGCTGGTCGAGCCAAAGAGAGGCGGGTGATTCGCATCGGCTGGCTGCCAAGTCGAGCAGGCTGCTGTGGAAACCGGGTCATTCCGAAACGCGGATGCTACGGCGCACCGACCAGGTGTGTCAACGACGGGCAGCAGCCTTGGGACCCTGGCTCGGGATAGTGCGGAGCGTCGCGCGTAGGCGGATTCGCTCAAGAGTCCTGTCCGACAACTGTTGGGCGCAACCTGCGGCCCGACGGTGCTGCCCGGAGGCAAGCCGGTCCAGTTGCGTATGCGTCTGCTAGCGGACCGAAGCGAGCATCGTGGCGGGCCCTGTCGCCAGCTGCTACGGGACAACACGCTCCGTCGGTGCTGCTGTGGCGTCACCCAGCGAGCGGCAAAGAGGACTAGAGGGTCCAAGAGTGCTGGCCGGACGGCTTCGTGCAGCTACAACCGCCTCTTGCAGCGCCGCATGAGGACCAGCAGCAAGGCGGCGGGTCCTAGCCGAGCTTCCTCTGGGGCGGAGCACGCGAGCGAGATGTGCTACACTGGTGAAGTCTTCACCAGACTGGTGAACTTATGACGAAGCGACGTCTGACGATCAGCCTCGAGCAGAGTGACTACGAGGCACTTCTTCTCGTTGCCGAAGAGGAGGAGCGGTCTCTCAGTTGGCTCATCGGCCGGGCGCTGAAACTGTATCTCGAGAACCAGGGTGTTGCCGAGCAGCTCCGTCTTCTCGAGAAGCTCGAGGACGACCGATCTCGACTAGCTCCAAGTGGCTGACATCGTCCCAGCAAGAGTCCGTAGTCGGATGATGAGCCGTATCCGGAGCACGGATACGAGACCAGAGCGAGTTGTCCGCTCCTACCTTCACCGACACGGACTCCGCTTCCGGAAACACCCTGCAGCGCTCCCTGGAAGACCAGACGTCGTCCTGCCCCGCTACAGAACGGCTGTGTTCGTGCACGGTTGCTTCTGGCACCAACACGAAGGATGCCGTGAAGGTCGCGTGCCCGACACAAACCGCGACTACTGGGAACCAAAGCTCAACCGTACCGTCGAACGGGATCGTCGGCACAGGGCACAACTAGAGGCCGACGGCTGGCGAGTCCTGGTGGTCTGGGAGTGCGAACTCACCTGCTCAAAGCTACGTTGGTTGCACCAGTCGATAACTCAGCCCCACGGCGGGAGTCGGCACGCGTGAGAGTAGCGGACATCTTCTGTGGTGCGGGCGGGTTCTCCGATGGCTTCCGCCGAGCCTCTGCCGATATCGTCTGTGGGGTCGATAGCGACCCGGACGCTTGTGAGACCTACAAGACGAACTTCAAAAATGCGGTCACAATCTGGGGCGATGTACGCCAAGACTTCGTCCGCTCCCAGGTCCTAGAAGCCTCCCAGAACGCAGACATCGTCGTTGGCGGCCCCCCATGCCAGGCCTTCTCGCAAGTTCGCAACCACGACCGGCTGCTCGAAGATCCGCGCAACGCCCTCTATCGCGAGTTCGTTCGCGTCTTGGAGCACGTTCGACCGCGGGCTTTCGCCATGGAGAACGTGCCCGGACTGCGGCAGCTTAGGCTCCAGGAGCTCGTCGCCGGTCACTTGTGCCTGGATGGTGAATACGACGTCACAGTGCACACTCCAGACGCATGCGACTTTGGAGTACCGCAAACGAGAAAGCGCTTGGTCTTTCTTGGAGTCCACAGGTCCTTTTCAGTCGAACCTCCCCTGCTCGTAGGTACGGGAGCATCCAAAGCGCTGACACTTCAGCGGCGTCGCGACAACGGACTCGCCTCGTACCGCCCCACGACGCGGTCGCTTTTCGACCAGACTCTAGGGGAACGCCTCTCTGATCCCTCAAACCTAGAACTTGTCTCGGCCGAGCAGGCCATCGGCGATCTGGCTCACCTTCGACGTGGCAGACGCAGCGACAAAGTGTCCGTAGACGAGTTGCCGCCAGCAGCGTCCGCCTACCAAGTACGGGCGCGGCGATTCCTAAACGGGATTCTGGAGAACGTAAGTGTGCCCAGGATGAATGCCGACACAGAAATCCGCCTTTCGGCCATTCCAGCAGGTGGGAACTACCTAGACTTGTCGGAAGAACTGAAACAGAGGTACCTGACGGGACAAAGATGGGGTCCCGAGAACGGTTCCGGCCGACTCGGCCGCCGGCACTACTACGCATACCGCAAGCTGCACCCGAAGTTCTGGGCATGGACCCTCAACACGAAGGCAGACTCCGCCTATCATTGGTTCAACGATCGTGCCCTTTCCGTCCGCGAGTTCGCCCGCCTGCAGTCCTTCCACGATGACTTCGTGTTCACGACCCGTCCTGAGAAGGGTCCGCTGCCTGGACGCTCCCCAGGCGGTCCCGCGCACTCAAGGTACCGGCAAGTCGGTAACGCGGTGCCCCCCTTGCTGGCACGAGCGATCGCACAGACCCTCATGGCAGCAGCAGGAGGCAGCAGACGGCCCTCTGACTCCCCGTGAGGAGCACCGATCCCAAGACTGCTGTCCGCCGCGCCTTCGGAGCCGAGAACCGGCAGCGCCTGATTCACGACTACCTGCGCACTAAGGGAGGATTCAGTCCTGACAATGCTTGGCGCCATGTCTATGGCCTGCTACTGTGGATTGACCGGACGACCGGACTGGCTCACTGTTACGAGAGCGACAAGTCCCAGCCAGGCCGTCCTTGGTACGAGCGATCTCTCCGCTTCCACGCTTGGGCCGCCAGTGAATTCGCAACCAACCCCTCCGGCCTCAGCGCCGAGATCGACTGGCTGTTCCAGAGTGCGTCTCGGGACCTAGTCACCGGTATCGCGGCCGGCCACGTCCAACGTGCCGCTGCGCAGAGAGCACCATACGAAGGCCAAGGCTTTCCCGAACCGGGAACACATCCCGAGATCGAGCACATGATTCTCGAAGCTCTCGAGCCATGGTTTGAGAGCCTACCTACCAGGGATGTGCTGCACAAACTCGCTGAGCGCATCCACGAACACACCCGGCTTGAGAACAAGCGGAAGAACCTCGTCGGAGAGGGATTCGAGGACGTACTCGCTGCCCTTGTAGCGCGTTTACCAGCCAGCCAGGTGCGTCGAATCCTCACGCGCTCCCACCTTCACGACGTGCCAGGCTTTTTCGAACCACCGACGGGCGAGAAGCCACGCAAGGTCGATCTAGCTCTGTTGTTGGGCCAAAGCGAACGGCGCGTTCTGCTCACGGTCAAGTGGTCGATTCGCGCAGACCGGGAAGAGCAGTTCATGAGCGACTTCCGCACGTACGCTAGGTTGGAGCGGGCCGGCACACCGTTCGACTACTCGCTCATCACCAACGAGTTTGACCCAGCCCGGCTCGTCGCGGCCTGCGAGCGCCAGTGGGAGAGCAGGCCACTCTTCAAGGATATTGTTCATGTCAATCCCGCCGGTCTTCTAGCGGCCTACGGCACTAATCTTCGCCGTTCTTTCGTGCCTGCCGCAAGGCACATCGAACAAGGAAGGGTCATCAGCCTGCGGCGATGGCTCGCTCGGCTCCAAACCAGCCACTAACTAGGACTTCCCGTAGATTAGACGACACCTTCGCGCCGCTATGTCAGCGTCGTCGAACGCCACACCCGTGCAACGAGTCTTCGAACCGTTGGCTTTCCTTCACTAGCAGTGCTCGTGCAGCCATTCTGCATGCGGGCCTGCCCATAGCCGGTGCCGTCAGGCCGGAGCTCCTCGGTGGGATGACATAGTTGAAGACGGGAGCTTGGACGTTGTGTAGATGGCTGGCCTGCGCAAGTCGTTGGACCACGCGATCAAGTCTTTGAGTGAGCAGCGCACAGCAATAGTGAATGTCACTGGAGCGAAGTTGCTCAAGCTCAGTATGGCGGAAGCGATTCTCCGGAGCATTCAAATCACCTCGGAGCTGCTTCAGGAGGCGATCGAGGAAACCTAGGCGAGGCTCGTTGAGACTTGGCACTTCGATACGCATAGGTGGTCCGATGGACGGCCGACTAAGCGAGCTGGTCAAGCACGCTGCCAGTAGCGGTTGGCATTTGAGGCGGACAGCTTCGGGCGAAGTGACCATTGAAACCACCGTCTCCGCCGAAGCCAGCGAGTAGGGCGCCTTAGATCCGCGGGCCGGCCTTGCTCGCCCCTGGGGCGCTTCGCGACAAGCTGGTCGACCTCCCAATGGCTGGGGCCCCGCCTCAGTTGGCGACCCTCGACTCCGTGGCCTCTGGTCCCGTCTAGTGACGCTGCACCGGCAAGTAGCTCGGAGTCGAGTTGTGAGTCACGTCCCCAGGGCGTAGGACCACCGGATGGCGACTTACACTACGTTCCAGACTTCCGGGACTTACCGTGCGGCTCTAGCCGCTGATCCGCTCCCAGGTCAGCGCGTCCTGCACCGTGCGGCCGTCCACCTGCCGGGCCGGCGGCCTCAGCGTCAGCGTGCCGTCCCCGAACTCGTAGCCACGGCGTGCGTCCGAACCGATACAGCCGGGAAACCAGCAGCCGGGCCGCTGGTGGACGACGATTCCCTCGTCCTCGTGGATCGTGTATGGCCCGAAGTAACTGACGTACGTTCCCATCGCTGCGCCGGCCTCGTCCGCCGTCGGCCGGCCCTCGGCGAAGAGCTCGCGGTCGGGACGCACCAAGTGGACCGCCATGTGGCCGGAGGCCGAATAGATGATGAAACCGTCCTCGTAGGTCCGCTGCACGGGCAGGGCCGCGCCCGAGTCCTCCGTGCGGTCGAGCCGCGCGAACTCCCAGAAACCGATAAAGCGGCGGTGCTCGTCCGTCAGCTCGGGGAGATCGGGCAGCTTCTTCCAGGTAAGCCGCACGACGCCGCCGTCCGCGCCGGCCGGGGGCTGCAGCGTCAGGCTGTTCTCCCCGAACTCGAAGTGTCGCACATAGTCCGACCCGGTGCCGCTCGGGTTCATGCTCGCCCGTAGATGGTGGGTGACGGTCCCCGCCTCCGGGTCGACGGTGAAGCCGCCGAAGTAGGACGTGTAGGACCGGTAGGCAGCCAGGATCTCCTCGGGAGTCGCCTCGTCGCCGACGTAGGGCTGGCGATCGGCGCCCTGGATGACGACGCCCATGTACCCCGGCGGGGCGTAGATGATGAAGCCGGTCGAGGTCTCGTTGCGCGACAGCTCCTCGCCGTCCCCCGAGTAGCGCACGATCGAGGCAAGTTCCCAGACGCCGTGGAAGCGAACGCCCGGATCGTCGGCGGCTGCGGCAGAGGCAACCTGCGACTCATCAGCGGCCGGCGTCGCGCAGCCTCCGAGCAGCAGGGCGACGCAGGCGAGGGCAGAGTACGTTGAACGCATGGTCAGGATCCTCCAGGTCTTTCAGCATCCGTGTCCGGGAACTTCCAGTTCGGCGGCGGCTCGAACCCTTTCATGCCCAGGCCGAAGGACCCCACCGGGTTCGGCGGTTGCAGGGCGCGGAACTCCCGGGCCTTGTCGAACAGATCCGCCGCAACGTCCGGATGGTTCGCGGCCAGATCCCGTTGTTCGAACGGATCCTCCTCGATCCGGTAGAGGAGCTGTTCGGACGCCTCCGCCGATCCAGGTTGGTCGAGCGGCGGGCCGATGACGACGAGCTTCCACTCGTCCGACATCACCGACACCTGCTCCCGCTCCGGGTTCTTCTGGCCGACGAAGGAGTACAGGTCGCGCGACGGTCCGTCCGGGTCCGCGCCGGCGAGGACATCGCGGACGTTCCTGCCGTCGAGTTCCCTGCCGCCGTGTTCGTTCTGACCAGCGACGTCCATCAGGGTCGGCAGGACGTCGATGTAGCCGACCGGCGGCTCCACCCGGCCGCCGCCGGAGATGCCGCCCGCCGGCCAGCGCGCCGCCGCGGCGACCCGCGTGCCGCCCTCGAAGACGGTGCTCTTCGTACCCCGGTAGGGCCCGTTGTCAGCGGCGCCGAGGCCGCCGCCGTTGTCGCTGAAGAAGAGGACGAGCGTGTTCTCCGCGATGCCGCGATCGTCGATCGCCCGGAGAATGCGGCCCACACCCTCGTCCAGCGCGTGGACCATCGCGGCGTGGACGCGGCGGTCCTCGCGGCGCTGCTCCTCCGGCGCCAGAGGCCAGCCAGCCGTGACCTCCTCCCAACTGCGCGGCGGCTCGACAGCGTCAAGGTGAGCGTAGCGCGGCAGGTCCTCCTCCTTCGCCTGCAGCGGAGAGTGCGCCGCGTTGAACGGAACGTAGAGAAAGAAGGGCGCCTCATCACTCGCGTGCCGGTCGATGAAGCGAACCGCGTGCTCGGCCACGAGGTCCGTGACGTAGCCCTCCTCGGAGGAGGGCTCGTAGCCGTGAAACCAGTCCCGTTCGCCGAACCGCTTCTTCGTGAAGTAGTCGATCGACGTGTTATGGCCGACGAACTCCGTGAAACCGCGCTGCAGCGGGTGGTGCTCCTGGCGGACGTGGCCCAGATGCCACTTGCCGAAGACGGCGCGGTGCTCGTAACCCGCGAGGGCAAGCACCTCGGGAAGGGTGACTTCCTCCGCGTCCAGCCCGAAGTCCTGCCAGGGTGCGATGACGTTCCGCATCAGCCCGTAGCGGATGGGATAGCGGCCCGTCATCAGTCCGGCCCGGGTCGGCGAGCAGATCGGCGCCGTGTAGAAACGCTCGATCAGAACCCCCTCGGCGGCAATCCGGTCGATGTTCGGGGTCGCGATCTCGCCACCGTGGAAGCTCACGTCGTGGCGGCCCAGGTCGTCGGGGACGATGAGGACGATGTGCGGGAGCCCGGGCTCCGGTGGCGACGCTGGCACCCCGCAGGCCGCCAGCAGGATCACCGCGCCGGCCAGACTCGCCCGGAAATGCCGAGAAGCCGGTCGTCGCCGGCCGTGACTACCCGCCAAGGCCCTCAGCCATCGCGGCGCGCAGTCGGGCCATGGCCGCGGCCGCCTCTTCCGTCAGATTGTCGGCGTCGAGAGGATTCTCCTCCTCCACGTCGCTCTCGTAGTCGAAGAAGCGGCCGTCGTCATAGAGCTTGTAGCGGCGGTCCTGGACGAAGGTCACTTCCGGGATCCTCAGGAAGCGCGGCCTGAAGTCGGTGAAGACCCAGTCGCGGGCGGAGTCTCTTTCGCCCCGCAGCACCGGAAGGAAACTCCTGCCGTCGATGACCCGGTCGTCCGGCAGTGCCGCACCGGCCGCTTCGACCATCGAGGGCAGGAAGTCCGCCAGGTCGACCAGGGCGCCCGACGTCCGGCCGCCCTCGAACCCCGCCGGCCAGGAGGCGATGAATGGCACGTGGACGCCGTAGTCGATCGTCCGTCCCTTGCCTCCCGGCACCACGGTCCCGTCCCGCAGCGCGCTGGTGATCTGCCGGGGCGTGCCGTTGTCGGCGGTCAGCAGGATGAGGGTGTCGTCCCGGATGCCCAGCTCTTCCAGCCTGCCGACCAGGCGGCCGATCAGCTTGTCCGTGTAGGCCACCATGTCGGGGAAGTAGGCCGGATCCCGGGCGCCGCGGTCGACGTTCCAGTCCGAGCTGTCGGGGGTCGGCACGAACGGATCGTGGACCAGCGCCATCGAGTGGTAGGCGGCGAACGGCCGTTCGGGCTCTTCCCTGACCTGCGCCTCGATCCTCTCCAGGAGGAAGTCGACGAAGAGATCCGGGCCGTACCCGCCTTCGAAGACCCCACCTTCGTCGTCCGGTCCCCACAGGAGAGGATCGGCGTACCGTTCGCCCTTCTCGTGGTAGTGCCAGACCAGGTAGTCGTCGAAGCCGGCTTCTTCCGGCGTCTGCCCCTGGCCCACGCAGCAGTCCTCCCTCCATCCCAGTTGGAATCCGGAGAGCTGCCACTTTCCTGTCAGGAAGGTCGCGTAGCCGGCTTCGCTCAGCAGGTTGGCGAAGGTGACCTCCTCGTGCGGCAGCACGCCCCACTCGGTGTAGTTGCGGCTGTTGTAGCGGCCGGTCATCAGCTTCATCCGCGACGGCGAGCACAGCGGGGTGGAGTAAGCGTGGGTGAAGCGAACCCCGTCCGCGGCCAGACGATCGATGTTCGGAGTCTGGTACGACGCGCCCCCGTAGGCACCGATCGCTTCGAAGCCCAGGTCGTCGATCAGGATGAGAAGGATGTTCGGCCGCGCCGCCTCGCTCGTAACGCTCCCGTCCGTCTCCGGCGCCACCGCGCAGCCCACCGCCAGCGCGAACAGGATCGGCGGCAACCAACGCCAGGAGCCGTCCACTACTCGTCCCCGAACTGCCAGTTCGGCGGCGGCTTGAAGCCCTGGCGGCCGGCAAGGAACGGCGCCACCGGGTTTGGCGGCTGCAGGGCCCGGAAAGCGGCCGCTTTCTCGAGCATGCGGGCCACCAGCTCGGGATGTTCAGCCGAGACGTCGCGCTCTTCGAGCGGATCCTCGGCCAGCCGGAACAGCATCATTCTCGACGCGTCCACCGCGCCTTCCCGGACCAGCGGCGGCCCGACGACGACTAGCTTCCATTCGCCCTCCGTCACCGAGACCTGCTCGCGCTCCGGGTCGAGCTGGGCGATGAAGGAGTAGAGATCGCGCTCCGGCCCGGCCTGGGCGGCGCCCGTGAGCACGTCGCCGACGTCGACGCCGTCGAGCGGCTTGCCGCCATGGTCGTCGATGCCAGCGATTCCCATCAGCGTCGGCAGGACGTCGATGTAGGACATCGGCGCGTCGATCCGGCCGCCGCCGGTCATGTTCCCGGCCGGCCACCTGGCAGCCGCGGCGACCCGCGTGCCGCCCTCGAAGACGCTGCCCTTGGCGCCCCGGTACGGGCCGTTGTCGCCGATACCGACGGAGCCGCCGTTGTCGCTGAAGAAGAGGACGAGCGTGTTCTCGGAGATCGCGTGATCGTCGATCGCCTGGAGAATGCGGCCGACGCCCTCGTCGAGCGAGTGAACCATCGCCGCATGAACCCGCCGTCGGTCCCGCCGCTGTTCGTCGGCGGCCAGCGGCCGGCCGGCGGTCGATTCCTCCCAGCCGCGGGGCGACTCGATCGCCTCCAGGTCGGCATACAGCGGCAGGTCCTCCTCCTTGGCCTGGATCGGCGAGTGCGGTGCACTGAACGGGACGTAGAGGAAGAACGGCGCCTCGCCGCCGGCGTGCCGGTCGATGAAGCGGACCGCGTGCTCGGCCAGCAGGTCCGTCACGTAGCCCTCCTCGTCGACGGACTCGTAGTCGTGGCTCCAGTCGCGTTCGCCCTCGCGTTCCTTCGTGAAGTAGTCGACCGCCGTGTTGTGACCGACGAACTCAGTGAAGCCGCGGCGCAGCGGGTGGAACTTGCGCTCGAAGTGGCCGAGGTGCCACTTGCCGAAGATGCCGCGGTGTTCGTAGCCGGCCCTGGCCAGGACCTCCGGCAACGTGGTCTCCGAGGTGTCCATGCCGTAGTCGCGCCAGGGAGCGATCACCGCCCGCATCAGGCCGAACCGGATCGGATAGCGACCCGTCATCAGGCCGGCCCGGGTCGGCGAACAGACCGGCGCGCTGTAGAACCGCTCGAGCCGCACGCCCTCGGCGGCAATCCGATCGATGTTCGGCGTGGCGATCTCGCCGCCGTGAAAGCTGACGTCGTGGCGGCCGAGATCGTCCGGGACGATCAGGACGATGTTGGGGAGGGGGTCCGGGGCGGCCGTGTCGGGGGCGCCGTCGGCACAGCCGGCGAGGAGCAGAAACGCGGCGTTGAAGAACCGGCGCACCCAGCCTACGCTTCGCGGAGGAGGTCGGTGATCTTCTGCCGCGAGGCGCCGAAGGCGGGCAGCAGGCCGCCCAGGACACCCGTCACGGTGGCCAGGAAGATGCCCGAGAACAGGGCGAACGGCGTCGTTCGCAACTGAAATGTGATCTCGCTGAACGTGACCTGGTTCATCGTGCCGGTCTGGATCGCGTTGAGCGGCAGCGACAGCAGGGCGCCGAAGCCGCCGGCGACGACGCCGAGCAGCACCGCCTCCAGGAAGAAGCTGCCCATGATCGAGCGGCGCTTGAAACCGAGGGCGCGCAGGGTGCCGATCTCGCGGGCGCGGGCGGCGACCTGGGCATACATCGTGTTCGCCGCGGCGAAGCAGGCGCCGATCGCCATCAGCACGGCGAGCACGTTGCCGAGGATGATGAACTGGCCCGATGACGTCTCCGACTGCAGCTCGTAGTACTCGGGTTCCGTCAGGGCCTGCACCTGGAGACGCTGGTCGGCCTTGACCGTCTCGATCAGGTCTCGGGCAGCGGCGGGCGACGCGGCCTGGAGCCGGGTCGAGGAGTAGTAGCCGCTGCGCCGGAACGAATCGCCCAGATCGCGATAGTCACCCCAGATCTCGGAACCATGGGCGCCGACGCCGGTGAACAGGCCGACGACGCGGAACGTGTTCCGGCCCAACTCGCGCTCGTCGCCGACCCGCAGGCCGAGCCGGCCGGCCAGGCTACGGCCGACGATGATCTCGCCGCGGCCCGGCTCGAAGACCCGGCCCTCGGTGATCTCGAAGCCCGGACGGATGCCGAACGCCCCCGGCTCGACGCCGCGGACCATCACGTTCGTCTCGGTGCCGTCGACCCGGTTGAAGATCTGGATCGTGACGGTTTCGCCGGAGGCCATCACCGCGCCGTCGGCCGTCCGCTCGACGCCGGGCATCGTGGTCAGCAGGCGGTGGCTTTCCTGCGCGTAGGAACTCTCCATCTCGGCGCGCGTGCCGTCCCGCATCACGATGACGACCGAGGGATCCCCGGTGTCCGCGAACGCCGCCCGCAGGCCGCCGGCGAGCGCGAGCACGCCGATGTAGACGAGAACGACGAAGCCGATCGAGGCCAGCGTCATGAACGCCACGCCGCGCCGTTCGAACAGGTTGCGGTAGGTGTACTTGATCGGGATCATGCCGTCTCCTCGTGCGCGCCGGCCACCGTCAGAGCCGCCTCAGTCCGTCGACGATCTTGAGCCGCGCCGCCGCGACCGCCGGGAAGACGCCGCTCAGCAGGCCGACCGCGATGCCGATCACGACGGCGGTCACAAGGACCTGGGAGTCGAGCGCGAAGCCGCCGAAGCCGAAGCCCATCTGCTCCAGGAACGGCGTCGCCCCCTGAATGGCGACCGCCGTGAAGCCGAGGCCGAGGGCGGAGCCCAGCACGCCGACCGCCAGGGACTCGCCGATCACCATGCCGAGCACCTGGTTACGCCGGAAGCCCAGGGTACGGAGCACGGAGACTTCGGTGGTCCGCTCGCGCGCGGCCATCGCCATCGTGTTCGCCGTGATCAGGAAGATGGAGATGACGATCGCGAGCCCGATCATGGAGAAGAAGAACTGGATGTTGCCCAGCATCTCCGTGAACGAGGCGGCGAACGCCTCGGCCGTCTCCGCCCGCACCTGGTTGTCCGAGTTCTCGAACATCGCCTCGGCGGCGGCGATCACCGCGGGCGCCGCCGCCGGGTCGTCGAGCAGCAGCCAGTACGTGCCGTTCTGGCCCGGATTGCCCATCGCCTCCTCGACGTAGCGCCGGTGGAAGAAGATCTGACGTTCCTGGCCCGGCTCGTCGAAGTCGTAGATCGCCCGCAACTGGAGCTCCACGTCGATCGGGAAGATGTCGCCCTTGATCGTGATCGTGTCGCCGAGCGACCAACCTTGAATCTCGGTCAGTTCGCGGCCGGCCGCAAAGGCCGTGCGCTGCTCCGCGAAGGCCTCCCATTCCTCCTCGGTCCACTCCAAGTCGTAGAAGACGCTCCGGAACGTCTCCGGATCGATCGTGAAGCGCGGAAAGAAGTTCTCGGGCCTCTGGTCCTTGTAGACGCCCTGGAACCAGTTCTGGGGCGTCACCGCGACGACGTTGTCGATCGTCCGGAGCCGCTGCTCGTACGCCTCGGGCAAGGGGAACGTCAGCGAGATCGCGTTGCGCACGACCAGCCGGTCGGGGATCGCCGACTCGTCGGCGAAGTTCATCGCATCGTTGACGACGCCGAGCAGCGAGAGGATGAACAGGGCCATGGCCAGACTCGCCATGGTCAGGAAGGTGCGCCGCTTGTTGCGCAGCAGGTTGCGCCGGATCAGCTTGATCATTCGCCTGCTCCCGAGTCGCCTGACACCAGTTGTCCCTTGTCGAGCCGCACCAGGCGCTTCGCCCTCGCCGCCGCGTTCGGGTCATGGGTCACCATGAGGATCGTCTTGTTGAACTGCTCGTTCAGTTGACCGAGCAGGTCGAGGATTTCACGGCCCGAGTCAGCGTCCAGGTCGCCGGTCGGCTCGTCGGCGAGCAACAGCGTCGGATCGGTGACGATCGCGCGGGCGATCGCCACCCGCTGTTCCTGGCCGCCCGAGAGCTGCCGCGGGTAGTGCTTCATCCGGTTCTGCAGGCCCACCACCGAGAGCGCGGTCTCGACCCGCCGCCTGCGCGCCGCCCGCGATCCGCGCCGGAGCGTCAGCGGCAGTTCCACGTTCTCGTAAGCGGTCAGTACCGGAATCAGGTTGTAGAACTGGAAGATGAAGCCGATGTGCTTCTGCCGCCAGCGAGCGAGCCTGCTCTCGTTCATCCGGCTCACCTGTTCGCCGGCTACGACGAGGTCTCCCCCGCTCGGCTGGTCGATCCCGGCAAGCAGGTTGAGCAAGGTGCTCTTGCCGGAACCCGATGGCCCCATCAAGGCGACGTAGTCGCCCGCCTGGACATCCAGCGTGATGCCCTGAAGCACCTTCAGTTCGAAGGCGTCGCGCCGGTAGTTCTTCGTCACGTCGCGCATCTGGACGACGGTTTCAGCCATCAATCAGCTCCCTCGTTGGACTCTCTCTGTCCGCTGTTTCAGGAGGCCTCGCGTACGCGCAGGCCCGGTGTCAAATCAGGAGTCGGCTGGCGGACGACCACCTCGCCGCCCCGAAGTCCGGACAGCACCTCGAACTGATTGCCGTCCTGCTCCAGGCCGAGTTCGATCGGCGCCCGCTCCAGTTGACCGTCGCGGAGGAGCAGGACGTAGTCGCCGCCGTCGTCGTTCGCCACCGCTTCGGCCGCGATCAGAATCTTCGGTTCCGCCTGCAGCGCGGTCTCGTCGACTCCCTCCTGCAGGAAGGTGACGCTGCAGCTCATGTCCGGCACCAGGCGTGCGTCCCGGTCGTCGATCGTGACCTTGACCTGGACCACCGCCCGTTGCCGGTCGGCGGTCGGCACGATCTGCCTCAAGGTGCCGTGGTACTCGTGATCCGGCACGGCGTCCACCTTGATCGTCGCAGGCTGGCCGAGCTGGATCCGCGCGATGAAGCTCTCGTTGATGTCCGCCTCGACTTCGAGCGAGGTCGGGTCGGCGATCCGCACCAGCGCGCCGGTGGCCTGCTGGCTGGTGAAGCCTCCCGGCGCGACCATCTCGCCCACCTCGACCGTCCGCTCGATGACCACTCCGTCCACCGGGGCATGAATGACCGTGTAGGCAAGCTGCGCCTCGATCGACTCCAGGTTCGCCCGCGCCGTACCGAGCTGGGCTCGCGTGACCTGAAGTTGCGTGACCGCCGCGTCCAGATCGGCGGAGGGCGCCACTCCCGCCTCGACGATGCGCCGCTGGCGGGCCTCCTCCCGCCTCGCATCGGCGACCCGCGCGGTCGCCTCGATCAACGACGCCTGGGCACGGCGCACCGCCGCCTCGAGGTCATCGCTGTCGAGCACGGCGATCACGTCCCCGGCCGCCACCGCGTCGCCCTCATCGACGTGGAGCTCCGTGATCCGGCCGATGATCTTCGCGCCCACGGCCGCCCGCACCCGCGCGTACGTGTAGCCGGTGGCGGTCAGCACCGTCGACGCCTGCTCCGGGGTCAGGCGCTGGACCGTCGTCGTCTCGACCTCGGGCATCAGGAACGGCACGTACTGGTCGGGCGGCACCCGGTAGATGGCGAAGACCGCCGCCGCGGCGAGCAGCAGCAGGATCCCCCACTTGATGAAGCGTCCGCGCCGGGGACGGTATTCGTACTCGTCGTCGGCTCGCAGGATCGACAGATCCGGCCGTGGCGGCCCGCTGTCAGGACCCTCGCCCTGACTTGCCGGTGCGCTCACCGGCGCACCGCCACCGTCGACGGACTGGCGCCGCCGGCCGATCGTTCCATGCCGCGCATTCTATGGTTCTAACCTACGCGGCACGGGTACGAGGGTTTCGGGCTAGCCCTGCCGGCGCCCCGTCATGAACTGGTACTCCGTGACCTGCCGGTAGGTCTCGCCCGGCCGCAACACCGTGCTGGGAAACCCCGGCTGGTTCGGCGAGTCGGGAAAGTGCTGGGTCTCCAGGCACAGGCCGCCGCGGTGAACGTACGGCCGGCCGCTCTTCCCGACCAGCGTGCCGTCGAGGAAGTTGCCGGTGTAGAGCTGCAGGCCCGGGGCGGTCGTCTTCACGACCAGCTTCCGGCCGCTCGTCGGTTCGACGACGATGGCCGCAACCCGCATTTGGCCGTCGTCCTCCGGCGGCCGCAACACCCAGTTGTGGTCGTAGCCGCCGCCGAAACGAAGCTGCTCAAAGTCGTCGTCGATCCGGCTGCCGATCGCCGCCGGGGTCCGGAAGTCCATGGGCGTGCCTTCGGTGGGCGCGATCTCGCCGGTCGGAATCAGCGTGTCGTCAACGGGCGTGTAGTGCTCGCTGTCGAGTGAAAGCTCGTGGTCCAGGATGTCGCCTTCGCCCTCCCCCTTGAGGTTGAAGTACGAGTGGAAGGACAGGTTGACGACCGTGGGTTCGTCGGTCACCGCCTCCGCCTCTATGCGCAGGTCGCCGATGGACGTCAACAGGTAGCGCACCTGGAAGTCCACGTTGCCCGGGTAGCCTTCCTCGCCATCGGGACTTCGGTAACGGAGCACGACGCCCGCCCCGTTCGCGGCCTCGAACGGTTCGCCCTCCCAGACAACGCGACTGAGCCCCCGGACGCCTCCGTGGAGGCTGTTCTTGCCATCGTTCTGCGGCAGCGTGTGGCTCTCGCCGTCGAGAGTGAAGCGGCCTCCGGCGATGCGATTGGCATAGCGGCCGACGACAGCGCCGAAGTAGGGGTTCGTGTCCGCGAGATAGGAGCCGAGATCGTCGAAGCCAAGCACGACATCGGCGAACTCGCCGTCGCGGCCCTGTGCGGTCAGGGACACGATCGCGCCGCCGAGTTCGGCGATCTCGGCCCGGAGCCCCGTCTGCGAAGCCAGACGGAAAATCTCGACCTCCCTGCCGTCGACTTCGCCCCACGGGCGCCGGGTCACTTGCACGATCTCACGCAGGGCGGCTATCTCCTCGGGCATCTCGGACGGAGGATACGTGTAGACACAGGCCCCCGCGCCGACGCAGGCCAGGAGAAGGATCGGGGCGGGGAACCGCACGGCAAGGCAGGCAGACTAGCAGCGGGTCGCCCGCCGAACTTGCTTCGCGGTCGTCCCTCGCGCAGACTCAAGGGCAGCCATGACTGACTTCCACCACCAGCACCTGTTCGAACACGCCGGCGACGAGCCGGAGTACCGTCTCGTGACCTCGGACCACGTCCACGTCGAGGCGGCCGGCGGCCGCGAGACCCTGCACGTCGATCCCGAGGCGCTGCGGTTGATCGCCCGCGACGCGATGGACGACATCGCCCATCTGCTGCGGGCCAGCCACCTGGAGCAGTTGCGCCGAGTCCTCGACGACCCGGAAGCGTCGGCGAACGACCGCTTCGTGGCGATGGAACTGCTCAAGAACGCGAACATCGCGGCCGGCCGGGTGCTCCCCGGCTGCCAGGACACCGGCACCGCGATCGTCCTCGGCTACAAGGGCCAGAACGTCTACACCGACTTCGACGACGAGGAGGAGCTCTCCCGGGGCATCTTCGACGCCTACCAGGAGCGCAACCTCCGCTACTCCCAGATGGCGCCGCTGTCGATGTACGAGGAGAAGAACACCGGCACGAACCTGCCCGCGCAGGTCGACCTCTACGCGGCACGCGGCGACGAGTACCGCTTCCTGTTCATCGCCAAGGGCGGCGGCTCGGCGAACAAGTGCTTCCTGTACCAGGAGACGAAGGCGATCCTGAACCCGATCTCGCTGATGAACTTCGTCGACGAGAAGCTCCGCACGCTCGGCACCTCGGCCTGCCCGCCCTACCACATCGCCCTGGTCGTCGGCGGCACGTCGGCCGAGGCGACGATGAAGACGCTCAAGCTCGCGACCTGCCACGCGATGGACGATCTGCCGACGAGCGGCAACGAACGCGGACGTGCCTTCCGCGATCTGGAGATGGAACAGCAGATCTTCGACCTCTGCACCCGCATCGGCATCGGCGCCCAGTTCGGGGGCAAGTACTTCGCCCACGACGTGCGGGTCATCCGCCTGCCGCGCCATGGCGCCTCGCTGCCGGTCGGCCTCGGCGTGTCCTGCTCGGCGGACCGGCAGATCCTGGGCCGCATCAACCGCGACGGCGTGTTCCTGGAGCAACTCGAGGAGAACCCCGCGAAGTACCTGCCCGAAGTCGAAGAGGACGAGCTGAGCGGACAGGTCGTCGCCATCGACCTGAACCGGCCGATGGCCGAGATCCGCGCCGAGCTCTCGAAGTACCCCGTCGCCACGCGGCTCGCGCTCACCGGTCCCATGGTCGTTGCCCGAGACATCGCCCACGCCCGTCTCAAGGAACTCCTCGACCGTGGCGAGGATCTTCCCCAGTACTTCAAGGACCAGCCGGTCTACTACGCCGGCCCCGCGAAGAAACCCGAAGGCAAGGCCTCCGGCTCCTTCGGCCCGACGACCGCCGGCCGCATGGACCCCTACGTCGACCTGTTCCAGAGCCACGGCGGCAGCATGGTCATGCTGGCCAAGGGCAACCGCTCACCCGAAGTCCGTCGCGCCTGCGAGAAGCACGGCGGTTTCTACCTCGGCTCGATCGGCGGTCCGGCGGCCGCGCTCGCCGAGCAGAGCATCCGCAAGGTCGAGGTGCGCGAGTTCGAGGACCTGGGGATGGAGGCGATCTGGCAGATCGAGGTCGAGAATTTCCCGGCCTTCATCGTGATCGACGATAAAGGGAACGATTTCTTCGCTCCGTTCGCAAAATCCCGGGCTGTAGCCATCGGCGGCGGAAGAAAAACGTAGGAAATCCGGGACTCTGGCTCTCAAGACGTGTCTCTTTCCGCAGAAATCCGCAGAAACATCCTCTGTGGCGCCCTGTTTCTCCCGGTTTTCTTCGCCGCGACCCCGACGACGGCACAACGAGCCAGCTACCCGCCCGAGGAATTCGCCGAACGCCGGGCACGCCTGTGCGAACGTCTCGACGGCGGCGCCGTTCTCCTGTTCGCGGAGACGATGCCGCGCTACGGCGCCCGCTTCCGGCAGGACCACGACTTCTTCTACCTGACCGGGTACGAAGGCCGGAACGCGGTCCTGCTGCTCGAAGTCGACGGCTGCAAGGCGAGCCTCTACCTCCCCCACCAGGGCGACCGGGAGAAGTTCATCGATGGCCCGAACTGGCTCTACGCGCCCGACAAGGCCGAAGGCAGCGGCTTCGAGATCGACCACCTGGCCTACCTGCCCGAGCACCTGGCCCGGCGCCGCGGCCGGCTACCCGGCGAGGCAGGAAGGCTGCTCTGGATGCGCCTGGGCGAGCGCGACGAGCTCGACCTCGCCCGCAGCGAGAAGGGCCTGTACCTCGGCCGGCGCGAGCAGAACCCCTGGGGCGGCCAGCCGACCGAGCAGGCCCACCAGATCGCGACCGTCCGCAGACGCTACCCCTACGCCGAGCTGCGCGACCTGACGCCGCACCTCGACCGCCTGCGGATGATCAAGACGCCGCGCGAGATCGAGATCCTGCGCCGCGCCGGAAAGGTCAGCGCCGAAGGCATCGCGGCGGCCATCCGCGCCACCCGCGCCGGCGGCTGGGAGTACGAGCTGGAGGCCGCAGCCAAGCATGTCTTCCTGAAGCACGGCGCCGAGATGGAGGCCTACCCGGCGATCGTCGGCTCCGGGCCGAACGGCCTGATCTGGCACTGGGTCAGGAACGACCGGCAACTGCAGGACGGCGACCTCGTCGTCATGGACTACGGCGCCTCCTTCGCCTACATGACGATGGACATCACCCGCACCTGGCCGGTCAACGGAGAGTTCGACGAGGTCCAGGAGCGCGCCTACCGCGCCGTCCTTGAGGCGCAGAAAGCGATCATCGCGGCGATGCGCCCCGGCGTCACCCGGCGCGAAACCACCGAGATCTGCCGCGAGATCTACGACCGCTGGGGCTTCGAGGACAAGCCGGCCCACGGCGCCGGCCACTTCGTCGGCCTCTCCGTCCACGACGTCGGCGACAGCTCCCTGCCATTCGAGCCGGGAATGGTGATCGCCGTCGAGCCGATCATCGAGATCCCCGAGCGCAACATTCACATCCGCATCGAGGACACGGTGCTGATCACCGACGGCGAGCCGGAGATTCTCAGCGCGGCCGTGCCGAAGGAAGTGGATGCGCTACTGGCCCTGGTGGGCTCGTCCGGATAGGCCGTCAGCGACGTAGTCGCACCGTCACGTCGTCATTCTCGGCGGCGAGCACTGTGGCGAGATAGTCGGCCGCTTTCCTGCGATCGGCGGCCTCCTCGGCGAACCGGCTCTCGAAGAACGAGAAGGCGGCGAGAATCGTCAGCATCTGCTGGCGCGCCGGCCGCATCGATCGCACACTCGGGAGGGGATCGCACGGCCTGCCGCCCTGAGTCCGGATCACTCCCGCGTCCGGGCCTCCAAGCCCGGCCACATCGCCGAGGTCGGCGTCTTCCGCCACCGCGCCCATCAGGGCGCCGCACGCCAGGCTGTCGCCGTGCCTGGACCAGCGGGACGTATAGCGGGCAATGTCGGCGAAACCGACGTGTGAACCGTTCCTGAGCGTCACCAGCCCGCTACGCGGCGCGCGCGCCACGAGCGAGGCCGCATTCTCCGCGTATGGCACGACCGCGTCGGCATCGCCGGCGATCATCAGGAACGGCACGTCGGCCGTCTCGAAGAAACCGGACGTGAACATGGCGCTTGGTCCCGCGATCGAGACGGCAGCGCTGATCCGTTCGTCCCGCAGGTCCGGATGGAAAGCGGCGAGCGTGCTGGTCATGCCGCCGAGAGACAGTCCCATCACGCCGATGCGCTCCGGGTCGATGGCCCCGGAGAACTCGTGAGTGGGGTCGTCGTTCCAGCGCAGCAAGCTGTCGATCAGAAACCGCACGTCGCCCGGCTGGTGAGCCACGTCGTCGAAGCGCGGCCCACCCGGACTCGCGAAATTCGTCAGCGGATAGTCGGCAGCGACGAAGACGTAGCCGTGCCTGGCGAAGTGCAGCGCCAGGTAGCGGCCTTCCGACCGCCTGGACATGAAGCCGTGGCTGTAGACGATCAACGGAAAGCCGTTCGCCGGCCGGCCGTCCCCCGCGACCCCACGCGCGTTCGGATTCGTCGGATACGTGATCGAGGTCACGAGCCGCCGCTCGTCCGAGCCGCGGAAGACGTTGTTCGCCCGCGTCGGACGGCTCCGGTCGACAAACGTCGTGTCCAGCTTCTTGACCTGGTACGGCCCCCGCGCGAGCACCTCGCGGCTCGCCTGGCCCTCCGGCCGGTCGACGCCGGCCGTAGCGAAGAAGAGGCCGACCGCGCAGGCCAGCGCCAGGATCACGCCGAGCGCGGCGATTCCGGCGATCTTGAGGACTCTGATCATGGCACTTCGACCCATGGAACCTCCTGCCAGCTCGTCAAGAATAGACTCTGCTGCCCCTTCCGACTACGGCGGAGGTCCGCCATTGCGAAGCTACACCGCTGACGCGGCCAGGCGGTCGGCCAGCTCGTCCAGGGTCTGCCTGCCCTGCCGGATCTCGGCCAGCCCTTCGCGCCAGCCGCGCGGAATCGCGTTCAAGCCGAACCGCGCGCCCAGCACCGCACCCGCGACGGCGCCGTTCGTGTCCGTGTCACCGCCGGCACTGACGACGGCGACGAGAGCCTCTTCGAAGTCGGAGGCCTGGGTCGCACACCAGAGCCCGACCTGCATGGCCTTGAGCGTGTAGCCCATGTCACGGCCGTCCAGCACGAGGTCTGCAGGAGCACACGCGCTCGGAATCGAACAGGCGTCCACAACCGTTTCCGGCACGGCGCCTTCGATGCCGAACGGACTTGCCGAACTCCCAAGCTTCGCTGCCGTCTGGCGGGTCCGTTCAACAACCGCCCTACGCGCGACATCCTCGCCGCGAAGCAGCATCGCCACCGCCACGTTCGTCAGCACCGCAGACCAGATGCACCGTGGATCCGCATGAGTCACCGCCGCGCTCAGCGCGGTGTTCCTGGCCAGACCGGCGTCGTCCTGTGTCCAACGAATCGCTAGCGGCGCGCACCGCATGACCGCTCCGTTGCCGGCGGAGTACCTGCCCGACGCCTCCCAGACCTCCCGAGCAGCTTCCAGGGCCGATCGGCCAGCCGACACTCGCGCCTCGACTCCGACGCCCCGCGCGCAACGGGGAGAGGCTCCCCCGATCCTCGCCAGCACGCCTGCCGTCTGGATGCCGATGCCACGGCCATTCTCCTCGGCCCAGCGCCAGAAGCGTCGGCCGATCTCCTCGACATCGAGGTCAGCCGACCCAGCTTCGAGGGCCGCCTCGGCGAGAATGATCGCCTGCGCCAGATCGTCGTCGTCGGGCTCCCCGGGCCCGACCTCGATGTCGCGGATTCCGTTCGGGTAGGAAGCCTCGACCGCGTAACGGGGCCAACCCTCCTGTGGGACACCGAGCAGGTTCCCCACGCCGAGACCGACCATGAGGCCGCGGCAGCGGTCTTGAACGTCTAGGCCCAAGATCGACTCGCTCGCCACTGGCGTCCCTCGCCCGACAGACGGCGAGCTGCTCACGAACCGGCCGCCTCGGCCTCGCGCCACGAACGCTCCTTTTCCCAGAACGGACCGGCACCGCGACCCGCCTCTCTCCAAGCCTCCCTGACGGCACCTACTGTCACGCTACGCCATCTGTCGAAGGAAATCCACGGCTTCTGCGTAGCCTTCCACTCCTGGACCAGCCCTTCGAAGCGATCGTCCTCAGCCCCCTTCGCTACCCGAAGTTGGTTCAGGTAGTCCGCGCGTGAGGCCGAACGGTTGAGATCGTGGAGGAAGTCCACGTAGTGCTCACTCCGACCGCGACCCTCCCTCAGCTCTCCGTTCTTGACCGACCAGCCTGCCGGCACCTGGAAACTGGAGACATAGCGCTTGGGTTCCGACCTCCAAACGATGCTGTCGCAACTCCCGTCGAACCTGCAGACATCGCCGTCCTGAGCTGGATCGCAAGGGTCCCCCCGCCAAGTGAGGTTGACGGCAGCGTTCTGGACAAAGAACACCATCTCCGAATACGGAAGGTGGTCGTGGATGAACCACGCCAGGACACGCCAGTCGCGTCCCTCCTTCTCGTTCATCCAGTCGACAAACCAGGGGACTACGATGCACGCCGTAGCACCCATGAAGCCGTCGCTGTCCTTGTGGTCCCAGATGTGGTTCGCGTAGCTCCTCTTGTTCGAGGAACAGTTCATGTTGTGGCAGTTGCAGAAGCCGTTGACGTTGGCACTACGGAACGCGGAACGGATCGTGACGTGGCCGAAGACGTGCCGGAGCGGCTCCAGCAGGTTCCGGCAAAGGGCCTTGCCAGCCTTGATCGCCAGTCCGGCGTCGTTCGGCACGTTCGGAATGCCGTGAACCTCGGCAACCTCCGAGTAGAGGAAGTCCCGCATGAAGTAGTGCTTCGACAGTCGCTCGCGGCCGAAGTCCCCGAGCGCGTTCACGACGGAGGCTTCGGGCGTAATCGTCGACCCGCAGGGGCAACCCTTGGGACCGTCCTTGCCGCACTTCTCGCCGGCGAGTCTCGAACACGCCACAGCCTGCTGCTTCTCGGCGAACTCCTGCAGCTTGTCCTTCGTGCTCTTCTTCATACGCAAGCCTCCCCGGCGCGCCTCCGCGCCTCCGAGTCGTTGGTCACCGGATGCCGGCCAGAAGGCCGGCGCACCGACACTCAGCGCGGCGCGACCCTATGCCGAGATCGTCCTTACCTCGCCGTGGCATGCGGGTCAGACGACCCGCGTACCCAGAGCACCGCCATCAGCGGCGCCGTAGCGTTCCTCTGAATCGCGGATCTCTTCCTCTCACACCAGCGCAACAGTTGAGTCCAAACGAGCCGCGCATCTCAAGTACACCGTCTCGCGGCACGAAGCCGGCCAGCCCGCGGCGGTGCCGGAGGGGAGGGTCCCAGGGGGTCGGAGGCCAGCGACTTCCACCTCCGCTCCATCCACCAAACCCGTAACGGAGCGCAGCCGACAACAGCGAGTGCCCACCTTCCCTTCCATCGGGAAGGCGCGAGCGTCCCCTGGGACCCTCCCCTCCGGTGCCGCCGCAGGCGGGTGGGACCCAGGGTGACGCGGCGCGGCGTAACGCCGCGGCGCGCAGCCCCGATGCTGCGCTCGCTTACTCGGCGCCGGCGCCGGTGCTGGCTCCGCTGAGCGCCTCGGACTCGAGCAGACGGGCGCCGCGCAGCGTGCCGCCCATCGAGTAGTTGCCCTCGTGGCAGGCGTACTCGTAGACCAGGCCGTCGGCGGCCTTCCACAGGTACTCGCCGGTCCACGGTGCGGTCCAGATCGTGTCGTCTTCGACGGTGAAGTTGTAGACGACGTTGCCGTCCGGCTGCACGGTGAAGCGTTCGACGACGTGGGTGTTCTCCCCACCGCCGCGGAAGCTCCGTCCGCCGCTACGGAAGTTCGTCGTGTCGACGATGAGCGTGTCGCCTTCCCACCAGCCGATCGAGTCGCCCAGCCACTTCGTGACCTCGGGCCCCGGATGCTCGGAGTCGAGACGCACGATGCGGGCGTCGTGGATCATCTCGAGCAGGATGACGACGTGCGTTTCGGTCTGCGCGATCCGCTTGTAGTTGTTGTACAGACTCGGGAAGGTCGGCGCGGCGCCGGTGAAGCCGGCCAGGCAGCGCTCGCTCGTCGGGAGCGACTCGGGGCCGTCGTACGGGCCCGGCCCGTCGTGCTCGACCCACCAGGCGCTTCCGTCGTTGGGACGAATGAAACCGGAGATGGCGGCTCTCATCCGCTGCTGCGCCGCCGGCGTCATCGCCGGCATGCGGCCGTTGGGCGGATCGATGATGATCGAAGTCGGGATCTTGCCGTCGACCCGGTAGGTGTCGGTGCCGCGGTCGATCCAGAACAAGTTGTAGCCGCCGACGTTGCCGGCGCCGAACTCGTTGCCGCCACCCGCGGTGTGCTCGAGGCCGACTACCTTGGCGCCACCCTCGGGCGGCGCTTCGCGGTTCGCGTCCGAGCGCTGAACCGCGCCCTCCTGGATCGCGCGCTCTTCCTCGGCGATCTCCGCGGCTTCCTCGGGCGTGAGATAGGCCCGCTCGCCGAGGCTGACCGGCCGCTCGAGCGGCGTCAGGGTGGCGGCGTCGAACGTCCCGTTCAGATCGGGGCGGCCGCTGGCGGTGCGCGGAATCTCGTCCTGGGCGACCAGGGCCGGGACAAGGGCGAGAAGAGCCGCGATGGACAGCAGGGTGGCAGTGCGCTTCATCTTCGTGTTCTCCAGTGCCGACAATGTGGATTGGCCTAGTGTAACGCCTCGGACCGCTCCGGGACCAACGAGGTCAGTTCGACCCGGCCGGGCTCTTCGCGTTCTCGGCCGCGCGAAGGACCCGCAGGAAGTTGCCGCCCCAGATCTTCGCGATGTCCTCCTCGCCGTAGCCCCGCTCCAGCAGGCCGACGGTCACGCCCAGAGCCTCGCTGGCATCGGCGAAGCCTTCGACTCCGCCACCGTGGTTGAAGTCGGATCCGATACCGACGTGGTCCACGCCGATGCGGTCGACGATGTAGTCGAGGTGGTCGAGCATCGCGTCCACGCTGCCGGGGCCCAGGAGGTCGCTGATCGACTGCGTGAAGGCCGAGCGGGCGGCCGGATCGTCGATCTCCCAGTACAGCTCGAAGGGATACAGGTAGTCCTCCAGGACGCCGGCGGCCCGGCGCGCCTCCCGGATCGCCTCGTCCAGCGCCGCGTCGCTGGAGTCGTAGAGATAACCCCGGAACGGGCAGAGATGGATCACGCCGCCGCCGGCACCGATGCCGTCGATCTCCTCGTCGCTCAGGTTGCGGCTGACGTCGGTGAGCTGTCTGGCGTTGGAATGGCTGGCGATCACGGGAACCGTCGAAGTCTCCAGCACCTGCAGCACCCCGTCCCGGGACAACTGGGACACGTCGACGATGCCGCCCAGGGCGTTGATCCGCTCGATGGCGGCGACACCCAGGTCGGACAGCCCGCCGTGCTCGGCCCCTTCGTGCGTACCCGTCGCCGCGTCGAAGACCGGGCGCGACGAGTCGGCGAAGTCGTTGTTCCCCAGGTGCGTGAGCGCGAACACCCGCGCGCCGGCGTCGTAGAAGTCGTCGAGCGCCGAGACGTCCGTACCGAGGATCATCGCGTTCTGGAAACCGAGAACAAGGGCCGCCTTGCCCTGCTCGTGGGCGGCGACGATCTCGTCGGCCGACCGGACGACCACCGCGTTGTTCGCGGGGTCGGCAGCCAGCGCGTGCACCGCCGCCACCTCCTGGTCCGCTCTCGCCCGCGCCGCGGCGTAGCCTTCCGCCGTTCGCGGCCCGGAGCCGACAGCGACGGACATGACGACCGCGTCGACACCGCCCGCATGCAGCTTGGCCGGGTCGACCTGGGACAGGCCATCGTCGCCGACGTAGGGAGAAGGCGCGTCCGGAAGCTCGGTGTCCGCGTGGGCGTCGAGGACCAGCACGCGGTCATGGATGTCCCTAGCCTGTTCGAGCAGCGCCTCGGCGGTTTCTTCGGCCCCCGAGCCGTCCCCGCTCGGAGAACCGGCGCACGCCCAGGCCACCGCGGCCGCGAACACCAGGGTCCAGAGTGCTGTTCGGTTCATCACTCCCCCTCCTTCGGTCACGAGGAGACCCGCACGATCCGCGTCCCGACGTTGCCACCCGCCAGCAGATCGACGAAGGCCTCCGGCGCGCGCTCGAGCCCCTCGAACACGTCCTGCTTCGGGACCAGCTTGCCGGCCTCGACCCACTCGCGCATCCTGGACCGCGCCTCCCCGTAGCGGTCCGCGTAGTCGAAGACGAGGAAGCCCTCCATCCGCACGCGGAAGTTGATCAGCAGTCCCGGCACGCCGAACGGTCCCGGCTCGGGCTTCGACGTGTCGTACTGGGAGACGACGCCGCAGCAGACGATGCGGCCGTGGGTCTTCATGCGGCGGAGCGCTCCGCCCAGCACCTCGCCGCCGGTGTTGTCGAAGTAGATATCGATGCGCTCGGGCAAGGCTTCCTTGAACTCGCTCCGGAAATCCGCGCTCTTGTAGTCGACCGCCGCGTCGAAGCCGAGTTCCTCGGTCAGGAGTCGGCACTTCGCTTCCCCGCCGGCGACGCCAACGACGCGGCAGCCGGCTATCCTCGCCATCTGGCCGACGAGGTGGCCGACCGAGCCGGCGGCTGCCGAGACGAGCACCGTCTGGCCCTCCTTCGGCTCGCCGACATCGAAGAGACCGAAGTAGGCGGTCATCCCGTTCGTGCCGTAGAGGCCGAGGTGGTGGGCCGGGTCGCCGACGCTGTCGCTCTCATCGACGACACGGACTTTCGACGCGGCATGCACCGAGTAGTCCTGCCAACCGGCCGGACAGACGACGAGCGACCCGACCGGTACCGAGTCGTCGTTCGAGGCCTCTACCCGAGCCACTGCCGTGCCGCTCATCACGATGCCCGCGCGCGGCGCTCCGGCGTAGCTCGCGCTGCCCTGGAGACCCGCCCGCTGGCCGGCTCCGATCGTGATCGCGAGCGTGCGGCAGAGCACCTCGCCGGCGCCCGGAGCCGGCGTCTCCGTCGTCCGCAAGGCGTAGTTGCCGGGCTCGAGCCGGCCCGTCGGCAGCGAGTCGATGATGATCTGGCGGTTCTCGGTCATGATTGTCTCCGCAATGAGAAAGCAGGTCGCTCAGACTACTGCGATCCTCGTGTCCGTGCTCTGCGTCACGACCATGGCCTGCCGGTTGGACTCCACTCCCTGCGGCGAGCTTTCCGGCATCGACGCCGAGGAGTGGAGCCCGAGGCTCCGTGGAGACGTCGAAGCGGTTCAGCCGGCCCGCCAGACGGCCTTCGAATCCGAGCCCGGCAACGACGAAGCCCGCCGCGCCTACGCCGAGGTCCTGTTCAAGCTGGGCGACATCTGGGAAGCCGACGAGGTCATCGCGCCCCTGGGCACGACCACTACCTGCCACGCGGGCGACCTGCGGCTCGCGGCCAGGACGGCCTACCTGCTGGGCGACTACGAGCGGTCCGCGGCCCTGAACGAGCGGCTTCTGGAGCTCGCCGACGAGGGCTCGGACCTCCACGACGAGGCCATCCGCGGTCTGACCCTGGCCCACTACCAGACGAACGACTTCGCGGGGGCCCGGGAGCTCCCCGCGCCGACCGAAGCCGAAGGCTCGGCCAGTCTCCTCGCCTTCATGCAGGCATTCGAGGGTGAACCGTACGGCATCGAATGGACCGGCGACGAGAGAATCGCCCACCTGCCGATGACGAACGACATCACGCAGCCCGGCGCCCTGCCTCTGGTGACGCTGGAGATCAACGGCGAAGCGGTCGAGCTGATCCTCGACACGGGCGGCGACCGCCTCTACGTCGATAAGGGCATCTACGAGCGCATCGGCCTGCCCACACTCGCCAACCGCGAAGCCCGCTACGCCTACACAGGGGGCGAGACGGTCGAGGAACCGCTAGGAGTCGCCGCGACGGTCAAGATGGGCGACGTGACGCTCTCGAACGTGCCGGTCATCGGCGCGACCTGGAAGGCCCTCGGCCAGACCTCCGACGGCGTCCTCACCACCCAGATCCTCAAGCAGTTCCTGACCACTGTCGACTACGACAACCGGCGCATCACCTTCCGCGAGCGAAGCGCCGAGGCCCTTGCCGAAGTCATGGCGACGCTCGGAGACACGCCGCCCGTCGAAGCGCCCTTCTACATGACGAACACCCACCTCATGTTCGCGAAGGGCAGCCTGAACGGCCACGAGGGCATGAACTTCTTCCTGGACTCCGGCCTGGCCGCGAGCATGCCGCTCGTCACCGTCGACGAGACCGTCGAGTTCCTCGGACTCGAGAAGAACGAGATCCAGGGAACGACCTACTACTGGTCGCCGATCGAGTCCCACGGCCTCGACGGTCTGTCCAGCGGCCCGGCCCAGGCGCTCGGCAACGTCTTCGTCGAGGACGACTTCTTCTGGCGGTTCGGCTTCATGGCGGACGTCCTGATCTCGCACCAGTACCTGTGGCCCAAGGGGTCCTGGACGATCGACTTCGACCGGATGAAGTACTACTTCCCCAGCGGGGGTCCGTAGCTCACGCCGATCCGACCGGCAGTGTGAGAGACGCCCGGGCGCCGCGGACCGCGGACCGGTTCTCCAGCACCAGCGATCCTTCATGGTTCTGGGCGATGTGCTGGCTCAGCACCAGACCGATCCCCGCCCCTCCGACCTTCGTCGAGTAGAACGGGACGAAGAGGTTCTCGGTTTCTCCGAGTCCCGGCCCCTCGTCCTCGACCACGATCCTCACGCGGTCGGCGCGCCGCTCCCGCCCCGCATCGCCGTTGCGGATCAGGTTGACGAGGGCCTGCTCGCGTCACGTTCCCGCCGTGCCTGACGAGGGCCTTCTCCACGAACAGGCCTCCAGCCTCATTCGCCTCCACGTGCGGATGCCCAAGGCCTCAACGATGGCGGCTGGACTTGTAGATCTCCCGGCGATGCCCGACGATGTGGACGACAATCCGTCTTGCAGCCGAGTCGCGAGTGTAGAGAACGCGGTAGCTTCCCGCTCGAAGCTTGCGGACACTTCGCCAGCGGCCCGTCAACGTCTCTACCCTGACGCTGTCGGCGTTCTCCGCCAGCCACCGTATCTTCGCCATGACACGGTCCGCTGCGGCAGCGTCCAGTCGATGAAGATCGGTCTCGGCGCCCGCCGTCCAGACGACGTCATCCGTCACCGGGAAGTTCGGAGTCTCTCGGCGACTTCCGCGTGGCTAGCGGTGGCTCCGCCGGCGTCGACGTCGGCGAGCGAGCGTTCCAGCCGCTTCCCAACCTCGTCACGCAACGCCAGACCGCGGTCCGGATCGTCCAGAACCTCCTCCACAACCTCCGTGAACGTATCCCGGCAGAGTTCTTTGAACTCCCGCACTGTCAAGTCGGCCACTCTTGGGCTCGTCATTGTCCATGTCCTCGGTGACTCGCGACGATCGTCGCTGGGCGGTCCCCTGAGTCCCAGGCGACTTCCTCGCCACACCGATCTTGTCACGTCCTGCAAGCTGCACCGCGAGCTTCACGATGCACGTCCTCGAAGACATGATCCGGGAGTGAAGCCCAGACGATAGGATGCGCCCTTGTCTCCAGCACAGGTTTCGGGGATCGACGGAGGAAGGCGGATGAGAGTTCCGGACACGCCGGCATGGGTACCGATCGTTCTACTGGTTCTGGCGGCGCTCAGCGCCGGCTGTACGCAGGGCACGGGCGCCGGGGAAGCGGCCGCCGAGGAGGCGGCCCAAGCCGTGCCGCTGCGAGCCGTCCAGGACGAAGAAACCGGCTCGATCTCGATCTACCGCGAAGGTGAGAACGAACCGATCGTCACCCAGAACGCCGGCGCCGAACACCGGCCCTTCCTGCACCCGATCGTCGCTCCGGACGGCAAGGGTCTGGCGACCGAGTACAGCCCGGGGCATCACCCCCACCAGACCGGTCTCTACTGGGGCTTCACCCGGGTCAACGGCGAGCCGATGGACGAGGACACGCTCCGGCAGTGGTTCTACCGCCGCGACAAGCCGGAAGACATCGCCCGCGCCGTCGGCCGCGACTACTTCCACAACCCCGGCGGCGACTACTGGCGCCGCGAGTCGGCCTCCGTGGTGACGGAGTCCGGGACCGAGGTGCAGTGGCAGACGGTCTACGGGATGCTGGACGCCGAAGGCAACGCCTTCATGACGGAGACCCAGAACTGGTCCATGCGGGCCGAGGAAGACCGCTTCATCCTCGACCTCGAATGGGCCGGCGAGGCGGTCCGTGGCGACGTCTCGATCAACGAGATGTCCTACGGCGGCATGTTCCTGCGCATGCCGTGGACCAGGGACACTCCCGGCGAGGCGGTCAACGCGGCGCGGCAGCGCAACCGCCAGGCCGAAGGCCAGCGCGCGATGTGGGTCGACGTCGGCATGCAGGTCGAAGGCCGAGACGACTTCCTCCACGTCGCGATCTTCGACCATCCGATGAACGCCGGCTACCCCCAGACGTGGCGGGTGGACGGCCAGCTCGGCGTGGGGCCGGCACGGTCGCGGATGGGCGACTGGCACATCCCGGAAGGCACGACCGAGGTCATCCGCCACCGCCTGATCGTCTACACCGGCGAGCTGAACGACCTGGAACTGACGGAGGACTGGCAACGCTACACGGGCGCCGCCGAGGGTACGTACTCCACGGCGTCGCTCTGGGGCATCGCCCAGCAGGAGGCGAAGCAGGAGAAGTTCCTGACCCCGGAGGAGGCGGTCGAGGCGATGACCGTGCGCGACGGCTACCAGGTCAACGCCTGGGCCTCGGAGCCCATGATCACCCAGCCCATGGCCTTCGCCTGGGACGACCGCGGCCGCATGTGGATCGCCGAGAACCGCGACTACGAGACCCGCGGCCGCGGCTTCTCCGGCTCCGGCGACAGCAAGATCCTGATCCTGGAGGACACGGACCGCGACGGCACGGCCGACAGCAGGAAGGTCTTCGCCGAGGGCATCCCGTTCCCGGCGGCGCTGGCGGTCGGCTTCGACGGCGTCTTCGTCGGGGCGCCGCCCCACCTCCTCTACCTCCCCGACCGCGACGGCGACGACGTGGCCGACATGGACGACGCCGAGATCCTGCTGACCGGCTGGGGCATCCGCGACCGTCACGAGACGATCAACAGCTTTCACTGGGGGCCCGACGGCTGGCTCTACGGTCTCGAAGGCTTCGCGACGCCCTCGGTGATCCGCAAGCCCGGTCCCGAAGAGACGATCTACGGACACAACGATCCGTTCCCCGCGGACCTGCTCGAAGCGGACGGAGTCGACATCAACGGCGGCGTCTGGCGCTACCACCCGACGAAGGACCGCTTCGAGGTCGTGGCCCACGGCTTCAGCAACCCCTGGGGCATCGACTACGACGCGAAGGGCCAGATCTTCATCACCGCCTGCGTGATCCCCCACCTGTTTCACGTCGTCCCCGGCGGCATCTACCACCGCCAGGGCGGCAGCCATTTCAACCCCTACGTCTACGGCGACATCCGCACGATCGTCAATCACCGGCACCGCTCCGCGCACGGCGGCGCCCGCGTCTACCTGTCGGACGCGTTCCCCGAGGAGCAGCACGGCCGGCTGTTCATGGCGAACATCCACGAGCACGCGGTGCTCACCGACGAACTCGAACCGAAGGGATCCAGCTTCGTCGCCCACCACGGCGAGGACTTCCTGCTCGCGAACAACAAGCAGTGGGTCGGCTTCAGCATGGAGATCGGACCGGGCGGCGACGTCTACGTCCTCGACTGGCACGACGCCGACATCTGCGGCAACGACGTCCAGCACAAGGAGACCGGACGTATCTTCCGCATCACGCCCGAGCAGTCCCTGGCGGACAACTGGGAGGGCCGCTACGACGACGTCAAGTCGATGTCGAACGAGCAACTCGTCGAGCTGCAACTCTCGAAGAGCGCCTGGCACGCGCGCCGGGCCCGGGTCGTCCTGCAGGGCCGGGCGGCGAAGGGCGAGGTCGAAGCCTCGGCCCACGACGCGCTGCGCGAGATCTTCGCGTCGAACCCGGACGGCGACCTGCGGCTGCGGGCGATGTGGGCGCTCCACGTCACCGGCGGCTTCACGTCCGACGAACTCATGACGGCTCTGGAAGACGAGGATCAGCACGTCCGCGCCTGGGCGATCCAGCTCCTGACCGAAGACCACGACGCCCCGACTGCCGCAACGGAGAAGTTCATCGAGCTGGCGGACCGGGACACCTCGCCAGTCGTCCGCCTGTACCTCGCGGCGGCCCTCCAGCGCGTCGAGCACGATGTCCGCTGGTCGATCGCCGAGCACCTGGTGTTGAAGGGCGACGACGCCGACGACCACAACATCCCGAAGATGATCTGGTTCGGCATCGAGCCCCTGGTCCCGGAGGATCCGATGCGGGCGCTCCGACTGGCCAGGACCTCCCAGATCCCGATGCTCACGGAGAACATCGCGCGCCGCGCGGTCGACGCGGACGAACTCGAGTTCCTCGTCACCTCGCTCGACGACCGGTCGGAGGCCCGTCCGGCACTGCTCCGGGGCATGCGCGCCGGACTCGAGGGGCACGTCTTCGCCGAGCCGCCGGAGAACTGGGAACGGGTCTACGCCCGGCTGAGGCGCGACCGCAACGTCGCCGACCTCGCCCTCGAGGTCGAGCAGCAGTTCGGCGGCGTCGAGGTCGCGCGCCAGTTCCTCGCCGACCTCGACGACGAGAGCACACCGGTCGAAGCTCGGCGGCGGGCCATCCGCGGCCTGGCCGAACAGCAGCACCAGGCCCTCTTCGAACGGCTCCCGGCTCTGCTGGACGAACCCGAGTTGCGGATCGCCGCGCTCCGCGCCTACGCCGCGTTCGACGGCCGCTGGCAGACCGGGTTCATGCTGCTCGGGCGCTACGACTCCTTCAACGCGGACGAGAAGCTCGCCGCCGTCCAGACCCTCGCGTCCCGCCCCATCTACGGACGGGTCTTGATGGGCGCGATCAAGGAGGGAAGCGTCCCGCGGCGCGATGTGCCGGCCTACGTCGCCCGCCAGCTCCACCGGGTCGTCGGCAGCGGCTTCCTCGAGGTCTGGGGGCCCATCACGCGGGTCTCGAGCGAGAAGACCGCGGCGATCGCGAAGTACACGACGATCCTGAACGACGACGCGATCGGAGCGGCGGACACCGCCCACGGCGAGCAGATGTTCAGCGAGCTCTGCGGCGTGTGCCACCAGATGTTCGGCGAGGGCGGCCTCATCGGCCCCGACCTCACCGGTTCCAATCGAACGGAGCTGGACTACCTGCTGACGAACATCATCGACCCGAGCGGCGACATGCAGGACGCCTACCAGACCCTGATGGTGACCACCCGGGACGGCCGCACCTACTCGGGTACCGTGGCCACCAAGAGTCCCCGCTCCATGACGCTCCGGGTCGTCGGTCAGGACGAGGTCGTCATCCCGCAGTCGGACATCCAGTCGTTCGACTACTTCCCGCTCTCGATGATGCCGGAGGGGCTGCTTGATGGGTACGGAGACGACGAGGTGGCCGACCTGGTCGCGTATCTGATGACCGCCGAAGAGGCGGGCTCACAGGGCTCGTAGGAATCGAGGCGGATGACGAATGTCGCGATGATCGGCCTCGGCTTCGGCGCCGAGTTCATCCCCATCTACCAGGCCTACACCGGCGCCAACGTTCACGCGATCTGCCGTCGCGACGAAGCGGAACTGGACAAGGTCGGCGACCAGTTCGGGGTCGAGCGGCGCTACACGGACTACGACGACGTGCTCGCCGACCCCGACGTCGACTACGTCCACATCAACACGCCGATTCCGGACCACGCCTGGATGTCGCTCGCCGCTCTCGACGCCGGCAAGCACGTCATGTGCACCGTGCCGATGGCGACGACCGTCGAGGACTGCCGCAAGATCGTCGAGAAGGTCGAGGAGACCGGGCTCAGGTACATGATGGCCGAGACGGTCGTCTACAGCCGCGAGTTCCTGTTCATCAAGGAGCTGTACGAGAAAGGCGATCTCGGCGACATCCAGCACCTCGCCGCTTCGCATCCGCAGGACATGGACGGCTGGCCCTCCTACTGGGAGCGGATGATCCCGATGCACTACGCGACCCACGTCGTCAGTCCGTGCCTCGGGCTCGTCGACGGCCTGGCCGAGTACGTGAGCTGCTTCGGCTCCGGCGTCGTCCGCAACGACATCGCCGAGAAGTCCGGCAACCGCTTCGCCGTCGAGACCTGCCACATCAAGTTCAAGGACCGTGAGCTGACCGCCCACATCTGGCGCTTCCTCTACGACGTCGCCCGCCAGTACCGCGAGAGCTTCGACGTCTACGGCACGAAGAAGAGCTTCGAGTGGACCCTGATAGAGAACGAGCCGCACGTGCTGCACACGGCGAAGAAGCCCGAACACGAGATCCCGGAGAAGATCGAGGTGCCGGACTACGCGCACCTGCTGCCGGAGGAGATCCGGCACTTCACCCTGCCCCAGGAGATCCACGACGCGGAGCACCTCTCCTTCATCCAGGGCGGCGGCCACGGCGGATCGCATCCGCATCTCGTCCACGAGTTTCTAAGCGCTTTGCAAGACGACCGGGACCCCTGGCCGAACGCGGTCACCAGCGCCAACTGGACCTGCGTCGGCATCTGCGCCCACGAGTCCGCCCTGAACGGCGGCGAGATCGTCCGGCTACCCAGCTTCACGCTTAGAACGTAGGACCCGACTCCATAACCCCGGCTTCAGGAGGGCCAATGAACAAGACCAAGCTACTGATCGCGAGCTTCCTCACCATCCTGGTTGCCGGCCTTGGCACGGCGGTCCGCGGCGGCCTCCTCCTGGAGTGGGGCACGGCGTTCGGCTTCACGCAGACGGAACTCGGACAGATCACCGGCGGCGGTTTCGTCGGCTTCGGACTCGTCATCCTCGTGGCCAGCGCCTTCCTCGACCGCTACGGCTACAAACCGTTCCTGATGGGCGCGGGCGTCCTGCACGTGCTGTCCGTCGTCGTGGCCGTCGCGGCCACCGTCATCTACAACGGATCGATCGACACGAACCCGGACTTCGCCCGCGCCGGGGCCTACTTCTGCCTGTTCTGGGGCGTGTTCATCTTCGCGGTCGCGAACGGCATCTGCGAAGCGGTCATCAACCCGCTGGTCGCGACCCTGTACCGCAAGGAGAAGACCCACTACCTGAACATCCTGCACGCCGGCTGGCCCGCCGGCCTGATCTGCGGCTCTCTGCTGGGCATCGGCCTCATCGGCCGCGTGCGCTGGGAGATCGTCCTCGCCCTCTACCTCATTCCGACCCTCATCTACGTCCTGATGATGGTGAAGGAGAAGTTCCCCACGTCCGAGGCGGCCGCCGCCGGCGTCAAGTTCGTCGACATGGTCAAGGAGTTCGCGGCGCCCATGCTGCTCTTCCTGCTCGTGCTCCACGTCTGCATCGGCTACGTCGAGCTCGGCACGGACAGTTGGATCGTCAACATCATGGACACCGTGCTCGGCGGCAAGGGGCTGTTCATCCTGCTCTACACGTCCATCCTGATGTTCGTCCTGCGCTTCTTCGCCGGGCCGATCGTCCACCGGATCAACCCGCTGGGCCTGCTCTTCGTCAGCTCTGCCGTGGCGGCCATCGGCCTCTACTCGCTAGGCTCCCTGGCCGGCGCGGTGACCGTCATGATCGCCGCCACGATCTACGGCGCCGGCAAGGCCTTCTTCTGGCCGACGATGCTGGCCGTCGTCTCGGAGCGCTTCCCGCGCGGCGGCGCCCTGACGCTGGGCGCCGTCGGAGGCGTCGGCATGCTCTCGGCCGGATTGCTCGGCGGCCCGGGCATCGGCTACCTGCAGGACCGGCACGCCTCGCATGACCTGCAGACAGACCACCCCGCCGTCTACGAGGAGTACAAGGCCCAAGGCACGAACAGCTTCCTGTTCTTCGCCCCGGTCCAGGGCCTCGACGGCTCCAAGGCCGGCCCGGTCATGGAAAAGGCCAAGGACTTCAGCATCGAGCTGCCCGCGGACGAGCAGGCGGTGCGCGACGCGTCGTTCCACGGCGGCCAGACGGCTCTGAAGATCACCGCGGCGATACCGGTGTTCATGGCGCTCGGCTTCCTCTACCTGATCCTCCACTTCCGGCGGGCAGGCGGCTACAAGCAGATCGAGCTGACGTCGCAGAACGAGACCTGATCGCTGGCGGCGAGGTCAGACTCGCGCCCCGCTGAGGACCTGGCGACTTACCAACGCATGTCCATCCTCGAAGATCGCGAGGAGATGCGCCGGTCCGGCTACCGGGTCGTGGACGCCATCGTCGAGCGCCTGAGCGAACTTGGCGATGACAAGGCGTTCCAGACGGCGCCGCGAGATGTCACCGAGGCGTTGCTCGATGGACCTCCTCCCGAGGAGGGCCGGGATCTCGACCCGCTGCTCGAGACCGTGGTTCGCGACGTGATGCCGCTCGCGGCGCGGATCGACCACCCGCGCTTTCTCGCCTTCGTACCCGCCAGCCCCTCCTGGGCCTCCGTGCTGGCCAGCTTCCTGATCAGCGGGTACAACGTCTTCCAGGGGACCTGGCTCGCGTCCGCGGGACCTTCCCAGATCGAACTCACGGTCACGGACTGGTTTCGCGACTGGCTGGGCTACCCGGAGGGTGCAGGCGGCCTGTTTACGAGCGGCGGATCGGCCGCCAATCTGCTGGCCGTCGTCGCGGCGCGCGAGGCCGCCGGAAACCCGCAGCGCGGTGTGGTCTACGTCTCCGACCAGGCCCACGGCTCGGTGGGTCGCGCCGCCCGGATCGCCGGAATCGATCCGGCCCGGATACGGGTCCTGGCCACCGACGACGAGTTCCGGATCGTTCCGGCGACCCTACTGGAAGCCGTACGTCGAGACCGCGAGGCGGGTCTGGAACCGTTCTGCCTCGTGGCGAGTGCCGGCACGACGAACACCGGCGCCATCGACCCTTTGGTGGAGCTGGCGGGGATCGCGCGGGCGGAAGACCTCTGGAACCACATCGACGCCGCGTACGGCGGCTTCGCCGTCCTCGATCCAGAGGCCAGACCTCTGCTCCAGGGCCTCGAACTGGCCGACAGCGTGACTCTCGACCCGCACAAGTGGCTCATGCAGCCCTACGAGACGGGCTGCCTCATGGCCCGCGACGTCACCCGCCTGGAGTCCGCCTTTCGCATCCTCCCCGACTACATGCAGGACACCGATCTCGGCAGCGAGCAGGTGAACTTCTGCAACCGCGGGCTCCAGCTCACCCGCGCATTTCGGGCCCTTCGCGTGTGGCTGTCGGTCCAGCGCTACGGCCTGGCAGCGCACCGGCAAGCCATCGCCGGCGCGATCGGCATCGCCGCAAAGGCGGCGGATCGCATTGCACGCGAGGACGAACTGGAGCTTCTCGCGCCGTCGAGTCTGGGCGTGGTCTGTTTTCGCTACCGGGGCCCAGGCGCGGAACCGCCCGTTCCGAGTGAACGCCTCGACGACCTGAACCGCCAGATCCAGGACCGCATCGTCCAGTCGGGATTCGCGATGATCGCCTCGACGCGGCTCGACGACCGGTTCTCGCTGAGGTTCTGCGTCCTGAACACCCGCACCACCGAGGACGACGTCATGCAGGTCCTGGACCGCGTCCTGGAGATCGGCAGGGAACTGCAGGCCGACGGCGCGGGCCCCGACAGGCTTGCACGGGACTGAGGACCCGCGCTAGCGTAGCCGTGCGCCCCGACGGAGGAGCAATGCCCGTCAACCACTCCTGCGCCCATGCCCGCGCGATCGACGAAGCGATGGCCGAAGCAGTCGGCGACCTGGTAATTCGCGCCGACCTGGCAGCCGTGCGCGCCGACTTGGCAGCCCTCCGTGCCGACATGTACCGAACTCTTTGGATTCAGGGCGGCGTGATCATCGGTGCGGTGGTCGCTTTGATCCGATTGATCCCCTGACCCATCAGGGCTGGGCGCTCGCCCGCCACTACTGCGACGGCGCCTGGAACAGCTCTATCTCGTAGCCGTCGGGGTCGCGGAAGAAGATGATCGTCGGCGGATTCTCGCCGGGGATCGTGACGTGACGAAGCGTCGAGCCGGCGGCCTCAGCCCGCTTGGCCAGCGCCTTGGCGTTCGCCGTGTTGACGATGATCCGGCCGTAGCGTCCCTTGCCCTCAGGCAGCGGATCGTCGTTCAGATGCGCAAGGGCGAGGCCCGCACCACCGCCGGGGGCCACCAGACCGATCTCGATCGGATCGTCCGAGTCCGGCGGATACTGCCAGGCACGAGTGAACCCCAGGACCTCGGCGTAGTACTTCTCGGACCGCTCGAGGTCCGCCACGTTGATGGCCACCAGCCCCAACTCGGCGTCCGATTTGTCGTCTCCCGCCATCACCGGGACGCTCACGCACAACAGCAGCGCACACACCAAGGCCCGAACGGTCCACTTCGACATCACAAGCTCCTCTCCGGGCATCGAACCAGCTGTCAAGACCAGGGCGCGAGCATAGCGCGCCCGGTCCGAGGCACGTTGGGCGGCGATGTGGTCGCCGCTTCGCGGCGCAGTGTTGTCCGCGGGTCAGAAGACCCGCGGCTACATGCCGGCGGGGGCGCCGGCGCACCCAGTGGGCAGGCGGTTCAGCTAGCCTGCGCCGATGCGGCGTCAGTACCACTTCATGCCCGACGAGGACGGCCAGAAGGCCTGGGATGTCCAGCGGCTCATCGAGCTGAGCGCCGACCTGCCCGTCGAAGAGGTCCCGCTGGCCAGCATCGCCGAGATCGACCAGGTCTACTGGTTCGATCGCGACCACTTCCGGCCGACGGTCCGGTCCGTCGTCGAGCACATGGCGCTGATCGAGGCGACGGACCTCGCACACCCGATCATCCTGGGCATGGACGGTCGAGTGATGGACGGGATGCACCGCGTTGCCAAGGCACTGGTCCTGGGCCGCACGATGATCGGGGCGAGGCGCTTCCCGGTCGATCCGGAGCCCGACCACCGGAACTGTCACCCGGCCGATCTCGACTACTCAACCTAGCTGGCTCGTACCCCATGAAAGCCTGGCTAGCCGGGTCGCGGGCCCGTGCCGCCCGCGACTCCGCTCGAGATGCGAGCTTCTAGCCGGCCAAACCGCGAAGCCATCGTTCGGTATCGGCCGGACGCCTCATTCGAATCAGTACGAGGTGGGCCTGCTCCGGCTCGTTGAAGAGCCGGCCCAACGAGCGTCGGCGCCGCCAGTGTGACTTGAACGCCCACAGAAGAAGGGAGTCGCGGCTGACAGCGCGCCACATCGTCTCCCGATTGCCTGCCCAGAGAGTCTCACCACCCAGTACCCTTTGAAGCGTCCGACGGAGGAGGCGCCAGAGGATCAAGCTGAAGGAGTAGTCAAGCCAAACGACAGCGGTTGCCCTCGGCCAGATCACATCTCGGACGGCACTGTAGTTGCCGTCGACGACCCAAGTGTCGCCCCCCACTGCTTCCGCCACTCGCGATCTGAACTGCGAGACATCCGTGTCCATCAGCCCCACCCAGTTGGGTTGCCAGTTGATGGCATCCAACTCCACATACGGCTCTCCGAGAGCGTTCGCGAGCCGCACCGCCGCGGTGCTCTTGCCTGAACCGGTCGTGCCCACGACAACCGTGCGCTGCAGGTCAAACCGGTCGAACCGACGGGGTTGGCGACGGGCTCCCTGAGTCACCTGCCGCCGCCAAAGCAGGCCGCCATCTCATGGAGCCTCAACACGGTTCTCCAGTTCCGCACGGTCATCGTCGTCGACAGCTTCGATGCGGGCGGGCACGGGGCGGGCCAAGTCCGGATCGGCACGGAAGACGACGTTGATGCCGCGCAGCAAGGCAACGTGAGCGTCCGTCACTCCACCGGATTGGACGCGATGAACTCGTTGATGATGCGGGCGAGTTCCTCGCCGTGGCTCTCCTGGATGAAGTGGCCAGCGCCTTCGACCGAGACATGGGCCTGGCCCTGGGCGCCGGGAACCCGCCTCTGGAACGACCGTTCGCCGCCGCGCGATATCGGGTCGCTGTCGCCGAACGCCGTGAGGAAGGGCTTCTCCCAGCGCTCGAACACTTCCCAGGCCTTGCGGTTCGCCTCGTTGGCGGGATCGTCGGCGAACACCGGCACGCGCTGAGGCATGATCAGGGCTCCGGCCTTGTAAGCGGGCTCGGGAAAGGGCGCATCGTAGGCAGCCGCGATCGACGGGTCGCCGGTGTTCGTCGCCAGCATGCGGCCGGTCGGAATGTCGCCACGGTCGATCATCCCCTGATTCCTGCGCTTCCAGCGAATGAAGGCGCTGTCCTCCGGGAAGTCCTCCGGGCCGCCCGCCGCCCCCACCGGCAGCCCCGTGTTCGAGATGACGACTCGGGCGAACCGTTCCTCGTTCTCCGCCACCACCCGAAGGCCGATGAGGCCCCCCCAGTCCTGTCCGAAGAACGTGGCCTGCTGCAGATCGAGCGCCTCGACGAGTTCGGTCATCGCGTCGACGTGGAACTTGTACGTGTGAGTGTCCATGCTCGCCGGCTTGTCCGAGCGCCCGAAGCCGATCAGGTCCGGCACGATGCAGCGATGACCGGCCGCGACCAGGCCCGGGATCATCTTCCGGTACAGGTAGGACCACGTCGGCTCTCCGTGGATCAGCAGAACCGGCTCGCCGTCGGCGGGCCCCACGTCGAGGTAGTGGACGCGGTAGCCGTCGATCTCCAGGTAGTGGGGCTCGAAGTCGAAGCCCGGCAGGTTCTCGAACCGGGCGTCCGGAGTGCGGTACACGCCGGGACGGATCTCCTCGGCAAGGGCTGGCGCGGCGAGCGTCGCGAAGGCCAGTACGAAGGCACCCAGGCTCGCCGTGGCGCCGAGGTTTCGCCGTGATCTCTTCATCTCGCGTCCTCCCGTTCCGTCTTGTATGCCAGAGAATGTGGCGCCCGACTCTATCCGGCCAGCGCGATGGACTATCCTCTCCGCGCCCCCACGAACGGAGTAGGCCCGCATGACACAGAACGGAACCGTTGTTCGCCTCTCCGGCGTCCGCAAGACGTTCGGCGCCCACACCGCGGTCGACGACTTCGACCTGGAGATCGAGCCCGGCACGATCTACGGCCTGCTGGGCCCCAACGGCTCGGGCAAGACGACCACGATCCGCATGATGATGGGCATCCTGCTGCCCGACGGCGGCGCCGTGGAGCTCTTCGGCGGCCCACCCGACTTCGACCGCCGCAGCCGGGTCGGCTACCTGCCGGAGGAGCGCGGCGTCTACGAGAAGATGAAGGTCCTCGACCAGCTCGTCTTCTTCGGCGAGATCCGCGGCGTCGCGCGGTCCCTGGCCCGCAGCCGGGCCGAGAAATGGCTGGAGCGTCTGGGGCTCAGCGAATGGTCGTCCAAGAAGGTCCAGGCGCTGTCGAAGGGGATGCAGCAGAAGGTGCAGTTCATCTCCACGGTGCTCCACGATCCGGAACTGCTGATCCTGGACGAACCCTTCAGCGGCCTCGACCCGATCAACCAGGACGTGCTGGAGGAGATCGTCCTCGAGGAGAGCGCGCGCGGCAAGACGATCCTCTTCTCCACCCACCTGATGGAGCAGGCGGAGCGGCTCTGCGAGCGGGTCTGCCTCATCTCGCGGGCGCGCAAGGTGCTCGACGACGACCTGAAGGAGTTGAAGCGCCGCGAGCGCTCCGGCGCCGTGGCGGTGGAGTTCGACGGCGAGGCTCCCCCAGTCGCCAAGTGGCCGGGCGTGTCCGAGGTCGAGGAGGCCGGCGACGCCCTCCACCTGACGTTGCGCGATGAGGTTCGGCCCGAGGAGATCCTGGCCGAGGTCGTGGCGGCAGGAGTCAGCCTGCGCAGGTTCGAGCTGCTGGAACCCCGGCTGCACGAGATCTTCGTCCGCCACGCCGGAGAGCCAGCCGAAGACGATGCCCCCTTGCAGACGGGAGGTGCATCATGAAGCAGATCTGGTCGGTGATCCGCCGCGAGTACGTGGAGCGCGTCAAGACGAGGGCGTTCATCCTCTCCACGCTCGGCATGCCGCTGCTCATGATCGGCATCATGGCGATAGTCGGTTTCGTCGCGGTCCTCTCCGAGCAGTCGGAGCGGCAGATCGTGCTGGTCGACCAGAGCGGACAGCTCGGCGAACGGGTCCGGCAGGCCCTTGAGCAAGCTGGCTACGAGGTGGATCTCGCCGCTGCCGGAGTCGACATGGAGGACCTGGATCAGCAGGTGCTGGATGAGGAACTCGAGGCCTACATCGTCCTGGACGACACCACCGCCAGCGAAGCCGTCTTCGCCTACCGGGGGAAGGAACCGCCGGGAAGCGTGCGCTCGCAGTTGATGCGGGCGGCCGTCGTCGAGGAGATCGTCGACCTGCGCCTCGGCGAGATGGAGGACGGCGACTCCGTCCGCAGGCTGTTCGAAGGCGGCGCGCTGGAGTACGAGCCGGTGGGCCTGGACGAAGAGGAAGCGGAAGAAGCCGAGGCCGAACGGATCACCGGCATGATCACCGGCATCGCCGGCGGCCTCATCCTCTACATCATGATGCTTGCCTACGGCGCCCAGACGCTGCAGTCGGTCCTCGAGGAGAAGCAGAGCCGGGTGGTCGAGCTGGTCATCTCGTCACTGCGGCCGTGGCAGCTCATGCTGGGCAAGATCGTCGGCGTGGGAGCCGTGGGGCTCACCCAGGTAGCGATCTGGATCGCCTGCGTGGCTCTGCTGGCGGGCCTTGCACTGCCAAGCCTGATCGCCGCGGCCTCCGACTTCGAAGAGCTGGCTCTGTTCCGGCAGTACCTGCCGGGCCCCGGCGCCGTTCTGCTGCTCGTCGTCTTCTTCCTGCTCGGTTACTTCCTCTACTCGAGCCTGTTCGCCGCGGTCGGGGCCATGTGCAGGAATCTGCAGGAAGCCGGCCAGACCCAGGCGCCGCTCATCATCCTGATCATCGTCCCGTTCATGCTTCAGATGATGACGTTCCAGGGAAACACCATGCCGTGGATGAACTGGGTGGCCCTCTTCCCCTTCTTCAGCCCGATCATGATGTACCCCCGAGCCGTGATGGGGGACGTGCCCGCCTGGATGGTCGCCGCCTCGATCGTTCTGATGGCGCTGACCGTCTGGGGCGCCGCCTGGGTGGCGGGCAGGATCTACAAGGTCGGCATCCTCAGCCAGGGCAACCGTCCCAGCCCGCGCGAGTTACTGCGCTGGATCCGGGAGGCCTAGGATCGGCGGCATCGGACAGTTGATCCAGGCTGAAACGGCCCGCAGGAGTTCACCCTCCTCTACTGTGACCTCCCGGTCGGCGGTGATGCAGGCCACCGCCGCTTCCAGTGCGCGCTTCTTCACCTGGGGCGCGGCCTGGTCCAGTTCGACCAGAGCCGCATCGAGCGGGGCGAAACCGCACTCCTCGTGCGTGAGCAAGCGCCGCTCCGGCAGCGACAGGACTCGCCACCCTGCAGCGAACGCCCCTTCGGCAGCTTGTCGATCCCGATTGCCGACGTAAGCCAGCACTGACAGCAGCACGGCCAGCGAGGACTCCACCGCGCCGGCCGAACGATGCCGCACCCTGGTCGGCCCCGTTCGCCCGAAGGAGACCTGCATGTCTCGCAACAGGATGCGCTGGAGCGACCACTCGAACAGGTCGATGACATCATCGGCCTCGACGAGCTCGAGCAGGTTTTCCTGGAATCGCTGGTACTGCCACGACGTCAGGGCGCGTAGCGCGGTCAGCGCCAGCTCGACCGCGGGAAGACGCAGTCTCGGGTCGAGTTCCTCGACCAGCGGAGCCAGACGGACGGTCTCTTCGTAGACGCCGTCGTCCGCCGCCGCCTTGAGGTGGGCTAGCTGCGACTGCCGCGGCCCCGGGTCGCGGTCGAGCAGAAGCGCATAGACCAGCGCGCGGGCGCCGTAGGGCTCATGGGCCGCCTCGACGACCGGTTCCGGAAGCCGGCCGATGAGCGCCGCGGCATACTCGACGTGCGCCGGTGTCGGCTGGCCGACCTGGGTGACGGCGTTCTCCAGATCCGCCCCCGCCAATGCGTCGGCTTCAGCCCCCGCGAACCCCGCGACGGCGGGCGCCGTGGCCGCTTCTAATGCGCCAACGACCTGCGGCGGCAGCTCCGGAAACTCGCCGTCCCAGGACGGATCGATCCGCCTGATCCGCTCGCCCAGCGGCGGATGCGTCGAGAACATCGCGCTGAAGCCGGAGGTCGCCCGGCCGAAGAACATGTGACTGGCCTGCGGGGCGTTCGGGTTCTCCACCTTCGAGCCGGTGACGAAGCCGCCGATCTTCTTCAGAGCACCGGCGATGCCGCCGGGATGGCGGGTGAACTGCACGGCCGAGGAGTCGGCCAGGAACTCGCGCTGCCGGCTGACCGCGGCCTTGATCAGGTTGCCGAAGAAGGTGCCGGCAAAGCCGACGACCGCGAGACCGGCACCGAGCGCCATGATCGGCAGCGCACCCTTGCTGTCTCTGGACCGGCCGCCTCCGCTGTAGAAGGACATCCTCAGGATGAAGTAGCCGATCATCCCGATGAGGAAGATGCCGTGGAGCAGGCCCATCAGGCGAATGTTCAGCCGCATGTCGCCGTTCAGGATGTGGCTGAACTCGTGGGCGATGACGCCCTGGAGTTCGTCACGGTCGAGGGTCGTCGCCGCACCGCGGGTCACGCCGATCACCGCGTCCTGCGGCGCGAAGCCGGCGGCGAACGCGTTGATTCCCGCCTCGCCGTCCATGATGTAGACGGGCGGCGTCGAGGTGCCCGAAGCGATCGCCATCTCTTCGACCACGTTCAGCAACCTGCGCTCGACCGGGTCGGACGTGCTGCCGTCCACTAGCCGACCGCCCAGTTCCTCGGCGATCACGCGTCCGCCGCCGCGTAGCTGCGCGACTTTGTACAGGCTGCCGCCGCCGACCACGACGAGAGTGCCGCCCACGGCCAGGAGCAGCAGCCGCGGATCGGCGACGGCGCTCCAGTCGATCTCGTTCGTCTCCGGATCGCGACCGAGGAAGCCCATCGTGGCGGCCAGCACCAACTCCACCGCCACGACGATCGCCAGCACCGCCATTGCGAAGAGCAGCACCAGGCGAGCCGTGCCCCGGCGCGCCGCGTCCTGTTGCTGAAAGAAGTCGGTGGCCATCGCGCCGCCGCCTGAACCGGGAAGTCCGGACTAGTCGAACGAGATACTCGGCGCCTCGGCGATGGCCTCGCTGTCGAACTCGAGCAGCGTCGCATCCTGGCCGTGGCCGAACATTCCGGCGACCATGACGGCCGGGAACCTCTGCTTGAAGGTGTTGTACGTCGTCACCGCGTCGTTGAACGCCTGGCGCGCGAAGGCGACCTTGTTCTCGGTCGAGCGCAGTTCCTCGCTGACCTGCATCATGTTCTGGTTCGCCTTCAGATCCGGGTAGGCCTCAGCCAACGCGAACAGGCGGCCGAGCGTGCCGGTGAGGACGCCTTCCGCCGAGGCCAGACCCTGGATCGCGGCGGCGTCGCCCGGGTTCGCGGCGGCCTGCTCCAGTCCGCCGGCCGCCATGTTCCTGGCCTGGATCACCGCCTCGAGCGTTTCCCGCTCGTGACTCATGTAGCCCTTCGCCACCTCGACCATGTTCGGGATCAGGTCGTACCGCCGCTTGAGCTGGACCTCGATCTGCGCGAATGCGTTTTGGTAGCGGTTCTTCAGCGTGACCAGCTTGTTGAAGGTCCCGATCAGCGACGCGCCGAAGATGACGGCGAGGAGGACCAGGCCGGCCAGAATGAGGATGGTCAGAATGCTCATGAACGCATGCTGTCACAGGCGGAAGGTGTACTGCGCCTTCACCGCCAGCCTCGAGTCCTGTTGCCGGAAGTCGGTGCCCCGTTCGCCGATCTCCTGTATCCAGCCCTGGCCGAAGATGAAGAAGAGGTCGTTCCCCGGCTCGAGCGTCCAGCGCACCCGGCCCTGGAAGCCGAGGTTGCCCGAACGGTTGTCGAACTGCAGCACATTCGCGAAGGACAGTTTGGGCGAGACCGCGTAGTTGAACTCGGCCCGGTGGATCCTGGCGATGAAGTCGCCCTGCGGCAGACGCGCGAATGTCTGGTTCGTGTTCACGCTGATCGTCAGTCGCGGTGGCGCGGAGTACCGGAGGCTCACGCTGACCGTCTCGGCATCGCCCGACCAGAAGCTGCCGAACGTCACTCCGACGTTCCCCTGAAACCGCCGCTTCTGCGCCGAACTGAAGAAGATCCGTAGCGGCGTGAAGTCGTACTCGCCCGGCGGCAGGACCACGCCGGGGGAGATCTCGAACGGCTCGAACAGCCGCTCGTAGGTCGGGTTCACGTCGAACAGGCTGTGCAGCGAGTCGCCCGACTGGAAGTGCCAGTCGAGGAGCGTGAAGTAGAACTCCCGGCTCTCGATCAGGCCGTTGTCGAGCCGCTTGAACTCCGTGTAGAAGACGTCGTGGTACATCTGCTGGATCCCCAGCCACTGGTCCTTTGGCCGCGGATTGAAGCTGGCGCCCAGCCGCAGCATGCGCACGTTGCTGCGTTGAACGAAACCGAGCGCCGGATCGAAGTTCTCCTGGATCTCGCGCCACTGCACCTGGGCGTCGTAGCGGTCGTTCGGAAACGCGGCCGCGAAGCCGAACGAGGCGTCGTTGTCCGAGACGCCCTCGTTGTCGCTCTCGAGTCCCCAGGCATTGAAGACGAAGTTCCGGCCGCTGCCCAGGATGTCGGAGGTGGCCAGGCGGAGGTCCACGCCCATCGTGGTGGCGTCCGTCGCGAGGGCCTGGCTGCCGCTGGTGACGAGCGCGCCGACGTAGGACTGCTGCCAGAAGTTCTGGCGGACCCGGCCGACGAACAGGCTCTGGTCGTCGACGACCGAGGTGTCGCGCGAGCCGACGTTGAGCACGCCGACTTCGGTCCGGCCCACCCTGCCCGTCAGCTTCACGCCGTAGTCGAGCGGCACCTCCTGTCCTCTCAGCAGACCGATCCGGCGACTGAAGAAGGGGAAGATCTCCGCTCCGGTGCTTGGGATACCCCCCGGCTGGCCGACCCCGGTCGTGGCGAAGTTGAAGACGCCGGCATCCTGCAGGAAGAAGGACCGCTTCTCCGGAAAGAAGATCGAGAAACGGGTCAAGTTGATCTGGCGCGCGTCGACTTCGGTCTCGCCGAAGTCCGTGTTGAAGGTGGCCGTCAGCTTCAGGTTGGGCGTCACGTTGTAGAACAGGTCGAGGCCGGGCTTGCCGCGCAGACTGTCGTCGCCGCTGCCGGCGCTATAGTCCCAGCGTCCCGCGACGAACGGCCGGATGTCCAGGCTGAGGCCCTGCTCCAGGCCGCCGAGGCCCGTGATCTCGCCCGCCTCCGAGACCTGGAAGAACTGCGCGTCGAAGCGGGCGCCCGCCCAGCGAGCCTCCTCGAACTTCCGCCGGATGCTCCGGCTGATGTTGAATCCCCAGACCGTGCCGTCCGGCGGGAAGTTCAGGCTCTTGAAGGGGATGGCGAACTCCGCGCTCCAGCCCTGGTCCGAGCGCGCCGTCTCCACCGTCCAGATGGCGTCCCAGTCTTCGTTCGTCTCGCCGTTCGCGAACACGAGGCCGTCGACCAGGGCGCCGTTGGGGTTCGTCGCGAAGTAGAAGGCGTTGCTCTGATCGCGGAACGTATCGAGCAGCAGTTCGACGTAGTCGTCGGACCTGAGGGCGGCATCGCGGGCCATCTGCGACGCGAGGATTCCATCCGGCTCGGAGTCATGGCACATCACGCCGATGTAGAGGTTGTCGGCGTCGCGCAGCAGGGTGACCTCCGTGCGCTCGCTCGGCGCGACGCCTGCCGTCGGGATGCGTTGCACCAGGTTGCCGATCTGCGGCGACGATTGCCACGCCGGTTCGTCCAGGACGCCGTCGACGAGGATCGGCTCCGACACGGTCGTGACTGCGGCCGTCCGGGTCGGCCTGCCCGGCTCGTCCTGGCGGAGAGTGGCGGCCGACGGCGCCGGGACTAGGAGAGCCGGCAAGGCGCAGAGCGGCAGCAACGACAGAACAGCCCGGAGCCTGCCCGAGTCGTTCGCTGCCGGGGACAACCTGTTGACCGCCTTGATTGCTGCGCCTTCCTACGGCGATGGCAGGAGACCGTCCCGGTCCACCCACTCGCCGCGCAGCATGACGCGGTCGATCTCGAGCGTGTTGCGTATGTCGGTCAGCGGATCGGCGTTCAGCACGATCAGGTCCGCGCTCATGCCGGCCGTGAGCGTCCCGAAGTCCGCCTCGCCCACCGGCGGCACGCGGCCGGCGCCCGTTGCGGTGGCCGCGACCAGCGTCTCCATCGGCGTCAGGCCGGCCTCTACGTAGAGCTCGAGTTCATGGTGTGTGCCCCAGCCCATCGGCACGTTCGGGGTGCCGCTGTCGGTGCCCAGCGCCACCTTGATGCCGTGGTCGTGAAGCGTCTTGACGAAGTCCTGCACCTGCCGGAAGGAAACCTTGCGGCCCTCGAAGCCGTCCGCCGCGAGAACGGCGGCGCGCGTCTCCTCGTCGCTCCACCGTTCGAGCACCCGCGGGTTCATCACCGCCCGCAGTTCCGGGTCCTCCAGCAGATCCGGGTTCTCGGCGAAGTGCCAGTTGTTCTGGATGATCGACAGCGTCGGCGCGAAGGCGCAGTCCTTCTCCAGGCAGAGGTCCAGGAACGCCTGGCTGGGCACCGGGTCCTCCATCGGCACGCCCCCGCCGGGCCCGAACGTTCGCACCGTGCTGTGCATGAACTCGTTCAGGCCGACCTCGAGGAGCTGGACGCCGTCCGCCTCCTCGTTGATGTGAGCGATGGGAACAAGCCCGTTCCTGGTCGACTCGTCGACGATCGCGGCCCGGATCTCCGGCGGAATCTTGCGGTTCGGCTCCGCGACCTCGTTGATCCACATCTTCGTGTAGTGGACGCCAAGTGCCGCCTGCTCGCGCACCATCTCGCGCGCCTCTTCCTCCGTCGTCGGCGTGTTCGTGAAGCCCGAGTTGAAGCCGCCCGGATAGGAGAAACCGAGCCCCGCCGTGAACGCCCGCGGCAGGTCGGGGCGTCCGGCGTGCGCCTCCAGCATCAGGGCCACCTTCTCGGGATCGTCCGCGCCGACACTGCGAGTGGTCGTCACGCCGTAGTAGAGCTGCGACTTCAGCGCCTGCTCGGTCGCCTCCAGGGGCCCGCCGTAGTGGGCGTGTAGGTCGACGAAGCCGGGGATGACCGTTTTGCCAGTGGCGTCGACGATCTCCGTGCCCTCGGAGACGCCGACGACGTCGCTCGGTCCGGCCGCCCGGACGCGGCCGTCGTCGACCAGGATGACGGCGTCGGCGACGGGGTCGCCGCCCGTGCCGTCGATGAGCTGGGCGCCGACGATCGCCAGGTCGGCTGGCTCGGCGGGCGGAGCGGTAGCGTCACTACAGCCCGCCAAGACGGCCGTCACCAGAAGCGCGACGACTGATACAGCAGCGTCTCTTGGCATCGCCCGAGCAGGCTACCACCCGCACGTGTATCAGAGTTGCGGATGGCCTTGGTCTCCACCCTCATCCTCCCGGGCCAGTTCCTTCCAGTACCCCCCTATCAGAAGAGCGACTTCTCGAGCCACGCCCTCTCAGAACGGCAACAAAGAACTTGGCCGCCAACGCCAGCCTTGATCGCCGCTGGATCTCCACAGCGCGCCACATCTAAGGCCAACCAGCAGCTCCTCCATGTCGACTGGGCTAGGCCCGCCGTCACGCTAGCCAGAAAACGAGGATTCGCGGAGTACCTGACGAACTGAGGGAACGCGCTAGAGTCTGCCTACTCCGCCCCCTCCATTGCCGAAAGCACCCGCCGTTACCGACCGCCTACGGTTATCGCCCAGTCAAGCGCTTGCCCCCGCACGCCCGCCCGTCATTACCCTCGTCTTCCGCTTCGTCTGGTTTGCTGTCTCCCGGTGAGGCGGTGTCTGATGGGTTCTGTGCAGTACCACGTTTCGGTTTTGTTGCTCTCGACTGAAGCAGCTTGAGAATCCAGGGAAGGGCGGGACCAAGCGCTTGCGGTGCAGCGCCGGCCAGAAGGAGTATGAGCCCAACGCCAATAATGAGGGGGTTGTACTCCGCGAACACCACAGCGCTAATGACTGTGCCTGCTCCCACGAGCGCGAGCATCAGCCTGTGTGTGCCGGACGCTGCACTCCCGGCCTGTTCATTCTTGGTGATATCCTGGTGGGCCATTTTGGGTCTCCTGAGTTGTAGTCTGGCTCCGCGAATGTAGTCTGGCTCCTCGAACAAGAGTCCCGCTAGAACGAAGACCCCTCCTGGCACATGCCGGTCGCCGCGACCGCGATCCCGTTCACAGCGTACACATGTCGCAGATGTGCTGGCGACCAGCGTTTGCTTAACAACGCCGCGGCTTGAGAGAGGCTAGCCCGCGATGCAGCCTGCATCTGATGCCTCAGCGAGCCAGGCGCACGTAGTTCAGTCCGCGGTGCTGAGAACCTGCGAGTTTGTCGGGTTGAAGAGCCTTCAGTCGGCCACGTAGATCGGAGCAGTGGCGCAGGTGCGCATCTTCTTTATCTCGTCCACACAATTCTGCATGGACTTGTGTGTCCTGTTGCTGGTCACGATGAGATCCCCCTGGTACCTGTACCGCCAACGGTGCCTGTCACCGTTTACACTGATCAAGAAGTAGCCTCCGTGAATCGCCTCCGTGATTTCGAGTAGCGTGCGGTCCTCTTCGGCCATGTCCTGCCTCCTTTGTGGATTGGGGTCGCGTTATTCCTCTACTTGTCTGCCGTGAAGACGGCAGCCGGAGTACGACAAGTACTATCGCGCTCGGGGCAAGAGAGCGCCACGAGCAGATACCCCCCTGAAAATTGAGGGCACCCACAAGTCCCAACTCGAAACGTAAGGACCCGGCGAGTGTGCGACACCTTCCTTTAGGTACGCGGTCCGCGTGTCCTCCGGCCATCACGGCTTTTTCTCCGTCCCCGCCGGGTCCAAGGGGTCCCGGGCCCTCTCTTCACCTTCAAACGCTCCCCTTCAAATGAGGGTCGGCCGTTCGTCAACACCGCAAGTAGCCTTGCATTTGGAACGCTACAGGTCTGCCGCGGTAGCGGAGGCTCAAGACAACGGGAGGTTCGGAGATGACGACGTGCGGTTGGGTTGGTGGTGCGCTGAGTGCCCTTCTCTTCTTGTGTGTTCTCGCGGTCGCGCCTGCAACCGCGGGTCCGATTGACGATTGCTTCGACTACGCGAACTCCGCCTGGTCGAACAAGTACATGACCTGTGCCGGGACGGGTGGCGGTTGCTCGATCTGCGTCGGCTCAGTCATCGTGTACAAGGAGCAGGACGGCAGCGGTCCGATACCCCCACTGGGAACGGAGTTCGCCGCGGTTCTGCCAGGGTGGTCCGGTATGGAGGGTTGGCTGGATCGCAGCGAGAGCTACCCGTCACTGCAGCCGATCGGCGAGGTCGTTCCGGTCGAGCGCGCCTGTTCGGAAGATCCAGGCTTGTTCGACGCCCTCGATCCGAGGCAGCGACCTGAGCGTGTTCATGGCCTGCGCGCAGCAGCTCGGGTGCTGCCGCCAGCCCCCACTCCGTGACGTTGCCACACCGCGGGGCGTGCAGGCTCCGCCGGCATAGGCCGCTGGATGCCGCTGGCCTGACGTGTGCCCTGGCGCTCGGCATGTGTTTCCCGGCAATGCTGGGAGGTCAGGGTCCGAGGTTTGAGCGCCTGGAGTCGCCAGTCGTTCTGCCCACGAAGCTGGCGCTCACGGCTGACCTTCGGTGGCTGGACGAGGGTCGGCTACTGCTGGGAGTCGAAGGCGCCGGCGTCTACTCATGGCGCATCGGAGACGACGAAGGCACGCTCGAAGCCTCGCTGGCGAGCGCCGGCGGCTACCACCGTGGCTTTGAGAGCTATAGCCGTGTCGGTGGGAGCAGTTCAGGAGGCGTGGCCTTCGCCGGCGGCCTCTTCGGTGTCTATCTGCAGAGTGAAGGCGAGATTGACACGCTGAAGGCCATCGAGATCGTCGGCGATGTGGACCGGCGCGGTGACCGGACAGCCGTGGTTGGCCTCAGCCGCAACGAAGACGGCGGTTGGGAGGATCACATCGCCTGGGTGTTCAAGGACGGGGAGTCGGAACCCCGGACGCTCCTGCCTACTCGGGACGGCGGAGAGATCATGGGGCAATGCTGGCACGCCGAGGTGTCCGTAGTCCGTTTCCTTTCCGACGAGCGGGTCCTTGTGGTGCCCGGACTCGAACCTGGCGTCTTCGTCTACGACAAGGCGGGTCACCTCCTGGAGAGCCTGGGCGCAGACACCTTCGCTGCCGATGCGGGTTGTGGGCTGGAAGAAGGAGAGCGAGCCCTGCTGGGGAAAGCCGCGTTCGCGATCGGGTGGATGGCAGGCCGCCGAGTGATCGACGAGCTCCTGGCCGACGAGGCGGGCAACATCTACTTCTTTATTCGCCACGTGCCCGGGGGGCCGGAGAGCATCGTGCTGGAAGCCTATAGAGCCACGAATCCTCCCCTCGGCAGAGTGTGCTGGGATCTCATTCAGGCTCGTGCCGAGGAGCTGACCGCCGTAACCACGGTTCCCTGTGCCGTCGAATCGGAGTTCGCCGATACGCGGCTGCGGGCCGATCTGCGGGGAGACAAGGCCGTCATCCTCCTCACCGGCTTTCCCGGCGCGCTGGCGCGGCCGGCAGAGGTCTTCGAAGCTCGCCTCCGGCCTCCTGAGAGCTGAGTTTCATGCGTCTTCCCACATCGGCCGTGATCCTGGCGGTCGGTGCAAGCCTGGGACCGGCTGGCGCACAGGACAGGTCGGCAATCAGCGACGGCCAGATGCGCCTTGTCTGCATCGACGAAGATCGTCGCGCGCACGCCTCGGACCTGCTCGCCGGAGATCGCAGTCCCACGCACTGCTGGGCGTGGAACGCCGCATGCCCTCCGCGCCGCGTCGCTCCCGGCGAGGAAACCGCCAGCGCGTGTAAGACCGATCTTCCCAGAGCCGCCCGGCTGTCGATTCGGGTGAGGTCTCCGGAGGCGAGCGACGGTCCTACCGACGGCGGCACGAGTCACCCTGGCGAGGTCGAGATCGTCGCAGCGCCAGCCGAGATGTGGCGAGAAGCGCCGATCGGCCTCCTACCAACCTGGACCGCCGCTTCCGGCGTGCTAAGCCTGCCCCGCGGCGCTGGGCGGTGGAGGCTGCAGGCTCGCGCCGAAGGACGGCTCTCCCGCCTGCGTGACGCGTTCCCGGGCCAGGACACGGTTGAACTCGTGCTGATGCCCGCAAGCGGCGTTTCCGTACAGGTGACAGCGGATCGATCTCCGCTTGCCGGTGCGCGTCTCTCTCTGGTGCGGCCCGGCCGGTTCGCCGACAGGCAGGCGCCCGAGCTCCTGGGCTTCGAGGTCACGAATGGCCTGGGCCGAGGCACCCTGGCGATGACGAAGTCCGAGGATTCGCTGGTGGTCGTCAGCAGCCCCTCCCGCGCCGCGGCCGCCTTCAGGAGACTCGGGGACGTGCCGGACACCGTCGAACTGGGCCCCGGCTACGCGGTGACCGGCGTGGCTGTGAACGTCGATGGCTACCCGGTTGCGGGAACGCGGTTGCTGGGTCTCTCCTGGATTCCGAACGGCGGCGGCCTGATGCAGCGTCACACGGGAAAGACGGGAGCCGACGGCCGCTTCCGCCTCGCAGGCTTCTCGTCGGGGGCCGCGCTCCTGCGCACCGAAGGCGGAAGTCTCGCCTACTCCCGGCAGTTGGACCTTGAAGAGTCGATCGACCTCGGCTCGATCTTGCTTGCGTCGCCCGAGCATGTATGGCTCACGGTCGTCGACCGGGACAGCCGGCTGCCCGTCCGCGGCGCCTCCGTCCAGCCGTCAGGAGGCGAGTGGGCGACCGCCGGCGAAGATGGCGCCGTGCTGGTGGACCTGGTCCTCGGACGGAACCTGCTGGTCACCGCCAAGGGCTACCTTTCGGTCAGCGTCGACTTGCCGGAAGGGACAGGGTGGACGGTCGAAGAGCCCTACCTCGTCGAACTTGAACCGGCGTTCACCGTCGAGGGCGCCTACGTCGCCGCCGACGGGCTCACGACCGCGGTCGGTGGCCGGTTCGTGGCTCGGCGCGAGACCGACAACATGAGCCGCCACCGGCCACTCGCGGCGGACGGCTCGTTTTCCATCGATCTTCCCGCCGGCGCCTATGAGTTGGAGCTGTCCGCCGGCAACGCCGGATCGAGGCGTCTCAGCGTCAGCGGGTCGGCAGGAGAGGTACGGAATCTGGGAATCGTCGCGGCCTCGACCTCGGCCTGGGTTTCGGGCCATGTCGTCAGCCCGGAGTTCACACCTGTGGCAGCTGCATCGGTCTCCCGCGTGCGTTCGTCCAAGATGGGACCACTGATGGCATGGGCGCTCGGCAGCGTCGACCGCGTGACCACGAACGCTGAGGGCTACTTCGAACTGTTCGGTCTGGACGGCGGCGTCTCGACCCTCCGGGTGGAGGCAGAGGGATTCGCACCCATGGAGTTCGATGTAGAGGCGCAGGCAGTGGAGTGGGTCGACGCGGGGACAGTGGAGCTGTCCCGGGGACGTCACGTCCGCGTTCGATCCGACGTGGACCAGGGCGAGGTCGTTGTCGACACGGGGCTCGTGGGGAATCCGCGGCAGCTCATTCGAGCCCCTCTCGTCGATGGCGTGGCCTCGGTCGAGAGGGTGCCGGACGGCGCCTTTGCCCTGCAGGTTCTTGAGGATGGCGTGCCTGTGTGCGAATGGAATGAGGAGGACGAGACTGGCGGAGTTTCGATCCGCTGCGACCGGAGCACGGTCGCCGTTACAGGCCGGGTCACGATCGGCGAGCAGCCGGGAAACGGGATGTTGCTGTGGCAGCAGAAGGGTCCGGCGGCTCTGCCTGAAGGCGGTCTCATTACCCGCGGAGGACCCCTGCCGCGGACGCAAGTGGTATCGAACCGGCCAAAGGAAAGACAGGCGATCCTGGACGGTGAGAGCCGCTACCGGATCGAGGCGGTGCTCCCCGGCGACTGGGAAGTGATCTGGATGCCTCTCTCCGGGGGACAACAGGACGTCAGGGAGGTCGAGATCCCGGAGGCCCCGGGGGGCGACGTGGTACTGAATCTCGACTACGGTGGCGTGTCCGTGGTCGGGATCGTCACCGGAGCGGACGGAGAAGCGGCCACCAACGCGACGGTGGATGTCTTTCCGGGCCGACGGGCCGTGGTCGCGGACGAAGTCGGGCGCTTCCAGATCATGGGACTGCTTCCGGGTACGTATCAGTTGCGTGCGCGACTGCGGGATCTGCGCTCACCCCTCGTCGATGTCGAGTTGCGGACCGGCCGTAGCGAAGCAGTGGACCTGGTCCTCGTCGACAATCCGCCGAGCGACGAGGTCGCGATCTACTTCGAAGGTGGCGACAGCGGTCTCTGTTTCATCGAAGCCGACACCGGCGTGTCGCACGTCGTGCGCGTCGCCGGCGGCGTGGCGAGACAGAAGCTCTCTCCGCCGCTCTCGGACCGACTCCGGGTCGCGTGCAGTGCCAGCGGGCATTGGGTCTTGAGCGACTGGCAGGACCTCCGCCAGGCTCTGGACGAAGGAGTGGAAGTAGCTCCCTTCGAGTCAACGTCGACGCTCGTACTTACAGGCGGCGCGCAGGGAGCGCCGGTCGAGATCACCGGTCCTGGCGGTTGGAACCTCGGTGCCCTACGTCTCTGGTTCGGCGGTGCACGGACCTTTCAGGTCGGCGAGACCATCTCGAATCTCCCTGTCGGGAGTTACACGCTGCGCTGGGGCAAGCGCTCCCGGATCGTGCGAGTAGACCGCGGGCGCGTCACCGAAGTGGAGATCGATGCCTGACGGAGCTATCTGCCGTCATCCCCCGGTCCCGTCTCGCCAGACTGCGCGACCGGCAAGTGGGAACTGGACAGCACCAGTCTGACCAGATCCGCCTGCCTTGAAGTCCAGGTCCGCGAAAGAGCCTGCTGAACAAGCGAACGGACAGAGACGACGCGGCGGTTCGTGCTTTCCGCGATCTCGCGAATGGTCAGTCCCTCTGCCAGGGACACTGCGACCCGGCTTTCGGCAGGCGTCAATCCGAGTGACTTGGCGACTTGCTCAGGTCTCAGCCGAATCCGCCGCCACGGGTCCAGCACCACCACGATGGCAGCTACGCCCGGACAGCTACCGTTCGCTCTGTTTACGTACACGGTCAACGGACGCCAGCTCGGCCACCCACGGACAGCCGCGAACCCGGCGGACCCGGATTCCATCTGGCCGCCGACAGCCGGCGCCAAGAGACACTCCAGAGCTTCGGCATCCTCCACTCGCTGAGTTCGCAGCTTCCCATCGCGCTCACACAGGCCGGCGTCCTGGCGAAGGATCTCGCGCCCTAGCGCATTCGTCCCGACGATCGCGCCGCTAGCATCGAGGCTGACAAGGCCCACCTGTCGCTGATCTACAAGAAGCTCGGCAAGGATCGGGGGCGGGACAGGCACGGATCTACGGGCTCAACGGCCGAGGTTGGCGTGACGACCGACTGGCGCCCGCTTCGACTCGAGGTCCCACGCGCTCACCGCTGCCTTCAGTTTCGCCATCTGCTGGTCCATGTCACTCTCAAGCACGGGCGCGACGAAGAGACGGCCACAAGGTCGGTCCGCAGCCGAAGCGGACGAGCAGTCCGTTGCGTCGCCGATCTTCGACCCGGTGTGACGCGCCGTCTCCTGGCGGATCGGGTCGACGACCGAGGCGACGACTCCGGCGAGGACGACGGCGCTCAAGGCGGCAACCGCAGCAACCACCGCGTCGCCACGGCGCCCCCGATCGGGTCTGAGAACGGCCTTGACTCTGCCCTCCAACCGTGAGTGCCCCGTCATCGGCAAGGACAGCACGGCCCGAACTGGAGCCCTATCCTGAGCGAAGGAGAGGAGGTGCCCTGCGTACTCCGACGGTCGGACACCAACCAGCAGGACCTCCTCATCGCAGGCCTCCTCACGTCTCGCGGTAGCCAAACACGACGCCACCCAGCTCAGGGGGTGGAACCAATAGAAGGCCAGGACAAGGCGGCCCGCGAGTTGTCGCAGAGCGTCTCGTCTGCGGACATGGACCAACTCGTGAGCAAGAACGATGCGGCACCGCGCTTCAGACCAGCCAATCGCCGAAGCCGGGAGCAGGATGACCGGCTCAAACACGCCTCCCGTCATGGGAGTCAGGACTTCCCTACCCTGGAGGAGCCGCACGTCGGCGCGGATGCCCAGTTGCTTCCGTAGCGCTTCCAACCGCCGGAGCCAGGCTTCGTTCTCCACCGGCAGCGCGACACGGGCCAGCCTGTGGAACCGCACGACCCCGACTCCTACGGAGAGGAGCGCCACTCCACAGCCGGTCGCCCAGATTGCGAAGGCCAACCTGGTCAAGCTCCAGAAAGTACCGGATTCCACTCCCCCGCTTGCGGCAGGAGCGACAACGACCGGGGGCGCAAGCTCTCTGGCAGGCGCGGCCGCATAGGCTGGAACTGCGGGCGCCGGCAACTCAAGCCGCATGTCGGCCGGCCTGCCGGCCTTGGGAAGCACCGGCACGTCCCAGGAAGGGCCGAACAGTCGGAGGCCGGGTAGAACCAGCAGGAGCGCGAAAGTGAGCGTCCACAAGTTGTGGCGCGTCAGTGCCGGTCCCCTGTGGGTCAACCACTGAAGAGCCAGCGCCACCAGCAAGACGACCGTCGCCCGAACGATGAGATCCGCCGAACCCGACCATCCCGTAGTCATGAGGAGATCGGTCACCGGCCCTCCCTCGACGCCCGGTCAATGAGCGCCTCGATGCGAGCCCGCTCTTCCCGGCTGAGCCTCGCGTCCTCGAGTTCCAGCAGCGTGGCCACCGCCCCCTCCACCGAGCCACCGAAGAACGTCTTCACGACGTGCCGCATGGCTGAAAGTCGCGCCCGCGAAGCCGGGACCGTGGGCGAATACAGGTAGCGGGCGCCGTCCTGCTCACTCACCAGGTGCCCTTTGTTCACGAGGATTCGAAGCACCGAGCGGACAGCCGAGTACGTCGGCGGCTCGGCCATGCGCTCGCGGATCTGCGCCGCCGTCGCGGTACCAGCCTCGTGGACGATATCCATGACCTCTCGTTCTCGTCTGCTGAGTCGGGGCAGTTCGTTCACGAGCACTTCACTCATCCGTTTCGTGGTTCCGAGAACCCATCTCAGCGCCCCGAAGGAGCACCTACAAAATGGGGGGTGAGGTCACCCTATCGGATGAGTGTTGAAAATTCAACAGGCCGATCGAGTGAGAGAATCCCTGCCCTCGAAACCGGAGCAACGAATGAGCTGAACCGCGTGGACTCAGCGCCCGGGAGGTCGCAGACGAGCCTCGAACACCGCTGCCGGCCGCGCCAGCGCGCCGAGAAACCCGGTCAGGAGGACGACGGCCTTGTCTCCGCGCAGATCGGCCCGTAGCCGCGTATCGGCGAACTCCGATTCGACGGCACAGGGAAGCGTGGTCACGGCGGTCAACTCCTCGGCACGAGCCTGGACAAGGTCCCAACACACTCTGCCGAGGGGAGGATGGGCGGCGTCATAGGTTGACGAGTGGTTCTCGGCACCCCTCGTGAAGCCCCTGACGGTCGTCAGGATTGTGGCGCCCTCGGCATCTGTCCTGCCGCTAACGACGGTCACCTGCCCGGAAGCCCCCGCAGCCGGTTGCGTGTCGGCGCCGGACTCCGGGGGTTCCAGCACGATGCTCTCCGGACCTCCGGGCACGTGACGCACGAAGAAGTAGACGTTTCCCGCCTCGTCGGCCAGGAGCTCGTCGATCACTCGGCGGCCTGCCATCCACTCAATCCTGAACGCAGCGTTCCCGAGCAGGGATCGCTCTCCTTCTTCCAGCCCACAACCCGCGTCGGCAGCGAAGGTGTCCGCGCTCAGGCTCTCCAGCAGTTGACCCGCCCTGTCGTAGACGAACACCCCAGGCTCGAGTCCAGGCACTACAAGGACCCGTTCTTCGGAGATGAGCCGGACTACGGACACCTGAGCGTGCCAGCATTGGCCCATGATCTCTCCGCCGTCCCGAGTAGGCAGGAGCGTCCGCGGCTCCGACTCCCCGTCCTTGAAGACCCAGGCGATGTGATCCTCCCAGTCGCCTTCTTCGTTGCGGCTGAGGCCAACCACGGCTGTCCGGTCACCGCGCCGGTCCACATCGCCGACGATCTCGATGGCCTTCAGCATCTCGAAGTCGCCTCTGCTCTTCAGATAGACGCCGAAGAGGCCGCCGGCGAAGGCCACGCTTCCTGAACTGCTGCCGCCGACACGGCTATAGCTCTCAAAGCCACGGTGATAGCCAGCGCCCGCCAGCGAGGCTTCCAGTGTGCCTTCGTCCTCTCCGATGCGCCAGGAGTAGACGCCGGATCCCTCGACTCCGAGCAGCAGTTGATCTTCGTCCAGCCAGCGAACGTCCGCGGTTAGCGCCAAGGGTTGGGGCAGAACGATCGGCCCCTGGAGTTCAAACATCGGACCCTGACCTCCCAGCACCGCAGGGAAGCCTGCGGTGAGTACTAGGGCAGACCACAAAGCAACCGTCTCCAACGGCCAGCTACCGCGGCGACGGCAGTCCATGACCTGGCGCTCTCGGCTGCTGAGTTGGGGCGGTCCGTTCATGACCACGTCGTCTGTCGAGAACCGTGGTTGCGGCGTCTTCATCGCAACGGCTGGAGACACCATAGCCGATGAGTGCTGAAAATTCAACACTCGCATCTCGGAATGAGAGAATCCCGCCCGACCAACCGGAGCACGAATGAGCTGGAACGACGACGTCAGGGAGATCGAACGGCAGCGCCGCATGGCCGAACAGATGGGCGGCGCCGACAGCGTCGCCTTCCAGCACGGCCGCGGCAAGCTGACGGTGCGGGAGCGCATCGACCTGCTCGCGGACCCGGGCACCTTCCACGAGATCGGCGCGCTGGCCGGCACGGCGACGTGGGAGGACGGTTCGGTCGCGGCGCTCAAGCCGTCCAACATGGTGGTCGGCACGGTGCAGGTCGACGGCCGCAAGGTCGCCTTCTCGGGCGGCGACTTCACGATCCGCGGCGGCGCCTCGGACGCGAACATCGGCAACAAGAGCCGCTTCGCAGAGCAGTTCGCGCTGCGGAGCCGGCTGCCCTTCGTGCGGCTTCTCGATGCGACCGGCGGCAGCGTCAAGACCTTCGAGCAGATCGGCCGGACCTACCTGCCCGGAGGCGCCGGAACGGACGTGTCGAGCCACCTCCTGCAGACCGTGCCGGTGGTCTCCGCGGTGCTGGGCTCGGTCGCCGGTCTGCCGGCCGTGCAGGCCTGCCTCTGTCACTTCAGCGTGATGGTCGAGGGCACGAGCCAGGTGTTCGTCGCCGGCCCGAAGGTGGTCGAGCAGGCGACCGGCCAGCGCATCACGAAGGAAGAGCTGGGCGATGAGCGCACTCAGGTGAAGAACGGCGTGGTGATGAACCTGGCCGAGGACGAGGCCGACGCGATCGCGCAGGTGCGGCGGTTCCTCTCGTACCTGCCCTCGAGCATCTGGGAGGCGCCGCCGGAGCAGACGCCGGACGACGATCCGGACCGGCGCGCCGAGTCGCTGCTGTCCGTCGTTCCGCAGGACCGGCGCCGGACCTACGATCCGCACGCGATCATCGAGGCCGTCGTCGACGAGGGCAGTTTCTTCGAGATCGGCCCGTACTACGGCCAGGCCCGCGTCACCGGCCTCGCCCGCGTCGACGGCATTCCCTGCGGGGTGATGAGCAACGATCCGTGCTTCAACGGCGGTTCGATGGACATCGCCGCCGGCGAGAAGATGCTCCGTCTCCTGGAGCTCTGCGAGACCTTCCACCTGCCGCTCGCCTACTTCGCCGACGAGCCGGGGTTCTCGGTCGGCCCTGCGCAGGAACGCCTGGGCATCGTGAGGGCCGGCGCCCGGGTCGTGACGGCGCTCAACACGAGCCGGACGCCGTACATCTGCTTCGTCGTTCGCCAGCTCTATGGCGTCGCCGGCGGCCTCCACTGGCGCGGCCAGGGCTTCTACCGGCGCTTCGCCTGGCCCTCGGCCCACGGCGGCTCGATGCACATCCAGGGCGGCACCGCGATCGCCTACAAGCGCGAGATCGAGGCAGCCGAGGACCCGGAGGCCAAGCGCGCCGAGATCGAGGCCCGGCTGTTCGCCATCTCCTCGCCCTTCCGCAACGCCCACGCCTTCGGCGTCGAGGAGATCATCGACCCGCGGGACACGCGGCCGTTGCTGGTGGACTTCATGCGCGATGCGCGGCGGGTCGTGGCGGCAGAGATGCTCGGGCCGGCGACAGGGCCGAGTTATCGGCCGTAGGTGAACGGTCGCCGCTTCGCGGCGCGTCTTCTGGCCGCCTTCGGCGGCAGCGGGTCGGAAGACCCGCGCACCCAGCGGCCAGAAGGCCGGCGCACCGACACTCGGCAGCGTTAGGTCAGCACGGCGCCGGTGACGCCGCGTTCGAACAGATCGTCGACCTCATCATCCGACAGACCGAGACGCTCCCTCAACACCTCGCGGCTGTGCTCGCCGAGGCGGGGCGGCGGCGAGTCGGAGCGTTCCGGGAGACCGGCGAACCGCCAGGGGTGTCCGTTGTAGCGGTGTTCGCCCATGTCGGGGTGATCGATTCTGCGGAACCAGCCCCGGCGCTCGAGGTGGCCGCAGGCCATCACTTCAGGAGTGAAACGCACGACGCTGGCGGCGACGCCAGCCGCCTGCAGACGCTCCATCAGGTGCTCGGCCTGCTCGGCGCGCGTCCACTCCGCCAACGCCTCGTCCAGCTTCTCCGCATTGGCGATGCGGTCGGGCTGCCGATCGAACACCGAGGCCGCGAGGTCCTCGCGACCTGACGCCGCCGCCAGCCGCCGCCAACTCTCATCGGAGTCGATCGTCAGGGCGATCCAGCGGTCGTCCCCGGCGCACGGATAGACGCCGTGCGGCGCGTGGTCCGGATCCCCGTTGCCCGGGGGCGTCTGTTCTCCGCCCAGGGCGGCGTCCAGGAGCACTTCGCCCAGGTAGCCGGTGGCTGCCTCCAGCATGCTGCCGTCCACCGCCTGCCCGTGACCGGTCAACCGGCTGTGGAAGAGGGCGACGAGGGTGGTCGCGGCCATCTGCAGGCCGCAGATCGCGTCGGCCTGGTAGAAGCCCATGACCATGGGTTCTCCACCCGGGTACCGGTGGAGCCAGTCCCAGCCGGCAAGCGCCTCGATGGACGTCCCGTTCGCCTTGTAGTCGCTCAGGGGCCCCGTCTTGCCAAAGCCCGACCAGGACGTCATGACGAGACCCGGGTTCGTCTTCGCCAGGTTCTGCCACTCGAGCCCGAACCTGGACATGACCCGAGGCGTGTAGTTCTCCAGAACGCAGTCCGCCTCCCCGATCAGCCGCCGGAGCAGGTCCAGGCCCTCGGCCGTCTTCAGATCCAGGCAAAGCGAGCGCTTGTTCCGGTTGACGCTGTTGAAGAGCGGGCTCGAGTTCTCGACCGCGGCGTTCTCGTTCGCCGGGAAGGGATCGGCCACCCAGCGCCGCCAGACGTCCGGTCGGTTGTGCGACTCGACCTTGACGACATCGGCGCCGAGGTCCGCGAGCAGCATCACGGCGAAAGGCCCGATCCAGGCCTGCGTGAGATCGACGATCCGCACTCCCGCGAGAGGCAGGCCATCGGCTTCTCCGGTGCCGGCGGCGCGTGTCTCGACGGGCGGCCAGCCAAGTTCCGTGGCGCGCGGTTTCTCGTCGGCGCGCGGGGCCGGTGCCGGCGGTGCCGCACCGGTCCGCCCCAGAGTCGCCGGCGGCCCCGCGAAGGCGAGAACACCGAGCTCCGGATGATGGAGAGTCTGGAAGAAGCCCCGAGCCGCCAGATGCTCATCCGCCAGCAGATCCGCGGGGCTCGCCACCTTGCCGCAGACGACGCGTCGCCGCGCAAGAGCGTGGAACACCTCGTCAGCCGCCTTGTCGCGCACCTTGCCGGCGAGAAGAGGAAGCAGCTTCGCCCGGCGGCTCGCCAGGTCCTCGCCATCCACAAGCGGCGGCCATTCATCTTCCGCGACACCGAGCGCTTCTCCGTACTCACCGAGTTGATCGTCCGGCGGCGGGATGAAGGTGACCCACCCGTCGCGACAGCGATGCGCCCGGACCCCGGTCGAGGGACCGCCCTCGCGCTTCGGATGCTCGCCCGTGTACTCGATCCGCAGCAGCGGCAGGATCGCCGTGAGGGTCTCGAGTTCGGAGACCTCGATGAGCCGCCCGCGCCCGCTCTCGAGACGGGAGATCAAGGCCGCGAGCGCGGCCACGAAGGCGCTCACACCGCAGGCATGGCCGAGGATGTGGCCGGGCGCCTTGAGCGGCGCTCGCTCCGTCTCACCGTTCAGGCCGGCATAGCCAGACAGAGCCTGGACCACGAGCTCCGAGCCGACGAGGCCGGCGAACGGGCCGTCCAGGCCGAACGGGGAAACCGACACCAGAATGAGGCCCGGGAGCCGGTCTCGCAGATCATCGAGGCTGAGATCCCATCGGTCCAGGTCGGCGTCGGTCCAGTCGGTCACCAGAACGTCGGCTCGCCGCAGCATGTCGAGGAGCGCCTCCTTATCCGGACAAGTGTGCGCCAAAGAGATCGCCCGCTTGTTCGCGGCTACTGTCTGCCAGAGCAGCGACTCCGCGCCCCGGCCGGTCCTGGCATGCGGCCCCAGGTGGCGAAGCGGCGATCCGCCTTCGGACTCCAGCACAACAACGTCTGCACCCCAGAGCGCGAACTGTCGTCCGCAGTAGGCGGCAGCTACGCCGCCGGCGAGTTCGAGGACGCGGACGCCCGCGAGCGCCGGCCGCTCCATCGGTCCGCCCCGAACAGATTCCGGGTCGATCAGGACCAGGTCAGCGAGCCGGTGCTCTGGCCGAACCGGTCCGTCTCGACCCCCATCGCCTGCAGCAGCGTGACGTAGAGGTTGCTGAGCGGCGCGTCGTGTTCACCCTCGTGCCGATGGTGCTTGCCGTGGCTGAGGCCGCCGCCGGCGACCAGGATCGGCAGGTGCTTCGGCTCGTGGGAGTTGGCGTTCCCGAGGTTCGAGCCGAACAGCACGGTGGTCGATTCGAGCAGCGGGCCGTTGCTGTCGCCACGTTCCCTCAGCTTCGTCAGCAGCCCGTCGAACTCGCCGATGATCTCGGTCTCGATCTTCTTGAGCTGGGCGATCTTCGCCTCGTCCTGACCGTGGTGGGACAGGTTGTGATGGGAACCGTTCACGCCCTCGACCTGCGGCACGACGCCGTGATCCTGGATCATGATGCTGATTACCCGCGACGAGTCGGTCTCGAGAATCAGCGGAACCATGTTGAACAGCAGTCCGACGCGGCCGATCAGGTCCGCCTTGTCGGGAATGTCGGTCGGCTGATCCTCCTCGACCACCGGCTTCGGCCGCTTGAGCCAGGCCCCGGCCTCGCTCAGTTCCTGCTCCGCCGTGCGCACGGCGGCGTAGTACGCGTCGAGCCTGACCTGGTCCGCGGAACTCACGCGGCGGCGCAGCGCCGAGGCCTCGGCCCTGACCCGATCGAGGATGCTGCCGCCGCTCGCCAGGTTGCGGGTTTCGCGCTCGACCTCTTCCGGCTCGCCCGCGAGGAACATCTTCCTGAAGAGCCTGGCCGGGCTGATCTCCGCCGGGATCATCACGCCGTTCGCGGTGTACGACTGGCTCTGCCCGCTCGCTGTCCCAAGCGTCACCGACGGGAAACGCGTCACGTAGCCGAGATGGTTGGCGGCCATCTGGTCGATCGAGATCGTGTTCTTGAACCCGTCCCGGCCGGGGCCGCGGGCCGCCGTCAGGAAGGTGACCTCGGAGTTGTGCGGCTGGCGGCCGGTCTGGTCCTCGTGCGAGTAGTTCGAGAACAGCGAGTAGTGCTCACGGTGCTTGTCGATGATCCGCAGGTACTCGGTCGTCTCGTAGCCGGCGCCGGTCTGCTTCGGCAGCCACGCTTCCGGGTAGATCCCCAGCGTGTTGCAGATGTTGACCATCCGCCGTGGCGCCCCGGCGCTCGCGGCATGAAGCAGCGACGGTTGCATCGTCTCGAGCAGGGGCAGGGCGAGCGCCACGCCCGAGGCGCGCAGGAAGGTGCGTCTGTCGATTGGTTTGCGCATGTCGTGTTCCCGTGAGTGACTGCTGCTGGTACCTAGAGATTGGCGAAGAGATCGCTCTTCGCGACCTCCCGGATCATGCTGCGCAGGGGATAGCCCTCGTCCTTGACCTTGCCCAGAAGGCTCTCCACGTCGACGCGATCCGCGAATTCGACGGGAGCGCCGGTGGCGAAGGCGATCAACTGGGACGCCAGATGGCGCGCCACCTGTTCGAGCTCGTTGCCGTAGAGCAGCTTCTTGTACTCCTCGATGCCGACGAAGACCTGTCCCTGGGGCGTCGTGCCGGTCACGTCGACCGGAAGCCCCTCGCGGTAGCCGCCGGCGCCCTCCTCGCCCGGGATGCGGTACGCCTCGCGGAAGCCGCCGATCGGGTCGAAGGACTCGAGCGCGAAGCCGGGCGGGTCGATGTTGCGGTGGCAACTGTTGCAGACCGTGTCCGTGCGGTGCCTGTCAAGCTGCTCGCGGATCGTGGTGGCGCCCCTGGTGTCCGGTTCGAGACCCTCCACGCCGGCGGGCGGCGGGGGCGCCGGCTGGCCGAGCAGGTTCGCGAGCACGAAGTTGCCGCGCGGCACGGGCGACGTCGTCGTGCCGTTGGCGGTGATCTTGTGAATGCTCGCCTGGGTCAGCAGGCCGCCGCGGGGACTGTCCTCGGGGATGGCCACCTTGCGCATGTGCTGGCCCGTGACCCCATCGATGCCGTAGTGCTCGGCGAGGCGGCGATTGAGGAAGGTGAAGTCCGAATCGATCAGGTTGCCGACGCTGAGGTTCTCCGCCACGAGTTCGGCCAGGAAGAGCCGCGTTTCGCGGGCCATCGCCTGTCCTAGCCGGCTGTCGTACTCGGGATAGAGGGCCTTGTCGGGCGTCGTCGCGTTCATCTCGTAGAGCCGGAACGCCTGGCCGGCGAAGTCCTCGATGAACCGTTCGCTCTTCGGATCGTCGAGCATCCGGTCGACCTGGCCTGCCAGTACGTCGCCGTCCGACAGGCGGCCGGCGGCGGCCAGGTCGAAGAGCTCCCGGTCCGGCATCGAGCGCCAGAGGAAGTAGGAGAGCCGCGTCGCGATCTGGAAGTCGTCCAGCGCCGTCCCCTGGCTACCTACGTGGTAGACGAACGCCGGAGCGATCAGCATCGCGCGCAGCGGCTCGCGGACGGCCTCGAGGAACGGCAGTCCGTCTTCGAGGGCGGGCTTCGCCAGAGCCGCGTAGGTTCCGAGCTCGCCCTCCGAGAGCGGCCGCCGGAATGCCCGTGGCCCGAAGCCAGCCACGACGTCGACGACGTGCTCGTAGGGCGCCTTGGTGAGCACGGGCTCGCCGGCCTCGTCGAACTCGATCCCGGCGAGCAGTTCGCGGGCCCTGCGCGGCGGCCATTCGTCGAAGAGCGGCCCCTCGATCGTCATGGTCCGGAAGGCGATGCCTTCCCAGGGGTAGTCCTGGACGTTGCGCTCCGGCGCGAAGTACGAGACCTTGTCGTCGGGCGGACGGTAGGCGTCGGCCAGCGAGGGAGCGACCAGGTCGCGTGGACGGAGGTACGGCGTGACCTCGACGACGCGGCCTTGGGGCTCCACCAGGTCGAACGAGCCGATCAGGCTGTTCAGCGCTGCGGTCGCTACGCCTTGCTGATTGCCGTGGAAGAGGGTCAGCGTGATCGGCGACGTCGCCTGGTAGGGGTAGACGTCGAGCGTCACCCGGTAGCGACCCGGCAACTCGACGAGGAAGCCCTCCGTCATGCTGTGGAAGGTGTAGGTCGAACCGCCCTCGAAGAACATGACCGCCGCGTCGTCGACCATCTTGACGATGCCGGCGCCGAGATACTTGCCCTTCGAGTTCCCGGTCAGATAGGGCGACTTGGAGTAGTCGATCTCGACCGTCCGCGTCTCGGGCCGCGGGCCGGCCCTGAGCGCCTCGTCCAGCGCGCCGGCCGCCGCGGTCAGGTAGCTGCGGACGTGGAGCGGCGAGATGCCCTGGTTCTCGGCCACAACGTCGAAACCGCCGGTGTCCGTCTCCTCCGGCAGGCCGTTGGCCAGGCTCGCGGCGACGTCGGGGTCGATCCCCAGCAGGTCCTGGATCGTGTATTCGTACTCCAACCTGGTGAGCCGGCGGAGCGGCGTCCGCTGCCCGGCGCGCTCGGCCCGGTTCGCTTCGAGCAGCGCGTCTCTGAGGGAATCGAGCGCCGAATCGACGATGCGCCGAGCCGGCCTGCGTGCGCCGGCCGGCGGCATCTCCCCTTCCGTGACGCGATCGAAGATCCGTTCCCACAGCCGGAAGGTCTCCCGGTCGGCCAGGTCGTGCCCGAGGGAGGTCAGGTCGAGCGGCGTCGTCTCCGTTCCGACATGGCACGTCAGGCACGACGCCTCGAACAGCGTAGCCGTGTCCGCCTCGAACGATCCAGCGCCGGCGCCGCCCGGGACGAAGCCCGGGATCAGCAGCGCCAGACACATGGGCAGAACTGACTTCCCTCCGCGCGTGGCTGTCTCCTCGATGGGTCGCCCGATCCTACAACGGTGTTGCAGGAACTGGGTGCGCCGGCGCCCTCGCCGGCTCCGGTCACTGGGTGCGCCGGCGCCCTCGCCGGCTGCCGCCGAAGGCGGCCAGAAACACGCGCCGGCCGTAAGGCCGGCTCCGCTCGGGTGGCCATCTCCTCACAAGGGCGTAAGCTGCCAGCCTCAGCAATCTCGACGGCCAAGGAGGAGATCACGTGCCAACGAGCAGCAGTACGACGGTCAGCCTGACCGAGGGACCGGTCGTCCTCGGCAACGGCATCGCGGGCGAGACGCTCCGCATCCCGACCGCCGACCCCTCGGGCTTTCACCAGGCGATCTCCGAGCCGGACGCCATGCCGACGACGGAGATTCTCGGCAGCCTGTTCCTGCCGCCGGGAGAAGGCCCGTGGCCCGTCGTCATCGTCGTGCCCGGCAGCCTGGGAGTCGCACCGTCGCACGTCGCCAAGGCGGACCTGCTGACGGAAGCCGGGATCGCCTGCTGCGTGATCGACCCGTTCGGCACGCGGGGCGTGACCTCCACCGTCGCCAACCAGGCGCAGTACTCGTTCGCGGCCAGCGCCTGGGACGTGCTCGCAGCCGCCGCGGTCCTGGTTGAACACGCGGACATCGACGCCGCGCGCATCGGCGCCCAGGGCCACAGCCGCGGCGGTTCGGCAGTGCTCTCCGCGGCGTGCATGGCGCCGCTCGTCGGCCCCGAACGGGCGTCCGAACTCGCCGCCGTCTACGCCGCCTACCCGTGGTCCGGCATGCAGTTCCTGCGGCCCGACGTCGGTGGCACCGTCGTGCGCTCCGTCATCGGCGACCTGGACGAGTGGTGCCTGCCCCTCCAGGTCCAGGCCCACATGCACGCGATGACCCTCTGCGGATGCGACGCCAGCTTCCGGCTCTTCCCCGACACCCACCACAGCTTCGACCGCGACACGCCGGTGGAACTCGTCCCCGAAGCATCGACCAGCCCCGGCGCCCCGACGATCTACGTCCGTGACGACGGGGCGCTCGTTCATCCGGTGACCGGCAAGGCCGATCCCGGCTTCACCGAACGCGACGCGATGATCTACCAGGTCAAGTCGCCCTACGGCCGCAGGGGCGCCCGAATCGGTACCGCCGGCAACCAGGCGCGGGCGTTCCATGAAGACATGATGGCGTTCTGGACCGCCGCGCTCGGCTGAGGCGTACCGGCGTCGCGGTAAAGTTGCCGAACTCAGTGACTTCCAACGGCAGCAACCACGGCGAGCGGCCCGGGCCGATCGCCTACATGGCGAGCAACGGGGTTGCCGCGAACCTCTTGATGTGGGCGATCATCGCCGCGGGAGTCGTGTCGCTGACGGGTCTCCAGCGGGAGGCGTGGCCGGAGGTGCCCTTCTTCCAGATCGAAGTCTCCATGGCCTACCCCGGCGCCACGCCGGAGGAGGTCGAGGAGTCCATCGTCGTCAAGATCGAGGACGAGGTCAGCGGCCTGGACGACGTGAAGTCGGTCAAGTCGATCGCGGCTCCGGGCATGGCTTCCGTCCGTGTCGAGGTGAAGTCCGGCACCGACATGGGGCAGGCGATGGACGAGATCAAGTCCGCCGTCGGCCGGATCCAGTCCTTCCCGGGCGAAGCCGAGCGCCCCCAGTTCCGGGAGATGACGAACCGCCAGAGCATGATGCGCCTCATCGTCTATGGCGACGTCTCGGAGCGCTCACTGAAGGAGCTGGCGCATCGGATCGAGGATGAGCTCACCGCCCTTTCCGGCGTCTCCCAGGTCGAGATCAGCGGGGTGCGGAACTACGAGATCTCGATCGAGGTGCCGCTGCGGCAGCTTCGGGCTCTCGGGCTCACCCTGAACGACATAGCCGCCGCGGTACGCCGCAGTTCGCTCGACCTGTCCGCGGGCAGCATCGATACGCGCGAATCGCAGGTGCGGGTCCGCACCCTCGGCCAGCGCTACGAGCAACAGGAATTCGAGGACATCGTCGTCCTCAGCCGAAGCGACGGCACCGTGCTGCGACTGGGGGAGATCGCCGAGGTCCACGACGGCTTCCAGGACATCGACCTGATCGTCCGGCACCAGGACCAGCCGGCGGTCTTCATCGAGGTCTACCGGGCCGACGACGAGAAGGTGATGAGCGTCGCCAACGCCGTCCAGGAGCACGTGGCCAACGAAGTGATCCCCTCCCTGCCCGACGGCGTCGGCGTCACGATCTGGAACGACGAGTCCTCCGCCTATGCCGAGCGCGCGGCCCTCCTCCTCAAGAACGGTGTTCTGGGGCTGTTGCTAGTTCTCATCGCGCTGGGTCTGTTCCTGGAGATCCGGCTTGCGGTGTGGGTCGCTGCCGGACTCCTCATTTCGGGCATCGGCGCCCTGGCCGTGATGTTCGCGCTCGATCTCGCGATCAACACGATTTCCCTGTTCTCGTTCGTCCTCGCCATCGGCATCGTCGTCGACGACGCGATCGTCGTGGCCGACCACATCTACTCCGAACGGCGGCGCGGCACGCCGGGTGTCGTTGCCGCGATCCGGGGCACGCGACGGATCGTCGTGCCGTTGACCTTCGCCGTCCTCACGTCGGTGGCGGCGTTCGTTCCGTTGCTCTTCATCCCTGGCGGCATCGGAGAGATCTGGGGCGCCCTGCCGATCATCCTCATCTCGATGCTGCTGTTCTCGCTCGTCGAATCCGTCTTCGTCCTGCCCAACCACCTGTCGCATCTACGCGACCCGGCGAGCGCGCCGACGAACCCTGTCGAGCGGTTCATCAAGCGGATTCAGGGTCGAGTCGACTTCGGGTTGAACAGGTTCGTCCAGGGCCCCCTCGATCGGGGACTTCAGTTCGCGACCGACCAGCCGGTTGTCACGATGGCGGGCGCCGTCGGGCTCCTCGTCCTGAGCATCTCCCTGCTGCCGGCCGGCATCGTCCCGACGACGTTCGCCGATGTGGTCGAGGGGGACTTCGCCACCGCCAGTCTGGAGATGCCCGACGGCACGACGGCGGAGCGAACGTACGAAGTCGCCCTGGAACTGGAGGCGGCGGGCCACCGGGTGATTGAGCGGCTTTCCAGTGACCGGCCACCGGACGCGCCGCCGCTGCTGTCGGGCGTCACGGTGACCATCGGCCAGCGGCCGCGGGTCGAAGGCGGCGGCCTCAGCCCGGAACCCAGCCTGAATCCGGAGGCCAACGTCGCCACGATCGACTTCAAGCTGCTGAGCGCCCAGCAACGACAGATCTCCAGCGGCGAGGTCGTCCAGGCGTGGCGCGAGGAAGTCGGCGTTCTGCCCTACGTGCGCGGCATCACGTTCAGCGGCGAGATCATCGACCTCGGCAGCCCGGTCGCGGCCGTGCTGTCCCACCCTGAGCCGACGGACCTCGTCGACGCCGCCGAGACCGTCGTGGACGGCCTGCAGGAACTGGGTGGCGTCTTCGACATCCGCTCGGACCACACGCCCGGGGTTCCGGAGATTCAGCTCGAGCTTCGGCCCGAAGCGCAGACCCTCGGACTAACGGTCGACCAGTTGGCCGGACAGGCACGCGACGCCTTCTTCGGCTCGGAGGCGCTGCGCGTACAGCGCGGCGGAGAAGAGGTTCGGGTCTACGTCCGGCTACCCGCCGATGAACGCAACGCGATCACCGACATCGAGAGATACCTGCTCCGCACGCCGAACGGGGCCGAGGTTCCGCTCCACCAGGTGGCGAGCCTGAGTTCCGGCACGTCGCCGCCCGCGATTCGCCGCGAGGACGGTCAACGCGTCGTCACCGTCACCGCGGACGTGGACTCGACCGTGATTTCCGGCGGTGAGGCGAACGGCATCCTCGAAGACACCATCCTCGCGGAGCTCGTCGCCGCCGATCCCGAGCTGACCTACAGCTTCGGCGGGGAGCAGCAGCAACAACTCGAGTCCGTGGACTCGCTGTACCGCGGGTTCGCCATTGCCCTGCTGATGATCTTCGCGCTGCTGGCGATCCCCCTTCGCTCGTACACCAAGCCCTTCATCATCATGGCTGTCATTCCGTTCGGATTCATCGGCGTCATCCTCGGACACCTGATCCTCGGAATCGAAATGAGCGCGGTCTCCTTCATGGGGATCTTCGGCCTCAGCGGCGTCGTGGTGAACGACTCGCTCGTCATGATCGACTTCATCGACCAGAAACTCCGCGAGGGCGCGCCCGCGCGGGTCGCGATCGTCGAAGGAGCGAAGGGGCGTTTCCGTCCGATCATGCTGACTTCGCTGACCACATTCCTAGGCTTCACGCCGCTCATTCTCGAACCGGCCATCCAGGCGCAGTTCCTGGTCCCCTTCGCCGCCTCGCTCGGCTGCGGCATCGTCATTACGACGGCCATCCTGATGTTCGTCGTGCCCGCGCTGTCGGCACTCCACCTGCACGTGACCGGCGGCCATCGCGACCTGGCCGCTCGCGACACGGCGATGGAGGCTCAGCCAGCTGGCTAGCCCGCATTTTTCACCGCGTGATCCGGTTCGGCGTTGTCGGGGTAGTTGCGGAGCTGTATTGGAGCCGAGTGGATCGGTCCGTCGGGTTTGGCGGATCCGTCGGTTCGGATCGGCGTTTCTGGGGGTCTATGGCCG
>JAJDUI010000033.1 GCA_022826745.1 Thermoanaerobaculia bacterium | reverse complement strand
CGGCCATAGACCCCCAGAAACGCCGATCCGAACCGACGGATCCGCCAAACCCGACGGACCGATCCACTCGGCTCCAATACAGCTCCGCAACTACCCCGACAACGCCGAACCGGATCACGCGGTGAAAAATGCGGGCTAGGCACGGTGACCGTCACGGACCTCCGGCGCGTTGCGCAACGGTTCATCGATATGGACGGGATCGCGCTGCTTGTGGTCGGCGACTCGGCGGCGGTTCAGGAGGGTCGGGCCGCAGGTGAATTGCGTCGGCTACTGGGCCCGCCGACGGTCGTTCCCGACTAGTAAACCCCGGTCTCCGGGTAGAACGCGTACCAGCCGAACCAGAACGCGACGTGGCCGGGGACTCGGGGCAGCAGGTCGTCGCCGGCGGCGGGCGCCAGCCCTTCCTCGGTCAGCCGCCAGGCAGTTCCGTCCTCGGCGCGAAGTTGGCGAACCGGGGCTACGCCCGGGATCCGGAATGCGCGGCTGCCGCTCTCGTACGCGCGCACGGCGCCGCTTGCGGCGTCGAGGACGATGACGATCTCCAGGCCGCCCAGGGTGTCCTGGACCAGGACCTCTTCCCGCAGCTTGTCGAGCGGATACGCCTTCGCCTCGCCGTTGATCCGCAGGGCGTAGACCCGCGCGTTCCGCTCCAGGGCGTCGCTCCGCCGCCACACCGCGAACTCGACGCCGGCCCGGGCCTCGTCGGCGGCGCCCTCGATGTAGCGGTAGCCGGTGCGCTGGGCCACGGCCGGATCGGGGCGCATGATCGTTGTGTCCGGATGCCGTTGCCGCCAGGCGTCCCAGCGGGTGAGGGTCATCGGCAGCATCGTGAGTCGCGCCCCCTCCTCGGCTCGCTCGCCGACCACCGCCTCTCCGGTCAGGTTGCTCCACAGGCTGAGCGTGGCGCGGTCGAACATCAGCTTGTTCGAGCGGTAGAGCAACCCCGAAGTGCCGAAGAGCAGGCGGGTTCCGCCTGCGTCCTCCGCGAGGTACAGGATCCCGGATCCGCAGAGAGTGCAGAAGGAGAGAGCGATCGGCCGGCCGCCGACCGTGTCGTTCAGCAGTTCGTGCCAGCTCAGGACCTTGACCGGGTAGGCGCGGTGCTGGCCGCCCAGGCTGACGCCGAACACGGTGTCCGTGTCGCGCATGAAGCGGGCGGTGTCGGCGGGTATCGCTTCCGGATCGTCGATCGTCGGGATTCCGTCGAGTGGGACGCCGCCCCACTGGACCTCGCGCAGTCGGAGCCGGATGGTCGTTTCTGGGCTCAGGATGCGCCGGTAGGCGGCGTCGATGCGGGAGAACAGCTCTCCCTTCCAGGCGGTGTAGCCGGGTGGCGCGTCGAGGTCCTCGCGGCCCCCTACGTACTCGAACCAGTTGCGGTAGCGGCTGCCGAACTGTTTGCCAGAGAGCCCCTCAAGGGCCTGCCGCAGCTCCGGACGGGCGTCGTTCGGCGAAAAGAAGTAGGCGTCGACCAGGGGGATGAGGACGGACTCGTCGGCCCTGACGAGCGACTTGGCGGCCCGTTTCCGCGCCTTCGGCTTGCCCGACATGAGGCGTCGCAGGCGGTCATAGAAGGCCGGCTCGGACCGCGTTTCTGCGGAGGGCAGGTCCGCGAGGCGGAGCGTCGGGTCGTCCTCCTCGTTGAGCTGCGCGGAGAGCCCGGCCGGGCCCAGGAGGACGAGGCCGGCCACGACAGCCGTCAGGCGGAGCATGAGGTTGAGGGACACGATGGGGGTCTCCCCGGCAGTATTATCCATGGGGTGTCCAACGTGGGGGCTGCCGCCGGGGCTTCCGGCGCCAGGGTTTCGTCACGGCGCCCGTCAGCGGCGTCAGTGGCGGTCATGGCCCTGTCGGTTCTGGGACAGTTGCCGGTCGCCTCGCCGGCCGGCGCCGACGACGACGCTCCGGAGGTCCTGCTCGCCGGGTTCGAGGTGGCGCCCGCGGCGCCCGGTCCCGAGACCCTGTGCCGGCTGGTCGCGACGGTCGAGAACAACGGCGATCGCGCCGTCTACAGCTTCGGCTTCGACGTCGAGCTGAACGGCCGGGCGCTGCCCGTGTACGAGCAGCAGCTCTTCCTGCAGGTGATCGAGCCGGGCGAGTCGGAGGAAGTGGCCCTCTACAACTTCTGGACGTCCGAGCAGGGCCGGCCCGCGCCCGCCGACGGCAAGCTGGAAGTCGTCGTTCGACTGCGCGCGGCGCGTTGGGTCGACGTGACCGAGGTCGAGGAGGACGGCGAGACGGTCGAGGTGTGGACTCCGGTCGGCGAAGTGGCCGGCCTGCCGCAGGCGGCGAGCCGGACGCTCGAACTGAAGTGAGCCGCGCCGCGGCGATCGCGTTCGCGTGCGGCTGCGTGTTCCTCGGCTGCGCGGCCCCGCCGGCCCGGGACGACGCCCGGGCCGCCGGCGCGGCGCGTCCGAACATCGTCTTGATCTCGATCGACACCCTGCGTTCGGACCGGTTGCCCGCCTACGGCTACGACGGGGTCGAGACGCCGGCTATCGATCGCCTGGCCGCCGATGGCGTGCTGTTCGAGCGGGCCTACACGCACGTCAACGTCACCCTGCCGTCGCACGTCAGCGTGTTCACCGGGCTGCTGCCGCCGGAGCACGGTGTGCGGGACAACTCCGGCTACCGGCTGGACGAGGGGATCCCGACGCTGGCCGGGACACTGCGCGCGGAGGGTTACGCCACCGGCGGTTTCGTTTCCTCCTACGTCCTCCGCGCCGGAACCGGCGTGGAACGCGGCTTCGACGTCTACGACGACGGCGTCCGGTTCGAGACCGGCCGCGACTTCGGCGAGCTGCAGCGGCCGGGCCTGGAGACGCTGGACGCGGCCTCGCGCTGGCTCGGCGACGTCGGGCGTTCTCCGTTCTTCCTGTTCCTCCACCTGTACGAGCCGCACGCTCCCTACAACCCGCCGCCGCCTTTTGCGGACCGTTACGACGATCCCTACGACGGCGAGGTCGCCGCCGCCGACGCGGTGGTCGGCGAACTCGTCCGCCGGCTCGAGGAGCGGGGCCTCTACCGGGACGCGCTGGTGATCCTCCTCTCCGACCACGGCGAGGGCCTGATGGACCACGGCGAGATGGACCACCTGATCCTCGTCTACCGGGAAGTGCTCCAGGTGCCGCTGATCGTCAAGCTGCCGGGCGGCGAACGGGCCGGGGAGCGGGTCGCCGCCAACGCCCAGCTCGGCGACGTGGCGCCGACGGTCCACTCGCTCCTCGGACTGGAGTGGCCGGCCGGCCTTTCCGGCGCCGATCTGCTTGGCCTCGGCGCGGATGCGCCGGACGCAACGCTCCGGCAGATCGTCTCCGAGAGCGTCTATCCCCGCATTCACTTCGGCTGGAGCGATCTCGGCTCGGTCGTCGAAGGGGACCTCCACTTCATCGACTCGCCCGAGCCGGAGCTGTTCCGCCTGTCCGAGGATCCGGGCGAGCGGAACAACGTGATCCAGGAGGAGCGCGCGGCGGCGCGCCGGCTGCGCGCGGCGCTCGACGCGATCGACCGGTCGCTCGCCTCGCCGTCGGAGGAGGATCCGGAGACCCGGCGGCGGCTCGAGTCGCTCGGCTACCTCTCCAGCGGCGCCGGTGCCGGAGAAGGCCCTCTACCCGACCCGAAGAGCCGGATCGGCGCGGTCGAGGACCTGGCGCGAGCCGTCCGCCTCGGCGCGGAAGGCGATCTGGCCGGTTCCGAGGCGGCGCTGCGCTCGGTGCTCGAGACCGAGCCGCGGCTCGTCCTGGCATGGCACGAACTGGGAGAGATCCTGGAGCGCCGTGGCCGGCCTGGGGCAGCGCTCGATGCCTACCGCCGGGCCTTTGATGTGTCCGGCGGAGATGCCGCGGCGTCCGGGATCAAGGTCGCCGAACTGCTGCTGCGGTCGGGCCGGGTCGGGGAGGCGCGGGAGCACGCCCTGGCCGTCGCCGACCGTTCGCCGCTGGCTCCCCAGCTCCTCGCTGAGGCCGCGCTCGCCGAGGCAGACCTGGCGGCGGCGGCGCAGCACCTGGAGCGGGCCCTGGCCGGGCGGGGGCCTCGGATCGCGCCCCTTGTCGTCCGAACGAGCCTGTTGAACGCGCAGGGCCGCTTCGAGGAGGCGCTGGCCCAGAGCGAGGAGGCGCTGGCCGAGTTCGGCGACCGCCGCGACCGTTCCGTCCTCGCGCGTCTCTATCTCCATCGCGGGACGGCGTTGGGAGCGCTCTCGCGGCCGGTGGAGGCGGAGGCGTCGCACCGGGAGGCGATCGCGCTCGACCGCGGCCTGCTCGGCGCCTACTCGTCGCTCGCCTTCCTGCTGGCGATCGAAGGGCGCGCCGCCGAGGCTGGCAGGACGCTCCAGGAGATGGTCACCGTCAACCCGGTGCCGGCCGCCTACGTGGAGGCCGTGCGCACCCTGCGCGCAGTGCGCGACGACCGCTCCGCCGAGGCGGTGCTCGCGGAAGCCCTGCGCCGCTGGCCGGACAGCGACGAACTCCGCTCCCTGCCCGCTGCGGCAGCTAAGCGGTAGGCTCTCACCATGACCATTGCGGACTCAGCCGCGATCCCTCGCTCGATCAACCCGCTGGCCGCCGTTCTCCTGGGGCTCGCGGCCTCGCTTCCCGCCGCCGCCCAGCCCGGCGACGTCCGCGCGCCCTCGGGGCCCGGTTTCGTCGAGGTCGTCAACGTCGAGGTCGTCAACGTCGACGTCTACGTGACGGGCGCCGACGGCAAACCGGTGCTGGGCCTGGGCCCGGACGACTTCGAACTCCGGGTCGACGGACGCTCCGTGCCGATCAGCAACTTCTACGCGGTGGAGCAGCAGGGCGACGAGCTCCTCGTGCGCCGCGGCGGCGAGCTGAAGGCGGAACCGCTGCTCGCACCGCTTCCCGCCGATCCGCTCGAACGGGAGGCGGCCGCGCGGCAACCCGTGACCGTGCCGCCGGAACAGGCGCTCCACGTCGTCTTCTACATCGACAACCTGAACCTGACGCCGCCGAACCGCAACCGGGTGATGCGCGAGTTGCGAGCATTCATCCGGGAGCACCTGAGGCCCGAAGACCGGATCATGCTCGCGAGCTTCGACCGCTACCTGAACCTGCGGATGCCGTTCACGAACGATCGCGACCAGGTGCGGCGGGCACTGTTGGAACTCGAGGAGTTCACCGGCCAGCGGGTGCACCGGAACAGCGAGCGCCGCGACCTGTTCGAGGTGATCAACGACGTGAACACGGAGATCGAGAACCGGACGGACAACGAACGGCGGATCGAGGCGGCGCGGCAGGGCGGTCTGATCGGCGGTAGCGCGGTGCTGGCCCGCGAGCAGTTGATCAACTACGCCGGGTCGGTCCGCAATGAGACGAACATGTCGATCGACGGCCTGATGCGTCTGGTCGAGAACCTGTCGGCCGCTCCGGGCCGCAAGGCGGTCGTCTATGTCGCCGACGGCATCCCGATGATCGCCGGCGAGGACATCTTCTACTTCCTCCACGGCGTGTGGGAACAGGCGGTCTCGCTGATCGAGATGACGGAGTACGACATGTCGCGGCGGTTCCAGCAGCTTGCCGCGTCGGCGAACGCGAACCGGGTCAGCTTCTACACGATCGACGCGCGCGGCCTGACGGTCTACTCGCAGGGCACGATCGACAGCGCGGTGGCGGGTCTGCCCGGCCAGATGGCCCAGATCGACACGATCATCCGGACGAATCTCCAGAGTCCGCTGCAGTTGATGTCGGAGGAGACGGGCGGCCGAGCGATCCTCAACACGAACCGGGTGACGCCGGACCTGCTCCAGGTCGCCGCCGACTTCCGCAACTACTACGCTCTGGGCTACATGCCGGATCTGGCCGGCGGGGGCGCGTACCACCGGATCGAGGTGATCTGGAAGAACAGGCCGCGGGGCGCCGAGGTCCGCTACCGCAAGGGCTACCGGGACAAGACGCTCGAGTCCCGGATGATCGAGGGGACCCTGTCGGCCCTGCACCTGAACATGCTGGAGAACCCGCTCGCCGTCCGGCTCCACAACCTGCCGCCGAAGCGCCGGCCCGACGGGAACTACGACGTTCCCCTCGTGCTCGAAGTGGCCTGGGAGGACCTGACGCTCATCCCGCGCGACGGCGTCCACCATGGCCGCATCCAGCTCTGGATGGCGGCCCGGGACGAGAAGGACCACACGACCGAACCGCAGCGGACGGATCTCAACATCGCGGTGCCGGCCGACCGCCTGGCCGAGATCGAGGGCGGCACCTGGCGCTACGGCCTGGAGCTCACGATGGAGGGCGGCTACCACGACCTGGGCATCGGCCTGCGGGACGACCTCGGCGGCCGCCAGTCGTTCCTCAGGGGCGGCGTCGACGTTCGCTGAGTCCTGGTGGGCCGGCGCCTGCCCGGCGCTATAGTGATTCCATGACTGTTTCTCACGTGGGCCGAGCCGCGGGATCCCGCGGTCTGGCCGTTTTTCGACAGCGGCGGTTTCTGCCGTTCTGTCTCTTCCTGCTGTTCCCGGGCGCGAGCGTCCAGGCGCAGCGTCTACTGGACCTTGGCCCTGCCATCGTGGAGCCGGTGGTGTCGGAACCGGGTGTCGTGCCGTACGCGATCGACCTCGACATCGACCTCGTCCGATCCGCTCCGCAGCGCCTGGAGGTGCCGGCGCCGGACGGCCGGCTGCTGGTCGCCGAAATGAGCGTGTTCGAGGACCGCGGCGACGGCGACGCGATGTGGGCCGGCCGGGTGGTCGGTTCGGACTACGAGAGCGTCGTGTTCAGCGTCGCGAACGATCACCTGGCGGGCCACTTCGGCGTGCCCGGCGGGCCGAAGTACCGCATCTCGGCACGGCCCGACGGACGGGGCCGGATCGAGAACATGTCGACGATGCACCGGAAGCCGAAGGAAGAGTACTGCCCCGGCGGCGTGGTCCCGGACCGGCCGTCGCCCGCTGTGGCGATTGAGGCGCAGCGCAGCGACGCGCCGGAGCGCGTCGTTCAGGCGTCGAACCACAACCATCTCGACATGCTGATCATCTACAGCGAGAACGCCCGCGCGCGCTACGAGGCCCGCGACGGTTCGGTGGACGCCCCCGTGCAGGCGTCGATCGACTACCTGAACCTGGTGTTCCGCAACGGGCAACTGGATCTGAACGCCCGGCTGGTTCACCACGAGCAGGCGCCGGATTCGCTGACGATCACCAACGCGGGTGGCGCGGTCCTCCAGCGGATGGCGAACAACCAGGAAGTACAGGCTCTCCGCGCCGAGCACCAGGCGGACCTGGTTCACATCTTCGTGACCGCCGAGGTCTCCGGCGTCTGCGGTATCGCCTACCTTCTTGAGAGGGGCGATTCGGCGGCGTCATTCTCGCCAACCGGCTACGGCCTGACGGTGATGCAGGGTTGCGGCGACGAGACCTTCGCCCACGAGGTCGGCCACAACCTGGGCGGGAACCACGATCCACCGAACACCAACAACTACGAGGAACGTCGGAACACGAGCGCCATACGGTCCTACGCTTTCGGGCACACCTGGTTCAGTGGTTCCTCCCCGAACCCGCCGGACAAGGACACGATCATGAGCTACGGCAGCGGCGAAGTGGAGCCGTGGTTCTCCACCGTGCGGGTTCAGCCGAGGATCAATGGCCGCACCGTGGAGTTTGGCGTCGCCGGCGAGCGGGAGAATGAGCGGGCCTTGCGTGAGTTTGCTGTTGGAATCGCGCCTCACTACAGCGACTCGCTGCCTGGAGGACCCGGACCTGATCCGGGTCCGGATCCGGAACCGCCGCCTCCGCCTCCGGGAGCTGGGCCGACGGCGCCGGGCGATCTGACCGGCGCGTCGACGGGCCCCACGAGCGTGCGTTTGAACTGGGTGGATCGCTCGGACAACGAGACGGGCTTCGAAGTTCAACTCCGGCAGGGGCGGGGTGGCTGGCGGACGGACTCCACCGTGCCGGCGAACACCACGACCGCCGACATCACCGGACTGACTCCGGGCGGGCGCTACGACTTTCGCGTGCGGGCGTTCAACAGTAGTGGCCGTTCCGCGAGCAACCCGGTGACCATCGTCCTGCCGTCGACGGACTTCAGCGACTGTGTGCCGAGCGCGCCGCTGATCACGTTCGCGCACGGCTACACGGTGAGCATGTGCGTCGAGTACCTGGAGGGCGGCGTGGGTCCGATCGTCAAGGAGGACGCCAAGGACTACGGCCTCGAGTCGGACCAGTCGGGCATCCTGTACTTCTTCGACCGGGACAACGCGGAGGTGCTGGTCAAGGTGCTGGACGCCTGCGTCGTGAACGGCTTCCGCTGGGTGTTCGTGGCCCCGGTCACGGACCTGGCGTTCAACCTGTACGTCGACGAGACGGCGACCGGTGAGCGCTGGACGCACCGGAATCCGCGGGGCGGCGTGACCGCGACGCCGATGGGCGATGTCACGGCGTTCCCTTGTGCGGCCGGTGCGGCCGGCGCCGCGCTGACCGACGCTGGCGGCGACATTGGCTTCGGCGGCGTGGACCTGGTCGACGCCGGCATTGCTCCGGCCTCGGTGCGGCAGGCGATCGGCGCCGGCGAAGCCTCCGACTGCGAGCCGCAGCCGGTCCTGAGCCTGCTGGGTGGTTACGAGATCAGCATGTGCGTCGAGTACCTGAAGGATGGCGAGACGCTGGGTGCGGAGGTCCGGGACTACGGCCTGGATTCCAAGCAGTCGGGCGTCCTCTACTTCTTCGACCGGAACAACGCGGAAGTCCTGATCAAGGTGCTGGACGCCTGTCCCGTGAACGGCTATCACTGGGTGTTCGTGGCGCCGGTCACGGACCTGGCGTTCAATCTGGCCGTGACGCCTCCTGGAGGCGGTGAGCCGTGGACTCACAGCAACAACCTGGGGCAGACCGCGGCGACCGCGGGCGACACGAAGGCGTTCGCCTGCAGCCGGTAGCCAGGTCCACACTGCCCGGGTCCGCCACGATGGTGTTCACGGTGGGTTCTCCTTTTGCCCGGTCCGGGGATTCCCCGGGCCGGGCCGCGTGGCGACAATGCCGGTTCCTTTCCTTTTGTCTCTTGGTGCTGGTCACGGCCGGGAGTGTCCAGGCCCAGCGTCTGCTGGAACTTGGGCCCCTGATGGTCGACCCCGTGGTGGTGGACGAGGGTGTCGTGCCGTATGTGGTCCAACTCGACATCGACCTCATCCGGTCCGCTCCGCGGCGCCTGGAAGTCGAGGTTCCCGACGGCCGCCGGTTGGCGGCCGAACTCAGTGTCTTCAAGGACCGTGGCGACGGCGACGCGATGTGGGCCGGCCGGGTGGCGGGTTCGGACTACGAGAGTGTCGTGTTCACGATCGCCAACGGCCACCTGGCGGGCCACTTCGGCGTTCCGGGCGGGGCGAAGTACCGGATCTCGGCCCGGCCCAACGGGCGGGGCCGGATCGAGAACGTGTCGACGATGACGCGCAAGCCGAAGGAGGACTACTGCCCCGGGGGCGTGTTCCCGGATCGCCCCTTGCCGGTGGCCGCGGTCGAGGCGCAACGCGGCGGCGCCCCGGAGGGCGTGGCAAGCGCTTCGAATCACAACGTCATCGACATCATGATCCTCTACAGCGAGGCGGCCGGCGAGCGCTACATCCTTCGCGACGGCGCGATCGAGCCGACGATCAACAACTCGATCGACTACCTGAACACCGTGTTCCGCAACGGTCAACTGGACGTCGTCGCCCGTCTGGCTCATCTGCAGCAGGCTCCGGCCTCGTTGAGCATCGAGGGCGGGGGCGGCGCCGTCCTCAACCGGCTCCGCCTGAATCGGGAGATCCAGGATCTGCGCATCGAACACAACGCGGACCTGGTCCATCTCTTCACGACCGCCGAGATCCGCAACGTCTGTGGAATCGCCTACGTGCTGCAGAAGGGCCAGACCTGGAGGTCGTTCTGGCCATTGGGCTATGGCATAACGGTGATGCAGGGCTGTGGCGACGAGACCTTTGCCCACGAGATCGGCCACAACCTGGGGGCGAACCACGATCCGCCGAACGCGGGAAGCAACTGGACGGATGCGGATCGGCGGAACAACGTCTCGGTCCAGCCGTTCGCCTTCGGACACACCTGGTTCACTGGACAGCATCCGAACATTCCGGACAGGGACACGATCATGAGCTACGGCAGCGGACGGCCGGAACCGTGGTTTTCGACGGTGCGGGTTCAGCCGAGAATCGAGGGCCGCAACGCGGTGTTCGGAATCGCAAATGAGCGCGAGAACGAGCGTGCGCTCCGGGATACGGTCGGCATCGTTGCGCGGTACAGCGACGCGCTGCCAAGAGGTGCGGGACCAGATCCGGAGCCGCCGCCTCCGCCGGGAGCCGGGCCGACGGCGCCGGGCGACCTGACCGGCATGTCGACGGGTCCGACGAGTGTGCGTCTGAGCTGGGTGGACCGGTCCGGCGACGAGACCGGCTTCGAGGTCCAGCTCCGCCACGACAGTGGCGGCTGGCGGACGGACTCCACCCTGCCTGCGAACACCACGACCGCCGACATCACCGGACTGACTCCGGGCGGACGCTACGACTTCCGGGTGCGGGCCTTCAACGACAGCGGCCGTTCCACGAGCAACCCGGTGACCATCGTCCTGCCGTCGACGGACTTCAGCGACTGTGTGCCGAGCGCGCCGCTGATCACGTTCGCGCACGGCTACACGGTGAGCATGTGCGTCGAGTACCTGGAGGGCGGCGTGGGTCCGATCGTGAAGGAGGACGCGAAGGACTACGGCCTCGAGTCGGACCAGTCGGGCATCCTGTACTTCTTCGACCGGGACAACGCGGAGGTGCTGGTCAAGGTGCTGGACGCCTGCGTGATCAGCGACTACCTCTGGGTGTACGTCGCTCCGGTCACGACGCTGGCCTTCAATCTGCGGATCGACGAAGTGGGGACCGACAGATTCTGGGAGCACAGGAACCCGCGCGGCGGCGGCGATGCCGCAACTGCGAGTGCGTTGAAGCACTTTCCCTGTGATCCGGACGCCGCATTCGTTGCCGGAACCGTGGCTGCGGGGGATCAAGGCGTCGTGACGGCTGGACACCCGCGGGACGGCGTGGACCTGGTGGATGCCGGCTTCCGGCCGGCTTCCATTCAGCATGCGCTGACCGCGGGAGAGAGGTCTGACTGCGAACCTCAGCCGGTCGCAACCATGAAGGGTGGTTACGAAGTCGCCATGTGCGTCGAGTTCCTGAAGGATGGCGAGCCGTCAAGCACCCCGGTCAAGGACTACGGCTTGGACTCCGAGCAGTCGGCCATCCTCTACTTCTTCGACAAGAACAACGCCGAAGTGCTGATCAAGGTACTGAAACCGCCCGCCGGAAACTGCGGTAGATGGGTATTCGTCGCGCCGGTGACAGACCTGGCGTTCAACATCGAGGTCCGTCCGCCGGATGGCGGATCGCCGTGGACCCACGGCAACCCCTTGGGCCAGACCGCGGCGGCGGTGAGCGACCTGAAGGCGTTCTGCGGTCCGTAGCAACCGCCAGCCGGAGCCGGCCGGAAGGCCGGCGCACCGGCACCCGCCTCGGCGCGAAGTCGTCCCGGCGGTCTACAGCACTCGGATCGGCGTCGATGACGAGTGCTGCCCGTTCGCCGCGTCGGTCACGGTGACGGTCAAGGTGTAGTCGCCGGGTTCGAGCCTGTTCCCGGCGACGAACTTCCCGTTTAGCCGGGAGAGGGCGCCGCCGCTCGCCTGGTTCGCTTCCAGGACGATCTCGCCGCCGCCGGCGATAGCCTCTCCGTTCGCACCGAAGACCTGGGCGCGCACCGAGACGGAGCCGGCCGCCAGGTTCATGCCGACCAGGCTGATCTGCGCCTCGCCGCCGCTGGCGACCTCGGGCCGGGCGGCCGGGATGAACGGCGCGCCCTCCAGCAGGAAGGGGAAAGCGACGTCCTGCCGCTGCTCGGACGCGTCCTCGCGCAGTAGCAGCCACTTCGTCGGCGGTTCCGGGAACAGGGGTGGCTGCAGTACGGGACCGTCGCCGGGAACGTCCAGCACGGCCGTTGCGAGCGCCCGGCGCCCGGTGACGTCGTTGCGGAGCAGGACCCGCGCCGAGTAGAGACCGGGATCGAGGTCGAAGTGCCCCCAGTACTTGATCCCGCTCTGGCGGATGGCGGCGCCGGCCTGCGCCAGATCGAGGCCCATGCGGGTGGAGAAGAAGTCGCGCACGGTGCCGTTCTCGTCCAGCGCGTAGGCGTAGATCTCGATCGGAAGGACGTCGCCGTTCACGCCGGCCAGGAGATCCTCGCCGCGGGCCGTGATCAGCACCGGGGCATACGGTTTGCCGCTGTCGGCGGGAAAGCCGGTGGCCAGGACGGCGGCGTCGATGTCGCCGGTTTCGACGCCGCCCATGACGGCCTGGGCCGAGCCGAGCGCGCGCTCGAACGGGCTCGTCTGGTCGTACGTCCTGGGCGGGTAGTAGCCGGGACGATGGACGACCTGCGTGCCCCGGGGAGCGTCCTTGAGCCGTACGCGGAGTCGGCGGAACTTGCCGTCCGGCTTGAGGTTGCCGGGCTGGAAGGCCAGGAGGTAGGTGACGCTGTTGCGCTCCAGCATCTCGTCCATCGCGTCCCCGAGGTTCGTGAAGTTCGAGAACATCTCGCCGCCCGTGTCCTTCGCCATCTGGAGCAGGGAACCGCGTCTGCTCGCTGCCTCGCCCGCGATCTGACCGCTGACGTCGACCGCCTGGATCGTGCAGTTCGCTTCACGGAACTGTCTGAGCATGCGTTCCATCGCGCTCTGGGCGGAGGAATCGCCGAACGTGCTCTGCTGATCCACCTCCTGGGTTTGGCCCCGCAACACGGCTTCGTTGTCGGCCAGCAGGGCCTCCCGATCTGCCTCGGTCAGACCCTGGTTGCCGTACAGCACCCTCGTCGGCATGCCTTCGGAGAGGAACACGACGTGCTTGCGGCCCTCGACCGACGCCATCCAGTCCGAAAGCGCGCTCATCCCCTGGGTCATGGCGGCGATCCTGCTGGCTTCGTTTCCGCGCTCGGCCTGTTCCTGGAGGTTCTGGAGTTCACGCTGCGTCTCGGCCAGCATCGCGCCGGCGTCGATGCCGCCAGCGGTCTGCGCCCCGCCCGCCACTTCGTCGCCCGCCGCCAGAGCGGAGCCGATGTCCGAAATGACGAGGCCGAGCGGGTCGCGCACGACCGTTTCGCCGACCTGGACCTGGCCCAGCGACCGGATCGCCTGCCGGAGCTGGCTGCGGTCCGAGGTGAAACCGAGAACGAGCCGGGGCCGGGTGTCGAACACGGCGACGGCGACCAGGTCGGTCGGATGCAGCGACGTCAAGACGAGGTCGGCCGCCGCCTGCTGGGCACGGCCGACCGAGTCGGGGGCCGTGAAGAACAGGTCGAAGAACAGCAGGAAGTGCCGCCTGGCGGCGACGGGGATCTGTTGCTGGGTTGGCTTGCCCTCGACCAGCGACAGGTCGACGAAGTCGAAGCCGGTGATCTCGACCTGCCTGCGACCGTCCAGGAGCTCGAAGTCGTTGACGGTGAGGTCGCGCACCGGCGCGCCGCTGCTGATCACCTGGACCGGGACCTCGACCACCGTGACGGTGGTTGCGTCGCTGAACTGGGCGTCCGCCTGGCGCCGACGGTTGCGCTGGGCGTCGGCGTCGGCGGCGGCCAGCAGCAGGGCGGCGGCGCAGGTCGCCGCCGCGGCGGTCCTGACGCGTCGGATGCGCGTGAGCGGTGAGACGATACGACTGTGGTCGTTCATGCTCGGACTCCTTGATCCTGATGGACTGATCGGGTTCCGGAGCGGCGGAGGGCCCCCGGCGCTGCCGCTCAGTTCAGGACTCTAAGCGGAATCGAGTTGAACGGTCGAGCCTGGGTCGCCGGATCGGTTACCGTGACCCTCAGAGTGTAGTCGCCCGCCGGCAGGTCGACCGGATCGAAGGCGGCGACCAGCTTGTCGAGGCCGGGGATTCCCGTCACGGTCCGCTCGCGCAGGCTGAGCGCGCCGCCCGCCATCCGCTCGCCGTCCGCGTCGAGGACGGTGCCCTGGAGCGACAGATCGCCTTCGCCGAGGTTGTAACCCACGAGACAGATCTCGGCTTCGCTGGCAACGCCGCCGGCGAGGAGCGGTACGGCCGACGGCACATAGGGCTGGCCGTTGACCGTGAACGGGTAGACCGTCGTCTTGGCGTACTGGTCCGCGGGCTGTTCCCGGACCAGGAACCAGGCGCCGGGCTCTTCGTGGAAGAAGGGGGGCAGCAGGGTGGGTTCGCCGCTCTCGAAGGTCGGGACGTGCAGGGCCACCGTCTCGACCCCGGTGGCGCCGGTCAGTGCGTTGCGGGCGAGGACCCGGAGCAGGTACTCGCCCGGCGGCAGATCGAGGCTGCCGTAGTACTTGAGCCCGGTGTTCACGAAGGTGTCCTGGCGGCCGGTCAGGTCGAGGGTCACGACGCGGCTGAAGAAGTCCCGCATTTCGGACTTGTCGTCGGTGATGTAGGCGTAGATCTCGACCGGTAACCGGGGCGACCCGTGGTCCTCGAGCAGGCTGCCGCCGTCGATCTCGACGATGACCGGTATGTAGGCCTGGTCCGGGCCGGCCCGGAACGGCGCGGCCAGGACGTTCATCGTCAGGTCATCCCGCTCGGCCGCCGCGGCGATCAGGTCGGAGGCGAGCAGGCGCTTCTCCATGGGGTGCAGGTCGCCGTAGGGCCTGGGCGTGTAGTAGCCCATGCGGTGGGAGAGCTGGGCGCCCTTGGGCGCCCGCGCCCGTACCCGAATTCGGTGGTGGTCGCCGGCGTCGCCCGGGTCGGAGGGCTGGAACGAGAGCAGATAGGTGACGGTCGAGGACTCGAGCACCTCCCGCAGCTCTGCGCCGAAGTCGTTCGCGTCTTCGTGCGCCTGGCCGCCGGTGTGGTTCGCCAGGTAGAACAGGGCGTCGCGGCCGACCGAACGGATCCGGTTCTCCTCGATCGAGTCGGCCCGCAGGCCGGAGATGTCGACCGTGTGGATCACCGTGTTGGCCCGGTTGAACTCGCTCAGCATCTGGTGGACCTGGGTCTGGAGCTGGGTGTTGCCGAAGCGCTGGTCGGTGTCGACCTGGGCGATCTGGCCGCGCTCGATCAGGTCGGTCTCGCGCCGGAACTCCTCGTCCGTGAAGTCGGGCTGGCGGCCGAACAGGAGCCTGCCGTCGAAGCCCTCGGAAAAGAGCACCAGGTGCTTGCGGCCCTCGACGGTGGACAGGATGCGCGCCATCTGGTGAAGCGTGTCGGCCCAGCGCGAGATCTGCCCTCGCGCGTAGTTCCGCTCCGACTTGGCCATCTCCCTGCCGATCACCTGGAGATAGCTGCTCATGCTCCGCTCCATTTCGGTGATCCCCGCGTTGACGCCGCCGACGTCGAGGGCCGAGGTCAATTCCGACGTCGTCCCCGGCGCGTCGATCAGGAAGCCCAGCGGATCTTCGGTCGTCAGCTGGAGGAGTCTCGGATTCCCGAGGGTCGTGATCGCCCGCGCGAGTTGGGCGCGGTCGGGCGTGAAGGTGATCAGGAGCTGCGGCCCGGACTCGACGGAGTGGACGCCGACCGCCGCCAGATCCGTCGGGTGCATCTGCTCCAGCACGAAGGCGTGGGCCGCCTGCTGAGCCTTCGCGATCGAGGTCGGCGCGGAGTAGGAGAGGTCGAACAGGAAGAGGAAGTGCCGCCGTGCCGCTGGCGGGATGCCGTAGTCCGTTTCGATGACCCGCCGGTCGTCGGGCTCGATCTGGTCGAGATCGATGACCCGGAAGCCGGTGATCTGCTGGGGCTCGCCCTCGTCAAGGACCTGGAAGTCGTCCTGGGTGAGCCCCCGGACGGCTTCGCCGTCGCGCGCGACGACGTTGACCGGCACCTGGACTTCGAAGACGAACTCGCGTCCCTCGAACTGGCGGAGGTCGCCGGGGTCGGGCTCCTGGGCGACCGCGGCGGACGATGCGACTGCCAGCGCCGCGAGCGTTGCCGCGGAGGCCAGCCGGTCGTGCAAGGACACCCGCCTTGTGATCTCAGGCTTGACGGTGTCTGGCATGAGAGAAATCAAGGCTAGCACCCCTTCCGGTTCCTGGCCGGCGCCTATTGCGGTCCCCGCTCGATCATCGCGGCGTACTTCCGCGCTTCGTCGTGCGTCGCGTCCAGGCGAAGCGCGCGTTCGACGTGGTGCTTCGCCTCGCGCATCTGACCGGTCGCGAGGTAGACGCGCACCAAGCCGACGTGGACCTCGGGCAGCTCCGGGTCGGCCGCCAGCGCGCGTCGCATGTAGTCGAGCGCGGTCGCCGCGTCGCCGGCCGCGAGCGCGGCGTCTCCGCGGTAGACGTAGAAGAAGGGACTCGCCCGGTTCATTGCTTCGAGCGCGTCGAGCAGTTCCGCGGCGCGGTCGTGGCTGCCCTCGATCTGGTAGGCGCGGACCAGGTTGGTCAGCAGGGGCACGTTCTCGGGATGGAGTTCCAGACCCTGTTCGTAGACCTCGATCGCGTCGTCGACCCGGCCGGTCCGCAGGAGGACCAGGCCGTGGTTGTTGATCGCCTTGTCGAAGTCGGGCGCCAGCCGCACGGCGATGTCGAGCCAGCGCTCGGCGGTCTGGAGGTCGTCCACCATCAACGCCTCCGCTCCGAGGTTGTTGTAGTAGTGGCCGGCCGCCGCCAGGTCCGTGATCGGCTGAAAGCTCCGGTAGGACTTCGGCCGGTAGGGCAGGAAGTCGTAGGTGGCCATGTTGCCGTCGACGTACATGCCGGCGACGATGTGGCCACGGCTGACCACGACGCCGTTGTGGTAGTTCCAGCGCTGGTAGTCCTCGACCTCGACGAAGAACGGGTTGAGGCGCCGCTCCCGGCCCGCCGCCACGAACAGGTTGACGAAGGAGAGGCAGTTGCCGCGGGCACTGCTGAACGTCTCCGCCGCGGTGCGCGTGGGTCGTAGCTCGTACTGCAGGTCGAGCCAGCCGAAGATGAAGTCCAGGACCTCGTCGCGGCGGCGGGTCTCGCTGCCGGCGGGGCTCACGCGCTCGTCGATGACGGTACGCAGCTCCTCGGTGACGGCGAACGGCACGACGACCTGTTCCTGCCAGCCGTCGCCGAGGCGTCGTTCGAACTCGGCTATTAGCGTCCCGGAGCCGTCGAAGGGCACGTACGCCGTGCAGGATGCGACCGACACGCCGAGGACGAACGCCATGAAGGAGAGCAGGCGCGGCTGGGTCGGAGTGGCTCTTGCGGCAGCGGAGTTCATCGCATATGGACAACGAGCTTCGTCTGCTATACGATTCCCGCACTCGACAGGTTTAGTCCGGGTCAGGCGCGCGTCACGCCGCTTCGGCGGTGGATGCTGGTTCACCGTCAAGTGCGATGTCGAATCTAGCGCGCCTCAGCCCGGTTCCTCGTTGGACGGTACCGGCGGACAGCGGTCAGACAGCGGCCCAAGGGCCGACGCGCACGTAAGCAGGGAGTCAGCAGGAACTGGCGGGTTATTCAAGAGAATGGACGTGAACCGTTTTTCTGGATGCGCATGCGACGGTGGTAGCGCCAATTTGGCGTTGCTTGGCTTCCGCCTGCCTCCAGGCCGTTCAGGGATGCGGGTTTTCGCGTGCCGCGGCAGATGCCCGGCCTCCGGCCGTTCTGGCACGTGCCTTGCGGTAGGCTTGTCACGATTGGTGAGCCGATTCGGCTCGTTCCAAACTGCGGAGGGCAGTACGGCGTCCAGCTAGGGCGCCCAACCTCTTCCGTACAACTCACCTTGGAGGGAGTATTGAACGTTATGAGCAGACGCACCGTTTCGACGTTCGGCGTCATCCTTTGTCTGCTCGTCGGGGGGGCGGCCTTCGGGCAGTCCGCGACGGGCAACCTGTACGGCACCGTGACCGACGAGTCCGGCGCGCCATTGCCGGGCGTGAGCGTGACGGTCAGCGGCATCGGCGCGGACCGCACACAGTTCACCGACGCCACTGGCGGGTTCCGGTTCCTGGGTCTCGATCCCGGCGGCTATACGGTCATCGCGGAGCTCGACGGCTTTGGCGGCATCGAGTATCCGGATGTCGTCATCCGCCTCGGCCAGAACACCGACGTGCCGCTGACTCTCACCGCGGCGCTCGAGGAGACGATCACCGTCACCTCCGAGAGTCCGCTCCTCGATGAACGGCAGATCTCGGCAGGCACGAATGTCAGCCAGGTCGAGCTGGAGAAGATTCCGACCGCGCGCGATCCCTGGGCGGTCCTGTCGCAGACTCCGGGCGTCATCGTCGACCGGGTCAACGTCGGCGGCAACGAGTCCGGCCAGCAGGCGAACTTCCGTGCCGCGGGCGTGTCCTCGAATCAGAACGACTTCCAGATGGACGGTTCCGAGATCACGGACATGCGCGCCACGGGCGCGTCGCCGACCTACTACGACTTCGATCAGTTCGCCGAGATGTCCTTCACGACCGGCGGCACCGACGTCACGAAGAACAGCTCGGGCGTCCAGGTCAACCTGGTCACCAAGCGGGGCACGAACGAGTTCCGTGGTTCCGCGCGGTTCTACAACACGGCGGCCACGGGCTACTTCGGAGGCGCCCTCAAGGCGTCCCAGCCGAACATCGACGGCGAACTCCACAAGTCGAACGGACAGACGTCGCTGGCCGGCGCCCGCGTCCGCAAGATCGAGGACTTCGGCTTCGAGGCCGGCGGCGCCGCGATCCAGGACCGCCTCTGGTTCTGGGGTAGCTGGGGTCAGAACGACATCGGCCAGAACGCCGCTTCCGGTACGGCCGACGACACGTTGCTCGAGAACACGGTGATCAAGGCGAACGGCCAGATCAGCGACGAGAACTCGATCGTCGGTTCCTACAACAACGGCGACAAGCTGAAGTTCGGCCGCGGCGCCGGCACCACGCGGCCGCCGGCGACGACCTGGAACCAGCGCGGCCCGTCGGCGCAGTACCGCCTCGAGGACCAGCACGTCGCCTCGGCGAACCTGTTCTTCACCGGCACGTACATGCACGGCGACTTCGGCTTCGGCCTCTTCGCCAGGAGCAACCGGGCCGACGAGAACGGTCTCCACCCGGACGCTCCGGATCCGCAGCGCGAAGACGGCATCTGGTCGAACAACTACCTGTCCGGTTTCGCGGCGTCCCCGAACGACCTGCTCAAGGTTGACGGCACGTACTTCTTCACCAGCGGCGCCAGCGCCACGCACGAGCTTCGGTTCGGCGGCCGGTACCGCACCTACGAGAACAACTCGATCTTCCGTTGGGGCCCGAACCAGACCTGGCATCGGCTCGATCGGGAGTGGACGTACTACGCCCGGGACGACGTTGGCCAGTTGCTGGCCGAGTACACCGGGCTGTGGGTCCAGGACACGATCTCGCTTGGGAAGATGACGATCAACGCGGGCCTTCGCTACGACGAACAGGGTGGTGAGAACAAGGCGTACGAGCTTCCGGCACATCCGACGCGTCCGGAGCTGATTCCGGGCCTTTCGTATCCGGGGGGCGGCGCCGGCTTCACCTGGGAGTCCATCGCGCCGCGGCTCGGCTTCACCTACGCCCTCGGGCAGGAGCGCGACACCCTGGTTCGCGCGAGCTACTCGCAGTTCGCCGACCAGTTGCCGACGAACACGATCAACCGGCTGTCGCCGCTCGGTTACTCGCTCGCCCTCCGCGACTCGGTGACCGACGCGCACATCTACACGAACGTCGACACGACGGATCCCCTCAGGGTCTGGAGCACGGTCGACTCCGGCCTCAAGGCGACCACGACCACCGAGATCCTCGCGGGCGTGGAGCATTCCTTCCTGCCGGAACTGGTGGTCGGCCTTCAGGTCACGGCCAGGAGCATTGACGACCTGACCGCGGGCTGGGCCTACGTCACGGACGGCGCGGGCAACCGCCGCCTGGTGCAGGGCACGGACTTCCAGCAGATCGGCACGATCACCGGCAGTCTGCCCCGTGGCGCCGGCAGCTACAGGCAGAACGTCTACGACTACCTCGACGACGTCGAGGTTCACTTCGGCAGCCATCTGGAACAGGGAGTCCGCTCGCGCGACTATCTCGGTTACAGCCTGACGCTGACGAAGCGGCTCGCCGACCGCTGGATGGCCCGCGGGTTCTTCCAGTACGGCAAGGCCGAGTGGAACGTGCCGAACTCCTACTTCGACCGCGCCAGCCGCAACAACGGTCAGGGCGGCGGCGACATCGACGGCCAGCTCTACATGACCGCGTCCAGCGGCTCGGGCAAGGGCCAGCGGTACCTCCAGTCGACCTGGTCTTACAACCTGAACGGCATGTACCAGGTCGCTCCGGACCGCGGTTGGGGCTTCAACGTCTCCGCCAACCTCACGGGGCGCGAGGGCTCGCCGATCGGCTACTACCGGAACGTCGCGCTGCGTGACGGCGGCACGAACATCAACCTGATTCGGGACTTCAACGACATCCGGCTGGATGATGTCCAGGTCGTCGACCTCCGGCTCGAGAAGGAATTCTCGCTGTCCGGGCCGGTCAACCTGACCTTCGGTATCGACATCTTCAACCTGACGAACCAGGGTACGGGGCTGTCGTACAACGACCGGGTCGGGATCTCGAACGCCGGTAACCTCGCGGACAACATCGCTCCGCGGATTTACCGCCTCGGCGTTCGCCTGAACTGGCGCTAAGTGACAAGGCAGTCGGGGGCGGAACGGTTAGCGCCTTTCGCCTCCGGCCTTAGCCTTCAGCTTTGAACGACCGCCGCCTCCGGGCCTGTCCGGGGGCGGCGGTTTCCTTTTGGGGCGGTCTAGTAGCATCGCTGCGGGATCAGCGTTGTCGGCACGTTGGGGGGAACTCATGAGCTATCGCATCCGAATTGCCGCGGTGGGCATTGCCGGACTCCTGCTGGCGACTCTCCTCTCGGCTCAAGGTTGGGCTGGCCGGGGGCGTCTCAGCGGCACCGTCGAGGACTCCGAGGGCGAGTCCGTCCAAGGGGCGACAGTCAAGCTGACCCTGGACGGGGCCGGACCGGAGGAGGTTCAGACGGACCGCCGGGGCCGGTGGGCAAAGGGGGGGCTGGCGAGCGGCAACTGGATCGTTCTCGTGTCGAAGACGGGCTTCGTTCCCACAGAGCACGAGGTGATGGTCAACGAGTACGCCACCGGCGCGGATCGCCCGGTGTTGAGGACGAACCTCCGCCAGGTCGAGGCGGGCGGCCTGACGGACGACGCGTCGGCCCAGGCGGCGCGCGGACTGCTGGAGCAGGGCAACGGGCTGCTCGCCGTCGAGGACTTCGAGGGGGCGCTCGCGGTTTTCAGCGAAGCCCTGCCGTCGTTGCCGGACGGGGCGAAAGCCTCGGTCCTGGTGATCATTGCGCAAACTCAGGCGCGCCTGGAGCGGGACGACGAGGCGATCGCGAACCTGGAGAAGGCGCTTGCCCTGGCGCCCGAGAACGTGGACGCGCTCCGGCTGATGAGTCGCCGGCTGACCGTTCTCGGCCGATCCGAGGAAGCGCAGCAGTATCTGGAGCGGCTGCCGGAGGACCTGCGGGCCGATCCGGAGATCCTCCTGCGTGAGGGGGTTGATCTCTACAACCAGAACGACTTCGAAGGTGCGGTCGAGAAGCTGACCGCGGCGATCGAGGGCGAGCCCGAGTGGGCCGACGCCTACTACTACCGCGGCCTGGCGAGAATGGCGGCGAGCCAGAACGAGGCTGCCGCTGCGGACTTTCGCAAGCTGCTCGAACTCGCGCCGGACGGCGAAAGAGCCGAGGAGGCGAAGCAGTTCGCGGAGTATCTGGAATCGCTCTGAGACCGTTCCGCGCCCTGCTGCTGGCCGCGCTCGCGGTCGCGGCGTGCGAACCGGCTGCCGATGAGAGTTCGCCGGAGGCGGTCCGTGAGACGGTTCCCTGGCCGTCGGCGCCTGCTCCGGGTTTCGCCCGGGACGTCGTGCTGATCACTATCGACACCCTGCGGGCGGACGCGACGGGTTTCGGAGGCAACGCGGCCGCGCCGACCCCGTACCTCGACCGGCTGGCGGCGGAAGGCTGGGTGTTCGAGCGCGCCCACGCCCACAACGTGATGACGCTGCCGTCTCACGCGAACCTGCTGACGGGTCAGTTGCCGTACCAGCACGGAGTGCGCGACAACGCCGGGTTCGTCCTGCCGGAGACAGTCCCGACCGCCGCCGAGGCGTTCCTGGACGCCGGTTTCCGCACGGGCGCCGTGGTGGCCGCCTTCCCGCTGGATGCGCGCTACGGACTCGACCGGGGCTTCGAGTTTTACGACGACTCCTACCCGGAGGGCTCGACGGTCGGTTTTGCGGTCGCCGAGCGCGGCGGCGCGGAGGTGGTGGCGGCTGCGTCGGCCTGGTGGCGCCGCCACGAGGGCGAACGGCGCTTCCTGTGGGCTCACTTCTACGAGCCCCACGCGCCGTACGAGCCGCCGGAGCCGTTCGCCTCGCGGTTCCCGGGCGAGCCTTACCTGGGCGAGGTCGCGGCCGCCGACGACCATGTCGGCCGTCTGCTCGCGGAGGTGGCGCCGGCGGGCGCGGGGGGCGGCCTGCTGGTCGTCGTGACGTCCGACCACGGCGAGGCGCTCGGTGAGCACGGCGAGGAGACGCACGGCCTGTTCGCCTACGACGAGACGCTGCAGGTGCCTCTCGTGTTGTGGGCGGAGGAACTGGCGCCGGCGCGGCACGACCACGCCGTGCGCCATGTCGACGTTCTGCCGACCATGCTGGAGGCGGCGGGCGTGGATGCAGAGGCGCTGCCGGAGATGGTGGGGCGCAGCCTGTGGCGCGCGCCGGTGGACGGCCGGTCCACTTACTTCGAGGCGTTGCAGGCCAACCTGCAGCGCGGGTGGGCGCCTCTCCGCGGCGTGATCGCCGAGGCCCCGGAGGCGGCCGGCGAGGGTGACCGTCGGCTCCTGAAGTACGTTTCGCTGCCGGAGGCCGAGCTCTACGACCTGAACGCCGATCCTGACGAGGCGAGGAACCTGCACGGCGCCGAGTCCGACGTCGCGTCGCAACTCGCGGCCCTGCTGCCGGAGGAGTCCGAGTGGCCGCCGGCGGTCGGCGCTGTTAGCGAGGAGGAGCGACGGGCGCTCGAGAGCCTCGGCTACCTCGGTTCGTCCGGCGGCGCGGCCCTTCCCGAGAGCTACGGACCGGAGGACGACCCGAAGCGGCTGGTGGACCTCGACCGGGCGATCCAGGCCTGGTCGGAGGCGTTCCAGGCAGGACGCCATGGGGAGGCGGAGGGCCTGGCCCGCGGGGTGATCGAGCGCCGGCCCGAAATGGGCCTCGGCTACAGGATCCTGGCCCAGGCGCTGCTCGAACAGGGCAAGGTGGAGGAAGCGCTGGGCGTCATGATCGACGCCGAGCGCCGCCGGCTCGCTTCGGCTTCGCTGCACCGTCAACTGGCGCTGACGCTGTCCGAGGTCGGCCGGGCGGCGGACGCGGTCCGGCTGATGGAGCGCTACGCGGATTCCGGCGATCCCGAGGCGCTGAACGTGTTCGGGCTCGTTCTCGCCGAGGCCGGAATGACGGTCCGCGCCCGCGAGATCCTGGAGCGGTCGATCGGCATCGACGAGCGGAATCCGGTGGCGCGGCAGAACCTGGCGCTGGCGGCGCTTCATGCCGGCGACTGGCCGGCTTCCGAGATCGAGGCCCGTGAAGCGCTGGCGCTCAATTCGCAGCTTCCGCTCGCCTGGAACTACCTCGGCATGTCCCTGGCCAACCAGGGCCGGGTCGACGAGGCCTTGGAGGCCTGGCAGAGATCGGTCGAAGCCGGGCCCGGCGACCTGGACGTGCTCTTCAACCTGGCCACGGTAGCGGCCCGTTCCGGCCGGCGGGGGATCGCCCGCCCGGCGCTCGAGAGGTTCATTCGGGAGGCTTCGGCACCCGGCCTGCGCGAGCGGCGCGCTGCGGACCTCCAGACGGTACGGGCTCTGCTGCGCGGCCTGTAGCCGCGCCTAGCGCGGCGGGGCGGCGGACTCCGAAGCCCGACCCTGCTCGCGTGCTTCCCGCTGGTCGCGGTCGTAGAGGGCCTGGTACCTCTCCATCTGCGCCCCGGCCTCTTCGGTTCGTCCGAGCTGTCGCAGGACCTGGGCGAGGCCGTAGACCGCCTCGCTGTGTTCGGGCGCCAGCGCCGTCGCCCGGCGGTAGGCGGCTTCCGCCCGTTGCAGCAGGTCATCGGTTCGATCGGGCTCCGCTCCGGCGGCGCCTTCCCAGGCCCTGGCGAGCTCAAGGAGCTGCCCGGCATCGGGTTCCGCCAGCGACACGGAACGCTCGAGCGACTCCGCGGCCCCCAGGTACTCGCCGCGCCAGAGCAGGATGCCGCCGAGCAGACGGTGGGGCGCGGGATCGGCCGGCCGTGCCGCCGCGGCCTCCCGGGCATGGAGCAGAGCTTCCTCGGGGCGGTTGTTCTCCCACAGCGCGGACGCCAGGGCGATCCGGGTTCCTGCGTTGGTCGGATCGAGTTCGACGGAGCGACGGAGGGGCTCTTCGGCGGCGTGGAAGCTCCGCTCGAGGAGAAGCGCGGCGCCAAGGCGTGCCCAGGCGCCCGGGTCCTCCGGCTCGACTTCGACCGCACTGCGGAGGCGCTCGATCTCGGACCCGCCGTCGCTTCCGGTTGGGGGAGGTTCGGCCTGCAACTGGTCGAGATGCCGCTGGGCCAGCGGATCGTCGGGGCGGAGTTCGAGAACCGTTCGAAGGTGGCGGGCCGCTTCGTCGTTGCGCCCCTGGCTCATCAACAGGACGGCGAAGTCGGAGAGCGCGGCAATGTGCTGCGGGGAGACGGTGAGCGCCTGCCTGAACATCTCCTCGGCCCCGCCCGGTTCCTGCATCGCCATCAGGACGGCGCCGCGTTGGTAGAGCCCGTCCGCGTTCGCGGGGGCCATGTCGAGCGCCCGTTCCACGGCCGCCAGCGCTTCCTCGCGGCGGCCGGCGTGCAGAAGCACGGAGGAGGCGGCGATCCCGGGTCTCGGATCGTCCGGCGCCAGCCGGCCCTCCCGGGCGAGGGCCTCCAGGGCCCCGTCCGCGTCGCCGCCGCCGGATCGTTGAAGCGCCAGCCGGACGGCGTGGCCGGTGGGGTCGTCGAGGCTTCCCTGCTGGACATCGGACCGATCCGCTGCGGCCGTGAGATCCCGGAATCGCTGCACGGCCTCCTTGGCCTCGTCACGCTGGCCGAGAGCGGAGAGCACCTGTCCGAGAGTCCGGAAGGTCTCCGGCAGGTTCGGGTCGAGATCCGCCGCGAGACGCAGGAAGGGCAAGGCGCGTTCCGTCTCGCCGGCAGCGTGAAGGAAGCGCCCGTAGTCGTACGTCAGCTCCCTCGCGAGGTCGGTTGAAGCGCCAGCGGGCGGTGTGGCAGTCGCCAGCGGTTCGACGAAAGCCGCCAGGGCGGCGATCGCCTCTTCGGTTCGGCCCGCCTGGTAGTAGGCGCGGGCGAGGCGGCCGACAAGCTCCGGGTCCTCGGGCGACAGGCGCTCGAGTTGCTGGATCGCTCCGTCCGCTTCACCGACCAGGAGATAGGCAGTGGCCAGGGCGCTGCGAATGCCTCGCTCCAGGTGCGCCGGAGGTGCCGCGGCCAGTGGCTGAAGTTCGGCCAGCGCGCCCCAGGGATTGTCGCGCAGAAGGAGGACCCGGCCGCGGAGAAGTTGGACCTGCTGGTCCTCCGGATCCAGGTTCTCGATCAACGTCTCGGCGTCGCTCGGCCGCCCGAGTGCGACCGCACCCCAGGCGGCCGCCATTCGGGCCTCCAGGTCATCGGGGTTCGCGTTGCTCCATGGCCGAAGGTACGGGTAGGCGTCGGCCGCGCGGCCCAGGCGTCCGATCATCATGCCCAGGGCCCGCAGCGCCGGCGACAGCGGCTCGACCTCGATCGATCGCTGGTAGTAGGACGCGGCGTCCTGGAGGCGCCCCAGCGCTTCCGCCGCGCGGCCGGCGTTGAACAGGGCCGCGGGATCGGGCGGGTCGCGGTCGGCGAGGGGCGTCAGGACGGCGAGCGCCCGTTCCGCGTTCCCCGTCTCGAGAAGAAGCGCTCCGAGTGCGGCGAAGGCGATCCCGGGTGCGCCGGGCTGCTCGACCAGTTCGTCGAGGGCGGCGATCGCGCCCGCGGTGTCTCCCTGCTCGACGAGCGCCATTGCTTCGCCCAGAGCGGGCGGCACCTCCTGTGCCGACGCCGCGCCCGCGGCGATCAAGGCGGGCAGGACGAGCGCGACGAGTCGTTTGCCTGAAACCCTCATCGTTGGGGATGCTAGCCCCAAAAGGTCAGCGAACGACGCGGATCCTGGCGTCGGACGGCAGGCCGGCCAGTCGCAGGGTCGCGGCGCCGGGCCAGAGAACGTCGAGACTCACGGCCGCGCCGGCCTCTTCCGGCGCCGCGGCGCCCTCGCCGAACGGTACGCCGAAGGACTGGGTCAGGGAGTTCCGCGACAGGTACGAGGAACCGGCCCGGACCTCCCGGCGCTGCGCTCCCGTCTCCATGCCCAGCTCCAGCACGGCGCCGATTCCGCGCCGGTTCGCGCTCTCGCGGTCGAACAGATCGACGCGGAGACTGCCGCCCAGGCGGTCGCTCTCGTTGGCGTAGACCTCCGCGGCTCCGTTGCAGTTCGCGATGGCGAGGTCCAGGTCGCCGTCCAGGTCCAGGTCGGCGGTCGCCAGGCCCCGGCTGACGCCCGCGGCGGAGAGGCCGGCGCCGAGCGCCGGCTGGAAGCGGCCGCCGAGGTTCTCGAGGATCTGGTTCGGCTGCGCGTACGTCTCGCGGGGCCCCTGCGCGTGTTCGGAGATGTCGTGCAGGACGTGGCCGTTGGCGATGGCGAGGTCCAGGTCGCCGTCCAGGTCGAAGTCGGCGAGGTCGACGCCGAAGCCGACGTACGGCTGCGAGGGTTCGGCAATCCCGGTAGCGAAGCGCCGGTCGAGAAAGACGCCGTCGCCTCGGTTCGAGTAGAGGGCGTTCGTTTCGCGGTCGAGGTGGGTCACGACGAGGTCGTCGAAGCCGTTCGCGTCGATGTCGCCAACGGCGATGCCCATGCCGGCCTCGGGCTGACCGCGGTGGGAGAGGGCGGTGCCGGCGAGCAGCGCGTCGTCGACGAACCGAAGAGCGCCGTTCGCGGTCCGGTTCAGGAAGTGCAGGTTGGCGTCCATGTCGTTGGCGACGTAGACGTCCGGCCGGCGGTCGCCGTCGAGATCGGTGATGACGACGCCCAGGCCGGCACCGCGCGCGTCCTCGATCCCGCTGGCGGCCGTCGCGTTGGTGAAGGTCGCGTCCCCCTGCTCGGCGAACTCGTTGCGGTAGAGGCGGTCCTGAAGGTCCTCGTAGACGTCCGGATGGCAGTAGCTCCGGCGGCCAGCCTCCTCCACGCCGCAGACCTTGTTGTTGTCGTAGTCGAAGTCGACGTAGTTCGTCACGTAGAGGTCCAGGTCGCCGTCGAGGTCGACATCGCCGAAAGCGGCGGAGGCGCTCCAGGACGGGTCGGCGGCGCCGCCATCGTCGGGTGCTGGGCTGAAGCTGCCGTCGCCGTCGTTGAGCCACAGACGGTTCGGCCCGAAGGCGGTCAGGTAGAGATCGGGATCTCCGTCGCCGTCGACGTCTCCGGCGATGGCCCCCATGCCGTAGCTGTCGAGTCGCAGCCCGGAGGCCTCGGTGACGTCCGTGAACCCGCCGCCGTCGTTGCGCAGCAGGGTCGTCGTGCCCGGTTCGCCGCCGTAGGGGGCGGGTTGGCCGCTGTCGACGAACAGGAGGTCGTCGTCCCCGTCGCCGTCGTAGTCGAAGGCGACAACGCCGCCGCCCAGGGTTTCGATCATGAAGAAGTCGCCGCCGGCGCCGTTGCGGTGGCGGAAGTGGACACCCCAGGCGTCGGCCGCGTCGACGAAACGGATTCCGCCGCCTGCCGCCGGCTGCTGGGCGGGAGCCGCGAGCGCCGCCGCCAGAACGATCAGGGCTGGAACCACGGCTCGCGGACCGGCTCGCCGGCCAGGTAGGACTCGAGACGCCGCCGTTGGCCGTCGGTGGGCACTCCGCCCTGACGCTCGACTTCGGCGATGAGCTGGCTCTGGAGCGCCGCGGCGCGGTCGAACTCGCCGACTTCGGCCAGGGCCATGGCGACCGTTTCCGCGTGCTCCATGGTCGGCCGGTCGCTCATCAGGCGTTGCGCGATGGCGAGCGCCTCGCGACCGTTTCGGACCTGAGCATCCGGGCTGGCGGCGAGGAGGCGAGCCAGCAGGGTGTCGAGGTGCTCGGCGGCTGCCGCCGCGGCGTCGCCGGAGCTGGCGACCGCACGCCGCGCGCTCGCCAGCGCTCCCCGCGCCGCCGCGTAGCGGCGGGCGAGGATGAGGGCCATCGCGCGGTCCCGATGCCACGCGGAGTTGGACGGGTCCTGAACGAGCGCCCGGGCGAAGTGGCCCGCCGCTTCCGCGAAGCGCTCCTGCTGTCCGAGCAGGCGGCCCAGCAGGACGAGAGCTTCGGCGAAGTCCGGGTCCAGTTCCAGGGCTGCGCGCAGGTGCGACTCGACTTCCGCGTCGTCGTCGCCGGCAGGACGTTTTGCGATCGTTTCCGCGGCCTGCGCTTCGAGTAGCGCCGCCAGACGGTAGTGGGCCTCGGACCGCTCCCGGGGAGCCCCCGGCGCGGCCTCCAGGACCCGGTTCAGAGCTTTCCTGGCCGCTTCCGTGTTGCCTTCGGCCTGCCGGGCCGCGCCGAGGGCGAGCTGGGCCGCCGGCAGCGCGGCGTCGACCGCCAGGACGGCGGTGAGAACCTCGACCGCTTCGTCCGTCCTGCCGAGACGGGCCAGCGCGTCGCCCCATCGCGTGCTGGCGTCCAGGTCGTCCGGGTCGATCTCCGTTGCCCGCCGGAAATGGCGTTCAGCCTCCTCCATGTCATTCCGTTCGGCCAGCATCAGCGCCAGGTTGAAGCGGGGTTCCCGGTACTCGGGGTCGAGGGCGATCGCCTCCCGCAGGCGTTCCTCGGCGGCCGGCTTGTCTCCGAGGTCGATGAGAGCCATGGCGACGTTGAAGAGGGTCTCGGGATCGTCCGGCAAGGCGCGGAGCGCCGCTTCAAACGCCGCGAGGGCGAGCGCCGGCTCACCGGTGCGCATCGCCTCGGCGCCGCGCGCGAAGATGGCCCTGCGGCTCACATTGAGGGCCTGCATCGCCGAGTAGAGCGGATCGGCGTAGCTGATCGGGATTTGCCTGTTCCGTGCCAGGTGATCCGCCGCCTCTTCCCGGCGTCCGAGACGCCTCAGGGCGAGCCCGATCCGGTGGTGGATGGCGGAGCCCTCGGGCTGACCGTCGAGCGCCTTCGTGAAGTGCTCGATCGCTCGCTCGAAGCTGCCGGCGTCCAACTCCACACGACCGAGACCGGCAAGGGCCGCCGAATTGTCGGGGTCGAGTTCGAGGATGCGGCGACATTCCTCGGCTGCCTCCTCGAAGCGGCCAAGGTCCAGCAACGCGTAGGCGCGCCGCGTCCTTGTGGCGAGATCGTCGGGCGCGAGTCCGAGAACGCGGTCGAGCGCCGCGACGGTGGCTTCGTCGTCACCGTCGTAGGTGTTGGCGATAGCGCGGTAGTAGGGCCACCGGGCATCGGTCGGGTCGAGCGCTTCGGCGTTGCTCAGCGCAGTTCGCGCGATCCGCCAGAAGTCGTAGACGAGGTAGAGCCGGCCCATTTGCCCGAACGCGGCCGCGAGTTGGAGGCGATCCGTCCCCGGCTCCTCGAGCAGACGGTCGAGGGCAGCGCGGGCGGCTCGCAGTTGTTCCTGGACGGGCTGCTCGTAGTCGTCGGTACGCGGCCGGTCGAGCGGCTGGAGCTGTGGCTGGGCGTTGCCCGCTCCAGGTGCGAGCACGAGGGCGGCGGCAAGGGCAGCGGCGACGACCCCCGTGGCGGTGGGCCCGTCACGCCTTGGACAGCGGGTCGCCCGCTTCGGGGTCATGGCGTTGCGTCCGCCGTCGCCGGCGAGCCTTCGCCCCGCACGAGGGTGACGTAGCTGCCGGTGCTCGCGATCTGGAAGATTTCGGTGGCGCCGTCGGGCCAGCGTGCGATCAGTGTCGGGGGCGTGCCCGTCGGGGCGGCGACGATCACCCGCGGATCGTTGGCCGAGGCGTAGGAACCGTCCGTGTGAAACCGGCGCCAGGTCCGGGCCGCGCCTGCGTCCAGGACGCCCAGCCAGGCGCCCAGGGCGCGGCGGCCGAGCGCCGCCTCTCCGGCAGGCGGCAGTCGGAGTTCGACGCCCACCCAGGCGCGGGCGTCCGGCTCACCCTCGTTGATCAGCAGGCGAACCGGTCCGCCGTTGTTGACGACCACCAGGTCCGGGTCGCCGTCGTTGTCCAGGTCGCCCCGGGCGACGCCGCGGCCGACCTCGGACACGGCCGGTCGCTCGAAGCCCGGGACTTCTTCGAAGCGGCCGTTCCCGAGGCCGCGAAAGAGCTGGTTGGGCTGCTTCAGAGGGTGAGGATCACCGGCCCGGAGTTGCTCCTCGATCCGCTTGACGGCGCCGTTGGCCACGTAGATGTCGAGTTCACCGTCGAGGTCGTAGTCCAGGGCGGCGGCGCCGAAGCCGGTGTAGACGAAGCTCGGCTGGCCGAGGCCGCTGCGGCGGGTGCGATCGTCCCAGAGTCCGTCTCCTTCGTTGAGGTAGAGCGTGTTCGTCTGGTGCTGGAGGTGGGTCATGAAGAGGTCCACGAGACCGTCGCCGTTGAAGTCCTCCGCGAGCACCCCCATGCTCGCCTCGGGCTGTCCTTCGGCGTCGACGGCCGCGCCGGCCAGGACCGCGTCGTCCAGGAGGGACGCGCCGCCCTCGTTCAGCAGCAGGGCGTTCCGGCTCTGGTCGTTGGCGACGTAGATGTCCGTCGTGCCGTCGCCGTCCAGGTCGGTCGCCACCGTGCCGAGGGTCGGGCGCTTGAGGTCGCCGATCCCCAGGCGAAACGTCCAGTCCTCGAAGATGCCGCCGCCCCGGTTTCGCAGGACCCGGTTCGCTTCGTCCCGATACGCCTTTGGGCCGCAGTAGTCGCGAAGCCCCTGCGGCGAGCTGCAGGTCTTGTGGATCGCGACCCGGAACTCGACGTAGTTGCCCACGAACAGGTCAAGCAGTCCGTCGGCGTCGAGATCGAAGAAGCTGGCCGCGGCGCTCCAGCGGGGGTCCGCGGTGTTGCTGCCAGCGGTGATGTTCGTGAAGCGGATCGAGCCGGGCTCGGAGTCGTTGCGCCAGAGTTCGTTGGGTCCGAGGTTCAGGACGTAGAGATCCGGGTCGCCGTCGTTGTCGATGTCGCCGACGGTGACGCCCATCCCGTAGCCGCGGGCGTCGAGGCCGCTCTCTTCCGTGATGTCCGTGAAGCGGAGTTCGCCGGTGTCCAGGTCGTTGCGGTACAGGCGGTCGCTGGGGGCGTCCGCGGCGCCGCCGGCTGCGGCCGAGTCGCCGGCCGGCGCGAGCCGGTGACCCTGGCCCAGGTAGAGGTCCAGATCCCCGTCGCCGTCCGCGTCGAACAACGCCGCGCCGCCGCCCATGTTCTCTGCGAAGTAGAGCTCGCCGGTCATGCCGTTGTCGTGGACGAAGTCCACGCCGAGCTCGGCTCCCCGATCCACGAAGAGGGGCACTCCCTCCTCGGCAGCGACTGACGCCGCGATTGCGGCGGTTGCCAGGGTGAGCGTGAGCGCCGGGCGTGGGGCGTTCCGGAACACCGGCACCTGTCAGACCAACGCCACCGGCGCCGCCGTCCGCGGCGCCCCGGCGCGGGCTGTTCGTCCGTAGCCCAGGTTGTGGAGCACGTCCTCGGTCGTGTGCCCGGGCACGACGTCGCAAACGAAGCCGCCGTCCTCGCCGTCGTCGATCAGGAGTTCGGTCGCCTCGGGCAGGACGCAGTGCTTGCTGCCGCGCACGCCGCCGAGCATCTCCTGATAGGCGCCGACGGAAAAGAAGCCCACGTACAGCGGCGTCTGGTCGAGTTCAGCCGCAGCAACCTGCGGAAGAAGGAGCGGGACGACGCTGCCGCGGGGAGGGTAGACGTCGTCCCGGTCGCAGGTGATGCCGCCGAGGCGGACGCGCCGGAAGGGCCGGTCGAGGTGGTTGAGCGGCAGGCAGATGAAGTGCTCGCCCAGCGCCCACGTGTCCGGGAACGAGGTCATGATCGAACCGTCGATGAGATACCAGGGAGGTCCGGCCTCGTTCGCCTTGACCGCGATGACCCCGAACAGATGCGCCGCGTGCTCGGACACGGTGTAGCGCCCAAACTCGCCGATCAGCGCCGGTGGTCTCGTGCCGCGGCGGGCGCAGACCGCGAGCGTCTTCTCCAGCAGGAGGCGCGCGAAGCGGTCGTAGTCGAAGCCGTCGTCCAGGGTGGTTCGGCCAGGCACGCCGCCGCCGAAGTCGAAGTAGCGGAGGTGGGGATGGTTGCGGCCGAGGCGGGCGAAGAGGTCGAGGCCCGGCTCGAGGGCGGCGACGAACTCGTCCTCGTCGTAGCCGGCGGACCCGAACATCGCGTGCAGCAGGACGAAGCGCGAGCCGGGGGTCCGGTCGATCTCCGCCGCGAGGTGTTTCACGCCGGCTGCATCGATGCCGAAGCGCGAGTCCCGGTCGCCGGCGCCGTCTGCCTCCCGCGGTCGCCTGAAGCGGATGCCGAAGTCGAAGTCGACGCCGCGGCCGGCGAAGCTCCCGAGTTCCGAGGCGTCCTCGAGAATCGGAATCAGGCGGCGGTGTTCGCGGCGGAGCGCCAGCAGGTTCCGTGCGTAGGCGCTGCGCGGTCCCTTGAAACCGTTGGCGAGCACCATCCGATCTTCCGGTAGCAGGCCGGCCCGGATCATGCGGCGGGCGATCTCCACGTCGACGTCGGACGACATCTCGTGGTGGGCGCCGCCAGTCAGGGTCGAACGGACGATCTCCTCCGCCGTGTTGGCCTTCGAGGCGAAGGCGAAGTGGAACGGAGCCGGGTAGCCGAGCTCCTCGATCGCGTGGCGAAAGCAACGGCTCATCGCCGCCACCTGGGCGCGGATGTTCGGCAGGAAGGCGATCTCCAGCGGGCTGGGCATGGCGTCGTCGGGCAGACCGGCGGCGGGAGATCGACCGCCCTCGAAGAACGCGGCGAGATCCAGGCCGTGTGCCTGCAGTCTGCCTCCGCTCGCCTCGAGAAAGGCGTTGAACCGGTAGCCCTCGGGTACCGGCGCCGGGGACTGCCAACCGATCCTGCAGGCGACGGAAGGCGGCGCGTGAGTAGAGTCCATGGCGTCCCTGGGACCATTCTAGCCGTCGGTGAACCGTATCCTTGACGTATGGCGGAGGCGCTCAGACATCGGGCCGCGGAGATCTTCCTGAAGGGCGTCGCGGCGGCCGATCCGGCGGCGTCGACCGCTTCGGCGATTCGCGGACTCGACCTGCGAGCCAAAGCGGGTGGCCGTGTGGCGGTGCTGGCGGTTGGGAAGGCGGCGTTCGGGATGACCCGAGCCGCGATCGAGGTTCTTGGCGACCACGTACGGCCGGCCGACGTCTTGGCCGTTACTCACGACGAGGCGAAGCGCCTTGGCCACTTCGAAGCTCTGCGATCCGGACACCCGCTGCCGGACGAACGTGGTCAGGCCGCGGCGAGGGAGGTTGAACGGCGCGCCGCGGAGCTCGATGCCGGCGACCTTGCCCTGGTCCTGATCTCGGGCGGCGCTTCCGCGCTCCTGCCGGCGCCGGCGCCCGGTGTTCTGCTGGAAGACAAGCTCGAGGCGACGCGCCAGCTTCTCCGGAGCGGCGCGACGATCCACGAGCTGAACGCGGTGCGCAAGCACCTGTCGACGACCAAGGGTGGCGGGTTGCTGCGCCAGTTGCGCTCGGCGGGGGTGGTAACGCTGGCCTTGTCCGACGTGATCGACGACGACCCCTCCGTGATCGGCAGCGGTCCGACGGCGCCCGATCCGTCGACGTTCGAAGACGCCCTCGCCGTGCTGGTCCGTCGTGGAGTAGCCGAAACGTGCCCGACGCCAGTACGTGAGCGGCTGGAGGCGGGCGCTCGCGGCGAACTGGAAGAGACGCCGAAGCCGGGCGATCCCGTCTTCGACGGGACGACCTACCGCATTGTCGGCGGCAACCGGACCAGCGTCCGGGCGATGGGCGCGGTCTGCGGCGCCGAAGTCGATCCTGAACCACTTGAAGGCGAGGCGCGCGAAGCCGGCGCCGTGCTGGCAAGGCGCTTCGCTTCGGCGCCGCAAACCGCGTACGTTGCCGGAGGCGAAACCACCGTTACGGTGCGCGGCGCCGGCAAGGGCGGCCGCAGCCAGGAGCTGGCCCTCGCCTTTGCACTGGAAGCGGCGAAGGGCCCGCTCGCGGACCGCTCCGACTGGGTCTTCCTCGCCGCCGGCACGGATGGCCGCGACGGACCCACGGACGCCGCCGGCGGCATCGTCGACGCAGCGACGGTCACACGCATCCGGACGGCCGGCGTCGACCCGGTTGCCGCGATGGAGGAGAACGACTCCTACGGCGCCCTCGACGCGGCCGGCGCGTTGCTCCGAACCGGCGCGACGGGCACGAATGTTGCAGATGTCGTCGTTTTTCTGTCGAAGACATAGGGTGCGCGGGGCCGAAGGTACGGAATTCTCGGGCGACGCTCGCCCGTGGGGGGATCGGGTAGTGAAGAACAAGAGGATGGGGACGCGAGTTGATGCGGGGTTTGCGAGCCTTGGGCTGGCGCTGCTGGTCGCGGCGCCCGTGGGCGGCATCATCTACGTAGACCCGGGCGACGCGGTGATGGTGGACCGGACGTCGATCATCGTCTTCGGCGAGGTGCGGTCCGTCATGGCGGCTCCCGGCGCGCGGCACCCGTCCACCGACGCAGTCTTCGAGGTTGCACAGGTGCTGAAGGGACGGGTCCCGGGTGGCACGATCCTGGTTCGGCAATTCGGTGGAATGAGCGAGGACGGCGTGTACTCGGGCATCCACGGACTGCCGATGATGGCGCCGGGCGACCGGATGCTGCTCTTTCTCGAGGAGATTCCGGATGCGCGGGACGCAGTCGCGTACCGCACGGTCGAGTTGTCGCTGGGCATGTTCTTCGAAGTGCCGTCGGCCGCGGGCAGCCTGCTTGTGCGTGAGGCCGCCTTTCATGAGGAGGTGCCTGCTTCAGCGAACGGGACAGAGTCCGAGTCGCTGAGCCAGCGGCCACGGACCAGCGGGACCTTTCGCCGCTGGATCAGCGACCGCGCGCGTGGCGTGGAGCGGAAGGCGGATTACTTCGCAGCCGCGCCGGCCGACGGGCCGGTCTCGGTGGTTTCGCCCTACCGGTTGCTCGTCTCATCTTCCAGTTGCCAGGCGCCGAATCTCCCCATCCGATGGCGGCAGTTCGACCGGGGACGCAGCGTCGGGTTCACGATCCAGGCCGACGGACAGCCCGGCATCCCGGGCGGTGGAATCGCCGAGGTAGTGCGCGCGATGCGGGCCTGGAACGAAGATCCCGAGAGCACCATTCAACTGGTGAATCTGGGCACCACGAACAAGAAGGCCGAGGTCGCCCAACGGGACGGGGTCAACTCGATTCTCTTCGAGGATCCGCATGATGTGCTTCCGGGCTACTTCCAGGCCAGTACCGGAGGCGTTCTGGCCGTCGCTCTGACCCGCTTTCGCTGTGCCGAGGAGAACCGTCACAGGATTCCGGGCAACTAGGCGCACGACGCCCTTCCGATCCTGGAGGCGGACATCCTGACCCAGGATGGCTACGGCCGGAGTTGGGCGGCGCTGAGCCTCAATGCCAGCAAGGCGCACGAGCACGTCATGGCGCACGAGTTGGGCCACACACTGGGTCTTGCCCATTCCTGCGCCCAGGGATTCAGCGACACGTGCAGCGCGCTGACCGGCGACTCCCTGATGAAGGCGACCGCCAGGGGCAGGCAGATCTACAGGGGCGGTCTGCCGAACGCCGACGATCTGGCCGCGGTCCGGTTTCTCTACCCGGCGCACAGCGGTCCCGCCAGCCCTACCGATCTGTCCGCGAAGGCGATCGACCAGCACAGCCTGGAACTCGCGTGGCAGGACAACTCGAACGACGAGACGGCGTTCGACATCTTCGAGCGATCGATCAACGAGACGGAGTTCACGCTGATCGCCAGTGCCGGCAGCGACACGACATCGTTTGTCGTCGAAGGACTTCCTCCCGCGACCTACCGCGCCTATCGAGTGGCAGCGCGCAACGCCGGAGGACGTTCTTCCTCCACCAGCGAGGCGAGCGCGGTCACGCTCGGCGAGGCCGGGCCGTGTGTGGAGAATGGGCAGACTCTCTGCCTGAACGAAGGCCGCTTCGAGGTGACCGCGGAGTGGGCCACCGCGGACGGCGCCACGGGGGTTGGCGGCTCGACGCCTCTGACGGAGGACACGGGCGCCTTCTGGTTCTTCGATCCGTCCAACGTCGAGATGGTCGTCAAGCTCCTCGACGGCTGCGGTCTGAACGAGCATTTCTGGGTCTTCGCCGGCGGCCTGACCGACACGGAGGTCCGATTGACTGTGGTCGATACGGAGACCGGCATCGCGGGGACCTGGTTCAACCCCGAGGGGACGCTTCTGTCGCCCGTACAGGACAACGAAGCGTTCGAGACGTGCGAGTCCGATGAGACCGTGGCGACGGTTGGCGCGGCGACGGCGAGGGCTTCGCGTCGCCTCGCGCGGCGATTCGACCCCGACCGCGAGGTTCAACTGGCCCTGGAGCGCTTGCGGGCCACTCGCGCTGAACAGCCCCAGTCCGCTCCGGGCGAGTGCAAGGCCGACGACCGGACCCTGTGCCTCGAGAAAGGCCGCTTTCGCGTGCGTCTGGATTGGGAGACGGAGGACGAGGAGACCGGCGCCGGCACTGGCCTGCCGCTCAGCGGCGATACCGGGCTGTTCTGGTTCTTCGAGCCCGACAACATCGAGATCGTCATCAAGGTGCTCGACGGCTGTGCCGTGAACGGCCACCGCTGGGTCTTCGCCGGGGGACTTACCGACGTGGCGGTCAACATGAGCGTCGTCGATGTCCGGACGGGGGCCACGCGGAACTACGTCAACCGCCCGGGAAGGCCGTTCCGTCCCGTCAAGGACACGGAGTTCTTCTCGTGTTCCGCGACGGACGATCACGGCGACTCCGGCGTGGGCGCGACGGGGATTCCACTGGAGGGCTCGCTGGCCGGCCACCTGGGGCCCGGCGACAGTGACTACTTCGTCTTCCGGGTTCCCCGCGCGGGCCGGGTGCAGCTCCGCACCACGGGCTCGACCGACACCGAGGGCGCTCTGATGAACGCCGCCGGGACCGTTCTGGCCAGCGACTCGGATTCCGGCGCCGAGAACAACTTCCGTATCGCCGAAAGCGTAGGGCCGGCGACGTACTACGTCCGCGTCACGGGCAAGAACGGTGAGGCGACCGGCGCCTACGAGTTGCACACGGGGTTTTCCGCGACGACCGTCATCTCCAAGCGGGACCGCGATGCCCTGATCGCCCTCTACCGGGCGACCGACGGCCCGAACTGGACCAACCAGGAGAACTGGCTCAGCAACCGTCCGCCGAGCGAGTGGTACGGCGTGACCACCAACTCGGCCGGGCGCGTAACCTGGCTTGAGCTGAGCGACAACGGCCTGAAGGGCAGCTTGCCGGCGGCGATCGGCGATCTGGACCGACTCCTGGTCCTGTTACTCGACGGGAACGAGTTGACAGGGCCGATTCCGCCCGAGATAGGCAACCTCCGCGACGTCATCCTCCTGGTCCTGTCGTCGAACGAGTTCAGCGGGGAGATACCGTCCGAGCTGGCGAATCTCCGTGACCTGAGCTTTCTCTATCTGCACTTCAACCAACTGACCGGCGAGATTCCCCCGGCCCTGGGGCGCCTGTCCGACCTTGTCTTCCTGCGGCTGGACTACAACGAGTTGACCGGTGGGCTTCCCGCCTCGTTCCGCAACCTGAACGGGCTCGCCTTCCTGGGGGTGCGGGACAATCAGTTGACCGGTTCGATTCCTGCGTGGCTGGGGGAATTGACGGGACTGAGTGTGCTTTGGCTCGGCGACAACGGGTTCTCGGGCGGCATACCGGCGGAACTCGGGAATCTGACCGATCTTGCGTCTCTGCGTCTCTGGTCGAACGACCTGACCGGTCCGGTGCCGCCGGAGATCGGTCGCCTCACGGAGTTGGAGGACCTGTACATCCACGACACGGATCTCTCGGGCGCCCTGCCTGACGAGCTTCTCGACATCGGCGGGCTCGAGTTCTTCTGGTTCCACTTCAGCGACTTGTGCGCTCCGGCAACTGCCGAGTTCGACGAGTGGCTCGAGGCAATCGAGGACTGGCGGGGCGACCGCTGCAACTAGCGGGGCCGAGTCAACCGGCCGGGTTCCTGACCGGAAACGCGTCGAGCCCCGGGTAGCGGGCGCGATCGCCGAGCTGGTCCTCGATACGCAGCAACCGGTTGTACTTCGCCACGCGGTCGCTGCGGGCGGGGGCGCCGGTCTTGATCTGGCCGGTGTTCCAGGCGACGGCGAGGTCGGCGATCGTCGTGTCCTCCGTCTCGCCGGAGCGGTGGCTCATGACGACGCCCCAGCCGGCGGCGCGACTGCGCTCGACGGCGGCCGCGCTCTCGGTGAGTGAGCCGATCTGGTTCACCTTGCACAGCAGGGCGTTGCAGGCGCGTTCTTCGATCGCCCGGTCGATCCGGTCGATGTTCGTGACGAGGAGGTCGTCGCCGACGATCTGGACGGTGCGGCCCAGTCGTTCGGAGAGCTCGCGCCAGCCGGCCCAGTCGTCCTCGGCGAGGCCGTCCTCGATGCTGATGATCGGGTATCTGCGGCACCAGCCGGCCCAGAGGTCGACGAGTTCGCCGCTCTCCACTTCCCGGCCTTCGATCGGCAGGCTGTATCGGCCGGTGGTCTCGTCGTAGAGCTCGCTCGTCGCCGGGTCGAGAGCGATCCGGACATCCTCGCCGGGTCGCCGGCCGGCGGCCTCGATCGCTTCGAGGATGACTTCGACCGCCCGTTCGTTGCCGCCGAGCGCGGGCGCGAAGCCGCCCTCGTCGCCGACGGCGACCGAGAAACCGCGATCGTGGAGGATCGCGCGCAGCCGGTGGTAGATCTCGACGCCCCAGCGCAGGCCCTCGGCGAAGGAGCCGGCGCCGGTCGGCATGACCATGAACTCCTGGAAGTCGGTCGAGCCGGAGGCGTGCTGGCCGCCGTTCAGGATGTTCAGCATCGGCACCGGCAGGGTGCGGGCGTCGTCGCCGCCGAGCGAGGCGTAGAGCGGCAGACCGTGCGCGGCTGCCGTCGCGTGCGCGGCGGCAAGGCTGACTCCGAGCACCGCGTTGGCGCCGAGGCGGCCCTTGTTCGGCGTACCGTCGAGCTCCAGCAGCACGCGGTCGAGTTCAGCCTGTTCGGCAGCGTCGAGGCCGCGGACGGCGCCGGCGATTTCGCCGTTCACGTGGCCGACCGCGAGGGTCGTTCCCTTGCCGCCGTAGCGGCCGGCGTCGCCGTCGCGTAACTCGACCGCCTCGTGGCGGCCGGTACTGGCGCCGCTGGGGACGATGGCGCGGCCGCGGGCGCCGCCTTCGAGCACGATCTCGACCTCGACGGTCGGGTTGCCGCGGCTGTCGAGGACTTCGCGGCCGGCGACCGAGGAGATGATGGTGGAGTTCGTCGTCACGGGTGACGGCGGAGCCTACGACACCGCGACGTACGGCGTCGACGCCGCAGTAAGATGCGCCGGTCCAACCTGAGGGGATTGCGAATGTCGAGTCTCGATCCGAGGATCGTCCAAGGTCTCTGCGTCCTTCTGGCCGCCGTCGGGAGTGCCGTGCCGGCCGCGGCGCAACACGGCACGCAGGGCGGCGAGTGGCGGCACTTCGGCGGCGACAGCGGCTCCACCCGGTACGCGCCCCTGGAACAGATCGACCGGGACAACTTCCCGCGGTTGGAGGTTGCCTGGCGCTGGGAGTCGCCTGACGTCCTGCTGAAGGACATGACCGACAAGACGCCGGGGCCGTACCGGAGCATGCCGCTGATGATCGACGGCGTCGTCTACATCGCGACGAACCTGGGCCAGGTCGCGGCGCTCGACCCGGCGACCGGCGAGGAGCTCTGGCGGCACGATCCGAGGGACTGGGAGATCGAGCAACGAGGTTCGCTGGTCCAGATCCGCGGCATCGAGTTCTGGACCGACGGCGAGGCGGAGCGCATCCTGATCGCTACCCGCGGCGGACGCCTGGTGTCGATCGACACGAAGACCGGCGAGCCGGATGCCGAGTTCGGCGAAGAGGGCGTCGTCGACCTGATGCAGGGTCTCCTGCCGGGGCGGGCGAACCGGAACATGAACTGGACGGCGCCGGTGACCGTCGTGGCCGACACGATCGTCATCGGCGGCACGGTCTTCGACTTCCCGCACCGCAACAACAACCCGCCCGGGGACGTGCGCGGTTTCGACATCCGCACCGGCAAGCTGAAGTGGACGTTCCACGCCGTGCCGCGGGAGGGCGAGCCCTACATCGAGACCTGGGAGAACGAGTCCTGGCGGAAGATGGGCAACACGAACGTCTGGTCGATGATGAGCGCCGACCAGGAGCTCGGCTACGTCTACCTGCCGTTCGGCACGCCGACCAACGACTACTACGGCGGCGACCGCCACGGAGACAACGTCTACGCCGAGTCGATCGTCTGTCTCGACGCTCGCAACGGCGAGGTCGTCTGGCACTTCCAGACGATCCACCACGGCGTCTGGGACTACGACCTGGCCTCGGCCCCGAACCTGATCGACATTGTGGTCGACGGCAGGGAGATCAAGGCCGTGGCGGTCGTCTCGAAGGTCGCGATGACCTACGTCTTCGACCGGGCGACCGGAGAGCCCGTTTGGCCGATCGTCGAGGCGCCGGTCGACTACCACTCGCGGATTCCGGGCGAGAAGCTCTCCCGCACCCAGCCGTTCACGACGCGGCCGCCGCCGTTCGAGACCCTCGGCATCGACTACGACGACCTGATCGACTTCACGCCGGAGCTTCGGGCCGAGGCGTTCGAGGTGATTCGGGAGTACGTGATCGGCCCGGTCTTCACGCCGCCGATCGTCCACGGCGAGGACGGCAAGCGGGCCTACCTACAGAATCCCGGCCCGGGCGGCGGCGCGAACTGGACCGGCGCCTCCTTCGACCCGGAGACCAACATCCTCTACGTGCCGTCGCTGACGCGGCCGGGCGCGATCTCGCTGTCGGCCCCCGACCCTGCGCGCTCCGACTGGCGCTACTCGATCAACCGCCGGCCGATGCCGAAGGTCCAGGGCCTGCCCCTGCTCAAGCCGCCCTACCGGCGGATCACCGCCTTCGACATGAACCGCGGCGAGATGCTGTGGCAGGTTCCGCTGGGGGAGGGGCCCCGCGACCACCCGGCGATCAGGCACCTGAACCTCGGGCGGCTCGGCACGCCGCCCCAGGACGGCGTCGTCACCGAGGGCGGCGTCCTGGTGACGAAGACGCTGGTCATCTCGATCGAACCGATCGTCGACGAACTCGGCGACCGCTCGGCCAACGGCAGCTACGTCGTCGCCTTCGACAAGGCGACCGGCGAACTCCTCACCCGGGTCGAAGTCGACCGCAGTCTCCACGGCGGCCCGATGACCTACATGCACGAGGGCCGCCAGTACATCCTCATCGCCGGCGGCGGCGAACGCCCCGGCCCCGGCACCCCCGTCGAAGCGGTGGCCGTCGCCGGTGCCACGCGCCCAACCCCGCGCCACCCGCCCCGCAAGTCCGAGCTCCTCGCCTTTGCGCTGCCGCGCTAGCTGAAGCTACGCCTTCAGTCCAGCGAGCGGGCCGACGAGGTCGATGTAGTCGCCGCGCTGACCGTAGGCGTGGCGGAGGCCGACGTGGTTGACTTCGAGGCCCATGGCGCGGGCGATGCTGACGAGGAGGTGCTGGTGGGGGACGCCGGCGAACTGCGTGAGGCCGCCGGGAGCCACCTGGTTCGGGACGCGCATCTGGGCCGGGGTCTCGTGCGGCCAGTACAGGTAGCGGCCGGTGTCGAAGGTCCAGGAGCCGCCGATCAGGACGGGGCAGTAGTTGCGGTAGCCGTGCCAGCCGTCGCCGAGTTCGGAGCCCCAGGCGATCAGGGTGTTGTCCATCAGCGAGCCGCCGCCGGCGTCCGGGATCGACTCCAGGGTGCTGACGAGACGGGCGACCTGCTGGCCGTGGTAGGCCGCGTAGTTCGTCATCGCGTCGTGCTTGCGGACATCCTCGTGGATGTAGTGGGCGATGCCCTTGTGCACCTTGTCGCTGATGTGGTCGGCGCCGAACTCCGCGGTCGGCATCTCGCCAAGGGAGAAGGAGACGACGCGGGTGATGTCGCAACTGAAGGCGGCGGCGATGAGGTCGGCGAAGGCGTCGAACTGCAGGTCGTAGCGGTCGAACGAGGCGGCGGGCCGCGGCGGCGCGTCGCAGGAGAGAGTCGCCAGACCCTCGAGCCGGTGGCCGAGCCGGTCGACCAGACCGAAGTGGGACTCGAGCCGGGCGCGGTCGTTGGCGTCGAAGCGGGCGGCGACCGCCCGATACTCCTGATACGCGAAGTCCAGGGTGCTGCGCCGGTACGCGCCGACCGTGTCGCCGGAGGACGCCGGTCCGAAGACGCGGTTCCAGGCCCGCAGCGGCGTGTTCTCGGCCGGGAGCCGCACGCCGCCGCTGTTGTAGCTGATCGGACGGCCGGCCTCGAGCGCGGCGTCGACCGAGACCTCGAGCGACGGCAGACGGTCCGCGCGGGCGACGTGCGCGGCGACGAGCTGGTCGAGGGAGGGCGAGATGGAACGGGTGTCGCGGGCGGCGAAATCCGCGTTGTTGCCGGTCCAGGCGTGGACCCAGCCGCGGTCGTGCCGGTTGCCGCCGCCGTCGAGTTCGGCCGTGGCCAGCGACAGCCCGTCCAGGGCGAGGATGCGGCGGCGGTGCTCGTAGAGCGGCGCCAGCGGCCGGCTGAACGCCGTCTTCGGGAGTTGCTCCAGGTCGACCGACCAGGGTTCGCTCTCGGAGACGCCCTCCGGACGCATCTTCCAGGTGGCGTAGGGCCAGCCATGGCAGTGGCTGATCAGGATCAGGCGCCGGACCTGTTCGGGGCTCTGGGCCAGCGCGCGCAGGGCGCCGCCCGGCCAGCCGGCGCCGAGCGCGGTCAGCCCTCCAAGTTGCAGCAGGTGGCGTCTTGAGATCATCCGTCGGCTCCTGAGCCTACTTCGCCAACCCGTTGACGAAAGAGGTCGCTGGTCGCGATGTTGACGAGGAGTTCCCTGACCGAGTCGTTCTCGCGGAAACGCTCCTGGATCGCTTCGAGCCCGGAAGCGTTGCGGTCCAGGTGGCTGCCGAGCGCGTAGCGGGTCCAGTGGAGCGTGTAGCAGTCCCGCGCCCGGCGGCTGGCGGCCAGCTCATGCGCGAACTCGACGCCGTCGGAAAAGGTGAGCTCTTCGGCGCCGGGCAGCCGGAGGGAGCCGCTGGCGTCGACCGGCTGCCCGTTGTCCTGGCCTCGCCAGGCGCCCATCGCGTCGTAGTGCTCGAACGCGAATCCCGCCGGGTTGATCCGTCGGTGGCAGGAGCTGCACTCGCGCGGCTTGGTGGCGGCGGCGGTCCGCTCGCGGTTCGTGCTCTCGACGCCGAGCGCGTCGGGCGGCAGCGCGCTCTCGACGCCCTCGATCGGATCGCCCATCTCCATGCAGGCGATGCGTTCCAGGATGCGGACGCCCCGGGGGATCGGGCCGGGCTGCACGGCGTAGGCGCCGATCGCCAGAACCGACGGCAGGGTCAGCACGCCGGCCCGCTGCACCGGGTCCAGCATGACCGGATCGAGGGTGAGGGGCTTCTTGCGTCCGACGGATACGGAGACGTACTCGATCTGCCGGGTCACGGCGGCGCGCCCTTCGTCCGCCGTCGTCGTGTCGCCGTAGATCGGCGCGGTGTTCCGCGACATGTAGCCGTGGTTGCCGGTCATGAGCTCCGTGAACGTGCCCTCGCGATCGAAGATCGCTTCCTCGACGAACAGCTCGGTCTCGAGCTTCAGCGAGTGCCGGATCGGCCCCATGATCGCCGGCCACTTCGGGTCGTCGTCGCGCGTGTTGGCCAGCTCGGTGGAGATGCCGAAACGGGGTCCGAAGGCGCGGCGGGCGGGCGCGATCAGGAGGACCTGCTCGGTACCGAGCCACTGGTGGTGGAAATGGACGACGGCGGGCCGGGCCTTCGGGTCGTCGAGCAGGCGCCGGGCCTGCCGCTCGACGCCTTCCGCGGTCTCGAGTTCGCCGGCGCCGGCCGCCCGGAACAGCTCTTCGTCCGGCATGGAGTCCCAGAGGAAGTAGGAGAGCCGCGTGGCGAGCTGCCAGGGGTCCAGCTCATCGGCGTCGTGCGCGCCGGGCGCCAGCTTGAAGTGGAAGGCGGGAGCCTGCAGGATGCCGGCGACGGTGAGCGCCACCGCCTCGTCGATCGGCTCAGCGGCGAGCCGCGCCTGCCAGAACGCTTCGATCCGCTCGCTCTCTGCGGTGCGCAGCGGCCGGCGGTACGCCCGCTCGGCGAAGCGGAGGATGCTCGTTGCGGCGCAGGCCTCGCGTTCCGCCGACGGAAGATCGGACCACCCCGGGCAGTCGAAGAAGGTCGGCGAGAGCAGGGCGAAGGATCCGAAGTGCATCCCGGCGAGGTGGAGTTGTTCGACTTGGTAGGAGGACGGACTCTGGCCCTGCACGATGCCCTCGAAGCCGTCGGCGCCAGGCTCGGCCGGGAACGGCCACGGCCACGGATCGGGCGGCGGTGGAGGCGAGAACACGCCCTTGCTGGCGGCGCGCCGCGGGCTGATCCGGTCGGCGACGGGCGGCCGTTTGGGCCAACGATCTCCGTCCCTGGGGAAGCCGAGCAGGTCGGCGACCGTGTTGTTGTACTCGGTCGGCGTGAGCGCCAGGGGCGCCGGCTGGTGCGTTCCGGCCGCTTCAGGCGGCGCAGCCCCAGCGGACTGCGCGAAGCCGGCGGCGCAGAAGAGCAGCAGGATCGTTCTGGGATCGAGCTTCATGGCGGATGGCGTGGGCCGGGGACCCCGGTCCGAGACGAACTTGTAACACTGTATCAGCACTGGGTGCGCCGGCGCCCCCGCCGGCTGCCGCCGGAGGCGGCTTCAGACGCGCCGGCCGGCAGGCCGGCTCCTTGGTGGCGCCTCAGGCACGCTAGTCGAGGGCGCCCCCCGAGGTCCGCAGGATGAAGGCGTCGAGCGTCTCCTTCCACTGCGGCAGCAGGGACTGCTCCACGTACATCATGTGCCCGGCGGCGAAGTCCTCGCGCTGGATGTTGGCCCGGAGTTCCGGCGGCAGGCCCATGTGGTCCATCGTCCAGACGGCCGCGAAGTAGGGCGTCGCCAGGTCGTACAGGCCGTTGATCAGGAGCACTTCGAGCGCCGGATTCCGGCGCATGGCGGCGGCCAGGTCGGGGGCGACGTTCGGCGTGCCGTCGCCGCGCGAGAAGCGGCCCGCGTTCACCCGTCCCCAGTTCCAGTCGCGGACGGCGCCGCTCGGAACGTACTCGCGGTCGCCGTCGTAGCCGAGTTCGCCGCGCAGGTAGCTGTTGAATGCCGAGGTGTAGGCCGAGCTGATCGCCGTGGACTGCGGATCGTGGGAAGGCCGGGCCCCCAGCGTGTCCCCGGCCGGCCCGGTGAAGCGTGCGTCCAGGCGGCCGACGATCTTGCCTTCGTCGCGCAGCAGTTCGGCCTCGAAGGCCGGAGCGCTCACCCGCAGATCCGACTTGTCGATGAAGTCGCGCGAGAGCCCGGTGTAGCGGTGGAGGCGGTCGATCACCCGGGTACGGGTGTCCGCGTCGAGCGTGCTGCCTCGAAGCAGCGCGGTGGCGTACTCGGTGAGCGCCCACTCCTCGACCTCGGCCATCAGCGTCTCGAGATCCGCCGGGGTCTTCTCCGGCAGCGCGTCCAGGTAGCGGGCGGCGACGGTGTAGGACGGCAGGTTGACGATGTAGGGGAGATCGTCGCCGGGCGCGAACTGGATCGTGTTGAACTGCAGGATCGAGGACACGAGGACGATGCCGTTCAGGTCGATGTTCGCCCGCTGCAGGTGGCTGGCGAGCACTGCCGACCGGGTCGTTCCGTAGCTCTCGCCGAGCAGGTAGCGGGGCGAGTTCCAGCGGTCGTGGGCGCTGAGGAAGCGCCGGATGAACTGGGCCAGCGACTTCGCGTCTTCGTCGATGCCCCAGTAGTCGGAGCCCGGAGTTTCGCCCAGGGTATGGCTGAAGCCGGTGCCGATCGGATCGACCATCACGATGTCGGCGATGTCGAGGATCGTCCAGGCGTTGTCCTCAAGAGGGTAGGGCGGCGCTCCCTGCGGGCCGACGTCGGGGGTCACGACGCGTCGCGGCCCCATGATTCCCATGTGCAGCCAGAACGACGCGGAGCCGGGACCCCCGTTGTAGGAGAACACCAGGGGGCGTTCCTGCGGCGCCGCGCCGTTCGTCCGGAAGTACGCCGTGTACCAGAGTTGCGCGGCCGGGGCGCCGTCGTCGTTGTCGAGCTGGAGACCGGTCACGACGGCGTCGTACTCGACCGTCTCACCGCCGACTTCGATCGAGTGGCTGGTCTCCCAGCGTTCGGGCGGAGCGGACGGCTTGGCGGCCTGCGACGCTCCGTCGCCTTCCTCCGCGCGAGCCGGGACCGTCGCGGCTAAGGCGGCGACGCAGATGAGGGCGAGGGCCGGTCCGGCCGCGGCGAGCAAGGGGCGGAGGGAGAGGTTCATCGCGCTATTGTAGACAGCAAGCTACGGCAGGCGTCGCCGGAAGCTGGCGGACCACGAGAGGGAGGATCCATGAGACATGCTCTTCGACTGACGAGTCGTGCCGCGCTCGCCGTGGCCACCGTGTTCGCGGCGGGTTCGCTGTGGGCCCAGGAGTGGACCACGACGACCGACACCCACCGCTTCATGGAGGTCCGGAACGGCATCTGGCTGACCCAGACCACGGCGCAGGTGTTCAACAGCAACGCCCTCGTGATCGTCAACGACGAGGACGTGATTCTCGTGGACTCCCACGTGACGCCGTCCAAGGCCCGCGACCTGATCGCCTCGATTCCGGCGATCACCGACAAGCCAGTGACGACGCTGATCAACTCCCACTTCCACTGGGACCACGCCCACGGCAACCAGGAGTTCGCGGACGTGCCGATCATCGGCCACGAGTTCACGCGGATGAAGATGGCGACGGCGCCGCTGGAGGAGCCGACGTACGTCACCGGCATCAACGGCAACGCGGCGACCCTCGAGCGGCTCGCCGAGCAGATCGAAGCGGCCGAGGACGAGGAGGAGCGGGCGGACCTCGAGGCCTACCGCTCGATGTTCGCCGCCCACGCCGCGGATTTCGACGAGATCGCGCCACTGCCGCCCGACGTGACGATGAACGAGAAGATGACCCTGTTCCGCGGCAGCCGGGAGATCCAGATCATGTTCGTGGGCCGCGCTCACACCGGCGGAGACACCGTCGTCTACTTCCCGCAGGACAAGCTGGTCTTCACCGGCGACATGCTGTTCGGCGGACCGTCCTTCATGGGCGACGGCTACGTCGACGAGTGGGCCGAGACCCTGGAGAACCTGAAGGCGCTGGACTTCGACATCGTGGTTCCGGGGCACGGCCCGCCGCTCAACGACCTGAGTGCGATCGAGAAGTCGCAGGAGTACTACAACGTCCTCTGGGAACGGACGGCGGAGAAGCATGCGGCCGGCGTGCCGGCCGAAGAGGTGTCCGGAACGCTCGACCTGTCCGCCACGGCGTTTCCGCAGCGGCAGCCCTCCGAGGTGGAGGTGCGGCGGATGTACCACCGCATGGAGAACCCCGACTGACCCGCCGGCCCTCCCGCTTCCTGCCGCGCACTCGCGATGGCTGGATCGCCACGGTCGCCTTCGGGGCGGTCTTTCTGCTGGCGATGCCGCCGGTGACCCACACGCTGCTGAACCGGGTCGAGCCGAGCGTCCTCGGCGTTCCGTTTCTCTACGTTGCCCTGTTCGTCGTCTACGTCGTCCTGATCGCGGTCCTGATCTGGGCCTATCGCCGCGGCGTGTGACGCGGCTCGTCGATTCAACCTCGCCGTTTGAGGACCGGTAGTGGAGACCTGGGTCGTCGCGACGAGTCTGATCAGCGTCTACCTGCTGATCACGCTGGGCGTCGCCGTCGTCGCCAACCGCCACATGACGGTCGACATGGAGGACTTCCTCCTGTGCGGGCGGCGCACCGGCTTCATCGTCCTCTACCTGACCGTGGTCGCGACCTACCACTCGGCATTCGCCTTCCTCGGTTCCGGCGGCTTCTTCTTTACCCACGGCATCGGCTTCTGGTCGGCCGGCGCCTGGACTTTGCTGGTCGGGGCCGCCACCTACGTCATCGGGACGCGTATCTGGGCGTTGGGCAAGGCGTTCGGCTACATCACGCCGGCCGATCTGCTCGCCGACTTCTACGAGTCGGAGGCGGTGCGCGTCGCGGTGGCCCTGGTCTCCGTCCTCTTCACGATCCTCTACATCCAGGTCCAGGCGCTCGCTCTCGGCTACATCATGGACGTGGCGACCGACGGCCGCGTCCCGTTCGAGATCGGTGTGCTGATCATGCTGACGGTCGCCGTCGTCCACCTGATGGTCGGCGGCCTGCGCGCGGTCTACTGGACCGACGTGTTCCAGGGCGCCTGGATGTACGTCGCCATCTGGGCCGGGGCGCTCGTCCTCTCCTTCGAGCTCTTCGGCGGGCCGGTCGAACTCTGGCAGCGGGTGACGAGCGAGCGGCCGGACATGCTGACACTGCCCGGGCCCGAGGGGTTCTTCACGCCCGGCATGTGGCTCGGCATGGTGCTCACCCTGTCGTTCGGGATCATCTTCCAGCCCCACATGATGATCCGCTACTACACGGCGGTGGACGGCAAGACGCTCAAGCTGCTCGGCGCGACGACGCCGATCTACCTGATGACCCTGTACATCCCGGCGGCGCTTGTGGGCCTTGGCGGGGCGCTCGTGATGCCGGAGCTCGAGAGCGCGGACCGCGTCTTCCCGGAGCTTCTGTTCCAGTACGCGCCGGCGTGGCTCACGGGCATCATCCTCGCCGGCGCGGCGGCCGCCGCCATGTCCACGCTCGACTCCATCCTCCACGCGAACATGACGGTGCTGACCCGCGACGTCTACCAGCGCTACGTCGCGCGGGGGAAGAGCCAGGCGCACTACGTCTTCGTCGGCCGCGCGATCGTCTTCGCGCTCCTGGGGGTCGCCTTCGCGCTCTCGATCACGGAGAGCGACCTGCTGGTGGCGATCGTCACCCTGTCCGGTGCCGGGGCGCTGCAACTCATGCCGGCGATCGTCGGCGTCTGCTTTCCCGGCCGCCGCTCGCTGAGCCGCGCCGGGGTCCTCGCCGGTCTCGGCGCCGGGCTCCTGACGCTGGCCTTGACGCTGCCGCTCAACCTGGGGTTCGCGCTGCCCTGGGGCGCGCATCCTCTGGGGATGCACGGCGGCCTCTGGGGCCTCTTCGCGAACACGCTGCTGGCGGTGGCCGTTTCCGCCTTCACGCCCGGCCCCTCCCGAGAGACGGTGGACCGGGTCCACGGTGAGGTCGAGCGCTTCGTCTACGGCGGAGAGCAGCTCGGCCGGTAGACGATAGCCGCGCGAATGTGCGATTCTCCGCAGTCCGATGAAGCGGATCGGCATCAGCACCGGCGGCGGCGACGCGCCCGGCCTCAACGCGGTGATCCGGGCGGTGACCCTGGCGTCTATCCGGCGTGGCTGGGAGGTCGTCGGCCTCCTGCGCGGCTACGGCGCCTTCTTCGACCCCAGCCAGATCCGGATTCTCGATCGGCCCGCCGTCCGCGGCACGACCCACCTCGGCGGCACGATTCTCGGCACCCGCAGCGGCGCGAATCCGTTCGAGCGCCGGGTCGAGCAGGACGACGGTTCGGTCGTCGTGGAAGACCTCACGGAGGAAGCGATCGCCGGTTTCCATCGCCTCGGTCTGGACGCGCTCGTCGCGGTCGGCGGCGACGGTTCCATGCGGCTTGCGCTCAAGCTGCACCAGCACGGCATCCCTGTCGTCGGCGTTCCGAAGACGATCGACAACGACTTGGCCGGCACCAACGTCACGTTCGGCTTCCACACCGCGGTCGACGTCGCGACCGCGGCGATCGAGCGGCTCCACTCGACCGCCGATGCCCACGACCGCATCTTCGTCGTCGAGCTGATGGGCCGCTACGCCGGCTGGATCGCCCTCTTCGCGGGCGTCGCGGCGACCGCCCAGGTCATTCTGATTCCCGAGATTCCCTACGACATGGACGAAGTGTGCGACCACCTGATGGCTCGCGAGCGGCGGGGCCGGCGTTGGGCGGTCGTCGTGGCGGCCGAAGGCGCGCGGCCCGTCGGTGGCGACTTCACCTGGTCGAAGGGTGTCGGAGGCGGTCCGGTCGAACGCCTCGGCGGTGTCGCCGAACGGGTCGCGGCCGAGATTCACGAACGCACCGGCAAGGAGACGCGCACCGTCACGCTCGGCCACCTCCAGCGCGGCGGCCAGCCGATTCCCTACGACCGCCTGATCGCTCTCCGCTTCGGCGCCGCGGCGGTCCGTCAGATCGAGGAGGGGGAGTTCGGCGTCATGGTGTCGCTCGATCCGCCGACCGTCCGCGCCGTGCCGCTCGAACTCGCCGTGAGCCGCATGAAGAGCGTCCCGCTCGAAGCCGACGTCGTCGCCACCGCCCGCGACCTAGGCATCTGCCTCGGCGAGTAGCCCGCTCCAGCAACGCGATTCCTGGTTCTCCGACTGTCGGTGCGCCGGCCTTCTGGCCGGCACCGAGCGCGATGCCGCGAAGCGGCGAGCGCGAGCCGAGGCCGCTGGGTTCCATTTGGTACAGTCTCCCGTGCCAAATGGAATCGCCCGCACAACCACTGACGATCCCCGACCTCGAAGAAATCCGGGGTGGAGCTCCCGCGAACATCCTCGCCGACCTGAAGCGGCTGCTGTCGATCTCCGACCTGGAGCTCGTGGCAGTCGTCGGCATACCCCGCCAGACCATGCTGCGCCGGCTCAGGCAGGGACGGCTCACGCGGCATGAGAGCGACCGTGCCGCGCGGCTGGCCCGGGTCTACAACGCGGCGCTCGAGTTCTTCGACTACAACAGCGAGAGCGCCGTCCGTTGGCTGAAGTACGGCAATCCCGCGTTGCGTGGCGAGACGCCCCTGGAGCACTCGGACACGGAAGTCGGCGCGGAGGAGGTCCTCACGGTCCTTCACCGTCTCGCGCACGGCATTCCACTGTGAGCCTCGCGTGAGGGTCTGGCGGCTCGCCCGGACACAGTGGGCGTCGGACGTTCCAACCATCCTGAACGGCGACGGTGCGGCCCGCAGGGGCGGCCGGTGGAGCCCGCCGGGGATGCGGGCCGTCTACTGCAGCGAAACCTCTTCCCTCGCCTTGCTGGAGGTCCTGGTCGGCCTCCCGTTCGGAGTCGATCACCCGGCCTGGCGCATTGTCGACCTGACGATCCCCGACGGCTCGATCGTGCAGCTCGAGGTGGAACCGGCGGCTTCCGACAGCCAGCGGCTCGGCGGCGCCGCCCTGGGCCGCAACCTCGCCATCGCCGTTCCCAGCATCGTCAACCCACCGGAGCGAAACGTCGTTATCAACCCTCTTCACCCGGACTTCGACCGGGTGAAGCCGGGAGAGCTGCGCCCGTTCCCGCTCGATCCGCGGCTCGGCTAGGACAGCGCCTCCACCACCTTCGTCAGCGTGTCCTTGGCGTCTCCGAACGTCAGCACCGTGTTCGGCGCGAAGAACAGCTCGTTCTCGATGCCGGCGAAGCCCGGCCGCATCGAGCGTTTCAGCACGATGCAGGATCTCGCCAGATCGGCGTTCAGCACCGGCATGCCGTAGATCGAGCTGGCCGGGTTGTGTTTGGCCGCGGGGTTCACGACGTCGTTGGCGCCGACGACGAGGGCGACGTCGGTGTTCTTGAAGTCCTCGTTGATCTCCTCGAGTTCCATCAGCGAGGTGTACGGGATCTTCGCCTCGGCGAGCAGGACGTTCATGTGGCCGGGCATGCGGCCGGCGACGGGGTGGATGGCGTAGCGGACCTGCGTGCCGTTCGCTTCCAGGATCTCGGCCAGTTCGCCGACGACGTGCTGGGCCTGGGCGACGGCCATGCCGTAGCCGGGACAGACGATGACGGAACCGGCGCCGGAGAGCAGCATCGCGGCATCGCCGACGGAGGCTTCCTGGACCCGTTCGCCGCCCGAGGCGGCCATCGCCGCATCCTCCTCGTCGACCTTGCCGAAGGCCCCGAACAGGACGTTGCGGAACGAACGGTTCATCGCCTTGCTCATGACGACGGAGAGGATGAAGCCCGAGGCGCCGTCGATGGCGCCCGCGATGATCAGGACGTTGTTGTCCAGTGCGAATCCGGTCGCCGAGGCGGCGAGGCCGGCGTAGGAGTTGAGCAGCGTGATGACGACCGGCATGTCGGCGCCGCCGATGGGCGCGACGAAGAGGATGCCGAGCAGCAGCGGCATCGCGGCCATGGCGTAGAAGAGGATCTGGTTCGACGGATCGATCGTCACCGCGACGAGCAGGACGAAGGTGCCGCCGAACATCAGGATGTTGCTCTGGTTCTGAAGCGGCCAGGTGATGTTGCGACCCGGGATGAGGCCCGACAGCTTGCCGAAGGCCATCAGCGAGCCGGTGAAGGTCAATCCCCCGAACAGCACCTCGAAGCCGATCGCGCCCATCGTTGTGTGGTCCATGTGGCCGGCGACGACCTGCTCGCGGTAGTACTCGGAGACGCCGACCAGCGCCGCGGCGAGTCCGCCGAAGGCGTGGGAGAGGGCGATCCGCTCCGGCATCCGGGTCATCGGGATGAGCGCCGAGATCGCGATGCCGATGGCGCTGCCGATAAAGAAGGTCAGCAGGATCCACTTGTAGGTCTCGAAGAAGCCCGCGATTTCGAAGCGGGCCATGATGTCCGGGTGGATCAGGGTGCCCCAGATGGCGAACCCCATGCCCAGCTCGGCGAAGATCAGGCCGCGGCGAGCGGTGTGGGCCGCGGTCAGGCCGCGGAGCCCGAGGATGAACAGGAACGACGCGATCAGGTAGAGCGTCTCGACCTGGCTGATCACGATGCGGCGTCTCCGGCCGCGTCAGCCTTCGGGTCCTGCTTCTTGAACATCCGCAGCATGCGGTCCGTGATCCAGAAGCCGCCGACGACGTTGATCGTCGCGCAGAGCACGGCGATTGCGCCGAGGACGGTGCTCACGTTGTTGTAGTGGGCGCCGGCGGCAACCAGCGAGCCGACCAGGGAGATGCCGGAGATCGCGTTCGTGAACGCCATCAGCGGAGTGTGGAGCAGGGCAGGTACACCCTTGATCACGCCGTAGCCGACGAAGGCCGCGAGCATGAAGATGTACAGCCCAAGGAAGATCTCGAGCATTTCGGTTGCTCCTCCTTGCGCGGGGTTCAGGCCGTGACGGGTGGGGTCAGGCCAGTGCTTCGGCGACCTGTTCGTCGACGATCTCGCCGTCGTGGGTGACGACGCAGCCCTTGACGATCTCGTTCTCGAAGTCGAAGCTCAGCTCGCCGTCGGCGAGCAGGTAGAGCACGAGCTTCTCGGCGTTGCGCGAGAACATGCGGCTGGCGTCCGCGGCCAGGTCGCTGGCCAGGTTGAGCGGGCCCAGCACGGTGACGCCGTTCACGTTGATCTCTTCGCCCGGTTTCGTCAGCTCGCAGTTGCCGCCCTGTTCGGCGGCCAGATCGACGACCAGCGAGCCGTGCGGCATGCCCTCGACCATCTCGGCGGTGATCAGCCTGGGCGCCGGGCGCCCGGGGATCAACGCCGTCGTGATGCAGGCGTCGGTCGAGCGCAGGCGCTCGGCGATCACCTCGTTCGCCCGCCGCTGGCTCTCCTCCGAGACCTCCCGGGCGTAGCCGCCCTCCGTCTCGGCGTCCTCGATCGCGGGGACCTCGACGAAGCTGGCGCCCAGACTCTCGACCTGCTCCTTGACGACGGCGCGCACGTCGTAGGCCTCGACGACCGCGCCCAGCCGGTGAGCGGTGGCGATGGCCTGCAACCCGGCGACGCCGGCGCCGAGAACCAGGACGCGGGCCGGGTCGATGCGTCCGGCAGCCGTCATCAGCAGCGGGAAGAACTGGGGCAGGCGGTAGGCCGCGAGCACCGCGGCGCGGTAGCCGGCGACCGTGCTCTGCGAACTCAGCACGTCCATCGATTGAGCGAGCGTGACGCGGGGGATCCGGTCGAGCGCGATCGCGGTGAGCCGGGCGTCGCGCAGTTGCTGCACCATCGCCGCGGCGGTCAGCGGGAAGAGCAGGCCGACAACCGCCGCGCCCGCCTTCGACGCCTCGATCTCGGCGGAGTCGGGCGCCTGGACGCGGACCACGAGGTCGGCTGACTCGAGCACGTCGCCGGCCGTCGCGGCGATCTCCGCGCCGGCATCGCGGTACGCGTCGTCGTCGAAACCGGCCGCTGCGCCGGCGCCGGTTTCGACCAGGAAGTCGACACCCTTGGCGTTGATTCGGGCGACGCTCTCGGGAACCAGGGCGACCCGGCGTTCTCCCGGATGCGTTTCGCGTACGACTCCGGCTTTCATGTCCGCGCGCGAAGGTTATGTCCCGGAGGCTTCGCGTGCAAACGGGAGAAACGACTGCGGCGCGGCGGACGGTTCAGGGAGTTCCGAAGCCCGCGTCCTGGACGGCTGCCTTGAGGGAGGAGGCGGACGCCGCTCCCCAGATCGTCGCGGTGCCGCCCGAGAGGTCGACGCGGGCGGCCTGCACCCCGGGCGAGGCGAGCAGGGCGGACTCGACGGTTTCCACGCAGTGGCCGCAGGTCATTCCGGTCACGGCGATTTCCACGGCCCTGCCGCCCGGCTCGCCGGCCGCCACCTGTTCGGCGGCCCAGCGGTCCGCCCTTGCGTTCCGCCGCCAGCGACCGAACTCCTGGGCGGCGAACCAGCCGAACAGCGCGACGAGCAGCGCGGCGGAGGCGACGGCCCACCAGGTGTCGCCGTGCTCGTGCGTGCCGCTTCCTCCGAGCGTCGCGCCGCCGATCAGCCACTCGAAGAGGAGAGCGAAGGCGATGCTTCCGAAGATCACCGTCGCGAGGTACGCCGCCGTCGCCTTGCGGCCGAACGCCCGGTAGACGGCGCCGACGGTCGCGACGTTCGTCGCCGGGCCGGCCATGAGGAAGACGAGGGCCGCTCCCAGGGGCAGTCCGTTCCCGACCAGCGCGGCGGCAATCGGGACGGAGGCGGTCGCGCAGACGTAGAGGGGCAGGGAGACGACGAGCGCGGCCGTCGCGGCGCCGAGCGTTCCCAGGGCGGCGAGATCGAGCCAGGCCTGTTGCGGCAGGAGCACCTCGATGGCGGCGGAGACCAGCACGCCGACCGCCAGCCACCGCCAGATGCTCTGCAGCAGTTCGTTGCCGTGGGCAACCATCTCCGAGATCTTCCGGACGGCCCCTGCGTCGTCCTCGCCGCCGCCGTCGTCCGCGACCGCTTCGTCAGTGGGGACTTCATCCTTCATCGCCTCGACCCACCAGCCGCCGGCGACGCCGGTGACCGCCGCCGCCGCGACCTTGAACAGGGCGAAGGGCCAGCCGAGGAAGCTGGCGCTGACGAGGATGGAGTCGACTCCCGTCTGCGGCGTGCTGATGAGGAAGCCCATCGCGGAACCACTGCTCGCGCCGGTGCGGCGGAGGCCGATGCCGGCCGGAATCACGCCGCACGAGCAGAGAGGCAGCGGTACCCCGAGAACCACCGCCTTCAGCGTTCCGCCGTAGCCGCTGAGCTGCCGGCGGACCAGGTTCTTCGGCAGGAGGACGTGGAGGAGGGCGGCGAGCAGCGTTCCGAACAGAAGCCAGGGCGCGAGCTCGATGAGCACCTCCCACGTCGCCTGTGCGTAGCTGACCATCGTGTTTACCCTATCGCTAGCGGCGATCCGACCGGGCGATTGTTAGTGTAGACTAAAAATCTGATTCGCGGAAGCGAACGCCGATCCGGCGGCTGCCCGCATCTAACCGACATGAACCCTCTCCTTGCCCTCGTCGTCCTTGCCGCCGTTATCGCGCTGGCCGTCCTCGTGGCGCGTCCCGACCACGGTTGGCTCTGGCGCTGGCGCTTCGGTTGGCGGACGCTGCAGCGGGCCCGCACCGAGGACGCGCTGAAGCACCTCTTCGACTGCGAGTACCAGGGACGTCAGGCCACCCATCAGAGTCTCGTCGGCGTGTTACGGCTCGGCGGCCGGCGCAGCACTGAACTCCTCGCCCGCATGGAGAGGCTGGGCCTCATCGTGTCGGCGGAAGGAGGCTTCCGGCTGACCGCGGAAGGACGCAGCGAGGCGTTGCGCGTCATCCGCATTCACCGGCTGTGGGAGCGATACCTCGCGGACGAGACGGGGCTGGAGCCGGAACGCTGGCACCCGGAGGCGGAACGCCGGGAGCACAGGACGTCCGCCGAGCAGGCCGAGGAACTGTCGGTGCGGCTGGGCCATCCGCCGTTCGACCCGCACGGCGACCCGATCCCGACCGAGGAAGGCGACCTGCCGCCGCGAGCCGGCCGCGCGCTGACGGACTTCGAGGCCGGCGACGAGGTCGAAGTCGTCCACGTCGAGGACGAGCCCGCCGCGATCTACGCGCAATTGGTCGCCGAGGGCGTGCATCCCGGCATGAGGCTGCGCATCGCATCCGTGGCGGCCGAGCGCATCCGCTTCGAGGCCGACCTGGACGAGGTGGTGCTGGCGCCGGTCATCGCGGCGAACATCTTCGCCATTCGGGCCGTGGAGGACGCCTCCGACGGAACCTCGGCAGCGGCTGACGCCACCGGATCGCTGTCGGACGTCGCCGTCGGCGAGCAGGCGCTGGTGGTCGGCTTCTCCCGCTTCTGCCGCGGCATGGAGCGTCGCCGGCTGCTCGACCTGGGCCTGCTTCCGGGCACCCTGGTGGAAGCGAAGATGGCCAGCCCCTCGGGTGATCCGGTCGCCTACCGGGTGCGTGGCGCGGTCATCGCGCTGCGCCGGTCGCAGGCCGATCAGATCCAGGTGCGGCAGCTCGCGCAGGAGGCGTCGGCATGACCCAGCCAGCGCTCGCGCACGACTGCGCCAACTGCCCGGCGCATCACCTGGGCAACCTCGTCCGGCTCGGCGTCGACATGAGCGACTGGGACGACGTCGTCGCCCTGGCCGGCAACCCGAACACGGGAAAGAGCACGGTCTTCAACGCCCTGACCGGCCTGCGCCAGCACACCGGCAACTGGCCCGGCAAGACGGTGACCCGCGCGGAGGGCGGTTTCGAGTACGGCGGCGACCGCTACAAGCTGGTCGACCTGCCGGGGACCTACTCCCTGCTCTCGTCCAGTCTCGACGAGGAAACCGCCCGCGACTTCATTCTCTTCGGCCGGCCGGACGTGACGGTGATCGTGGTCGATGCGACGCGCCTGGAGCGGAACCTGAACCTGGCGCTCCAGGTGCTGGAGATCACGGACCGTGCGGTCGTCTGCCTCAACCTGATGGACGAGGCGCGGCGCAAGGGGCTGACGGTCGACGCGCGGCGCCTGGCGCGGGATCTCGGCGTGCCGGTGGTGGCGACGGCGGCGCGCTCCGGCGAGGGACTCGAGGAACTGAACCGCGTCGTCGCGGAGGTGGCGACGGGTTCCTACCGTTGCCGGCCGCGGCGGGTCGGCGGCCGATCCCCGGTGCTGAGCGAGGCGACCCGCCGGTTGTCCGGAGCGATCCAGGATGCGTTCCCCACGCTGCCGAATCCGCAGTGGGTCGCTCTCCGGCTGCTCGATGGCGACCGCACCCTGGCTGCTGCGGTGGAGAGCGGTTCGCTGGCGGAACTCGTTGACCTGGGAGTACGGGAGGACGGCGACGAGTCCGTCCCGCCGGCGGTCGCCGAACCGGAGGCGACCCGGGCGGCCGCCGCCGAACTGGCGGAGCCCGACATTGCCGCCGACCCCGCGGCGCGCGCTGCGGTGCTCGAACTCGCGGGCCAACTGCGATGGGGAGTGGGCCGGAACTTCCACCAGGCCCTGACCGAAGCGGTCTATGCCGAGGCCGCCCGGATCGCCGACCGCGCCGTCTCCCGCGACGGGGAGCGCCGCCGCTTCGACTTCGACGCCCGGCTCGACCGCCTGGTCACCAGCCGCGTGTTCGGTTTCCCGCTGATGCTGCTCATGCTGACGGTCGTGTTCTGGTTGACGATCGCCGTCGCCAACGTGCCATCGTCCATGCTGGCGTCGCTTCTGATCGACACCGTGCATCCGCTGCTGAAGGACGTTGCCGGCGCGTTCGGCCTGGTCTGGTGGCTCGACGGCCTCCTGATCGACGGCGTCTATCTGGCCACCGCCTGGGTCGTCGCGGTGATGCTGCCGCCGATGGCGATCTTCTTCCCGCTGTTCACGCTGCTCGAGGACTTCGGCTACCTGCCGCGGGTGGCGTTCAACCTCGACCGGATGTTCCACCGCGTCGGCGCCCACGGCAAGCAGGCCCTGACGATGGCCATGGGCTGGGGCTGCAACGCGGCGGCGGTCGTCTCCACGCGCATCATCGACAGCCCGCGCGAGCGTCTGATCGCGATCATCACGAACAACTTCTCGCTCTGCAACGGCCGCTGGCCGACCCAGATTCTCGTTGCCTCGATCTTCATCGGCGGCCTCGTGCCGGCGCACGTCGCGGGCGCGGTCTCGGCGCTCTCCGTCGTCGCGGTCGCCGTGCTGGGCGTCGTGCTGACCTTCGCCGTCTCCTGGTTCCTGTCGCGCACCGTCCTGCGAGGCGAAGCGTCCGCCTTCTCGCTCGAGCTGCCGCCCTACCGGCCGCCACGGGTGCTGCAGACGATCTACACGTCGATCATCGACCGGACGCTGATCGTGCTCTGGCGGGCGGTGATCTTCGCCGCGCCCGCCGGGGCGGTCATCTGGCTGCTCAGCAACATCCGCGCCGGCGAGGCATCGCTGGCCGAGGGCCTGATCGGGGCCCTCGACCCGTTCGGCTTCGCTCTTGGCCTGACCGGGATCATCCTCGTCGCCTACATCATCGCGATCCCGGCCAACGAGATCGTGATCCCGACGATTCTCATGCTGACCGTGCTCGTGGCCGGCGTGCCGGGTGTCGGCGCGGGCGCCGGCGTCATGTTCGAGCTGGACTCCGAGGTCGCCACCGCGGGCGTCCTCGAGGCAGGTGGCTTCACTCTGCTGACCGCCGTCTGCCTGATGCTCTTCTCCCTCGTGCACAACCCGTGTTCGACGACGCTGTACACGATCTGGAAGGAAACCCGCAGCGTCCGTTGGACGGCGGTCTCGGCCCTGCTACCCGTTGCCCTCGGCTTCGTGCTCTGCTTCGCCGTCGCCCAGATCTGGCGAGCCTTGAGCTAGCCCGGATATCTCACCGGGGATTTGAGATCGGGTCTCTTCCGGCGGATAATCCAAGTATTCACAAGGACTTGGGAGATCCACAGGAGAGAGACCCGTGAAGACAGAGTGTACTTCGTCGCAGCTCGAGTTTGG
>JAJDUI010000029.1 GCA_022826745.1 Thermoanaerobaculia bacterium | reverse complement strand
TTGCCTCGATTTCCATGCGGGGGAGGGCGCTGATGCACCTGGCAGAAGGTGTGCTGCCGCTCGGCCAAGCCGTCGCGTGGAGTGCCCTGGCCGCGCCCACCGTGTATTGGAGCCTTCGTCGCGAGCAACGAACGCGACGCGACGCACCGTCGTCCTCGGTCATCATGGCGGGCGCCACGAGCCTGCTCTTTGCCGGCACTCTGCTGCCGCTGCCGGTCCCCGTCGTGGGCGCAACCAGTCACATCTGCCTCACGCCCGTGCTCGCCCTGGTCGTCGGCGTCCGCCGCATCGTGTGGCCCACGTTCTTCGTGCTCCTGCTGCAGGCGGTCTTCTTCGCCCACGGCGGGCTCACGACGCTGGGGGTCAACCTCCTGACGCTCGGCCTGCTGGGACCTCTGACGACGGTTGGGCTCTGGGCATTGCTCCGGCGGCTCGGTGTGGACGGGGCTCTCCGCCTCGCTCTCGCATGTGGCGTCGGCGGCCTGAGCGTATACGTGGCGGACGCCGCGGTGCTCGCCGTGGCGTTGTCCGATGTGACGGTGCCCGCGACGACCTTCGGCGCGGTGCTGATCGGGTTCGCCCCTGTCCAGATCCCCCTGGCGGTTCTCGAAGCCGTCGCCTCCGTCGGCATCGTGCGGCTGTTGGCCACACGTCGGCCGGACCTCCTGCCCGACTCGCTGCGGAGGCTTCGCACCGTGTCCGCGCCCGTTGCGCCCGCCATGCTCCTGTTGCTCGTGATCGGCCTGCCGGGATGTGCCTATGAAGGAATCGACGGAACCGTGTTCGGTGCGACCGCGGAGGGAGCGGGGCGACCGCCTACAGGGAGCATCCTCGACCTGAGTCAGGGGGAGGTCGGGCTCGCGATGTCGATCCTCATCCTCTTCGGGATGGGATTCATCGCGGGGCGCAGTTGGGAACGAGTGCTCGGAGGAGGGCGCGATGCACCTCCACGCTGAACACGCCCTGTTCTTCGAGCGCCGCCAGCCGCTATGGGTCGCGGCACTGGGTGCCGCGTTGACCAGCAGCGTCCTGATCGTCAACGCGGGCGCACGCAGTACGACCTTGTCCCTGATCGGCGCAGGGATCGGCGCGCTGCTTCTGCTCGCGGGCGCCCGTGGACGCCGACGGATCAAGCCTGCCCTCGCGTGGACCCTGGCCTTCGTGGCGCTCGCACTGCTTGGCGGGGTCGCCCTGGATTCCAGCGCGGACGTCATCGCCCAGGCGAGCGTCAGGGGCTTGTGCGGCGCCATCTGGATCCTGTGGCTCGGCACCCAGGTCGACTGGGCGTCGTTGCGCCGACTCCTGCTTTGGCTGCGGATTCCCGAGGGTGTCGTGGCCAGCCTCGACCACGCGCTCATGCACGGTGTTCTCACCCAGCGCGAGTGGGTTCAGCGGCGTGACGCGGCCCGCCTCCGCCTGGGGTCAGCGCGCTTGCCCCTTGCCGCCTGGGGACCGCTGCTCGGCGAAGGCGCCCTGCATGCCTTTACGCGCCTCGAACGCGCCGAGGAGAACGGCCTGCTGCGCAGTGCCTCCTGGGAAGACGTTCAGGCTCATGACGGCGTCCACCTCGACGCCATCGACGTCAAACGCGGTGGACACCTCGTGCTCCGGCAGCTCGAACTTCGCCTGGCAAGAGCGGAGTGGCTGCTCGTGCTGGGGCCGAGTGGAGCCGGGAAGTCGAGCTTGCTGCGCCTGCTCGCGGGGCTCGACGGACCCACGCGAGGGACCATGACGCGCCTGGGAAGCCACGTGTCGCCCGACACGACGCTCCGCGCCCGGCTCCACGGACGCGTGGCCCTTCTCGGCCAGAACCCGGAACACCACTTCATCGCGAGCACGGTTGCCGAGGACATTGCCTGGGGCCTGCTTCGCCGTGGCGTCGAGCCAGGCGAGGCGCGACGTCGCTCCCGCGAGGTGGCGACGGCCTTGCGCATAGATCATCTGCTGCAGCGTCCGTGTCATCAACTCAGCTTCGGGGAGCAGCGCCGCGTTGCACTCGCCGGTCTGCTGGTGCTCGAGCCCGCGTTGCTCCTCCTCGACGAGCCCACGGTCGGGCTCGACCCCGTCGCGGCCCTTGAGCTGCGTACGCTCGTTGCAGAGGCTGTTCGCCGAACGAACGCTACCTGCGTCTGGGCAACCCACTGCCTTCACTCACTGCCATCCCAGGCGACGCGCGCCATCCTGCTGCGCGACCGGCGCGTTCTCTTCGATGGGTCTACAGAAGAAGGGCTGTCGGAACCATGGCTCGTCCGGGCTGGTCTCGCCGTCTAGCCGATGCGTCAGTCCAACCACTCACGCCTCCCCGTCACCGTCCTGTCGGGCTTCCTCGGAGCGGGAAAGACCACGCTCCTAAACCAGGTACTCAACAACCGGGAAGGCCGGCGCGTCGCGGTGATCGTGAACGACATGAGCGAGGTCAACATCGACGCGGCGCTCGTTGAGCGTGGCGGCGCGGAACTCTCCCGAACCGAGGAGAAGCTGGTCGAGATGTCGAACGGCTGCATCTGCTGCACGCTGCGAGACGACCTGCTCGCCGAGGTCTCCCGGCTCGCGCAGGAGAGACGTTTCGACTACCTGCTCATCGAGTCCACGGGGATCTCGGAGCCCATTCCGGTCGCGCAGACCTTCACGTTCGAGGACGAGAACGGCGTGAGTCTGAGTCAGGTTTCGCGTCTCGACACGATGGTCACGGTCGTGGACGCGGCTAGCTTCCTGCGGGACTACAACGCCGCCGAGGCGCTCCAGGACCGCGGTGAGTCGCTGGGCGAAGAGGATGACCGGACGTTGACCGACCTGCTCGTCGACCAGATCGAGTTCGCCGACGTCATCGTGCTGAACAAGGTCGATCTCGCGAGCAACGAGCAGGCTCTCGAGGTCGAGGCCATCGTGAAAGCGCTCAACCCCGGTGCGAAGGTCCTCATGACGATGCACGGACGGGTCCCGCTCGAAAGCGTGCTCGACACAGGCCTGTTCGACTACGAGAAGGCGGCGACCTCCGCCGGCTGGATTCGAGAGCTTCAGGGTGAGCACACGCCGGAGACCGAGGAGTACGGCATCTCGAGCTTCACCTATCGGACGCCGGAGCCCTTCGACGCCGAGAAGCTCTGGGCGTTTCTGCACGACGACGACAACTGGAGCGGCGTGATTCGCTCGAAGGGCTTCTTCTGGGTCGCGGCCGACCATCGGGTCGCCTACGAGTGGGCCCAGGCCGGTGGCGTCAGCGACGTGAACCCCGCCGGGATGTGGTGGGCGGCCGTGCCTCGAGATCACTGGGAGCACCCCGAGGGTCAGAGATCTGACCAGCAACCGGGCTGGCATCCCCGCTTCGGCGACCGCGTGCAGGAGCTCGTCTTCATCGGCCAGCAGATGCCCGAGGCGGCTATGCGCGCCCGCCTCGACGCGTGCCTGCTCGACGAGCGCCTCGCCTCCGCCGGCAGCAAGACCTGGGCCGAACTCCCGAATCCGTTTCCGGAGTTTCGTCCGACCGAAGAGTCAGCGTGACCGAAACTTCGCACCTCTTTCCCAGGAGACCAGCTAGATGAACACCCAGAGAAAAGTACCTGTTTCCATCCTCACCGGCTTTCTTGGCTCCGGCAAGACGACTCTGCTCAACCGGATACTGAGTGAAGAGCACGGCAAGCGCATTGCCGTGGTAGAGAACGAATTCGGGGAGGTAGGCATCGACCAGGCGCTCGTCATCAACGCCGACGAGGAGATCTTCGAGATGTCGAACGGCTGCATCTGCTGCACGGTGCGCGGAGACCTGATTCGCGTGCTAGGCAACCTCATGAAGCGCCGGGACAAGTTCGACTACGTGCTGGTGGAGACCACGGGGCTCGCCGATCCCGGTCCGGTCGCGCAGACGTTCTTCATGGACGACGAGATTCGCGCGGAGTACGCGCTGGACGGAATCGTCACGCTCGTCGACGCGGCCCACATCGAGCAGCAGCTCGGCCGAAGCGACGAGAGCACGGAGCAGATCGCCTTCGCGGACGTCCTCGTTCTCAACAAGACGGACCTCGTCGACGGCGACAGGCTCGACAGGCTCGAGACCCGGCTCCGGGACATGAACCGAATGGCGCGAGTCATCCGCAGCGAGTGGGCCGACGTCTCCGTCGATTCGGTACTCAACCTCGCTGCCTTCGACCTGGACGAGGTGCTCGAGCGGCGTCCCACTTTCCTCGAGCCGGAGTACCCGTTCGAATGGACTGGCGTCTATTCGCTCGACGTCGGCCGCTACGAACTCAGCCTGGCCGATGGACCTGACCCGGCGATGTCTCTCGTCGTCGTACCCGACCAGGGCACGGACGACTCCGCACTTCGTGAAGGTGCGGAATGGTGTGTGCGTCGGTACGCCGAACCCGCGGATCCCGTTCGTCCAGGAGACGAGATCGCTGTCGGCAAGCACCTGGACCTCCAGCTTGACTCCCCGGGACGCAAGTCGTTCTTCCTGGAGGTCGATACGCAGGTGAGGGTCGGCTTGTTCGCCCAGCACACAGCGGAGGAGTTCGACCTGCAACTGTCGAGCGCGAATGGGGCAACAGTCGGGCCTGAAGACGGTCCGCCCTCCAGGGTGCCGCCCAACACGGAGACCGGCGACCCGCGGGTCAATGGCGTGGTACCCGTCGAAGTCGAGCGAACCTGGGTCGCACAGCACGAGCACGACGACGAAGTGGGCTCGATCGCAATCGAGACGGATGGCGACGTCGATCCCGGCAGGCTCAACGCGTGGCTTGGCCAACTGCTCCGTGAACGCGGGGTGGACATCTTCAGAATGAAGGGCTTCATCAGCCTCGCCGGCGAATCGCGCCGCTTCGTCTTTCAGGGCGTTCACATGCTCTTCGACGGCCAGCCGGATCGTCCATGGGGCGACGCGCCCCGCCGCAATCAGCTCGTCTTCATCGGCCGCAACCTCGACGAGAAGGGCATGCGGCAGGAATTCGAGGCATGCCTGGTCTGATTCGAGGCATGCCCGACTTGAATGGCGGCAGCCCGAGGGGTGTTCTTCGCCCAGGCTGGTCCGCGGAAGTCGGTGACTACGCCATCGCCGGCGGGTGGACGCCGCGCGGCGAGGCGCTGGTGGTCGCGGACGCCGCGGGTGGCGTCTACGCGTTCGACGGCAGGTCCGGCGCCACGATCTGGGCGCAGCGCGAAGCCCATGAAGGCGGGGTGCTCGCGCTGGCGATGCAGCCTGGCCGACCCGCCTTCGCCACGGCCGGGCAGGACGGCCGGGTCCTGGTCTGGAGTGCCGACGAAGGTCGGGTCAGCGAGGCTGTCGACGTCGGGAAAGGCTGGGTGGAGAACGTGGCGTGGTCGCCGGACGGACAGTGGTTCGCAGCCTCCTGCTCCCGGCAGGTTCACGCGTACCGCGCGGATGGAACGAGAATCTGGCGATCCGACGATCACCCCAGTACCGTCAGCGCGATCGCCTGGTCCGGCTCGGAGGAGCTGGCGACGGCCTGTTACGGCCGGGTGACGTTCTTCGACGCGTCCAACGGCGAAGTTCGCCAGAAGCTGGAGTGGATGGGCTCCCTGGTGTCGATGGTACTGAGCCCGGACGGGGATATCGTGGCCTGCGGCAGCCAGGACAACTCGGTGCATTTCTGGCGTCGCTCCACGGGGCAGGACTCGATGATGTCGGGCTACCCGGGCAAACCGTCGGCCCTGGCCTTCGATCACACGGGCACCCTCCTGGCCACCGGCGGAGGCGAGGCGATCACGGTCTGGAGCTTTCGGGGACGTGGTCCGGAAGGCACCCGGCCCGGCGTTCTGCAGCATCACTTTGAGACAGTTACAGCCCTCGCCTTCGCTCGCCGCGGGATGTGTCTGGCCTCGGGAGCTCGGGACGGCCGCGTCGTCGTGTGGTCACTCGGGCGCGATGGCTACGGCGATCCGATAGGAGATGCACCCGTGTCAGATGTGGTCGGCACCCTGTATTGGCGACCCGATGGACGCGCGCTTGCCGCGCTCGACGCTCAGGGTGGCGTAACGGCCTGGCGAGCCAGCAACGCCTGATCCGCTGGGCGGACTCCCTGGCGCCTTTGCTCCCTGCTCGCTACTCGCCGCCGCCGGTCGATCCGGCGGAGCCGGCTGCCAGGATCGCGGCCGCGTCTTCCGGCTCGACGTAGGTCCAGGCCAGGAACGGCGCCATCATCTCGTCCGTGCTCTGGGAGCCCCAGTCGACCGCCCGGCCGATGTTCAGGAAGGGATACTCGTCGAGCTTGGTTTCCGAGTTGTCGTAGATCGCTTCGATCTCGACGCGAGTACCGGCCGGCAGCACCTTGGGCTCCCAGTAGATGTAGTTCGTCTGCCAGCTGTAGTCGTACTCGGGCACGTCGAGCAGCACCTCGGTGCCGCCGTTCGGGTAGTACGCGGTGTACTTCATGCTCTGGCCGCGGAAGTGCATGTGCGGATGGAGCGACAGCAGCACGGTGTCCTTCTCGAAGATCCGGGACGATCCGACGCGCCAGCTTCCGTGACCCGGCGGGATCTCGAAGGCGCCTGCGCCGATCGTGTTCCAGGTCACCTTGTGCCTGACCTCGGCGCCGACCGGATGGAACCGGAAGGCGACCGCCGAACGGTCGTAGCCGCCGGAGCCCGGACCGGATTCCTTGTGGTAGTGGACGTTGAGGCGGACGACCATGCCGGCCTGCAGCAGGTTGCCGAAGCCCGGTGGGTAGATCGTCGGATCCTCGCCGGCCGCGATCGAACCGAGCGAGAAGGTGTTCTCGCTCAGCACGTCGACTTCACCGTCCTCGTTCGGGGTCAGCGCCCGGCCGGTGATGTGATGGACGAACTCGGCGTCCGGCTGGTACTCGATCGCCTGGAGCCAGCGCGGCTCCGGGAGCATCTCTTCGGTCAGCGTGATGAAGAAGTTTGGCTGCTCGTCCTCCACGTCGTCGCCGACGTAGTACGGCTCCTCCATGTAGACGATGAGATCCGGCTTGCCGATCAGGAAGCCGCCCGTGTCCTCCCACTCGCGAGGCGCCGGGCCCTTCGCCGGATCGCCCTTGGGAGCGCCGCGCTGGGCCCAGGCCACGACCGTGTCGATCTCGTCCTGGGTCAGGGTCCGCTCGTTGACGAAGACGCCGGCCGTGTGGTCCGAAGCGTCCCAGGGGGGCATTTCGCGGCTCTGCACCAGGCGGGCGATGGACCGCGCCCACGGCCGCACCTCTTCGTAGGTCATCAGGGACATCGGCGCCACCATGCCGGCCACGTTGTCGCCTCCCGGGCGATGGCAGGTCTGGCAGTTCTCCTGGAAGATGGCCAGCACGTCCTCGTGGAAGGTGACGGCTTCCCCGCCGTCGGCAGCGACGGCCACGGAGGCAAGTCCGAACGTTCCGAGAACGAGAGGTGCGGCGATCGAGCGGTGCATAGGCGCCTCCAGCTTCCAACGAGTTGTCCGAATCGGCAGGCGGACTCTAGCAGCAGCCGGAAACCGGCTTCATTCCCAGACCCCTTCGGGGACCGGCTTCGCCTCCACGACTTCCACCGTCACCTTGTCCGGCCCCATGACGAAGAAGCTCCGCATGTCGAACTCCGGCCGGTAGGTGATCGGCTCGACGATCTCGACGCCGGCCGCCTCCAGCCGCTTGAACACCGGTTCGATGTCGCGGTAGGAGAAGGCGAAGTGGTCGATCACCCGGCCCCGCTGGGGCTCCGTCTCCAGCAGCGGCGACGCGTCCTCCGGCCACCACGGCGCCAACGGCTCGTAGTCCGGCAGGTTGTAGATGATGAAGGTCACGTTGTCGGTGCGAAACGCGTTGAACCAGGCCCGGTGCTCCCGGTGGAACTCCTCCCAGGTCGCGAACTCCGCATCCGGACCGACCGGCCGGGGATTGCCCTCGGCCGTGCGCCGCGCCGGCAGTCCGAAGTGCCGCTCGTACCAGGCGGCGGTCTCGTTCACGTCCGCCGCGAACAGATGGACGTGGGCGAAGCGGTGGTGGCCCATCGTGTTCACCTCGATCATCTCGCGGTCCGGTCCGTTGACGTAGATCACGTGGCCCCGGCCCAGACGGTAGATCGGCGTGTGGATGTCGACTCCACGGGACACCAACCAGCGGTACTGGCTGGGCAGGTCGACCCCGCCCCAGCCGAAGTGCCAGATGCCGCTCCGCTGGCTGCCGTCCGGCGGCTCCTCGACCTCGTTCAGGAGGATGAAGGAGTGCCCCGTGAACAGTGCGTCCGCAACCCCTCGGAACTTGATCGGCATCACGCCGAAGGTGGTCCGGTAGAAGTCGATCGAACGCTCGGCGTCGGTCACGTTCAGACGGATGTGGTGGAAGCGGGCCGGTTCGACCGGAGCGCCCGTTTCCTGGGCCGCGAGCGGCACGGCCACGGACACCGCCACGAACGCACACAGGGACGGCCGCCAGAAGCGCGGGCGCCGGCTCCCGGCCGGCGTCAAGGACTTCCTCCCTCCAGCAGCTCGACCAGTTCGATCTTCGCGCCGTCCGGCCCTTCGATGAAGGCGATCCGGTGTCCGGCGTCCAGCACCCGCGGCTCTTCGACGAACTTCACGCCGTTGGCGCGCAACCTCTCGAGCCACGGGTCGTACTCCGTGGTGTGCCAGCCGATGTGATCGACCACCGTGCCGTCGGTGCCGGTCAGTTCGCCACCCGCCTGGTTGACCATCAGCCAGGTTTCGTCGCCGCCGTTGTCATAGAGGATCGACTGGAGCGGCACAAGGCCCTTGAAGGGCACGATCTCGCCGCCGAACTGCTTCGCGTACCAGGCGATGGTCGCCGCCGGGTCGCCCGAGAAGACATGAACATGATGGAGACCCGGCGCGCCGCCGTGGTCCATGTCGTCGATCACTTCGATCCGCGTGCCCCAGGGGTCCTCGCAGAAGCCGAACGTGAAGCCGGCCGCCTCGACGTGGCGCGCCGGCGCCAGGACCTTTCCGCCCGCGGCTTCGCACTGCTCCAGCGCAGCCTCGACATCCGGCACCGAGAAACCGATGTGGTCGACCGCGGTGCCGCCGCTGCCGCTGGCCGGTTCCCCCTCCCTGACCTTCAGAATGTCGTTGCCGTAGTAGACGGCGTCGAAGGGACCGCTCTTGCCGAGGCGGCCGCCGAAGAGAGCCTGGTACCAGGTGGCCGCCGCCAGCATGTCGGGCGCCATGAGGTGGACGTGGTCGAAGTCCTCGGCCACAAGCGGCGTCGAGACGCCGGCGACGATGCCCAGGATCGCCATCGAGACGACGAAACCGCGAGCTGGGACTCTTCGAGAAGCGAGGCGCATGTGAGTCCTCCGACGCTTGTATGATTTCCAGAGCGGCAAACGGCAGCGTACCAGCCCCACGGAGTACACCTGCCATGGACACCACGAACAGAAAGGCCGGAAGCGCGACGCTCGCAGCCTGCGCGCTGTTCCTGCTGTGCCTGGCGAGCGTCGGCTGCCGGGGCGGCCGCACGAACGGAGCGACCGGCCAGACCGAAGCATCCGGCCCCGCCTCGACCTCCCGCAGCGAATCCGCCCCGACCACTCGCGTGCGCCGCGGCCAGGTCGACGCCCTGGTGACGGCCTCCGGCTCCGTCGTCGCGCCTCGCCTGACCGAACTCGGGCCCGAGGTCTCTGGACGGCTCTCCGCCGTCTACTTCGATGTCGGTGACCAGGTGGCCAGGGGCGACATCGTCCTGCAACTCGATCGAGGACCGTTCGAGACGAACCTGAAGCGTGCGCGCGCCGGTCTGGCCCTGGCTCAGGCCGAAGCCGCCCAGGCCCGCCAGGAGCTGGAGCGGGTCCAGCGCCTCGCCGAGCAGGAGGTCGCCCCACCCCAGCAACTCGACCAGCAACTGACTCACCTGGCGGTGGCACGGGCTCGCGTCGAGCAGGAACTCGCCGCGGTCGAGAGCGCCGAGCAGGATCTCGTACGAACCGCGGTGGTCAGTCCCTACCATGCCCACGTGGTCGAACGGGAGCTCCACGAAGGGGCGATCGTCGGCCCGGGTTCGGTCGTCGTCACGATCCAGGAGCAGACGGGCTTCGCCGCCGAACTCGACGTGCCCGCCGCGGCGGCGGCGCCGGTCCAGGTCGGCGACCCCGCCCTGTTGATCGTCGAGGGCGCGGCCGCGCCTTTCGAGTCGCGAATCGCCTCGGTGAACGCGAGGATCGACCCCGAGAGCCGCACCTACCGCGTGCGAGCACCGGTTTCGGGCAGCATGCCCGGCGCCAAGGCGGGGGCCTTCGTCCGCGCCGAGATCAGGCCGCGGACTCCCGGCGGCGCCGTGATCGTCGAACGCGCAGCGGTGCTGAACCGCGATGGTCGGGCCTACGTGTTCAGCGCCCAGGCCGGACGCGCGCACCGGATCGAAGTGACGGTCGGGGCGACCGGCCCCCGCTGGGTCGAGATCAGGAGCGGCGCCGAGCCCGGCGACGCGGTGATCACGGGCCCGCTGATCGAGCGACTGGCCGATGGCGCGCCGATCTTCGCCGCCGAATCGCCGCCCGGCGGCGAAGGCGAGAACTCGCCCCTCGCCTCGCTCCCGAACGTCCCTTGAAGCATCCATGCTGAACCTGCCGCTGCTGTCGATCCGCCGGCCGGTCTTCGCTCTCATGCTGAACCTGGCCCTGGTCGTCCTGGGCCTGGTGTCGCTGAACCGGCTCAATGTCGACCTGAACCCGGACGTCGAGGTTCCCTTCGTCACCGTCACCACGGTCCTCGAGGGAGCGTCGCCGGAAACGGTCGAGACCGAGGTCACCGACATCCTCGAGGAGCAGATCAACACGATCGAGGGCATCCGGGACCTGAGTTCAGTCTCCTCGGAAGGCGTCTCCCAGGTCTTCGTCGAGTTCGAGACGGACTACGACGTGGACGTCAAGGCGCAGCAGGTACGCGAGAAGGTCGCTCCCGTGCGCGCCGAGCTGCCGCTCGACGCCGAGGATCCGGTGGTCATCCAGCTCGATCCCGACGCGACCCCGATCCTCTCCGTCATGCTGGGCGGCCCGCTCTCCGTCCGAGAGCTGTCCGAAATCGCGGAGAACATGGTCAAGGACCGGCTCGAGCGCCTGCCCGGCGTCGGCAGCATCGAGATCATCGGCTCGCGCCGCCGCGAAGTGCGGATCTGGCTCGACCCCGTGCGGCTCGCCGGCTACGGCCTGTCGATCGACGATGTCCGCTCCACCCTGCTGCTGGAGAATGCCGAGACGGCCGGCGGCCGCGTCGAGGGCCGCGAACGCGAGTGGACCGTGACCACGTCGGGCCGCGTGAAGCGGGTCGAGGACTTCGGCGCCCTGATCGCCGCCGAGCGCGGCGGCCGTCTGGTCTACCTCCGGGACGTCGCGAAGATCGAGGACGGCCTGGCCGAGGAGCGCTCCCTGGCCCGCTTCAACGGGCAGCGGGGAGTGTCGCTGGAGGTCCGGCGGCGCAGCGGGACGAACACCGTTGCCGTCGCCGAGGCGGTTCGGACGGAAGTCGAGGCCCTGCGGCCCAACCTGCCGCCCGGCATGGAGGTCCTGATCACCCGCGACATGGCGGTGTTCATCGAGGATTCGATCTACTCCGTCTTCTCCAACATGCTCTGGGGCGGCCTGCTGGTGGTCGCGGTCGTCCTCCTGTTCCTGCGCAACCCGAGGTCGACCCTCATCTCGGCGCTGGCGATCCCCTCCTCCGTGATCGCGTCGTTCACGTTCTTCTACCTGGCGGACTTCACGCTGAACGTGATGACCCTGATGGCGCTGTCCCTGGCGATCGGCGTCGTGATCGACGACGCGATCGTCGTGCTGGAGGTGATCTACCGGCGGATCGAGCAGGGCCTGGGACGCCGCGAAGCGGCCGAGGAGGGCGCCAGCCAGGTGACGCTGGCCGTCATCTCGACCACGCTCGCCCTGTGCGCCGTCTTCGTGCCGATCGCGTTCCTGACCGGCACCGTCGGCCAGTGGTTCTACGAGTTCGGGATGGTGATGGCGATCGCCGTCTGCGTCTCGAGCGTGTTCGCGCTGACCCTCACCCCCATGCTGGGCAGCCGGGTGCTGACGGCTCGCCAGGGCAGGGATCCCGTCAGCCGGGTTCTGGGCCGGGGCCTCGACGCTCTCGACCGCTTCTACCAGGCAGTGCTGCGGCGCGCGCTCGGCCATCGCCTCGTCACCCTCGCCGTCGCCGTCGTGGCGATGGCCGGCGGCGTGCTGGTGGCCCGAACGCTCCCGTTCGACCTGTTCGTCACCGAGGACCGGAGCGAGTTCAACGTCGAGTTGAAGATGCCGATCGGTACGCCCCTCGGCGTCACCGCGGAAGCGGCTCGACGGGCCGAGGAAGTGCTCGCGGCCGATCCGGAGGTTCGAAACCGCTTCGCGACGATCGGCGGCGGCAGCCGGCAGGAACCCAACCGCGCCTCGATCTACGTCCAGTTGACGAACAAGCGCGAGCGCGACCTCGGCCAGCTCGCGATCATGGACCGGGTCCGTGAGCAGTTGCTGGCCCGAGTCCCGGAAGCCGAGGAGATCGCCGTATCGCCGATCAACTGGATCGCGGGCAGCGACGACCAGTTGGGGGCGCGCGCCGTCACCTACAGCCTGCGCGGCCCGCGGATGGAGGACCTGGAGTTCTACTCGGAGCGGCTGCTGGGGCTGATGCGGTTCGACCCGGCGTTCGTCGACGTCGGCACGAGCTGGGAAACCGGCAAACCGGAGATCGAGATCGACGTGGATCGCGACCGGGCGGCCGACCTGGGAGTCCCGGCCACCGTCATCGGCCGCACGATCCGCACCCTGCTCGCCGGCGAGAAACTCGGCGCCTTCGAGGAGGACGGCGAGCGCTACGACGTCCGCGTGCAGGTGCTGCCCGAGTATCGCGATACGCCGGCCAAGCTGGACCTGATCCAGATCCGCACCGCCTCGGGTCAACTGACTCCGATCACCAACGTCGCCGACATCCGCCTTGGCGAGGGCGCGGTCCGGATCAGCCGCCAGAACCGCTCCCGCGAGATCACGATCGCCGCCAACGCCGCGGAGGGCACGGCGCAGTCCGAACTGGCCGCCCGGGTCGAGGAGTACGGCCGCCAGATCGGCCTCGCGCCGCCGAACCAGCTCGTCCCCAGCGGCATGACGGTCGTCATGCGGGAGACGGGGCTGTCGCTGCTCTTCGCCTTCGTGCTGGCGATCGCGGCGATCTACATGGTGCTGGCCTCGCTCTTCAACTCCCTCGTCCACCCGATCACGATCATGATGTCGGCGCCGCTCTCCTTCATCGGCGCCTTCCTGGCCCTCAAGCTCGCGGACAAGCCGCTCGACATGATGAGCGGCATCGGCCTCCTCGTCCTGATGGGTCTGGTGATGAAGAACGGGATCCTGCTGATCGACTACATCAACCGGCTCCGTCAGGACGGCCGTTCACGCCGCGAGGCCATTCTCGAAGCCGGGCCGGCCCGGCTGCGTCCGGTCCTGATGACCGCCTTCTCGCTGATCTGCGGCCTGCTGCCGGTGGCGTTCTCCACCGCCTCCGGTTCCGAGGCCCGGGCCGCGATCGCGGTGCTGACGATGGGCGGCATGGCCACTTCGACCCTGCTCACGCTGCTCGTCGTCCCGGTCATCTACGACCTGGTGGACCGCGGCGTCGACAGGGTAACCGCGTGGAGCCGGGTCGCGTGGGAATGGACGGTGAACCTCAGCCGGCAGCCCGCCGCGCAGCCCGCCCGTGTCGCGCGGCCGCGTCGGCGCCGCCGGCGTCGGCGGCGGAAGCGCAAGCGTCGCTAGCGGCGTCAGGAAGCAGCGGCCGGCACGGCGTGCACCGGCGAGCCCCGCAGCGCGACCGACCGGCAAGCTCGAAACAGTGCCGGTACGAACAGGTCCGGCCTCGCGACGCAGGCGTAGTGATCGGCGTCGACCCGGAAGACCTCCGCGCCCGGGATCCCACCCGCCATCAGCAACTGGTACCTGGGCGGGATGTGCCCGTCCTGTTCGGTCAGGACGACCGCCGTGGGCACGTCGACTTCGCCGAGCCATGGGCTCGAGTCGAAGCGTGCGAGCGCGGCGGCGGCCTCGATGACCGAGGCCGGCTCCGTCGTTGCGAGTTCCTCCTTCAATGCCAGACGCCGACCGAGGTCCCGGACGTTCTCGAGCATCCGCTCGCCCATGTCGTCCCACACCGACTGGGGCGCCACCCGAGCCGCGAGCGACAGCAGCGGCCCGAGCGCCGAGGCGGCCCGCTTGGCCCGCGGCCCGCCGAAGCTGGAACCCGTCGCGCAGAGCACGAGACCCGCGGTCCGGTCCGGGTGGCGTCGCCAGAACAACTGGGCCACCGCCCCGCCCATCGAGTAACCGACCGGGATCACCCGCTCCACGCCCAGCCGATCGGCCAGCGCCGCCGCGTCGTCGGCGCAGTCCTCCAGTTTGAGGGCGCCGATCCGCCGGATCCCCCGGCCGTGGCCGCGGTGATCGAGCGCGACGACCCGGAAGCCGCGCTCCAGGGCGGCGAAGCTCGTCGACCAGTTCAGCCGCGCGGTCGCCGCCAGGCCATGCAGAAGCAGCAGCGTGGGTGCGCCGGGCGGCCCGGCGAAGTCGTAGGCCCAGGTCGCACCGCGGCCCAACAGGTCGATTCGGCGGCCAGTCGACAGGGAGTCCACCGCGCCGTCCTCAGGCGTAGCGCCCGGTCTCCTGGCTGCGGGCGTAGACGTCGTCCACGACCCAGTGGAAGAGACACACATGGACACTCTCGACCATGCCCATGTCGTCCAGATCGACGTGAACACCGTCCTGCTGGAGTTCCTTCAGCCGGCCGCCGTCGAACCCGGTCACGCCGAAGGTGCGCAGCCCGCGGCGATTGGCCCAGTCCACGGCGGCCAGCACGTTCGGGCTGTTGCCCGAGCCGCTGAAGGCGATCAACGCGTCGCCGTCGACGGCCGCGCTCATCAGTTGCTGGACGAAGACCTGCCCGTAGTCCAGATCGTTCGCGACCGCCGTGATCCAGGGCACGTTGTCCGTCAGGCTGACGACCCGAAGGCGACGATGCGACTCGTCCCGCAGCTTCTCCGCGGCGACCGTGCCCTTGCCCAGGTCGACGCTCAGGTGGCTCGCCGCGGCGGCCGAGCCGCCGTTGCCGATCAGGTAGAGCGTGCTTCCCCGCGTCCAGACGTCGAAGACGAAATCCGCCCAACGTTCCACCGCCGCCGCGTCGATCCTCTCCAGCTCGGACCGCAGCCGGCCGAGGTACGCCGAGGCGTCGAGCGTCCTGCCGAGCATGACGGCATCGTAGCTCAGGGCCGGCAGGCCGGCCGCTACGAAGCTAGCCGCCGGCCGGCGTCGACTCGATGAAGTCGGCGACGATCGCCGCCAGCTCCTTGCCGCGGCCCTCCTGGAGGAAGTGCCCGCCGCCCTTGATCGTCGCGTGGGCCAGCCCCTTCGCGCCCGGGATCCGCGTCTCGAACGGCCCCCGTGCGGCGCCCGTCACCGGATCGTTGTCCGAGAAGGCGCAGAGAAACGGCTTCGTCCACTCCGAGAACACCTTCCACGCCTCGACCTGGGCCGGCACGGAGGGGTCGTTCGGCAGCATCGGCACCCGGCTGGGCATGGCCCGGATCCCGGCCTTGTGGGACGGGTCGGGAAAGGGCGCGTCGTAGGCCGCGATCTCTTCGGGCGTGAGCGTCACTCCGTCGACGCTGCCCGCGAGGAGCATCCCGACGGGGATGTCCTCGGTCTCCCAGGTCCACTTCTGCCAGTACGCGAACTTCACCGCCGGATTGGTCCCCATCTGCGAGATCTGCTGCTGCATCTCCATGATGGTCGGCGTCGGCGCCTCGGCCCGGAACTTCGCGATCTTCTCCATCGTCTCTTCCGGCACGTTCATCGGCAGGGGGAGGCCAGTGTTCGCGGCGACGACGCGGTCGAAGCGGGCCGGGTCGAGCGCCACCATGCGGAGCCCGATCAGGCCTCCCCAGTCCTGGCCGACCAGGGTCGCGCGTTCGACGCCATTGCTGCGCAGCCAGGCGCTCAGCCAGTCGACCTGCCGCTGGTACGTGTAGTCGTCGCGCTCGGTCGGCTTGTCGGACCGGCCGTAGCCGACGAGATCGGGCGCCATCACCCGCATCCCCCGCTCCGCCAGCACCGGGATCATCCGGCGGTAGAGGAAGCTCCAGGTCGGCTGGCCGTGCATGAGCAGGACCAACGGACCGTCGGCCGGGCCGGCCTCCACGTGGTGGATCCGGAGCCCCTCGCCTTCGCCGTCTCCCCGGGGAACGACGGTGTAGCGGGGCTCGTAGTCGAAGTCGGGCAGGTTGGCGAAGCGTTCGTCGGGCGTGCGGAGGACCTTCATGGCCGCGTAGGATAGCGACCCCTTTCGTCTCCGGGAAGTTGTTTCGATGAAGCTCCTGATCGCCAATCGCGGCGAGATCGCGGTCCGTATCGCCCGCGCGGCGGCGGAACTCGGTATCCCGACGGTCGCTGTCTTCTCGGAGGACGACGCGCGTTCGCTCCACGCATCGAGAGCGGACGAGTCCGCCGCCCTCCCTGCCGCCGGCCCCGCCGCCTACCTGGACGGCGAGCAACTGCTCCGCGTCGCTGATGAGCACGGCTGCGAAGCGATCCACCCCGGCTATGGTTTCCTCAGCGAGAACGCCGGCTTCGCGCGCTCGTGCATCGAAGCCGGTCTCCGCTTCGTCGGCCCGCCGCCGGAGGCCCTGGAACTGTTTGGCGACAAGGTGCGTGCCCGCGCCCTCGCGGAGCGCCATGGCGTGCCGGTCGTTCCGGGGATCTCGGAACCTGTCAGCCTGGACCAGGCCCGCTCCTTCTTCGAGGAACTCCCCACCGGCGCCTCGATGCTGATCAAGGCGGTCGGCGGCGGCGGCGGCCGCGGGATGAGAGTCGTCCGAACGGCGGATGAGATCGAAGACGCCTACCGGCGCGCCGTCTCGGAGGCCGGCGCCGCGTTCGACACGGACGGCGTTTTCGTCGAGCAACTGCTGGCAGCCGTGCGCCACGTGGAGGTGCAGGTCGCCGCCGACGACAGCGGTGAGGTCCGGCACTTCGGCGACCGGGACTGCAGCCTGCAGCGCCGTCACCAGAAGCTGATCGAAATCGCGCCCGCACCCGCGCTGGCGGACGAGGTCCGGCAGGCGCTCCACGACGCGGCGCTCGCTCTCGCCTCGGCGGCCGGCTACCGCAACCTGGGCACGGTCGAGTTCCTGGTCGAGACGGGTAGCGAAGCCTCTGACGGTCCGCGGTTCTACTTCATCGAGGCGAACGCCCGGCTCCAGGTCGAGCACACGGTGACCGAGGAGGTCTTCGGCGTCGACCTCGTCCATCTTCAGCTCGAACTCGCCCGCGGCCGACTCCTCGCCGACCTGGGCTTCGGCGGGAACGGCGCCGCCGAACCACGCGGCCACGCGGTCCAGGCCCGGGTCAACATGGAGACGATGGCCGCGGACGGCCGCGTCGTCCCGGGCGGCGGCGTCCTCGCCACCTTCGAGCCGCCTTCCGGGCCGGGCGTGCGCACGGACACCTTCGGCTACGCCGGCTACCAGACGAATCCTCGTTTCGACTCCCTGCTGGCGAAGGTCGTCGGCCGGACGCCGGCCGAGGACCTCGGCGCAGCGCTGGCGCGGACCTCCCGCGCGCTCGGCGACTTCAGGGCCGACGGCATCGACACGAACGCTTCCTTCCTGCGCGCCCTGCTGGGCCACGCTGATGTCCAGGCCTGGAACGTCCACACCCGCTTCGTCGACGAGCGCCTGACCGAACTCGTCGAAGCCGCGGCCGGACTCGACGAACGGCCGTGCCAGGCCAGCAAGGCCGGCGACGCAGGGCGAGGCCTGGCCGGCGTCAAGGTCGACGCCGTCGATCCGCTCGCCGTTCTCGACCACGGCAAGTCCGGCGCTCCCTCGGTGAGTCTCCCCGCCGCCGAACCGCCGCCCGTCGACTCGACGCCGGTTCCCGAGGGGCTCACCGCGCTGCGCGCGCCCATGCAGGGCACCGTCCTCAGCCTGGAGGCGGAACCCGGCCAGGAAATCGCGGCGGGCCAGATCCTCTTCATCATGGAGGCGATGAAGATGGAGCACGAGATCCGCTCCGAGGTCGGCGGCGTGCTCCGCGATCTCCGCGCGGCCGCCGGCGACGCGGTCTGGGAAGGCCACGTCCTGGCCCTGATCGAGGAAGGGGACGTGGCTGCCGCAACCAGCGACGAAGAGAGCGAGGTCGACCTCGACGCCGTCCGGCCCGATCTCGCCGAGGTGCTAGAGCGCCACGCGGTGACCCTGGACGACGCCCGGCCCGAAGCCGTCCGAAAGCGGCGCAACACGAAGCAACAGACGGCGCGGGAGAACATCGACCAACTCTGCGACGAGGGCAGCTTCGTCGAACACGGACAGCTCGTGCTCACGCCCGGCACCGGGCTCACGAAGGAAGAGGTCATCCGCAAGTTCCCGACGGACGGCATGGTCACCGGCGTCGGTTCGATCAACGGCGAGCTGTTTCCCGACGACCGTTCACGCTGCGTCGTCATGGCCTACGACTACACCGTCCTCGCCGGCACCCAGGGCGCGCTCAACCATCCGAAGACGGACCGGATGGTCGAACTGGCCCACCGCTGGAAGCGGCCGGTCGTGCTGTTCGCCGAGGGCGGAGGCGGCCGCGCCGGCACGGGCGGCAAGCGGAAGGGCGGCGCCTCGACGACCAAGGCCGGCCAGGGCCGCAGCGACGAGACCTACCGGCCGCTCGACACGCCGACCTTCACCTCCTTCGCCCGGCTCTCCGGTCTCGTGCCGATCGTGGGCATCACGTCACGGTTCTGCTTCGCCGGCAACGCGGCGCTGCTCGGCTGCTGCGACGTGATCATCGCCACCGCCGACTCGAGCATCGGCATGGGCGGCCCGGCCCTGATCGAGGGCGGCGGCCTGGGCGTGTTCCGGCCGGAGGAAGTCGGCCCGATGGACGTCCAGGTGCCGAACGGCGTCGTAGACGTCGCGGTCGAAGACGAAGAGGAAGCGGTGGCCGTCGCCAGGCAGTACCTGTCCTACTTCCAGGGCCGCACGGAAAGCTGGGAAGCGCCCGATCAGCGCCTCCTGCGCCGGATCGTGCCCGAGAACCGCCTGCGCGTCTACGACATCCGGGAAGTGATCCACACCCTGGCCGACACCGGCAGCGTGCTGGAACTGCGGCCCGAGTTCGGCCTCGGCATGGTGACGGCTCTCGTCCGCATCGAGGGCCGGCCGCTGGGCATCCTCGCCAACAACCCCGAGTTCCTCTCCGGCGCCATCGACAGCGACGGCTCGGACAAGGGCGCCCGCTTCCTCCAGCTCTGCGACGCATTCGACGTTCCCGTCCTCGTTCTCTGCGACACGCCGGGCATGATGGTCGGCCCCGAGATCGAGCGCACCGCCCTGGTGCGCCACTGCTGCCGGCTGTTCGTCGTCGGCGCGAACATCTCCGTGCCCAGCCTGACGATCGTGCTGCGCAAGGCCTACGGCCTCGGCGCTCAGGCCATGGCCGGCGGCGACCTGAAGGAGCCCTTCTTCACCGTCGCCTGGCCCACCGCCGAGTTCGGCGGCATGGGCCTCGAAGGTCAGGTCAAGCTCGGCTTCCGCAACGAACTCGCGGCGATCGAGGATCCCGAAGAGCGCCGCGCCCGCTACGAGGAGCTGGTCGCGGCGGCCTACGAGCGCGGCAGCGCTCTCACCGCCGGAGCTTCGTTCGCGGTCGACGACGTGATCGACCCCGCCGACTCACGGCACTGGATCGCCCGGACGCTCGACTCCGTGCCGCCGCCCCCGGTTCGCGACGGCAAGAAGCGCCGCAACATCGACACCTGGTAGGCGTCGCCTACTCGCCGCCGCCCGCCGGCTCGATCACGCCGTACATCAGGCCCCCGTACGGCCCGTGGTCCCACGTCCCGGCGTAACGCTCGTCGTAGAACAGGACGCGCGCCCCGAACTGATCGCCCAAACCCGGGATCTCGAAGTCGGTGATGCTGACCATCGGCGTATCGCCGGCCCAGACCATCGGCACGACCACCGGCAGGGTCACGTCCACCGTCATGTACACCACCCGGACGTCGAACCGCCAGCGGTCGCCCTCCCCCTCGAGCTTCGAGACGCTCGCGATCTCGTAGCGCTCCGGGTTCTTGTCGCGACTGACGCCCTCGACCTGTTCGAGCCCGGAGATGTTCTGGATGGTGAAGTGACCCACCAGGTCGACGTTCTGCATCCGCTCGGCGAACGCCCGCTCCCGCTCCGAGAGCTCCTCCAGCGGAACGGTACGCCCGACGCCGGTCACGCCGGTAACCCATCCGATGCCGTAGCCAAGGCCGAGCAACACGAGACCGGCTACCGCGGCGCCGATCCAGAGAAGTGACTTCTTCATCGCAATCCCCTTCTTGTCAGGGGCGCGAGGTTATGCCACTTGAGCGTCCATCGGGACCCACTTCGGCGAAGAACACCTCGGAACGGCTGTCACCGTCGTGCAGACCGCCCGGCCCGGGGCGTACTTCATTCCAGGCCAACGCGAAGCCTTCTCCGAGAGACTCGATCGCCGGAACGAACTTGAGCCCGTCCCCGCTCGACAGCCGTCGCGGTTCGGCGAGCGGAGATCCGCTCGCATCGAGGGCCAGGAAGAAGATCTGCCGCCCGCCGTCCACTTCGTCCGACCAGGCGAGGCCGAAGCCGCCGGAACCGGCGGCTGAGTACGCGACGTAGGCGCCGATCGTCTCGCCCGGACTCTCCGTGACGCGCCGCGAGTCGTCGTCGATTCCGGCGCCCGTTTCCGCGTCTCGCCACAGTCCCTCCAGGGATCCGGTCCACAGGTAGACCTCCCGGTTGCCGTCCTTCTCGTCGAACCAGGTCAGGGCGGCCCGGTCCTGCCCAAGGGCGATGTCGGGGTACTTGGAGGCGTGGCCGTCCTCCCAGGTCAGGGCCACCCTGCGCACACCGGCGGCGTCGACGCGCGCGAGGTACAGCTCCTCCGTCCGCCCTCCCCTCGCCGCATCCCAGACCACCACTGCGGCGCCGTCGGGAGCGAGCGCCGCGTTCAGGTTCCAGGTCGTCGTGCCGGCCAGGCCGAGACGCCGCGGCTCACCGACCATGTCGCCGTCCTCACTCCACCAAGCCGCCATGACCGACTCCAGACCGTCACCGGGCCCGACCCAGGCGCAGAAGACCCGGCCCCGCTCCCCGTCCGCGACCACCACCGGGTTGCGGCTCGAGCCTTCGTGCACTTCCACGGGTGTTTCCCAGAGGAACCCTCGCTCAGCCGTCCACAGGCCCAAGCGGGCCTCCAGTTCACCGGTAGCCGACTTCTCGTACCAGGCGACCGCCAGGCCTTCGCCCAGCCGGTCGATCGACACTTCGTAGGACTCCGCTCCCGTCCGCGTGAGCCGAACCTCCGGCGACAGTCCGTTCCTGGCCGAAGCGGCTGCGCCCTCTCCGGCCTCGACACCGACCAGCCGCAGATAGATCTCCGCGTTGCCGTCGCGGTTGTCGTACCAGGCGACAGCGGCGCCGCCCCCCATGGCGGCGAGCGCAGGCTCGTACGCCCCCGCGCCGCTCTCGCTAACCTGCAGAGGAGCGGATCCAGCGCACGCGGCGAAGGCCAGGAGAGTCAGAGGCGACACACCTGAACGAAGTGCGGCAGGCGAAGTCATCGTCGGGGTTTTACCAGTCCTCCCGCACGGCTACCATCGCACGGTCTGATGCGACACCTCATCACTGCCAGTTGGCCGGTCGCAGCCGTCCTCCTGCTCGCCGGCACCGCCGGAGCCCAGGAGTTGACCGGTGACCCGTGGTCCGACATGGACTACGGGCCGTTCAAGGTCCATTCCTACATCGTCGAACCGGGCAACAACGCGAACAAGGGCATCGCGATCCGGGTCGACGAAGGTCCGGGCGGGATAGCCAAGGGCACGGAGTTCCTCCTGTTCGACACCGACACCCTGCGCTGGGCCGCGGGCTGGACCGGCCCTGGGTTCATGGACTGGAACTCGATCAACTACAACGGCAGGCACGTGATCGAGCCTTCGATCGTCGGCGAACTGCTGTTCACGAACCCGGACGCGCCGGGCTGGTCGCTGGCGGACGACGACTTCCGGGACACCCGCATCGTCGGCCGTGGAGGTCGCCGCTTCGGGCCGCAGGACGGCACCGCCGCCCGCTGGCTGGGGCACTACGTTCACGGCGACCGCGTCGTGCTGCACTACAGGGTCGGCGACACGAAGGTCCTGGAACTCGGCGCCTCGGAGGGCGGCGGACTGTTCAGCCGCACGCTGAACATCGGCCCAAGGGACACGGAGCTCGTTGTCCAGGTGGCGCACCAGCAAGGCGGGAGCGTCTGGAGCGACGGCGAAGCCGCCGGCTTCCGCAAGCCCCGCCCCAACGCGGCGGACCGAGGCGAGCGCAGCGGACCCATCGTTGCGGCTCTCGTCGGCGCGCCGGCCGCCGTCCAGTGGATCGACGAAGCCGACGACCACATCCGCCTGCGCGTTCCGGCCGGGGACGAAGCGGTCCGGTTCAAGATCGTGATCGGACAGCGCGGCCGGTCGAACGCGGGATTCCTGGCCAGAGCCGCTGGCGTCCAGCCGGCCGGCGATCTCGGCGCGCTGACCGGGGGCGGTCCGGCGAACTGGACCGAGACCGTCACGACCGAGAGCCGCGTCCTGGGCCGCCGCGGCGGACCCTTCGAACTCGAGGCCATCACGACGCCCCTCGACAACCCCTACCGCTCCTGGATGCGCCTCGGCGGTTTCGACTTCCTGGACGGCGGCCGGCGTGCCGTGGTCGCGACCTGGATGGGCGACGTCTGGATCGTCGACGGACTGGGCGGCGAAGAGATCGGGCCGGTCACCTGGAAGCGCTTCGCCACCGGGCTCTACGAACCACTCGGCGTGAACACCCGCGGCGGCGAGATCTTCGTCACCTCGCGCGACCAGATCACGCGCCTGCACGACCTGAACGGCGACGGCGAGGCGGACCACTACGAGGCGTTCAATCACGACGCCCAGGCCTCGGCCCACTTCCACGAGTTCGCCGTCGGCCTGGAGGCGGACGCGGAGGGCAACTTCTACTACGCCAAGGGCGCCGGACACGACTTCGACGCCCGCGTCCCCCAGCACGGCACGATCCTCAAGGTCGCGGCCGACGGCTCGTCCACCGAGATCATCGCCAACGGCTTCAGGGCCCCGAACGGCCTGGTGGTCAACCCGGACGGCAGCGTCATCGTGACCGACCAGGAGGGGCACTGGATCCCGGAGAACCGGATCAACTGGGTCGAGCCGGACACCTTTCACGGCTACATGCGGGCCTGGCGCGAACCCGACCGTGACCCCGACGACTTCGTTCAGCCGGTGACCTGGATCCACCACGACGTCGACCGCTCGCCGTCGGCGCCGGTGTGGGTACGAAGCGAGCGCTGGGGCGAGCTGGACGAGTCGCTGATCTACCTTTCCTACGGCAACGGCAAGATGTTCTCCGTGCTCTTCGATGAGGCCTTTCCGCGGGCCGCCTCTCCACAGGGTGACGGACCGCCGCGCCAGGGCGCGGTCGTCGAGCTGCCGGTCACCGCCGCACCCACCGGCCTGGTTCGCGGCCGCTTCAACCCCGCCGACGACCACCTCTACGTCTGCGGACTCTTTGCATGGGCCGGGGACCGGACCCAGCCCGGCGGCTTCTACCGCGTGCGGCGCACGGACCAGCCGCTGCGCATCCCGGTGGCCTACGAAACCGCCCGCGACGGCATCGTCGTTCACTTCACCACCGAACTCGACGCGGACTTCGCCGCCGACCCGGGCAACTACTCGATGCGGATCTGGCAGTACCAGCGCCGGGCGAGCTACGGCTCGGAGGACTATCGGGTGCTGGCCGAGGGCACCGGCAGGGACGACCTGGCCGTTCGCTCGGCGACGCTCTCCGCCGACGGCCGCTCGGTGTTCATCGAGATTCCGGACATCCTGCCGGTGCAGCAGTTCCACCTGGAGATGAACCTGCGAAGCAGGGACGGCGCGCGGATGCGGGAGTTCGTCCACGGCACGATCCACGAACCGGGCCCCCGGCGCGGCGCCGAGGTCCTCGCGGGCGCCGACTGACGCGGCCGCGAGATCGTCTTGCGCACCTGCTGGCAGGCACCTTTCGGCACTGCCGCGCTCCTCGCGTTGGCGTGGGTAGGCGCGACCACAGCCCAACCTGAGCCGCCAGACGCGGCGGCCGACTTCGACCAATCCGGCCTGGCGCTCGTCCTCCGTTCGCCCGACGGCGCCGCGACCGACGCGCGAGTGGCGCGCCTTCTCGCGCTCTACGTTCCTGAAGGCCAGACCGCAAGCCCTTTTCTCGACGCCGGTGCGTTCGAGGCCACGTTCCGGGGCGCAATCGAACTCGACCTGAACGACTCGTACCGCTTCAGCGTGCGCGGCTCGGGAAGCGTGCGCCTGAGCATCGGCGGCAACGTGGTCATCGAACGGCAGGAACTGCCCGCCGGCCACGCGCCGCTGTCCACCGACGGCGAGGTGCGCCTGGGCAAGGGCCTCAATCCGATCGAACTCGTCTACCGCAGCCCGTCCGCCGGCGATGCCTGGCTGCGCGTGACCTGGGGCAACGACTACCTGCCGGAGGAACCCCTGCCGCCCGCGTCGCTCCGGCATGCCGACACACCGGCGCTCGAACTGGGCCGGGCGCGGCGAGCCGGCCGCGACCTCGCGTCTCTCTCACGCGTCGTACCGATCGAGTACGCAGAGCGCTGGATCAGGCGGAGCGGCTGCCTCGCCTGCCACAGCCGGGACGGTGCGCCCGCCTCCGGGCCCGACAGTGCCGCGCCCGACCTGACCTGGGCGGGCGAGAAGCTCCGCAGCGACTGGATCGAGGACTATCTGGACGACCGCCTCGCCGCTCGTCCCCGCCCGCAACTGCAGGGGCGGGCGTCCGCCTTCGCCGGCAACGCCGGTCTGCTCGCCGCCGGCCTGCATCACCAGCACGGTCTGGCCGCCTCGCCTCCCGACACGGACCCGACCGACCAGGAGCTGGCCGCAATCGGACGCGACCTCATTCGAGGCGAACGCCTCGGCTGCCACGCCTGCCACGCCCTGGGCGACGAGGCGGCGTTGGGAGGCGAGGGCTCCGAGGAAGCGATCAACTTCCGCCTCGTCCGGCAACGCCTGCGCCGCCCATACTTCGACTGGTTCCTCCGGGACCCGCAGCGCATCCTGCCGGGCACGAAGATGCCCCAGTTCGTCGACGAGGATGGCTACACCGCGCTCTACGATGTCTTCGACGGCGAGGCGACGCGACAGTTCGAGGCGATCTGGCACTACCTGGGCACGCTCGACTGAAAGCGGATGCCGGCCTCCCGGCCGGCGTTCGTTGCTGGCCGCCTCCGGCGGCAGCCGGCGGGGGCGCCGGCGCACCCAGTCTGTGACTCTTCGGCAGGCACCTTAGACTGCCGCCATGCGACGAAGCACCCTCACAGCCCTCGGCCTCTCGCTGACCCTTGCAACCGGCGCTGCCGCGCAGCAGGCCGCGCCGGCCTTCGAACCGGCTTCGACGGTCGCGGAGAACCTACGCCAGCACCGCGCCTTGCCCGATCCCGCCGACGAGGTCTGGTGGACGGAAACCGGCGAGGCGATGGCCTGGCGCAACCGGAACCTCCACCAGGTCGTGCCGACGGTCAACGTCTACCGCGACGGCCCGGTCAGCACCTTGGCGGTTCGCCCGATGGCCGCGGTCGCCGACCACCCGGTCGACACGCCGGCCGGCGAGATGACGTTCGACGCGTACCTCCACGGCGAGCACTCGACCACGATGGGCATCGTGATCCTGCACCGCGGCGACATCGTATTCGAGCGCTACCCGCGGATGCAGCCCCACGAGAAACCGATCTGGTGGTCGGTCACCAAGGTCCTCCCGGCGACCCTGGTGGCGATCCTCGAGCACCGCGGGCTGGTCGACGCCACCCAGCCCGTCGAACGCTACGTGCCCGCGCTCAAGGGTTCCGACTTCGAGGGCGTCACGGTCCGCAACGTGCTCGACATGGCGTCCGGCGTCGACTGTCCGGACGGCGACTACAGCGACCGGAGCACCTGCTACTACCAGTTCGAGGCGTCGCTGGGCGACGCCGTGCGAAGCGGGAAGACGCCGGACGACCCCTACACGATGCTCTCCATCCTGAACGTGGGCCGCTGGGCCGAGCAGGGCAAGGGCTTCGACTACAGCGGCACGAACACCTTCGTTGCCGGCTGGCTGGTCGAGGAGGTCACCGGGATGCCGTTCCAGGACGCTCTGAGCCGGGAGGTGTGGACCCGGATCGGCGCCGAGGCGGACGCCTCCATCTACGCGAACCGGTACGGGATTCCGCTGACCTCCGGCGGCCTCCTGGCCCGCCCACGGGACATGGCCCGTTTCGGCCTCCTCTTCACCCCCAGCTACGCCAAGGTGTCATCCGAGCGGATCGTGCCCGAGGAGCACGTCGAACTGCTGCTTCACGGCGGCCGGCCGGAGCTGCTCGAGAACGCCCGCTACGGCGGCAGGCTGCCCGGCGTGAAGCACAACGTCTACCAGTGGGACCTCGTCTTCGCGAACAACGACATCTACAAGGGCGGCTGGGCCGGCCAGGGCCTGCTCGTCAACCCGGAGCGAGACGTCGTCGCCGTGTGGGTCGGCTACACCGCGGCGGACTCGGACCCGGACACGTACCCCCTGCTGCCGCGGGTGCGGGCGGTGCTCGACGGCGTGTTCGGCGAGGCGGAGAACGTCGGCCGCTGAGCGTCGAGCCGGCCAGGCGGCCGGCACATTCTTCCGGCCGCCTGCGGCGGCAGCGGGTCAGAAGACCCGCGCACCCAGCAGAGGCTCTACTTGCGCGCCGTCTGGCAGCGGGCGAACTCTTCGCCGAGGCCCGGCAACTCGTCCTCCAGCAGCGGCAGCGACTCGATGGCCGGGCCGGCGCCGGGCCGGCCGCCGGCGAGCCGGGCGCTCATGTTCGTGAAGGTCTCGAGCAGGGTCTTCGCCGTACGCGGCGTCACGACCCCGGCGCCCATGCCGAAGGGCGGTTGCGGGTCGCTGACGGTCTTCTGGACCACCGTGACCGTTCCTTCCCCGTCGCCCGGGGAGAGGAACCAGCGGGAACGGGCGCAGAGGACGCGCTTCCCCTTGAACTCGGGCGTCAGCTCGTCGGCGCCGGCCATGTCCCCGACCACCGCGCCGTCGGCAGTGCGCCACCAGGCCACGCGGTCCATCGTGATGCGCCGGCTGATGCCCTTGCCCGAGACGCGCTGCCGGAGGGTCTGGAAGGGGGCGTCGAGTGCGGTCGCGCGTTCTTCCACGCACATGGCCTGCCACTCCGGGCAAGCGCCGGCGTCGGCCAGAAGGGCGATGACGGCCGACATGGAACCGCGCACGGTCATCTCGGCCCGTACAACGGGATAGTCGGCGTTCTCGATCGGACAGGACTCGACGGTGACGGGACCTTCGGCCTCCCGGGGTTCGCATTCGGCGGCGGCGGGCGCCGGCAGGGCGACGAAGAACACGAAGGTAGCCGCGGCGAACAGAGGCCGGAGACCGGCGCTTTGCGCCGGATGCCGGCCAGCACCCGGGTGGCGCCATCTGGCGTCACCCGTGAACCAGTCCGTGCGCCCGTCATCGGGCGCACGGCTGACAGGCCGGCGCACCGACCGGTGTCGGTGAAGGTCCGGTTGTCGGTGCGCGGGCCTTCCGGCCCGCCTGGGGCGAAGCCCCCTGGAATCTGCCGCCGGCCGGAGGCCGGCGACCTTTCGGGGCGGCGTTGGCATCTTCATCGTCCTAACCTCCAATCGCCGACTCGGGCAACGCAAAGGCGATCAGCTCATCGGGGATCCGGCGGTTGCGGGCGCCGCCTCCGGCGATCACGATGTACTGCCGGCCTTCGTGCATGTAGGTCATCGGCGGACCGTGGAACCAGACGTCGGTCTCCACTTCCGCGACGACATCGCCGGTCGCCTTGTCGTAAGCGCGCAGCAAGCCGCCGCTGCTGGTGCGGGGGTTGTCCTCGTCGGGCAAGGCCACGAAGCCGATCAGCAGCGTGCGGGTGACGAGCAAGCCGCCGTCCGCCGGCATGCCGATGTAGGTGGTCCCCATGTCCGGCAGCTTCAGGTGCGCGATCGCCGGATGGTTCCTGGGGCCGGGACCGACGGGAACCCGCCAGAGGTGCTCGCCGCGATTCAGATCGATCGCCGTGATCGTGCGGTAGGGCGGCTTCGTCAAGGGCAGGCCGCGCGGCCCCGCCGTGTCGACGTAGGCGATCACGTAGCGCCAGTCCGGACCGCGGGCGCGGTCCGGCTCGATCAGGGACATGCCGGTGGGCCGGTGCTGGGCCTCGACGAAGAGCACGCCGGTCATCGGATCGACGGACGCTCCGGGGTGGTTCGCACCGCCGGCCGCCCCCGGGACCACCATGACGCCCTCCTTGCCGCCCTCGCCCCTGACGATCAGCGGCGGGAACATCGGCGCCAGCACCAGCCTCTCGGCGATCTCGAGCGCTTCCTCCCGCAGTTCCGGTGTCCAGTCGATCAGGTCGTCCTCGCTGACGCCCTGGCGTACGAAGGCCAGCGGCTTGGTCGGAAACGGCTGGGTCTCCGCCAGCTTCTCGCCCGGAACGGTCGACTGGTGGTTCACGGGCCGGTCCTCGATCGGCCACACCGGCTCGCCGGTGGCGCGGTCGAAGACGTAGGTGAAGCCGGTCTTCGAGACCTGGGCGACCGCCTTGATCAGCTTGCCGTCGACGACGATGTCGAGCAGGTTCGGGGCCGAGGCGATGTCGTAGTCCCAGATGCCGTGGCGGACGGTCTGGAAATGCCAGACGCGCTCGCCCGTTTCCGCGTCGACGCAGACCAGGCTCTCGGCAAAGAGGTTGTCGCCCGGCCGGTCGGCGCCGTAGTAGTCGTTCGACGGCGTACTGGTCGGCAGGTAGACGTAGCCGAGCTCGTGGTCGGCGCTCATCGACGCCCACACGTTCGCGTTTCCCGCGGTCCGCCAGGACTCGTTCTCCCAGGTCTCGACGCCGTACTCGCCGTCCCGCGGGATCGTGTTGAATCGCCACTTGAACTCGCCGGTGTGGACGTCGTAGGCGCGGACGTGGCCGGGCGGCGCGTCGCTCCGGATCGAGTAGTCGAAGATCTTCGAGCCGACGATCACACTGTCGCCGACCACGATCGGCGGCGCGCCGTGGGTGACGTGTCGGATCGCGTACTCGCCCGGGCCGAGGTCCCGGGCCAGGTCGACCACGCCGTCCTCGCCGAAGGCGCGGTCGGCCTCGCCCGTCCCGGCGTCCACCGAGACGAGCTGCCGGCCGATCGTGGCGACGAAGAGGCGTTCCTTCTCGCCGTCGGTCCAGTACTCGATGCCGCGGGCGCCGACCGGCCGCATCGTCGTGCCGCCGCGCTCCCAGGTCTTCGGGTTGTAGACCCACTTCTGCTCGCCGGTCGCCGGATCGAGCAGGGCCACCTGGCCGAGGCTGGTCGGCGCGAACAGGCGGCCGCCGATCATCAGCGGCACGGAGCGGTAGAAGCCGGTGTCGTAGCCCGGCAGCACGTCCAGCGGAACCTCGTGGTCCGCGGTTCGCCAGCGCCAGGCGATCTCGAGCCGGCCGAAGTTCGAGCCGTCGATCTGGGTCAGCGGCGAGTAACGGCTGGACGTGTGGTCGCCGCCGTGGTGCTGCCACTCCCCGTGGGCGGACTTGCCGTGCTCCCTCGTCTCCGCCCCGACCGGCACGGACATGAGCCCGATCGACCAGGCGATGCCCAGTCCCACGATGCGGAGAACGCTCATCGAATGCGCTAACCTACCGCACACGAACCCCGACCGAGAAAGGCAACTCTCCATGGCCGACCAAGACCTGAGCCGCCGCAGCGTGCTCGGCGCCGCAGCCGCCGGCGCCGGCTTGATGATCGTTCCCCGTCACGTCCTCGGACGCGGCGAAGAGGCGCCCAGCGACAAGCTGAACATCGCGGCCATCGGCGCCGGCGGCAAGGGCCGCAGCGACGTCGCCGGCGTCGCGAGCGAGAACATCGTGGCGCTCTGCGACATCGACTGGAAGCGCGCCGAAGAGACGATGAACGCACATCCGAACGCGAAGCGCTACCACGACTACCGCGAGATGCTCGACGCCCACAGCGACCTCGACGCGGTGCTCGTCTCGACCGCCGACCACACGCACGCGGTGATGACCGTGGCGGCGCTCGAGCGCGGCCTGCACGTCTTCACGCAGAAGCCGCTGACGCGCACGATCGGGGAAGCGCGGATGGTCGGCGAGGCGGCCCGCAAGGCCGGCACGGCCACCCAGATGGGCAACCAGGGCCACGCTGCCGAGGGCACCCGCCTCATCCGCGAGTGGATCGAGGGCGGCGTGATCGGCGAGGTGAACCGCGTCGAGTACTGGACCAACCGGCCGATCTGGCCCCAGGCGATCAAGCGCCCCAAGGAAGTCCACGAGGTGCCCGACCACGTCAAGTGGGACCTCTGGCTCGGCCCGGCGCCGGAGCGCCCCTACCACCCCGACTATTACCACCCGTTCGCCTGGCGCGGCTGGTGGGACTTCGGCACCGGCGCCATCGGCGACATCGCCTGCCATGCGATGGACGCGGCGTTCTGGATCTTCGACCTGCGGGATCCCTCGTCCGTCTACGCCGAGTCGACGCCGTTGTTCAAGGAGTCGGCACCGGCCGCCACCCGGATCACCTTCGAGTACCCGGCCCGCGGCAACCGGCCGAAGATGACGGTCGTCTGGCGCGACGGCAACCTGACGCCGGCGATGCCCAAGGTGTGGGAGGGCAAGTGGCCGCCGCGCAACAGCGGTCAGCTCTTCGTGGGCACCGACGGCGTGATCGTCGCCGATATCTACGCCGGAAGGCCGACGATCTACCCGTCCAAACTGCACGAGAAGATCACGAAGAACCCGCTGCCTCAGGTCTACGAGCGGACCGAGGGGCACTACAAGCAGTGGATCGACGCGATCAAGGCGGGAACGACGAACCCCGACGGCTCCAACTTCGCCGATCACGCGGGTCCGATGACCGAGACCGCGCTGCTGGGCAACCTGGCGGTCCGCAGCCAGCAGGAGATCGTCTGGAACCCGAAGAAGCTGAAGGTGACGAACGGCGTCGAGGTGCCGCGCGAGTACATCCAGCCGACCTACCGGGACGGCTGGACGCTGTAAGGAAGCGGCCTGTAGCGAAGCGGTCCGTCAGGCGGACTGCTGGACGGCGGCGACCGCGGCGTCGCGGTCCGGCTCGATGCCCACGATCAGGCTGAAGCCCGAAACCTCGAAGAGTTCCTTCACTTCGTCGTTCAGGCCGCAGACGGCGAACTTCCCTTCGCGCGCCTGCAGGGCGCGGGCCACGACGAGTACGACGCGAAGGCCGGCGCTGCTCATGTAGCGGGTGCGGCTCAGGTCGAGGACGACCGCCTCCCCGCCTTCCGCGATCCCGGACGTCATCGCCTGCTCCAGGTCCGGAGCGCTCGAGGCGTCGACCCGCCCTTCCGGCACCCACACGGTCACGTCGCCAACCGTCTCGCCCCCGATCGCCGACTTCCCGATCTTGATGCTCTCGATCACGTACTCACCTCTTCTCTTCGCGTCTCTGGTTTGACTCAGTAGAACGGATGATGCGCCGTCGCCGTCGCGGCGGCAATGTCCTGAACGGACTTCTGGATCGCCCGGCCCATCGCCTGGCCGATCAGATCGAAGCCCCGCACGAGTTCGATCCGGGCCGCGGCGTGCCGCAACTCCTGCGGGCTCAGGATGACCTGGAAAGCGTTCGACGCATCGGCCAGGCAAATCAGGGCAACGTCCCTGGGCGCGGGAATCCGGTCGCTCAGGAGCACGTCGAGGATCCGCAGCTTGACCTCCCGCTCCTCCCGGTCGTCGATCATCGGATAGCGACGGCTGCCGAAGACCCACAGGAAGCTCCGATCCTCGACCCGGAGGATGCCCCGCTCGACCAGGCGCGCGAGGGCCGCCTCCTGGACCTGCTTGCTCCGGGCCGAGAGCCGCACCACCCAGGTGCGGGCATCGGCCTCGTCGGCGGCTTCCGCGATCTCCGCCAGCGGGCCGTCGAGAATCTCCTCGCCCACCGGCGTCGAATCGACGACGACGAGCCGCTGGAGGTCGCAATCCAGGCGTCCGCGCAGCGCGAGGTCCATCAGGATCGCGCCGGCGACCAGGAGCTCCATCACGTTGGGCGCAACGCGCTTCATCGCGCCGGATTCGTCGTCCAGGAGAAGAAGCAGGATCTCCTCCACGAAGGTCAGGTGGGGGTTCTGACTCACGTGAGGTTGGGGCTCGCAGTTCGTTTCACGGAGAGGTCACATCCACTGCGGAATCCTACAGGAAGGAAGCGCTCGGGAAGGATGCGCTCCCCTAGATTCCCGCCGTGTCCACCTGACCCGTCGGTTCCTGGCTGTCGCTGCTGACGATGACCGTGAGGACGTCCGTGTCGTGGTACTGCTGGTGCTGCACCGAGGTCGACACGTGCCGCAGCAGCCGCAGCGACAGCTCGTTCTCGATCGGAACGGGGGCATCGGGCGCCATGACGACCAACCGGTCTTCGATGTTGCGGCCACCTGGAGCCGCGATGAACTCGAGCTCGGCCGTCTGACGGTCGACTCGCGCGACGACGAGAAGACTGCGCTTCCGGCCGCCCTCCTCCTCGTCGAGGCCGACCAGGCTGAGCAACGCCTCCTCGCCCGCCGACCAGAGGCGATCGCAGGCCTCCGGCGTCCACCGCGCCCGTTCCGCCAGACTCCGGAGAAAGCCGCCGATCCGTGGGCCCGAGGCGGCGTTCACCTCGACCGCGAGCCGGCGGCGGCGCGGGCCGGTCCACTCGAGGAACGCGGTCAGGCCGATGGCGGTCAGGCCGCCGGCGGTCATGCCGTTGCCCAGGACCGACGCCGCCCAGCCGCCGAGCTGGTCGCTGAAGATCAGGTCGTTCTCGAAGCCGACCCCGATCCAGAAGGACACGCCGATCACCAGGGCCTTGCGGTAGTCGATCCCCCCGTGACCGGCGATGCGCGCGCCGAGCACGAACAGGATGGCGATCAGCACGAGCACGTAGGCGCCGACGACCGGACCGGGAATCGCGAGGATCAGGGAGAGCGCCTTGGGCAGGAAAGCCAGACCGATGAAGATGATCCCGATCCACATCCCCACCCGGCGCGAGGCAACGCCCGTGAGTTCCGTGACCGAAATGCTGCTGGAGTACGTCGTGTTCGGCACGGTGCCGGCGATGCCCGAGAGCAGGTTGCCGAGTCCATCCGCGGCGACGGCGCCCTGCACCGCCCGGTAGTCGGGCGCTCGCGGCGTCCGCCAGGACACCCGCTGGATGCCGACCGCATCGCCGATCGTCTCGACCGCGCCGATCAGCGTCACGATGACGAAGCCCGGCAGCAACGCCCAGAAGGCCGGTCCGAAGGACAGGTCGAAGCCGGGCCAGCCGCCGGCGGGAGCGCCGATCCACGCCGCCGCGGCCACCTGCTCGAAGTCGTAGAGCCCGAGAAACGCGGCAGCGATCGAGCCGGCCACGACGCCCGCTACCGGCGCCCAGAGCCGCCCGATCCCCCTGGCCCGAAGGCCGAAGCCGGCCATGACCGCCACGGCCACGATGAACGTGATCGGAGCGGCCGCAGGAGAAGCATCTTCGGGAACCAGGGTCAACTGGTCGAACACGATCGGCATCACGCTGACCGAGATCAGCATGATGACCGTGCCCGTGACGGTCGTCGTGAACAACCTTCGGAGCAGCAGGAGCCGGGCGGAGAGCAGGAACTGGAACAGCGACGAGACAATGACCAGCTTGGCCAAGAGCATGGGTCCGCCCTGGCTCAGAGCGGCGATGCTGACGGCGATGAACGCCCCCGAAGTGCCCATGAGCAGGATGAAGCCGGCGCCGATCCGCCAGAGACGGACCGCCTGCAGGATCGTGGTGATGCCGCTTACGAAGATGGCTGCGAACACCGCCCAGGCCAGGTACTCGTCGCTGCCCCCGGCGGCCCGGACGATGATCGCCGGCGTGATCACGATTCCGGCCACGCAGAGGGTCGCGTACTGCAGGCCCATCGTCGCCGCGAGGAGAGTCGGCGGTCGCCCGTCCACCTCGTAGCGGACCTGCCCGCCCTTGCCCTTTGCCGCGGCGCTCATGCCTGGTAGAGGGCGGAGTCGGGCCGCCAGGGCGAGCGTTGACCCGCGTAGACCGGCGGCCCGTTGCGGAAGTGGGAGGCCTCGTCGAGCGTCTCGACGAAGGGCATCTGCCGCGGGTAGAGATCACCGTCGCCGCGCGGCCGCGGTCCCGCCTTGGAGACATGGCCCCAGAGCGGGTGGCCGACCACCTCCTCCGCGATCTGTGCCGCTTCGATCAGCTTGTCGAGCCGGTAACCGGTCTCGATCCCCAGCTCGTGGCAGAAGTCGACGAAGTCCTCCGTCGGCACATGACCCGCGGCGCGGCCGTTGCCACAGTAGGGGCAACCGCCCATGCCGCCGATCGACGTGTCGAACTCGCGCACGCCCAGTTTGAGCGCCTCGTAGTAGCTGACCATGGCCGCCCCACGGGTGTTGTGCAGGTGACAGTGGAAGTCCGTGATCTCGGGCCAGCGCTCCCGGATCGCGAGGAGCGTTTCCCGCACGGTGTGCGGCATGTTCCAGCCCATCGCCTCGATGATCGAACAGCGGGTGACCTGGAAGCCGGCTTCATGCCAGCGGTCGATCATCAGCGCCAGCAGGTCCATGCGCTGCTCCAGCGAGAACGCTCCCTCGAAGTTCGATCCGAACGGGTTGCCGATCGCCACGGCCCCGGTCTCGAAGCCGCGCGCCCGAGCCATCTCGATCGCGGCCGGAATGCGTTCGATCTGCTGCGCCTGGGTCGCGTTGTAGTTCCGGCGGGCGAAGGTGTCGCAGAGTTCGACGTGGGTGCCGATGCGGCGCTGCCGCACGTCGAGCTTCGGATACCAGCGGTCAGCACGATCGAATCCGATCTTGTTGAAGATCGCCGCGGTGTAGCGGACACCCGGCCTGGGCACGAAGCGCTCGGCGATCTCGTCGATGCAGGCCATCTGCGGCGTCCACTTGGGGTGCGCGTAGGAACCGATCGAGATCACCCTGGCGCCGGTCTCGCCCAGCGCGTCGAGCAGCCGCAGCTTGTCCTCGACCGGAATGTCGGCGCTCTCGATCTGCAGACCCTCTCTCATCGTGTCGTCCGTGATCGTCACGGACTTCGGTAGCTGGCCCATCGCCTGAGTCCTCTCTCTTTAGTCTGTGCGCCGGCCTTCCGGCCGGCATCCTCCGCCCTGATGGCTGTCAACGACCTGTCTACGGAACGGGTACCTTATCGCCGCGCACGGCGGCGGCGAACGGCGGTCGCCGATTCCCCTGTGGCAGGATTCGATCCGTGCGAGGACGCCTGCTTCCCTACCTCGTCCTCGCCGCCGCAGCCGCCGCCGTGCTGCTGCCCGGCATCGGCAGCCGCGATCTCTGGAACCCCGACGAACCGCGCTATGCCGAGGTCGCCCGGGAAATGCTGCTCGAGCCGCGGGCGATCGAGCACTTCCTGGTGCCCCGCCTGAACGGCGAGAGATACGACCACAAGCCGCCGCTCCATTTCTGGAACATCGCCCTGTTCGGCGCCCTGCGCGGCGGCGTCGACGAGGTGGCGGCCCGTCTGCCGTCGCTGCTCGCGGGCATCGGCTCCGTGCTCGTCGTCTTCGCGCTCGCCGGGCGGCTGTTCGGCCGGAGGACAGCCTGGCTGGCGGCGCCGGTCTTCCTGACCGCGGCACTGGTGATGTGGAACGGACGGGTCGGCCAGATCGACATGACGCTGACCTTCCTGGAACTGCTCGCCATCCTGTTCTGGGCCAACGGCCGGTCGTGGGCAATCGACGATCCGGCCCGGCGCCCCGGCCGCCACGCCGCCAACCTGCTGTTCTTCGCCTGCCTGGGCCTGGCCACCCTGGCCAAGGGACCGGTCGGGCTGATCGTGCCGCTCCTCGCGGTCGTCACCTGGCTCGCGCTCGAGCGCGACCGGGCCGGCGTCGCCGACCTCCGGCTGGGACGCGGTCTGCTGCTCTGGGCCGCGATCGTCCTGGCCTGGTTCGGGCCGGCGGTCTGGCTTGCCGGAAAGTCCTATTTCGACGCCCTGATCCTCGACCAGACCGTGTCCCGGTACGCCGAGGCGACCTACCACCCCCGGCCCTGGCACTACTACTTCCAGACCCTGCCCGGCACGTTCGCCCCCTGGACGCTGCTGGCGCCGGTTGCGATCTACGCGGCCTTCCGCCGCTCCCGCCGCGATCCGGCAAGCCGCGAAGCCCGGGCGGTCCGATTCCTCCTGGTCTGGATCGCCAGCACGTTCGTCTTCTTCAGCGTGTCCGGCGGCAAGCGGACCGTCTACCTGCTGGCGCTCGCGGCGCCGCTGGCGATACTGACGGCCCACGGCGTACTCGCGATCCGGGATGGCTGGCCGCGCTACCGCGCGGCATTCCTGGCCTCGGCGGCGGCCGTGCCGCTTCTCTTCGGGGTCATCGTGCTGGCGGCGCCGGGCGCGGCGGCGGACCTCCCCGACGGTTCGCTCCCTGAAGGAACCATCGCCTCGCTTCAGGCGGTTGCCGCCATCCCTCTCGTCGCGAGTCTGATCGGCCTGTACCTGGCGGCCCGCCGGCGGCCCGACCTGCTGATCGCTTGCCTCGCGACCGGCCTCGGACTCACCATGTCGGCAACCGCCGTGCGGCTGCTGCCGCTGGGTGACGCCTTCAAGTCGGCCCGGGCCCTCTCCGTCGACCTGGTCCAGTGGGCTGAACCCGGCGAACCGTACGCGATCTATCCTGTTCCCGATGCCGCCTTCATCTTCTACACCGGCCGGTTCGCGGTCGACCTCCACGGCGGCACACTGGCCCACGACCAGGGCGACGAGGAGGCCCTGCGGCGCTTCGTCGCCCGCACGGACCGTCCCGTCTGGCTGCTCATCGAAAGGGACAACCTGGAGCGTCTTTCGCCTCCTCTCGACCTGGTCGAGGTCGCCCGCGACCACGATCCAGAGCAGGGACACGTCCTGCTGACGACTCCGGAAGCGGCCTCCCGTGTTGCCGCGGCCGCCAGGACCGAGAGATGAACGACGGCCGGCGGCTTGCCGACCAGGGCCTCTTCCTGTTCCGCTACCGGAGCCTGTTCGTCGTGTTCCTGCTGCCTGCCGCCGGGTTCGCGATCCTCGAGCGGCGGTCGGCGGTACTGCCCGCGGACCCGGGATTGGGCTGGCTCGCGCTATGTCTCCTCGTGTCGCTGCTCGGACTCGGAGTGCGGTGGGCGGCGCTGGGTTGCGCGCCTCCAGGCGCTTCGACCCGGAGCGTCAGGGCGCCGAGCGCCAGCCACCTGAACGTGACCGGCATGTACTCGCTCTGCCGGCACCCGGTCTACCTCGGCAACCTCTTCGTGCTGACGGGCTTCGCGCTGGCCCTGAAGTCGTGGTGGTTCGTCGTCGTGGCCCTGCTCGTCTACTGGTTGCTCTACGAACGGGTGATCGCCGCCGAGGAGCGCTTCCTCGACGAGCGTTTCGGCGCGATCCACCGCCGCTGGTCGGAGCGAACGCCGGCCTTCTGGCCCCGGCCCCGCTTGTGGCTGCCCCCGGAAACCCGCTTCAGTTGGCGGACGGTCGCCCTCCGGGAGTACAACTCCCCGTTGCTCATCGCCGCGACGTTCCTGTTCCTGCGGATGGTCGATCAGGTCGTCGTCGGCGGCCTCGGCCCGAGAGCGTGGCTGAAGCAGGACCTCGGCCTCGTGGCGGGAGTCCTCGGGCTGATGGTGCTGGTTTCCGTCGCGCGAGGGGTGCGCAAGCGCGGACGCTCGGGCCATTGATGCGGTCGCCGCTTCGCCGCGCGACTTCTGGCCGGCTACGCCGGCAGCGGGTCAGAGGACCCGCGCACCCAGCAGAAGATCGCGGAATCGGCAGCGGGAACGATTCGTTGCAGAATCGGACGACGAAACGCCGATGAACGCTCGAACCAGGATCGCATCCGCTCTCGCCGCGTCGCTGCTCTTCTCGGCGGCCGCCGCGCAGGACGCCCCGAGTCCGCGCCCGCTGGACACACGCTTCGTCCGCTGGCTGGAGCGGGTCGGCCCGCTGATCAGCGACGAGGAACGCGAGTTCTTCGTCAGCCTGCCCGAGGACTACCGCCGCGAGGCGTTCATCCAGGCCTTCTGGAAGGCTCGCGACCCCGAGCCGAGAACGCCGCTCAACGAGTTGCAGGTGCTGTGGGAGGACCGGGTGGACGCCGCCCTCTCCCAGTGGGGCACGCTGGAAGACGCCCGAGCCCTGTTCTACCTCCTGAACGGACCGCCGGGGCGCTTCGTCCTCCCGGACGGCCGGACCGCCGCCTACTGCCTTTCGCGGACCAGCGAGCTGGAGATCTGGTTCTACGGCGGCAGCGACCGCACGGCGCGCCACTTCGTCGTCATCTTTCTGGCCACGAGCCGCAACCGGCCCTACGTGTTCTGGCACGACAGCGCCGTTCGCCGCCCCATCTCGCGCCGCGGGCTGCCCACCACGAACATCGCCGTTCTCTGCGGGGACGAGTGGTTCGGATGGGCCGCCCAGGCGGTCCAGCGGGATCTCTCCAGCAGCGGGGTGATCGAGGAGGTGTCCGGACCGCCCGAGCCGCCCGAGGAGTGGCTCGCGACCTTCGCCGCCTTCAACACCGACCTGCCGGTGGACGCGGCCCGGTTCGACGTCGACCTCGAGTGGGACTTCCCGGGCCGAAACCAGACACGGACCGTGACTCACGGCCTGGTCATGGTGCCGGGGCCGAGCGCCGGCCGCAGGAGCTTCCAGGAACGCGAGTACCACAGCTTCCAGATGACGGGCGAGGTGATCCGCGACGACAGCCTGTTCGAGACGTTCCGCTACCGCTTCGAGTTGCCCGCGAGCGGCGAAGAGGAGGACGCCGTCCCGCTCGTCTTCACGCGATACCTCCGGCCCGGCGAGGTCCAGATCCGGCTCAAGATCGAAGATGTCTTCGGCCAGCAGTTCGCCGTCGTCAACGAGACGATCGACGTTCCGAACCTCGAGGAGGCGCAATCGCTGCGGAAGACCATCCTGGAGACCTTCCCGGCTCTGGCTGAGGCCAACCAGGCCGCGGCCCGCGGCGAACGCCTGCTTCGCCTCGTGCCGCCCCGGGATGAGCGCCTGCGGGTCGGCATGGTCCGTTTCTCCACCCATGCGATCGGCGACTTCGACGCCGTCGCCTTCTCGCTCGACGGCCGCGAGATCCTGCGCAAGCGGCGGCCGCCGTTCGGCGTGGAACTGAACCTCGGTTCGCACCCGACCGAGCACCGGATCCGCGTGGAAGGCCTCAAGGACGGCAAGGTCGTCGCGTCGGACGAGATGTCGGTCAACCGCGGCGGGCAGCGTTTCCGCGCCCGGTTCATCGAACCGCGTTCAGGCGAGCAGTACCTGCAGAGCACGCAGGCGGTCGTCGAAGTCGCCGTGCCGGACGGCGAGGAGATCGAGCGCCTCGAACTGTTCCTGGGGGAAGAACGGATCGCGACGCTCTACCAGCCGCCGTGGGTGCAGCCGATCGTGCTCGACGGTCCGAACCTGACCTACCTCCGCGCGGCCGCGTTCCTGGCCGACGGCAGCAGCACCGAGGACGTCGTCTTCATCAACAGCCCGAACCCGATCGAGCGAATCGACGTGCAGTACGTCGAGCTCTTCGCCAGCGTCGTCGACGAGCGGGGGCGCCCGATTCCGGAGCTGGAGCAGGATCGCTTCCGCATCACCGAAGACGGCGTTCAGCAGACGGTTCGCCGATTCGACTGGGTCGACGACACGCCCTTCCACGCCGGCCTCCTGATCGACACGTCGGCTTCGATGCAGGACTCGATCGGCCAGGTCCGGGCCGCGGCCCAGCGCTTCGTCGACAACACGCTCGAGCCCAGGGACCGGATGGCGGTCCTCGCCTTCGCCAACCGGGCGCGGGTCGAGAGCCGCTTCACGAAGGACAGGGGCCAGCTCGCGCGTGCGCTTTCCGGCCTCAAGGCCACCGGCACGACCTCGCTCTACGACAGTCTGGTGTACGCCCTGAGCTACTTCGACGGCATCAGCGGCCAGAAGGCGCTTCTCCTCCTGTCCGACGGCAGGGACGAGAACAGCTCGTTCACGTTCGAGAGCGCCCTGGAGACCGCGCAGCGTTCAGGCGTGACGATCTACGCCATCGGCCTCCGGGAAGCTGCCGCGGACCGAACGACGCGGCGGGTGCTCGAACGCATCGCGGAAGAGACTGGTGGTCAGGCCTTCTTCATCGACGGGATCAGCCAACTCGACGCCATCTACGCGCGGATCGAACGGGAACTGCGAAACCGCTATCTGCTCACCTATCAGTCGACGAGCAGCAAGCCCGAGAGCGAGTTTCGGGTGGTGCGGGTCGAGGTCGACGCCCGCGACGCCGAGGTGCGGACCATGTCGGGGTACTACCCGTAGAAGCGGCCAGCGGCGGCCTTCACGCCGCCAGCGCGGCCTCGCCGAAACGTTCCATCGCCTCCAGCGTCTCCCGCACATCGTCCCAACCCGTCGAGTGGTTGATGATGCAGAGACGGAGCGAGAAGGTCCCCCTGAGAGACGTTGACGAAACGAACGCGCGGTCGTCCCAGAAGAGACGAGCGAGAACCTCCCGGTTGACCTCCTCGAGCGTGTCGTCCTCCAGACCTGGGGCTTCCGGGTTGACCCGCATGCAGACCATGCCAAGCGACGCTGGCGCCAGCAGTTCCAGGGTGCGACTCTCCTGGACGTACTGCTCGGCACGCCTGGCGAGTTCCATCCCCTTCGACACGGCCCGCCTGAACGCGGACATGCCGAACGTCTGAATCGACATCCAGATCTTCAGGGCGCGGAACGACCGGCTCAGTTGCAGGCCGCGGTCGTCCAGGTTCGGATGGTTCGCCCCCCAGACGGTGTCCTGGAGAACCGTCGGGCGAAAGCCGAAGGCGCTCTCGAGCGTTCGGGCATCCTTCACGAGCAGGCAGCCCACCTCGTATGGCTGGAACAGCCACTTGTGGGGGTCCAGCCCGACCGAGTCGGCTCGCTCGATGCCGCTGAGAAGCTCACCGCCCTTGTCCGTGATCGTCGCGAAGCCGCCGTAGGCAGCATCCACGTGGAGCCAGATGTCCTCCGCCTGGCAGAAATCCGCCATCGCCCGCAGCGGATCGATCGCTCCCGTGCTCGACGTCCCGGCATTGGCGCAGACCGCCATGGGCGTAAAGCCCGCGTCGCGGTCCTCCGCCACGGCACGCGCGAGAGCCCCCATGTCCAAGCGGAAGGTGCCGTCCGTCGGGATCTGCCGAATGGCATCCTGCCTGACGCCGACGATCATCGCGGCACGAGCCTGCGCGCCGTGGCTCTGGTCGCTCATGTACACCGATGGACGCTCCGGATTGCCGGCCGCTTCCCTGGCCGCCACGAAGGCGTCGATGCTGGCGGCGGAACCGCCGCTGGTCAGCAACCCGCCCGAACCTTCGGGGTAGCCCAACCAGCGTCGAAACCAGTCCAGCACGACGAGTTCGACCTGGCTAGGACCGCTCGCGACCAGCCAGGTGCAGGCGTTCACGTTCCACGCGGAGGCCAAAAAGTCCGCGACCACACCGGGCCATGTCGGTTCCGACGGAACGAAGCCGAAGCAGCGTGGGTGGTCCAGCCGGGTCGTCATCGGGAGGATGTCCTCCACGGCCCGCTGCAGGACCTCCTCAGCGGGGCGACCTTTCTCCGGCGGCTTCTCGAGCAGAATCCGTTCGAGCCCTTCCTGGAACTCCCCGTCCCAGGCGTTCTCGCGAGGCAGGCTCTCGATCCGCGCCACCGCAAGCTCAGCCGCCTTTGCGGCCAGAGCCAGCATGGCCTCAGGCGACATCCGGAGGTCGGAACGAGCCACTCCCCCATTGGCGGACCGCGGGTCTCCGCCCTCGCCTCCCTTTCCGTGTCTCTCCACGCCTGACAGATTCTAGGCGCAGATTCCAGGCGTCAGCGACACGCCGGCGCGACCTCCTCGATGAACCGGTCGAGGATCTCCTTCTGTTGGTCCCTTCCGCCCAGGTTGAACGCCGGCACGATGAACTCGTCCACGCCGGCGTCGCGGTAGGCGCCGACCGCGTCGGTGATCTCCGCCACGCCGCCGATGTTCGACGGCATCGCCGAACCACGCGCCCGAGCCTTGGCCAGGAAGGCCCCATTGTCGCTCAGGAACAGGAGCGCCACCGCGGACCGCTCGACCTCGGCCGGGTCGCGCCCGACATTCTCGCAGTGGGCGTCGAGCACGGCCATCTTGTGCTTGAGGATGTCCACCGTTCCCCAGACGTTCCACTCGTCGGCGTGCTGGGCGGCGATCCGAAGGGTCACCTTCTCGCCACCGCCGCCGATCATCAGCGGCAACGGATCCTGAACCGGCTTCGGCTCGAGCGGTGCGTCGATCAGATCGTAGGCATCGCCGACGAAGCTGGCGCTCCGCCGGCCATACAGCGCCTTGATCACCCGGCAGGCCTCGTCCAGCCGGCGGAGCCGCTCGCCCAGCGTGTAGAAGGGGATGCCGTAGGCCAGGTGCTCGTTCTCCTGCCAGCCGGCGCCGAGGCCCAGTACGACCCGGCCACCCGAGATGTGGTCGATCGTCGCCGCCATCTTCGCCAGCACGGCCGGATGCCGGTAGGTGTTGCCGGTCACCAGCGGACCGATCCGCACCCGCGGCACGGCAGCGGCCAGGGCCGCGATCGTGGTCCAACACTCCGCCCACGGCGCCGACGTGTCCTCGTCGTTCGGCATGAAGTGGTCGGCGTACCAGATGCCGTCCCAACCGGTCGCCTCCACGTGCCGGGACATCTCCAGCAGGTCGGACCAGGGCATCGTGGGGGCGGGCCAGTAGCTGAATCGCATTCGAGGGCTCCGTCAAGCAGATTGCGTCGTGCGGCGCGTACCTTACCGCGCGACGCGGAGTCCGACGTCGACTAGGCCAGAGCCGCGGCCACTTCGGCCAGCCGATGGCCCAGGCGAGCCGTCCGAAGGCGGATCTTCGCGAGGGGAATCAGGGCCGAGGGACGCATCAGAGCCCCCCGAACCACCGGACCCAGTGAGGAGTCGCCGCCGGCCGCCGACGCGCGTTCGAGCCAGGACGGAAGCCGGTCAGCCGCCGTGTCGCTGATCGCACGCACGGCGGCGAAGGGAACGCCGCCACGCCGGAGCACCGCGGCCGCCGCCCAGCTCTCCATGTCGACGGCGGTTGTGGGAAGAAAACCTGTACGCCGCCACAACGCTTCGCGGGACGAGGCGGTAACCACGAGCCCCGGCGCCGTGACCAGGACGCCCCGGCGGCAACCGCGGGCCGCGGCCGCCTCGACCAGGGTCTCGTCGAGGTCGATGGCCGGCTGGTCCGGCGCCAACACGGTCCGACCGACGACCAGGTCGCCGACCTCGAGGTCGGGCGACAAGGCGCCGGCGATGCCGATCCAGACGACCCTGCCGCAGGAACCCCGGGAGGCGAGACGAACGCAGCGCTCGGCGGCCCGCCGTGCCGACCGCTCGCCGACTCCGCAGACGGCCACCTGGACGGGCCGGTCTCCGATGCGGCCCCGGACAGCAGCGGCCGTCACGCCATCCCGGACGCGCAAGGCGCCCTCCACCCGACGCAGCAGAGCCGAAGCCTCGGACTTCATCGCCGCGAGGTAGACCGTCTCCTCTCCAGAAGCCGGCGGGGGCGCCGGCGCACCCGGTGTGGGACGCGGCCGGCCACCTGGCGCCATCACCGCCGCGGCCCTTTCACGTAGCCGTTCTCCTCGAACCACCTCACCGCGCGTCCGAGCGCCTCCCGGATGGAACCCTGGGCCAGGCCGAGCTCCCTGACCGCCTTGCCGGCGTCGAAGAACATCCGGTGGCGCGCCATGCGCGCGCTGTCGAGCGCGACGCGGGGCTCGCCCCCGGCCAGCCGCGCCCAACCGGTCGCCAGCGCCGCGGCGCCGACCGGCAGCCAGTGCGGCAGCCGCAGCCGGGGCGCCTCGATCCCCGTGATCTCGGCCAGTATCCGCAGCATCTCGACCAGGGTGACGTTGCGGTGCCCCAGAATGTACTTCTCGCCCACCCGGCCGCGTTCAGCGGCCAGCAGGTGGCCGCGGGCGACGTCGCGCACGTCGATCAGGTTGAGTCCGGTGTCGACGTACGCGGGCATCCTCCGGTTCAGGAAGTCGACGATGATCCGCCCGGTCGGCGTCGGCTTGAGGTCCAGTTCGCCGACCGGTGTCGACGGATTCACGATGACGACCGGAGCGCCAGCCGCGGCCGCCTCGACGGCGGCACGCTCTGCGTGGTACTTGCTGCGCTTGTAGTGCCCGACCATCGACGCCTCGCTGACGGGAGTCGTCTCCGTCGCGGTGCGACCGCCTGGCTCCAGACCGAGCGCGCCGACCGAACTCGTGTAGACGATCCGTTCCGCTCCCGCCTCGGCCGCCGCCGCCAGCAGGTGGCGCGTGCCGTCGACGTTCGAGGCATGGATGTCACGCGGACGGCGGACGAACAGGCGGTAGTCGGCGGCGCAGTGGTAGACCTCGGTACAACCCACGCAGGCCGCCCGAAGACTCGCCGGCTCCCGCAGGTCCCCCTCGACGATCTCCACCTCACAGCCGTCGAGGTTCGAGCGGTCTCCGCCCGGCCGCGCCAGACAGCGCACGGGATCCCGGCCCCGAGCGAGGAGCGCGCGGACGACGTGCGCGCCGACGAACCCGGTGCCGCCGGTGACGAGAACCGTCACCCGTCAGGGCCGGACCGCCACGGCCGTCATCCCGACAGGTGCCAGGCGGCAAGGCGCAGCGCGTCTTTCGGACTCTTCCGGAGGTCGCGGACGACCGACGCCTCGAACCCCGAGTGCATCGCGCAGTTCGTGCAGAGGGGATCCTCGCGCGACTCCCAGTAGTCCCAGTCCGTCTCCTCCCAGAACTCCTCGTAGGTCGCGTAGTGGCGCTTGCCGATCAGGTAGCAGGGCCCCTTCCAGCCGAGCGGCGTTCGGGTAACGGTGCTCCAGGGCGAGCAGGAGTAGTCCCGCAGCCCGGCTGCGAACTCGAGGAACATCGGAGTCGAAGTCAGCTTGTACTCGTCCGCGATCTCGAGAATGCGCCGGAACTTCCGCTCGGTGTCCTGGCGGGTGAGGAAGATGTCCCGGTCCACCGACTCGTACTGATAGCCGGGTGAGATCAGCATGCCGTCGATGTCCAGGTCGCGCAGGAACCGGCACAGCTCCTCGACTTCATCGATCTTCGTTTCCTTGAAGACGGTCGTGTTCGTCGTGACGTGGTAGCCGCGCTCCTTCGCCGCGCGGATCATCTCGATCGCCTTGTCGAACACGCCTTCGCGGGCGCACACGAAGTCGTGGGTCTCCCGCATGCCGTCGAGGTGGACGTTCAGCGTCAGCCGCTTGTTCGGGGGCACCCGGTCGAACACCTTCGTGTCCAGGAGCAGCGCGTTCGTACAGAGGTAGATGTGCCGGCGTCGAGCGATGATGCCGGAGATCAGTTCCGGAAGCTCCGGGTAGATCGTTGGCTCGCCGCCGCAGATCGAAACGACGGGCGCCTCGCTCACGCGCACCGCGTCGAGGCACTCCGAGACGGGCAGCCTGTCCCTGAGCTTGCCCGTGTGCCGCTCCACCGCGCAGCCGAGGCAGGCCAGGTTGCAGGTGTAGAGCGGTTCGAGCATGAGGACGAACGGATACCGGCGCCTGCCCAGGAGCGCGTTCCTGACCTGGTGCTTCAGGTTGTCGGTCACCATGTGGAGCGGGGTTCGCATGGATCTCAGGAAGGTCCTTTCGGGGGCATCGCGTCAGTGGGCGGCCGCCTGGCCGCCGGTCGCGCCGGACTCCCGCGCGGCCAGCCGTCTGTACGCGGCGAGCGCCTCGAGCGGGAAGTACTGCGCGTAGCCGTGGTAGCGGAGGTAGAACACGCGCGGGAAGCCTACGCCGGTCCAGTCGCGGTCGTACCACGAGCCGTCCTCGCGCTGACGCTCGTGCAGGAAGGCGACGCCCCGGTCCAACGCCGACACGATCCGGTCCGCATCGGCCCGCCAGACCTGCGACTCGAACGACGAGATCAGGCCCATCATCGCCCAGGCGGTCTGGGAAGCCGTGCTGCACCCGCGTCCCCTGAAGCCGGGGTCGTCGTAGGAACGAAGCGACTCGCCCCAGCCGCCGTCCTCGTTCTGCACCTCCAGGAGCCAGCGGCGGCCGCGACGGCATGCCTGGCTCAGACGTTCCGCCGCGCGGCCGTCTGTCCGCGCGGCCAGCGGCCCCAGGGCGGAGAGCGCGAGCCAGGTGCCGTAGATGCCGTTGGCGCCCCAACGCCCAGGCCAGCTCCCGTCCTTCTCCTGCTCCCGAAGCAGGTAGTCCGTGGCGCGCCGCAGCGGTCCATCGTCCGGAGCGTGGCCATGCGCCAGCAGGGCGTTGATCACCCTGGCGGTGATGTCGGGTGTGCTCGGGTCGATCATCGCGTTGTGGTCGGCGAAGGGGATGAGGGTCAGGACCTCCTTGTCGCAGCAGCGGTCGAACGACGCCCAACCCCCGTCCGGGTTCTGCAGTCCGAGAAGCCAGCGCTGCCCGCGCTCAGCCGCGGCCTGCCTCCGCGTTTCCAGCTCGCCGGTCCGTCCGCGGACCGCGGCCAGCAGCAGCAGGACTTCCGCCGTGTCGTCGCAGTCGGGGTAGAGGTCGTTCCGGTACTCGAAGCACCAGCCTCCCGGGGCGTCCTGGAGACTCTTCTCCCGCCAGTCGCCGCCAACCGTGACCTCGCGGTCGAGCAGCCACGCCAGCGCCTCCTGGACGGGCGCCTCGTTCCCGTCCACGTCCGCCGCGAGCAGGGCGCCCACCGAGAGCGCCGTGTCCCACACTGGCGAGAAGCAGGGCTGAAGCCGCATCTCTCCGGCCTCCTCGATCTCGAACCGTTCGAGTTCCCGCAGTTGGCCCTGGACCAGGGGATGACTCTCCTCGTAGCCCAGGCAGCGAAACGCGATGGCCGCGTTGACCATCGCCGGGAAGATGGCGCCCAGACCATCCGAGCCCTCGACGTGGGCGATCAGCCACTCCTCCGCCTTCTCCAGGGCTCGGCGCCGCCACCGGGGCACCGGGCCCACGACCTCCACCAGCTTGATCAGGCCGTTGACGCCGGCGAACACAGCGGACCAGAAGGACTCCTGGAGAGTCCTGCGGTCGCGTCCGGGGCCGCCCCTCCCCCGACGTTCTGCTGCCTGAAGTTCGTCGAGCGTCACATCGAGCGGCACGCTCGGCCTGAGAGCCCAGATCACCGACAGCGGCACGACGATCGTCCGCGTCCAGGAGGACATCTCGTGCAGGTTGAAGTAGAACCAGCGCGGCAGCAGGATGAGTTCCGGAGGCACCGCCGGCGACCGCCGCCAGCTCCACAGCCCGAAGATCGACAGGTAGAGCCTCGTGTAGGAGTTGCACGCGCGCAGTCCGCCCGCCCGCAGGATCGCCCGGCGCGCATCGGCCATGCGCGGCGACTGCGGATCGTCACCGGCGAGTTTCAGGCACAGGTAGGCCTTGACCGAGACGCTCGGGTCCGTCGGCCCGTCCGGATAGATCGCCCAGCCGCCGTCACTCTGCTGCTGGCCGCGCAGCCGCTCGCAGCACGCCGCGACCCGCGGGTCGTCGCCGCGTCCCAGGAAGTGAAGCAGCAGCACGTACTCCGACTCGAGAATCGTGTCGCCCTCGAGTTCAGCGCACCAGTGGCCGTCGTCCCGGCGCTGGCCCAGGAGATGGCGCACCGCCGCGTCGATCATCACGTCGATGACCTTCGGCGGCGGAGTTGGAGACGACTCCGGGCGCTCGTGGAGTCCCCTGGTCAGGCTGGCCATGGCAAGACGGCGCTTAGAAGCTGTACTTCATGCCGAAGCTGACTCCCCACATGCTCAGGTCGCCGGTCGACACGACGTACAGCACGTCTGCCCCGCCGGGGCCGCGGCTCGAATGGTGGCTCCGAAGCTGGTCCCAGGGCAGCCGACCGCTCTCGAAGTCGCCGTACTCGACCAGCCGGGCCTTGACGCCGAGCGTCACCGAGTCGCTCACCGAGAAGTCGACGCCCGCGAGCAACTGGTAGGCGGACACGCTGTCCTCGAGCTTCGTGTTCGCGATGGTCGTCGTCCCCGCGACGATCCGCCGCAGGCTCTCCTCGTCCGGATGGCCGGCGAACGTGGTGATGGCGGCCGGATCGCCGTTCCGCTTCCACCGGTTGAAGTAGTCGATCGACGCGTCCGCCGTGCCGACGCCGAGGCCGACGTACGGTGAGACTCTCGCGCCCGGTGTGAAGTCCCAGTAGACATTGGCGAAGAAGCTCTCGTACTGCACGGTTTCGATCCGCGTTTCCGCGATCTCGAGCTCCTGTTGCGCCTTGTCCACCGTCACGTCGTCGGTCGCCGCCAGGTCGGCAGTCGCGTCGTAGGAGAGCGCCGAGTGGGTGTACTCGAGTTCGGCGCGGATGTTGCCGAAGCGATAGCCGACCGCGAGGCCGCCCATCATGCCTGAGCCGCTGCCAACGTCCGAAGACCACGCCGACGCCGGCGGATCGCAGCCCGCGTTCGTGCCGTCGATCGGCACGATCCAGCCGTCACAGGTCGTCGCGACGTCGTTGTCCGTGCCGTCCACGGTCATGGACGCTCCGTTTCCGATTCCCAGCTCCAGCCCGACGTACGGCCCGTTCTGCGCGGCAACCGGACCGGCGACGAACAGCGCCGGAGTCGCCAGCAGGGGAAGCAAACGCAATCGCAATCGTCTCATTCCAGTACTCCCTGATTCGTCTCGTAGTCGACCCGTCGGCCTTCCACCGCCGACACGTACGCCGAGTACAGCACCCGCACGACCTCCAGGCCGAGCTCGCCGTCCGACTCGGCTGCCACGCCGTCCAGCAGGTTGGCGGCAAACGCCTGGCACATGCCGAGCTGGCCCGAGGTCCAGTCCTCGTCCGGCATCGGCGTCGTCCAGCCTGCGCCGGAGTCGATCTTCTCCATGATGTATGCGTCGTCGAAAACACTCTCGTCGGGCGTGTATGCGCTCAGCATGTCGTTCGGGCTCAGGCTGAGCCGCAGCCGACAGTTGCTGGCAAACAGATCGAGGCCGCTTTCCATTCCACCCAGGACGTGATCGCCGCCCCAGGCGACGGCGCGGGAACCATCGTCGAAGCCGATCACGGCGCAGCCCCAGTTCTCGACCTCGCCCCATTCGCCGGCGACGCGTAGTTCGTCCGCCGACAGGCCGGCGACGGCGCTCAGGTCGGCGGTCTCCGCACTGACCCAGGCCGGCCGGATCGCCTTCCCCGACCGCCGCAGCCCTTCCGCCCGCTTCAGGTGGAGCATCGCGCCGACCGGATGGGCGGCGAGCCGGATCAGGGCGCCGCCGCCGGTGTGCCGCCAGACGCGCGAGTACGGCGAGTGAGAGCCGCTGTGGCACTCGCCTCCCCGCATCTCCAGGAGAACCGAGTCCGCCTTCTCCAGCAGCCCCAGAGCGCGGCGGAAGGCCGGAGCGTAGATCCAGTTCTCGCCGTAGAGAAGCTGGACACCGGCGCGTTTCGCCGCATTGACCATGGCCCGGGCGTCCGCTTCGGCCACCCGCAGCATCTCGCCACGGTCGCGACCGGCAACGTCGGCGTCGCTCGCGTCCTCCGGCAAGTCCTGACCGGTGTAGGCGGTCAGCGGTTTGGTGCAGATGACGTGCTTGCCCGCCGCGGCCGCGGCCTCGGCCATCTCCCGGTGCAGGCGGTTCGGGACGCAGAGATCGACGACGTCGATCGCCGGGCTCGCGAGCAACGCGTCGACGTCGTCGAAGACGGCCGGCACGTGGAAGCGTCGCGCATAGTCCTCGGCCTGCTCGCGGCGCCGCGACGCGACGCCGGCGACGCGGGCTGACACGACCTGCTTCCAGCAGCGCGCCCTTGTTTCGGCGAGGAACCCGGCGCCGACCACACCCACGCCCAGCTGTCTCGCTCCGCCCATCAGCCCACCGGCCCCTTCTTCGCCACTCCGCGGCGAGCTTAGCGCCGAGCGCCGCCTCCGGCCTCTGCTAGCCTCCGCGGCCGATGCTGGACCGCACCGGCTCGCCGCTCGCCCTCGTCAACGCGCTCGCGCTGACGTTCGCCACCCTGCTCAGCGGAGCCTGGCATGCGAGCGGCCACGGCCACGAGGCGACCGCGGCGAACGCCTCTCACTGCACGGTCGATCACGAAGCCGAGGCCGCCGCGCCCTCGCTCCACGAGACCGTCGGCGGCGCCGCCGCGCTGCACGATCACTCCTGCCTCGCCTGCCAGATCGGCCGCGCCATGACCACGGCCGGCGGCAAGGTCCCGAGCGCGAAACCGCTCGTTCCTGCCTCGGCCGCGGAATGGCCGGAAGGCGCGCAAGGGCCCGGGAGCGGGGAAGGCCGGCAGCGGACCGCCCGCGGACCGCCCCAGGGCTGAGTCGACCCGGTCTCCGACCCCGCTCGGCCAACTAGCCGCGCCGGAGCCGTCGGAGAGCACACGAACGCGAGCCCCTTCCACAGGGCCAACGGCGGCACATTCGTCGCCGTCAGACCGACTCGCAGCGTCGCAGGGGTCGCACCGCCGACTGCTCGGCACGCTGCCGGACTGCGAACGCCGCAGCCAACGACCACCACCCATCGACTCGAACCGAACGCCCCAGGAAGTCTCCACCATGCACTCTCTTCGACCCAAGCACTCTCTCTTCCTCGCCTTCTTCCTGCTCCTGCCGCTGCCCGCGCTTGCGCGGGACGGCGACGTCTCGGGCACCGTGACCGATCAGACCGGCGCCGCCCTGCCGGGTGTGACCGTGGAGGCAGCAAGCCCGGCACTTGCCGACGGCCCCCGCGCCGCCAGGACGGACGCCGAAGGGCGCTTCGTCATCGGCGATCTGCCTGCCGGGGACTACTCGGTCTCATTCAGCCTCAGCGGCTTCGACACCCTGAACCGGGACGGCGTGCCGGTCTCCGACGCCGACGGCACGACCCTGGATGTCCGCCTGCAGATCGAGAGTCTCATCCAGGAAGTCACCGTCGTCGGCAGCAAGCTGGGCACAGGCCGGCAGGAGTTCGGCGTCAGCGTCGCCCATCTGGGCGCCGACCGCATCGATTCCGACGCGATCGTCAACGTCGAGGATGCCTTCCACCGGGCCGCGAACGTCTACGTCGGCACCGCCGAGATGGGCGCCTTCGCCATTCGGGGTGTGAACAACAACGGCCTGGAGTCGAGCTTCTCCAACGGCACCTCGCTGGCCTCCATCCTCGTCAACCAGTTGGCCCTCGGACCCCGCACGAGCGACCATCTGAATCCGTCGCTGTTCGACGCCGAGTCGGTGGAGATCCTCCGCGGCCCCCAGTCGACGTTGCAGGGTCCGAACTCCCTGATCGGATCCGTCCTCATCAACTACAACCGGCCCGCGTTCGACGGCTACGACGGGCGGGTTCGCCTCGAGGGCGGCGGCCTCGATACGGAGCGCATCCAGTTCATGCAGAACTTCGAGCTCGTCGACGAGATTCTCTCCGCGCGGGTCGTCCACGAGGACCGCTACATCCGCGGAGCGGTCTCGAACATCGTGAACGACACCGACGACCGGTACCGCACGGATGTCGAGACGACCCGCGTTCTGCTGGCCTTGAGACCGCGGGCCGACGACAGCCTCCGGTTCGATCTCACCTGGCTTCGGAGCGACTCGGACTCGATCCCCTGGGGCTACCACATGGAGGATCCGTCGCGCGGGATCGAGATGGAGGACCGGATACAGGTCTGGAACCGCGAGGACGCGTACCCGTCCGACGTCAACCTCCTGAATCTCGAGGCGCACCTCGACGTCGGCGAGCGATGGGCCATCGACGCCGTCGTCGGCGCGAGCGAGTTCGACGGCGCGCAGCTCTTCGACGCCGACTTCACGCCCTTCGACATCCTCAACGTCGACGCGTGGAGCACGGACGACGTCACGAGCCAGGAGCTCCGCGCCTCGTACCGCGGCCCCGTCGTGAACCTGCTGCTCGGCGCCTTCCATTCGCAGTCCGAGTTCGGCTACGGATTCGGCGGCGTCGGCTTCTTCCCGGACGCGACGGGCAACATCGTTCCCTTCAACCGGACGACCCGGTTGATCGAGGACGTCGAGCAGACCGACTTCTTCGGCCGAATCGAGTGGGATGCTACGGATCGAGTGCACTTCACCGGCGGCGTGCGGCTCAGCCGGGACTCCAGGCACAACGTCAACTTCGCGGACAACAACGGCTTTGTCAGCGAACTGGACGCACAGAAGGACTTCGACCAGGTGCTCCCGTCCGCCTCGGTGACGTTCGACGTGGCTTCGAACACCTCCCTGGGCGCATCGTACGCTCGCGGCTTCAAGGCCGGCGGATTCGCCTTCGGCGTCTTCCTCGGGGTGGCGGAGCCGTACGACGAGGAGTTCACGGACAACGTCGAGTTCTTCCTCAGGCACCGCACGGCCGATGGCCGCATGATCCTGAACGCGAACGTCTACCGGATCGACTGGACCGATCAGCAGATCCCGTACACGCCGCCGTTCGGTTTCCCCGGATTCGACTCCCTGGTCGCGAACGCCGGCAAATCGCGCCTGCAGGGCCTCGAAGTCGAGACCGAAGTCTTCGTCAGCAACGCGCTGAGCCTCTTCGCGTCGTTCGGTGTCGCGGACTCCGAGTTCGTGCAGTTCGTCCTCGACGGCGTGGACTACGCCGGCAGAGCGTTGCCGCAGGCGCCCGAGTGGAACGGTTCCGTAGGTCTCAACTGGCGCTCGCCGACGGGCTGGTTCGCCGGCGGAACGCTGAGCTACGCCGACGAGGCGTACAGCGAACTGGCGGCGCCGGAAGTCACGCGGTTGAGAACCCGGACGCTGCTCGACGGCCGGTTCGGCTACCGGCGCGGCGGCTGGGCGCTCTACGCCTGGGGCAAGAACCTGCTCGACCACCAGTACGAGGTCTCGCTGTTCAACGGCGCGCCGTTCGGACTGCCGGGCGCCTACGGCATCTACGGTCCGCCGCGTTCGGCCGGCGTCGGCATCGACTTCAACTGGTAAGGGGGCGAAGCGCCGGCAACATCTCGCAGCCAAGGGAGAACCACTCAATGCCACAGAAGAACGAAGGCCTTGAAGTCACCGGCCTGAACAAGACCTACCCGGGCGGCATCCGGGCGCTGGAAGACGTCGACCTCACCGTCGAGCCGGGCCTCTACGGCCTGCTCGGCCCAAACGGCGCCGGCAAGAGCACGCTGATGCGGACCCTGGCGACGCTGCAGGCGCCGGACAGCGGCACGATCCTGCTCGACGGCGTTGACGTCCTGGCGGACCCGGACTATCTGCGGCGACGGCTCGGCTACCTGCCGCAGCAGATCGGGACCTATCCGACGGTCACGGGCCGGCAGCTCCTCGACCGGTTCGCCAACCTCAAGGGGCGAACGAACGCCTCCGAGCGGCGGCGCGAAGTGGCAGGACTCCTGGAACGGGTGAACCTCAGCCAGGATGCCGACCGCGCCGTAGCCACGTACTCCGGCGGCATGCTGCGCCGCTTCGGCATCGCGATCGCCCTCGCCGGGGATCCCCGCCTGCTGATCGTCGACGAGCCGACTTCGGGCCTCGACCCGGCGGAACGGAGCCGCTTCCACCGGGTGCTGGCCGACATTGCGGCGGACAACGTCGTGCTGCTATCGACCCACATCGTCGACGACGTCGAGAGTCTGTGCGAGCGGCTGTCCATCCTCGACCAGGGCCGGATCGTCGCCGAAGGAACGCCGGCGTCCCTGGCCGCGGAGCTGGAAGGCCGCCTGTGGTCGCGGGTCGTGCCCCGCGACGAGCCTCTGCCGGAGGACGCCCTGCACGTCTCGGCGAAGCCTGCCGGCTCTCTCGTCGTCGTCGAGGCGTCTTCCCGCCCCGACGACCGCTGGGAACCCCAGACGCCTCGCCTGGAGGACGTGTACCACGCCGCCATCGCGCACGGCAGCCGGCGACGGGAAGCGAGGGTCGCGTGAACACGCTCCGTTTCGTCGCCGCCCAGGCGTGGCAGGAGTTTCGGGCCGGCTGCCGCGGGCCGCTCCTGGCGATCGTCTTCCCCGGGCTCATCGGCTACGCCCTGATCGTGATTCTCAACGCCGACTACATGCGCGAGATGGGCGCGACCGAGGTACCGCGCAACAGCCCCCACGTCATCTACCTGATGATGGCCGGACAGGCGGTCTGGATCCTCTTCGTCTGGGCCTGGCTCTTCGGCCTGAACGTGGTCCGCGACCGGAACGCCAGCCTGCACGAGGTCGTCCTGTCGACACCTGTCTCCCTGCCGGCCCTGCTCTTCGGCCGCTACCTGGGCGCCCTGGTTCTCTCGACCCTCCTTCCGGTCGCAACGGCCATCGGCTTCCTGCTGGTTCCGGCGCTCGGCGCCCTGGGAATCATCCCGCCGGACGCAGTGGGGCCGCACCCCTGGTTCGCGATGGGCCACTCGCTCCTGCTGTTCACGCTGCCGACCGCGGCTGGAGTCGGCGCGCTGTTCCTGTGCGCGGCGGTCTGGACACGAAGCGTCGCCGGGCCCTTCGCGGTCGCAGCCGTACTGATGCTGGTCTGGATGGTGGCCATGGTCGTCATTCGCGGCGGCGACGCCAGCCCGGCGGTCGCGACCCTGCTCGATTCCTCCGGCTTTGCCGAAATCGAGGAACAGACGAACCTGATGACGCCGCGCGAGAAGGCGGTCGCCGTCGTGGAACTGACGCCGCCGCTGCTCGCCAACCGTCTGATCTGGACGCTGCCGCCGCTGCTCCTGATGGCGATCGTGCTGCGGCGCGTCGGCCGGGAACGCCTGGCGCTCGAGAAGTCGCCGGCCGTTCGCCGGCGCTCGGCCGCGTCGCCCGAAGCGGCACCCGGAACGGCGGCGGAAGCAACGGCGCCCAGACTGCCGGCGGCCGCCACCTCCTGGCGACGGGCGACCTGGAACGAGGCGGCATGGCACCTGAAGCTCTCGTTCCGAGGCTGGGGCACGCCGCTTGCCCTCGCCATGCTGGTGGCGACGGGCGTCGGCGGCGCCTTCGTTCACGTCGTCCTGCACGCCGACGGTCCGCTGCAGCCCCGCTCCGGCCTGGTCGAGCCGATGATCACCGATTACTTCTACCTGGTGGTCGTCTTCATGGCGGCCGCCTTCGTCGGCGTCATGGCGCGCCGCGACGACCGCACCGGCTGGAGCGAGATCAGCGACGCGACCTCGGCGCCGGTCGGCACGCGGGTCGTCGGCCGGGCGCTGGCATCGCTTTGCCTCGCTTTCGCGTTCGCCCTGACTCCCCTGCTGGCAGTGTGGATCGTCACGGCGTTAGCGCTTCCCGGGGCCTTCAGTCTCGCGGCTCCGGCCCCCTTCTTCGGCCTGTTGCTGGCGCCCGCGCTGATGGAAATCGCCGCGTTCGTGCTGCTCGCGCATGCGCTGATCCGCCACGCGGGAGCGGCGCACGCCGTCTCGGTCATCTGCGCGTTCATCATCGTGGTCAACCACGAACTCGCAGTCACGACCTATCCGCCCGCGGAGTTCGGCGTGCCGGTGCACGCCACCGTGTCCGAGTTCGCCGGCTGGGGGCCCTGGATGAACCACATTCTGACGGCCGACCTGTTCAAACTGGCCGTGGTGGCGGTGCTCCTTGCCCTGGCGTGGCTTGCGTGGCCGCGAGGCACCGCGCTCACCATACCCATGCGCTGGCGAACCGCTCTCGGTCGGGTCCCGAGCGGCGCGGGAGTGCTGGCGGCGGCCGGTGTCGTCCTGGCCTTCGGAACCCACGTCGTGCTGCACGAGCAGTTCGTGACCCTGGGCGGGTACCAGTCCGAGGCAAGCGAGACGGAGGAAGACGCCGAGTGGGAGAAGCGGTGGTGGGCGTCGGCGACGCCGTTCTCCACCGCCGGCGGAGAAGCGGTCGTCGACGTCGATCCCGCGGGACGCACGGCCACCGCTCGATGGCGCCTGGCCGGCGTCCGCTCCGCCTCGGGCCTTCTTCATGGAGCGCTTCCGGAGGGCGCAGAGATCCGGCGGGCGACCGTCGACGGCGAAGAAGCGGCGGTCACGGTCGCCCTCGATCAGTTCTCGCTTGAACTCGGCGAGTGCGGCCGCCGTACCGCCCCGAACGCGGAAGAGTCCGGCGACACCGAGACGTCCACGTCCGAGGCGGAGGGCTGCACCGTGGAGTTCGATCTGACCGTCCGCGACGAGGGCTGGGCGACCCACGGAGAGAGCAGGTGGCTGCACGAGTCGGGCGTCTGGCTGCGCGCGGCCGACGTCCTGCCGACGCTCGGCCACGATCCCGACCGGCTGGTGCGCGCGCCGCACGATCGCGAGCTCCACGGGCTGCCGGAGGATCCCGCCGACGCGGCCGTTGGCGCGCTGACGACCGCCATGGGAGTCGCCCCCGCGGGAGACTGGCGCTGGACGATTCGCTTCGCCTCGAGCGAACACGCGGACCCGTCGCGGCAGGCGCGGACGGCGACCGCGGGTCAGGCCAGCGGCCCGCTCGACTTCGCCGCCGCCTGGTGGCCGCGGAAGCCCCTGGAAGCGAACGTGGAAGGCGTGACCGCGTACCACGGATCGATGCGTTCGAACGACGTCGAGGTCGTCCTGAACGACGTGACCGAGATGCGAAACTGCGTCGCCCGCATGCTCGGAAGGGCGCCGCACGTGGGCGCCGTGCTGCAGGCGCCCCGCGAATTGGGAGGGACCGCGCTCCACGGAGACCTGCTGTGGCTGCCGGAGCACGAGGGATGGGATGTCGCTCCCGACGGCTTCGGCCACTGGCGACGGCGCGCGACGCTCGCCGCGGCCCTTGCGGCGCGGCAGCTCGCGGACGATGCCGGCCTGCGCAAGGAGCCCGGCGAGGACTGGCTGCGAGTCGGAGTGCCGGGCTGGATCGGCATGGAGTGCGTGCGCCGCGAGGACGGCAGGGACGCATGGCTGGCGCTGCACGCCCGTGTCAGCGGTCAGGTCATCGAGGCGTTCGGCGCGCTCGATGCGCCGGCGGTCAGCGTCGAAGCCGCGGGCGACGTGCCGTGGATTCGCCACTACACGCCCCTGGCGACGGCGGCATGGGTGGAGTCCATCGGCCCGGCCGAGGCGATCGCAGCCGTCGACAACGTGCTCGCCGCGGTCCGCGCTGGCGAAGCGCTGCCCCAGGCCTTGGCGGCCGCGGTCGGCGAAGGCGACGCCCGGACACTGCTCGGGCCGCCGGCGTCATCGGACGTGCTGGTCACCGAATCCGAGCGGACGGTGGAAATCGCGGGGCAGCGCTGGCTGTGGCGCGACGGCGGCTGGGAACCGCTCACCGTACCGATCCACGTGACGCAGCGCTACGAAGACGGCAGCGACGAGCGCCACCGGATCGGACCGGTACCCGCGACCGCCGAGACCGAAGCGCCCTTCACGATCATCGACGCCTGGCCGTCGTTCGAGCGTTCGCCGAGCGACAACGTCTGGCGTGGCGAAGGAGGAGACGAGTGACCGAATCACCGACGGCCCTTCTCGAGGCCCGAGGACTCTCCAAGGACTACGGCGACACACGAGCCCTCGACTCCCTGGACTTGGCCATCGCCCCCGGGGAGGTCTACTGCCTCCTCGGCCCCAACGGCGCGGGGAAGACGACGACCATCAACCTCTTTCTCGGGTTCGTGGCGCCCTCGGCGGGCCGGGCTCTCGTAGCCGGCCTGGACGTGTCCACTCACGACCGCGAGACGAAGCGCCTGCTCGCCTACATCCCCGAGCAGGTCATGCTGTACCGCAATCTCAGCGGGCTCGAGAATCTCGAGTACTTCGCCGCCCTGGGCGGGCAGGGATCGCTTGGCCGGAAGCGGCTGACCGAGATCCTGGTCGAAGCCGGCCTGGAGCGCGAAACCGTCGGGCGCCGGGTATCCGCGTACTCCAAGGGCATGCGCCAGAAGGTCGGCATCGCGATCGCCATCGCCAAGGAGGCTGACGCCCTCCTCCTGGACGAACCGACATCCGGTCTCGACCCGAAGGCCTCGAACGAGTTCTCGGCGCTGGTCGAGCGCCTCAGGGAGCGCGGCGTCGCGGTGCTGATGGCGACTCATGACCTGTTTCGCGCGAAGGACACCGGCACCCGAGTGGGCATCATGCGATACGGACGCCTGGTCACGGAGCTGAGCACGGCCGAGATCGGCCACGCCGACCTGGAGCGCATCTACCTGGAACACATGCAAGCAGACACGCAGGCCAACGGAGGTTCGCCATGATCCGGCACATCGCCCGCAAGGAGTTCACCGACGTGATGCGAGACGGCCGGTTCCGCTGGTCCTCGATTCTCGTGGGAGCGCTGCTGCTCGTGTCGTTGGCCCACGGCTGGGACCAGACGCGGAAGGCGCGGCAGGAACACGCGGCCGCGCAGGCCACCGCCCGCGAGCACTGGGACACGCAAGGCGAGAAGAACCCTCACTCGGCGGCGCACTACGGCATCTATGCGTTCAAGCCCCGCCTTGCGCTTTCCTTTGTCGACGAAGGCGTGGACCCGTACACCGGCACCTCGGTGTGGCTGGAGGCCCACAGGCAGAACGACTTCCTGCTGCGCCCGGCGCAGGACGCGACGGCAGCCCAGCGCATCGGGGCCCTGACCGCGGCCCAGGTGCTGCAGCACCTGCTGCCGCTGCTGATCATCCTGTTGACTTTCGCTGCGTTCGCCGGCGAACGGGAACGGGGAACACTGCGCCAACTGCTGGCTACCGGGGTCGGCCGCCGCGAGCTGGCCACGGGCAAGGCACTGGGCATCGCCGGAGCGTTGTCGTTGCTGCTGGCGCCTGCCGCCCTGGTGGGAGCGGCAGCGCTGGTCGTGGCGAATCCCGGCCCGGCGGCATCCCCGCTGGCTCGGGCCGCCGTCCTGGCCGGCGTCTACCTGGCGTACTTCACCGCCTTCCTGGCGCTGTCCCTGGCCGTGTCCGCATGGGCGCGCTCGGCGCGCACCGCGCTGGTCGTCCTGCTGACCGTCTGGGTCGTCAACGGGCTCGTGGCGCCGCGCGTCGCCGTGGACCTGTCGAAACGGCTTCATCCGACGCCTTCCGCGCTGGAGTTCGCCCGTACCGTGGAACAGGAGATGGCCGCCAGCGTGGAGGGCATCTCCCGCCCGGACCGGGACGAGTCGACCCGGCGTCTGCTTGCGGAGTACGGAGTGGAGAGCGTCGAGGACCTGCCCATCAACGCCGTGGGCGTCTACCTGCAGGAGAGCGAGGAGTTCGGCAACCGGATCTTCGATCGCAACTACGGCGCGCTGTGGGACGCCTTCGAGCGCCAGGGAGTCGTGCACGAGACGTTGGCGGTCGCGGCGCCGTTGCTCGCGGTGCGGACGCTCTCCATGGGACTGGCCGGCACGGATGTCGAGCAGCACCGCCACTTCGCCAGCGCCGCCGAGACGTACCGTCGCGATCTGATGCGGCGGATGAACGGCGACATGACCGAGAACTCGCTGACCGGGGACTTCACCTACACCGTCGGCGCCGAGGTCTGGGAGGCGGTTCCTTCGTTGCAATACGCCGCCCCCACGCTGGGATGGGTCCTGGGCAACCGCGGCCTGTCACTCGCCGTTCTCGGCGCGTGGCTTGTCGGAGCGATCCTTGCCGCCGCGGTGCGGGTGCGGCGCGCGGAGGTGGGCTAGGTGGCCGCGCGAACCATCCTGAGAAACGAGTGGCGGTTGCTCATGGCCGATCGGCCGCTCAAGATCGTCCTCGGGCTCTTCGTCGTCCTTCTCGGCTACGCGCTGACGAACGGCGTGGTCTGGTTGCGGTTTCAGGAGCGCACCGTGCAGGCCACACAAACCGGCAACGCCGAGCGCATCCACGCCTTCGGGCAGGAGCTGGAGGCCATCGAGAACGGTGCCGAACCGTCCTCGCCCTTCGCCGACCCGCGCTCGCCCCTCGTGCTAGGCGGGCCTTCAGGCAGCCACACCGCGGTGCTGGAGCCGGGTCCCCTGACGGCCCTTGCGGTCGGACAGAGCGACCTCCTTCCCTACTACTACGACGTCAACGTCTACACGAACGAGTCGTCGTTTCACCAGAACGGGGAGGTCGAGAATCCTCTCAACCTGATGGTCGGCCGCTTCGATCTGACCTTCGTCGCGGTCTACTTGCTGCCGCTGCTGGTGCTGGCGCTCAGCTTCAACGTCCTCTCGGAGGAGCGCGAGCAGGGGACCCTGGCGCTGACCCTCTCGCAGCCGGTGTCGGCCCGAACCGTCGTGGCCGTCAAGCTCGCTTTCCGGGCGTTTCTCGTAGCGGGGATGGTGCTTGCCGTCTCGTTGCTCGGCGCGCTGGCTACGGGAGGCTTCGGTTCGCCTGGCCGGCTTCTTCTCTGGAGCGCCACGATCGTCACCTACGCGCTCTTCTGGTTCGTGCTCGCGGCCTGGGTCAACACCCTGCGCCGTTCCTCGGCCTGGAACGCAACGGTCCTCGTGGGCGCCTGGCTGGTTCTCGTCGTCGTGCTGCCGGCGGCGCTGAACGCCGCGGCGAGTCTCCTGCACCCGTTGCCGTCGCGCGTCGAGATGATCACGGCCCAGCGGGAAGCGTCGAACGACGCGGTGAACCGCCGCAGCGAGCTGCTCGCCCGCTACCTGGAGGACCACCCCGAGATGGCCGAAGGCGTGGTCGCCGACGAACCCGGTCTGGGCGCGCTCTCGTGGGCCGCCACGGACGCCGTGAACCGGCGCCTGGAGGAAGTCACGGCGGAGCACGACGCGCGCCGCGACGACCAGATCGCGCTGGTGCGCCGCTATCGCTTCCTCTCGCCGGCGATCCTGGCCCAGGAAGCGCTCCTCGACGCCGCGGGGACGGGCGACGCGCGCTTCGCCGACTTCCAGTTCCAGGTGCGGGCGTTCGCCGAACAGTGGCGGGAGTTCTTCGTACCCGCGATCCTCGCTGGCGAAGAGATGAGCGCCCGCGTCCTTCCTGACTTGCCCAGGTTCCGTCTCAAGGACGAAGAACCCGCCGAGGTCGCCCGTCGCGCCACCGTTCCGCTCGCTGCTCTTGGCGGACTCCTCGTTCTGGTGAGCACGGGCGCCGGGATCGGACTCGGCCGCGTGCGAGGGGCGGACTGATCGACGGATACGATGCGCAGTCGACATGCCCAGAACGATGATTGCCGCCGGCGGCCTGTCCGCCCTGCTGCTCGCTGCGCCTGCAGCCGCCCAGCGCGGCGCGCCGGCCGGCGAGTGGCCGAGCTACGGCGGCGACGTCGGTTCGACCAAGTATTCGCCGCTGGACGAGATCGACGGAAGTAACTTCGGCGACCTGGAGGTTGCCTGGCGCTGGCGGTCGGTGGACGGCTTCCTGAGCAAGTCGGAGGCGGGCGGCGAGTGGTATGCCGACCGCGACGTCATCTTCGACCGGCTGAAGGACGACGATCCCCTGCTCTGGCGCGCCGGCCGCGCCCCCTTCATCCGCAACCTGAAGGCGACGCCGTTGATGCAGGAGGGTCTGCTCTTCCTGAACACGCCGATCTCGATCGGGGCCGCGGTCGACCCCGGCAGCGGCCGGACGGTCTGGGCCTACAACCCGAAGAGCTACGAGAGCGGCACGACGACGATGACCGTGGTGTGGAACCAGCGCGGCGTCGCCTACTGGACCAATGGCGAAGAGGGCGACGACGCGGACAGCCGCGTCTACTGGGGGACCGGCGACGGCTACCTGCTCTCGGTCGACGCCCGTACCGGCCGCCCGAACGAGGACTTCGGAGACGGCGGCCGCGTCGATCTGATGGAGGGCCTGCCGCGCGCCAACCGCGGCGAGCGGGACTACCTGAACGCGCTGCTCTACTCGATGCAGTCGCCGCCGGTCGTGGTCCGGGACGTGGTCGTCACCGGCGCCTCGATCGCCGACCGCCGGATCACCAGGGAGTCGATCCCCGGCTGGGTTCGCGGCTGGGACGCGCGCACGGGCGAGCTCCGCTGGGTGTTCCGCACCGTGCCCCAGGAAGGCGACGAGGGCGTCGAGACCTGGGAAGACGAGTCCTGGCGCTACTCCGGCAACGCGAACGTCTGGACGATGCTCTCGGGCGACAACGAGCACGGCATCGTCTACCTGCCGATCGGCACCGCGACGAACGACTTCTACGGTGGCCACCGCCCGGGCGACAACCTCTACTCCGAGAGCCTGGTCGCGGTCGACGTCGAGACGGGCGAGAAGCTCTGGCACTTCCAGGCCGTCCGCCACGGTCTATGGGACTACGACTTTCCGGCCGCGCCGACCCTGATCGACCTCCCGGCTGGTAGCGGCGCCGATCCCCGGCAGATCGTCGCCCAGGTCAGCAAGCAGGGCTTCCTCTACGTCTTCGACCGCGTCACGGGCAAGCCGGTGTGGCCGATCGAGGACCGGCCGGTACCGCCGGCGACGATGCCCGGCGACACGGCCGCGGCGACCCAGCCCTTCCCGACGAAGCCGGCGCCGTTCGAGTACCAGGGCGTCACCGAGGACGACCTGGCCGACTTCACGCCCGAGATCAGGCGGATGGCCCTCGACGTGATCGCCGACTTCGAGATCGGGCCCCTCTACACGCCGCCGTCGCTGCCGGTGCGAGGCGGCAAGCAGGGGACGATTTTCCGGCCCTCCGCCGGCGGCGGCGCGAACTGGTACGGCGCCGCGGTCGACCCGGAGACCGGCTGGCTCTACGTGCCGTCGCGCAACGCGTTCAGCATGGTCACCTTCTACACGCCCGATCCACTCGAGGGCGGCACGCTCCGCTACACCCACGGCGGCCGCGGCCGGCGGCCCGAGATGCCGGAGGGCCTGCCGCTGTTCAAGCCGCCCTACACGCGGATGACCGCGATCGACCTGAAGTCCGGCGAGCACGTGTGGATGAAGCCGCTCGGCAACAACGACACGCTCCGCAACCACCCGCGCCTGAAAGACCTCGACCTGCCGCCCCTCGGCGGCGACACCTACACCGGGCCGCTGCTGACGAAGACACTGCTGATCCACGGCCAGCACGCCGCGGAGGACGACGGCGGCAACCGGCTCGTCGCCCGGGACAAGCGCACCGGCGACGTGATCGCCGAGGTGCCGCTGCCGGCACGTGGGCTCGGCACGCCGATGACCTACCTCTGGGAGGGCCGGCAGTACATCGCGCTGACGGTGGCCGGAACGCGCGAGACGGACGGCGTGCCGGAGTTGATGGCGTTCGCGCTGCCTTGACGTGCCATGGGAACGGCCGCCGAAGACGAAACACACCATCCCGAAAGAACGTCTCATCAACGTGAGAGCGACACGAAGACGGCATCCATTCGCGGCTCGGATCGCGCCGCTCGTGTTGGCGATCCTCGCGGCCCTGCTGGCCGGCTGCGGCGGCGATTCGTCTGCCGGCGCCACCACCGTCGTCGACGGGCCAGGCACCGTAACCATCAAGGGCGAGGTCTGGGCCGACAACTGGTTCGCCTTCTACGAGGGCGACCGCCTGATCATCGAGGATTCCGTGCCGATCACGACGGAGCGCTCGTTCAACGCGGAGTCCTTCGTCTTCAGCGCCGACTACCCCCTGCAACTGAACTTCGTCGCCAAGGACTTCAAGCAGGACGACACGGGTCTGGAGTACATCGGCCGCCGCAACCAGCAGATGGGCGACGGCGGACTCATCGCACAGTTCACGGATACGGCCACGGGTGAGACCCTCGCGGTGACCGACTCCGCCTGGCGCTGCCTGGTGATCCACGAGGCGCCGCTCGACCGCGCCTGTGTAGACGAGGCCGAGCCTGAACCGGGCGTCGGACCGTGCCGGTTCACGGCAACGGCGGAGCCCGAGGGCTGGCGCATGCCCGGCTTCGATGACGGCGAATGGCCGTCGGCGATCGAGCACAGCGCCGCCGCGGTCAGGCCGAAGGGCGGTTACGACGACATCGAGTGGCGGGACGGGGCGAGCCTGATCTGGTCAGAGGACCTCGAGACGCAGAACACGCTGCTGTGTCGCTTCAGCGCTTCGCCATGAAGGCGGCGACGGCTTCGCGGTGCGCGTCGCTCGTGTAGGCGGCGTTCAGTTCTTCCATCTCACGGCGGTGGACCTCGTCGAGATCGTGCGATGAACCGTTCTTCGTCAGCAACCGCTTGATCGCGCGAAGCGAGCTGTCAGCGTTCTCGCCGATCCGGGCGGCGAGTTCGAGGGCCCGGTCCAGCGTCTCCTCGTGCGGAACGACCGCATTGGCGAAGCCCATCGCCCCGAGCTCCGCGGCGTCGTAGAGGGTTCCGGTCAGGCACATCTCGCTCGCCTTCGCCCAGCCGACGCGCTGCACGAGGAAGTGGGACGAGCAGAGTTCCGGCACCAGTCCCATCCGTACGAAGAACATGCCCACGCGGGCGCGCTCCGAGAGCACGATGACGTCGAAGGGCAGGGTCAACGTGACACCGACACCCACGGCGACGCCGTTGATCGCGGCGATCATCGGCTTCGAGTCCCGCACCAGTTCCACCCAGGGACGCGGCGGCCTGCGGTCGGCCTCCGCTCCGGCCTCGCCGCCGTCGAGCCGGGCCTTGAACTGCGCTCCGATGTCGGCGCCGGCGCAGAAACCGCGTCCCGCGCCGGTGACGACGATCGCCGCCAGCCCCGGGTCTTCGTTGGCGGCTTCGATCGCGTCCACCAGCTCGAAGTTCATCTGCCGGGTCCAGGCGTTCAGCTTGTCCGGCCGGTTCAGGGTGAGGATGCGGGTGCGGCCCCGGTCCTCGACCAGGATCTGTTCGTAGTTCGGCGCGGTCATGGATGTCTCCCCGATTGGCCCTTCCCGGGGCCCGTGATGGAAGTTCGCGGCGCGCCCGGTGCGCTTCAGGCTCCCTCGAGCACCGGCTCGATGCGAGGCGGCGGCGCGGTCGCCTCGGCCCGCCGCCGCGCCAGGGAGATCCGGGCGCGGCGCGCAACGAACCAGACGCAGACGAGGAAGAGGGCGATCGCGTTGATCCGGAGCGGCAGGATCATCGTCGTGTGCACCGTCTCCGGCGATGACTGCATCTGGTGGATGCTCCGCCACCAGTTCACCGAGTAGTAGACGAGGGGCGCGTTGACCGAAGCGACGATGCTCGCCGCCGCCGTCCATGGCGCCCGCCGGTGCTCCTCGGCGAAGCGCCGCAGCGCCAGCACGCCGAGGAAGGTCAGCCACATGACGAAGGTGAAGGTCAGCCGGGGATCCCAGGCCCAGTAGACGCCCCAGGTCGGCTTGGCCCAGACGATGCCGGAAAGCAGGCCGGCGGTCTCCAGGATGACGCCGACCTCGATCACTCCGACCAGCATGCCGTCGATCCAGTCCTTTCGCTTCCAGAGCGAAGCGGCGCCCACGAAGCCGGCGCCGAAGAAGCAGACCAGCGCGTTCCACTGCAGCGGCACGTGGACGTAGAGGATGCGGTAGACCTCGCCCATGAAGCGCTCCGTCGGCGCCACGAAGAGGCCCATGTAGACGCCCCCGATCAGCGCGGCGAGGCCGACAAGGCCGAACCAGTGCTCCCAGGCCCAGCCGCGTTTCGCGTCGACGGCGGTCATCGCGCCGGGACGTTAGCACCGCCCACCCGGATGGCGCATCGTCTTGATACGGTCGGCGCTCGATTTCAGGCCAAGGAGCACTCGGGCGATGACGGATTCCACGAACATCCTGGGCAAGCTGGGCGTATGGGCCGGCCTCGACGGTCTCTCGGCGACGCAGGCGGCCGAGTTCGCGGCCGCCATCGAAGCCCAGGGCTACGGCGCGCTGTGGACACCCGAGGCGGTCGGCCGCGACCCGTTCGCGCTCGTCGCGTATCTCGGCGCCCGCACCGAGCGCATCACCCACGCCACCGGGATCGCCAACATCTACGCCCGCGACGCCATGACGACGAAGGCGGTCCACAAGACGCTCTCCGAAATGCTGCCGGGCCGCTTCGTCCTCGGCCTCGGCGTCTCCCACCCGCACCTGGTCACCCACCTGCGGGGACACGAGTACAAGCCACCGGTGCCGAAGATGCGCGAGTACCTGGAGGCGGTCGGCAAGGCCTTCTATCGCGGAGCCGAGCCCGAGCAGGAAGCGCCGATCGTCATCGCCGCCCTGCGGCCGCTGATGTTGAAGCTCGCCGCGGAGGGCGCCGACGGCGCGCATCCCTACCTGGTCACGCCCGAGCACACGCGGCGGGCCCGCGAGATCATGGGCGAGGGGCCGCTCCTTTGCCCCGAACAGAAGGTCATCCTGACCACGGATGCCGAGGCGGCCCGCAAGATCGGTCGCGCCAACCTCTACGTCTATCTGCGGGCGCCGAACTACCAGAACAGCCTGCTCGAGCTGGGCTTCACCGAGGACGACTGGCAGGAGTTCCAGGCCAGCGACCGCCTGGTCGACGCCCTGGTCGCCTGGGGCACGGAAGACCGGATCCGCGAACGCATTCAGGCCCACTGGGACGCCGGCGCCGACCACGTCTGCATCCAGGCCTTCCGCCCCGACGGCAAGCCGGGAGCGGATCTCGACGCCCTGGCGACTCTGGCCCCCGGCGCCTGAGCGCTCGCAACCGAACGAAGGAGAACACCATGAAGAACCGCCAATCCACCTCCCTCATCGTGACCGCCGCCCTCCTGACGCTGGCCGCGCTCGCCTGCGCACCAGCCGAGGAAGCCCCCGAACCCGTCGATCTCGAGGCGCCGCTCGCCGACCTCGCGGAAGGCTGGAACACGATCACTCCCGGCGGGAGCACGACCTGCTCCGACGGCTCGCCGTTCCGGTTCTTCGTCCGCAAGGCCGATCCGACCCAGCTCGTCTTCTACCTCCAGGGCGGCGGCGGCTGCTGGACCGCCGAAACCTGCGACCCGCAGGGCCGGCCCACCTACACGATGACCGCGATCGAGGAGATGCGCTCACCGAGCGGCACGGAACCCGAGGAAGGCGCGGCCCACGGCATCGCCGCGTTCAACCACCCGGAGAACCCGTTCGCCGACCACAGCTTCGTCTTCGTGCCCTACTGCACCGGCGACGTCCACATCGGCGACCGCGACACCGTGTACGACGTTCCGGCGACCGAAGAGGAACCGGCGCGCCAGGTGACGATCCATCACCGCGGCTACACGAACGGCCGGGCCGCCCTCGACTGGACCTACGAGCACTTCCTCGGCCCCGAGACGGTGTTCATCACCGGCTCGAGCGCCGGCTCGATCCCCTCGCCGGTCTACGCCCGCCACTTCGCGGAGAACTACCCGGCCGCCCGCGTCACCGCGCTGGGCGACGGCGCCGGCGGCTACCGGAACCTGACCGACAGCCGGCCGCACGAATCCTGGGGCACGCTGGCCGCGCTCTCCCACTTCGAGAACATGAACGAGGTCGACAGCGACGGATTCTCGTTCGAGTCGCTGTACATCCAGGCCGCGAAGGCCCACCCCGAGGCGATGTTCACGCGCTACGACACCGCCGAGGACGACGTCCAGCTCCAGTTCCTGCGGATCGCCGGCACGAACGTCGACGACGGCCTGCAGCCGCTGCTCGACGCGAACGAGGCGGACATCGACGCCGCCCTCGAGGGCCAGGACAACTACCGCAGCTACATCGCGGCAGGCGAGCTGCACACGATCATGCTGCGGCCGCAGTTCTACACCTACGAGTCCGACGGCGTGAAGATCCGCGACTGGGTGGCTTCGCTCGCTGCCGGCGAGGCGGTCGACGACGTCCATTGCGGCGACTGCAGCGGGTCGCCGGAGCCGGAAGCCGAAGTCCCGGAGACCGGCGAAGCGACCGGGCCCTAGCGTAGAAGGGTCGGCCTTCGGCCGGCGTTTCGAAGCCGCCTTCGGCGGCGGCGGGTCGGAAGACCCGCGCACCCAGCGGAGTCGGCCGGCAGTGACTACTCCGGGAAGAGGCTCGGGTCGATGCCCGGGATGATCTTCAGGGCGTTGCGGAAGTAGACCTTCTCCAGCACCTCGTCGGACAGGCCGAGGCCGTACATCTTCCAGTGGGCGTGACGCTTCCGGTAGTAGTCGAAGTACTCGTCCCGCGTCTCCAGCACGCGGAAGTAGACGTGGTAGCCCTCGATCGGCTCCCAGGAGTCCTTGCCCATCAGGACGCGGTCCTGGTACTTCTCCATGAAGGCGGCGCCGGTGATCGGCTGCCGGCCGAGTTCGGCGAGGACAGCCCCGAGTTCCGTGTAGACGTTCGGTAGCTCGTCGAGCAGCTTGCCGAGCCGCGCCAGGTCGTTGCCGAACCAGCCGAGATGGGCGTTGAGGAAGATCGTGTCCGGATGGTTGCGGAACAGGTTGTGCTGCTCGCTCATCGTCTGCTCGAAGGAGGCAAAGCGCTTGGGATCGTCGCGGCGGCGGTTCGGGAACATCTTCAGCTCCAGCCAGCGCTCGTTGTGCTCGTCCCAGGGATCCCAGAACGCCGACGGCTCGCCGACATGGATCAGGACGGGGATGCCCAGCTCGCCCGCCTTGTCCCACACCGGAGCGATCCGCGGGTCGTCCGCCGCCACCCTCTCGCCGTGGATGTCGGTCTGGAACATGCTGAGGTTCTTGTAGATCTTGAGGCCCCGCGCGCCGGCGTCGTAGTCGGCCTGGAGCTGCGCCGCCGCCTTCTTGCCCCAGCCGGGTTCACCGATGCCCGAGAAGTCGACGTTCGCGTAGACGACGAACCGGTTCGGATAGCGGCCCTTGGTGGCCGCGAGGTTCGCCTTGAGGCCCTCGCCCGAACCGCCGCTCAGGTTGACGAACACGGCCATGTTCATCTCGTCCATCTCCTTGACCATCTGGTCGATCCGGGCCGGATCCCGGGCGCGCAGGTGGCCGTGGGCGTCGACGAAGGGGAACTTCGCCCGGGTGACGGGGCCTCCCGGGACCTTGAGGGTCGAGCGCGGCTCGTAGGCCTCCACGGTCATCTCCTGGCCGGCAGCCGGCAGCGCCGCTGCGAGCAGCAGGGAGGCGAGCACGAACCACCTCGAACCAGCGATGCGAATGGACGCGTTCGAACGATGTGTGACCGGCATGTTCTGTTCCTCAGCTTCCCTGGTGGATCGTCGAAGGCATCGAGGCCGTCGGAGTCTAAGGCATGGGACCGTCACCCAGGCGCGTATACTCGCCACGATGTCCATCGTGCGCGCCGCCGAGGTCGTCGTGCTGCTCTGCACCGTGTACATCGCCTGCGGGCTGGCCTTCGCTCCCTTCTTCGCCTGGCGCGGCATCGGCCGTGTCGATACCTCCGCGAAGTCGGCCGGACTCGGGTTCAGGCTCATCATCCTTCCCGGCGTCGTCGCGCTCTGGCCCGTGCTGCTCTGGCGCTGGCGCGCCGGCCGGCAACCTCCGCCGGAACGGAACGCGCACCGCGACGCAGCCGCCGGCAGACCGGGACAGGGCGCCGGATGATACGCGCCCTGCGGCGGCGGCACCGCGTCATCTGGACGGTGCTGTTCCCCATCCTGGCGGTCCTGCTCGCCGCCGCCATCCTCCTCCGTCCCGAGCCGCCGCTCGTGGAGGCCCTGCCCGAAGCACGCGAGTACGCGTCAGACCACGTCGAGGCTGGCGCGCAAGACGAGACCGAACCATCGCGGAACGAAGATCCGTGAGCGCCGGGTACCAGGCGGTCCTCTGGAACCGCAACAAGAAGCTCTACGACCTGGCGATCGCGGCCGGGATTCTGGTCTTCCTCGGCCTCTTCGTCGGCATCGGGGTCGCGCCCCGAACCCAGGCGACGGCCGAGACCCTGCTGATCCGAGGTTTCGGCGCCGGCGCCCTGCTGCTGCTCCATGTCGTGCTCGCCATCGGCCCGCTCTGCCGGCTGGACCCGCGCTTTCTGCCCCTGCTCTACAACCGCCGCCACCTCGGCGTCTGCACATTCCTGCTGGCTCTCGCTCACGGCGGGTTCTCGATCGTTCAGTTCCACGGCCTCGGCGTCCTCCATCCGCTGGTCAGCGTACTGGCGAGCAACGGCAACTACGACAGCCTGTCGCAGTTCCCGTTCCAGGCGCTCGGCCTTCTGGCGCTGGTCATCCTGTTCCTGCTCGCGGCGACCTCGCACGACTTCTGGCTCGCGAACCTGACCGCGCCGGCGTGGAAGGCGCTTCACATGCTGGTCTACGTCGCGTACGGACTGATCCTCGCGCACGTGGCGCTGGGGAGCCTGCAGGCTCCGGAGCGGCCGCCGGCGCTCGCCGTCCTGCTGGGCATCGGCTTCGCCGGCGTCGCCTCGCTGCACCTCGTGGCCGGCTGGCGTGAGCGCGCGCCGGCGCCGGCCGCCGAGGCGGAGGGCTCCGCGGTCGACGTCTGCGCCGTCTCCGACATCCCCCTCGACCGGGCCCGAATCTTCCTCCTGAGCGGTGAGCGAGTGGCCGTGTTTCGCTATCGCTCGGAAGACGGCGGCGAGCGAATCGCGGCCATCTCCAACGTCTGCCAGCACCAGAACGGCCCGCTCGGCGAAGGCCGGGTGATCGACGGCTGCATTACCTGTCCGTGGCATGGCTACCAGTACCGTCCGGAGGACGGCTGCTCGCCGCCGCCGTTCACCGAGACCATTCCGACCTTCAACGTCCGCGTGGAAGACGGCCGGGTGCTGGTCGATCCGCGGCCCAATCCGCCCGGAACGCATGCCGAGCCGGCACGTCTCGGCGACGCGGGCGGCGCCGGAGAGCCTTCGTGACCGGCGAGCGCCACGACGGTTTCTACGTCGGCTACGTCGACGAGACGCCGGCCGGCGTCTCGCGGTTCGCGCGCCGCGTCGCGGTCGGCCTCGTGCTGCTGGCGGCGGTTCTCGGCGCCGTCCTGGCGCTGCTGCTGGAGCGGTTCGACGAGGGCGTGTTCGAGTACGGCACGGTACGGGACTACGAAGGCGAAATGTTCGTCGATCCCCATCCCCGGCTGCTGACGGCGGACGGACCGGCCGAGGGCTATCTGCTGGTCGGCGTCGGCAAACAGGCACTCGACGTGAACGGCGAGCCCAGTCCGCCCTGGACGCCCTCGCCATCCAGGAAGACCGGGGTTTCGGGCACGCTGATCCGGAACCCGGAGGCGGCGATGCTCGAAGTGCATGCCCTCGAGCTTCCCGAAGGAGCCGCCCAGGCGGGATCCGGCGTCGAGTCGAGCGCTCGGGCCATCCCGGAAACCGAGGAGTCGCCAACCGACGTTGAGAGCGCCGACACCGAGCCCGGAGCGGATCCGGCCCCCGACGCGGCAACCAACGTCATCCGCGTCCACGGACACACCCTGCTGGGCGAGATCGTCGACACGAAGTGCTATCTCGGCGCCATGAAGCCGGGCCGCGGCAAACCCCACCGGGACTGCGCCTCGCTCTGCATCCGGGGCGGCATTCCGGCGGCGCTCCTGGTCCGAACGGAAGGCGGAGAGCGCCACCTCGTCCATCTGCTGAACCCGCAGGGCCGGCCGTTGGGGCGCGAGCTCCTCGAGTGGGTGGGCGAACCGGTCGAAGTGTGGGGAACCCTGAGGCGGCGCGACAACCGCCTGTTCCTGCGGACGATCACCATCAGACCGACACGCGCCCCGGCCCCATCCGTCGTCGTCCCCGCGGCGCACGAACCCGGGACTGCAGCAGCAAATGACTGAACCGGTACGCAGCAACGTCTCGGCGACCGGTTCGTGGAGCGGGACCGTTCCCAGCCCCGAACAGCTTCCCGATGGCCGGATCGAAGCCGGCACCTACCGCCTGCGCTTCGCCCGCACGGCCGAGGACATCGACCGGCTGCTGACGCTGCGTTTCGAGGTCTTCAACCTGGAGTTGGGCGAGGGGCTGGACGAGTCGTACAACAGCGGCCGCGACACGGATGACTTCGACGCGAGCTGCCACCACATGCTGGTCGAGCGGACGGACGGCACGATGATCGGTACATACCGGATGCAGATGGCCGCCATGGCCGCCCACGGCAACGGTTTCTACTCGGCCATCGAGTACGACCTGGACGCCCTGCCCCGCAGCGTGCTCGAGCAGTCGGTCGAGATCGGCCGCGCCTGCATCCATCGCCGGCACCGGAAGCGGACCGTTCTCTTCCTGCTCTGGCAGGGCCTGGCCCGCTACATGGTGCACAACCGTCTCCGCTACCTGTTCGGCTGCTGCTCCCTGACCAGCCAGGACCAGGCCGCCGGCATCCGGCTCTACCGGCAGCTCGTCGCGGCGGGCAAGGTCCGGCCGGACCTCGACGTGCCGGTCCTCGAGCATTCCCGCTGCGAGGCGCCGCCCGACGCGGTCGAGAAGGGTCCGGATGTCGAGATACCGACTCTGTTCGCGACCTATCTCCGCTACGGCGCCCTCGTCTGCAGCCGGCCGGCCATCGACCGCGACTTCAAGACGATCGACTACCTGGTGCTGATGGACACGGCCACCCTCAGCCGGCGCATCCGGCTGATCTTCGGACTCGACCGGGCGCCGGCGGCCGAACCGGCCACGCACGCCGCCGATACTTAGGGAATGCGCCTCCTGCGCGTCTGCCGGCTGGCCTGGCGGGGTCCGGCGTTCCTCCTGCTCACCCTGGCCGCGTGGCTGCCGCTGTATGTTCTGAAGCCCTTTCTCGCACGCCGCCGCTACCCGACCTGGCGGAAAGTCCGCGCCGGCATCATGCGCCGCTGGGGCCGCGCCTGCCTTGCCGTGCTCGGCTGCAAGGTCACGGTTCGGGGCGGGCCGGCGGCGGCGCCCTGCCTCCTGGTCTCGAACCACATCTCCTACGTCGACATCCTGGTCCTCGCCGCGCACTCGCCCGCCCGCTTCGTCTCCAAGGCCGAGATCGCGGACTGGCCCCTGGCCGGCACCGTCTGCCGGACGGTCGACATCATCTTCGTCGACCGCGGCCGGCGCCGCGACGTGACCCGGGTCGGCGAACAGATCGCCGAAGCCCTGGAGGCTGGCGACCCGGTCATCCTCTTCCCCGAAGGTACCTCGACCCCCGGCGATGCCGTGGCCACCCTCAAGCCCTCCCTGCTGGCGCCCGCCGCCGTCCAGGAACTCCCGGTCCACTGGTCCGTTCTGCGCTACGAGACGCCGGATGACGAGGATCCCGCCTTCCTGAGCGTCGCCTGGTGGGGCGAGATGCCGATGACGCCGCACGCGCCCGAGCTGCTCAAGCTCCGCCGGATCGAGTGCGAACTCGAGTTCGGAGCGGAACCCTTCCGGGCCGCCGACCGCAAGGAGCTCGCGAGCCTGCTGCGGCGGCGGATGACGGCCGCGTTCCGGCCGATGGTCTCGAGCGAGGAAGCGGCCGCTTCGGTCGGCGACCGCCGGTTCCCATGACAGGCCCCAAGAGGCGCCGACCCTGGCTCCGGATCGCGCTCGGCGTCTACTGCGGGCTGCTTGTGGCCTCGACTGTCGTCCGGTTCATCCGGGCGCAAGACCGGCCTGTCCCCGTTGAGACGGCAACGATCGAGTTCCCCATGCCGGACGGCCAGATCAGGGAAGTGCCCTTCCCGGTCCATCTCAAGCCGACGATGGAGATCCCCGCACCGCATGGAGAAGGCACACTGCGCATCGCCTGGGAGGAGACCGACTCACCGAACCCGGAAGCCCTGCCCCTCGTGCTCCTCCACGGATCGCCAGGCAGCTCAGACAGCTTCGATCGCCTCAAGTCAACGGTGCGCTACTCGGATGTGAATCAACCAAACGGAATCTCCGACGCCCTCGGCCGGCGAACCATCGCGCCCGACCTCCCCGGCTTCGGGGACTCCGACCACCAGGTAGCCGACTACTCCTCCCGCGGTCACGCCGACTCGACGCTCAAGCTGCTCGACCGGCTGGATGTCGACCGGTTTCACGTCCTCGGCTTCAGCATGGGCGGCGCGGTGGCGCTCCACCTCGTCGACCAGGCGCCCGACCGGGTGGCGTCCGTGATCATGGTGTCCTCGGTCGGCGTACAGGAACTCGAGCTCCTGGGCGACTACACGGTCAATCACGGCCTTCACGGCCTCCAGCTCGGGCTGTTCTGGGGAGTTCGAAATCTCGTCCCTCACTTCGGCGCCCTCGACATGGCCGTCGCGCGTTCCTATGCGCGGAACTTCTACGACACGGATCAGCGGCCGCTGCGCGGCATCCTGGAGTCCCTCGACGCGCCGGTCTTCATCATCCACGGCGCGCAGGATCCGCTCGTGCCAGCCGCCGCGGCGCGGGAGCATCACCGCATCGTGCCGCACAGCGAGCTGTGGATGCGGCCGGACAGCCACTTCTTCCTGTTCCGCGACGGCGAGCACCTGGCGGATCGGATCGAGGAGTTCCTGGGCCGCGTCGAAGCGGGCGAGGCGCCCACGCGCGCCGATGCCGAACCCGACCGGCTTCGGCGGGCGGCGCTGCCCTTCGACGACATGGACCTGCCGCCGTTCACCGGGCCGGCCCTGCTGATCGTCTTCCTGCTCCTCGTCTTCGCCGCGTACGCCAGCGAGGACCTGACCTGCATCACAGCCGGCCTGCTCGTGGCCCAGGGCCGGCTCGACTTTTCGGTCGCCGTCGCCGCCTGCTACGCCGGCATCCTGAGCAGCGACCTCGGCCTCGCCTGGCTCGCGCGGATCCTGGGGCGGCCGGCACTCAGGCTGCCGCCGTTCAAGTGGTGGGTCAGCGAAGCCCGGTTCGAAGAGGCTTCGGCCTGGTTGCGCCGGCGGGCGCTGGCCGTCGTCCTGGTCAGCCGCTTCCTGCCCGGGACCCGGCTGCCGACCTGTCTCGCCGCCGGCATCCTGCGCACGAGCCTGCTCCGCTTCTGCTTCTACTTCGCGCTCGCCGTCGCGATCTGGACACCCGCCTTCGTCGGCGTGAACGCACTCCTGGGACACGAAGCGGTCGAGCGCTTCGGCGGCCGCCTGCCGGGGGGCCTGCTCGGCGCCGCGCTGGCGCTGGCGGTCGTCATCTTCACCGTCCGGAGCGTGGTCGTACCGCTGTTCACCTGGCGCGGGCGCCGCCTTTGGCGAGGCCGCCTGCTGCGCATCCGGCACTGGGAGTTCTGGCCGATGTGGGCGTTCTACCCGCCGCTCGCGCTCTACATCCTCTGGCAGGGCCTCCGACGCGGCAGCCTGACGGCGTTCACCGCGATCAATCCCGCCATGCCCCTCGGCGGTCTGCTAGGGGAGTCGAAGAGCGACATCCTGGACGGGCTCGCCGGCATCGGCGAGGCGCTGCCCGCCTGGAGACGACTACCGGCGGGAAGGCATGAGGAACGCATCGCGGCTCTACGTCGCTTCCTGGACGGCGAGAAGCTGGACTATCCGGTCGTGCTCAAGCCGGACACCGGCGAGCGCGGCCGGGGCGTCGCCGTAGCGCGTTCCGAGACCGACGCGGCGGCGTTCTTCGAGGCGACACCAGGGCCCGCGCTAGCGCAGGAGTACGTCGCGGGCGAGGAGTACGGCGTGTTCTGGGCCCGCCACCCAGGTCGCCGCGACGGGCACGTCTTCTCGATCACCCACAAGGTGCGGCCCATCGTGACCGGCGACGGAACCAGCACCCTGGAACGGCTGACCCTCGATGACGCGCGCGCCGTCGCCATCGTCCACGTCTACCGGCGCGAACATCCGGAAGCGGCGACGCAGATCCCGGCCGCCGGCGAGAAAGTCGAACTGACCGAAGTCGGCGCGCACTCGCGCGGGACGATCTTCCTGGACGCGAACGAATTGCACACGCCCGAACTCGAACAGGCGATGAACGCGATCTGCACCGCGTACGAGGGCTTCGACTTCGGTCGCTTCGACGTGCGCGTCCCAAACGCCGAGGCGCTGCAACGAGGCGAGGGAATCCGCGTTCTGGAAGTCAACGGCGTGACCTCCGAAGCGACCCACATGTACGACCCCCGCTACGGCTTCTTCGCCGCCCACGCCATCCTGCGGCGACAGTGGGCGATGGCGTTCGAACTCGCCGCCGAGCGCATCCGCAGCGGCGTCCAGCCGGCGACCGTGAGTGAGATCGTCCGCGCCGTCCGGGCTGAACGACGAGCCCGCCGCGGCGCGGCGTAGTGCTTCCTACCTGGCCTTCGCGGACGCCTTCTTCTTCGTCGTCCGGCGCCGCGGCTTCGGCTTCTCCAGCGCGTCCAGCCGCGCCTCGATCGCGCTCAGCCGCTCCATCACGGCCTCCAGGTCGGCCTTGCCGGGGACGCCGAGCTTCTCGAGCCGCCGCTCCAGGTGCTCATCGATTCCCGTCCGCGCCTTGGCCCGGGTCTGCTCGATCCCCTTCTCGGCCGCGGAGCGCACCTGCTGCACTTTCTCCTCGGCCTTGTCCCGCCAGTTGCCCAGGGAGTCCCGGCCCTGGCTCTCGACCTTCTCGCCGCGGGCGACCAGCCGGTCGAAGACCTTGGCCCCCGCGTCGGCCGCCTCGCCCGCGACGCCGACGCCGGCGAGCGCCACCTTGTGCGCCTTGTCGACTGCGGATTCGACCACCGCCCGCGCCTTCGATTCGCTATCCCTGGTTTCCGCCGCGGATGCTGCTGTCATCTCGGTCTCCCCTTGTCTGTTGCGGCTTCCCGCGGAGCAGGCCGCGATCCCGTCAGGAACTGCCTGCCTCGGCCAGCCGCCGCTTCACGGTCTCGATGGGATTCCGGTAGTCCACCGTGCCGAGACCGCGGTTGGTCAGCTTGTAACCGATCAACGCCTGCAGCTTCTCCGGCATTTCCACCACGACTTCCCACGGCACGCCGACGAACTGGTTCTCCCGCTGCTTGAGCCACGCCAGGTTGAAGTTGAAGTTGATCGAGCGCCGGTATCCGTTCTCCGTAGAGTTCCCGCCGCCCCGGTGCCAGACGGCGCCGTCCCAGAGGAACAGCGCCCCGGCCGGCATCTCCACCGTGATGGTCGGCACGTCGGGATCGACCGGATCCGCCGAGCGGTGGCTGCCGGGAACGATCTCCGTCGCCCCATTCTCGGCCGTGAACGGATCGAGCGCGATCAGCGTGTTGGCGATCAGTGGAAAGTGAGGACGCGCAAGCGGATAGTGGCCGTCGTCCTGGTGCATCCGCTGGCGACGGTCGCCCGGGCCCGGCCGCATCGCGGCGACGCCGGAGACCTGGTAGTCCGGGCCGAGCACCGCCTCCACCAGCCCCAGCAGACGGTCGTCCATGAGGAGCTCGTCGACGGCGCGGGTCTTGGCCAGCAGGTTGTGAGTGTGGATGGTCTGCTGGCCGTAGTCGTCCGTCAGCCGGCTGCCGATCTCGTCGAAAACGGGGGCGAGGCCGCGCCGCAGCCCCTCCAGCATCTCTTCGTCCAGGAAGTCGGGCACGACCGTGTAGCCGTCTTCCCGGACCTGGCGCGCTGAAGTCTCGATATCCATGAGGTCCCGTGAACAGTGATCCGTTGAAGCTTGCGCGGCAGCGTAACAAAGCAGGTAGCCTTCGCCCCATGACAAGAAAGACGATGTACCGCCGACCGATGTTCCGGGCCCTCCTGGCGACGCTGATCACGTTCGTCGCCTTCTCCGGCGCCTGGGCGCAAAGCGACGTCTCGACCCAGTCCTTCACGGCCAGCGACGGCGTCGAGATCCACTACCTCGTCGAGGGCCGCGGGGACCCGGTCGTGCTGCTCCACGGCATCACCGGCACCGCCGCCTCGAACTGGGGCGGCCCCGGCATCATCGGCCGGCTGGCCGAGGAGTTCCAGGTCATCGCCGTCGACCAGCGCGGCCACGGCAAGAGCGGCAAGCCGCACGACGCGGCGAGCTACGGCAAGCGCATGGCCCTGGACATCGTCGACCTGCTCGACCATCTGCGGCTCCAGCAGGCGCACGTCGTCGGCTACTCGATGGGCGGCTTCATCACGATGAAAGTCGTCGCCCTCGCGCCGGACCGGCTGATGTCGGCCGTGGTCGGAGGCGCCGGCTGGTGGATCCCCGAACTGCGGGACGAAGCGATGTTCGACGCGCTCGCCGTTTCGCTCGAGGAAGGCAGGGGCGGTGGCCCCCTGGTCGAGTTCCTGTGGCCGGGCGAGGAACCGCCCACCCCCGAGCAGGCTCAGGCGATCGGTCAGGCGATGGTCGCCTCGAACGACCAGATGGCCCTGGCAGCGGTCGTCCGCGGCATGGCCGGCCTCGACGTGAGCGCCGAACTCCTGCGCATCAACAAGGTGCCGACCCTCAACATCATCGGCAGTGAAGATCCCCTGAAACCCAACGCGGATGCCCTCGTCGACGTCATGCAGGAGCACCGCCTGCACGTCATCGAAGGCGCGAACCACATGAACACCCTGAACTCCCCCGAGTTCGTCGACACGGTCCGCGCCTTCTTCATCGAACTCTGCAACTGCGCGTAGCGTCGGCGACGCGCGGCTGCAGCCGGTTGCGGCGCTACGCCGAGAGTTGCGTCTCGACGAGCGTCGTCCAGTAGCGCATGCCGACCGGCAGGACGTCGTCGTTGAAGTCGTAGCGGGGGGTGTGGAGGCCGGCGCTGTCGCCGTTGCCAAGGAACATGAAGGCGCCCGGGCGCTCCTGGAGCATGTAGGCGAAGTCTTCGGAGCCCATCACGGGGGCCAGGCTCGTCGTGACGTCCCGGCCGACCTCGCGGGCCGCGTTGGCCGCCTTATCGGTCTGCTCGGCGTGGTTCACCGTCGCCGGGTAGTAGTGGCGGTACTGAAACTCGAAGCCGGCGCCGTGGGCGGTGCAGATGCCGCGGCCGATCTGGCGCATCCGCCGTTCGACCAGCTTCTGCACCTCGGGCAGGAAAGCACGAACGCAGCCGCCGTGAACGACGCGGCTCGGGATCACGTTGTCCGCGTGACCGCCATGAACACGGGCCACCGTGATCACGGCGCTATGCAGCGGATCCACGTTGCGGGCGACGATCGTCTGCAAGGCCAGGACGATCTCCGCTCCGATCGGGATCGGGTCCACCGTGCCGTGGGGAAACGCGGCGTGGCCGCCGGCGCTGGTGACCGCGAACTCGAAGACGTCGATGGCCGCCATCAGCGGCCCGGCGCAGAGGCCGAAGTTGCCGACATCCATCCCCGGGTAGTTGTGGACGCCGTAGACCTCCTCGGCCGGGAACTGCTCGAAGAGCCCCTCCTCGATCATCACCCGGGCGCCGCCGTCCTTCTCCTCCGCGGGCTGGAAGAAGAAGTAGACCGTGCCGTCGAACGAGCGGTTCTCGCTCAGGTGCTTGGCCGCGCCGAGCAGCATCGCGGTGTGGCCGTCGTGACCGCAGGCGTGCATCTTGCCGGGGTTCCGGGAGCGGTGCTCGAAGTCGTTCTCCTCCTCGATCGGCAGCGCGTCCATGTCGGCCCGCAGCGCGATGCTGCGATCGGACGAGCCGGACCTGAGCACGCCGACCACCCCGGTGCCGGCGAGGCCGCGATGGACCTCGATGCCGCCGAAGGACTCGAGCAGCTCGGCCACCTTGCCGCTGGTCACCTCCTCCTCGAACGCCAGCTCCGGGTGCCGGTGGAAGTCCCGGCGCCAGGACCTCATCTGTTCGTGCAGCGGATCCATGAGGTTTGATGGTAGCGGACGGTACACTCCGCTGCCGTGCAGAACTCGGGCGCTGCGCCCCGAGCAAGCCGGTTGCGAGCGATTCAGATGACCGCCAACGAGCAGAAGACCAGGCCCCGCCGGCACACCTACGACGCCAGCGAGATCGAGCCGAAGTGGCAACAGATCTGGCGCGAACACGACGCCTTCCGCACGCCGGACGACCCGGAGATCCTGAAGAACCGGCCGAAGTACTACGTCCTCGACATGTTCCCCTACCCGTCCGGAGCTGGGCTGCACATCGGCCACCCGGAGGGCTACACGGCGACCGACGTGGTCGCCCGCAAGCGGCGAATGGAGGGGTACAACGTCCTCCACCCGATGGGCTGGGACGCCTTCGGGCTGCCGGCGGAGCGTGCCGCGGTGCGCGAGAACCAGCACCCGCGGCTCATCACGCAGCGGAACGTGGCCAACTTCCGCCGTCAGATCGAGCGCCTCGGCTTCTCGTACGACTGGGAGCGGGAGGTCAACACGTCCTCCGCGGACTACTACCGCTGGACGCAGTGGATCTTCCTGGAGCTGCACAGGCGCGGCCTCGCCTACCTGGAGGACGTGCCGGTCTGGTGGTGCCCGGCGCTGGGCACCGTGCTCGCCAACGAAGAGGTCAAGGACGGCGCCTACGTCGATACCGGCGACCCGGTCGAACGGCGGACGATGCGGCAGTGGATGCTCAGGATCACCGCCTACGCGGAGCGCCTGCTCGAGGACCTCGACGACGTCGACTGGCCCGAGTACGTCAAGGAGATGCAGCGCAACTGGATCGGCAAGTCCCACGGCGCCGAGATCCGGATGCCGATCGCCGGCGCCGACGAGAGCTTCCCCGTCTTCACGACCCGGCCGGACACGCTCTTCGGCGCCACCTACTGCGTGCTGGCGCCGGAGCACCCGCTCGTTTCCCGGGTCACGACTGGCGAACAGCGCGCCGCCGTCGACGCCTACGTCGACGAAGCGACGAACAAGACCGAACTCCAGCGCACCGACCTGGCGAAGGACAAGACCGGCGTGTTCACCGGCGCGTTCGCCACGAACCCCGCGACCGGAGAGCCGATCCCCATCTGGGTCGCCGACTACGTCCTGATGAGCTACGGCTCGGGCGCGATCATGGGCGTCCCGGGCCAGGACCAGCGCGACTGGGACTTCGCCGTCGAGTTCGACCTGCCGGTCGTCCGCACCGTGGCGCCGCCGGACGGCTGGAACGGCGAGGCCTACATGGAGGACGGCCCCGCGATCAACAGCGGCTTCCTGGACGGCCTCCAGGTCGACGACGCGAAGGAGCGGATGATCGAGTGGCTCGTCGAGCACGGCCACGGCACCCGCCGGGTCGAGTACCGGCTGCGCGACTGGCTGTTCTCGCGCCAGCGCTACTGGGGCGAGCCCTTCCCCGTCCTCCACGTGCTGGACGACGACGGCGAGCCCAGCGGCGAGATCCTGCCCGTGCCGCGCGAGGACCTGCCGGTCGAACTCCCCGAGGTCGACGAGTTCAAGCCGACCGCCGACGGCCGGCCGCCGCTCGCCCGCGCCGGCGACGACTGGCTCGTCGTCACCCTGCCGGACGGCCGCCAGGCAAGGCGCGAGACGAACACGATGCCGCAGTGGGCCGGTTCCTGCTGGTACTACCTGCGCTACATCGACCCGAGGAACACGGAGGCGCCCTGGTCACGCGAGCTGGAGCGCTACTGGATGCCGGTCGACCTGTATATCGGCGGCGTCGAGCACGCGGTGCTGCATCTGCTCTACGCCCGCTTCTGGCAGAAGGTGCTCTACGACGCCGGCCTGGTCTCGACCTCCGAGCCGTTCGCCCGGCTCTTCAACCAGGGGATGATCCTGGCCTACAGCTACCGCGACGAGGGCGGCAAGTACCACCACCCCGACACCGTCGACTGGCGGGACGACCGGGTGTTCCTCGCCGGCACGGACGAGCCGCTCGAAGCCCGGGTCGAGAAGATGTCCAAGTCGAAGCTCAACGTCGCCAATCCGGACGACGTGATCGAACGCTGGGGCGCGGACTCGCTCCGGCTGCACGAACTGTTCATGGGGCCGCTCCACCAGCAAAAGCCATGGCAGACCAAGGACGTCGACGGCGTTCACCGCTTCCTGCAGCGCACCTGGCGCCTGGTCGTCGACGAGCGGACCGGCGAACTCGCCGAGAGGGTCGGAGACGACCGCGCGGCCGCGGCCCCGTCCGAAGACACAGCCGAACTGAACCGCCTGCTCCACAAGACGATCCGCAAGGTCGGCGAGGACATCGACACGCTCGACATGAACACCGCGATCTCCCAGATGATGATCTGGGTCAACGCGGCGACCGCCGCGGAGCAGGTGCCCCGCCGGTCGCTCGAGGTCTTCCTCCGCATCCTCTCGCCCTTCGCGCCCCACCTCGCCGAGGAACTGTGGTCACGGCTCGGCTGCGAGGGCCTGATCTGCCACCAGGAATGGCCGGTCTACGACGAAGCCCTGGTCGTCGACGAGACGATCAACGTCGTGGTGCAGGTCATGGGCAAGAAGCGCGACGTGCTCCAGGTGCCCGCCGAAGCCGACAAAGCGACCCTGGAACAGCTCGCGCTCGCCTCGGACAACGCCCGCCGCTTCATGGACGGCAAGGAACCCCGCAAGGTGATCGTGGTACCGGGGCGGCTGGTCAACATCGTCGTGTAGTGAGCCGGGATCGGTTATCATCTCCCGCCTTCGGAGGGGCGCCGCGCGCTTCCATCATCCCGAGCCCCAACCGCAGCGAGACGATCATGAAAAGCGATATGCACCCCGAACTCCACCCGGTCGTGTTCATCGACCCGTCGGCGAACGCCGAGTTCATCTCCCAGTCGACGATGACCAGCGACAAGACCCGGGACATCGACGGCGTCGAGCACTACGAGATCCGGCTCGAGATCTCGTCCGCTTCCCACCCCTTTTACACGGGGCGCCAGCACTTCGTCGACAGCGCCGGCCAGATCGAGAAGTTCCAGCGCCGGTACGGGCGGAAGTAAGCGCCCGGCAGGGACGGCGGAAGCCGCCCCCGGCTGATGCCGGCCGGAAGGCCGGCGCACCGACAGTCGAATCGCAGGCAGCCGCCAGCCAGGCCGGCCTAGCCCGCATTTTTCACCGCGTGATCCGGTTCGGCGTTGTCGGGGTAGTTGCGGAGCTGTATTGGAGCCGAGTGGATCGGTCCGTCGGGTTTGGCGGATCCGTCGGTTCGGATCGGCGTTTCTGGGGGTCTATGGCCG
>JAJDUI010000028.1 GCA_022826745.1 Thermoanaerobaculia bacterium | reverse complement strand
CCGCCCCGCCGCGGGCGGATCCTTGGGCGGCAGACTCCGCTGACGCTCCGTCTGCCGCTCCAGAACTACCCCCTGACCGACTTCCTCGACTCCCGTCCACGACCGCCCCGTTCACGCTCATTTCAGGATTGGACTACGCTTTCGCTGTTCCACGAGGGATGCGGCGATTCTCCGGCGGTACTCGTCAGCGGACAGCCGTTCCAGGACCCGGTCTGCACCGGGCATCATGATGGCGGCGCCGCCTTCTTCTACACGCACCTCGATGCCGCTTGCCTCAAACGTCCGCAGAGGTTCCGGGTCCGTGTCGCCGCCCTCGCCGCTGGCCGTGTCGCTCTCTGATCTGGCCAGCCGCTCGACTAGAGGTCGATCCAGCAAGCGGGTGGCATCCGTGTAGTCGTACACCGTGAAGTGCAGCTTTCCTGACTCTTCGTGGATGCGCGTTCCCCGGCCAAGCATCTGCTGAAACCGAATCGGGGAACGGAGGTACCGGAAGTACACCACGTTCTGAAGGCGCGGAACGTCGACGCCGGTGCTGATCAGGTCCACCGTGCACGCAATGAACGCCCTGCGGCCGTTGCCGCGGAACTCGGACAGCAGGTCGGCACCGCCTTGACCCGTACACTTGAAGGCGTAGGGCTCAACTTCAGATTCACCGCCGGCTCCCTCGCCCTGGTCGGTCAGCCAGCGCGCATGGAGGTTGCCCATTTCTGCGGCCACGGCATCCGCGTGCAAGTCGCTGGCACAGAAGATCAGGGTCTTCTGGCGGGGTCCGCCCGAGTCCAAGAGGCGCCCGAAGAGGTCGGCGCACATGGCGCGGACACGGTCCGGAAGATGGAGTTGGGCCTCCAGGCTCCCAAGCGCGTAGTTCGACCGCAGGTCGTCCACGCCGGCCGGCCGCCCCGTGCCCACCTCTGCAACCACCGCTCTTTGCAGGGCCTCCCTATGCAGCGGCTGCTCCTTCTCTCTCACGCCGGCCGTGAAGACGTCGGCGCCAACGACCTTCATCGCCGCCAGGTAGCCGTCGGCCATCGCTTGAGCCAACGAGTACTCGTAGAGCGGTTCGCCGAAGTACTCGAAGTTGTCGCGCGTGACGCCCCGATCCTCAGAATCCTGCAGGCCTTCCGGAGGACTATCGCCATAGTCGAAGCTGCGCGGCGTGGCGGTAAGCCCTACCTGCACCGCGTTCGCGTTGCGGGTCAGTACGACGCTCCATCGGTTCCAGGCGGACCGGTGGCACTCGTCGATCACGATGTGGCTGAAGTAGTCCTTCGGATAGTGGCGGGTGAGGAACGAGGCATCGGCCTGCACGTCGCCTTCGCTATCGACGCCGAGCGTCTGGTATGTCGCCACGAGGACCCGCGCGTTCTTCTCAGGGTTGTTGGTCGTGGCCGCGGCCGCATCGGCTCCGAACTCGGCGTGCAGCGCGCCCAGCGCCTGCAAGCGCAGCTCGCGGCGGTCGCAGACAAAGAGCGCCCGCCGGAGTTGTCCCGCGTCCGCGAGCGCCTTCAACAACCGCACCGCAATGCGGGTCTTCCCGGTGCCGGTCGCCAGGGACAGAAGTGCCCTGTTGCCACCGCGCGCCAAGCACTGAAGAACGGCCCGTACCGCGGCACGCTGGTAGTAGCGATCCCCGGGATGCTCCGGCTGCGCAAGCGTCCTCGCGGCAGGTGAATCCAGCGCCACACCGGACTGCGTGAAGCAGCGGGCCCGCAGATTCTCAGGCCTTGGAAAAGAGTCCAGGCCGAGTACCCGGCTCGTCCTCCCTGTCTCAAGATCGTGTTCCACGAATCCGTGGCCGTTCGAGGCAAAGACGAACCGCACATGATGCTGACGACCGTACTGCTTAGCCTGCTCCAAGCCCCTTGACGGAGGCGCGCCTTCGGCCTTGGCCTCGATCAAGGCGACGGGCAACCTGGCGCCACACCCCGGCAGCGGTACGCGGAGTACGTAGTCGATCCGCTTGCGGCCACGGCGGCCTCTCGCGCCAACCAGAAGCACGGGGCCTGCTGTCTCTTCCCGTCGAATCAGATCCTCGGTCCAGCCACGCGCATGAAGCGCGGGGTCAATGAGCTTGGCGCGTGTATCGGCCTCGGAAAAGGGCATCCGTCACTCGGGCGATCCAGATCGGACTCTACTGGTTGCAGAAGTCGCCGCAGCCCAACCTAGTACACCCCCACCGTCGTCGCCGACGCCAGCCTCGCAAACGGCCGGACACCGCTGACACCGTCCCACGGATAGTCGACGTAGGGCTGTTCCCGCTCGCCCTCGTCGCGCTCGAGGAAGCCGGGGACGAAGAACTCCCGGGTCAGCGTCGTGAGCCGCACGCGGCCGGTGGCGCCGTAGTCGACGACCTGGTCGGGGTCGTCGGGGTCGACGACTTCGAGCACGGCCCGGGGCTGGGGCGCGTAGTAGGCGATCGTGTAGCCCTCGGCGGCCGTCACGGGCCGCGAGGCAGCGAGGCCCATCAGCGTGTTGCCGTAGGTCGGCGTCATGTAGACGCCGTCGAGGAGCTCTTCGACCGCGAAGCGGGTCCATTGCGGCGTGAACTCGGTGCCGCCCGAGAAGATCCCCTTGATCCCGGTGTCGGCGAGGGTCTGGCCGCGATCTTCGAGCGCCAGGCACAGGGACTCCAGCAGCTTCGGCGTCGCGAACATCGCCTGGATGTCGTGTCCGGCCGAGAGAACGGACAGCGCCTGGTCAATGACGTGGTCCTTGTACGCCTCGAGGTGCTCCATCCAGCCCTTCTTGATCAGCTTGATCACCCAGCGGGGATCGAGGTCGACGCAGAAGCAGATGCCGCCGCGGTACTGGCAGAGATGCTCCACCGCCAGGCGCAGACGGCGCGGGCCGGAGGGGCCCAGCATCAGCCAGTTGGAACCCGGCGGGAAGTGCTCGTCCGGCAGGCTGGCACTGAACAGCTCGTAGTCCGTGCGAAAGTCGTTCAGCGCGACACGGCTCTTCGGGATGCCCGTCGTGCCGCCGGTCTCGAAGACGTAGATCGGATCGTCGGCCATCGCCTTCGGCACCCAGCGCCGCACCGGCCCGCCGCGGAGCCACTCGTCCTCGAAGGGCGGGAACCTGCGCAGGTCGGCGTAGCCGGCGACGTCGCTGCGCGGGTCGAAGTCGAGCTTCTTCGCGAAGTCGAGCCAGAACGGCGTGCCCGTCTCCGGCGTGAAGTGCCACTCCATCATGTCGCGGACGTGGGCATCGAGTGCTTCCCTGGCCTGTGCCTGAGCGTCAGCGCTGGCGACTTCCATTTCTGGCTCCAATCGGATCGGTCCTGCTGTCGTCGGCGACTTGCCGAAGCGGCGGCAGACTACAGCACGCGTCGTAGCTTCGGCGAGCGGGGTTACTCCGCTAGCGCGAACACCCACAAGACGCCGCCCTCGGGCACGTAGGTACTCGTGCCGATCGCTCCGTCCAGGTGAGCCGTACCGCGCTGCGCGTCGACGCCCCAGCCCGACTGGACCGCGATGTACTGCACGCCGTCGACTTCGAAGGACGTCGGCACGCCGGTGACGCCGGAGTTCGTGCGCTGGCGCCAGAGCAACTCGCCGCTCGCCGCGTCGAAGGCGCGGAAGTAACGGTCGCTCGTGCCGCCCACGAAGACCAGGCCGCCGGCCGTCGTCAGCACGGGACCCCAGAGCTGGCGCTCGAACTCGACGGTCCACACCTTTTCGCGCGTGTCCAGGTTCCAGGCCTGCAGTTCGCCGTAGTGGTCGGCCCCCTCCCGCGACACGAAGCCGCCGTCCATGCCCATGAAGGTGCGGCCCGGACGATAGTCCTGCTCGACGCCCTCGAGGTGCGAGCAGGTGTTCTCGTTGGCCGGGATGTAGAGCAGCTTCGTGTCCGGGTTCCAGGCGGCCGGCGGCCAGTTCTTGCCGCCCGACCAGGACGGGCAGAAGACGGCACGGTCGCCCACGGCCGGCGTCTTCGCCGGGTCGTACTCCGGACGGCCGGTGCTCGGGTCGATCGACGTGAACACGTCCTGGTAGACGAACCGTGTGGCGTCCAGGAATTCGATCGAGTCGGCGCTCCGCTCCAGTACCCAGATGTAGGCGTTGCGACCCGGATGAACCAGCGCCTTGCGCGTGCTGCCGCCGCGTTCGAGATCGATGAGGAGCGGCGGATCGACCTCGTCCCAGTCCCAACTGTCGTTCCAGTGGTACTGGTGGTGCGCGCGAATGGCTCCCGTGTCGACGTCGAGGGCCACCACCGACGTCGAGTACAGGTTGTCGCCGGGCCGCGCATCGCCGGTCCACGGACCGCCGTTGCCGGTCCCCCAATAGGTCAGCCGCAGGTCCGGATCGTAGGTCCCCGTGACCCAGACGGAGACGCCGCCGGTCCGCCAGGTGTCGCCGGGCCACGTTTCATGTCCGGGTTCTCCCGGGCCGGGAATCGTGTAGGTCTTCCAGAGTTCCTCGCCGGTGTCCGCGTCGTAGGCGGCGATGAAGCCGCGCACTCCCCACTCGCCGCCCGACACGCCGACGATCACCTTGCCCTCGACCGCCAGCGGCGCCAGCGTCATGTAGTAGCCGCGGGCGTAGTTCTCCACTTCCGTCTCCCAGGCCACCTGTCCCGTTCGGGCATCGAGGCCGAACAGACGGGCATCCACCGTGGCGACGAACGCCCGCTCGTCCCACAGCGCGACGCCGCGGTTCGTCGGATGCATCTGCCGCAGATCTTCCGGCAGCTCCGGCACGAAGCGCCACAACAGCTCCCCCGATCGCGCGTCGAGCGCGAGCACGCGGCTGCCCGGGGTCGTGATGAAGAGCATGCCGTCGTTGACGATCGGCGGCGCCTGGTGGCCCTCGTTGATACTGGTCGAAAACGTCCAGACCGGCTCGAGGGAAGCGACGTTCGAAGTATCGATCGCATCGAGCGGGCTGTAGCCCCAGCCGTCGTAGGTGCGCCGGTACATGAGCCAGTTCTCGGGCTCCGGCGAGAGCAGCCGCTCCTGGGTCACTGGGCGGTACGCATGCTCCTGGGCCCTCGCCGGCGCCAGCGCGGCGCCGAAGGCGAGGCCGGCCACTGCGCATCGAACGAACGCGTGCCGATCAACCATCGTCAGAACTCCTCCTCGAAGCGGATCGTCGCGCTGAAGCCGCCGGCCGCCACCAGCACCCCGTCCTCGGAGCGGAGCGGCAGCGACGGCAGCCGGCGCGGCGCCGGACCGGAGATGACTTCGGCGCCGTCCCGCGGGTCGAACTCCGAATCGTGGCAGGAACAGACCAGGAACCCGGTGTCCTCGGACCAGCCCTCGACGTCGCAGCCGGTGTGGGGGCAGATGCCCGAGTAGGCGACGACGCCGTCGACCGACGCCTCGCGCGTTTCCGGCGCCAGCGAATCCGGATCGAACCGCAGCAGCAGCACCTGGTTCAGGAGCGAGCCGTCGCGGACCGCGCCGCTTGACGGGTCCATCGCGAAACTGAAGATCTGCTCGCTGGCCACCGGCACGTCGTCCACCCGGATCGTTTCGCCCTGGCGCGGCCCGAAGGCGAACACGAAGCGATCGCCCTCCTGAGGACGGGCCCTGCGCGGATCGTCCGACTGCGCGTGCAGCACGTTCAGACTCCGCGCCCCCAGACCCAGGGCCAGGGCCGACTTGAGAATCGTCCTGCGGTCCTTCATGGACGGTCGAGGCTAGCAGTCCGGCGCGGTAGCCCGGTGCTACGATTCCGCCTCCTTTCACGGCCTTCCTGCACCACATCGCGGACCGTCCCGGCCCGCCACAGGTACCCAGCATGATCGACATCCCCGCCATCCGTTGGGGCAAGCCCTACGAGTCGCTCGAGAAGGCGACGATCGTCCACTTCGAGACCGGCGAAGAGCTGGCCACGCTGCACCAGACGAACCCCGGCCTGGTCCAGCGCGACATGCGCCGCGCCCAGCGAGCCCGCGACATCCTGCGCGAGATCCCGTCGAGCGAACTGATCTCGATGGTGATCGAGGCCGCCGACCTCTACCTGAACGCCGACCTGCCGCTCGGCAGCGGCACGCAGAGCCCGCAGGACTTCGTCCATTACCAGTCGGCGACCACCGGCCTGCCCGAGCACATGTGCCGGGCGAACATGGACAAGAACCACTTCGTGCTGACGAACATGGGCGAGGTGCTGGAGGCCCTGACGCGCGGCCTCGACCTCGACATTCTGGCCCGGGGCCACGGCGTCGAGGAGCGCGGCGTGCCGGTCAGCTACCAGGCGCAGGCGCCGGTGATCGGCCTGGTCCTGCCGTCGAACTCGCCGGGCGTGCACACGCTGTGGATGCCGGTCATTCCACTGCAGATCGGCCTCGTGTTCAAGCCCGGGCCGCAGGAGCCCTGGACCCCGTACCGGATGACGGAGGCCTTCGCCCAGGCCGGCGTGCCCCGCGAGGCCATCTCGATCTACCCGGGCGAAGGCGACATCGGGGCCGCCGTTCTCGCCTCCTGCTCGCGCAGCATGATCTTCGGCGGCGCCGACACCGTCGCCCGCTACCAGAACGACCCCCGGGTGCAACCGCACGGCCCCGGCTTCAGCAAAATCCTGCTCGGCGACGATGTCGTCGACGACTGGGAGCAGTACCTCGACGTGATGGTCGACAGCGTCCTGGTCAACAGTGGCCGGAGCTGCATCTCCTGCTCCGGCGTCTGGGCCTCGCGCCACACGGCGGAGATCGCCCAGGCCCTGGCCGAGCGGCTGGCGCCCGTCCTGCCCAAACCGGCCGACGACCCGGAATCGCCCCTCGCCGCCTTCACCGTGCCGGGCATGGCGAAGGCGATCGACGGCATGATCGAGCGACAGGTCGACGTCCCCGGCGTGCGAGATCTGACCTCCGAGATCCGCGGCAACGGCCGCCTCGACGAACGCGAGCGCTGCGACTACCTGCTGCCGACCGTGCTCCACTGCGCCGACGCGGAGGTCGAGGGCGCCAACGTCGAGTACATGTTCCCCTTCGTCTCCGTCGTCGAGTGCCCGCAGGCGAAGATGCTGAACGCGATCGACGACACTCTCGTGTGCAGTGCGATCACCAACGACGAGCAATGGCGGCGGCAACTGATCGACGCCACCCACGTCGACCGCCTGAACCTCGGCCCGGTGCCGACGATTCAGCTCAACTGGCTGCAGCCGCACGAAGGGAACATCATCGACTTTCTCTTCCGGGCGCGGGCGTTTCAGGAAGCGGAGGTCGCGTAGCTCAGCCTGCCGCCTCGCCCCGTGGCCGCTCGCCGGCCCCGACGACCCGCAGTTCGTCGTACCAGGCCTTGACCCGGTCCGCGGACCACGGCGTCACCGCACAGTCAGCCACGAAGTAGACCTCGTCCGCGATCTCCTCGACCAGCTCAAGGCGGTGCGACGACAACAGAACGCCGCGACCGTCGGCCGCGAGGTCTTTCAACATCCGGCACAGCCGTGCGACCGCCACCGGGTCCAGCCCGTTGAACGGCTCGTCGAGGATCAGCAGTTCCGGCTCGTGCAGTAGCGCCGCGGCCAGGGCCAACTGCCGCCGGTTGCCGGTCGAGAGCTGATGACATAGCCGAGCCGAAACGGGCACCTCCAGCGCTTCGAGCAACTCGACGCTGCGAGCGCGCGCCGCGCCGACGTCCAGGCCATACAGGGCGGCGCAGTAGTCGAGGAACTCGAGCGGCCGCAGGAAGTCGAAGAGCTCGTCCTCCTCCAGCAGGATGCCGACCCTGGTCATCACTTCCGGGTGGAGCCGCGGGTCGAAGCCGAACATCCGCACCGTGCCGCCGTTCGGCTCGGTCAGACCGAGTCCGAGCCTCATAAGCGTCGTCTTGCCGGCGCCGTTCCTCCCGACCAGACACTGCACGCCGGCCCCGATCTCCAGGTTCACCGAGCGCAGCACCTCCAGGTCGCCGTAGGACTTGTCGACCGAGTCGAACCACAACATCGTCATGCGGTCACCGCCCACTCCCGCAGCCGCCGTCGCAGCCAGTCACCCTTCGCCAGCGAGACCACCAGGGCCCCGCATCCCGCTGCCGCGAACAGCAGCAGCACCGTCATCGTGACCGTGGCGAGCCGCGGGCCGCCGAGCAGCCGCGCCGCGACCACTGCCCCACCGACGATCGCCGCCTGGATCAGCCACCAGCACAACAGCGCCACCATCGCCAGCACGCCGCAGTAGAAGTCACGTTGCTCATGGAGCTTCGGCTTTCTCGGCAACCAGATCGAGACCATCGTTCCGCCGCCGGCCAAGCCGAGCAGCGAGAAGGCGGCCACGAGGAACGGAATCGCCCGGTCGGCAGGGGGAATCCGGTCGACCAGCACCAGGCTCATCACGGCCGTCTGCACAAACACCAGACTGCCAACCAGGCCGAGAGCGCCCAGCACCTTGCCGGGCATGCAGGCGGCAAGCGCGTTCTCCGCCGACATCGAGAGCCGCCGGGCGCCGTCAGCCGTGAAGCCCAGCAGATTGGCGAAGAAGGCGAGCCAGAACACACTGAGGAAACCGGCGATGCCGGCCACCGTCCACAGGGCGAACTGACCGCCGCCGTCCGGCAACTCCTCGCTTCTCAGCAGGAACACCATGAAAAACGGCATGGCCCAACTGAGGACGAGGTTCAGGCGCACCTGCCGGAACCGGAGCATCATCCGCGCCTCCGCAAGCGCGACGACGAAGATCGGCCGCGACCAGACGCCCGCCGGCGCGCTAGCGGCGGCCGCCGACGACTGCCCTTCACTTGCTCTCCGCACCGCCGCGCGGCCGCGGCGCTTCTTCGTCTTCGCGCCGCGATCGTCAGGGCTGCGCTGTTCCAACGCGAAGGCTCCGGCCATGAGAAACAGGAGAACCGCCAACCGTCCGCCGCTCACGGCGCCATCCGCCCACAAGGCCTCGCCGGCCCACAACGGCTCAACCGCGCTCGCACCGAGCGCCCCGAGCAGCAGGACGCCGAGTCCCACGCCGAGCCAGCGCTTTCGACCCTGCCCACCAATGACGACCGCCCCCAACGGTCCGGCCGCGACGAGAGCAAGCACGGCGCCGACCACATCCATGCCCTCGAACGCCCACTCCTTTCCCTGGGGCCAGCCGCTCCCGGCGAACACGAGTGCCAGAGCTTCGTTCAGCAGCACCAGCACCATCGGCAGACCGAGCAGGCCGGTACCCACAGCCAGTGCGACACGCCGCCTCACCGTAAGCCCGAACTTCGCCCCCCTGATGCCGGCCGAACCACCGGGCCACCGGCGCCACCTGGAGAACCGCCGCCAGAACCAAGAAGGACATCAACACGAACAGCATGTCCACCGGCGAGTTGTCGAATGGCGCCTCCTCCAGGCTGTTCAGGCTGAACGTGTAGTTCACGATAAAGAAACCACCCAACACGACGCCGAAGACCAGCTTCGCCTTCTCGGTCAACGCCTTGCGCCACCCGGCGAGCGCGCGAAGCCGAACGACGGTCAGGATCAACACGAACAACCCTCTCCCGCGACCGGTCGGGCCACTCTCCGCCGATCGAGCAACCACCTCCCTGACCCGTGCCTCCTGGGTTTCGTCACCGGCCCAGCACCTCTACGCCCGCGGCCCGCGCCGCGGAAGCGAGACGCCCGTCAAGAGTCGCCAGCGGTAATCGCATTCGCAGCGCCAGTTCCAGGTACATCGCGTCGTAGACGGAGATCCCCCGGTCATGCGCCAGTTCGAGCACCGCGCTCCAGACACGTGCCGGGGATCCGGAGTCGACTGCTATGGGTAGAACATCGAGAGAGTGGCGAATCCATGCCCACTGGCTTGCCTCGAGGCGACCCCGGCGCGTCGCCGCCAGAAAAGCGTTCGCGACTTCTATCGGCCAGAGGCCGGGAGTGTACGCCTGACGCTCCAACAGGGACTCCAGCAGCCGGTCGGTCGCCTCCGTCGACTCGTCCGGGAAGACCCAAGCCATCGTCATCGAGGCGTCCAGCACGAAAGTCATCAGTAGCGGCGACCCTCCTCGATCAACTCCCGAACGGACAGTCCACCCAGGCTCTGCGACTTGCGGAACTCCCTCAGGTTCTCGATAGCGGTGCGTACCTGGTCGGTCTCGACGCCGCGATAGGGAATCAGCTCGGCGACCGGACGCTCGTGCCGTGTGATGACGAACCTCTCGCCGGCCTGCACCCGTTTCAGCAGACGCGGCAGGTGGGTCTTGGCCTCGAATACACCGATCTCCGACATGGAACGACTCCTTCCCGGATCGCGCGGAATCTAACTAGTCTCAGACTAGACTGGCACTGAGTCAGGGTCAACCCGCGCGACCCGCTACGCCGAGACCCGGAAGCCGGGTGAGGCTCGTATCGCTGTACGATCGCGCACGATGCGCAAGCAGCTTCCCGGCGGCATCGAGCTGCGCGAACTGGCTTCCGACGAGGAGTACGAAGCCGTGGTCGACCTCGAGCGGGAGACGTGGGGCGTCGGTTTCGAGGACACGGTTCCCACGACGATCCTGATGATCTCCCAGAAGATGAGCGGCGTCCTCGCCGGGGCCTTCGACCGGAACGGCCGGATGCTCGGTTTCATCTACGGGCTGAGCGGCTTTCGGTACGGCAAACGGGCGCACTGGTCGCACATGCTCGCCGTGACTCGTGAAGCGCGCGGCCTGGGGCTGGGACGGGAACTCAAGGTCTTCCAGCGCGAGATCCTGCTGCCGCTCGGCGTCGAGACGGTCTACTGGACCTACGACCCCCTGGTCGCCCGGAATGCAAACCTGAACCTGAATCGGTTGGGCGCGCTGCCGGTCGAGTACGTCGTCAACATGTACGGCGAGGACACGGGGAGCGTGCTGCACAGTGGGCTGGGCACGGACCGCTTCGTGGTCGCCTGGCCGATTCTGAGTTCGCGGGTCGACTGGCTGATGACCGCAGGCTCGTCCGCCCAGCCGACCCGGGCCGCGGCACCGTTCCCAGTAGACGAGTCCTTGCCGGAGACGGCGTGGGTCGAGGTGCCGCCGAGCATCGGCCGCATCCTGCGCTCGTCGCCTGAGGACGCCTCCGCCTGGCGGCGGCGCACGCGGGCGCAGTTCCAGGAGCACCTGGGGGCTGGTTACGCGGTGACCGGGTTCTCGTGGAGGGAAGACCCGGAGCCGGATGCCGGCGGGGACGCCGGCGGACCCAGTGTCCTGAACCGGCGCTACTACTACCGGCTCGAGAAGCTCGACGGAACGGAGAAGCAATGAGCCTTCAGATCGACTCGATCACCCTGCGCGAGATCCGGCTGGCCTTGGTGGAGCCGTTCCGCATCTCGTCCGGCGTCACGACGACCCGCCGCATCCTGCTGCTGGAGTTCATCGACGCCGACGGCGTCTCGACCTGGTCCGAGTGCGTCGCCGGCGACTTCCCGAACTACTCGCCCGAGAGCATCGACACGGCGACCCTGGCGATCCGGGAGTGGCTGGCGCCGCGGGTGCTCGGGCGGCGCTTCGAGACGCCCGAGGATGTGTCGGCCGCCCTGGCCGAGGACCTCCGCGGCCACGAGATGGCCCAGGCCGCGATCGAGATGGGCGCCTGGGCGCTGGCGGCGACGAAGGCGGGGCAGAGCCTGTTCTCGCTGCTGGGCGGCACACGGAAACGGATCGGCACCGGCATCTCGATCGGCATCCAGAGCTCTCCAGAAGAACTGGCCGACAAGGCCGAGAAGGCGCTGGCCGAGGGCTACCGGAAGATCAAGCTGAAGATCAAGCCGGGCCAGGACCTGCCGTACCTGCATGCCGTCCGCGACCGGCTCGGCCCCGACGCGCCGCTGATGGCCGACGCGAACAACGCGTACACCCTGGACGACGCGGACCACCTCGTCCAGCTCGACGACCTCGACCTCGTGATGGTCGAACAGCCGCTGGCCTGGGACGATGTCGCCCGCCACGCCGAACTCCAGCGACGGATGCGAACGCCGATCTGCCTCGACGAATCGATCACGAACATCGCCCGCGCCGAGGACATGATCCGGCTCCGAAGCGGACGGATCATCAACATCAAGCCGGGCCGGGTCGCCGGGTTCACCGCTTCGAAGGCGATCCACGATCTCTGCGAGGCGAACGACATCCCGGTCTGGTGCGGCGGCATGCTGGAGAGCGGCATCGGCCGCGCCTATAACGTGGCCCTGGCCTCGCTGCCGAACTTCACGATCCCCGGCGACGTGAGCCCCAGCAACCGCTACTGGGCGCGCGACGTCGTGTCGCCGGAATGGAAGATGGACGGCGACGGCTGGGTCGACGTGCCGGAGGGCCCGGGGCTGGGCGTCGAGGTCGATCGTGAGCGGATCGAGGCGCTGACGGTGCAGGAGGAAACACTGAGGAAGTAGGGAGCGAGGCTGGCGCCTCGCGGGCTTTCTCAGAGGCCGGCCAGAAGGCCGGCGCACCCAGTGTGGGGCCTCGTTGGTCTACAGGCTCCAGCCGCCGTCGACGGTCACCGTGTGGCCGGTGACGAACACGTTGCGCTCGATCAGGGCGACGATCGCGTCGGCGCAGGTTTCCGGAGTCGCCACGCCCTGGAGCGGCGCTCCGGCGCTCACGCGCTCCTGGGCCTTGTCGTAGTTCTCGTCGCCGAGACCGCCGCGCAGCCAGCGACCCTCGATGAAGCCGGGGGCGATCGTGTTGACCCGGATCTCGGGACCCAGCACGCGCGCCAGCGACTTCGTCATCACGATGACGGCCGCCTTCGACGCGGCGTAAGGGATGCTGCTGCCCCCGCCGCCGATGCCGGCGATCGAGGCGACGTTGACCACCGCGCCCTCGCCCGCCGCCTTCATGTGCGGCGCGGCCGCCCGCGTGCAGTTGAAGACGCCGCGCAGGTTGGCCCCGAGAATGTCGTCCCAGACCTCGTCGGTGACGCCTTCCAGGTCATCGTGACCGATGAAGTGGGTCATCCCCGCGTTGTTGACGAGGATGTGGAGTGCGCCGAAGGCTTCGACGGCCGACGCGATGAGCCGGCGGCAGTCGGCGTCCTTTCGCATGTCCGCCTGGACGGCGACGGCCTTGCCGCCCCCGTCGCGAATGCCGCCGACGATCCGTTCGGCGGCTTCGGCGCCGCTGTGGTAGTTCACCACGACCGAGGCGCCGAGGCTCGCCAGCAGTTCGGCCGTCGCCTCGCCGACGCCCGACGACGAACCGGTGACGACGGCGACCTTGCCCTTGATCTCCACGGGAACGGGCGCTCCTGGGCGGCCTAGCGACCCTTCCAGTTCGGCGGCCGCTTCTCGGAGAACGCCCGCGGACCCTCGATCAGGTCCTCCGACTGGTTCATCTGCGCCGTCCACGGGAAGATCGAACCTGCGGCCTGCTCGAGCGCCATGCCGAGGCCCTTGTTCGCGGCCTCCTTGCTGGCCCGCACCGACAGCGGCGCGCACTCCAGGATCTGCGCCGCCCAGGCCCGGGCGCGGTCGAGCAGCTCGTCGTGGCCGCAGACCTCGTTGACGATCCCCAGTTCCTTCGCCTCCTGGGGCGTGATGTGGCGGCCGGTAAGCAGCATGCCCATCGCCTGGTGGTACGGGATTTGCCGCGGCAGGCGGTGAACGCCGAGCGCGCCGGCCATCAGGCCGACCCGAGGCTCGGGAAGGCCGAAGGTGGCCTTCTCAGAGGCGATGATGATGTCGCAGGCGAGCACCAGCTCGAAGCCGCCGCCGAGCGCGAAGCCGTTGACGGCCGCGATCATCGGCTTGTGCAGGTCGAAGCGGGCGGTAATGCCGCCGAAACCGCCGCGCACACCCTTCATTCCTGCCCGCACCGTCTTGTTGCCGTGCTCGGCCTGGTACTTCAGGTCGTTGCCGGCCGAGAAGGCGCGGTCGCCGGCGCCGGTGAGGATCGCCACCCAGGCGTCGTCGTCGGCAGCGAAGTCGTTGAACACCGAGTCGAGCTCCTGGCTCGTCGGCGGGTGGATCGCGTTCATGCGCTCCGGCCGGTTGAGGGTCACTTCCCAGACGTGATCGTTCTTCGAGACCTTCAGAAACTCGTAACTCACTTCCCTGCTCCTGTTCGCTTGCGGGGCCGCCGTTCCCCCATCAGAGTCTGGCGACCGTTGTTGGAAGGCCGCGAGAGTAGCAGCAGCGACCGGGGTCAGGGCCCGCAGCCGTTCGGGAAGGCCTTCGTATCGCTGATGGCCGGCGCCGGCCTGCCAGGCTCGTTCCGGTAGACCTTCGGCGGGTCGACGCCCTCCGTGTCCGTCACCGTGATTTCGTACCCCAGGTCGCTGGTGGAGGCGGCGAACACCCAGCGGTGACCGTTCGTCTCGCAGCCATCCAGCACCTTGACCAGAACCTCCCAGTTGTTCGGATCGAAGAACCAGAACAGGCTCGAGTCGTTCGTTCCGCCCCGAGCCGCGGTCGCACGGCCGGAAACGCCGGCCGCGGTCCACCAGGAGACCTCCAGCCGATAGCGCTCGTCGTTCAGACAGGCAACCGACACGCCCGGTTCGCAGCCGCCCGCGCGCTCGCTCGGACGGACCAGGAAGTCGACGGTGGCGGCCGAGACGCCGCCCCCGCGGCTCACGGTGAGCGTCACGCGGAAGAAGCCGGGCTCGGCCCAGGCATGACTGATGATCGGAGCGGAGTAGGCGCCCCCGTCACCCGTGTCCCAGGATCGCCTGGCGACGGGGCCCGTGCTCGTGTCTTCAAGCGTTACGGGAACGCCGGTGAAGGTCGTGCAGAGGCCCTCGACGCACTCGGCGCCGGCGACGCTGAAGCTGGCTTCCGGGGTGTCGCCCGGCGGCGGCGGACCCGGCGGCGGCGGTGGACCCGGCGGTGGCGGGGGCGGACCCGGCGGTGGCGGCGGACCCGGCGGCGGGCCCGGTCCCGGCGGCGGTGGCGGTGGCGGCAGAACCGGAGCTTCGTCGTCGTCGGTGATCGTCAGGCTGTGCGACGTCGAGCCGCCCAGCACGAAACCTTGACCATCGACCAGGGTCAACACGAGCGCCTCGTCTCCCTCAAAGGCCCCATCGTCGAGAACGACCACCGGAATGCTCACGCTCGCGGCGCCGGCGGCAACCGCCACCGTCAGCGACCCCCTGACCATGCCGCTGATCGTGTAGTCCAGGGTGGGCGTGGCCGTGCCCCCCAGCGTCAAGGGCAGCGTGAGCTCCCTCGTGGGCGCCGGCACGACGTTCACCACCACGTCGGTCGAGCCGTCGGCTTCTCCCACGCTCGCCGCCTCGAGCGCGAACGAGACGACCGGTTCGTCGTCGTCCGTCACGGCGACGGTGACGGCGCCGATGACGCCGGCATAGCCGCCGCCGGCGGCCGCGTGGCGCAGCGTCGCCGCGTCGTCCCGGATGTCGGCGTCCTGATCGGAACGCACGGTGACCGTCCGGGGGAGGTGCCAGTTCGCGTCGTCGAAGGTGAGGCTGGCCGGGTTCAGGACGAGGTCCGCGGCCGACTGGCCGGAGATCGCGACGGTCACGTCGGCGGATGGCTGGGTCGCGAGCCGCACCGTGTAGGACGCGTTGTCGCCCTCGTTCATCGCCAGCATGACGGGCGAGATCATGAGTCCGGCGGCGTCGTTGTCCGTCACGCTCACGGTCACCTCGCTCACGACCAGCCGATAGTCCCCGCCGGACGCGGTATGGGTCAGGACGACCTCCTCGCTGGCCGTGTTCGCGTCCTTCCTGGCCGTTACCGTGACCGTCTGCGGAATCCGCCAGTCTGTCCGGTCGAAGGTCAGGCTTGTCCGGTCGAGCCTGAGAGCGGTGCCCGAGTGTCCGGTGATCGCGACCATGACGCTCGCCGACGGCTGCGTCCCGAGCCGCACCGTGTACTCCATGCTCGAGTCCTCGAGCACCGTGTACGCCGGCGACGGCATGACGAACCCGGCCACGTCGTCGTCGTCGATCGAGACGACCACCGACCCGCCGAGACCGTCGTAGCCGCCGGATGAAGCGCTGTGAACGATGGTCGCGGAGTCGTCCGCGGCGTCGTCGTCCTGGCCAACCGACACGGTGACCGTCCGGGCGGCGGCCCAGTTCGCGGGAGTGAAGGTCAGCGTGTCCTGGTCGCCGTCCGTGGCGCCGTCCGCGTCGACGGTGAGGCCCGTGCCGCCGCTCGCGGTGAGCGTGACCGTGACCTCCGCCGACGGCCGCGTGGCGAGCTTGACGGCGTACGTACCCACGCCGCCCTCTCCCAGGATGAACTTCTCCGGAGACAGCACGAGCCCCGGCGTGTCGTTGTCCCTGATCGTTACGGGAAGGGTTCGGCGGACCGCGTCGTAGCCTCCTCCGGCCGCGGCGTGGCTCAGGGTGACGGAGTCGTTCACCCCGTCGTCGTCCTGATCGGCCGAGACGGTGACGGTCCGGGAGCGATTCCAGTTGGCGGGGCCGAAGGTCAGGCTCGTCGTGCCCAGAACCAGGTCCGTGCCCGCGTGGCCCGTGATGTTGACCGTGACGCTGCCGGATGGCCGCGTCGAGAGCCGAACCGCGTAGCTGCCGCTGTCTCCCTCGTCAAGCGTCAGACTCGCCGGCAGGACGAGACCCGGCGTGTCGTCGTCGGTGATCGTAACGGGCAGGTTGCCCCTGACCGCGCCGTAGTCTCCGCCGGTCGCCGCATGGTTCAGGGTGACGGCGTCGTTGCTCGTGTCGCTGTCGGGCCCGGCCGTGACGCCTATCGTCTGCGCGCTGTTCCAGTTCGTCGTGCTGAACGTGAGGCTTGTCCGGTCCAGAGTGAGGTCCGTGCCCGCGTGACCGGTCACGTTCACCGTGACGCTGGCGGACGGCCGCGTCGAGAGCTTGACCGTGTAGCTGCCGCTGTCTTCCTCGTCAAGCGTCAGACTCGCCGGCAGGACCAGGCCAGGCGTGTCGTTGTCGGCGATCGTGACCGCGACAGTGCCGCTGACGCCGCCATAGCCCCCGCCGGTCGCGGCGTGGCTGAGGGTGACGGCGTCATTGGCGCTGTCGGTGTCCGCGCCCGCGGTGACGTTGATCGTCTGGGCGCTGTTCCAGGTCGTCGTGCTGAACGTCAGGCTCGTCTTGCCGAGGGCCAGGTCCGTGCCCGAGTGACCGGTCACGTTGACCATGACGCTGGCGGATGGCCGCGCCGAGAGCTTGACCGAGTAGCTGCCGCCGCCTCCCTCCACGACGGTCAGACTCGGGGGCGAAAGGACCAGGCCCGGCGTGTCGCTGTCGGTGATCGTGACGGCGACGCTGCCGCTGACGCCGTCGTAGCCCCCACCGCCCGCTGCGTGGCTCAGGGTGACGGAGTCGTTCGCGCTATCGGTGTCCGTGCCGGCGGTGACGTTGATCGTCTGCGCCGTGTTCCAGTCCGTCGTGGTGAAGGTCAGGCTCGTCTTGTCGAGCGTCAGGTCCGTGCCGGCATGGCCGGTGACATTGACCGTGACCGTGCCGGACGGCCGCGTCGAGAGCCTCGCCGCGTAGGCGCCGCTCTCTCCCTCCAGCAGGGCGAGGCTCGCCGGCAGGACGATGCCCGGCGTGTCGCTGTCGGTGATGGTGACGTCGACACTTCCCGTGACCGTGCCGTAGTCTCCTCCGGAAGCGACGTGGCTCAGGGTGACGGAGTCGTTGCTCGTGTCGCTGTCGGGACCCGCGGTAACGCCGATCGTCTGCGGAGTGGCCCAGTTCGTCGTGCTGAACGTCAGCCTCGTCTTGTCGAGGGTGAGATCCGTGCCCGAGTGACCGGTCACGTTGACCGCGACTTCCGCCGAGGGCTCCGCGGCAAGCGCCACCGTGTACGTTGCGCTGGTTCCCTCGACCATCGTCACGCTCGGAGGCTGGAACACCAGGCCGGCGGGCGGCGGCGGCGGCGACGTCCTGTGGCCGTGCATCACGATCTTCCAGCCCTCGAGCACATGGATCAGGCTGCCGTCCACCTCGTCGGAAACCGTCAGGGTCCAGCCGCAACGCTCGGCTTCGGAACCAGCGCCCGGAGCGCAGGCCGGCTCGCCAAGATGCCTCGCCGTCGCCAGCCGGACCGTCCCGGCCTGCCGCGACGTGTCCTCGGGCGCCGGAACGCAACCGTCGTCGAAGGTCGTGTCAGGCTCCCGATTCGGCTTCTTCGTGCCGGGCCCGTACCAGTCCCAGCACTCGTCGTAGGGCCTGGTCAGCATCGACTCCGTATGCGGCGCCGCCGTGGAGACTTCCCGATTGGGCGACGTCAGAACGAACCTCAGGTCCCTGACGTCGCCCGTCTCGATGTCCGCGTGCACCTCGATCCACTCGATGAACTCGATGTCCTCCGACACGACGATGGTGCTCGATCCCGTATCCGTCGCCCCGCCGCGGGTGTCGCCCAGATCGTTGATGCGGACCGGCGTGTCGGTCGACGCCTTCTCTCGAACGAGATAGTCCGGAAGTTGCGGCCAGGACGAAGCAAGCCCCACCGCGGCCGTGGCGTCGACGACGCCGAAGCCATAGCGATGGCTGAACTCGTAGCGGCCGGGGGCGCCGAACTTCTCCGCTCCCGTGCTCCAGTTCACCCAGGCCGCTCCCGTGTCCGGGTTCGTCTTGTCGCGGACGGCCAGCGAGTAGCCGTAGTGCGGCTCGTAACGGCTCCGCTCGTTGGCGATGTTGGCATCGACCTTCCTCGCCGACGCGGCGAGAATCAGCTTGACGTCACGCCAGGAAAGCCCGGGGTTCACCGATCGCACGAGGCCCACGACCCCGGTCACCTGCGGCGCCGCGGCCGAAGTGCCGCTGAACAGCCTGTACGTCCCGTCGCTGTCCGCCGAGGGAATGCCCCAGCGCCCCCTGTAGGTCTCCTCGGTTCCGTCGGCGCAGACCCACTCGCTCTCCGAGCTGTCCCAGACCAGATCGCAAAGCCGCCTCTCGCGCTCCGTGGGGGCGCAGACCCAGAGACTCGCGGCATGCTCCGAGAAGAAGGTCTTCTTGTCCTCGTCCGACGTCGCGCAGACGTTGACCATGCTCACGTGCGATCCCATCTCCTCGTGATTCCCGTAGTCCTGTTCGTCGTAGTGGTTGCCGATCGCTCGGACGTGAAGCGTTCCGAGCGCCGCGCCGCCATGTACGTAACCGGTCGCAAGCGACGAGTCCAGAGCGCGGAACACGAGGGTGGGCTCGTGCCGGAGCTGCCACGCGTCCGTCGATCCGAAGCTGAGGTTCCTGACCGCGGTCGCCGGGCTGTCCCGGCCGAGCGCATCGAGCTTGTTCGCGATCGTGGCCAGCTCGACGTAGTTCAGGCCGGACAAGGACATCCGCGGAGCCACGCCCCGCATCCCGACATCGTTGTCGCGGGCGGCCGCGACGGCAGCCACCGTCGTTCCGTGGCTGTAACCGATGTCGTCGGGAAACGGCCGGTAGACCGTCCCGAGCCCCTCGTAGTCGTAGTTCGGTCCGACGACGTTCTCGGCCAGATCCTCGTGGCCGTAGTCCAGGCCGTCATCGACGATCGCCGCCTTGACGCCCGCGCCCATCGTCTGATCCCAGACGCTCCCGATGTTGATCAGATCAAGATTGAACTGGCACGTCCTCAGCGGATCCTGAGACCGTGAGTCCGAGGAGCACGAGACGGGGTTCCCTCCCGTGACCGGAGTCCGAAGCCCTCGCGAGAGTTTGTGGAAACGCCCATCGTAGTCCGGGTACAGGCCGATGGCGTAAGGGCCCGTGTTCGTGCCCAGGCCCTCCACGGCCACGTAGTACGTGCCCGCATCGAGCGAGGCCGCGATGGTGAACCCGTTCCAGCCGTTGCCGACGGCCCGGTTCTCGCTGAACCGCGTGGGGTAGCCGCGTCTCAGAACCACCTCCCTGCCGGATTCCACTCGGATCAACCGCCCCTGTATCTTCAGGTCGCCCGGCGCGGCGGAGTCGTCGAAGTTCCCCCGCAGCTCCTTGAAGTACGTGCCCTCGGCCCACGCCCGCAAGAGGACATCCTGGGCCGTGGGCACCTCGAACGTGAAGTAGTCCGTGTCTCCGGCCGGCGCGATGTTGCCGCCCCGGATCCGCATGGCCTCCTCGCCCTCCTTGAGCGAGAGCTCGATCGCCCCGGCCCTTGTCGACGGCGGCTCGACCACCTCGTACGCGTGAAACTCGTAGGGTGCCGCCGTACGCGACCAGAGCGAGAACTTGTAGTGGGAGTTGGCCCCCAGCAGACGCCGCATGACGAAGAAGTCCGCGTTGAACGGGTCCATCCCGACGTCCACCGCATGGAGCTTCGTGCCTGCGCCGTCGTACAGCTCCACGTCCATATCCTTGGCGCCCCATCTCTTCCCGGTGCGCGCGCCGAACGTTGTCGACACCCACGAGATCAGGTCCATCTGGCTTGCGCCCGTCTTCAGGAACATGGGGCTGACGCGCGGCGAGTTCCTGGGAAAGAAGCCCGTAACCGAGCCGCCGCCGGGCGGAACGAGCGCGCCCCAGAGACGCCAGTCTCCGTTCTCGATCAGAGCCTCCGGCGGCGCCGCCGCGTCGTCGAACTCCGGCGGCGCCCGCACTTCAAGCAGGTAGTAGCCGCTGTCGGTCGGAGAGTCGTCGGTTGCCCTTACCCGAATGAAGTGCCAGAACGACCCCCACCAGCGCCAATCGGTTACGGGGCCAAAGTTGTTCAGCCGGGCGTCTCTCGGCAACGGAAAGTGGTCGTTCGAGTCTTCGCTGTAGTGCTCGACCTCCAGATCGGGCGTGGCGCCGGTCCAGTCGAGCGGCTCGAAGACGACCCGGCTGAAGTCGGTGCTGACGCACGGCGCGTACTCGTTCCTGGGCGACCGCGAACAGGCGGTCGAGCCGGACCAGTACTTGAACCAGTGCTCCTTGCCCGACTCCAGGTGGAGGACCACCGCCTCGTTGAAATCGAAATCGCCCGAGGCGTTGTTCGTGGTGGCCATCCGCGGCCAGACATCGGGGAACTCCGCAACGGTCGCGCGTACGTGCGGCGGCCAGGTTCCCCGGTCCGTCTCGTAGAAGTTCGGCACCGGTTCCGCCATCTCGGCCGGCGTCCCGGACGGAAAGGCCGCGGTTTCCGACAGGCTCGCGGGCGTGTAGGTCCGCCAGACGCCCGAGGCCATCGCCTCCACCTTCGCGTGGTAGGTCCTGCCTACGGTCAGCTCGGCCGTGTCCTGGTCCAGCATGACGGCGGTCGCCGTGGCGCCGGTTCCGCCCCCGCCGCTGATCGTGACGGTGGGAACGCCGGTGTAGCGGAGATCGGTCTCCGAAAGGTCGATCGTCTCGACCGGGCCCGAGCCCTCGTTGTACGGCGTCACATGCGCGACGGCGGTAGGGAGGAATTCGCCCGGGTCGGCCGTCAAGGGTTGACGCGTCCGTTCGTTGAAGAAGTTCACGGCCGGAGCGGACGTGTAGCCGGACCCCACCGACGTGACATCGACACTCTTGACGCCCCTGACTTTGCTGTGGACGAAACCCGGATCCGTTGTGACGATCTCCGCCGTTCTGCCCGAGGGAGGAGGATCCACCACGACCTGCGTTCCCCGCAGGAAGGCGCCGTGCTCGTCCACCTCGGTCAAGGTGTAGCAACTGCCCTCGGGAGGATTGTTGACCTCGGCTCCAATGTAGACCGCTCCGTCGCCAAGAACGGCAGTCGCGGTGGCGCGGGTGCCGGAGCCGCCCGGGTGGTCGATGTTTACCGCCGGCGACGGCCTGTCGCTTCTGTACAGGCTGCCCGGGTCGACGACGGTGATGGAAGTGACCGCGCCGTTCTGAACGACTGCCGTGGCGGTGGCGGTGATTCCCCCGGCCGTGGGACTGGAGTCGATTCTGACGTTGGGTGCGGTCGTGTAGCCGGACCCCCCGTCGTCCAGCGTGATGCTCGTCACGGAGTACCTGACCTCCAGAGTCAGATCGGTCCGTGCCCCGGAACCGTTGCCGAAGGAGTCCACGAATGCGATGCCAGGCCGAGACGTATAGCCGGAACCGGGATCCCGAATGTCAGCGGACCGAATCCGGGGCGAAGTGCCAGCCACGTTACCGGTCATGACGGTTACCGCGCCGCCCGTGCCGCCGCCGCCCACGAGTTCGACGTCGGTCTCCCAGTACAGGTTGTAGTCGCAACCAGGATTCGTGATCTCGATCCGGTCGATCGAGCCTCCCGGGCTGTAGCCCCGCAGGCGGGCGAGACCCGTCGTGTCCTTGCCGCCCGCGCCGGACCCCGAGATATTGACGACGGGACTGCTCGTGTAGCCGGAGCCGCCGTTCGTCACGTCGATGCCGACAAGCGTCTTGATCTCGTCGACGAAGGCGTCGTCGGTCGGGTCCGCCGTTGCCTGGTCGTACCAGAACTCCTCGACCTCGCGAACGAGCACGTAGAGTTCTCCGCCTGACTCGCGAGCCTCGGAGGCCGGGAACGCCGCCGTCCGCCACCCGGCCGTGCTCGTCCAGAGCGAGACGCGATAGTGGCTGATCGTGCTGTCGTTCGGGTTCTGGAAGTAGACGGCCAGAACGCCGCCGCTGCCCACGACGCGGCTGACCGTGACGTCCGCCGGTTGAGCGCCGGCCGCGGTGGCCGCGAGGAAGAGCAAGGCGAGCAGCCTGCAGCCGAGGCGCCCTGACCGCGCCTTCACCTCGTCCCCTCCTCCCGCAGCCAGTTCGGGATGGACACCTCCACCTGTTCCAGTTCGGCCAGTCGGTTCGCCAGCTCCAGCGAGGCGAAGCCGGGACGGGTCGAGACGAACCAGGCCCGCTCAAGCCCGGTCACGGGCTCTACCCGGCCGGGCGCCACTCCGTTCGCCGCCAGGAAGGCAATCCCATCCGGTACGCCTTCCTTCAGGAGGACGAGAACGCCGCCCGGAAGCGTCATCAGACTGCCGCCCGGGGATCTGAACACCGGCTCCTCGGCGGTTTGCGCCGCGCCGACCGCGGCGAGCCAGCGCTGACCGTGCTTTCGCTCGGCGGGAGAGTTCCCCTTGGTCGCGACCTCCTCCAGCTCCTCCATCACCTCATCCACGTCCTCCACCAGGTAGACCTTGTGGACCTCGTCGCCGTCTCGCCAGGTGAACTCGCGTTCCCTCTGCGCTGGCTGAGCCTGGATGGCCAGCATGACCGCAAGAAGGACGGCCATGCGGTTCATCGCCGCTCCTCCGGGCGCCCGCGAGAACATGCTCCAGCGCTCCCGAAGACGCGGAAACGGGCGGTTGCTCCTGTCCTCGAACGAGCCATGTCCAAGTAGACGCTAGTCACCCGGAGCGGCCGTTCGCGGTCCTTCGGAAGCATCACCAGCCCGCGTCACGAAACCGTCAGCGGCTGTAAGAACTTCCCGCCGCTCGCGTCAGCGAACGGCCGCCACTCGCGCCGACCCCGCGGCACGGTACTCGCTCTAGAGGCGGCTTGTCGTGAACCGGCCCGGCCGCCGCACCCGGAAAATTCGGGGGGGGGGGGGGGGGGTGACCAAGGGCAACGGCCCGGCGAAACGGAACATCGGGTAGGAACCGTAGCACGTAGAGGAAGGACCGGCGACGAACCGATCAGGCGATATCGGTCACGGGCGCCAGGACACCGACCGGCCGCGAAAGGAATACGGGGCGGTTGCTTCGGGATTGCTAGCGTTGCTCGACATGGCTCTCCTGCCCCTCCCAGACGGCTGCGGCACGACTGCCGACCCCTACCGCTCCGGCGACTGGTCGTACGACCCCGACCCGAACGAGGTCGCGGCACGGGCGGCCGAGTGGCGTAGCCGCCACAAACTCTCTCCCGCGGCGGACGACAGGACGCGACGCATACTCCTGCTGGTCGACGAGCAGCGGGACTTCTGCCTGCCCGAGGGCGCGCTCTACGTCGGCGGCCGTTCGGGCCGCGGAGCGATCGAGGACACGGATCGAGTCGTCCGCTTCATCTACCGCAACCTCGGCAACCTGACCGAGATCGCATCCAGCCTCGACAGCCACACGCCGCGGCAGATCTTCTTCTCGTCGTTCTGGGTGGACGCTTCCGGCAAGCAGCTCGACAGCTATCGGGAAGTCCTCGCCTCGGAGGTCGAAGCAGGCGAAGCGGTTCCCAACCCGGCCCTCGCCGGCTGGTTCGGCGACGGCAGCCACGACTGGCTCAGGCATCAGGCCCTGGACTACTGCCGGCGCCTCGAGGCGACCGGGAAGTACCGCCTCTACCTGTGGCCGCCGCACTGCTTCCTCGGCAGCAAGGGCCACGGCCTGGTCGGCGCCGTCCAGGAAGCCAGGCTGTTCTTCAGCTACGCGCGCGGCGCCGAGACGCCGATCCTGATCAAGGGCACGAATCCTCTGACGGAGTTCTACTCCGTGCTCTCGCCGGAGGTTCTCGTCCGCCACGACGGCGAGAAGCTCGACGAACGGAACGAGGAGCTGATCGACTGGCTACTTCGGGCCGACGCCCTGGTCGTCGCCGGCCAGGCCGCGAGCCACTGCGTACGCAGCACGGTCGACGACCTGCTGGTCGAGATGAAGGCCAGGGACGTTCCGGCAAGCCGCCTGCAGGTCCTCGCCGACTGCATGTCCGCGGTGGCCGTGCCCGACCCGGAACGCCGAGGTCACTACCTGGCGGACTTCACAGCCGAAGTCGAAGCCTCGATGAAGCGCTGGCAAGAGGCCGGCGTTCACATCGCCAGTTCGGAGGACGACGCCTCGGACTGGGGCTGACGTCGAAGCCCGGATGCCGGCCAGAGGGCCGGCGCACCTACACGAGGGCTACGTCAGCGCTGCCACCTACGGCACGTTGCGTCGCAGTTCCTCGACCCACACCGCCGGTCCGCCGTCCGAAGGCGCCCGCCAGTCCCCTCGCGGCGACAGCGACCCGCCCGACCCCACCTTGGGGCCGTTCGGCAGCGCCGAACGCTTGAACTGGCTGGTGCCGAAGAACCGGACCAGGAACACCTCGAGCCAGTGCCTGACCTCGCCGAGCGTGTACTCGCGCCGGTCGCTCTCGGGCATCGTGTCGAGCCAGGCGCCGCGGTTCCGGTCGCCCCAGGCGTGGTGAGCGAGAAAGGCGACGCGGCTCGGCCGGTAGCCGTACCGGCTCAGGTAGTAGAGGTGGAAGTCCTGGAGCTCGAAGGGACCGATGACCGCCTCCGTCGACTGGGCGGGCTCCCCGTTGTCCGCATCCGGTCCCTCCGCCGCCGGCACCAGCTCCGGTGAGATCTCCGTGTCGACGATCGACTGAAGGGTCTCGCTGGCCTCGGCGCCGAACTCGCCGCGCTCGACCTCCCAGCGGATCAGGTGCTGGATCAGGGTCTTGGGAACCGACGAGTTCACGCTGTAGTGGGCCATCTGGTCGCCGACGCCGTACGTACACCAGCCCAGCGCCAGCTCGGAGAGATCGCCCGTACCGATGACGAGGCCGCGGTTCAGATTGGCCAGCCGGAACAGATGAGACGTGCGTTCACCGGCCTGGACGTTCTCGAAAGTGGCGTCGTAGACGTCCGCCCCTCGCTCCCCCCGGCTGTAGGGGTGATCGATCGATTCCAGCATCCGCTCGCTGGCCGGCCGGATGTCGATCTCCGACGCGGTGACGCCGAGCGCTGCCATCAAGCGCTTCGCGTTCTCGTAGGTGCGTGAGGAAGTGCCGAAGCCGGGCAGCGTGTAGGCGAGGATGTTCGCCCGCGGCAGACCGAGTCTGTCGACGGCGCGCACGCAGACGATCAGCGCGTGGCTGGAATCGAGCCCGCCCGAGACGCCGATCACGACCTTCTCGATGCCGGTCGCGCGCAGGCGCTGGACCAGGCCCGCGACCTGGATGTCGAACGCCTCGGCGCAGCGCTCGTCCCGCTCACCGCTGTCCGCCGGTACGTACGGAAAGCGCGGGATCTCCCGCTCGAGCGCCACCGCGGCGGCCGGACGCTCCACAGCGACGCCGACCCGCCGGAACCGCCCGGCAGCCGACTCCCGGCGCGCCGCGTCCCGGAACGTCGACATGCGAAGCCGCTCCTGCGCCAGCCGCTCCAGGTCGAGGTCGGCCGTGAGAATCTGGGCCTCCTGGCTGAAGCGCTCCGACTCGGCCAGCCGTTCGCCGTTCTCGTAGATCAGGCCGTGGCTGTCCCAGGCCAGGTCCGTGGTCGACTCGCCGGCGCCTGCCCCGGCGTAGACGTAGGCGGCCACCGACCGTCCCGACTGCGACGCGCACAGCAGCCGCCGGTAGTCGGCCTTGCCGATCGTCACGTTGCTCGCCGACAGGTTGAACAGCACCGACGCCCCGGCCAGCGCGCCGTGCGTGCTCGGCGGCAGCGGCGACCACAGGTCCTCGCAGATCTCGACGTGGAAGCGGAACCCGGGGACGGGGCCCAGGTCGAACAGGAGGTCTTCGCCGAAGGGAACGTCCTCGCCGCCCAGGGACACGACCTCGGAGCGGCGCGATTCGGCGGCCGCGAAGTAGCGCTTCTCGTAGTACTCGCGGTAGTTCGGCAGGTAGATCTTCGGCACGATCCCGGCGATCCTCCCCGTACACACGACCGCCGCGACGTTGAAGACCGCGCCGTCGACCAGCAGCGGCAGCCCGACGATCAGCGCGGTCCGAAAGTCCCGCGACGCTTCCGCCAGTTCGAGGAGGGCCGCCTTCGAGCCGTCCAGCACCGCCGACTGGTGAAACAGGTCGTCCAGGGAGTAGCCGCTCAGGTTCAGTTCGGGGAAGACCGCCGCCACGGCATCGAGCTCGTCCGCGCGGCGCGCCAGGGCGAGCGTGCGCTCCAGGTTCGCCGCCGGATCCCCGATCTCCGCCCGCGGCAGGCACACGGCCACGCGCGCGAACCCGTGTTCGTACAGGTCGTCGAAGCGGCGCACGGCACCGCCAGTATCCGAAGCGGCCATGCGGGATTATGAACGACTGGCCGCCAAATGCCTCAAGCGCAAGACACTTCGGCCCCGGAGGGGACGCCCTCAGCTCATTCCGAACGGTCGGAAACCCGATGCTCCGCGGCCAGCTCGTCACACAGCTCGAGCAGCTCCGGCGCGACCTCCACCGGCGCCTTTGCCTGGCAGTCGAGATCGAGCAGGCCGATGGGCAGGCCAGCCACTTCCCGGCCGGCGACCTCGCGGCAGGCTTCCAGCGTGGGCAGCGGATTCAGCAGCCGCCCGCGGTCGAGGACCGGCGTCAGCAGGTCGCGGCCGCCCGCCGGGTCGGGCTCCGCACCCGGTCCGGTCCTGGCGTCCCGGGTGTAGATCACGTCCCGCTCCAGCGCACCGCCGGCAGAGCGGTACCGGCGCACCTGCAACCGCCCCGGCAGGGACGCCTTGCCGACGCCGGCGCCGAGCTTGAACACCGGCCGCCATCGCTCTTCGCCGGCGCGCCGGATGGCCGACAGCTTGTACACACCCCCCAGCGCGCCGCCCCCCGCAGCCGTGACCAGGGATGTGCCGACCCCCCAAGTGTCGATCGCCGCCCCCGCTTGCCGCAGCTCCATGATCCGCTTCTCGTCCAGGTTGTCGCTGACCACGATCGCCACGTCCTCGAGCCCGGCCTCGTCCAGTCGGCGCCGCGCCCCGCGGCTCTGCTGCAGCAGGTCGCCCGAATCGAGGCGGATGCCGAGCAGCCGCTGGCCCCGCCGTTCGAGTTCCCGCCCGATGGCGATCGCGTTCTCGATTCCCCGGTCGACGTCGTAGGTGTCGACGAGCAGCACGCAGTTGTTCGGCATCGTCTCGGCGAAGGCGCCGAAGGCTTCGGGTTCCGAGTCGAACGCCTGCACCCAACTGTGGGCATGGGTGCCGCGCACGGGAATGCCGAAGCGCTGGCCCGCCTGTACGTTCGAGGTCGCGGTGCAGCCGCCGACGTAGGCCGCGCGGCAGGCGCTGAGCGCGCCGTCGAAGCCCTGCGCCCGGCGCAGGCCGAACTCCAGCACCGGCTGGCCGGGCGCCGCGATGTGGCAGAGCCGCGCCGCCTTGGTCGCCACCAGGGTCTGGAAGTTGATGATGTTGAGGATCGGCGTCTCGATGAGTTGGCCGACGAGCAGGGGCGCCTCGACCCGAAGCAGCGGCTCCCGGGCGAAGACGGCGGTGCCCTCCGGGACCGCGGCGAGCGACACGGACAGATCGAGCGCCGGCAGCGCGTCGAGGAACTCGGGCGCGAACAGCGGGCCGCCGTTACCGCCCGAGAGGCTCCGCAGATAGTCGATGTCCTCGGGCTCGAAGCGCAGCCCGTCGAGAAAGGCAACGATCTGCTCCAGCCCCGCCGCGATGGCGAAACCGCCGCCGAACGGGGTCCGGCGCATCGACATGTAGAAGCTGGCCCGGTCCAGGTGACGGCCGTGCTGCCAGTAGCCCTGGGCCATCGTCAACTGGTAGAGGTCGGTGGTCAAAGCGCTCACGAGGACGCCTCCAGTGGCTCCCGCGCCGGCCGGTGCTGGTACAGCTCGCCGTCCTCGAAGCCGAGCCGGCGGTAGTACTCGCGGGTGCCGACCGAGGAGATGACGGCCACCTGCTCGAAGCCGGCGCCGGCCGCGATGCCCAGGGCCTCGGCGATCAGCCGCCGGCCGAGACCGACGTGCTGCGACCGGCCCTTCTCCCGCTCGCCCAGTCCGACCACTGCGCCGTAGACGTGAACCTCGCGGATGATCGCCTTGCCCGCCAGCTCCGGGAGCGAGGTTTCTTCCATACCGGCCGGCGCGGGCAGCCGAAGCCGCAGGAACCCCGCGATCCGGTCCTCCGCGGTCGCGAACTCGAGGAAGACCTCCCGGCCGCCAGACGCATCGTAGTCGGTGCGCCGCAGGCGAAGCCGGCGCGGATCGACCGGGCGGCCGCCGACCTCGCGGGCGCGGATGTCCCGGCAGCGGAGGCCGCGGGCCGACGTTTCGGCCTCGGCCACCTGCCGCAGGTTCGTCGTCCGGTTGCCGGTCACGATGTCGGTCCCCGGGATGTCCCGGATCACCCGCGTCAGCCGGCAGTAGCGCGGCGTCGCGCCCAGGCTGTGGACGAGCACGTCCAGCAACTCGGCCCGGTCGTAGGGCCGCCAGTCGCCACGGCGGTGGTAGGCCATCAGCTCGGCGCTCTCGATCAGGGAGCACGGGTAGACCTTCAGTTCGTCCGGGCGCAGTTCCGGATCGTCGAACAGGCGGTCGAAGTCCTCGCAATCCTTCGCCGGCGTCGAACCGAGGAGGTTCGGCATCCAGTGCGCCTGGATCTTGAACCCCATCCGGCGCAGCAGACCGACCGCCCGCCGGGTTCGGGCCACATCGTGGCCCCGCCCGTTCAGAGCCAGAACGTCGTCGTCCATGCTCTGGACGCCGATCTGCACCTTGGTCGCACCCAGGCGGCGCATGAAGAGCGCCTCGGCCCGGTCCAGGCAGTCGGGACGGGTCTCGAGCGACAGACCCACGCAGCGAGCGGCCGCTGTCTCGTTTTCGCGCTGTGCCCTTTCGAGGTCCGCCCAGCTCGCGGTCTGACGCCGGGCCTGGTCCGCGGCTCGCGGATGCGCGGAGGTCCAGTCGGAGACGACCTGGTTGTACCCGCGCCGCCGGACGGCCGCATCGTTGCCGGCAGCCGCCGCTGGAGCCAGCAGCGCGCCCTCGACCGTCTCGCCCTGTTCGCGAAAGTCGACGACGGGTTCGAAATGGGCGAGCGGATCCGCCGCCGCCGATCCGAGCGTTTCGGCGAAACGGTTCATCGCCTCGAAGCAGCGCAGCACGAACCAGATCCGGTACGCCTCCGGGTAGCTCGACCAGGTGCCGCCGAGGACGATCAGCTCCACTTTGTCGACCGGATGCCCGGTGTGGCGGAAGGAACGCAGGCGAGAGAGGGTCTGCCGGAAGGGGTCGAACTGGTGCTCTGCGGCCCGCTGCGCGCCGGGTTCGGACGACAGGTAGCTCTTCGGCATCCGCACGTCGCTGGGACAGAAGATGCACCGGCCCGGGCACGGGAAGGGCTTGGTCAGCACGGTCACCGGCGCGACGCCGCTCCGGGTACGGACCGGCTTCATCCTCACCCGGTCGACGAACGCCTGCTCGCCCGATGACCCGGGACGAAGCGCCCGGTAGCCGCGGATCAACTCGCTCTTCGAGAAGAAACCCCTGCCGTCCTTCGGGTGGCGGCGCAGCAGATTCTCGAGGTCGCGCTCCTCGAACCGTGAGGCGCTCTCGATAGCGCCGATGATCGCGTCGAGCTCCGCCGCGTGCGCTTCGGGCTCGAACGAGTAGCGCTTCGGGGCTATTGTCGCCGCCATGACGGGAACCTACTACGGCGGCGCCGGGCGACTGAGAGCAACTCGGCGATGACGATCACAGCCGGAGAGAACGCTGCGGAAGCACCTTTCGAGGGGCGGGCGGCCCTGGTCACGGGCGGCGGCAGCGGCATCGGACTGGCGATCGGCCGCGCGCTGGCAGAGAACGGATGCCGCATCGCCCTCGGCGGCCGCCGCCGGGATGTCGTCGAAGCCGCGGCCGCCGACCTGCGCTCGCTCGGTCTGCGCGCCGTCGCCGTCGCCGGCGACGTGTCGACCGCGGACGGCGCGCGACGGATGGTCGACGAAGCGGCCCGCGAACTCGGCGGGCTGAACGCCCTGGTCAACTGCGCCGGGGTCTACCGCGCCGGTCCGCTCGCCGCCGGGAGTGACGAGAACGAGCCGGACCCGGTCGACCTGGTCGTCGACGTCGACCTGAAGGGCGTGCTGTTCGCGACCCGCACCGCGATCCCCCATCTCCGGGCAGGCCGCGGCGACGCCTCGATCGTCAACATCTCGTCGTCGCTCACTCAATCGCCGCTCGCCAACTGCTCCGTCTACACCGCCGCGAAGGCCGGCGTCGACGCCTTGACCCGCAGCCTCGCGGCCGAACTGGCCAGCGACCGGATCCGCGTCAACGCGGTGCTTCCCGGAGTCGTGCGCACGCCGATCTTCGAGACGGTCATGCCGCCCGAGGAGGTCGCCGCCTTCCTCGACGGCTTCGGCGAGCAGGTGCCGCTGGGCCGCGTAGGCGAGCCGGACGACGTCGCCCGCGCCGTCGTCTTTCTCTGCGACCCGGCGAACGACTGGATCACCGGAGCGCTCCTCACCGTTGACGGCGGCCTGAGCCTGGGCGCACCGTAGCGTCCGACTGCCGGTGCGCCGGCCTTCTGGCCGGCATCCGGGCGCCTTCCCCATGAACACGGCAGCCAAAGCCGCCCTCCGCCGGATCAACCGCGACTTCTACAGCCGCCATGCCGCCGACTTCGACCGCACCCGGCACCCCGGCGGCTGGCCGGGCTGGCGACGCGTCGTGGAGACCGCGGCTCAGGCCACGGACAGCCCGCTTCGCGTGCTCGATCTCGGCTGCGGCAACGGCCGCTTCGCGCTCTTTCTGGAACGCAACCCCGATCTCCGCGGGCGCCGCCCATTCACCTACGCCGGCATCGATCTCAGCGCCGAGCTGATCGACCACGCCAGAACCGCCACCGCCGGCCTCGACCACATCGGCTTCCAGGTCGACGACATCGAGAAGTGCCCGCTCGACGCCGCGACGTGCGACCTCGTCGTCCTCTTCGGCGTCCTCCACCACCTACCCGGCTTCGACACCCGCCGCCGCACCCTCGAACGCGCGGCGGCCGCGGTCGCGCCCGGCGGCCTCCTCGCGCTGACCTGCTGGCAGTTCGCCGACGATCCCCGATTCGAGAACCGACGGCTCGGCTGGGCCTCGGAAGCAGACGTCGATCCGGCGGAACTCGAACCCGGCGATCACCTGCTGCGTTGGGGGCCGGCCGAACCCGAAGGCCGCCGGCAAAGCCGGCGACGATCCGCCCGCCGCCTCCGGCGGCAGCGGGTCAGAAGACCCGCGCACCCAGCCCGGCGCTACTGCCACCACACCGACGCACCCGAACTCGATCGACTCGTCCACGGCCTGCCGCTTGTCGAAGTCGCCCGCTACCGCTCGGACGGATCCGGCGGCCGGCAGAACCTGTACTGGCTGGGTGCTCGCGACGATGCTGCTACCTTGGGCTGAAGGAGGATCGAACCGATGAAGTCCCTGCACCCCGCGCTGGTCGTCTCCGTTCTGCTCGCGGCCCTCCCGGCCGCGGCCCAGCAGGAGGAGACCTGGGACTACTGGCAGCCGCAGCGGCAGATGGTCCGCCAGGGCCAGCAGGCGATCTTCATGTGCAACGGCCTGTTCACATCGAACCGGACCCTCGAGCAGGTCTTCGCGCAGGAACTGGCCTACCTGCCGGAGCCGGTCGGAACCGCGAAAGGCGGCGACTACGAGGTCGACCGGGAACGCCAGGCCGTGACGATCGGCTCGGGCCACGGCGTGCCGAAGATGCGGGCCGCCTTCCGGGAGGGGATCGGCTGCGTCGTCATGGCGCCGGACCAGACCCTGGCGGACGCGGACGGCCTGCCTGCCATCCAGATGCCGCCACCGGCCGGCGATGCGGCGAAGATCCCGTGGCCGGACGGCGACAAGACCGGCCCGATCAAGCTGTCCGCCGATGTCGACGCCGCCGCGCTCCAGGCCGCCTCCGACTGGGCCTTCGACCGCGAGTCGCCGCAGCAGGTCACACTCAGCCTGCTCGTCGTCCATGGCGGCAAGATCGTCCACGAGCGCTACGCGGACGGCGTCGACATGACGACGAGGACCCGCACCTGGTCGACGGCGAAGAGCATCGCCTCGACGCTGATCGGCATGCTGGTCGACGACGGCAAGCTGGCGCTCGACGACCCCCTCGGCTTCGACTTCCTTCCCAGGGAAGCCGCCGCGGCGGAGACCGACCCGCGCTCCGCGATCACGCTCCGCCACGCGCTGAACATGTCGAGCGGCCTGCAGACCGTCGACAACGGCGGCCAGGAGTACGCCGTCGGCTCCGGCATGTCCTACTGGGCCGGCGCCAGCTCCGTCGAAGGCGCCCGCCGCCGCGCCCTGATCCGGGAACCCGGCGCCAACTGGGACTACGAGAACTACGACACCCTGCTTGCCGTCTACGCGATGAAGCGCGCCCTCGGCAGCGAGACGAAGTACCACGAGTTCCCCCGCAAGCGCCTCCTCGACCCCATCGGCATGAGGAACACCCTGCTGAGCACCGACCGCTTCGGCGACTTCATCCTCAGCAGTCAGGTCTACACCAACGCCCGCGACCTCGCCCGCTTCGGCCTCCTCTACCTCCGGAACGGTGTCTGGAACGGCGAGCGCCTGCTCTCCGAGGACTGGATCGACTTCGTCCGCACTCCGGCCCCCTCGACCGCCGAACGCGGCAACTTCTACGGGGGCCAGTTCTGGCTCGTCCCCGACGAGCGCAAGGACGTCCCCGGGGACGCCTACTCCACCGCCGGCAACCGCGGCCAGTACGTCGTCATCGTCCCCTCCCACGACCTCGTCATCGTCCGCCGCGGCCTCGACTGGGGCCGCCAGGGCTTCGACCGCTGGGACATGACGCGGGAGGTGGCAAGGGCGTTTCCGGCGGCGCGGCGCTAGGATCCGCGGCTCCGACGACTGGGGAGGTGTGATGACGATCGACGAGTTCGTTGCCGACATGGCGACCAAGGCGGAGGCCATCGATCCGCTCGGGAAGAGGCTGCTCTTCCTGCTGGACGAGGAGCAAATGCTGATCGACGGGACGGGTGAGGCGAACATCGTCTCGAAGGTGTCCGGCCAGGAGGTCGAGTCGGACTGCACGGTGCGGATGTCGATCGACACGTTCGGCAAGCTGCAGCGCAAGGAGATCAAGCCGTTCATGGCGGTGGCGTCCGGGAAGATCAAGGTCAAGGGCGACATGTCGATTGCCGCCAAGCTGAAGAAGCTGACCTGAGGTTTGGCAAGTCCGTCGATCCGGATCCGGCAGCCGGTCGCGCTCAGGGCCGTCAACCGTGTCGGGGCGGTAGCCCGGCGGTGCGGCCTGAAGCCCTTCGCCTTGGACGCGGAGCGGATTCTGGAGAAGGCGCGGCAGGCCAGCGGCTTCGAGGTGCGCGATCCGATGTTCCGGGAGGGGCTCGAGCGCCTTGTACACGGGCTCGAAACGCATGCCCGGTTGAGCACGTTCGGGCGGCTGGCCGCGCGCGGCACCGTGCAGCGCTCGGCCGAATCACGTTCCAGGGTCGAAGGGGCGCTGGCGGAGCACCCCGAGATCGGCGACGAGTCGCTCCGCGCGCCGGTCTTCATCGTCGGCATGCCGCGGAGCGGGACGACGATCCTCCACGCCCTGCTGCACCTGGACCGGGATCACCGGGCGCCGCTGTCCTGGGAGTGCCTCCTGCCCCACCCGGCGCCGAAGCCGGACGACTACCAGGACAATGAGCGAATCGAGTCCGTGCGGCGGGAGTTCGACCAGATCTTCCGGCTCGTCCCGGACTTCCGGCGCAAGCACTACATGACGGCCGACTCACCGCAGGAGTGCGTCGGCATCACGGCGCTCAACTTCGCGAGCTTCCAGTACATGGCCATGGCCTGGCTGCCGGAGTACCACGACTGGCTCGCCAGCACCGACCAGGCAGCCAACCTGCGGTGGCACCGGCGGTTCCTGCAGTTCCTTCAGTCGGGCGGCGTTCCGAGCCGCCGCTGGCTGCTGAAATCGCCGGTCCACCTGATGCGGCTGCGGTCTCTCTTCGAGGTCTACCCTGATGCCCGGGTCATCGTGACCCATCGTCACCCGGTCGACGTCGTGCCCTCGGTCGGGAGTCTGATCTCGTCGATGCGGTCGTTCTACTCGGATCACGAGGACACGCGGCGAACGGGGCGGGAGCAACTCCGGATCTGGGCCGACTACTTCGCCCGGTTCCTGCGCGACCGCCGCGAACTCGACCGCGAGGAACAGATGGTCGACGTCTTCTTCGATGACTTCGTCAAGGACCAGATGTCGGTCGTCGACGCGATCTACTCCCGCCTCGGCTGGGACCTGAGGCCGGAGGATCGGGGCAGGATGGAGCGGTTCCTGCGGCAGGAGCGCCGGGGAAAGCACGGCGTCCACGAGTACTCGCTGGAGCAGATCGGCATCACGCCGGCGGACATCGACAACGAGTACGCCCACTATCTGGCCTTTCTGGAAACCCAGAGATCAGCCTGGAGACACAGAGATGAGCGATAGCGACTTCGAAAGCCGGCAGGCGCTGCACGAGTTCCTGGATGTGATCCGCAACGCGGAGCAGACGTTCCTCGATCCCGAGAAGGAACTCGACCACCAGGGCCACGTGGACGGCTACCAGCACCTGTTCCACCTGATGCAGATAACCGTCGACTTCTACCTCCACAACGACCCCCTCCGGCCACGGCTCGTGCGACTCACCGACGGGACCCGCAAGCTCTACGGCGACAACGTGGACGCGGTCTACTACTTCTCCCAGGTCCGCGGCGACCAGGAGTACGTCATCCGGGGGCGGCGCTTCGACAGTTGCTACCTGAGTTTCTGCCTCTACGGTGGCGATCCGAACGGCGAACTGGCGGACCGGGTCACGCTGAACGTGAACCACCGCGACATCGCCTTCGAGGACGACGGGGCGTTCGAGATCAAGCTGACGGCGAACCCTCAGGGTCCGAACGAGTTCCGGATCGATGAAGACTCGGTCTCGCTCTTCACCCGCGAGTACTTCTTCGACCACGCGACGTCGACAGAGAGCATCCTCAGCATCGAGAACGCCTCGCCGCAGCCGCCCGCCTTGCCCCTCGACGACGCCGAGCTGGCACGGCGCATCCGCAGCATGGCGATGTTCTTCATGTGCACGACCTGGATCGCGCCGCTGCCGGTGCACCTGCCCTTCAACGAGTTCTGCGCGCCCTGGGAGTTCGACCCGGAACAGGGAGGCTGGGGAACAGTCGACAACATCTACTGTTTCTGCCGCTTCCGGCTGCAGGAACACGAGTACCTCAAGGTGCGTTTCCGGTCACCCGAAGCGTGCTACTGGGGCCTCCAGACCTGGAACTACCTGATGCAGTCGACGAACTACGACGACTTCCAGGTGTGCGTCAACAAGCAGACCGCCGAGGCCGAGACGGACGGCAGCTACGTCATCTACCTCAGCCACCGGGAGGCGCCGAAGAACTGGATCAGCACCGCCGGCTACAACGAGGGCGTTGTCTTCGCGCGCTGGCTGCTGGCCGAAGAGCTACCGGAGACGCCGGCGGTGGAACTGGGAGAGTGGTGAGCTAGATCCAGTCGCGGTCGGCGATCTTCTTCGGCAGGAACTCCTCGGTGACGAAGGAGAGGCCCTTGCTCGACAGGGCCTCGAGTTCCCACTTGACCCCGGCACCGAGCATGTTCTTGATCTCCTTCTGCCAGGCCTTCGCCCTGAACCACTCGTAGTTCATGATCTCCCTGGCGCGGGCCCGGTCCTGGTCGTTCAGCCGGATGCTGACGTCTTCGGAGAGGTCGTAGGCGGCGGGATCGAAGCTGGAGAGGCCGATGAAGCGGGCCTTGGGCACCGCCATCCGCTTCGATTCGAAGGCGAGACCGATCGAGCCCTGCTTGACCACGGAGTGGATGTAGTAACCCCAGGGGTCGTTGTCGACGAAGACGTAGAGCGGCAGGTTCAACTCGTGAACCATCCGATACAGGAGGCGGCGGACGCCGCGCGGGGGCTGGCCCTGGCCGGTGACCAGGATGCAGTTGTGGCGCTTCCAGAACTTGTCTTCGTTGAGCCGGGCCCAGACGGCCTCCTTCTCCACCAGGAGGATGAACTTCGCGCCGTGGCCGACGAAACGGATCGTCTCCGGTTCGACGATGCCGGGGACCGACCAGCCGCCCGAGCCCATCCGGGACAGGTCGATCACGTCGCCCGCATCGACCAGGGTGAGCGGACCGACGACGGAGCCGCGCTTGGCCGCGAACAGGTGAAGTTCCTCGCGCAGGGCGCCCAGGGTGACCTCCAGGTCCTCGATGATCGGGTCGGATTCCTCCTGGCCCTCGAAGGTGTTCTCCTTGCCGTCGGCCAGGGTGTGCTTGCTCATGTAGTAGAGGTCGCGGATGCTGGTCGTCTTCTGTTCGTCGAGGAGCTGGGTGCAACCGCGGGCGACCAGGAGCGTCTGCATGTACTTGCGCGCCTGGTTCAGGTTGAACAGGGAGCGGCGCTGGGTCGCGTCGCCCATCTCGATGATCTTCTTGCGCCTCGAGAAGGTGACGTTCGAGAGCGTTCGCGAGGGGATGTCGACGTACGGGTCGACCTCGCGGCGGGCCATCGCGATCGTCTTCTTCGCCAGGTGCTCGATCTTGGCCCTGGCGTCGAGCTTGGCCGGGATCCTGAGCCGCTCCTCGTCCACCGGAGTCACACCAGCTCCAGTTGCGAACTGCGGAGGCGTTCGGCTTCGGCAGGTAGCGGAGCCATTGCGGGCTCCGCCGCCGGCTCAGGTTCCGGTTCCGCGTCCGGATCGACCACGAGAACGTTCTCGCAGGCTTCCAGCTCATCGGCGGAGGCGTCCTGCTCCTCGAGCATGCCCGCCAGCTCCGTCTTCTTGCGGCTGATCGCGAGCAGTCGATCCCGGAACAGCTTCTGGTCCTTGCCGGTGATCGCCTCCACCGAGTTGACGACTTCCTCGATGTAGAGGTTGAACACCTCCCGGCGCCGGGCCTCGCTCCTGGCCCTGGCCTTGCGCTTGACGTACTGGCCAAGCCGGCGACCGCAGGTCTGCACCGCGAGCTTGATCTCCTTGCGGATCTCGTCGTAGTCCGCCACCGCGACCTTGCTCTCGGAACTGAAGGGAACCCACACCGAGGCGAGATGCACGAGCACGATCAGCGGACCGGACGGCAGCGCACCCCGCGACTGTGTCAGGCCGTAGTTGCGCCAGGAGACGTCCATCACCGCCTTCGTAATGCAGCAGGAGCCGGCGAGATACTGGAGCGGGACGCGGTTCGCGAACCGGAGCACCTTCGCCAGGTCGTCGGCGGGCAGATCGCCGCCCCAGGCCAGGCCGACCTCGACCTGGAACGGGTTGCCACGGTAGACCGCCGGCCGGCGCGTCTCGACCCCGTAGAACTCCGCCCGGATGCCCCTGGTCAGGCCGGCCAGCAGCTCCTGCACGCCGATCGGCGACAGGCAGTCGGTCGATGGCGGCCGGATGCGAGTCGCGGAGTCGTTCAGCGCCTGGTAGAGCTGGTCGGCGGCCTTGCGCACGACCGTGTTCGGACGCGCCTTCGGATCGATGCCGGCCCGTTTGGCGAGCCCCACCGCCATCTGCGGCGACACCCGGCTGAAGTCCCGGGACAGGCACTGGCTGATCGTCGCGTGCTTCGTCGACTGCAGCATCTTCATCAGCACGCCGAGTTCGACGCCGTGCGGATGCGGCTTGATCTCGCTAGGCGGCTCCGGGTTCGACTGGACGCCCCGGACGTAGTCCGTCTCCGCGCCGTGCGGATCCCTGTAGTGCAACGTCGCGTGGGGGTTCGCCACCGCCACCTGGTGCAGGAACTCCTCCACCGACTGGCGGCCCTTCAGGTACTGCGCCTCCAGTTCGAGCTCGACGCGGGTGCCGTGGTCGAGATCCCAGTCGGCGAGCTTCTTCTTCCCGACCGCCTTCGGCTTGTTCGTGTTCGTGTCGATGACGACCTGCATCGCATAGGCGGGCGACCGGGGGCCCGTGCGCGACACGATCGACACCGGCTTGCCGGTCGTCAACTGGCCGTACATCGCCGCCGCCGAGATGCCGATCCCCTGCTGGCCGCGGCTCTGCTTCAGGCTATGGAACTTCGACCCGTAGAGAAGCTGCCCGAAGATCCTCGGCGCCTGCGTCTCGACGATGCCGGGGCCGTTGTCGGTCACCCGCACGACGTAGCGGTTGTTCCCTTCGGCCGCTTCGAGCTCGACCCGGATCTCGGGCAGGATGCCGGCCTCCTCGCAGGCGTCGAGCGAGTTGTCGACCGCCTCTTTGACCGTCGTCAGGAGCGCCTTGCGGAGCGAATCGAAGCCGAGCAGGTGGCGGTTCTTGGCGAAGAACTCCGAAACCGAGATCTCCCGCTGGCGGCGGGAGAGGGTCTCGGCTGTGACTCTTTTCGCCACGGTTCCTCTTCGTTCAGGGGTTCAGAACGTGGCGCACTCCGACATGCACCATGCGGGGGGCGCCGATCGTGACCAGCCCGGTGCCGGAGATGCCGACCTGCACCTCCTCATCGAGGAGGTTCTCGAGACCGGCGAAGACGTGCCATCGGCTGCTGATGGCGCGCGCGGCGCTCAGGTCGACGACGGCGAAACTGGAGAGCGGTCGCGTGTTCAGGTCGTCCTCGTACTGCTCGCCGACGAAGCGGAGGCCGAGGCGCGCCTGGAGCACGTCGGGGTTCGAGTACTCGAGACCCAGGCTGGCCGACTGCTCCGGCGTCTGCGCCAGGCGCTTCCCCTCGAGTTCCGGGAAATCGGCAGCGCTGTCGACCTCGGCGTTGCTGTAGAGGTAGGAGAGATCGAGCCGCCAGTCGTCGCCGAGCCGCTGGCGAAGCTCGGCCTCCAGGCCGTGGATGCGGGTGCGGTCCAGATTCAGCCGCTGCCGGCAGGAGCCACCGCCGGGTACGAAGCCACACGGCTGGAAGAAACGGCTGCTCGGGATCGAAGCCAGAGTCACGTTGGCGATCGGGTTCTCGACCCGGTTCATGAACGCGTTGAGCGACAGCCGGGAGCCGCCCTGATAGCGCACGGCGCCGAACTCGATGCCGGAGAGCCGCTCCGGCTCGAGCGTCTCGTTCGCTTCCGTGATGTCGTTGCGGACCCGGAACGGACGGTAGAGTTCGTTGACGGTCGGCGCGCGGAACGAGCCGTACACCGAGCCGCGCAGGCTCCAGCCAAGGTCGAGGGCGTAGAGGAAGCCGATCCGCGGCGACGCCGCCGTCTCGTCCCGATCCTCGAACATGTCGTCGCGGCGGATCGAGCCGTCCGCCTTGTTGATCTCCAGCCGGCTGCCCGATCCTGTGCTCCAGCGGTCGATGCGGGCGCCGAGCTCCAGCGTCAGGCGATCGCCGAAGTCCGCGCGGCGCTGCACGTAGGCGCCCGTGATGGACTGGTCGCCGCCGGCCGTGCGGCGCCGGTTGAACTGCGTCGTGTAGAAGAAGTCCTCGTTCGTCGCACCGTCGACCGTGCGCCACTCGGCGCCGGCGACCCACAGGCCGTTGCCGACTTCGCCCTCCCACTGCGCACCGAGGCCCGTGGCCTCGGAGTCGACCAGGAACTGGTCGAGGGCCGGCCGCTCGGACGACCGGTCGACCTGCTGGGCGCTGAACCGGCTGGCGAACTCCTGCTCGTGAGTGAAGCCGCGGACCGTCCACGTATCGCCCCGTCCGTTGACGATGTCTGCGCTCAACCGAAACGAGGTGAGGTCCGTGTCGTTGCCGGTGAGCGGCGTGCCGTTGCCGCGGTCTTCGGAGAGGTTGTCGCCGCCGATGCTGACCTGCACGGATTCGCCCGCGGAGAACGCCAGCCGGCCGCCGACGCTCGTCTGCTCGGAGAACGCGTCGACGTCGATCGGGCCCCGCTGATCGTCGCGCACGACCGGGTAGCCGTCCATCTCGAAGCTCCTCGCCGACAGGGTCAACGACGCGCTCTCGAAGCCCTGCCCGAACCAGGCGTCGCCGGAAAGCACGCCGTGGTCGCCGGCGAGCGCCGAGAGGCTCAACCCGGGGCCCGATTCCGAAGGGGTCGCCGTGACCAGGTGGATCACCCCGCCCAGGGCGGAGTTGCCCCAGAGACTGGAACCACCGCCGCGCACGACCTCGATCCGGTCCAGACTCTCGCGGCCGACCCGTCCCCAGTAGATCCATCCGCCGAAGGGGTCGTTGAGCGGAAGGCCGTCGAGCAGCACGAGCGTGCGGCTGACGCCGCTCGGCCCGATACCGCGCAGCGAAACGCCCTGGCTGGTCGGATGGGCGACCATCGAGCTGTTGCGGCGGAAGAGGCTGAAGCCGGGCACACGGCGCAACGTGTCGTCCAGGCCAAGCGAAGCGCTGGCCCGGAGCTCGTCGCCGGACAGCACGGACACGCTGGACGTCACCTGGCCGAGCTCCTGCTCGGCCCGGGAGGCGGTGACGACGATCGTCTCGGCAAGGGCGGGGTCCTCGACCGGCTCGGCACCCTCATCGTTCGAAGCGTCCGCGGTCGCGAACGACGCCGGGACGAGGAGCGCCACGGCGAACGAAGCGGCGAGGAGGAGGACATGATCGCGAAGACGACCGGCGGACCTTGGCGTCGTCGAGGCGGCAGACAGGATCGGCATGCGCAAGCTCCTAGTGAGCCGGACCCGGGGTCTCCGGGTCGGCGGGAGCGGGCATGGTAAACGATGCGGGATCGATCTCGGCCCCGGCTTCAGCCTCCTGGATCCTCAGTTCAACGGCGACCGCGCCCTCTACGGCGATCCGGATCCTTCCCGGCAACTTGAGGCCACCCGCGTCCATGTAGTCGGCGATCGTCACATCGATCTCTCCCGCCGACTGGAGGAACGCCCCGTCGAAGACAACCCGGCGCTCCAGGAAGTCCTCGCCGCCCAGGTAGAGGGCGCGCACTTCGCCGTCCGCGGTCAGGATGTCCAGCCGGTAGGTCTCGTCGCGCTCGACCTTCTCGATACCCGCCAGCGAGGCCTCCCCCGTGCTCGCGAGCCCGCCCCACAGGAAGTCGGAGAGGATCCCCACCGCTCCGACCATCTCCTCCGGCAGCGGCGACGGCTCGATGACGCCCTGCATCGGCGACACGTTCCAGGCGGTCTCGCCGTCGTAGGCAAGAACCATCGGCAGACCCTGCATGTCGATGTCGATACGGAACGAACTGGGCCGCGCGAAGGCCACCGTCATCGGCACCTCGAAGCCGAGCAGGACGACGGTGCCGGCGGCGCTCACCGTCTCGACCTCGGCGGCCGAGCTGCCGCGCGCGGTCCGATGGCGCTCCAGCACGCCGGCGAGATCCAGCGCGGCATCCGCCATCTGCCCCGGCATGAAGAAGATGTCCGGATCGATCTCGGGGTTGATCTCGTACGAACTCAGGGTCAACGGCATCTCACCCAGCGAAGAGACGCGGATCTGCCGGTGCGCCAGCATCAGGCCGTCGACGTCCCGGTAGTCCTCGAACCGGGTTTCGGAATCCTCCAGCCCGAAGCCGAAGTCTGCCCTGGAGATCCTCTTCTTCTCCAGCCCGTCCTCCGTGCCGATGAAGACCTGGTGCACCACGCCGCCGGGCGCGGTGACCACGAGCTTCCAGGCTTCGCCGCTTTCGATCTCCTCACGGCCGGCGAGCTCCACCTCGTAGCCCAGCTCCGTGTACTCGAACCAGGGGCTGCTCAGCGTGGCGTCCGCGGCATGCTCAGCCGCCACCTCTCCTTCAAAGACAACCGGCCTGGGCTGGCCGGGAGCCTGACCCCACGCCTGCTCGCCGTCGTACGCCTGGATCAGGGCCATGCCGCCGAAGTCGCCTTCCACCCGAACCTGGTTCGGTCGACGCAGGCTAATCGTGAACGGGGCCTCCATGCCCTGTACCGACATCGTCCCGGTGGCTCGCGCTCCCTGAATCGAGCGCAGCTTCTCGAGGCCACCCCGCGCTTCGTAGTGCATCGCCAGCACCCGGTCGAGTTCGCTGGGCTCCTCCGCCTCCTGAGCCCAGGCGAACCCGGCAGCCAGAGCCAGGATGACCAGGCACGCGCGAACACGGCCGGATTGCCGCCTCGCCCGTGCGCCGCGTCCCGTCCGTGCGCAAGCCGCTGAGCCGATCGGTGCAGGTGCCTTCATCTCATCCTCCGCTGGCCGTTCGCCGCGAAGCCTGCCGGTGACCGCCAAGCCGGCTCGCTACCCGTAATCCGTTGCGGCATGATAGCCGAACGGAGGGGGCGCGGAACGCAGCAGGCGGCGACGCCATGACGCATGGTATCGCCTCCAGTACTTTCCGCAACCCTTGAAAACAAAGAGGTTACGGTCGATCGTGGCGTTCCTCGAGCGCGCCGGTCACAAGCGGCCACAGGGCATGCCCCGGCAGCCTCTCACCCGCCGGTCTGGATCGCACCCTGCCACGATCGGCGTTCTCCTCTACGATTCGTCGACGAACCGATCGATGAACGAGGAAAAACAGGGCAACGGGCTCGACGGGGGCGCGAGATCCGCGGCGAAGCGCAGCGGCGCAGCCGAGGCGAAGTCGCTTGGCGAGTTTCTCGAGACCGGCCCCAGCAGCAGCGTGCCGCCGGCCCTCGACGCCATCGAGTCCCAGGCTCAGCGGCTGCGCTTCACTGCCGACGGATGGGAGTACTTCCGCATCTGGATCGTGAACGTCGCGCTGACGCTCCTGACCCTGGGCATCTATTCGGCCTGGGCGAAGGTGCGGGCGCGGCGCTATCTCTACGGCCACATCTGGCTGGGCGACACCGCCTTCGACTACACGGCGAACCCGGTCGCCATCCTGCGCGGCCGGATCCTGGTCGCCATCGTGGCCGTGGCCCTGTGGTTCGCCAACCTGTTCTCCCTCTGGTACTACTACGCCGCGCTGGCCGTCCTGATGCCGCTGGTGCCCTGGGTCGTGGTCAAGGCCCGGACCTTCCAGCTACGCAACTCCCGTTACCGCGGCATCGCATTCGACTTCCAGGGCAAGTACTGGGACGCGGCCGTCTGGTACCCGTTGGCATGGGTGGCCTCGTTCGTTACGTTCGGACTAGCCTGGCCGTTCAGGATCTTCGGCCGAGATCGCTATCTGATCGACGAGTCTCGCTTCGGCAACAGGCCGTTCCGGTTCAACGGCGAAGCGGGGCCCTACTACGGCGTCTACGTCACGGTCTGGGTCGTGGGCGTGTTCCTGTTCTTCCTGACCTGCATAGGCGTCGTCAGCACCTTGAGCACCGAGCCCACCGAGCCTGCCGAGCCTTCGCCGGCAGCGGTTTACCTGCTTCCGGCGTTCCTCCTGGTGTTCACGCTGTTCTCCGTGGTCTACATCCGCACGAGCCTGCTGAGCTACCGCTGGAGCAACACGCAGCTCGGGGACAGCGACTTCATCCTTCAGCTCTCCTTCGGAACCATGTTCTGGCTGTACCTGAGCAACACGGTCGCGATCGTGGGCACGTTCGGCCTGTTCGCGCCCTTCGCCCGGATCCGCGTGTTGCGCTACGTCGTGGACCAGTTCCTCGTCATGCAGCCCGTGCGCGACATCACCGTCGAAGCCGGCGAGCCTCAGCGCCTCGGTGCAACGGGTGCCGAAGCCGCGGGCGAGTTCGGGCTGGAGATCGGGATATGAGCGCCGCCCGCTGCCGCTTCTACGACGGCAAGACGTCCGAACGGCGCGACGCCTCCATCGCCATCACGACCGACGGTAGCGTGGTGGTGGCCGTCGACGGCATCGAATCGCGCCGCGTCCATTCACTGTCGGAAGTGCGGATTCCCAGCCGCATCGCCGACACGCCTCGTCATGTGCTGCTGCCCGACGGCGCCGTGTGCGAAGTTCGCGACAACCGCGCCCTGGACGCGATGCGGGCGCGCGCCGAGAAGGGGCCGGCCCCGGCCGGGAGGCGCTTCGAACGTCTTCTGCACCAACTCGACAGCAGCTGGCGCGGAGCGGCGGCGGCGCTTGCCGTGACTGCCGCGATCCTGTACTCGTTCACGCGATGGGGAGCTCCGCTGGTGGCTGGCGTCGTCGTCGCGGCCACGCCGCCCCAGGTGGAAGCCGTCATCGGCAAGAACCTGCTGACCTTGATGAACCAACTCGACTTCGTCGAGCCTTCCCGACTCGAGAGCAACCGGCGCAACGAACTCCTGGCCGCGTTCACCGAGATGACGGAAGACGCGGGAGTCGCGGATACGGATCTGCTGTTCTACTCCGGAAGAAGACTCGGCGCGAACGCTTTCGCCCTGCCGGGAGGGACGGTCATCATCACGGATGAACTGGTCCGACTGGCGGAACACGACGAGGAGATCGTCGCGGTCCTCGCACACGAAGTCGGACACGTGGCCGGCCGCCATGTCATGCGTCGCTTGGCCCAGACGTCCTCCATGCTCGTCGTCTGGACCGCCTTCACCGGTGACGTATCGGTAGCGGCACTGTCCATCCTCGGACCCGACCAACTGCTCGCCATGAGTTACTCGCGCGACTTCGAGCGTGCCGCCGATCGCTTCGCTTTCGACTATCTCGACCGGGCCGGCATTTCGCCCAAGCGCCTGGGCGACATCCTGGAGCGCCTGGAAAGGAGCAGCGGAACGGCCAGCATGCCGGTCTGGTCGTCCAGCCACCCGGGCGCTGAGGAACGTGCACGGAACGCCGCGGAGGCCGAAGCGGGTACGCGCGCCGCTAGCGGCGACCGACAGTGACCGTCGCGGAGGAGTCGGCGTATTCTCGGCAGCAGGAGGCAACCGTCATGCAGAAACTGACCCAGGCCCAGCGCGAACAGTGGGCGATCGACGGCTACATCCGCGTCGAACAGGCCCTGTCACCGGACCAGGTCGCGTTCTTCGACGCCGAGCTCGACCGCATCCGCCAGCTTCCCGGCTGGGAGCCAAACCCCGACGGCCCGCTCGGCCACTACGCCTGGCTCGACCACGCCGTCGACCGCGACCCGGAGGGGTTCATGGATCGCCGCGTCCTGCTCCACTACGACCAGGCATTCCTCGACCTGATGGACGCGTCCCCCGTCTTCGACCTGATCACGGACATCATGGGCCCCTACGTCGTGCTCAGCATGACCCAGGCGATCGTCCGACCGTCGAACCCGAAGTGGCCCGGCTACACCCACACCGACGGCGGCGAGGCGCTGCGCCGCATCCGGGTCACCGAGACCAGCCTGCCGCTGGCGATGAAGGGGATGTACCTGCTCTCCGACATCACGGACGAGGATTGCGGCAACTTCACCGTCTTCCCCGGCAGCCACATGCGGCCGTTCCCGGACCGCCCCTACCCGGCGCCGGGGCCGAAGACGCCGGGCGCGGTGCAGCTCAAGGGGAAGGCCGGCGACTGCATCCTGTTTCCGCATTCGCTCTGGCACGGTCCTTCAATGAACGCGTCGCCCCGCGCCCGCAAGACGATCCTCTACAACTACTGCCAGTTGTTCCTGCGCACCTACGACCCGGAGCCCACGCCGGAAGTCCTGGAGCGCTGCACGCCGCGCCAGCGCCGCCTGCTCGGCGACCTCGGCTACGACTTCCGGCCGGGGTCGTACTTCTACGCGCCAACCGATCAGGTGGACGTGATCGCGGGCGGAGCTTCGGAATAGCCGTCAGCTCAGGGAGCACACCGATTTCCACCGCCGCAAGCCGTTCCGCTGACGCCGGACGAGACCTCCGCCATCCGCCGGTCCGGATCGCGGTGGCGGCCTGCGTGGCCCTTGCCTGCGCCACGGCCTCCGGCCCCGGGCCCGACCTCGGTCCCGAAACCCCGAGGGCAGAGGGGCCAAGGGAAGAGACCTGGGCCGACCCGCTTGCCGAACTGACGCGCATCGTCGGCCGCGAGAACGTGGAGCGCGGGGACGAGTTGCTTGCCCTCTTCCAGGAGCGCGGACTAGCCCCCCAGGTCCAGGAGTTCAGGACTGAAGCGACGGAGAGGAGGCCGAGCCAGGTCGGGCGAAACCTGACCGCCACGATTGGCGACGGACCCCGCGATATCGTGGTTGGCGCCCACTACGACGTGGTCCGGCTCCCAGACGGCACGGTCGTCGGAGGTGCCGTGGACAACGGCGCGGCCTCGGTCGTCCTCACCAGGGTGGCCGAAACCCTGCGACGTCACGAACTGGAACACCGTATCCGGGTCGTCCTCTTCGACCTCGAAGAGTCCGGGCTCCTCGGGTCCCGCGCCTACGTTGAGACCGCGGAACCGGACCGCATCGCGGCCATGATCAACGTCGACGTGGTCGTCGGCGACACCACGCTGATGTACGGACCGACGTCCCACGAGGAAAACGACTCGGTCTACCGCAGCCTGCGCGTCGCCTGCGCCGCAAGCGAGATCACGTGCATGGGTTTCCCCCGCTATCCCCCGAGCGACGATCGCAGCTTTCAGGCCGCCGGAATCCCCAGCGTCTCGCTCGCCATGAACGATGCCGCGGCGTCGCATCAGATGTGGCTCGCACTGAACGCGGGCGCCGAGTCCGGGCTCCGTGAGAGCTTCGTGCCCGAGGTCTTCCGGATCATTCACTCGAGCAGAGACACGATCGAGCACGTCAGTGAACCTGCGATGAACCACCTTCACGACCTCGTCGTCGCTCTCGTGCTTGAACTGGACAGGTCTCTCTAGAAGAGCAACCGTGTGGGAGTGATCGGCCAGCAGACCTCTCAGGGAGGATCGGCGTAGGGCTCGTCCTCGGGCACGAACTCCGTCTCCAGCCGGGCCGCCCGGCTCCATTCGCGCATCGCCTTCGTGTCGAGCAGCGCACGGCAGTACTCCCGGGTCTCGGTCGGAAGCGGCGGGTCGTAGGTGGCGAAGCGGGACGCGACCGGCAGGAAGTAGGCGTCCGCGGCCGAGAAGTTGCCGAACAGATAGGGGCTTCGCGTCCCGAACTCGGCGCGCGTATCGCGCCAGAAGGCGGTCAGCCGTTCGATGTCTGCCAGGACTTCCGGCTCGTGCCCCTTCCCCGGATGATGCGAGCGGATGTTCATCGGCATCGCCGAACGCAGCGCCGCGTAGCCGGAGTGGAAGTTCGCTACCAGGGAACGGGCGCGGGCCCGGGCCCGGTCGTTGGCGGGCCAGATGCCGCGGTCGGGATGGAGGTCGTTGAGCCTCTCCACGATCGCGACCGTGTCGAAAGTCGCGAAACCCTCGCCCGGTTCGCCCTCCCAGAGCACCGGCACCAGACGCGCGGGGGACAGGGCGTCGATGTTCGCCTCCCAGTCCTCCGAGTCGAACTTCAGCATCCGCTCCGCGAACGGGATGCCGAGTTCGGTCATGAGCGCCCACGGCCGGAGCGACCAGGAGGAGTAGTTCTTGTTGCCGATAACGAGGGTGAGCGGTTGCGGCATGGCGGCGGAGGCTAGTCAAAACCGGTTGACTGGGGCAAGCCAGGCGCTATCCTGAAGCAGGTGCTCCGATCACCCAGCCCGAGCCTCCTGTTCGCGCTCGCTGCCGCCCTGGTGGCGACGGCGCCGCTGAGCGCCCAGACCGACCCGAACTGGACCCCGCCCGGCGACATCGACGGACTGTGGGACTTCGCGACCGCAACGCCGCTGCAGCGCCCTTCCGCGCACGCCGACAAGGAGTACTTCACGGCCGACGAGGCGGCCCAGTTCGAGCGGGACACGATCGCGCGCCGCGCCGAGGCCCAGAAGCGGAGCCCGAGCGTCCACGCCCCCTACTGGCTCGACCACGGCCGCCATGTGCAGGAGTCGCGTCGCACGTCGCTGATCTTCGATCCGCCGAACGGCCGCATCCCGGCGATGACCGAGGACGGCCGGCGCCGCGCCCAGGAACGGCGGGACCTGCGCGCCAGCCCGCCGGCCGGACCCGAGGACCGCAACCTCTGGGAGCGCTGCCTGATGGGCTTCAACGCCGGCCCACCGATGAACCCGGGCGGCTACAACAACAACGTGCTGATCCTGGTGACGCCGGACACCGTGGCGCTCCTCAACGAGATGGTCCACGACACGCGGATCGTCCCCCTCGACGACCAGCCCCGGCTGCCCGGGCGCCTGCGCCAGTTCAAGGGCGATTCGCGCGGCTACTGGGACGGCGAGACCCTGGTCGTCGAGACCCGGAACTTCGACCCCCGGATCAGCTTCGGCGGCTCCGGCGGCAACATGCGCCTCACCGAACGCTTCACGCGCTTCGACGAAACGACCCTCATCTACGAGTACACGATCGACGACCCGGAGTCCTTCGAACGCCCCTGGAGCGCACGGGTCGAGATGAAACGGTCGGACCAGGCGATCTTCGAGTACGCCTGCCACGAGGGCAACTACGGCCTGCTGAACATCCTCGAGTACGCGCGGACGAACGAGAAGCGGGCTAGCGAGTCTCCAGCAGACTGACGTCCGGCAGCCTCGCCGCCGGCCCACGGCGCCGCCGCGAGACGCCTAGCCGCCGGAGGCGTACGCGGCGACGTCCTCGCGGTGCGTCCACCAGCCGGGGCTGGTCCACCAGTCGCTGCCGGGAGGCGGAGTCGGCTGGAACAGGAACACGCCGGAGGGAGCGAACTCGACGCCGCGGAGGCGCTTGCTGAAGGCGCGGATCTCGGAGTAGTTCCACATCATCGTGAACGGCTGGTCCTCGGCGACGACGTAGGCCAGCTCGCGGTAGATCGCGGCGCGCGCCTCCGGGTCGAACTCGCGCCGGCCGCGTTCCAGCAACTCATCGACACGGTCGCTCCTGTAGCCGACGTAGTTGCGGGCGTTGTCGTAACTGGTCGAGTGCAGTCGGATCGTCCACTGGTCCGGGTCGGTGGTCACCTCGTCGGCGTCGGCATGGGCCTGGAACTCGTGTTCCAGCAGGTGCTGCTCGTGGGTCGCGTTCTCGTACTGGCGGAGCGTCAGCTCGACGCCGATGCTGCGCAGGTCCTCGCGGTAGATGTCCGCCATCTTCACCGCGTCCGCGAAGGTCTGCGCGATCTCCAGCTCGAACGAGAACTTGACCTTCTCGCCGCCGATCTCCTTGTACCGCCAGCCGTCGTCGGGGTCCGACAGCCAGCCGGCCTCGTCCAGCAGCTCGCCGGCGCGCTCGAGGTCGAACGGGTACTTCGGAACGTCCGGGTTGTAACCCATGTGGTCCTTGTCCCAGAGCTGGTCCGTCTCGAGGTAGACGCCATAGGCGACGTCGCGGATCACCCGCTTCTGGTCGTAGGCGTGGGTCATCGCTCGCCGCACACGGACGTCGGTGAAGAAGGGGTTGCTGCCGTCCTGGTTCCAGCCGATCCGCGAAATCCGCCGCGCCGGCGCCCAGCCCTTGACGCCGAACCTCTTGAACTCCTCGTCGTTGCTCTGGGTCGCGAACTGTTGCGGCGTAAACCAGTACTCGTCGAGTTCGCCCTTCTTGAACAGCAGGAGCCCCAGGTTGCGGTCGCTCTGGGGCCGGTAAATCACCCGCTTGAACGGCGCGATCCGGGCCGCGTCCGGAAAGTCGTCCCAGCGGTCGACGACGATCCGGTCGGTCAGGGTCCAGGACACGAACCTGAACGGCCCCGAGCCGATGACTTCCTCGCGGGCGTAGTGGTTGAAGTACTCGCTGCTGCGCATCGTCGGATCGTTCGCGAGCTCTTCCGGGTTGTTCCAGATGTGGCGCGGGATCGGCGGCACCCGCATGGCGAGCATGTTCGTGACCAGGGCGTCCTTGAAGTGGAACTCGACCGTCAGGTCGTCGATCACGTCGATCCGCTCGATCTGGTCGACGTCGTGCTTGTACATCGCCGCCGGCACGTCGTCCGAGGCGACCATGTCGTAGGTGAACTTCAGGTCGTGCATCGTCCACGGCTTGCCGTCGTGCCAGGTCAGCCCCGGCCGGATGCGCACGCGGGCGCTCTTCCAGTCGTCCGCGATCACGCCCTCTTCGACCATCGTCTGGTTCCAAACCGTCGTCATGTCCGCGTTGCGCGTCGTCAGCGACTGGAACAGCGCGCCCGAGAGGTAGTAGTCCTCCCAGAAGATCGCGAAGATCGGGTTCAGCGTCCGCGGATCGCCGAGCATGTAGCGGACCAGCGTGTCGTCCCGGGCCACGACCTCCGGCCGGTCGAAGGGGTATGGCTCGATCAGCGTCGGCGGGTTGACCAGCGGGTCCGTAGCCGGGTCGTAGGCCGGGCCCGAGGGACCGGTGGTTCGTTCCGGCAGCGGACCCGTGCAGGCGGCCGTGAGGAGCGTCAGGAACCCGATGAGGACGAGAACGGCGGCGGCTCGAAGCGGGAGCGATCTGGTGGACATAGTGGCGGAACTGTAGCGCGGCCCCAGCAGCGTGCGGTCAGCGCAGGCGGTCGATCCGCCGCCGGTCGCGCTTGGTCGGACGGCCGGCGCCGCGGCGTCTTGACGCCGGCTCCGGCACGAGGAACGGATCGCGCCTGCGCGGCTCCGGCTTCGGTGGACTCAGATCCTCGTAGAGCCGCGGCGCCTCCGCCTTGGGCACCGGCTTGTCTCTCAGTTCGCGTACAACGAGGATCCGCTTCCAGTCCCGGATCCTGAACTCGATCCGGTCGCCGACCTTGAGCTGGCGGTGGGCCTTCGCCGGCTGGCCGTTGACCGTGACGCGGCCGGCGGCGCAGGCTTCGGTCGCCCTGGCGCGGGCGCGGAACATCCGCGACACCTGCAGCCACTTGTCGAGGCGGCTCACGTCGACCGCGGCGTCACCGCTTACCGCGCCGCGGCAGGTAGAGGTCGGTGATCGTCCCCTCGTAGGCCTCGGCGGCGAAGGCAACCGTCTCCGAGAGCGTCGGGTGCGGATGCACCGTGAGCGCGAGATCGGCGGCCTCCGCGTTCATCTCGATCGCCAGCGCCGCCTCGGCAATCAGGTCGCCGGCGTTCACGCCGACGATGCCGGCGCCGACGACCCGCCCGGTCGACGGATCGAAGAGCAGCTTGGTCAGACCTTCGGGCCGGCCCAGCGTCAGCGCCCGGCCGGATGCGCCCCAGGGGAAGACGCCCTTCTCGTAAGCCGTGCCGTTCTCACGCGCCTCGGTCTCGGTGAGACCCACCCAGGCCACCTCCGGGTCGGTATAGGCGACCGACGGAATGACCCGCGCCTCGAAGCCGCTCTTCTCACCCGCCCCGACCTCGGCCGCGACCTTGCCCTCGTGGGTGGCCTTGTGAGCGAGCATGGGGCCGGGCACCAGATCGCCGATCGCGAAGATGTGCGGCACGTTCGTGCGCTGCTGCTCGTCGACCGGGACGAAGCCCTGCTCGTCGACGTGAACGCCCGCAGCCTCGGCGCCGAAACGGTCGCTGTTGGGACGGCGGCCCACCGCGACCAGGACACGCCCGAACAGGCCGGAACGCGACTCACCGTCGTCATCCTCCATCGACACCATCAGGCCGTTCTTCTGCGCCCTGACGCCGGTCACGCGGGTAGAGGTGTGGATGTCCTCCAGGCGGCTGGCGAGGCGACGCTGGAGCGGGCGGACCAGATCGCGGTCGATGCCGGTCAGCAGTTGCGGCAGCAGTTCGACGACCGTCACGCGGTAGCCGAGAGCGGCGTAGACCGTCGCCATCTCGAGGCCGATGATGCCGCCGCCGATCACGAGCAGCTTGCCGTCGGGCTCGAAGTCGGGATCGAGTTCAAGTGCGTCGGTCGAGTCCCAGACCCGCGGGTCGCCCTCCGGCAGGCCCGGGATCATCGCCGGACGCGAGCCGATGGCGACGATCGCCTGGCCGAAGGTCAGCGTGCGGCGGCCGCCGTCAGCGTCCACGACCTCGACTTCGTGCGGACCGACGAAGCGGGCGTGGCCGCGTACCACGTCGACCTTGCGCCGCGCGGCGAGCTGGGCCAGTCCTCCCGTCAGCCGGCCGACGACTTCGTCCTTCCAGCCCAGCAGGCGGGTCCGGTCGATCTCGGGCTGCCCGAAGTCGATGCCGTGGGCCGCGAACTCCGCTGCCACGTCGATCACGCGGCCCGCGTGCAGCAGGGCCTTGGACGGGATGCAGCCGACGTTCAGGCACACGCCGCCGAGGTTCGCGTGCGGCTCGACGAGCACGACCTGGCGACCGAGGTCGGCGGCACGGAAGGCTGCGGTGTAGCCACCCGGACCGGCGCCCAGGACCAGAACTTCGGCGTCGACGTCTCGCGGCGCGGCGACGACAAGCCCGGCCGGTGTCGTGGCCGCTTGAGCCGCCGCCGTTTCTTCTTCCGCACCCTGCACGGCCGGCTCCCCGCTGGCCTCCCCGACCACCGTCGCAGCGGACGCCGGCGGCGGCGCGTGCGGATGCCGCGGCCGCTCCGCCCGATGATCGGGATGCGACTCGTCATCGGCGTCGAGCACGACGATCAGGTCCCCCTCCCCCACCTTGTCGCCGAGCGACACGGCCACCTCCAGGACGACGCCGCAGTGGGGCGACGGCACCTCCATCGACGCCTTGTCGCTCTCCAGCGTGATCAGGCCCGCGTCGACGTCGACGTGCTCGCCCGGCGAGACGAGAACCTCTACGACATCGACGGAGTCGAAGTCGCCGATGTCGGGTACGACGATGCGGATCGGTTCGGCCATCTCGCCAGCGTCAGAGCACGACCCGGCGGATGTCGGCCAGCACGGAACACAGGTGGGTCGTGAAGCGCACCGCGTAGGCGCCGTCGATCACCCGGTGGTCGTACGACAGCGAGACCGGCAGCATGAGCCGGGGCGCGAGACCCGCGCCGACGTAGACCGGCCGCCGCACGGAGCGCGACACGCCCAGGAGGCCGACCTCAGGCGCGTTGACGATCGGCGTGAACGCGGTGCCGCCGATGCCGCCGAGACTCGAGATCGTGAACGTCGCGCCCTGGATGTCGGCGGGCCGGAGCTTGCGCTCGCGCGCCCGGCCGCTGACTTCGGCGAGTTCGCCGGCCAGTTCGTAGACCGTCTTCCGGTCCACGTCGCGCACCACGGGCACGACCAGGCCGTCCGGCGTGTCGACCGCGACGCCCAGGTGGAAGTAGCGCTTGAGAACCAGCGATTCTCCGTCGGGCGCCAGCGACGAGTTCATCTCCGGGAACTCGGCCAGGGACGCCGCTACCGCCTTCATCAGGAAGGCCAGCAGAGTAAGCCGGACGCCGCGCTCCCGCGCCTCTTCCAGATGCGCCCGGCGGAACGCCTCCAGGTCCGTGATGTCCGCCTCGTCGTGCTGGGTCACGTGCGGCACATTGAGCCAGCTCCGGTGAAGGCTCGCCGCGGACAGCTTGCGGATGCGGCTGAGCGGCTTCGATTCGACCGGCCCGAACTTCGAGAAGTCGATCTCCGGGACCGGCGGAATGCCGGCGCCGGCGACCTGCGGTCCGCGGCCCGTCATCACCTCCTTGACGAAGCCCTCGACGTCCTCTCGCAGGATGCGCCCCTTCGCGCCGCTGCCGGAGACTCTCCGGAGATCGACGCCGAGCATGCGGGCGAAGCGCCGCACCGCCGGACTGGCGTGAGGTGGGGCTGAACTCGCGGCCGGCCCGGCGGCCGCGGGGGGCGGCGGCCGGCGACCGCGGCGCGACGGACGCGGTTCGGCGGCGGCTGCCGGTCCGGGCGCCTCCGCCGCAACTCCTCCACCTGCCGGGGCGGCCTCCTCCGCCTCGGCTTCCGCAACCGCGTCCGCCGGCTCGATCCTCAGGATCAGATCGCCTTCGCCGACCTGGCCGCCGAGTTCCACCGCGATCTCGACGATCCGGCCGGCCGCCGGCGACGGCACCTCCATCGACGCCTTGTCGCTCTCGAGCGTGATCAGGGACTGGTCGACCGAGACCTCGTCGCCGACCCCCACCAGGACCTCGACAACGTCGACGGAATCGAAGTCGCCGATGTCGGGAACGACGACGGAGAGGGTCTCGCTCACGCGGTGGCCGGGTTCGGTGCGTTCGGGTCGATGCCGTAGGCGGCGATCGCCCTGGACGGCGCCTCGGAATCGATCTCGCCGTTCTCCGCCAGCGAGGCCAGCGCGGAAACCACGATGTGCCGGCGATCGACCTCGAAGAAGGCCCGCAACTGCTCCCGGGTGTCGCTTCGGCCGAAGCCGTCGGTTCCGAGCGTCCGGTACGGACCCGGGACGAAGGCGCGGATCTGGTCCGTGAAGACCTTCATGTAGTCGCTCGCCGCGACCGTCACGCCGCCGCGCCCGGTCAGGCACTGGCGGACGTAGGACACCCTCTTCTCCTCTCCCGGATGGAGCCGGTTCCAGCGCTCCACCTCCAGCCCATCGCGCCGCAGCTCGTTGAAGCTGGTTGCCGACCAGACTTCGGCGGACACCTTCCAGTCCTCCTCCAGCATCTCGGCCGCGGCCTCCGCCTCGCGCAGGATCGCTCCCGAAGCCAGCAGGGTGGCCCGCTTCCGGTGACGCGAGCCGGGCCGGATCCGGTGCAGGCCGCGCCGGATGCCCTCTTCGGCGCCGGCCGGCATCCTGGGGTGCTCGTAGTTCTCGTTCAGCGTCGTCAGGTAGTAGAAGACCGGCTCCTCTTCGGCGTACATCCGCCGCAGGCCGTCCTGGAAGATCACCGCGAGCTCGTAGGCGTAGGTCGGGTCGTAGGAGACGCAGTTCGGCACCGTCGAGGCGGTGAGATGACTGTGGCCGTCCTGGTGCTGGAGGCCCTCGCCGTTGAGTGTCGTCCGCCCCGACGTGCCGCCGATCAGGAAGCCCCGCGCCTGCATGTCCGCCGCGGCCCAGATCAGGTCGCCGACGCGCTGGAAGCCGAACATCGAGTAGAAGATGAAGAAGGGGATCATGTGGAAGCCGTGGTTGGCGGCCGAGGTTCCCGCCGCCATCCAGGAGCAGAGGGAACCGGCCTCGTTGATCCCCTCCTGGAGAATCTGACCGTCGCGGGCCTCCCTGTAGGGCGCGATCTTGTGCGCGTCGACCGGTTCGTAGAGCTGGCCCGTCGGCGCGTAGATGCCGAGCTGCCGGAACATGCCCTCCATGCCGAAGGTGCGCGCCTCGTCGGCGACGATCGGCACCAGGCGGTTGCGGATCGCGGGATTCCGCGTTAGCAGAGTGAACAGGCGCACGAACGCCATCGTGGTCGAGAACTCGCGCCCGCGGCTCGACCGCAGCAGGGCGTCGAAGGCGTCCAGATCCGGCACGTCGAGCGGCGTCGCGGCAAGGGTCCGCGCCGGCAGGTACCCGCCCAGAGCCTCGCGGCGCTCCTTCAGGTAGCGGATCTCCGGACTGTCCTCCGGCGGCCGGTAGAACGGCGTCTCCTCCAGATCCTCGTCGGAGACCGGGATGTCGAGGCGATCCCGGAAACCCATCAGCGCCCGCAGACCCATCTTCTTCTGCTGGTGGGTGATGTTCATCCCCTCGCCGGCCTCGCCCATGCCGTAACCCTTGACCGTCTTGGCCAGGATGACCGTCGGCTGCCCCGTGTGCTTCACAGCCGCCGCGTAGGCCGCGTAGATCTTGTGCGGATCGTGACCGCCGCGGTTGAGCCGCCAGATGTCCTCGTCGGTGAGGTGGGCCACCATCGCCTTGAGTTCCGGGTACTTGCCGAAGAAGTGCTCGCGCACGAAGCCGCCGTCCTGGCTCGCCTTGTACGCCTGGTACTCGCCGTCGACCGCCTCCTCCATGCGCCGCCGGAGCAGGCCATGACGGTCGCGGGCGAGCAACGGATCCCAGTACGAACCCCAGACCAGCTTGATCACGTTCCAGCCGGCGCCCCGGAACACCGCCTCGAGTTCCTGGATGATCTTGCCGTTGCCGCGCACCGGACCATCCAGCCGCTGCAGGTTGCAGTTGACGACGAAGATCAGGTTGTCGAGCTGCTCCCGCGAAGCCAGAGAGATCGAGCCCAGGGACTCCGGCTCGTCCATCTCGCCGTCGCCCATGAAGGCCCACACCTTGCGGCCCTCGGTGTCGACCAGGCCGCGGTTGTGCATGTACTTCATGAACCGGGCCTGGAAGATCGCCATCAGCGGTCCGAGACCCATCGACACGGTCGGGTACTGCCAGAAACCCGGCATCAGCCAGGGGTGCGGATAGGAGGACAGCCCGCCCGGCTGTGACTCGCGCCGGAAACGGAGCAGTTCCTCCTCGCTCAGCCGGCCCTCCAGGAAGGCGCGGGCGTAGATGCCCGGCGAGGAGTGCCCCTGGATCATGACCAGGTCGCCGCCGCGGTCCTCCGAAGGCGCGCGGAAGAAGTGGTTGAAGCCCACGTCGTAGAGCGTCGCGGCGGAAGCGAAGGACGCGATGTGCCCGCCCAGTCCCTCGTAGTCGTGGTTGGCGCGCACCACCATCGCCATCGCGTTCCAGCGGATGATGCTGCGGATCCGCCATTCGAGTTCCGCGTCGCCCGGCAGCGGTTCCTGCGCCCTGACCGGGATCGTGTTCAGGTAGGCGGTCGTCGCCTTGTAGGGAAGATACGCGCCGGAACGCCGAGCCTGGTCGACCAGAGACTCGAGCAGGAAGTGCGCCCGCTCCGGCCCCTCGCGGTCCATGACCGCTTCCAGAGCCTCCAGCCACTCGGCGGTTTCCGCCGGATCGATGTCCTGGCGGGACCGGTCGATGGGTTTCGCGGCGATGTGGTTCATGGGCGTCGTCGCCGAAGCAACCTTCCGGCGCCCGATTCTATTCTCGCGGCGGGAGGCCGCGGGCTGAAGCCCGCTGCCGAAGGCGAACCCCGGCGGCCCGGCGCCATCTGACCGCAAGCTGAACGGAGCGACTGATCCGCCGGACGGCCCGGGCAACGTCTGACGGTTTCCTGACACCTCGGCGAGCGCCTTCCCGCCGCCCTTCGATTGCCGCAGAATCGGCGGCGGCTCGTCTCTCGGCCGCCGCCGGATGGGCGGCGGCCGAAAAGGCTCCGATAAGGGCCGTTGACGGGGGCTGGACCTCCCGGCAGTCGGCCCGTTTGCGGCAAGGTGCTGTCAAGGAGGAAACACTGATGATGGACAAGCCCCAATCCGTCTCCATCGCCGCGGCTCTGCGCACGTCGCTGGCGGAGAACACGCGCAGCGCCTACCGCCAGGGCTGGCGGCGGTTCGCCGACTGGTGCGCCCTGCACGGCGTGGACCCGGACGCCGCCGCGCCGGGAGACGCCGCCGCCTTCCTGGTCGCGATGGCCGGCGGTTCGTCGTCGCCGGCCGGCGCGGCGCCTCTGGCGCCGGCGACGATCCAGGTGATCGTGGCGGCGGTGAACCGCGGCTACCGCGACCTGAAGCGGCCTTCGCCGATGGAGGACCCGACGGTTGTTGCCGTCCTGCGCGGTCTGAATCGGCTGTCGAAGGTCCGCCGGCGTCAGGTCCGCGCCCTGTGCGCGGACCGGGTGGCGACGATTCTCGACCGTTGCGACGAGCTGCTGGGCCACGACGCGCTGCAAGTGAAGGCGGCGCGGGACGCCGCGGTCATCGCGGTGGGTTTCGCCGCGGCGCTGCGGCGCTCGGAGGTCTGCGCGCTCGGGCTGCGGGACGTGGAGTTCACCGGAACCGCCAGTTCGTCCCCTCGCTCGTCGATCGGTTCGTCGGCCGTTTCAGGTTCGCCGGCGGCGGGCATGGTGCTTCACATCCGCCGTTCGAAGACGGACCAGCGCGGCCGTGGCCAGCGGGTGGCGGTGCCGGAGGGCGAGGTCATTCGGCCGGTGAGCCGCCTGCTGGCCTGGCTGCGGCTCTCGGGAATCCGCGGCGGCCCGCTGTTCCGGTCGCTTCGCCGGGGCGGCCATGTGCAGGCCCGGGCGCTGGACCCTGCGGACATCGCCCGCCTGGTCAAGCGGCACGTTGCGGCGATCGGTCTCGACCCGGCGGAGTACTCTGGCCACTCGCTGCGGGCCGGATTCGTGACCAGCGCCGCCGAGTGCGGGGCCCGGCTCGACAAGATCATGGAGGTCACCCGGCACCGGAGCGCCGCCAACGTGCTCCGCTACGTCAGGCAGGCCGACGCCTTCCGGGATCACGCCGGAAGAGGGTTCCTCTGAAGCGGGATCCCGCCTCCTGACGTGTATGCTCGGACGCCCTGGCGGCGGGTCGCGAGATTCTCGTACCCGTCGGCAGGGTCCCCGCCGGAGGGTGCCGGGGCCTGGAACACAGGTCAAATTGGCCGAAAACAGGCCGATTCGGCGCGAAATCGGGAAAAAGGGCTTGACAACGGCCCATGTCGCGCCCTAACGTCCTCTGCACGACGGGGTCGCCGCGCCGCGACGAACGCGCGCAAGACCCTGAGCGGAAACGACTTCGATGAGAAGCACGACACTCTTTGTCCTGGAGGTGATGCGCGCCTGAGCAGGCCGCGAGGCGGACGCTCCGCCGCAGCGGT
>JAJDUI010000031.1 GCA_022826745.1 Thermoanaerobaculia bacterium | reverse complement strand
CCGCCCCGCCGCGGGCGGATCCTTGGGCGGCAGACTCCGCTGACGCTCCGTCTGCCGCTCCAGAACTACCCCCTGACCGACTTCCTCGACTCCCGTCCACGACCGCCCCGTTCACGCTCATTTCAGGATTGGACTACGCTCGCATCGGGATGTTACGCGGCGAGCGGCAGCGCATGCTCCTAGCCCACAGCATCGACCAGACGGCGGAGGCCGGTTTCGATGTCACCGTCGATATGGACGGCGAGCACCCGCCGGCCGCGTTGGACCAACACCTCGTAGTCACCCCAAGCCTGGGCGAGTTGGACTTGGCCGAACGTCAGGCTTTCCCCGGGGACCGAGATATCCGAGGCCGGCGGATCGGCGGTGATCTGGAGGAACAGGCCGCGGTTGGGGCCGCCCTTGTGGGCTTGGCCGGTGGAGTGTAGGAAACCGGGACCGAAGCCGAGCACGGCCGCGCCGCCCGTCGCACCGGCGATGCGCCGGCGCAGCGTCTGGAGCAACTCGCGGTTGCGGGAGCCGCGGTCGAGGTAGGCCGACACGACCGCGTAACCCCCCTCCGGAAAGGTCGCGAGGTGATTGCCCAGGAGCTGGGACAGACCGAGCGCGCTGACCTCGCGCAGCCGGACGACGCCGCAGGGCTCGGTCGTGTCGCCGGCTTTCATCCGCTCGACGTAGCGTCGCGTAACGACCTTGGACGATTCCACGTCCGGCTGGTCGAAGGGGTTGACGCCCAGGAGTGCACCGGCCACGGCCGTGGCGAACTGCCAGCGGAAGAACTCGCCGCCGAGGTCGGCGGGAACGAGTTCGATGTCGAGCCGGTCCGGCGCCGGCCCTGCCGGCAAGCCCGCCGCCGCGACCGGCAAGAGCAGCACGTCACCCTTGCCTAGCGACTCGGCGAGGAGCTGCTCGACCCAGCCGACCATTTCCGCGCAGCCGTCCGGGGCGTGGAGGTAGAGCTTGTCGCGGCCGCAGTCGTGCGCCGCGGCGAGCAGCAGGCCCAGTTCGACGCCGGGGTTCGCCTCCTCACGATCGTCCGACCGGCGGCAGGCGGCGGCCATTCGCCGCGCGCTCAGAAGCAGCGGTTCGATGTCGATCCCGGCAACCGCGGCCGGCGCAAGACCGAAGGCCGAGAGCACGGAGAACCTGCCGCCGATGTCTGGGTGGCCGAAGGCGACCGTCGCTCCGGCGGCACGCGCTCGCGTTTCCAGTGCCGAGCCGGGGTCGGTGATCGCCAGCGCGGAAACCGAAGCCGCATCGCCCAGCCGGTCCAGCAGCAGTTCGAACGCCAGCTTCGTTTCGAGCGTGCCGCCCGACTTGGAGGCGGCGATGACCCGGAGCGCGGCTGGCTCAACGCCGTCAAGTGCGCGGGAGATCTCGCGCGGGTCCGTCGTGTCGAGGACGATGAACTCGGCGGCGACCTGGCGCGGAAGCGCCCGCCACAGGAGGTCCGCGCCGAGCGCCGAGCCGCCCATGCCGAGCAGCAGGCAGCGGTCGAACGGCGGGCCGGCGAGATGCTCGACTAGCGCGGCGGCCTCCGTATCGACGCGCTTGCGAGCTGCGTCGATGAGGGTCAGGTGGCCCAGGCGTTCGACGTCCAGCCAGCCGAGCCACGCTTCCTCGCCCGAATCGGTCCACAGCGAGCCGTCGCGGGCCCAGAGTCGAGCGGTGCCGTTGACGTCGCGCCACTCGTGACGGCGGCGTTCAAAGGCGGCGGTTAGGACGGAATCGACGTTGGCGATGCGCATCGGGGCGAATCGTAGCCTTGTGGTCGGAGAACAAGGACGCCGGCCTCCGGCCAGCGGCGTTACCTGGCCGCCTGCGGCGGCAGCGGGTCAGAAGACCCGCGCACCCAGAGCACGGTCGTCGGCGCGCCGTAGCTCTGTTCTGCGGCGACTACGGCTCGAAGCGCTCGGCGTAGTTCTCGGGACCCTCGGCGCGGATGTCGCTGAGCCAATCGCCCTCGTAGGGCCATGCTTCGGGATCGTCCTCGCTCGGACCCTGCCAGAAGCGCGCGAACGGACCCTCGGCGCCGCCCTCCAGCGACCAGGCCTGCCGGCGGAAGGACCAACTGTCGGGTACCAGGCGGTGCGCCTCGCGGAAGTGGTGAATCGCCGCGTCGTGGTGACCCTCGAGCTCCAGGTGCGAGGCCAACTCGAAGTGGGCGTGTCCGAGCGCGACATTGGCATCGCGAGGTCTCGACCGTTCGACGACGTCCTCCGGCGAAAGCGCGAATCGGCTCGCCGCTCCCTTCTCGACCCAGTCGCGCAACGCCAGGTGGTAGGCGTCGGTGTCTGCGGGGATCTTCGCCGCCTCTTGCAGCATCTCCCCGAAACGACCGGGAATGCCCGAACCAGACCTCAGGCTGGGCCCGCCACCCTCGGGCGGCGCCGGCGCGGCCTCCGCCGGCCGGACGATCGTGCCCGATTCGTCGATCCACACCGAGCTGGGGATGTTGACCACGCCGAAGAGCCTGGCCAGCAGATGGTGAGGGTCAACCAGCGACGGATGTTCCGGCTTCGCGGCCTCGATGAAGCGGCGGCAGCCTTCCGCCCCCAGCGTGTCGAGGCCGACCGTGACCAGTTCGAACCCCTGCGGATGAAGCTCGTCGCGCAGCGCCTGCCACCCGGGCAGGTGGGCCGAGCAGCCTCAGTAGGGGGCCCAGGCGTACACGAGGACCTTGCGCCCCCGCAGGCTCGAAAGCCGGAACGGCTTCCCGTCCAGATCGGGTAGCTCAAAGTCGACGTCCTCGGCCGACACCAGGGCCCGCGAGCCGATCGACTCGGGACCGACGGCCCAGACGCCCTGCTCCTCGTCGTGCACGACCGGCAGACCGATGGCCTCGGCAACGGCAACCGCGTCCAACTGGCCCGACGACCCCGGCGCGCGGTCGAAGAGGGGCACGCATGCCGTGCCCTTGCAGGCGCCCTCCGGTTTGAGTTGCCAGCCCGTGCCGGCCTCGAACTCCGTCCTGGGCACTGTCTTCTCTGTGAGGATCATGCGGCCAGTGTAGCCGGGGGCGGAACAACCCCTGCCCGCCGCCTGTTAGTTTCAGCCGATGCCCCGCGCACCCTCACCCGGCCCCACCGAACGGCCACGAATCGCCACCACGGCGGGCCTGCTCGTGCTCGCCGCGCTTGCCTTTCTCGTGGGCTCCCGCTGGCAAGGCAACGTGCTCCAGGCGGAAAGCCAGGGCGAACCCCGGTCGGTTACGCCCAGCTCGGGGCTGCTCCCCGAGGAACGCGCAACGGTCAACCTGTTCCGCGAGACGCAGCCGTCGGTCGTCTACATCACGACTTTACGTGAGCAACGGATCAGCTACTTCGGGCGTCGCTTCGACCGCGTTCAGGACGGCACCGGCAGCGGCTTCCTCTGGGACAACAAGGGCCACGTCGTCACGAACTTCCATGTGATTCGGAACGCCCAGGCCGCCGAGATCACCCTCTCCGACCAGACCACCTGGCCGGCCTCCCTGGTCGGCAGCGACCGGGACATGGACCTCGCCGTGCTCCGGATCGAAGCGCCGCCGGAGAAGTTGCGGCCGATCCCCGTCGGCTCGTCGAGTGACCTCCAGGTCGGCCAGTCCGTCCTCGCGATCGGCAATCCCTTCGGCCTCGACTACACCCTGACCACCGGCGTGATCAGCGCCCTCGACCGGGAAGTCCAGTCGATCGGCGGACGCGAGCTCCAGGGCGTCATCCAGACCGATGCCGCGATCAACCCGGGCAATTCCGGCGGCCCGCTTCTCGACTCGAGCGGCCGGCTGATCGGTGTGAACACGCAGATCGTCTCCTCAGGCGGCGCTTGGGCCGGTATCGGCTTCGCGATTCCAGTCGACACCGTGAACTGGGTGGTGCCGGAGTTAGTCGCCCACGGGCGGGTCAACCGCCCGCAGCTCGGCGTCACCCTCGTCGAAGGCTCACGCGTCCGGCCCCGAGTCGACGGCGTCGTCGTCCGGGAGGTTGTGCGCAACTCGGGCGCCGACCGCGCCGGGCTCCGGGGCGTTCGCCAAACGCGGCGCGGCAACGTCGTCCTCGGGGACGTGATCACCGCGATCGATGGCCAACGCGTCCGGTCGGTCCCGGATATCCGCGCAGTCCTCGAAGGGCATCAGCCCGGCGACACGGTCACCGTGAGCCTGCTCCGGGGCGAGGAGGAGACCGAGGCGAAAGTGCGCCTCTCCGCACCGCGATAGCACCGCCCCGGCGCACCGGTGCGCCGGCGCCTTCGCGTGGAGGGACGGGGATCCGCTGCCGAGACGAGCCTTGACAAGAACTGAGAATCGATTATCGTCTCTCCCTTCGCCACCGCCTGATCGCTCCGCTGCCCTCCCCGGAGCGGTTGAAATCAACCCGACGCCGATCTGCGTCGGGAACGCTGGCAAAGCAGCACATCGAACCAGAGGAGACAGCGCTAATGCACCTGACACGTGACCCACTCGACCTGCTCCAGCTACTACCGGCGCTCTTGATCGCTACTCTGGCCACGACAGCAGGGCTCAGCGCCGAGGACGACACCGCGTCCGGCGAGAGAGCGAGCGAGGGTGGTCGCGCGGAGGCCGAGGACAGCGTGAGCGACGAGATCACTGTCTATGGCAAGCCCCTCAACACTGCCAGCCAGACAGGCAGTCGGCTGGAACTGACCGTCCTGGAAACCCCGGCGACAGTCGACATCATCGACGGCGATGCGATTCGTGAGCGACTCGATACGACCGTGATGGAGGCCGTGACTCGCTCCGCCGGTTTCACGGCCGACGGGCACCCGGGAAATGGTGGCCAGAACATGGCCGCCAGAGGCTTTCGTGGCCAGGGGACGGTCACCAAGATGTTCGACGGCTCCAGCTACTACAACGCCTTCAACACGATCACCTTTCCCTTCGACACCTGGGGCGTCGAGCGCATCGAGGTGCTGAAGGGACCCGCCTCCGTACTGTACGGTGAAGGCGGCATCGGCGGCGCGTACAACGTCATCCCCAAACGACCGCAGCAGGAACACGCCGGAGAAATGCGTGTCACGGTCGGTGAGAACGACACCCGTTTCCTCGGCCTCGGCCTGACCGGCGGTCTCGCCGACAACCTCGCTTACCGGCTTGACTACAGCAACAACCAGTCTGACAACTGGGTGGACAGAGGCGACAGCGAAGCCGAGATGATCTCCGCCTCGTTGCTGTGGCAGGTCACGGACGATTTCTCGCTAACAGGCCGATTCGATAAGGGCGACCAGGAGCCCATGCGGTACTTCGGCGTACCGCTGCTCAACGGAGCTGTACCCACTGAACTGGTGACAGAAAACTACGACGTCAACGACGGGAGGATCCGCTACCAGGACGACTCTGCCCGGATCAAGGCCAACTGGAACATCAGCGAACGCCTGTCCATGCAATCCGAGCTGTACCGCCTGAACAGCGACCGTTTCTGGAAGACGCTCGACTACTACCAGTACGATCGAGCCGCCGCCACGGTCAGACGGGAATCGCCTCTGGTGATCGCTCATGACATCGAGCATGACGGATTCCGCACGAACTTCGTGTTCGATGCCGGCACTGACGACCGCAAGATGAAGACCTCTGCGGGCTTCGAAACGAACGATCTGACCTTCGCGAGGGCGACCAACTTCGGCGGCGCGAACCCCAATGGAGTCGATTGGGTCAACGATTTCGACGTCGTCGACGCCTTCAACTTCGACCCCGGTGTGTTTACCGATATCACCGCGGCGATGCAGCGGACGGAGATCATCTCCGAAGTTGCCCAGATGGCAGTGTTTGCCGAGAGCCAGATCGGCCTCACCAGAGCACTGACACTGGTGCTGGGCCTGCGCCACGAGGACGTTGAAACGGACTACAACGACATCAGTAACCCGCCGACTTTTGATCAGAGCGTGGACGCCTTGACAGGCCGGGCAGGACTGACCTTTGACGTCAGCGACAATACGGTGCTCTACGGCCAGTACACTACCGGCGCGACCCACCCGAGCAACAGCATCGTGCAGACCAGGCCTACGAACCGGGAGCTGGATTTCATCAGGAGTGAGCAGATCGAGGTCGGCATCAAGCAACGACTCGCGGACGAGCGTTTGTCCTGGGGCGTGGCCCTGTTCGACATCGTCAAGAACAACCTGATCGAAGATGATCCGACGTCCCTCAATCCCGATGATCTGATCGTCATACCGGAGCAGACCTCCCAGGGCGTCGAGTTCAACCTCACGTATGGGCTGACCAACGACCTCACGTTGACGGCCGTTGGGACTGTTCTGGATGCGGAGACCGATACCGGCGAGACACCGAGGGAAGTGCCCGAGGAGACCTTCAACCTGGGTCTCGTGTGGGCTCCGGTGGGCAAGCTGCAGCTCTCGGCCGATGGCCGGTATGTCGGCGAACGCGCTCATCCCGACGGCCCGATTCCCTCGTACACAGTCGTTGATGCGTCCGCACGCTGGCGCTTCAACCCCGACCTTTCGGTTGCCCTGCGCCTCGACAACGTCTTCGATGAACTTTACGCCGTTTCCGCGTACTACTGGCCCAACACCTGGCTTCTCGGCAAGCCCCGCACTGTCAGCCTGACGCTGGACTATGACTTCTTCTAGGCCGCGTTAGCGCGGTCCCATCAGGGCCGCCGATGAGCCTTAGAAGGCTGCTCTACGTCAGCCACCGGTGGCTGGGTGTCGCCATGTGCGGTTTCCTGGCCATGTGGTGCATCAGCGGCGTGGTGATGATGTACGTCGGTTTCCCTGAACTGACCAGGGACGAGTACTACGCGGGGCTTGAACCACTCGTTGCCGGCCGCGTCAACGTTGCTCCTGAAGGGCCGCTCGCTCTCGCCGGTTCCGATGCCCGCATCGAGCAACTGCTACTGACCAGCAGCGCGGAGCGGCCCGTCTATCTGTTGAAGGTGGAAGGCGCCTCGTGGAGGGGCATGTACGCCGATACCGGTGCGGCCATCGACCGACTGTCCGCGGAGGCGGCCGTGGCGGCGGCAGTCGGCTTTTCCAGGGCGCAACATTCGGATAGAGCCGTAACCGGCAGGCATCTGGAGCAGCTGCACATGGACCAGTGGTCCGTGTCTGACGGTCTGCACCCCTACCGGCCACTGCACCGGGTGTCGATAGAGGACGGCATGGGCACGGAGCTGTACGTGTCGTCGTTGACCGGCCAGGTCGTACGCGACACCCGGCGCGGCGAGCGCATCTGGAACTGGATGGGTTCGAATCTGCACTGGATCTACCCGGTGCAGTTACGCGAGCACCGCGGCCTTTGGGAGCAGGTCATCATCGTCCTCTCCCTGGCCGGCCTGGTTTCGGTGATCACCGGCGCGATCATCGGTCTCACGCGCCTGCGGCTGAAACCCAGGTACCGGGACGGCTCCTGCTCGCCCTATCAGGGCATGACCAGGTACCACCATGTCCTGGGCTTGCTGGCCTCGGTGGTCCTGTTGACGTTCCTGCTGAGCGGCCTGATGTCGGTGGGGCCCTGGGACGTATTCGAATCCAGCAGCAGTTTCTCCGACCAGAAACAGCGTTACCGGCAGCAGGAGGGCGTTTCGCCGTCAGCTCCCGCGTACTCCGACGCCCAAGACGTTCGGCAACTGATCCGGCTGGGCGCGCCTTTTGCCGTCAAGGAGATCGCCTGGCACTGGATCGGCGGCAAGCCGCACGTCTCTCTGCATGGCTCCAGACACGAAGTCCAGTACGTGCCCGCTCCGGGCGAGACGGAGTCGCTGGAGCAGAAAGTCCATGGCCGCATCGCCAGGCTGATTCCCGACAGCGGCATCCTGAACCGGCAGCGGCTGGACAGTTACGACCTCTACTACTACTCCCATCACGACCGGCACCGCCCACTGCCGGCGCTACGGGTCGAGTTCGATGATCCTGAATCCACCTGGTTTCATATCGACCTGTCCACCGGCGAGATTCTCGATCGCCTCACCGACAGGCGCCGGCTGGAACGGTGGATCTTCAACGGGCTACACACGCTTGACTTCACCTTGTTGATCAATAGCCGACCTTCCTGGGACCTGGTGATGATCTTCCTTTGCAGTGGCATCTTCCTTTTCTCGATTACATCCGTGGTCATTGCCGTGCAGTATCTGCGACGGAGAACGCGCTGAACCCCTGGCAACGGCCCCACGGCGCATTCTCCGGTCGTCTCGCCCAAGGGGGTGTTCCGCGCTAGAGTCGCACCTTCGTGACTCAGCGAGACTTCCTCCCGCGGGCGGCGCTCCTCGCCGCCCTTCTCATGACGGTACCCGGATCTCCCGGCGCCGAAGCCCAGGCGACGCCATCACCGGAACGCGGCGACTTCGTCCCGGTCACCGACGCCATGCTCCAGAACCCGAGCGACGACGACTGGCTGATGTGGCGCCGCACGCTCGACGGCTGGGGCTACAGCCCGCTCGACCAGGTCACGACCGAGAACGTAGGCGACCTGCGGCTCGTCTGGTCCCGCGGCCTGAGCGAAGGCCGCCAGCAGGGGACGCCGCTCGTCTACGACGGCGTGATGTACATGCCGAACCCCATCGACGTCATCCAGGCCATCGACGCGGTGAGCGGGGACCTCCTCTGGGAGTACCGGCGGGAGCACCCGGAGAACATCCTCCAGCAGGTCGGCGGACTCGCCGCGAACAACCGGAACATCGCGATCTACGGCGACCTGATCATCGACACCAGCGTCGACAACTTCGTCTTCGCGCTCGATGCTCTGACGGGCGAGCTGGCCTGGGAGACGATGATCCTCGACTACAAGACGCAGCCGGCGATGCACAGCTCCGGCCCGATCATCGCCGACGGCAAGGTCATCTCGGGCCGAAGTTGCCTGCCCCGCGGCGGCCCGGAGTCCTGCGTCATCGTCGCTCACGACGCGAACACCGGCGCCGAACTCTGGCGGCGGCGCACGGTCCCGGCGCCCGGCGAGCCCGGCGACGAAACCTGGGGCGACATCCCGTTCGAGGACCGTACCCACGTGGGCACCTGGATGGTGCCGAGCTACGACCCGGGCCTGGAGCTGATCTACATCGGCACGTCGGTGACGTCGCCGGCGCCGAAGTTCCTGCTCGGCGGCAGGGAACTCCGCCACCTGTACCACAACTCGACCCTCGCGCTCGACGCGAACAGCGGCGAGATCACCTGGCACTACCAGCACCTGAACGACCACTGGGACCTCGACCATCCCTTCGAGCGCCTGCTGGTCGATACCGCCGTGGCGCCCGACGCCGACGAGGTCGACTGGATCAACCCCCGCATCGAGCCGGGCGAGGAACGCAAGGTGATCACCGGCGTTCCCGGCAAGACGGGCGTCGTCTACACCCTCGACCGCGAAACCGGCGAGTTCCTGTGGGCGCGGCCCACGATCCGGCAGAACGTGATCGCCATGATCAACGGCGCCACCGGCGCGGTCACCGAGAACTCGGAAGTCGTGTTCCGGGAACTCGGCCAGGAGGCCTACGTCTGCCCCACCTACATCGGCGGCAAAGACTGGCAGGCGGGCGCCTACAGCCCGGTGACCAACGCGATGTACGTGCCGATGCGCAACTCCTGCGCCCGGATGACGGCGACCCGCGCCGGCCGGCTGCAGATCTACGCCCTGGACGCCGAGCACCAGATCGCCCCCGGCACCGACTTGAGCGGGTCCGTCCACGCCGTGTCCGCCGAAACGGGCAAGTCGCTGTGGACGTACGAGCAGCGCGCCGGTCTGATGTCGCTCTTCGTCACGGGCGGCGGCCTGGTCTTCGTTGGCGACGGCAACGGCCGGTTCCGCGCCCTGGACGACGAGACCGGCGAGAGCCTCTGGGAGATCAACCTCGGCTCGCCCGTCACCGGCTTCCCGGTCACCTACGCCGTCGACGGCCGGCAGTACGTCGCGGCCAGCACGGGCAACCGGTCGGCGGCCCTGCTGTCCGGGCTGACGCCAGAGCTGCGGCCCAGCTCGGGCAACAACCTGTTCGTCTTCGCGCTGCCTTGACCCCCGCCAGTCTTCTGCGAGCCGGCGTCCTGCTGGCCGTCCTGGCCCCCGGCGCGACCGTGTCGGCCGAAGACTGGCCGCAGTGGCGCGGCGCCGACCGGCTCGGCATCTGGACCGAGACCGGCATCCTCCGCGAGTTCCCCGACGAAGGGCTCCTCGTCAAGTGGCGGGTACCGGTGGGCAGCGGCTTCGCCGGCCCCGCCGTGGCCGGCGGCCGCGTGTTCGTCCTCGACTATGTCGAGACGGAGCGGCGCACGATGCAGGGCAAGGAGCGCATTCAGGCCCTCGACGAGGACAGCGGCGAGGTCCTGTGGACCCACGAGTGGGCCACGGCCTACGGAGTCCTCATGGCCAGCTACGCGACGGGTCCGCGCGCCACGCCGACCGTCGACGGCGACCGCGTCTACCTGGTCGGCGCGACGGGACGCATCTTCTGCCTGGACGCCGCGACCGGCGACGTGGTCTGGGAGAAGGACACCGTGGCCGAGTACGACGTGCTCGTCCCCGTCTGGGGTACGTCGATCTCGCCCATCGTGGACGGCGACCGCGTCATCTACGTCGTCGGGGCCCAGCCGGGCGCGTTCGTCATGGCCTTCGACAAGCACACGGGCGAGGAGCGCTGGCGGGCGCTCGAGCCTCGCAGCGAACTCGGCTACAGCCAGCCGAGCATCATCGAGGCGGGCGGCGCCCGGCAGTTGATCGTCTGGCACCCGGCCGGCCTGTCCTCGCTCGACCCGGAAACCGGCGCGCTGTACTGGGAGGAGCTGTTCCCGGGCGGACAGGCGCCGATCGCGGACGCCGTCCACAGCGGGTCGTACCTGCTCGTATCGGGGTTCTACACCGGCTCGCTGATGATGCGGCTTTCTCCCGACCGACCGGCCGCGACGGTTCTCTGGAAGGACAGCGGCACCGACCGCATCCTGGAAGACGGAGTCGAGGTCGCCGAGTCGGACGGGCTCCACTCGAACATCACGACGCCGCTGATCCTGGGCGACACGATCTACGGCATCTGCAGTCACGGTGAAGTCCGCGGCCTGCGGGCGGACACCGGGGAACGGATCTGGGAGGCCGAAGGCCTGACCAACCGGGAGCGCTGGGCCTCAGCCCACTTCGTGCGCCACGAGGACCGCTACTTCGTCTACAACGAGAAGGGCGAACTGCTGATCGCCCGGTTCACGCCGGAGGGCTACGTCGAACTCGACCGCACCCACCTGCTCGAACCGACCTCCCGCACCGGCTACGGCCGGTCCCGGCCCGGCACCCGGTCACGACGACGCCACGGCGAGAGCGACCGCCTGGTCGTCTGGTCCCACCCGGCTTTCGCCAACCGGCACGTCGTACTGCGGAACGACGAGGAGATCATCCGCGTATCGCTGGACGAGGGCGACTACTAGGGCAAGGCACGCCATGGAAGAAGGGCCGTTCCTGCGGAGAATCCAGGCGGAGTTCCCGGACCTGCGATGGACATCGCATCGATGCCTGACCCATGGCTGGGACCACGCGGTCGTCATCCTCGACGAGGCCATCGTCTTCCGGGCCCCGAAGGCGCGGGCGTACCGGGATGCGCTCGCCGACGAGGTGCGGCTGCTTCGCCACCTCCAGCCGCGGGTCAACGTCGGCATCCCCGACTACACCTACCAGTCCGCCGACGGCTCGTTGGCCGGCTACCCCCTGCTCCCCGGCCGCGAGCTGGACGTCGATTCCTTCCGCGCACTTTCCGACAGCCAACGGGGACGGATCGCAGACCAGCTCGCTGCGTTCCTCACTGCGGTCCACGAGATCCCGAAATCGACCGCGCGAGAGTTCGGTGTCTCAGAACCGGACCCGCGGAAGGACCTCGACGATCTTCGCCGCGACATCGAGGCCCTCGTGCTCCCGCGCCTCGCGCCGCACGAAGTGCCGGTTGTCCGGGCGTTCCTGACCGAGATGGCCGCCGAGTCGAGATCCGTCCATCCGACGACCCTCATTCACGGCGACCTCAGTGGCGAGCACGTCCTCTGGGACGCCGAGAACCAGCAGGTCAACATCATCGACTTCAGCGACCGCTCGATCGGCGACCCCGCGCTCGACTTCGCCGGTCTCCATGCGTACGGGAGCGAGTTCCTCGAACAGGTCCTGAAGCGCTACCCCGGGCCCAAGGACGAAGGGACGCCGCGGCGGGCGCGGCTGTACTTCAGACGGGGGGCACTGGAAACAATGGTCCAGTCGTTCCAAGGCTATCCATGCACCTTCGAGGAAGGCTACGCGGAGCTTCTCGCGCGGTTCGAGCCGTGAGCGTCAACCGATCACGATTCATGTACCGTTGCCCGGTGCCGGGCGTGGTGAACGGATTCAGGGCAGCGTTTCATGGCTTGTGCCTCCTCGCCGTCGCCCAGGCGGTCGCGCTGGCGGCACAAGAACCGGGCGTTCGCCTGCCACCGCCGACCGGCACGTTCCCGGTCGGCGTTCTCGACTTCGAGTTCGTCGACGACGAGTACCCTTCCCGTCGCGAGAGCGATTCCACGGGCCGCCGCCTCATGGCTCGCGTCTGGTATCCGGCGGCCGCTGCCAGCGGCCAGCCCCGCAGATACATGGAGGGGCGGGAACTCGACATCCTGGGCCGGCCCCTGCTCGAGGCGCTGTCGCCCGTCATCCAGGACCCGAAGCTGTTCGACGACCTCGCCGCCGCCACGACCCACAGCTACGAGCGAGCGCCGGTAGCCGCCGGCGGCCCCTTCCCCGCCCTCGTCTTCTCACACGGCGGGCTCTCCTACGTCTCCCAGAACACGCCGCTGATGGAGGATCTCGCGAGCCACGGTTACATTGTCTTCAGTGTGGGTCACCCCGGAGGGTCGAGCGGCGTCCTGTTTCCGGACGGTACGGCGGTCACCTACGATCAGGATTGGCGCGACGCGGTCATGGGAGCGGCCGCCGTCCCGGACCCTGATGGTCGGTACAGCCCTGACGTCGGGAAACGCTATGGCGCGGTGACCCGATCGGTGGATGACGGCGGCCTCGGCCCCTGGGCCACGCGCTGGCGCGACGACATGATCGCGCTCGTCGACTTTCTGTATTCCGATCATGCAGCCCGCAGTGTGCTGGCTTCAATTCTCAACCGCACTGTGCTGGAGGATCTGGGTTACTTCGGCATGTCCTACGGAGCCGCCGCGGCGGTGAGCGCGGCCCAGGTCGACCATCGCGCCAAGGCGGCGATCAACTTCGACGGCACACACTGGCTCTCCGACGTCCTTGGAGAGGACGTGCGCACACCGCTCCTCGTCCTGACGAGTGAGGACCCGGTGACCTACAGCAACGAGTTCTTCTTCGAGCCGCTCACCACGATGGGCACGCGCGAGGACATCGTACGCATCAAGCTGCAACCCGAAGCGACACACATGGAACTCAGCGACATCATGTTCCTCCCGGCCGCTGCTCGCCAGGCCCTGCCCGGCGGCGGCCGTGTCGATGGCGCCAGGCTCAGCGACACGATCAATGCCTTCATCCGCGCGTTCTTCGACCACCACCTCAAGGGCGCCGCCAACGGCTACCCGGAGTCCGTGCTGACGGAGTTTCCGGAGACCACCCGGTTCGATCTGCCGCATGTCCGGGCCTGGGCGACGGCCGGCCAGCCCTGAGACCGCATCGCACCAGTCGGCGGCCCGGGCTGGCGAGATGGCTGGGAGGCAGGGATTCGAACCCCGATTCTACGGTCCAGAGCCGCATGTCCTACCGTTAGACGACCTCCCAGCGGTAGCGGCAAGCCGGGCAGTTTAGCGCGAACGGCGGTTATTGTCCGCCGGCTGTGCCCTGATGCACATCAGTCGAAGGCGTCGTCCAGCGCCGGCCGGGACGGCATCTCTGGCTGGCGTCTCCCTTCGGCGAAGAAGTCGTCCGAGAACTTCCCAGCGACCTCCTTGAGCCCGGCCTTGTGCCGTGTACCCGGCGCCGGCGGCGTCTCGGGTCCGCCGGCGAAGCACTGCGCCATGCTCATCCACTCGGTCGCGATGGCGCCCGTGACGTCCAGCGACGTGTCGGCGATACTGCGGACCTGGGTCACCACCTGTGCGAACTCCACGGCGCTCCCACTGATCCGGTTGGTCGTCTCCTCCGCGTTCCAGGTCCAGACCTCGCCGGAAGGCGCGGTCAGTTCGAGCGCCGGAACGACGCCCGGGACCTCCAGCCCGCGCACCATGTACGTCCAACCGAAGGTGTTGAATCCCAGGAAGACGATGTTCCTGATCCTGTCGGCCTCTTCCCGGTCGAGGCCGAGCACGTCGAAGACCTCCTGGCCGTGGGCCCAGGTCTCCATCTGCCGGGCGGTGACCGAGCTCCGCACGCTCATCGACGGACCGAACCACTCGACGCGTTTGCGCGGGTCGGTTCCTTCGAGCCGGTCGCACATCTCCGGGTAGTACTCGCGCCAGACGTCGTAGACGGCGCGGTTCCTCTTACCCTCGAACCACTCGTCGGTGAGTTCGCGGAGGTTGAGCCGGCCACGCCGCTCGGCCATGAACTGCTTGAAGCCGTCGAAGGCGGTCTGATCGTGGTACGAGGCGTCGGCCGCGTAGTTGAAGATGTGGAGATGCGCGACGACGTCGTGGAGCGTCCACCCCTTGAACAGCGTGGCCCGCTCGAAGTCGGCGTCGGAGAGGGGGTCCAGGACCTCGGCGAGGGAGTCGCACTCGGCCCGGAAGTCGGCGATCTGCTGGAAGCTGCTCAACTCGTCTCCTTTGCGGAACCTCGATCTTCGGCGCAAGGCTATGCCGAAACAGCGCCCGAGAGGCTCCCCTTCTGACATGGCGCCGGGTACGTTACTGTTCGATCAACCAGCAAGTCGTCGCCCCGGAACGGCTGCCGCACCTTCCAGGATCTCAGAGGAGAACGAACTCATGGCGATCGCCTTCACCCTGAACGGCAAGTCGACGACGGTCGAGGCGCCGCCGGAGATGCCCCTGCTGTGGGTGCTCCGCGACGAGCTCGACCTAAAGGGAACCAAGTTCGGCTGCGGCCGGTCCTTCTGCGGGGCCTGCACCGTGCACGTCAACGGCGAGCCGGAGCGCAGTTGCCGCATGCCCGTGTCGCGCGCCGAGGGGAAGGAGATCACGACGATCGAGGGGCTGTCCGAGGACGGCGCCCATCCCGTGCAGGTCGCCTGGCAGGAGATCGACGTTCCGCAGTGCGGCTACTGCCAGGCCGGCCAGATCATGTCGGCCTCGGCGCTGCTTGCGAGCAACCCGCAGCCGACGGACGGGGACATCGACGAGGCGATGAGCGGCAACATCTGCCGCTGCGCGACCTACGGCCGCATCCGGGCGGCGATCCACCACGCCGCGAAGCTCGCGCAGGCGCCGCCGACCAGCCACGAGACGGCCACGGGAGCGGGAGGGAGTGAGGCATGAACGCGGTAGACAAGACAGGCAACCTCTCCCGCCGCGGCTTCCTTCACGTCACCGCCCTGGCGGGCGGCGGCATGCTTCTCGGCGCCCGCTTCTCGCTGGACGGCGCGCCCGGCGCCGCCGCTGCCACCGCCGGCGCCGAGACGACCCTCAACGCCTTCATCCGTCTGACGCCGGACGGCGTCGCGACGATCATGGCCCAGAACCCCGAGATCGGTCAGGGCGTCAAGACGATGCTGCCGATGCTCATCGCCGAGGAACTCGACATCCCGTGGAGCCAGGTGCGCGTCGAGCAGGCGGACTTCGACTCGACCAAGTACCGCGGCCAGATGGCCGGCGGCAGCATGGCGACGCCGATGCACTACCAGTCGATGCGCCGCGTGGGCGCCGCCGCCCGCGCCATGCTCGTCGCGGCCGCGGCCAGGCAGTGGAAGACGAAGCCGGAGAACTGCACGACCGAGGCCGGCGTCGTCCACTTCAAGAAGAAGTCGCTGTCCTACGGCGAGCTGGCGAGCGCCGCGGCCGAGATCGAACCGCCCAATCCCCGGACCGTCCCGCTCAAGGATCCTGCGGACTTCCAGATCATCGGCCAGGAGATTCCCGGCGTAGACAACCCGAAGATCGTCACCGGCGAGCCGCTCTTCGGCATCGACGTCGCCGTGCCCGGCATGAAGTACGCCGTGTTCGAGAAGTGCCGGGTTCACGGCGGCAAGGTGAAGACCGCCAACCTCGACGCGGTCAAGGCCTCGCCCGGCGTGACCGACGCCTTCGTCGTCGACGCGACCGCTCAGGCCGGAAGCGCCGCGCCCTCGATGTTCCAGGTCGCGCCGCCCAACGGCATCGCCATCGTCGGCGACTCCTGGTGGCTGGTCAACGAGGCGCGGAGCAAGCTCGAGGTCACCTGGGACGAGGGCCCGACCGCGTCCCAGAGCACCGCGGCCTTCGACCGGCAGGCCGAGGAACTGTCGAAGCAGGCGCCGGAACAGGACCTCAGGAACGACGGCGACGCGGCCGGGGCCCTGGCCTCCGCAGCGAAGACGCTCGAGGCCGCCTACCAGTACCCCTTCCTCGCCCACGCGCCGCTCGAACCGCAGAACACGACCGCGCACTTCCACGACGGCGGGCTCGAGATGTGGGCGCCGATCCAGACTCCGCAGTTCGCGCGCGGCGACCTGGCCAAGACGCTGGGCATCCCGGAGGACCAGATCACGATCCACCTGACCCGGATGGGCGGAGGCTTCGGCAGGCGCCTGTACTGGGACTACATGCTCGAGGCGGCGCTGATCGCGCGGCAGGCGGGAGTTCCGGTCAAGCTGGTGTGGACGCGCGAGGACGACACGCGTTTCGACTTCTTCCGCCCCGGCGGCTACCACTATCTGAAGGGCGGTCTCGACGACTCCGGAAACCTCGTGGCCTGGCGCGACCACTTCGTGTCATTCGGCGAAGGCCCGCGCTTCGCCCCGAGCGCGGAGATGGCCGCCAACGAGTTCCCGCAGGCGTTCGTGCCGAACTTCGCGCTCCAGGCGTCGAAGATGCCCCTCGGCATCCCGACCGGCGCGCTGCGCGCTCCGACCAGCAACGCGATCTCGTTCGTCGTCCAGTCGTTCATCGACGAACTCGCGGCCGAGGCCGGCAAGGACCCGCTGCAGTTCCGGCTCGACCTGCTCGACGCGGCGCCGGACGGCATGAGGCCGGCCTTCGACGCGAAGCGCATGAAGGCAGTGCTCGAACTCGTCCGCGACAAGTCCGGCTGGGGCACGGCGGACCTGCCCGAGGGCACCGGCCAGGGCGTGGCCTTCCACTTCAGCCACCGCGGCTACTTCGCCGAAGTCGTCCAGGCCACCGTCAGCAAGGAAGGCGAACTCGGCGTCGACCAGATCTGGGTCGCCGGCGACGTCGGCAGGCAGCTCGTCAATCCGAGCAACGCCGTCAACCAGGTCCAGGGCGCGGCCCTCGACGGCCTCGCCCAGGCGCTCGACCAGGAGATCACCTTCGAAGGCGGCCGCACGAAGGAGAGCAACTTCCACAACTTCAAGCTGCTCCGCATCGACCAGGCGCCGCCCGTGGAGGTCCACTGGGTCATGAGCGACAACCAGCCCACCGGGCTCGGCGAGCCCGCGTTGCCGCCCGTCCCGCCGGCCTTGTGCAACGCCATCTTCGCCGTCACCGGCAAGCGGATCCGCTCCCTGCCGATCTCCAGGCACGACCTGAGCTGGGCCTAGGCCACACACCGGGGACGTCCCACACTGGGTGCGCCGGCGCCCCCGCCGGCTTCTGAGAAGGACGCGCCGCGAAGCGGCGACGATTCTGCCCCGCAGCTACAATCGCCCAGCCGTGCGCAACACCATCATCGCAACCGCCGCCCTCGCCCTGATCGCCGCCCTCGTCGCGGCCGCGCAGGACGCCGCGCCGTCGCTCGACGGCATGACCATCCCCACCTACACCGCCGACGGCGACCTCATCCTCCCCGAGGACTACCGCACCTGGATCTTCGTCGGAGCATCCCTCGGCCTCAGCTACAGCGAAGGCGCCGCCGAGCGCGAAGGCCCCGGCGCCTTCACCAACGTCTACATCCAGCCCGAGGCCTACCGCTACTTCATGGAGACCGGCGAATTCCCCGAGGGAACCATGCTCCCCATGGACATCTACCGCCCCGGCTCCCGCGAGTCCATCAACCAGGCCGGCTACTTCGAGAAGGACTTCCTCGGCATGGAAGTGGCCGTCAAGGACAGCGAACGGTACGAAGAGGGCTGGGCCTACCTCAGCTTCCGCGACCGGTCCGGTGGGCTGAGAGAGTCCGCGTCAGCCTTCCCGAAGGACCGATGCTACGACTGCCACGCGGAGCATGCTGCGACGGACAACGTGTTCACGCAGTTCTATCCGGTGTTGCAGCGTGGGCAGTAACCGAGCGTTGACTACCCGAAGCCACCACGCAGCCCAGCGACCCACCGCCCTCCGACCCAGCCGCACCAACTCCAGCGCAAACCGTCCCTCATGATCTCCAATCGCGCTCGGGCTCATCTCTCCTGCGACTTACGCCCCCTACACGGTCGCCCCCACATGGGACAAGGCTGCCGGTGTCGCCGTCGCGAACAACCTGCTATCCTCCGCACCAGTCGATACGGGAGTCCAGCCAATGACAGCTAAGAGCCAGCATGTCGTCCCGCGCGGGGACAAGTGGGCAGTCCGCAAGACGGGCGCCGGAAGGGTTACCCGCCGCTTCAACACCCAGAAGGAAGCGATCGAGGCAGCCCGGAGCATCGCCCGCAATCGAGGGGCCGAGGTCTTCATCCACGGCCGGGACGGCCGTATTCGCCAGCGCGACTCCTACGGTAAAGACCCCTTTCCACCGCGCGGTTAGAGCGGCTTGTCAACCGCCGACGACTTCGGTCGAAGTGCGTTCGTAAACTGCCCGTTCGACGAGGACTACGACCACATTCTCCAAGCCGTGCTGTTCTGCCTCGTTCGGTTCGGCCTCAAGCCCCGCATCGCGACCGAGCGTAGCGACGCCGGAGAACCTCGGGTCAGCAAAATTGTCGATCTGATTCAGTCGTCCAAATACTCAATACACGACCTTTCCAGGTGTCAAGCACAGAGCGTGGGCGAGCACTACCGCCTCAACATGCCGTTTGAACTCGGCCTCGACTACGGTTGCCGCCAGTACGGCACCGATCGGCTATCAACGAAGGTCATTCTCATTCTGGAGGAGGAGCGCTACCGTTATCAGGCGACGATCTCGGACCTCGCCGGTTCCGACATCGAAGCCCACCAAGGAAGCTACGAGATCGCCGTCAGAAAAGTCCGCAACTGGCTTGTCGGCATGCCAGACTTCAAGGCAATCGGCGCTGCCAGAGTTCTGGCCGACTACGAGGATTTCCAAGAGTGGTACCTCGATCTGCAGCGGAGCCTTGGCTCCTCTGAGGAAGACATCAAGGACTATTCTACAGCCGAGCTTCTAAGGGCAATGGTCGACTGGAAAGAGTCCCACCTAGTAGAGTCTCCCTGATTGCACAACAAGGAGACTCTCGGCTACGACGCCGTCATGGCAGTTCCCGACGGACCCCTGGTTCATGAGAAGCAACACCTCGCGCCCTCGCCACGGTCCCTCAAGCCCCCACACAGGTATCGAACGGCTTGACCATCCTCGTGCTGGCAGCCGGCGGCTGCTAGCGGAAGAGGCCACGGAGTTACGGCGGGTCTCGGCGCCAATGAACGCCCTCGGAGAATGTTGTCCCGTCTGGAAGGACCGCTGGTCTGGAACCGATCGGCTCGACACCGCCGGACGATCGGCTGCCGAAGTGAATCACGGTTTCGTCGATTACAAAGGCCTGGTCCGGAGGAGCGTAGGACTCGAACAGGTGACAGTAGACCCATCTGAGGTCCTTGCCCAAGTCGTCGAAGTCGAAGACTGAGTGTACGATGCGGTCTAATCGTTCCTTCTCAACGAGGGGACCGTCCACGGTCTCAAGACCGACGTGAACGGCGCACTTTCCATCGGATGGAAACTGGTCCACGGCGCGAGCGAGCTGACGCCGGACGTCTCGAGCTTTACGCCTGACCGCCTGCGGCGCGTCGCAGCTCCAGAACGAGCAGGCCGCAAAGGAAAGGTCATCGAGGAACCGGTTCTTGCCCGAGGAGCCGCCTAGCCGGACGAGGTCGCCCTCGACGGAGAACGAGAAGCCACGACGGGGGTTGCGGTAGCCGGCCACCAACTCCTGTAGCTGGTCCGACGGAAGCCGAAAGCGGTACCGCCGCAGATGGTCCCGAACGCGGCGGTAGTCGACCCGTTTCGCCTTCACCTCCCACGTATCATTGGAGATGATGCTGCAGGGGAGAGAAAGAGAGCGGAGCTTCCCACCAAGCTGTTCCATCAGGTAGTCGTCCGGGAGTGTCTCAAGTTCAACATGGAAGGTGATATCGAAGACGAGAGAGTGGCCTTGCCGAACAAGATGCTGAGCGAACGGCGACCACATGGCGAGCCACTTCTCTTGTTCCCGTTCGCTGTACTGCGAGCGCTTCTGCAATCGCTTGCACTCGACAAACCACTCATCCCGGTCCGAGCCGGCTAGGAAGTCCGGCGTCTTGCGGCGCGAGGTTTCGGGAATGAACTCCACGGTCGAGTAGCCGCTCCGCTTCCACACCAAGGCGATCAGAAGCTCGAAGAGTCCGCCATCGGGCCGGCCGCGGTCGGAGCCGAGCAGGCGCTCAACGCGGTCTTCAACGCCCCCGATGCTCCTCAAGAGATCTAGGTCGGCGCCGAGCCTCTTGAAGACCGGAACGATCCCGGCGCCTTGGCTAGGTTCGTACTTCAGCAGATCGTGCTGCACCGCGTCTACTAGGTAGAGATACCAGCCGATGGAATCCGTCCCGGTGTAGACGGAGGCGTTGCCTTCCGCACCGAAGTTCAGAGTTACAGGACTGAAACCACTCTCGATGTTGTCTTCGACTGCGTCAACGCGAGCCTTCCAGTCGTTGCCGCTCAGGAAGCCCAAGAACCACTCAAACGCGTTCTTGAGATCAGGGTCGTCCATTTCCCTGAAGGGTGGGATTTCGCGGGGCATGCTCGGAACTGTCGACGAACCCGTCGGGAGGAAACACCAAGCTCAAGGGTGGTGGAAGACAGATCGTCTAGCCGCATTCGGCCGGCCGGAGCTCGTCCACCCCCGAAGGAACGTCGAGCCGTCGCGCTCTTCCGGGCGTTCCTCAGCCGCACCTGAACCGGCTTTCGGTGTGGGCTGGCTGGCCAAGTAGAACCGATGACCACACGACCTGTTCTGAGAGGTGGCTCTTGCCCCGGCCCTGCACTCAGGCCCGTCGTATGGTGATCTACCAGTGGAGAGGCGCACACCCGATGCGCCGGACCGTAATCTGCGTCCAGCACGGCCCAACCGACCAGACGTTCCCGCGCTTCTCGACGGGGCGTAGCGTGTGTAAACGGCCATGCCGGGGCCGATTGCGGCCTGGGCGAGGTCGACCGGGGCGACGTTGCCTGTCTGGAGGAGGCGGAGGGCCTGGGGGAGCTCGGCCCGTAGGGCAGAGAGGAACTCGCG
>JAJDUI010000027.1 GCA_022826745.1 Thermoanaerobaculia bacterium | reverse complement strand
AAGCCAAACTCGAGCTGCGACGAAGTACACTCTGTCTTCACGGGTCTCTCTCCTGTGGATCTCCCAAGTCCTTGTGAATACTTGGATTATCCGCCGGAAGAGACCCGATCTCAAATCCCCGGTGAGATATCCGGGCTAGCGGCGCATCGACCAGGACGCACCCGGCTGCCGAGGTCCGGGGGAGGGATCCCCATCGGACGCTCGCGCTCTCTAGGTGCAGGGGAAGTCAGCGCTCGCTTCGGTCGGCTGCGCTCCACATCGACGTCAGTTCACGCCGGGTCGTCAGACATCGCTTGCCTCCAGCCCGCTGGGGACCCCTCCCCCGGACCTCGGCTGGCTGGACGTCGTCGTCCGGTAGACGATGGGGCGCCAGAGCTAGTCGAAGGTCCACTCCCGGGGTTCCTTGCCCTCTTCGGGATGAACCTCGCGGACGGTGACTGGCGGGGACTCGCCCTTCTCGTACGTGAGCACGTACTTCAGGCCCTTCCGGTTCTCTTCGGGAACCGGGTCGGCGTGGGTTGCGAGTTCCGGGCCGTCGAATACGTTGATCTTGCAGAACTCCTCAGCCTGGCAGACGAACCTGGCCATCTGGACCCAGTCCTCCATCTTCGTTTCGGGCTCGATCCAGGCGCCGAAGGAGAGGCCGGTCAGGCCGACGATGTTGAGCGGCGGCGGAGCGTCGCCTCGCTGCTGGGCCGCGACGCCCAGCGGCAACAGGATGGCGATCGCGAAGACAGGCGCGCGTCGATTCATGGCTGGGTCACCTCGAAGAAACGATCCCATAATGCCATGCGCTCCCGGTGGAGGTGGCTGCCGGCCTCCATCGTCGACCCGAACTCGAGGTGCCGGGCCGTGTCCGGCTCGTACTCCGGCCACGCCGGCAGGTCCGGGCCGCCCAGCGGGTTCGGGTCGCCGGTGGAGGCGAAGGCGACCCAGTAGCCGGACATCGCCTCGGCGAGTTCACGGTCCTCGTCGGCGTACTCGTAGTCCAGCTTGTCCAGGTTGTCGAAGGCGTAGGCGATCTCGGCGGCGTGGTAGGCGCCGTAGACGTCCTTCTCGGGGTGCGGCGGGGCGTGAGTGAAGAAGTACAGGTATGCCGGTGACGACACCGTCTCCGAGAGAGTCGCCCAGGTCTTCATGTGCCAGGCGAAGACGCGGTCGGAGAAGGCGTCGATGAAGGCCCGCCTCGCCGCGGCGTCGTCCGGCACCGGATAGGCCTCGAAGAACTCGTCCGCCACGTCCGCGAACTGGCTCTTGACCAGGAACTCGACGCCGGACTTGTTCGACGGCAGCATGCCGCCCATCAGGCTGGTCGCCTCGTCGCGGTTCGAGCCGACCAGCACCGGCACGTCCGCCTGCTCGCCGGCCCGGTAGATCTCGGTCACCTGCTTCGGCAGCACCCAGCCGTCGATGTTCGGCCTCGTCGCGAAGGCGCCCTGCTTCGAGGCCTCGGCGAGAATCGTCCCGGCGTCCAGTTCGCGCAGGCGGGCGGCCGCGTCCTCGCCCTCGATGCCCAGCCGCTTCGCGAAGGCCTCACCCGCGCTCTCGGCCGAGCCGTCCTCCGACGAGCGAAGCAGCGGCAACCCGTCGAAGAAGCCGCCGCTCTGGCCGATCGCACGGTGGAAGAGCCCCCGTGCCAGGGGCGAAGCCTGCAGTACGTTGACACTCCAGGCGCCGGCCGATTCGCCGAAGATCGTCACCCGGTCCGGATCGCCGCCGAAGGTAGCGATGTTGTCCCTCACCCACTGCAGGGCGAAGATCTGGTCGAGTACGCCGTAGTTGCCGGACGCACCCTGGTCGGATTCGGCCGACAGGGCCGGGTGGGCGAGATAGCCGAAAGCGCCGAGCCGGTAGTTGATCGTCACGACGACGGCGCCCTTGCGCGCCAAGGCCGTCCCGTCGTAAAGGGGCAGCGAGCCCGATCCGCGGGTGAGCGCGCCGCCGTGGATCCAGACCATCACCGGCAGGCGGTCGTCCTCGTCGGCCGCGGTCCAGACGTTCAGGTACAGGCAGTCCTCGCTCACTTCGCCCAGGGGCTGGGCGTAGAAGCCGCCCTCCCGGTAGGGCGTCTGCATGCAGGACGGCGACTCGAAGAGAGCGTCTATCGGCACCTCCGGCGGCGTCGGCGGCTGCGGCGGCCGGAAGCGCAGATCCCCGACCGGCGGCTCGGCGTAGGGAACACCGAGGAAGACGCGGACCGAGGCGTCTTCCTCGGAGACGTACCCGATGACGTAGCCGCTCGACGTCAGTCTCACGAGTTGCGGCAGGGTCTGGGCGCCGGCAGCGGCGACGGCCAGCAGAAGCGTGCCGGCAAGAACCCAGCCGTGACGGCGGCGCACGGAAACACTCATCGGTCCGATTCCTCCGATCCGGCTACTTTGCCACGTCGTAGGACGTCAGCGACTCCTGGTCGCGGATGTAGAAGGCTCCGTTGGCGACCACCGGGTGGGCCCAGGTGGGACCTCCGCGCTTCTCGATCTCGAACCGGCCTCGCTCCTGGTATCCGTCGGGCGTCGCGACGGCGAGACCAACCTTGTTCCACTCGCTCAGCAGGAAGAGCTTGCCGTCGGCCATCACGAGCGAGCCCTTGCCGACACTCCGGGCCCGCCAGTGGACCTCCCCGGTAGCGGCGTCCACCGCGGTGAGCGCCGGACCGAAGAAGCTGTAGAGCGTCCCCTCGTGCGCAACGACGCCGCCGTGGTGATTCTGAAGGCGCGTTCCGAAGTATGCCTCCTCGCTAAGGAAGGAGCCGCCCTCGTCCTCGGCGGTGACCCGAACCGCGCCGCCGCCGATGCCGTAGGACGCCGAGTAGAAGACGAGGTCGTCGTGGAGCACCGGCGTCGTGATGTTGATGGCGTTCACCGTCGACGGCCGCTCGTAGCGCCAGAGGAGCGCTCCGTCTTCGGCGCGGACGCCGACCCCGGCCTGGCCCGTGAAGCCGAGCAGCACCTCGGTGCCCGCGATCTCGCGCAGGACGAGGGAAGAGTACGAAGCCACGTCGCCGAGTTCGCTGGAACGCCAGATCGTGCCGCCGTCGGCCGCGGAAAGCGCCGCGATCGCGCCGTCCCGGCCGCCCGGCATGACGAACACCCGGTCGCGGACGACCAGAGGCGACTCGCTGATGCCCCAGCGCGTGTTCGGGCTGTCGAAGCGCTCGAGCATGTTGAACTGCCAGATCACATCGCCCGAGTCCTTGGCGAGCTTCGCCGCCTCGCCCATGCCATTCAGCACGTAGAGCGAGTCGCCCTGGATGGTCGGCACGGAGCGCGGGCCGTCGCCCCTGTCCGGATGGTCGTAGAGAGGGCCGAGCGTCCGCATCCAGACCTCGCCGCCGTCGCTCGCGCGCAGGCGGAAGACCGCACTCTGACCGTCGCGGGTGCCCTGAACGTAGATCGCGTCGCCCTCGACGGCGACGGTCCCGTAGCCGTGGCCAAGCGTCTCGATCTGCCAGTTGACCGCGGGGCCTTCCGGCGGCCATTCGTCGAGAAGGCCGGTCTCCGTGGAGATCCCGGCGCGGTCGGGGCCGCGCCATTGCAGCCAGTCGTCGGCGTGCGCCGCCGTTGCGAGCCCGGCGGCGATCAGGGCCGCCGACACCAGGCGAGTTTCTTTCGGGATTGTCAGTCGCATCGTCGTCCTCAGATTTACTGGCTGGCCGGCCAGCATTATACTGCCCGGCCGCCGCGGGACCGGAGCGTACTCGCTCGGACTCTCCTGAACAGCCTGCGGGCGGACGCCCACAGCGAAGCGGGAGATGCGCGACCTGGCCGACCGATATCGTGCGCGCTCACAGGACTGAGCAGAAAGGGAGAACGGCCATGGAGTTCTGGACCGCAACCGTCGCCGCGCCGACCCGGAGCGCCGAGTTCGCTCGCGAGGCCGAGGCCAGGGGCTGGGACGGCATGAACGTCGTCGATTCGCAGAATCTCTCGGGCGACCCCTACGTCTGCCTGGCGCTGGGCGCCACCGCGACGGGGACGCTGCGCGTAGCGACTTCGGTGACGAACCCGGTCACCCGCCATCCGGCGGCGACCGCCTCGTCGGCCCTCTCGGTCCAGCGAGTGTCGCGCGGACGCATGGTCCTGGGGATCGGCCGAGGCGACAGCGCGCTGGCCTACCTGGGGCGCGCGCCGGCTCGCCTCGGTTGGTTCGAGGACTACCTCGTCGTTCTGCAGGCATATCTCCGCGGCGAGGAGGTGGACTTCGAGAACACGGGGATTCCGGACGAGGCCGCGCCGCTTGCGGAGAAGCTGGGACTGGCCCACGGACCTTCCGCGAGCAGCATTCGCTGGATCGGCGACGGGCCGAAGGTGCCGGTCGAGGTCGCCGCCACGGGGCCCAAGGTGATCGGTATCGCCGCCCGCCAGGCCGACCGGGTCATGCTCGCCGTCGGCGCCGACCCGAAGCGCGTCGCCTGGGGGATCGAGACGGCCCGCAGTGCCGCCGCCGAGGCCGGCCGCGACCCGGATTCGCTCCGCTTCGGCGCCTACGTCAACGTCGTCTGCTGCGAGAACCCGGAGATCGGCCGCGAGCTCGGCCGCGCCTCCACCGGCCTCTTCGCCCGTTTCTCCGTCATGTACGGCGAGATCTCCGGCCCGGCCGATGAGCAGCAGGCGAAGGTCTTCCACAACCTGCACGATCGCTACGACATGACCGCCCACGGCCGCGAAGGCGGGCAGCAGACCGCCGCGCTCACGGACGAGTTCATCGATGGCTACGCGATCGTCGGAACTCCGGAGCACTGCGCGGCCAGGCTCGAGGCGCTGCTCGATCTCGGAATCGAGAAGTTCGCGGTCGCCGGACCGAACTTCCTGGCGCCAAGCGCGCCGGGTCGGGAGGCCGCGGGGCGGTTCACGGACGACGTCCTGCCCCTGCTGCGGGGTTAGACGGCTACACGAAGGCCCCCAATCAAGGAGATCTATGATGAAATTCAGTGGCCGTTCGGCAGTCATCACCGGCGGCGGCAACGGCATCGGCCGCGCCATCGCCATCGCCCTGGCGCGCGAAGGCGCGAACGTCGCGGTCGCCGACCTGGAGCAGGAAGCCGCGGAGAGCGTCGCCCGCGAGGTGGAGGCCCTGGGCGTCGCCGCCCTGGCCGCGCAGGTCGACGTCGCGCGCGAGGAGGATCTGGAGCGCCTGGCCGATGACGCCTGGGCGGCCTTTGGATCCGTGGAGCTGCTGTTCAACAATGCCGGCGTCGGCGCGGGCCGGGCGCCGGCCTACGGGTTCAGTGCCGACGACGTGCGCTGGATCCTCAGCGTCAACGTCGAGGGCGTGCTGAACGGCATCCGCGTGTTCGCGCCACGCTTCATCGGGGGCGGCCGCGATCCCGCATCATCAACACCGGCTCCGAGCACAGCCTGGGCATCCCCTTCCCCGGTTCGTCCGCCTACACCGCCTCGAAGCACGCGGTCCTCGCCATCTCCGACGTGCTCCGCGCGGAGCTGCCCGACCACGTCGGCGTCAGCGTCTTCTGCCCCGGCTGGGTCGCGACCAGCATCTGGCGGTCGTCCGAACGACGGCCCGAGCACCTGGGCGGACCCCAGGAGGCGAATCCCACCGCGGGCAGGATCAGCGAGGAGAACGCAATGTCCGCGGACGAGGCGGCCGCGATGGTGCTGCAGCAGATCCGGGAGGATCGCTTCTACCTGCTGACCCACCCGCACGTCATCGAGTACGCGCGCACCCGGTGGGAGGACATCGAGGCCGCGTTTGCCGAGCAGGCACCGCGGTACGAGGGCGACGACCGATACGACGTGACGAAGGCGATCGCGCGGATCCGGGCGCAGCGCGGCGGCTAGCTCCGTCGCAGGCGGACCGCACTGGAACTCAATCGTCGGGCGGCTCCTGCAACCAGGTCGGAACGTCCCGCGCGCCATGCAGAACGCGCCAGACATCGACTTCGGTCGCCTGCTCGACGTAGAAGATCAGATAGGGGAACCTCCTCACCAACCCCACACGCAGGCCAGGAAGATCCAGTTCGTGCGCATAACGGGGCGAGCCGGCTGCTGGCTGTTCCCCGATCAGGCGATGCGCAGCCTCCACCGCATCGAGAAAGGCCAGGGCAACCGCCGGGCTCGCCTCGGCCAGGTAGTGCTCGACCGCTCGATCGATGTCGCGCCGCGCCTGCTCGCGCAGAACGACCGGTTTGCTGCTCACCGGCCGGCTTCGCGAACCTCACCGCGAAGACGGTCGAAGTAGTCCGCGTCGGCCACGCCGGCCCGTGGCGACGCGGCGCCTGCCAGAAGCCTGTCACGCAGTCGCTGGCGGTCGTAGTCCTTACGAATCAACTCGCGGACGTACTCGCTCGATGTGCTGTAGCCCCGAGAGCTGACCTGATCGCTGACGAAGGACTTGAGGGCCGCCGGGAGAGAGATGTTCATCGTGGTCATGCCTTGACGCTACCGCGAGTTGACAAAGTTTGACAACTGCGACTCGGGCGTCTGAATGAGCGGCTCCAGGAAAGAGGAGCCGGCCTTGCGGCCGGCACGTGTCGAAGCCGCCTCCGGCGCGCTTCTCTCCGCGGGTCAGAAGACCCGCGGCAACAGACCCGCGCACCCAGAGCTACGAAGCTGCGGGATTCGCAGCCAGGTGCGAGAACCGCGCCGGGTCGCGGGTGGCGCGGTAGCAGTCGACGATCGGCTCGAGGTCGCTCGGGCTGGCGCCGTGCAGGATGACGCCGTCGGCGCCGAGGTCGAACTGGCCGTTGATCTTCTCGACGCAGCGTTCGGCCGACCCAGTAGCTGCGGGGGCTAGCCAATCTTCAGGAATCAGCGGGGCGATCCGTTCCAGTTCCTCCGTTGTGGCCAGGCTGTCGATGGCGCCGCGGAAGCCGGCGACCAGCGGGTCCGCACGGAAGCGCTCCAGGACCTTCGGGTCCCAGCGGTTCGTCTCGACCATCAGGTCGCCGTAGGCCTGCAGGTAGGTCGCCATCCGGCCGACCGTCTTCTTGAGGCGCACCGGCTCGGGCAGGTGGTCTCCTATCGTCGCGAAGCAGGACCAGACGCGGACCGAGGCCGGGTCGCGGCCGGCTTGTTCCGCTGCGCGCTTCACGGTGTCGACGCAGCGGGCGAGGGTCTCGTCGGTGAAGAAGGTGTGGAGCACGACGGCGTCGAAGGCCCGGCCGCCGAGCGCCAGGGAGTTGGGCCCGAAGGCGGTCAGGGTCATCGGGATCTCGTCACAGGCTTCCGCTCCCAGGCGCAGCAGCGGGAAGCGGCCGGCCGGCCCGTCGTGGTCGACGATGACCTCGCCGCGCCACATCCGGCGCATCAACCCGACGAAGTCCTCCATCTGGGCGGTGGTGATCCGCGGCAGGCCCAGCGCGTCAAAGACGCGGGCGATGCCGCGGCCGAGCCCCAGCGAGAAGCGGCCGCCGGTCAGCCGGTGCATGGTGAGCGCGTAGGACGCCGTGATCAGCGGATGGCGCGTGTTCTGGTTCGTCGCCGCGGTGGCGATGCCGAGTTCGGTGGAACAGGCCGCGGCCGCTCCCGAGAGCGTCGCCGCCTCCTTGATGTTGAAACGCTCCGAGATGAACACGGAGCCGAAGCCCATCGCTTCGCCGGCGCGCACTTCCTCGAACAGCTCGGCCGGGGACTCCGGCTGGCCGGCCAGGGTATAGAAGGCGAGTTCGTTCATCCGCTTCACTGTGTCTCTACTCCTACAACAGCTCGGCCGAGTTCAGGTCCAGGGCGTGCCGCGTGTGACGCCGGGTCATGGCGACAAACATCTCGTTGCCGCGTTCCGTCTCCTGGACCATCATCGAGGCGATGACGCACACGCCGAAGCCGGCGAAGGCGCCCCGCCGGTAGTCGGTCCAGCAGGTCTCCCGGGAGTAGTCGGCGATGCCGGCGGCGGTCAATCGCTCGTGGTACCCGCGGACGATGTCCCGCTCGCATCGGCGGCGCCGCTCGCTGCGGAGGCTGCCGCCGAGGAGGTAGGCGACATCGCCGAGCGGCAGGCCGATCGTGATGCTCTGCCAGTCGACCGCGGTGATCGCGGGCGGCGAGGTCCGCTGGTCGATCAACAGGTTGTCGAGCCGGTAGTCCACGTGAATCAGGGAGAACGGGTCGGGCAACTCGCCCGTCCATGCCGACTCGGCCTCGCCGTACCGGCAGAGGATGTCCCGCGCGTCGCGGTCGAGCCGGTCGCCGTAGCGGTCGAGGAAGCCCGGCAGCAGGGTCCGGTAGCGATCGTGTGTGGCCGCCGAGAGTCTGGGGCTGGGGCGGCCCAGCCAGTCGGCCGGCAACAGCGCGACGTCGTTCCAGCCCGGCGCGTGCAGGCCGGCCAGCTCGAGCACCGCTGCCCGCGCCACGTCCTCGTCGCAACCGGCGATCTGGTCCCCCGGCTCCGCCGGCGCCTCGTCGCTCATCAGCACGGCGAAGTGCGGGCCTTCGCCGACGATCTCCGCGAAGTAGCAGCGCGGCGTCGAGATCGAGAGCCGCGGCTGGAGCTCCTGGTAGAAGCGTACTTCCTTGATGTAGTTGCGCAGCACAACGCCGGTCTGGCGGCTGACCGGATTGTCGGACGGGAACTTGCCGACCAGGGTGAGGGGCGCGCCCGGGGAGTCGCCGCCGTACTCGAGCCGGTAGCGAATGCACCGTCCGAGCTGGCCGGTGCCGATGTCGGCCGCGTCGAAATCCACTACCTCGACTTCGTGCCCCGCGGCGCGGAGCTGCTCCGTGAGCCAGCCGGCGCTGACCTCGTCCGGCGTGGGAATGAATGGCGCCGAAGTCACTCGGCCGGCCGCTCGCGCCACCAGCCCGGCCCGATCCGGGACGGCCAACCGTCCGGCGGCGTCGGCCACAGCAGAATGGTGCCCATGGGGCCGAGTTCGACGCCGCGGACGTCGTTGCCGAAGACCCACAGGAAACTGACGTGGAACAGGAACAGCACCGGCTGGTCCCGGTACACCTCGCGGTGAATCTCCCGGTAGATCGCGGTCCGCGTCTCGCTGTCCTGCTCCCGCTTGCCCAGTTCGAAGAGCTCGTCGACCCTGGGGTTCGAGTAGCCGCCATTGTTGCGACCGCCGTGGTAGGCGTCGGTGGCCAGTTGGTTGAAGAGGGCGTTCGGATCCTGGGTCGTGCCGCCGATGGTCCCGAGCGCCTGGAACTCGCTTTCGAGACGCTTCTCGTTGAGGGAGGCGCTCTCGTAGGCGCGGGTCACCATCTCGACCCCGAGCCGGCGGAAGTCCTCCCGCAGGATGTCGAGCGTCGGCGGCACGTAGGTCAGTCCGGCGGTGTACGACAGCTCGAAGCTGAAACGGACCCGCTCGCCGTCGATCTCCTTGTGGCGCCACCCGGTGTCGGGGTCGGCGAGCCAGCCGGCCTGGTCGAGAAGCTCGGCCGCGCGCGTCAGGTCGTAGTCGTAGGGGCGTTCGAGAATCGCCGGTTCGTAGTCCCATCGCTCTTCCACCATGAAGCCGTACGACCGGCGGTACAGGCCGTGGCCGACCCGACGGAGCACGGTCTCCGCGTCGTAGGCGTGGGCGAGCGCCCGCCGAACGAGAGGGTCGCCGAAGAACGGATTGCTCCCGTCCATGTTCCAGACGATGCAGAGCAGCAACGCCGACGCATGGCGGCCCTTCACCGCCCGCTCTTCGAACAGCGGTCCCGTCGCCTGCCGGGCGAAGATGTTCGCGTCGACGTAGGTCTGGTCGTACTCGCCGCCCAGGAACTGCAGGAAGGCCAGGTTCCGGTCCGGCTGAAACTTGAAGATCATCGTCTTCGCGGCCGGCGGCGCGCTCTCGAAGAGATAGTGGTCCTCCCACCGTTCGAGCACGACCCGGTCGTTGTTCCGCCATTCCACGAAGCGGAATGGGCCGCTGCCGATGACCGCCTCACGGCCGTAGCGGTTGTAGTAGGGCGAGGAGCGGAGCGTCGGATCGGCGGCGCGCTCGGCAGGGTCTCCCAGAATGTGGCGCGGCATGATCGGAAAAGCGAGGGCCTCCAGCCGGAGTTGCGGCGCCAGGAGCCCGGCGAAGTCGAAGCGCACGCGGTGCTCCCCCTCCGCCGTCGCCCCGACCACCAGGTCGCGGGCCGTCGGCCAGAAGCTCACCGGCACGCGTTCGTCGCGCAGGGCCTCCAGCGAGAAGGCGACGTCCGCCGCGGTCCAGGGCTCGCCGTCGTGCCAGCGCAGGTCCGGATTCAGGTTCAGCGTGACCGACAGCAGGTCCTCGGACCACCGCGCCTCGCGCACCACGTTCGTGTTCCAGTCGTAGTCCGACGGGTTGCCGTGGCGGATGACCAGCCACTCGAACAGCATCCCGAACATCGTCCACGCCGACGCCGCGCCCGACGGGAAGAGCGGATTGAGCGTCGCCGGCTGGGAGAAGTCGTGACGGACGACGGTCGTGTCGCTGAGAGCCCGGCCCGGTTCCGCGACGGGATAGAGCTCATACAGGGACGGCGGATCGGAGAAGGGGTCGGCATCCGGATCGTAGGCCGCGCCGTCGTCGACGACGGGAAGCGGATTGCCGCAGGCGCCGGCCAGGAGGCCGGCCGCCGCCGCTAACCACCGGACGCTGCAGTTCACGCGTTGCGCTTGATGTCCCGGAACGGGCCCTGGTCGGCGCGGTATCCCTTCGGCATCCCCAGCACCCGCTCGGAGATGATGTTGCGCTGGATCTCGTCCGTGCCGCCGGCGATCGAGATGGCGGGCACCGAGACGAGGACCTCGGCGATGATCCCGTCCGCGGCCGAGTCGGGACCGCTCAGCATGGCGTCGGCGCCCGAGATCATCGTGTGGACGTGGGAAGCCTGGCGGGCGATCACGCTGGCCGCGAGCTTGCCGATCGACCCGGCCGGGATGATCTCCGTGGTGCCGGCCTTGCGGCTCGCCTCGGCGCTGTCGGAGGCGAGCCGCGCGCCGGTGTACAGGCAAAGCAGCTTCGCGATCTCCTGCCGTGTCGCCGGATCGGCGATCGCGCCGGTCTCCCGGGCGCGCGGGAGCACCAGGTCGACCCGGCCCTCGCGCTGCGGGTACCAGGTGTAGGGCTCGGCGGCGATCCGGAGTTCCTCTTCGTACTCCTCGTAGATCGGCCCCTGCTTCGCACCGTCGATGGAAGACCCCCGAACCCGGCGGCTGAAGCCGCGCCGCTCGAAGGACAGGGTCGTCTTCGCCACGTGCCAGCCGTTGCCCTCGCCGCCGATCAGGTCCTCGGGCGCCACGACGGCGTTCGTCATGAAGACCTCGTTGAACGACTGGTGTCCGTTCATCTGCCTGAGCGGACGAGCCTCGACGCCCGGCTGGCGCATGTCGAGCAGGAAGTAGCTGATCCCCTGGTGCTTCGGCACGTCCCAGTCGGTCCGCGCGACGAGGAGCCCGAAGTCCGCGTGGTGGGCGCTCGTGTTCCAGACCTTCTGGCCGTTGATGATCCACTTCCCGTCCTTCAATTCGGCGCGGGTGCTCAGGCCCGCGAGATCGGAGCCGCTGCCCGGCTCGCTGAAGAGCTGGCACCAGGTGTGTTCGCCGGTCAGGATCGGCCTGAGGAAGCGCCGCTTCTGGTCGTCCGAACCGCAGGCCAGGATCGTTTCCGAGGCCAGTCCCCGGGGGCCTACCTGGGCGGCCGGCACCGCGTCCTTCTCCCTGAAGACCTCGGCGACCACCGCGGTCTGGTCGAGCGTGAAGCCGCGTCCGTACCACTCCTCGGGCCAGTGCGGCGCCGCCCAGCCGCCATCGAGCAGGATCTCCCGCCACTCGATCAGGGGACGGTCGGTACGCCAGTTCGCGTCGAGCCAGGCCGAGACTTCGCTGCGGATCCGGTCCGGGGTCATGCCGCGCCCTCCAGCATCGTCATCATCCGCTCGCGGTGGATCGCCGGCGTGCCGAACAGAACCTCGGAGCCCTTCGCCCGCTTGAACCACAGGTGGGTGTCGTTCTCCCAGGTGAAGCCGATCCCGCCCCGCAACTGGATGCCGGCTCTGGCCGCGCTCATGCAGGCGTCGGCAGCGGCCGCCTTCGCCATGCTCGCGGCCCAGGGCTCGCCGGCGCCGGCATCCAGGCAGCGGGCCGAGTGGTGGGTGAGCGCACGCGCGATCTCGATCTCCAGCAGCAGGTCGGCGCAGCGGTGCTTCAGCGCCTGGAAAGAGCCGATCGGCCGCCCGAACTGGAAGCGCTCCTTCGTGTAGTTGACCGTCGTCTCGAAGAGATGCTGCGCGCCGCCGATCATCTCGTGGGCCAGGGCGGAGCAGATCCGGTCCCAGATCCGGTTCAGGGTGTCACCGGTCACTTCGCCGACGCGGCGGCCGGGAACGTCACTGAACGCGACCCGGGACAGCTTGCGCGTCGGATCGACGACTTGGAGCGGCTCGACCGCCAGGCCGGGCGCGCCGCCCTCGACCGCGTGGAGCCCGAGCCCGCCGGCGCCGCCCGCCACGACCAGCAGCAGGTCGGCGACGTGGGCATCGAGGACCATCGCGGCCGTTCCGGACAGCTTCCCGTCCGCCGCCGACGTGATCGAGGCGCCAACGCCTGCCGGGCCGTTCAGGTCGTCGAGCACCAGAGTCGCGATCGTCGAACCGTCGGCGACGCCCGGCAGCAGCTCCTCCCGGTCCGAGTCGTTGGCCGCTTCGAGCAGCGCGGTCCCGGCCATCGCCGCCGAGGCGAACCAGGGGCCGCAGAACAGCGTTCGCCCCATTTCCTCGGCGACGATGCCGAGCTCGACCGCGCCGCCGCCGGCGCCGCCATGGACCTCCGCGACGTGGACGCCGGCCAGCCCGGCGTCGCCGCAGAGTTCCTGCCAGACGGCCGGGTCGTAGCCGCGGTCCGTCTCCATCGACTCGCGGACGGCCGTCGCGGGCGACTTGTCGCGCAGGGCCCGGGACACGATGTCACGGAGCAGGTTCTGCTCTTTCGAGAACTCCGTCTGCACGCTACCTCCTGTCGCCATTCACCAGCCCTGCAAACTACGCCGCAACCTCGCAGCGTACCCGAGGCGGATAGAGTCACGGTGGCCCCGGAGCCAGCGTCTTACTGAGTAACAAGCCAGTATTTTAGTCGAGCCAGGCCAGGCATGACAGAGTCCAGCCGTTTGAATTCGAGAACCGACGGCCAGGCCGCGACACGTCCGCGACGCACCCAGGCCGAGAGGCGCGCCGAGTCGGAACGCGAGATTCTGCGCGCCGGGGCGACCCTGTTCGGCCGCCAGGGCTACACGGCGACGACCCTGGAGCAGATAGGCAAGGAGGCCGGGTACTCGAGCGCCCTCGTGTCGCTGCGCTACGGCTCCAAGGAGGGGATCGCCGAGGCGATCGTCGACCGCCTCCAGAGCCGGGCCGGCAGCGAGGTGTTCGAGCCCGAAGAGGGAATCAACGGTCTGGCCAGGTTGAACCGGCTCTTCGACGGCTACTCGGACCTCATCCGCGACGCGGGGATCTGGCTGCGCGCCCTGTTCATGCTGATGACGGACTCCCTGGGGCCGCTGAACGGGAAGATCGACCTGTTCAGGGCCGGCAACGCCAACTTCGCCGCCGCCTTCGAACGTGCCATCCGCGAGGGGCAGGAAGCCGGCGAGATCCGGACCGATGTCGATTCCGCCGGGACCGCGTTCGAGATCCTCGCCTCGATCAGGGGAACCACTCTCCTCTGGCTGCTCGATCCGGAGAAGGTCGATCTCGTCGCGGCGATCGAGAACCTCCGCGCCAGCGTCGAGGATCGGCTTTCGGCCCGGACCGACTGAAGGCGCGAAAGCGGAGCCGCTTCGCGGCGCGTATTCCTGGCCGCCTCCGGCGGCGGCGGGTCAGAGGACCCGCGCACCCAGCGGACTGCAGGCGTCAGTCCGACTCGGGCTCGAGCTTGTCCTGGGTCTTCGTCTCGAAATCGGCGGCGCCGTGACGCTCGCGTAGCTGGGTTTCCGGCGGTCCCCAGGCGCGGTTGACCATCCGGCCGCGCTTCACCGCCGGGCGTTTGGCGATCTCCCGGCCCCAGCGGTTCACGTTCTCGTAGCTCTGCCCCTCGATGAACTCGCCGGCCTCGTAGAGGTGGCCGGCGGCCAGGGCGCCGTACCAGGGCCAGATCGCCATGTCGGCGATGGAGTACTCGTCTCCCGCCATGTACCGGGCGTCCGCCAGGTGACGGTCGAGCACGTCGAGCTGACGCTTCACTTCCATCGTGAACCGGTCGATCGCGTACTCGATCTTCTCCGGCGCGTAGGCGTAGAAGTGGCCGAAGCCGCCGCCGAGATAGGGGGCGCTGCCCATCTGCCAGAACAGCCAGGACAGGCACTCGGTCCGGGCGCCGTGGTCCTCGGGCAGGAAGTCGCCGAACTTCTCGGCCAGGTAGAGAAGGATCGCGCCCGATTCGAAGACCCGCGTGGGCGGCTCCGTACCGTGGTCGACGAACGTGGGGATCTTGGAGTTCGGATTCGCCGCGACGAAGCCGCTCGAGAATTGGTCGCCGTCGCCGATGTTGATCAGGTAAGCGTCGTACTCGGCGTCGTGCCCGCGGTCCAGGAGTTCCTCGAGCATCACCGTGACCTTCACCCCGTTCGGCGTCGCCAGAGAGTAGAGCTGGAGCGGATGCTCGCCCACCGGCAGGTCCTTCTCGTGCGTGGGACCCGCGATCGGCCGGTTGATCTTGGCGAAGCGGCCGCCGCTCTCGGTGTCCCACTTCCAGACCTTGGGCGGGGTGTAGGGGGAGTCGTTCATGGGGTCAATCCTGGTCCGCAGCGTGGAGGGAATGGTGCACCCTGGAGGAGTCGAACCCCCAACCTTCGGATCCGTAGTCCGACGCTCTATCCAGTTGAGCTAAGGGTGCATTTCAAGGCCGCCGCACCGAGCGAGTGCGGAACCCTAGCAGCTTGGGCGGGGGATTGGGGAACAACAAAGCGGCGCCGGCCTGCGGCCGGCGCGTACTGCCGGGCGCCTGCGGCGCCAGCGGGTCAGAAGACCCGCGCACCGAGGTCGATGAAGCGGTCGCACTGGGCGCGCACCTGCGCGTCGCCCTGCGGCCCCCCGAGGCCGATGACCGTCAGACCGTTCATCTGCAGCTTGGCGACCAGGGGCAGCATCTGGACCGAGGTCGCCACCAGGACCACCGTGTCGACGCTTCGTTTCGTGTAGCAGAGTTCCAACGCATCCACGACGATCCGCACTGCCGCCGAGCAGCCGCGCACCTCCGTGCCCGAGGGCACGTCGACGACCTCGGCGCCTCCACCGTGGAGCGCCTTCCGGTCGAGCCGCTCCTCGCTCGCGTCGGCATAGACGCGGCGCAGAACGAGCTTGCCGAGTTCCCCGTCCAGCCGCGCCAGCAGGCCTTCCGCATCGAGCGCCGGGCCGCCCTCGAGGCTTCGCTCCAGACCGCCCAGGTCGAGAAGGACCGCGGCGCGGCCCGGTCCACCCGACTTCGTCTTCCGTGGCGCGGCGGCCGGACCCTGTGCTTCCGCGCCCTCGCCGGCCTCGCCCTGCTGCTGCGGTCCCCCACCGCGTCCGCGGCGGCGCGAGCGACGACGACGGCGGCGACGACGCTTGGGAGGCGCGGCCTCGCCGTCATCGCCAGTGGCCGGCCGGGCCGGTTCCGCCGGTTCCGTCGCGGCCTCGAGGGCCGCGGACACCGGAGGTTCGGCGGCCGGCTCGGCCTCTTCCGCCGCTTCCTCCTGCCCACCCGGCGCTTCCTCGGCCGCCGCCACCTCGGCCAGCGGGGCCTCGGTCGGCTCGGAGGCCGTCGACTCGTCTTCGTCAGGCTCGGGAGCGGCCGCGGACTCGTCGCCGCCAGCCGTCTCGACCTGCGGCTCGTCCTCCGTCTCGGCGCTGGCTGCTTCCGGCCGCGCCGGTCCAGGCTTCTCCTCCGCTGCCGGTCTCCGCCACCAGGGATTCACTCTCACTTTCCCCCTATCGGAAGTCCTATTCGGGCTGCTCCGGCGCCGGGCGTAATCGCCTCTCCGGGCCGCGGCCGGCGCCGCCGGGGATTGTATAGTCCGGGCAGTGCCCGTGGACGCGCTCCCGTACCGGTACCTGGCCGTCGACGGACCGATCGGCGTAGGCAAAACGACGCTGGTCGAGATGCTCGCGCAACGCTTCGAGGGGGTGAAGATCCTCGAAGACGTGGATAACCCCTTCCTCGAGGCGTTCTACCGCGACCGGCCCGGCACCGCGTTCCAGACCGAGCTCTACTTCCTGCTGACGCGCTACAAGCAGCAGCTCGATCTGGCCCAGGAAGAACTCTTCGATCCCGTCCGCCTCGCCGACTACACTTTCGCCAAGAGTCGGCTGTTCGCCTTCCTGAACCTGGCGGACGGCGACCTGATGCTGTTCGAGAAGCTCTACGACCTGCTCGAGCCGCAACTGAGCCAGCCGGACCTGCTGATCTTCCTGACCGCCGACATCGACACCTGCATGGCGCGGATTCACAAGCGCCGCCGCGCCATCGAACAGAACATCTCGGCCGACTACCTGGGTGAACTGATCGAGGCCTACAACCACCACTACTACCACTACGATGGGTCGCCCCTGCTCGTCGTGGACAGCCGCAACCTGGACTTCGAGCACAAACCGACCGACTTCGAGGAATTGCTCCACCACATCTCGCGGCAGATCCGCGGCACCGAGTACTTCGTGCCCGCGCGCAGCACCTGAGAGAAAGACACCATGACCACGCCAGAACCCCTTGTCATCGCCGGCCGCGAGTTCCACTCGCGTCTCATTCTCGGCACCGGCAAGTACAGCGACGAACAGGTGATGGTCGACGCCTTCGACGCCTCCGGCACCGAGATGGTCACGGTGGCGCTTCGACGCGTCAACCTCGACGACCTGGGCAAGGGCTCGCTGATCGACCACGTCGACCAGGACCGCTACCTGCTGCTCCCCAACACCGCCGCCTGCTACACCGCGGATGAAGCGGTGCGGACGGCGCGGCTGGCGCGCGAGCTGGGCGGCTGGAACTGGGTCAAGCTGGAAGTGATCGGCGACGAGAAGACCCTCTTCCCCGACAACGAGGAACTGCTCGCGGCCACCCGGGAGCTCGTCGCCGACGACTTCGTCGTACTTCCCTACACGACGGACGATCCGATCACCTGCCGCAAGCTCGAGGACCTCGGCGCGGCCGCGGTCATGCCGCTCGCGGCGCCGATCGGCTCGGGGATGGGCATCCGCAATCCCGCGAACCTGCGGATCATCGTCGAGCAGTCGAACGTGCCCGTCATCGTGGACGCCGGCGTCGGTACCGCGAGCGACGCCGCCCTGGCGATGGAGCTGGGTGCGGACGGCGTGCTGATGAACACGGGCGTCGCCGGCGCCCGGGACCCGGTGCGGATGGCCCGGGCGATGAAGCTCGCGGTCGAGGCCGGCTGGCTGGCGGCCAACGCCGGGCGTATCCCGAAGAAGCTCTATGCGACGGCGTCGTCGCCGGAAAGCGGCGTGATTACCTGAAAGGGATGCGGCTCTCCGCGTCGGCGGAGCGGGGATCGTCCGTGTCGCCGCGGCGGAGGCGCAGGAGGCCGGCGTGGGCGATCATCGCCGCGTTGTCGCCGCAGTAGCGAAGCGGGACGAGCAGGATCTCCGCGCCTCGACGTTCGCCCCAGGCGACCACTTCCCGCCGCAGCAGGCGGTTCGCCGCCACGCCGCCCGAGACGGAGAGCCTCTCCACCGGCCGCTCGTCGCGGAGCCGGTCCAGGCGATCGATCAACTGGGCCACCGCGGTGTGCCGGAAACCGGCGAGGAGGTCGAGAACCTCCCGCGGCCAGGACTCGTCGCCGCCGGCGGCATGACCGTTCCCCGCCTCGATCTCGCCGAGCGCGCGCAGGGCCTGGCTCTTCAATCCCGAGTACGAGAACGCCAGTTCGCTGGACTTGATCGTGGCCACCCGGAACGGACAGGCCGCCGGATCGCCGAGTTCGGCCAGGCGATCGACCTCGGCGCCGGCGGGGAAGGCCAGACCGACACGGTGGCCGATCTTGTCGAAGGCCTCGCCGATCGCGTCGTCCCGGGTCTCGGCCAGGCTGGTCACGGCGCCGGACGGACCGTCGACGGCGAGCAGGCTGGTGTGGCCGCCCGAAACGACCAGGCCGACCATCGACTCGGGTACGGACCGGCTCGCGCCGTCGGTCCGGAGGAGAGGCGAGAAAAGGTGGCCCTCCAGGTGATGCACGGCAAGGAAGGGCACGCCGAGCGAGTAGCTGATCGCCTTGCCGAGAGAAAGCCCGACGAGAAGCGAGCCCACCAGGCCGGGCCCGCGGGTCGCCGCGACGGCGCCGACATCGGACCAGTCCACGCCGGCCTCCTCAAGCGCCGCCGCCGACACCCCGGGCCAATTGCGCAGGTGTTCGCGCGACGCCGCCTCGGGTACCACGCCGCCGAACGGACGGTGCACGTCCAGTTGACTGGAGACCACGGACGAAAGCACACGGCCCTCGGCGTCGAGCACCGCGCAGGCGGTGTCGTCGCAGGACGTCTCGATGCCGAGGACCAAGCCCTCGAACGGGGTGGTCGCTCCGATGGCCGTCGACATGCCGGCGACGTTATCCTCCCCCTCACCGACGCCGGCTGGCACGGCGGCCCACCGAGATCGCGACCTTGATCTTCCCACCGAGCTTCCGTGACGGCTCCCTCGCGCCGCGGAGCCGGCGCGTGATTGTCCGCGTCGACTTCAACGTACCGATGGCGGGCGAGGAGGTGCTCGACGCGACCCGTCTGCGGGAAGCGGTGCCCACGATCGACACCCTCTGCGACGCGGGCGCCCGCGTCGTCCTGCTGTCCCACCGCGGCCGGCCACGGGGCAAGGCCGACCCGGGACTCAGCCTGCGTCCGGTCGCCGGCGCCCTGTCCTCCATCCTCGGACGGCCCGTCGCCTTCGCCGCGGACTGCGTCGGCCCGGCCGCCCGCAACGGCGCCGCCGCGCTCGACGACCGGGGCGTCCTGCTGTGCGAGAACCTCCGCTTCCACGCCGGCGAGGAAGCGAACGATCCGGCCTTCGCCGCGGAGCTGGCCGCCCTCGGCGAGCTCTACGTCAACGACGCCTTCGGCACCGCCCACCGCGCCCATGCCTCCACCGCCGCCGTCTGCGGCCTGGTGGAGCAGGCCTTCAGCGGGCTGCTGCTCGACCGCGAGCTGCGGCAGCTCGGCCGGCTGCTCGACGACCCGCCGCGGCCGTTCGTGCTTGTCGTGGGCGGCGCGAAGATCCGGGGCAAGATCGGCGCCCTGCGGCGCCTGCTGCCCCTGGTCGACCGTGTCCTGGTCGGCGGCGGCATGTCGAACACGTTCCTGGCCGCCCGCGGCGCCGAACTCGGCTCCTCGCTGGTCGAGACGGAGAGCTTCGACCTGGCGCGGGAGATCGAGGCCGAGGCCGCGGCCGGCGGCGCCGGGCTGCTCCTGCCGGTTGATGTCGTGGTCACGGACTCGCTCGCTGGAACGCCTTCGGAGCGGCGGGTCCGCACGGTGCCGGTGGAGGACGGCGTGCCGGCCGGATGGCTCGCGGTCGACATCGGGCCGGAGACCCGAGCCGCTTTCGAGGCCGCGGTCGCCGGCGCCGCGACCCTGTTCTGGAACGGGCCGATGGGGGTCTTCGAGACACCGCCCTACGATGCCGGCAGCCTCGCCGTGGCGCAAGCCGTCGCCGCCTGCGACGGCTTCACCGCGATCGGCGGCGGGGAGACGGTGGCCGCGGTCAGGCGGGAGAACCTGTCCGGGAGAATCGATCACGTCTCGACCGGCGGCGGCGCCTCCCTGGCGCTGCTGGCCGGCGAGGAACTGCCGGCTGTCGAGGCACTCAACGCCCGACGCAGGGAGGAAGCATGACGCGCACACCGATCATCGCCGGCAACTGGAAGATGAACCTGCTCCGCGCGGACGTCACGGCTTACGCCGAGGCTCTCGCGGCCGCAGGCCCGTCCGGCGCGCAGGTCCCCAACGACAAGGTAGACGTCGTCGTGTTCCCGACGCCCGTCTACCTGGGCCTCGCCGCGACGGCCATGCCCGACTGGGTCGCCGTCGGCGCCCAGGACGTCCACGCCGAGGACGGCGGCGCCTACACCGGCGACGTCGCCGCCGCGCAGATCGTCGACGCCGGCGCTTCCTGGGCCCTGGCCGGCCACTCGGAACGGCGCCAGTACCACGGGGAATCGAACGACGAGGTGGCGCGCAAGGCCCGGCGGGCCCTCGGCGCCGGGCTGGTCCCGGTCGTCTGCGTGGGCGAAACCCTGGAACAGCGCCAGCGGGACGAGACGGAGGAGGTCCTCGACGCCCAGTTGGGGGCCGTCCTCGAAGTGCTCGCCGCGGCCGGCGGCGCCGGAGCCGGCGCCGTCGTCGCCTACGAACCGGTGTGGGCGATCGGCACCGGCCTCAGCGCCTCGCCCGAGATCGCCGCCTCCGTCCACGGCCACCTGCGGGCCCGGCTGAACGGCCACCAGGGCGGGCTCGGCGACTCGACCCGGATCCTCTACGGCGGCTCGGTAAACGCCGACAACTGCCGGGATCTGATCGGCCGCACCGACATCGACGGCTTCCTCATCGGCGGCGCAAGTCTTGATCCTGCCTCGTTCCTGCGTATCATTCGTCTTTCTACGGGTTCCGGCGACGGCTCCTGAGCCCTGACGAACGGAGCCGTGATCGCGTTGCGGATACCCCGGAAGGGAGATTGACTTGATCTTCGTGCTGTATGCCGTCCACGTGACGGTTTCGCTGTTTCTGGTCCTCGTCGTCCTGCTGCAGCAGGGCAAGGGGGCCGACCTGTCCGTGTTCGGCGGCGGCGCGTCTCAGGCCGCCTTCGGCGCCCGCGGCGCGGCCACGCTTCTGCACAAGCTGACCGTCGGCTGCTTTGTCCTCTTCATCGTGACGACGCTCTCGATCGGCTTCATGCAGAAGCAGGACACCTCATCGGTCATGAGCGGCGTCGGCTCCGTGATGGACGAAGTCCAGACCGCCGAGCCGGAAACGGCGCCGGCTCAGGAATCGGAGGGCGCGCCGGCGGAAGCCGAAGGCGACTCGACCGAAACCGGCACCGGGACCGGAAGCGACAACCAGGGATAGAGCCAGCGGACGACGTGGCCAGAGCCGAAGTGGCGGAATTGGTAGACGCGCACGGTTGAGGGCCGTGTGGGGCAACCCGTGCCGGTTCGAGTCCGGCCTTCGGCACCACCCTCAGAGGCCACCCGCCGCGGCGTGACCGGCCCAGCCGGTCTCCGGCCGCGTCGGCCGCCACCTACTGGCGCTTGGCGCTCTTGATGGCGACGGTCTCGTCGGGCACGTCCCCCATGCCGTTCTTCACACCCGTCGCGACCTTCGAAATCGCGTCGACGACCTCGAGACCCTCGACGACCTCGCCGAACACGGCGTAGCCGAAGTCGCCGCCGGAAGCGTCGAGACCCTCGTTGTCCACGGAGTTGATGAAGAACTGGGCGGTCGCCGTGTGGGGCCCCGGGAGCCTCGCCATCGAGATCGTGCCGCGCTTGTTCGAGAGACCGTTCTTCGACTCGTTCTCGATCTCCGGACGGGTGATCTTCTTCTGAAGATCCGACGTGAAGCCGCCGCCCTGGATCATGAAGCCATCGATCACCCGGTGGAAGATCGTGCCGTCGTACCATCCGCGGTCCACGTAGTCGAGGAAGTTCTCGACCGTGATCGGCGCCTTCTCCGGGTTCAGTTCCAGCACGATCGTGCCGTGGCTCGTTTCGAGGGCTACCCTCGGGGGCGTGTCCTGGCCGAAACTCGGAGCGGCCAGCAAGACGGTGGAAGCGGCGTAGATCAAGAAACGACTCCAGGGTCCGGTGAGTGAACTGTGCATCTGGTCGATCTCCAGAAATGAAACCGCCCCGGCCGGATGCCGAGGGCGCGAAGCGGGCGCAGCCTAGCAGTCCGCACGGGCCGTGAACCTCGCGCCGATCGTCGGCGTCGTCCTCGCTGGCGGCAAGGGGAGCCGGCTCGGCCGCAGCAAGGCCGGTCTGCGCCTGCCGGGCTCGCAAGCCGGAGAGTCGGGGCCGACCCTGGTCGACTGGGCGGTCACCCGGCTTGCCGCCGCCGCCGCGGTCGAGGAGATCGTCGTAGCCGCCGGAAACAGCGGCACAGAAGTCGATCCGGTCGACCGCGCTCTCCGCGTCTCGGTAGCACCGGACGGCCCCGGTTCGGGTCCCGCGGCCGGCGTGCTCGGCGCGGCCCGGGCACGGTCGGACCGGAACCTGCTCGTCCTGGCCTGCGACCTGCCGCTGGTGCCGGTCGACCTGCTCAGCCACCTCGCCGCCTCGGCGGCCGACCTGGCGCCGGCGGCTACCGACCCCGGCGACCCACGATCCATGAACCCGACCTGCGCGCTCTGGACACCGCCGGCCCTCGAACGGCTGGCAGCGCGAGTCGAAGGGGGCGACAACCGTCTCTACCCCCTCACCCGATGCGCCGGCTTGCGGGTCGAACCGGTCGACGCGAGCCGGTTCGGAAACCCCGAGGACGTCCTGCTGAACGTGAACACGGCTGCCGACTGGAAGCGGGCCCGCCGGCTGGTCTAGCCGGTGCTGCACTCCTCGCAGGGGCAGAGGCTCCGCAGGAAGTCGAAGCGGTAGATGCCGGTCCAGTGGCCGTCAGACCAGGCGATGCTGAGCGCGTAGTTGCCGACCTGGGAAACAGTCTGGGCAGTCACCGGCCGCGGCGGCGGCCGAAAGCGCAGCGGGCCGGCGTTGTGGCCCTGGCACATGGCGCAGGGGCAGTAGCCCCGCAGGACGTCGTACTCGTAGTCGCTCCGGTGGCCGTCCTGCCACCGCACGCGCAGCAGGCGCGCCTCGTGGTCCCGGCGAACTTCGGTGGGCCAGACGGCCATGTCAATCGGAAGCCGGCCGGAAGGCCTGCGCGGCGGCAGTCCGTGTCGGAGGATCCACCGTGCCCGCCGGTGTCCACGGTCCGCAGCGGACGAGCCGGGCGAGCCCACGCAGGCTTCCCGCCGCGAAACCCTGGCTTCGTATCGTCGCCCGCGTGTACTCGCTGCACGTAGGTTCGAAGCGGCAGTGAACGCCGGCGCGCTCGAGGAGCGGCGAGACGGTCGCCTGGTAGGCGGAGATCAGGGCACCGGCAGCGCGTGCCGAGAGCTGGTGCTCCGGCGGCCGGGTCATGTCCACGGCGGCGGTCGCGATCAGGACGATGCCGGCAGCCAGGAGCAACCGAATGGTCGCCGCTCCGCGGCGCCGTCTCGAGGCCGCCTCCGGCGGCAGCGGGTCAGAAGACCCGCGCACCCAGCGGATGGTCGCCGCTCCGCGGCGCCGTCTCGGGGCCGCCTTCGGCGGAGGCGGGTCAGAAGACCCGCGCACCCAGTGAGCGATACGCCGGTGCACCCGGTTTCTGCCGCGTCAGAAGCGGTCGACCAGCGGTGTCAGCACCGGAATCTGGAGACGCCCGCCGTTGACCCCGCGCACGATGCAGGCGATGCGCACCAGGACGAAGGCGACGAACAGCATGAAGATGAACGGTGCCAGGAAGCAGCCGATGCCGCCGGTCGCAAACAGGGCGATCTGGAGCACGACCCACAACATGAACTCAGCGGCCATCAGGACCAGACCGTGCTTGGCGTGCCAGCGGACCTCGTCGTCCCGTTCCTCGATGAGCAGCGGCACCAGGACCAGGACCCACAGGTAGGCGAGCACCACCATCAGGTTCCGGTTCGACGAGGGGCCGTCCGGAGCGGGCGGCTCCGGCGGTGCGGGCGCCCCCGAAGAGGAGGATTGCTGCGTTGCCGGTTCTGTCATGCCTCAACCTTCTCGAGGAGCGGGCCGTCCTCGGATGCGGCCGCTCGGCCTATTGTCAGTGTAGCGCGGTACAACTCCCGGTACCGCGCGACGATCCGGCCACGGTCGAAGCGGGAACGTGCCCACTCGCGGCCGTGCGCCGCGAAGGCCTGCCGCCGCGATGGATCGCTCAGAAGGGCCACGCAGCTCGCCGCCAGCGCCTCCACGTCGCCGACCGGGCAGAGCAGCCCGTTGCGGTTCTCGCGGACTACCTCCGGCACGCCCCCGGTGCGGGTCGCCACGACCGGCACGCCGAGAGCCAGGGCCTCGAGCGACGCCAGGCCGAAGCTCTCGCTCTCCGAAGCGGAAAGGAACAGGTCGCCCTGCTCCAGGATCGGTTCCACATGGGCCTGGTTGCCGAGGAAGGTCACGTGGTCCGCGATCCCCAGTTCGAGGCACTGGCGTTCGGCGCCGGCACGCTCCGGCCCATCACCCACCATGCAAAGCCGAGCCGGCACCTCCCGGCGCACGAGCGCGAACGCCGCGATGACGTCCGAAGCGCGCTTGACCGGACGGAAGTTCGAAACGTGGACGATTCGCCCCGGCGGGTCGCCGGCCGGCGCCGGCCGTTCCGGGCGGCCTCCGGCGGCCGGCGGCACGAAGTTGGGAATCACCTCGACCGGTTCGTCAAGAGAGAACCGCTCCGTCGCCTCGCGCGCCAGCGCCTCGGACGGCGCCGTGACGCGATCGCTGCTCCGCAGCGCCCAGCCGACGATGTCCCGGTAGCTGGGGCGCGCGCCCACGAGGGTCACGTCCGTGCCGTGGACCGTGGTGACGATCGGGCACGGCGGTTGATCGCCCCCGCCTTCCGCCAGCAGCCGCCTGGCCAGCAGCGCGGCCACGGCGTGCGGCGCCGCGTAGTGGGCGTGCAGAACGTCGAGACGAGCGGCCGCGGCGACCTCGGCCAGGCGGTTGGCAAGGGCCAGCGTCTGCAGCGGCCGATCGAACAGGCCGTACTCCTGGATCTCGGATCCGTCCACGCGGTGGAAGTGAACGTTCGCCCGTTCGCTCAGCCGCGGGGGCCTGTCCGAACTGACGACATGGACGATGTCCCCGCCTTCGACCAGCGCGAGAGCCAGCTCCGAGGCGACGACGCCGGAGCCTCCGAAGCTCGGAAAGCAGCAGATTCCAATGCGCATCGGATCCTCTTCTACGCGGGCGGGCGATCCGCTGTTTCGTCGCCGGCCCGCCGGACGCGGGCCAGCGACAGGGGTTGCAGGTGCCGCGGATCCCTGTCGATCGACCCGAGTTCCCGAATCAGCGCGCCGCCGTACGACGCCAGACAGTGAAGGGACGTGAACTCCCGCTCCTGGGGCTTGCCGTTCGGCAGGCAGTGCGCACGCAGCCTCATGACCCGTCCGCGCAGCACCTCGTCACGGCGCGCGGCCGCGCCAACGACTCGCCGCTCGAAGAGCGCGAACGTCCGCTTCAGGTTCGCTCCGGTCTTCTTCCACGCGACTCCCAGCGACTCGTCGACGGAGGTCTGCCCCGCCGCCAGATCGTCGATCGCCGCTTCCAGCTTGTCGCTCGCGGCGCCGAGGAAGTCGAGGTCGAGCCGGGAGGCCAGGAGCTCGTCGAGTTCATCGGGCCCGGAGAGCACGGCCGCCAGGTCGATTCCTTCCGCTTCCAGTGCGTCCAGCCAGCGACGTTCCCGGGCGCCGAGCAGCACGACCTGGGGACGAAGGACGATCGCCGGGGGAGGTACGTCGACCGCGCCGTAGAGAGAGCGCGCCTGGGTCATGTAGGCGAGTTCGCCCGGGCCGAGGATTTGAAGCGCCGTGCCGAACACCGCGTCCTGAACCACGGGACGCGCCAGCACGCCGGGGCTCAGGGACTCCGGCTGCCGGTTGAGGCCTTCGAGCAGAGCGCCGACCTCGCCGGCGCCTCCGCCGCGCAACCGGTAACCCCCGTTCTCCGTCCACACGACCCGCCGCCGCTCGCCGGCGTCGTCGATCAGGAACAGGGGCGCTTCGCCCCGCCGTGACCGGACCTGCAGCCGGACTCCCCGCCGGTCCAGTTCCGCCTCCGCCGACTCGAGAGCCGCGTCCACCTCGCGCCGGCCTTCGATCAGCCGGCGCAGCACCGGCGCCGACGCCTCTTTCAGCGCGGGGAGCTGCGAGTCGACGAGCAGCGGGCAGCGATCGCCGAGAAACCGCGCCATGAGCCGCGCGAAGGACTCCGTGAAGCAGCGATCCGGCTCCAGGTCCTTCCGGCAGTCGTCCAGCCGGCGGCGGTAGTCGTCGTTCGGCGCCGCGTCCCGGACCCTGGCCAGCAGGGCGGCGGCCCCGGGTCCGAGGTGGCGGCCGCCGACCGGCACGAGCGGCTCCGGATCCTCGCCCAGGGTGAGCGCTTCCGGACCCGCGGGCGGAAACCAGGCGCGGGCCACCTCGGCGTAGTCGTGGTCCTCGGACGCCATCCAGAACAGGGGCACAGCGCGCCGGCCGCGGCGCGTCAGCGCTTCGGCCCAGCGGACGCAGGCCGCGGCCTTGGTCAGGGTGAAGAGCGGACCAGCCCCGAGGCCGCACTGCTGGCCCGTGATGACGACCAGGGTGGCCGGATCGGCAAGAGCTTCGGCGAGGCTGGCCGCGCCCGGGTGGCCGTAGCGCTCGTTGGCCTCGGCAAGGGCACCGGCGACGGCACCGCGGCCGGTCGCCGGGTCCGCCGGCGCCTTCACCTGGTCCTCCTCGCCGGGCAGCACGAACCGCAACGGCTCGAGCAGGTCGAGGTCCCGGCCGTCCAGGAAGCGCCGCGGCAGATCGCCGAGCAGCCCGCAGGCGCAGAGGTCGGGGCCGCTCGAGGCGGCGCTCGCGGGGCGGTTCGGCACGATCGCGAATCCTACAGTCGCGCCGCGAACCTGCGTGGCTTCTGAGGGGGAAGCGTAGAATCGACACCATGACTGCGTCCTCGCCAACGATGCCGGCGCTCGAGCCGATGGTCATCGGCTGGGGCGACCGCGCCGTGACGATCGACCCGCCGTTGTTCCTGGCGCCAATGGCAGGCGTGACGGACCGGGACTTCCGGTTGATCGTCCGCCGCATCGGCGGCGTCGGCCTGGTGTCGATGGAGTTCATCTCCTCGCGGGCGATCGTCGACGGCAACCAGCACACGCGGGACCTCATGTACTTCGCCGAGGAAGAGCGGCCGCTGGCGATCCAGATCTACGGCTCGGACGTGGAGACGATGGCGGAGGCGGCCGAGGTCGTCGAGGAGCTCGGGCCCGACATCTGCGACATCAACATGGGCTGTCCCGCCAACAAGGTGCTGAAGGGCTGCGCCGGCGCCGCCCTGATGGGCGACCTCGACCTGGCCGGCCGCATCATCCGCGAAGTGCGGAGCCGGATCCGGATCCCGCTGACCGTCAAGTTCCGGCTCGGTCTCAACCACAGCGAGACCAACTACCTGGACCTGGGGCGCCTGTGCGAAGACCTCGGCGTCGATGCGGTGACGATGCACGCGCGGACCGCCAAGCAGATGTTCCGGGGGGAGGCGGACTGGACCCACCTGGCGCGGCTCAAGGAGGCTCTCTCCATCCCGGTGATCGGCAATGGCGACATCACCGCCCCCGAGGACGCCGAGCGACTGCTCCGGCAGACCGGCTGCGACGGCGTCATGGTGGGCCGCGGAGCGACCCGCAACCCGTGGATCTTCCACCAGATCCGGAGTCATCTGCTCGGCACGGAAGCACCGGAGCCCACCCTGATCGACCGTCGCGACCTGATCCTGGGCCACTTCCACATGGTGGCAGAACGGGAAGCCAACCGCTTCGCGCTGCACAAGCTGCGGAAATTCACCGGCTGGTACACCTACGGACTACCCAACGGCAAGCGTCTGCGCCAGCGGATCCAGCAACTCGACACGGTGGAGAAGTTCCTGGTCGCGGTCGAGGCCTTCTTCGACCAGCAGCTCGACGACCTGGCCGCCTAGGGCGCCACGCAGGCCGCCCCGTGGACGCACCGTATGAGATCGAACTCGATCTGACGCCCGACGAAGCGCTCGAAGCGCTCTCCGACGGCGCCGATGCCTGGAACGGAACCTGGCATCGCCAGGGTACGGGTGGCCAGTTGACCCTGCCGGTGGCCGCCGGCGTCCGCTACGGCGTCCTCTACGGCTCCGTCTCCGTCCAGCCGAGCGGCGAAGGAGTCCGCGTGACGTACCACGTGGACCGCTCGGAGTACGCCACGAACGCCGGCGCGGTCGGCATTCTGGCTCTGGGCACCCTGGGCGTGCTCGCCATGCTGGCCTGGCCCCTGCTGCCTGGAACCTCCCCGAACCTGGCCGGCAGCGGCTTCATCCTGATCCTGCTGGCGTGGCTCGTCGTCGGGCGCAGGCTGCGGCACCGCGGCGCGGCGGACTTCCTGGCCAGCCTCGGGCCCAGGCCGGGCGAGACACCGCGGGGGCCGTTCGCTCCACCGCCGTCGTGACCATCGTCATGACCGCGGACGTCTTCGCGATACCGTCGGCGGCGCCATGGAACGATGGACGAGGAGAGTCGCCGCAGCGGCCGTCGCGCTCGCGGCTCTCGGCTGCGCGGGCAGTCCGGAAGGCGGGCAACACCAACCATCGGTAGAGCCGGCCACCGGCCCGCAGAGCCCATCGGACTGGGCCGCCGACGTCGTCATTCACCGCGACGAGTGGGGCGTGCCGCACATCAAGGCCTCGACCGACGCCGCGGTCGCCTTCGGCTCCGCCTGGGCGCAGTGCGAGGACCACTTCTTCCAGCTCGAGGACACCTACATCAAGGCGCTCGGCCGCTACGCGGAGGTCGTCGGCGAGTCGGGGTTCCGCAGCGACCTGGAAGTCGCCCTCTTCGACCTGGTCAGAACCTCCCGCCGCGACTTCCCGAACCTGCCCGAGAACATCCGGCGCATCGCCGAGGGCTTCGCCGCCGGCTACAACTACTACCTGGAACGGCACCCCGAGGAGGAGCCGCGCCTGCTCGACCGGATGGAGCCGTTCCACGTACTCGCCTTCGAGCGCTACATGATCCTGGGCCGGCTGCTCGGCGCCGCTCACGCGCCGCGCGGCCGGCTCCCGCGGCTGGCGGAGGAGCTGGCCGCGTCGGTCGGCTCGAACCAGTGGGCCGTCGCCCCGTCGAAGACCCGCGACGGCAACGCGATGCTCTTCATCAATCCCCACCAGCCCTGGTACGGGTCGGGCATGTTCACGGAGATGCACGTGGTGAGCGACGAGGGACTCAACTTCTCGGGCGCCATGTACCCGGGCGGCCCCCTGCCCACCGCCGGCTTCAACGAGCGACTGGGCTGGGCGTACACGGTCAACGCCGCGGACATCTCGGACACGTACCGCCTGACCTTCGACCACCCGAGCGACCCGCTCAAGTACCGCTACGGCGACGGCTACCGCGATGCCGAGGAGTGGCGCGCCACGATCCACGTACGCGGCGACGACGGCGAACTCGAACCGCGCGAAGTCGTGCTCCGGCGGTCGCACTACGGCCCGATCATCGCCAGGGAGGACGACAGGCACTACCTGGCCGTCCGCGTCCCCCGCCTCTACGAAGGCAGCCGCATGGTCCAGGCGCTGGCCCAGGCCAAGGCGCGGTCCTTCGAGGAGTGGTACGCCGCCGTCTCGATGCAACTGCTGCAGACCTTCAACACGACCTACGCCGACGCCGACGGCAACATCTTCTACCTGTACAACGGCACGTTCGCCCGCCGCGACCCGTCGGTCGACTGGACCGGGCCCGTCGACGGCGCCGACCCGAACAACGAGTGGGGTCCGTTCCACCCGATCGAGGAGCTGCCGCAGGTCCTCAACCCGCCGTCCGGCTTCGTCCAGAACTGCAACTCGACGCCCTTCACGACCACCGACGACGGCAACCCCTCGCTGCTCGACTTCCCGCCCTACATGGTCGAGGACAAGCACGACGACAAGCGCCGCGCCAAGGTGGCCCGCTACCTGCTCCGCAACGCGGAGGACATCACCTTCGAGGACTTCCAGGACCTCGCCTACGACACGACCCTCTACTGGCCGATGACCGAGCTGCCCGTTTATGCGCGCAGGCTCGAGACGCTCGAACGTACCGATCCGGAACTCGCGGCCAGGGTTCGCCCCTACCTCGAGCACCTGCTCGACTGGGACTTCAAGGGTTCGCTGACCTCCACCCAGGCCACCCTGGCGGTCGGCTGGTACGAGGAGCTGTACGGCCGCGGCTATCCCGTGGAGACCCTGAAGGCAGAGTACGTGAACGACATGGCGGCGCGATTCGTCGCCCTGGAGAGGGCCGCTTCGAAGCTCACCGAGCTCTACGGCGACTGGCGCGTGCCCTACGGCGACATCCACCGCATCCAGCGCCACGCCAACCAGCCGTCCGCCGGGGCCGTTCCCTTCTCGGACGACGAACCCAGCCTGCCGCTGGCCGGCGTCCGCGGCCCCCTCGGCGTCGCTTTCACGCTCTACCACTCGCCGCCCACCACCCTCGAAAACGGCGAGATGCGCAAACTGCGCTACGCCGCCACCGGCGCCTCCTACATGGCCGTCTACGAGTTCGGAGAGAAGACCCGCGGAGCGAGCTACCTGCACTACGGCCAAAGCCACCGCCCCGAGTCGCCCCACTTCTTCGACCAGGCCAGGCTGCTCTCGGAACGGCGCTTCAAGCCGGCCTGGCTCCACTGGGAGGACGTGGAGGCCAACACGGCGCGGGCCTACCGGCCGGCCGACCCTTGAGCAAGCGGTCGCCGCTCCGCCGCGCGTTGCTCTCCGCGGGTCAGAAGACCCGCGGCTACTAGCCGGCGAGGGCGCCGGCGCACCCAGTGCGGAACTCCGTGGTTCGGCCCCGCCTTGGCGGGGCTCCGCTACACTGACAGCGTGAAGATCGCCTGCCACGTCGTGTTCTCGACCTGTGCCGCTCTTGTCGCGTCGGCCGCCCTCGCAAGCGACGAGGAGGGCGTTGCCGCCTGCAAGGCAGGCGACTACGTGGAGAGCAGCGGCCAGACCGCGGAGGCGACCGCCGCCTCCGAGCAGGCGATCCGGAGCGCCATCTCCGCCGACCCGGGGGACTGGCGAGCCCAATGCGCCCTGGGCCAGGTCCTCACCCGCCAGGGCCGCTACCGGGCGGCCAGGAAGGCGCTCAAGACCTCCCTGAGTCTTGCCGGCGCCTCGGACGCGAAGGTGGTCTGGGGATGGCTCGGCAATCTCTACTCGCGGCAGCAGCGGTACACCAGGGCCGAACGGGCATGGGAGAAGGCCGGCGATTTCGCGCCCCCGGCGAGGGTGCGTGAGCGCATCTACCGGCAGCCTTCCGACGTCGGGATCAGGGAGATCAACCACCCTCGGACGAAGGGCCCCGCGTGGCTGCCGCCGAACGCGAGCCCCGCGCCCGTTCCCGTGGACGGCTAGCGGCTTCGGGCGCCGCCATGGCGCCACTCCGACTCGCCCGCGACCCGGCCCTTCGGGCGTCGTGCCGGCCTGTCGTTTGACAGGTTGCGCAGCTCAAACTACGGTGGAAGAACCGTACGTTGTTTGAAACTGGCCGCCAGAAGGCCAACGACCCGGGAGGCGACCCCATGAAAGCACCCAGTCCGTCGCTCCTTCCCCTTGCCATCACCCTCGTTCTCAGCGTTCCCTTCTCCCTGTGGGCCGACGGTCCGCAGACGGGGACGATCGAGGGCAGCGCCCTCGACGCTCAGGGCGGGGCCCTGCCCGGCGTCACGGTGACCCTGACCGGTCCCCAGGGAACCAGGACGGCAATCACCGACGCCGACGGGAACTACCGCTTCGCCGTCCTGCCGCCGGGCGCCTATGAGGTCCACGGCGCGCTCGAGGGCCTGGGCCAGGCCACAGTAACGACGCAGTTGCAGGTCGGAGAGCGCCGCGGCATCGACCTCGAGCTGCGCTCCGAGACCGCAGAAGCGATCACGGTGACCGCCGAGGCGCCCCTGATCAGCAAGTTCGAGACCACCTTGACGGCGACGTTGAGCGCCGAGGTCACCGAGGAAGTGGCGTTCTCCAGCCGCTCGTACGGATCGGCCGTGCATCAGCTTCCCGGGGTCACTTCGCGCAACACGAACAACGACAGCAGCTTCATGGCCACGCCAGGAGGCCTGACCTACGAAGTGGGCTCGTTCATCGAGGGCGTCGACATCAGCCAGACCCGGCGCGGCGGCGAGTTCCGCTTCAACCTGCCGACCACCTCGACGGCCGCGATCAGCGTGCAGGTCGCCGGGAACGGCGCCGAGTACGGCCGCTCCACCAGCGGGATCGTCAACACCGTCATCAAGTCGGGCACGAACGACTTCCACGGCGATGCGCTCTTCATCGGCCAGAACCCCACCTGGCGCGCCGTCTCCGAGGTCGCTCCGGACCTCCCTCGCCCGGACGAGCAGCTCAACTCCTGGGAGGCCTCACTCGGAGGCCCCCTCTGGCGCGACCGGGCGTGGTTCTTCGTCTCCACCGGTGAGAGCTTCGACGGCTATTACAGCGTGACCAACACCGGTTTCGTCGTCGAGACGGCTTCGAGGGGCGAGCCGGTCGTCGGCAAGTTCAACGTCCAGGCCGGAGACCGGCACCACTTCTCGCTCACCGGCCTCACGGCGCCGGCCGACTTCCAGGGCGCGGGAAACAGCGGGGATATCTACTCCCTCTCGGTGACGGAGATCGACAGCAAGCTCGCCAGCGCCGCCTGGAACTTCAGCGCCACCCGGAGCCTCTTCCTCGAGGTCAAGATCGCGGACAGCACGGACAAGCTGACGCGCGGGGTGACGAATCACCGGGAGATCGACCCCAACGCTCCGCCGGACAGCCCGCTCGCCACCAACTTCCGCTACCAGGACCTCAACGACAACCGTCGCTACAACGGGAACGCGGCGGCCAACGGCGACGGCTTCAACGACTTTCCCCGCGAGCAGATCAACCTCGCAGGGTCCTACTTCCGGGGCGACCACGAGTGGCGCTTCGGGATCGATGAACACACGATGTTCTACAACGCGAAGGCCGACCTCGTCACCGACTACCGCGGCCGCGGCTACGACGTGAACTCGCCGAGCGGCTTCACGACACCCGTGAACAAGCGCGTCTACGTGTCGCCGGGGGGAGACGGCATATCGAGATACGAGAGCCCGATGCGTGCTATCCACGTCCAGGACCGCATCAGCATCGGAGATCACTGGGTGGTCACCGCGGGGCTCCGCTTCGACGATCAGAAGGTGACCAACAACGTCGGCGAGCAGGTCAACGACTACCGGAGGGCCGCGCCGCGGTTCTCGGCGGTCTACGACGTCAACGCCGACGGCAGGCTCCTCGTTCGGGCGACCGCCGGGCGCGCCGTGCGGATCTTCCCGCTGGACCTCGCCTTCCGTCACTTCACCCGCGGCACCAACGGCCTGAACACCTTCGACCAGTTCGGATGGAATCCGGCAACCCAGAGGTACGACATCTTCCAGCGGAGTTTCATCGCGGCCAACGACAACGAGATCCAGGCGGTCGAGCCCTGGTTCAAGGACGAGGTCTCGGTCGGTGTGGACTGGCAGTTCGCCCCCAACTGGGTGTTCACCTCGCGGCTGATGTGGAACGAGGCCCATGACCTCTACCAGGCCAACGACCAGTACGACGCCGACGGCCGGATCTTCAGACAGATCGTCAACCGGCCCCAGCTCTTCCGCGACTACCAGGGAGTGATGCTCGCGGCCAACCGCTACTTCCGCGGAGGCTGGTCGCTTCGGACCGACCTGACAGTAGGCAAGCTCGAGGGCAACGAAGACGATCTCAACGCCCAGGGCAACGAGTTCGAGGGCCTCGGTGGAATCCAGCGCGGGACCGGCGTTATCAACCCCACGTCGATGAATCTCGACGGCCGGCTGAACACCGATCGCGAGTACGTGGCCCACGTCATCGGGGTCAAGCGCTGGGACATCGGCAACCAGAGCGTGGTCGCGAGCGCCATCGTCAACGCCCAGGCGGGCCGGCGGTGGGGGCTGCGGCCGAGCACGGCCGTGCTGCATCCCGTTTCGGGCGCCCGGATCAACACCTGGGCCTACGTCGAGCCCCGCGACGCCCAGAAGCTCCCCGACACGATGACGCTGGGAGTCGCCGCCGCCTGGGACTTCCCGATTCGCGGCGCCTTCACGGGGAAACTCGGCTTCGAGGTGGCGAACGCGACCAACGAGCAGGACCAGGTGTCGGTGAATCTCGCCAACGGCAGGGCGAGCTCAAGTGCCGGCGGCTACCTCGTACCGCGTGAGTTCCGCCTGAAGCTCGGGTTCACGTTCTAGGAGCGTGCGCCTGGTGTAGAATCACCGGTCCCTGGGGGCGCATGGCTTCGACGGGAGATCATGCGGTTCGGGGGTTGCGTGCCGAGTCCGTCTCGTAAACCGGACCTTTACACTCGCCAACGACGAATTGGCACTGGCGGCTTAGAAGCCGTCACGGTCCTGCCGGAGCCTTGATTCGCGGCGCCGTCAGGAGCGACACTCAAAGTGGATCAAACGCCTGAGCGCGGCTCCGAACTCAGGCCGGATCACTTCGGAGCTAGACCGCGGGCCGTGGTGGCCTTCTACCCAAGCCGGCGGCGACTGATCGAGTGAAGGCTACGCACGTAGATCCCTCGCGCCGAGTCTCGCGGACGTGGGTTCGATTCCCACCGCCTCCACCATTCATCCATCGGTCGGGCCATAATGGCCGGAACGGACCTACCATTTGGGAGGTGTTGGACCGATGGACGCCCCACACCGCAGGCCAGGACGCCTGGCTCTCGCCGCCCTGCTGCTGTCGCTCGCCACGGCCGCGACGGCTCAGACAACAGGAACCATCGAGGGCGTCGTCGACGACGCGGACGGCAACCCGCTGCCCGGCGTAACCGTGACGGTGACCGGCCCGGGCGTGCGCCAGGAGCGCATCACGCAGGGCGACGGCGCCTACGCCAGCGCCGGTCTCGCGGCCGGCGACTACGTCGTCACGGCGTCTCTGCTGGGCTTCGAGACAGCCGAGACGCCGGTCTCGCTCGAGGCGGGCGCCACCGAGAACGTCCGGCTCGTCCTGCAGGTCGCGAGGCTCCTGGAGACCGTCACGGTCGTGGCCGAGGAGCCGCGGACCTTCGCGAGGAACCTCGTCTCCCAACCGATGATCCGGCAGCAGTCCAACATCACCGCGGTGACGTCGGTCGTGGACAACCTGCCGGGTGTCTCGGTCCAGGAGGGTGACTCCTACGGCTTCGACGACTGGTCGAGCAACGTCGCCATGCGCGGCTTCCAGGTGACGATCAATGACGTGCAGATCGGCACGACGATCGACGGCTTCCCGAACGGCACGTCGGACTACTGGAGCGGAGCGAAGGCGAACCGCTTACTCGACCCGATGAACCTAGGCGGCGTCGAGGTGTCCCAGGGGACCGCCGACATCAGCTCGCGTTCCGTCGAGGCCCTGGGGGGCACGTTCAACTACCTGACCGACGATCCGGCGGATGAGCGGGCGTACACGGCGTCCATGACGCTGGGCCAGAACCAGGGCCAGCGCTTCTTCATGCGCGTCGACACCGGGCCGATCTTCGGCGGCAACACCCGCGCCTGGTTCGCGGCGACCCGCCAGGAAGCGACCGACTGGATGGAGGGCTCCGCGCTGAACTCGCGCGAGCACGTCGCGATGAAGCTGGTCTCGTCCCATGGCCGCGTCGATCTCACGAGCTACGTCTCGTACGACAACATCCACGAGGACGTCTACCAGCGGCTCTACAGCGAGAGCGACTTCCGGGCCAACCCCCGCTGGGACCGCCTGATCGGCGACTGGCCGGGCGTGCCGTACCTGAACCAGTTCTACCGGCGCGGCTGGCAGACCCGGCGCAGTAACACGTTCGGCTACCTGAAGGCCGACTGGTCGTTCGGCGAGGAGCTTTCGCTGAGCCTGGCCGGCTACTTCCATCGCAACCGCGGCCGCGGGGACTGGCTGCCGCCTTACATCGTCGACCTCACCGACGACGGGGGCGGCGCCGAATCGGAACTGTTCGGCGGACCCACGGTGCGGGGCGGCTCGCAGCTCGGGCTGATCCGTTTCATCGGCCCCGACGGCGCCTCGGTGGGGCCGGCGCCGGGCTGTACGTCCTCCTTCCTCTTCAACTACTACGGCCCGGGCGGCCCGGAGGTCGATCCCGCGTGCCATCCGGGCGCCACCGCGGTGCAGTCCTACCGCCACAGTCACTACGCGAAGGACCGCGTCGGCGTGACGCTCGACGAGGAATGGCTCACGACGATCGGCAACGCCGGGAGCAAGCTGCGCGCCGGCATCTGGTACGAGGACTCGAAGCGAGGCCTCGGCCGGGACTGGCACCAGATCCTCGATCCGGTAATCAACTTCCAGTGGAAGGCGACGCCGTACTGGCACCAGTACGAGTGGGAGTTCCCGCAGAGCATCATGATGCTGTACGCGGAGGAGACGCTCTACGTGGGCCGCTTCACCCTGACCGGCGGCGCCAAGCAGTACCTCGTCGACGTCGAACGCGAGGACCAGTTCCACTTCGATCCGGACCTGACGGTCGATTCGGATTCGAGTGTGCTCTTCTCGGGCGGCGTCACCTGGGAAACGCCGGTCGAGGGCTTGGATCTCTTCGCCGGCTACGCCGAGAACTTCAGGGCGATCGGCAGCACGCTGCTGGAGGTGCCGGGGCGCAGCCTCGACGCGCTCAAGCCCGAGACCGCCTCCAACATCGACGTCGGGCTGCAGTACTCGGCCGAACGGATCGCGCTGAGCGCCACCGGTTACGTGATCGACTTCGACAACCGGATCTTCTACCTCGGGCCGCAGACGCCGGCCGGGCCCAACTACCTGATTCCGGGGGGCGGGGCCTACTTCAACGCCGGCGGCATCGAGACGAGCGGCGTCGAACTCTCGGCGACGGTGCAGATGCCCCACCAGCTCTCCCTCTACACCGCCTACACGCTGAACAACTCCGAGTACGTCGGCAGCGGCGACCCGCTGGTCGACGCGAACCAGAACATCATGCCCGGGACGGACGTCACCGGCGTGCCGGATCGACTCTGGGTCATCTCCCTCGACCGCTCCGGCCCCCTGACCGCCGGCATCAGCGCCAAGTACACGTCGCCGCGGCGGGTCAGCCTGCTCGCCGACTGGACCACGGACGAGTACTGGATGGTGGACGCCTACCTCACCTTCTCAGGCGAAGTGCTGAGCGAGCTCCTTCGCTCAACGGAGTTCTCGCTGGTGGCGAACAACGTCCTCGACGAGGCCTACCTCTCCGCGATCACCGAGAACGCGGCCTGGCTCGGGGCGTCGCGGTCCGTTTCGATGACGGTGACCTTCTCGTTCTGACTGGCGCTACGCTTCGCGCATGGCGCCGGTGGAACCTGAGGTAGCGGAGCGGGGCTTCTCGCCCATGCACTGGGCCGGTGACGAACTCCTGCTGCTCGATCAGACGTTGCTCCCCGAGCAGGAGGCGTGGCTCCATTGCAGGCGGCCTGAGGACGTGGCGGAGGCGATTCGCCGCCTCTCGGTGCGCGGGGCGCCCGCCATCGGCGTCGCCGCAGCCTACGGCCTGGTGCTGGGCGTCGGCGATTTCGACGCGGCCCATGACCTCCTCCTCTCGACACGGCCGACGGCGGTCAACCTGCGATGGGCCCTGGACCAGGGCCGCGCGCTCCGCGACCGCGTCGTCGAAGGTGGCAACGGGCGGGAGTTGCGCGCCCGGCTGCTCGCCTGGGCCTGCGACCTGCACGACGAGGACATCGAGGCGAACCGCCGCATCGGCGCGTTCGGCCGGGAGCTGTTCGAGGAGGGCGACCGGGTTCTGACGCACTGCAACGCCGGTGCCCTGGCGACGGCTGGCTACGGCACCGCGATCGGCGTCGTCGAAGCGGCCTGGTCGGCTGGCCGGCTGGCGAGCGTGTGGGTCGACGAGACGCGGCCGCTGCTCCAGGGCTCGCGGCTGACCACCTGGGAGCTGGCGCGGCTCAAGATCCCTCATCGCCTCATCACGGACAACAGCGCCGGCGCGATCATCGCGCGGGGCTGGGTCCAGAAGATCGTCGTCGGCGCGGACCGGGTCGCCGCCAACGGGGACGTCGCGAACAAGGTTGGCACCTACCCCGTCGCCGTGCTCGCGGCGCGGCACGGAGTACCCTTCTACGTCGCGGCGCCCCTGTCGACGATCGACCGAGACACGGCCTCCGGCGCCGACATCCCGATCGAGGAGCGCGACGCGGACGAGGTGGTCCACGCCTTCGGCAAGCGGATCGCTCCCCGCGACACCGAAGCTCTGAACCTGGCCTTCGACGTCACGCCCGCGGAACTCGTGGCCGCCCTGATCACGGACGCCGGCGTGCTCCGGCCGCCCTACCGGGAGTCGATAGACGCCGCGTTCCACGATCGCGGCGGCTCCCGGCCTTGAGCGCCCATCCGGAACTCAGACACGCTTTCGAGCGGTTCGCGCGGGTCGAGGCGCCGGACCTCGATTCGCCGATGTATGCGGAACTCGCCGCCGGCGTGGCGAACGACGACGAACTGCTTGCCCTGGCGGCGCTCCGGCGACGAGGTCAGCCGGCACCGAACATGCTGTTCGGGGCGGTGCAGTACCTGCTGCTGCGGGGAGTCGAGCACCCGCTGGCAGCGCACTACCCGATCCTCTCGGGCCCGGAGCCGACGCCAGGGCCGGCCTTCCCGGCCTTCCGGGCGTTCTGCCACGAACACCCCGACCGCGTCGGAGAGCTGATCGCCGCCCGCCGTACCCAGACCCAGGTCGTCCGGCGCTGCACCTGTCTGCTGCCCGCCTTCGGCCTGGTCCACCGCGAGGCCGGAGCCCCGCTGGCCCTGATCGATGTCGGCGCCAGCGCCGGCCTGAACCTGAACTTCGACCGCTACGCCTACCGATACCGGCGAGCCGGAAGCGAGGTCCTGCGCTGGGGAAGCGGCGGGGCGCGGGTCGAACTGGAAGCCGACCTTCGCGGCCCCGGCACCATGCCGGCGCCGCCACCGCTAATCCCGATAGCCAGCCGCGACGGAATCGACCTGAACCCGATCGGCCTCTCCGACCCGGACGAGTTGCTCTGGCTGCGGGCGCTGATCTGGCCCGAGCACGTGGAGCGCCACGCTCAACTGGTGGACGCCGCGGCCCAACTGAAGGACAGCCCGATCCGTCTCCATCGGGGCGACGCTTCGAGAGACCTGCCGCACCTGCTCGAGCGTGTCCCGGCCGACGTGGCGCTGGTCGTCTACTCGACGATCGCCCTCTACCAGGTTCCCCGTGACGGCAGGCGGCGCATCACGGAGGCTCTGGAGGCCCGGAGCCGGGAGCGGCCCGTCTGGCAAGTGGCTCTCGAAGGCGTCCACCCGCCGAGTCTGACCCTGACCAGGTACCGAGGCGGTTCGGCCGAGACGGAGTTGCTCGCCCGGGCCTCGCCTCACGGCTGGTGGATCGAATGGTGAGGTTGGCGTGGAACCGGCCGCGGGCGGCCGAGTGCGAGCCCTTCAGCCCAGCAGGCGCTCGAGCGCTGTCGCCAGGGCGAGCAGCGCACCCACAACCAGGAACATCCGCCAGGTCATACGCGTCTCCAGTGCGGCCAAGTCGGCGCGCAGTTCGGCCCGGAGTGTCGCCAGGTCGGCCTTGGTCGCCAAGTCAGACGTGCTCACCGCTTCGTTGACCATCTCCGTCACCGCCTCCGCTTGCGCCGAGTCCATGCCCGCGCCCTGGAGGTTGCGGACAGCAGCAAGCGTATCGAACGCGGCGTGGCCGCTCATCAGACGCCCTTCCACTCTTCCCGCTCCCTCACGTAGCGGAGGATCCGGATCTTGCCGGTGCGGTTGTAGACCCGAACCGCGAACAGGTGGTAGCCGTCCGTGACGAAGACGGTCCCTGGGCTCGCCGTGCCAAGCGGTCCGAACGACGCCAGGTCGCTGCGGCCGAACCGCACGGGGTCGTCGAGCCGGTCCATCCGGCCCGAGCCGGTGAAGTCTCTCGGTTCGAGGTCCTCCGGGAAACCGAAACGAACACCGCTGCCGACATGAAGCAGGCGAGCCGGCCGGCGGATCCGCGGGTCGGTTCCGGTCCTCAGATCCGCCGTGCGCACGCCGTCGCCGTCACCATCCGCGTAGAGCGAGAAGACGGAAGGCACGCCGTCCGGCGCCGCTTCGTCGACCTCGAACCGAACCGCCATCGCGACTCCATGGCGGACCGCACCGGCGCGGGCGGTCCAGAAGGCCGCGGCGACTTCCGATGCCGCCAGGCGCACGCGGTGCTGGGAGATCTGCTGGCGCAACGGCGGTACGGCCAGGGTCGCGAGCAGGGCAAGCACCGCCGTCGCGATCAGCAGTTCGATCAGGGTAAAGCCGTGGAGCATGGAGACGGACGCTCGCCCGTCCGCCTCCATGCCGCCGAAGGCGCGGTTCCGGTCAGGGACCGTCGGAGGGGCCATCCGACCCCGATTCGCCGGCCGGCGCCGGCTCATCCCGGGGGATCCGCACCTTCTCGGTCAACGTCGTCTCGCCCTCGATCGTCACGTAGGGCCTCATGCGCTCGAACGAGCGCTCGCCGATGCCGCGCACGAGCATCAGATCGGTCGGCGATTCGAACTCGCCGTTGTCGGTCCGGAACTCCACGATACGTCCCGCCGTCGAGGGCCCGACGCCCGGCAGCAGGGAGAGGGCGGCAGCGTCGGCCGTGTTGATGTTGACCACACCGTCCGCCGCTCCCGCGGGGAGCGCCGCCAGCAGGCTCAGCAGGGTCACTGCCAGTAGTGCGGTCCTCTTTCGTCTTGTCATGTGCATCTCCGTTCGTCCCCCGGAATCCGGGTGTTGTTGCGGGTGTTGTTTCTCCGACGGCGACCCCGGGTTCGGGAGCGAGCCTGGCGAGTTAGGGGGGCACCGCAGTACCCCCCTGATCCCTTGCCAACTTGGCTTTCAGCTAACCCGATTGGCACCTCCTTGCTCCGGGTCCGTAGGTGCTGTTCGCCCCTTTCAAGTTCCCGGCCAACCATCGGCAGTTGCTCCAAATGACCCAAACAAAGGGCGTTGGCGCCACAAGGCGGCTCCGTCAACCGAACGGATTCGTCAATACAGCTTGACTGGCTCCTCCACTCGCGCGGCACGGATCTGTCTGATCTCGTTGAGCGAAGCAGCCGGTCGACCCGGGGTCAAGAGAACTGGACTGACTCCAGGTCTTCTGACTCGCAGCCACCGCGCGGGAGAGACAGAAGCCCGGATCGCTGCCGGCTCGTTGTAGATTAGCCGGCCGATGGCACGCGACCAGAAGATAGCGCCGGAGCCCTCCAGGGCCCGCAACACCTCGGTGATCCGGGAGTACGTCGAGGCGTTGATCGTCGCCGCCGTGTTCCTCGGGTTCACGAACAACTTCGTGCTGAAGACCTTCTACATCCCCAGCGGCTCGATGGAGAACACGCTGCTGATCGGCGATCACCTGTTCGTGAACCGCTACATCTTCGGGCCCCGCCCCACGATGCTCGAAAAGACGCTGCTCCCTGGCCGCGAGGTCCAGCGCGGCGACATCGTCATCTTCCGGTCGCCCGAGACGCCGAAGCTGGACCTGGTCAAACGGTGCATCGGCCTGGCCGGCGACAGGCTGAACATGGTCAACAAACAGCTCTTCGTGAACGGCAAGCCGGTCGATGACGACGCCTACGTGATCCACCGCGACGAGAAGGTCTACCCGGCAACGGGTCCGTACGGCCAGTACAGCACCGGCCGGGACAACTGGGGACCGGTCATCGTCCCCGAGGATCACCTCTTCTGCATGGGCGACAACCGCGACGAGTCCCTCGACTCCCGGGCGTGGGGGAACGTGCCGCTGAAGCTCATCAAGGGGCGCGCGGTCATGGTTTACTGGTCATACGGTGGAGAGACTTCGGACGGCACCTGGCACGGCTTCGGCCACCGTCTGAAACAGCTCATGAACACGGCCCTCGGATTCGTGACCAAGACCCGCTGGGAGCGGACGTTCAAGCTCATCCAGTAGGACGCTGAGGTCCAGCAACCTTGTGACGCCGAACGTCTCGTGGGGCCGCAAGATCGTGACCGACGTCGCGGCGGCGCTGCTCGTCGCCGCCGTGTTCGCGCTCTTCACCAGGGCGTTCCTGGTGCAGGCTTACCGCATCCCCTCCGAGTCGATGGAGCCGGCGCTCCTGGTCGGCGACCACCTGCTGATCAACAAGTTCATCTTCGGCGCCGGAGCCGGCCGCTGGGGTCCTCTGGTGCCCCAACGCCAGGTCAGGCGAGGCGACCTGGTCACCTTCCAGGGCATCGAGGACTCGTCCCAGGAAATGCTGAAGCGCTGCGTCGCGACCGCCGGCGACGAAGTCGAGATCAACGCCAAGAGACTCCGCGTGAGCGGCGCCGCCGTCGACGAGTCGGCGTACGTGGTCCACTCTGACGAACTCGTCTATCCCCGATCCGACTTCCTCCACGAAACGGTCTGGCGCCGGGACTCGTTCGGCCCCGAGCGGGTACCCGAGCGGAGCCTGTTCTGCCTGGGAGACAACCGGGACATCTCGCGGGATTCACGCTTCTTCGGCCCGGTCGGAACGGACCTCGTGCGAGGACGACCGTTGCTCGTCTACTGGTCGCGGGACCGGGAAGCGGGCCGCTGGAGCTTCCGCTGGCGGCGTACGCTGCACGTTCCGCGCTGAACGCGGAGGCAGCGAGCCAGCGAGGACGTACGAGGCGCTATTCGCAGGCTTCAGCCAGAGCCGCCAGCGCGGCTTTCGGGTCGGGCGCCTGCGTCAGCGGCCGGCCGATCACCAGCAGGTCCGCCCCCGCCCGCAGGGCGGCCGACGGCGACGCGACCCGGCGCTGATCGTCGGCGACGGCGGCGCCAGGACCCGCCTCGAAGCGGATGCCCGGGCTCACCAGCAGCAGTTCCGGGCCGAGCCGGGCACGAAGGGTCGCCAGCTCGAGAGGCGAGCAGACGACGCCGGCGCAGCCCGCGGCCTTCGCCGACCTGGCCCAGGACAAGACACGGTCCCCCGCCGCGCCGGGAAGGTCGAGGTCGCGGAGATCGTCGGCGCCCAGGTGGGTGAGCACGGTGATCCCCAGGACCCGGACCTCGTCTCCGGCCTCTTCCGCCGCCGCCTCGAGCATTCGCCGCCCACCGCCCGCATGCACCGTCAGGTACGTCACGCCCAGCTCCTTCGCCGCGCCGACCGCACCCGCGACGGTGCTCGGGATGTCGTGGAACTTCATGTCGAGGAAGACGTCGGCGCCCGTTGCCGCGGCCTCCCGCACCGCATCCCGGCCCCATCGCAGGACGACGCGCGGCCCCACCTTCAGGACGCCGACGCGCGGCCCGAACAGGCGGCACCAGCCGCTGTAGGTGTCGCGGTCGTCGGTGTCGAGCGCGACGGCGATGCGCTCCAGCCTCGTTCCGGTCATTCCGGCCTCGCCGCTTTCCCGATCAGGGAATCGACCGAGGGGATGCCCTCGGCCCGCAGGCGCTCCCCCAGTCCGCCGACCAGCCGCTCAGCGGTGCGGGGGTCGCGGAACAGGGCCGTGCCGACCTGCACGGCGGAGGCGCCGGCCAGCAGGAACTCCAGCACGTCGTCGACCGTCTCGATACCACCGATCCCGATGACCGGCAGGTCGACCTCGCGCGCGACATCGAAGACGATGCGCAGCGCCAGCGGCTTGATCGCCGGCCCCGACAGGCCGCCGCGAATCGTCGACAGGACCGGGCGCATGGTCGCCGTGTCGATCGCCATGCCGACGAACGTGTTCACCGCCGACAGGATATCGGCGCCGCCCTCCTTCGCCGCCCTGCCGAGGTCCTGCGGCGAGGTGACGTTGGGCGACAGCTTGACGACGATCGGCTTGCCGGTCGCCGACCGCACCCGTCGCACGAGTCCAGTGAGGATCTCCGGGTCGTGTCCGAACTCGATGCCGCCCTTGCTCACGTTCGGGCAGGAAACGTTCAGTTCGACCGCGGCGACGCCCTCGTACGGGTCGACGCGCTCGGCCAGCCGCACGTACTCGTCCTGGGCGTAGCCGAAGAGGTTGACGACCACCTTGGGCGGCAGATCCTTCAAACCCGGCAGCACGTCGCTCAGGAACCGGTCCACGCCGATGTTCTGCAGTCCGATCGAGTTCAGCATCCCACCGCGGGTCTCGGCGATCCGGACCGGCGGATTGCCCGCCAGGGGCTCGAGCGACAGGCCCTTGGTCACCAGGCCGCCGAGGCGATGCAGGTCGGCGCGCTCCGCGAACTCCAGACCGTAGCCGAACGTTCCGCTGGCGGTGAGGATCGGGTTCTGCAGCCGAAGCGGACCGACCCGGGTCGACAGATCGGGCGAAGACGGCCGCGCCGTGTCGCCGCTCACCACGCCACCTCGTCCAGGCGGAAGACCGGCCCCTGGCGGCAGCAGAGCGCGTAGCCGCCGTTCTTCAGTGTCACGGCACAGCCCAGGCAGGCGCCGTAGCCGCAACCCATGGGCGTCTCGGTCGCCGCTTCGCCGGCGACGCCGCTGGCGGCCGCGATCCCCGCCACGGCCGCCATCAGGCCATGCGGTCCGCACGTGCAGACCGTCGTGTAGCCCGCGCTGGCGCGCAGCCCCGCCTCCAGCGGCGCGGTGATCAGGCCGCGCTTGCCGGCGCTGCCGTCCTCGGTCGTCTTCACCAGCCGGCCGCCCGTGCGCTCGCTGAGACGCCGGAAGGTCTCGGCCTCGACCAGATCCTCCGCGCTGCGCCCCCCGTAGAAGAAGTCGAAGGACCGGCCGGCCCGCGCCAGGGCCTGGGCCAGCAGCCCCAGACCGGCTGATCCGATGCCGCCCGCGACCAGCGCCGCTCGCCCGGACCCGGAGCCATCGTACCCGGGGCTTCTGGCTGCCACACTATGAAAACCCGTGCCCAGAGGACCGAGAACCGGAATCCGCTCGCCAGGGAGACAGGCGGCGAGGGCCTCCGTGCCGCGACCGATGACCTTCCCGAGCAGCGAGATGACCAAGGAACCGTCGGCCGCCGCTTCCTGGTCGTAGACCGAGAACGCTCGCCGGAGGTACGGTTCGGGCCGGTTGGCGCCGGCGACCATGACGAACTGGCCGGGCTCGGCGGGCTCCATGGCCGCCACCCGAACCCGCAGCAGGAAGTAGGGCAACGGCAACGCCTGGACATCGAGCACTTCTCCCCTCGAGTCCACTGCCGCCATGGCGCGGCGAGGGTAGCACCGTCGGACGAGCGCTAGAGTCGCTTCAGTGAATCGGGAACGCCTGCTCGCCGCTGCCGCCTGCGCGGTGCCCGGCCTCCTTGCCGGGATCCACCTCACCGGACTTCTCTTCTTTCTCAATCCCCATCTGCCGTTTCATCCCTGGCCCGTCATCCGGACGAGCGCGTACTACGGAGTCCTGGGATCTCTCACCGCCTGTGCGTTGCTCCTCGCTGTGTCCTGGCGCCGCCCCGAGCGCGCTCCGCGACTCCTGCCATGGTCGATGGCCGCGGTGTTCGCCGCGGCCTCGATACTCGACCTCACCCACGCGGTCGGCTACGAGCGCTTTCTGCCGCCCGGCCTGCACGACCGCCTGATCAAGGCAGGTCTCTGGCTCGCCCTCGCTTCCCTGATCACGGCGTACACCGCGTTCCTCCACACCTACCGGCGAAAGCGCCCGTACGGCGCCCGCTCCCGTTTCGGCATCGCGGGCCTCGCGGTGCTGACCGTGTACTCCGTCTTCGAGCGCCGCGAGGCCTTCGACCCGCCGCCGCCTGCGACGCCGCGCGCCGCCTCGATCGACTCCGTTCCACCGCCGAACCTGCTGATCGTGGGCCTCGACGGCGCCTCGCTCGACGCCATTCTGCCTCTCTCGGAACAGGGCCTGCTGCCCTTCTTCTCCGAGACCATGCGCGCCGGGAGCTACGGCCGGGCGGAGTCGATCGAACCGGCGATCCGCCTCTCACTATGGACGACCGTCGTCACCGGGAAGTACCCCTTCCGCCATGGCGTCGTGGCGGAGCAGACGAGCCAGGCTCCGCCGCTGCCGGGCGAGCGCTTCCACCTGACCCCGGGCGCAATCGGCTTCGGCATCTGGGGCGACCGCGGCACGAGCGATGGCGGACCGGCGATCCAGCCCTCGGCGCCGGCACTGTGGCAGATCGCCGCGGGTTTCGGCGTCGACTCGGTCGCTCTCGACTTCGGTGTCGGGCTCACCGACGTCTCGGGTGCGCGCGCCGCGGCTCTCGGCTCGGCGATGGTGGACGAGCGGCTGGCCCGTCTCGGAGACGGCCCGCCGTCGGCTCTGTACACGGCGGCGCTTCGCGATCTCGAGACGCAGAGCCAACTGCTGGAGACGCTCCGGTCGCAATCCCCGGAGGGCTCGCGGCTGCTCGCCTTCGCCTTGATGGACGGCCTTGCGGACGTCTCCCGGCTCTACTACGACTCGTACGAGGCCGTTCAGTTCGACGGCGACCAGGCGCAGGTGCGTCTGGACCGTGCGCGGTGGCTTTCCGCCTACTACGCGTTCCTGGACGGCCTGGTCGCCGAGGCCTGGGAAGAGCTTCCTCGCCCGCGCATGCTCGCTGTGGTGAGCGCCTACGGATTCGAACGGTCCGGACCCATCCGCCGCCTTCTCGGCCGCTGGAGCGAGGCGGCGCCGATCCCTGGCGGCGGCTTCCAGACCCCGGATGGCCTCCTCCTGCTCCGCGGCCAGGGCATCAAGGAGGACTTCCTGTTGACGGGGCCGGGAATCCAGGACGTGGCGCCGACGCTGCTCTACGCCCTGAACCTGCCGGTGGCCAGGGACATCGACGGCCGCGTCATCACCGAGTCGTTCGAGCTCACGACTCTCGCCCGCCGCCCGATCGCGTTCGTCCCATCATATGAAATGAACGCCCGGGAACCGTAGACGGGCCCCCGGCGCCGGGCGAGGGCTCAGTGGGCTACGTGTTCCTCGGACTCGGACTCGCCTTCTCTCCCGCCGGCCGACTCGACCATCGCCGGCTCTTCGGCGGCGGGAGGCCGGGAAGGCCTCGCGTTCATCGTGCACTGGCCCTGGAAGAAGGCGCCGCTCTCGATGACGAGGACCGGGGCGTGGATCTCTCCTTCGACCCGGCCCTTGGCGCCGATCTCGGTCCGTCGCGAGGTCTCGACCCGCCCCTCGAGACGGCCTGACACATGGAGTTCGCCTACAGCGACGACGCCTTCCACGACACCGCCCTCACCGACGATCAACTTTCCGTCCGACTCCACGGTGCCCTTGAACCGGCCATGCACCCGGAAGGTGTCTTCGAATCGCAGTTCCCCGTGGACCTCGCAGCCGGCGTCGAGGAAGCCATTCAATTCTCCGGGGGAGCCGGTTCTCAGGTTCTTGGACATAGCTCAGCACACTCCGACGTTGGTCACTCCGCCGACAGCCGTTCGTAGAGGCGCATCAGCTCCGGTTCGGAGTGGAAGTGAATCTTGAGGACGCCGCCGCCACGCGCGCGGCGGCTGATTTCGACTCGGGTCTGCAGTCTACGCGTCAATCGCTCGACCGCGTGCACGGTGTCGGGGTCGCTCCCGCCAGCCCTGGCTGTCGCGGCGGGTTTCCTGCCCGGCCCGGAGGAAGCGATCCGCTCCAACTCGCGGGCGCTGAGCGATTCCCGTTCGGCTCGCGCCGCGAGTTCGACCTGGCTCTTCTCGTCTCCGAGCGAAAGCAGCGGACGCGCCTGGCCCGCAGTCAACGCTCCAGACCGGATCCGCTCCTGGACCGCCTCAGGGAGGCGCAACAGGCGCAACGAGTTCGCGACGGCGGCCCTGCTGCGGCCCACGCGGTCCGCGATCTCCTGCTGCGACAGTCCGAACTCCTCGCTCAGCGCCCGAAAGGCCTCGGCCTCTTCCAGTGCGTTCAGATCGGCACGCTGCAGATTCTCGACCAGCGCGAGCTCAAGGAGCTCGCGATCGCTCTCCACCTCGCGGAAGACGACCGGTACCGTCTCCAGCCCGGCCTTGCGAGCCGCGCGCCAGCGGCGCTCCCCCGCAACGATTCGATAAGCGCCGTTGCGGGCGGGATCTGCCGTAACGACCAGGGGCTGGAGCACTCCCCGCTTCGCGATGGACCCGGCGAGGCCAGCCAGTTCGGCGTCGTCGAACTGGTCGCGCGGCTGGCGACTGTTCGGCTCGAGCTGAGCGACGGGCAGCTCCCTTACGGCCCGCGGAGAGGTCGGCGGAAGAGCGCCGCTATCCGCGAACAGGGCATCGAGCCCACGGCCGAGTCCAGGGCGCCGGCCGCTCATCGGGAACGGCGGCCCGCCAGTTCGTGCGCCAGGCCCAGGTACGCCTGCGAACCCTTGCTCTTGATGTCGTACTGCAGGATCGGCATACCGTAGCTTGGAGCTTCCGCGAGGCGAACGTTGCGCGGGACGATCGTATCGCAGACGATCGATCCGAAGTGCTTGCGCACTTCCTTCGCCACGTCCCGTGACAGGTTCGTGCGATCGTCGTACATGGTCAGCACGACGCCGGCGATTTCCAGCTCGGGCCGCCCCAACTCACGCACCCGCTGCACGGTCGCCAGCAGCTCGCTGATCCCCTCGAGTGCGAAGTACTCGCACTGGAGCGGCACGATGACCGCGTCGGCGGCGAACAGCGCGTTGAGCGTCAACCGGCCCAGCGCGGGAGGGCAGTCGATAAAGACCCGTTCGTACCGGGCATCCAGCTCCTCGAGCGATGACGTGAGCCGCCGGATCCACTGTTCATCACGTTGCAGGCCGAACTCGGCGCCCACCAGGTCCCGGTTGGCCGGGAGCAGGTCGAGATACGGGAAGCCGCTGGCGACGATCACGTCGCCCGCGCTCGCCTCGCCGGACAATACGTCGAACAGCGTCGGCGGCCGGCCCGACCAGCCGACGCCGCGGCTCGCATTACCCTGCGGATCGCTGTCCACCAGCAGCACCTTGCGCTCCATCGCGCCGAACGCCGCCGCCAGGTTGATCGCCGATGTCGTCTTGCCGACGCCGCCCTTCTGATTGGCGACCGCCAGGACGTCAGTCACGGCGAAGCGGCCGGAGGCAGAGAATCCGCCTGTGCGGGCTGTCGGGCAGATTCATCTCTTGTTCCACAGCACAGGTATCCAACAGACCGTTCGCAACCCGACGGCCCGCCCACACCACGAGGCGTCCCCCATCCGGCAGCGCTTCCACCAGGCGAGTCACCGTGAGCTCCGGCAGCCGAAGGCCACGAATCGTCGCGCACTCTACCGCCCCCGCGAGCCGCACCGCGAGTTCGGCATCGAACCGCTGCCTGACGATCCTGACGTTCGGCAGATCGAGCTCTCGCCCTGCCTCCGCCAGGAATGCCGCCTTCCGTTCACGCGCCTCGACGAGAGTCACCGGCCGTCCGGGATGAAGCGCCGCAAGCACCAGGCCGGGAAACCCGGCGCCACTGCCGATATCGAGAAGCCCGGGCTCACCGCCGCCTTCTCCCATCGAGGCTCGCCAGTACACCCTGGCCGCGACCGACTCCGCGTAGTGCCGACGAATCCACTCCGCCGGCTCCGCTTCACCGACCAGCCGGACCACCCGGTTCCAGCGTTCCAGGAGCTCGGCATGACACGCCAGCCGGTCGACCGCTTCAGGAGGCAACTCGTCGCCGAACTCTCCCTGAAACAGGTGGCGGTGTTTCACGTGAAACACCTGCGAGGCCATCGGTGTCGATGTTTCACGTGAAACAGCGGGAACCGAACACCTGCCGCTGACCGTTCCCACCGCACCAGTCGGGCGAGGTTATCTCTCCCGAGAGAGGTAGCCGGCCTTTCAGCCAGAGCAGCGAAGCGGCGGAAACCGAAGAAGACAGCCGCCGGCCAGAGCCGGCGCCTTGTTCTCCGCGGGTCAGAAGACCCGCGCACCCAGAGCACCGCTGTCTAGCTGGCATCGCGTTCTACGCCGGAGAGGCTCCTTCTGCCGACAAGGGAGCGAGGCTCGCGCACCCAGTGTGGAACGCCGGGTTGGTCCTTTCCCTAAAGGCCGGTGTGGAGCGCAGTGTTCTCGGTGGGGCGTCCCCCCACCGACATCCTCCAGTCCGCGCCGGAGGCCCGAGGGGGAGGGCCACAAGCTTGGCACTCGAGGTGTCCGGCTACAAGGAGACAACCTCCAGCCTGCGGCGGGCCGAAGGAGGGGGTCCCTGCGGGCTGAAGGCAAGCGACGGGCGACGCCCACACGTCGTCCGACAACCAACCGGAGCGCAGCCGACTGAAGCGAGCGCCAACCTCCCCTCCAGTCAGAGAGCGGGAGCGTCCGCAGGGACCCCCTCCTTCGGCCCGCTGCAGGCGGGTGCCACCGACGCCGCCGGCGCCGCTACAGCAGGCGAATGCTGACGCGTTTGAAGTAGCCGTTGCCCTGGCTCTCGGTCTCGACGTCCGGGTCGTCGGCCAGGGCCAGGTGGACGATGCGGCGGTCCGCCGGGTTCATGGGGCGCAGGGTGCGCGTGCCGCCGCGGTCGACGACCTCCTCGGCTACGCGGCGGGCGAGGCCTCTCAGCCGCGCTTCCTTCTTGTCCTGGTAGCCGCGGCTGTCGAGACGGCACGGGATGATTCGGCCGACCTGGCCGTACATGACCCGCGGCAGAAGGTGCTGCAATGCCAGCAGAACCTGCCCTTCGTCCTCGACGAGCAACTCCTCGTCCACGCCTTCGATCTCGATCTCCAACCTCTCGCCGGCCAGGACAATCTCGGCCGAAACCTCGAGATCCGCCAGGTCCAGCAGTTGATCCAGCGCCGCATGCGCGATCGAGAGGACCTCCTCGGAGGTCTCTTCGGGCGCCTCCGCCTCAACCGGCACCGCCGCATCCTCCCCGGGCACCGTCGTATCGACCGCCGGCGCCGTCCCATCATCGTCCGCGGACGCCATCCCATCGTCCGCCGGCGCCATCGCATCATCGTCCGCTGACGCCGGCTCCAACGCCGAGGGAACTGTCGCTTCGACGACAGGCTCCGTCACGACATCGGCGCGATCGTCGCTCCCGGCGGAATCGCCGTCTACGCTCCGGCCGACGCTGGCCGGATCGACACGAATCACTACCCGACGGTGCTTCACGAAACCGTGCCGTTTCTCCACCCGGTCGAAGGCGATCTGCTCCGGCGACACGCCGAAGTGGTTCGCTGCCGCCAGGATGGCCCGGGCCTCCGTCTCTCCAGAGAAGAACATGCTGTTCATCGCATTCATCGCTGCTACCTTGCCCTCACTTCTTCTTCGTCTCGGTCACCTGCGCGGCGACTTCGCCGCCCAGGTAACCCCTCTTCTTCAACTTGTTGTAGACCCCGGTCTGCACGATGCCCAGCAGGTTGTTCGTCAACCAGTAGAGAACCAGGCCGCTGGGGAAGCTGAACGAGAAGATCGTGAACCAGATCGGCATCGTGTTGATGATCAGCTTCTGGGTCTTGTTCGCCGGCGGCGGCAACATCCGCTGCTGGAGGAACTGGGACGCTCCCATGATCAGGGGCAGCACGTAGATCGGATCCGGCAAGGCCAGGTTCCCGATCCAGCCGAGCCATGACGCATCCCAAAGCTCGACCGCCTCGCTCAGGAGACGGAAGAAGCCGAAGAAAACAGGCATCTGGAACAGGATCGGCAGGCAGCCGCTGGCCGGGTTCACGCCTTCCTCCCGGAACAGCGCCTGAATCTCCTCGTTCATCTTGCGCTGCTGGTCCATCCGGGGCCGGCCTTTGCCGTCCTTCAACTTGGGCCGGTACTTGGCGCGGATCGCTTCCATTCGCGGATTCAGCTTCTGGATCCGCTGCATGGAGACCTGACTCTTGTGGGTCAGCGGGAACAGAACAAGCCGGATCACCACCGTCATCAGCACGATGCTCCAGCCGTAGTTCGCCACGACGTTGTCGTAAATCCAGCGTAAACCGAACTGGAGGGGTCGGGAGATGACGCCGAAGAACCCGTACCGGACCGTCTTCTGCAGTTCCACCCGCATCGCCGCCAGCGCGTCGTACTGCTTGTCGCCGAAGTAGGCCCGTCCGGCGAGCTGGCCGCCCGAGGCGTCGAGCACCAGCATCAGGTCGCGGGTCAGGTCTTCGGTCGTCACGTCGCCGGCCTCGACCAGGGTGAAGCCGCGCAGGCTGCCGTCGGCCTCGTCCAGGTTCCCCACCGGCAGAGCCCGAACCGCGCCCCGTGCCCCGGACGGAATGACCGCGGTGATGAAGTAGCGGTCTTCGAGAGCCACCCAGCGCGCGCCTTCGCCGAGTTGCTGCGGATCCTCCGCCCGCCGCGGCTCGAGGGATTCCATGTCGCCGCCCGCGAACCACGTTGCCGCCCGCCGTTGCTGGCTCGACAGCCGGCTCTCGAGCTCGTCCACGCTCGGATTCCGAATGCCGGGACCGAGCACCAGACCCCAGGCGTCGCCTGGCGACTCGACCTCGTAGAGGAAGGTCAGGCCGCCGCCCTGGGTGTTCACCGTCGGAATGCGGAACGTCTTCGTGGCCGAGCCGCGGTCTCCGCTGTAGCGGAAAACGACCCGCTCGTCGCCGTTCTCCCTGGAACGTTCCACGACGAACAGGGCATCGTTGAGCGGCGAATCCCCCTGCGGACCCGACAGGCCGAACGGCCAGGGCTGGCCCGGCTCGCGCCGGCGCACGAGTTCAACGGGTTCGGCGCCGTCCGGGCGCAGCAGTTCGAAGGACAGCAACTGGGCGCCCCGGTTCGTGAATTCGAGTCTGGCGTTGCCGGACTCGACGACCACCCTCTCCTCCAGGGACGCTTCCACCCGTTCGAAGACCGCCAGCGGCTCCGGTGCGCTCTCCACCTGCCTCGCCGGAACCGGCACCGCCGTCTCCGACGGTGTCCTGGGTGTTTCCTCCCCGACGACGACGGGAGTCCGTTCCACCGGCGGTGGCGGCGGAGCCACGAAGGTCGACCAGAGCAGGAGGACGCCGAGCGACAGCAGCGCCGCCAGGAGGAGTCTGCGGTTGTCCATCGGTTCAGCTAGCCCTTGGCGGCCCCGGGTTCCACCCTCCGCGCGGCTGGCGGCGGGTCGATCCCACCTCGCCCCAGAGGTTGACAGCGCAGAAGTCTGCCGATCGTCAACCAGGTTCCCGCGAACAGGCCGTGGCTCCTGAGCGCGAGCTGGCCGTACTCGGAACAGGTCGGACTGAAGCGGCAAGCCCTCGGGAGCAACGGCGAAAGCCAGCGCTTGTACCCGCGGAGCACCGCTACGGCGAGCCTCACCAGCGGGTTCATCGCCGCGACCTCCCGCGGCCGCGAGACCTTCCGGCGGGAACGCCCTGGCTCGTCACCGTCTCGAACAGCCGGTCCAGCTCACGGTAGAACGGCCGCCGGTTCGCGGCGGCCGCGGCCGGCTTCAGGTGCACGACCACGTCCACGGCCGGTAGCCGGTCCCGCCCGACGACCTGGCGGTAGTGCTCATGCACCCGCCGGCGCAGCCGGTTGCGCGCCACCGCGCCGCCGACACGACGCCCAGCGGTGAACCCCAGCCGCGCGTGCCCGACATCGTTGCGGCGCACGTGGAAGACCGCGAACGGGCCGTGCAGACGCCGTCCCCGGCGGTAGACCCGCCGGTAGTCGCTACTCGACCGTATCCGCTCGGCCCCCTGCTCGAAGCCGGAGGTGCGAGCGGGGTTCCCCGATCGGTTCAACGTCAGACCGACAGCCGCTTGCGGCCCTTGCGGCGGCGGCGCGACAGGATCGCGCGACCGTGCCGGGTCCTCATCCGCAGACGGAAACCGTGCTTCTTCTTCCGACGCCGATTGTTCGGCTGGTATGTCCTCTTCACGTTCCTTCCTTCCCTGAAGCATGTGGCGGAGAGGGTGGGATTCGAACCCACGGATCGCGTAAACGATCAACGGTTTTCGAGACCGCCCCATTCGACCACTCTGGCACCTCTCCCCGTTCGCTGGCCGCCCGGCGCATCCCGTCCCCCACCGCCCTGTTCATGGCGGAGAGGGTGGGATTCGAACCCACGGTAGAGTTGCCCCTACACATGCTTTCCAGGCATGCACCTTCGACCACTCGGTCACCTCTCCTCAATCGAAAGCCCGTTCGACCGTAGACGCCGGAAGAACGCGCGCAACAAAGCTGAGCTCTCCTCCGCCAGGACGCCGGAGCATACCGTGATTCGGTGATTCAGTCCTGGTTCGCGAACAATGTTCCCGAGCGAGCCGCAGAAGCCACCCTTCGGATCCGCGGCCCCGAACACGAGACGGTCCACCCGTGCGTTGACCATCGCCCCGGCGCACATGGCGCAGGGCTCGAGGGTCACGTACACCGAGCAGCCGTTCAGCCGCCAGCCCTGCTGTCTGGCCGCAGCCTCCGCCAGGGCGATCATCTCGGCGTGCGCCAGCGGATCTCCCCAGCTCTCCCTCCGGTTGTGGCCGCGGCCGACGACCACGCCGTCGCGCACCACCACGGCTCCCACCGGAACCTCTCCGGCCATGGCGGCCAGCCGGGCCTCATCCAGGGCCAACTCCATGGCGGTCCGATCGTCCATCACTCACGCTAACAGTACGCCCTCCGAGCGATTCACTGGTACCATCCAGCCTGGTTCCCGCGGCGGCGAACAGGCTCGGGATCGAGAAGTGACCGAAGGGTTCGGGCCCTGTGTTTCGAACGGCCCCGAACCTCGTCAGGCCCGGAAGGGAGCAGCGATAGGGTGTTCGTTTCGAGGGCGCAGTTCAGCCGGAACCCTTCAGTGACTTCTCAGTTCGGGTCATGACGTACCAGCCGCTGGCCCGCAAGTGGCGACCTCAGACGTTCGCCGACCTCGTCGGCCAGGAGGCGATCGTCACGGCCCTGCGCAACGCGCTGGGAGACGGCCGCATCGCGCAGGCCTACTTGTTCTCCGGCATCCGCGGCATCGGCAAGACGACGGCCGCGCGAGTCCTCGCCAAGGCTCTGAACTGCCTCGGCGCCGACGGCTCCGCCGGAGGCCCGGCGTCCGAACCGTGCGACACCTGCCTCGTCTGCACGGAGATCCGGGAAGGGGCCGATCTCGACGTGATCGAGATCGACGCCGCCACCTACTCGAAGGTGGAGCAGGTCCGCGACCTGACCGAGAGCCTGAGGTACGGGCCGGCCCGCGACCGCTACAAGGTCGTCGTCCTGGACGAGATCCACCGGCTTTCCCGCTCGGCCTTCGACGCCCTGCTCAAGATCGTCGAGGAACCGCCGCCGCACCTGACCTTCATCTTCGCGACGACCGAGATCGAGAAGGTACCCGCGACGGTTCTCTCCCGTTGCCAGGAGTTCCACTTTCGCCGCGTCCCGCCAGAGCCGATGGTCGCTCACCTGCGACGCATCTGCGACGCCGAAGGCTTCGAAGCCGGCAACCCCGCCCTGCGCCTGATCGCCCGCGCTTCCGAGGGCAGCGTCCGGGACGCGGTGGCCCTGCTCGATCAGGCCGCCACCTTCGGCAACGGCAGGCTGGGCGGCGACGATGTCGCACGTCTGGTGGGCGGCATCGACGCGGCGCTGCTTTCCACCCTGCTCGAGGCGGTCCTCGCCGGCGACGGCGCTCGCCTGTCGACGACGATTCGCGAGGTCGAGGACGGTGGCAGCGACCCCAGGCAGGTGTTCACCCACTTCCTCGGGTTTCTGCGCAGCGCGCTCCATCTCGCTCAGGGTCTCGACCCGGAGCAGCTCGACCTGCCCGCCGAAGCGGCAGAGGACCTCAAGGAAACCGCCGCAGCCTCGGGCTACGAGAACCTGCTCAGGCTCCTCCACCTCCTCCTCAGCAGCGAAACGGTCGTCCGGCGCGCGGACGCCCCCGGCCTCGCCCTGGAAGTGGCGCTCCTGCGCGCGGCCGAACTCCCGAGACTCGTGCGGATCGAGCGGCTGGCGGCCGGCCTCCCGACGGACGCGGCGCCTCCAGCCGGCAGGCCCGAAGCCCCGGCACGGCGCGGCGGCACGGCGGAGACTCCTGCCGCCACGTCTCCCCCGGACGCCGCCGCTGCGGTCATCAGGCGACTTGAGAGCCAGACTCCCGCCCTGGCGGGCCTGCTCGAGTTCCACCACGCGCGCCTCGAAACGCACGGCAACACTCTCGTCATCGAGGCCGTTCCGGAGCTCGAGCGCCAACTGCGCGACGAAGCCCGAACCGCTCAACTCGACGACGCCGTGCGCTCCGCGCTCGGACCCGACGCCGCCTGGAAGGTGACGGCCGTACCGCCGCGGCGCAGCGCCGAGGCGCCGCCGTCGGCGGCACCGGATCGACCGGCCGTCGGCGCGGCGCCCGGCCCCGAGCCGCGCCGGACGGCTCCCGAACGCAGGCGTGCCCCACGCCAACCGGGCCCCGACAACGAAGCGCGAAGGGCCGCCGAGGCCGATCCCGGCGTCCGCGCCGTGCTCGACGTCTTCGGCGGCCGCGTTCTCGACGTCCGGCCGAGGACCCCCTGATTGCCCATTCACCGAGCATAGGAAGAGCGACGAATGAACATCCAGAAGCTGATGCGGCAGGCCCAGCAGATGCAGGAGCAGATGCGGCGCGACCTGGCGACCGCCGAGTTCACCGCCAGTGTCGGCGGCGGCATGGTCGAAGTGCGGATGAACGGCGAGAAGGAGGTCCTGGCGGTGCACATCGACGCCGAGGTCCTCGACCCGGAGGATCCGGCGATGGTTCAGGATCTCGTTCTCGCCGCGGTGAACGAAGCGGGACGCAAGGTGAACGAGTACGTGGGGCAGCGGATCGGCAGCATGGCCGGCGGCATACCCGGCCTCACCTGATGCCGGCCGACCCGCTGTCGAACCTGGTCGAGGAGCTCTCGCGCCTCCCCGGCATCGGTCCGAAGACGGCGCGGCGGCTGGCCCACCATCTCCTCCGCGCGGACCGATCCCGCGCCGAGGCGCTCGCGCAGGCGGTCATCGACGTCAAGGACCGCATGATCCACTGCTCGACCTGCCACCAGATCACCGCGGTGGATCCATGCTCCATTTGCAGCGATCCGCAACGCGACCAGACCAAGCTCTGCGTCGTCGAGGAACCCTTCAACATCGAGCCGATCGAACGCACCGGCGAGTTCCACGGCCTCTACCACGCCCTCCTGGGCGCCCTCTCCCCTCAACGCGGCGTCGGCCCGGACGAACTCACCGTCGCCTCCCTGCTCGACCGCCTCGAAGGAGTCGAAGAGGCGATCCTCGCCATGAACCCCAACGTGGAAGGCGAAGCCACCGCCCTCTACCTCGCCAACCTCCTCAACCGCCGCGGCGTCCACGTCACCCGCCTCGCCTTCGGCCTCCCCGTCGGCGGCGACATCGATTACGCCGACCAGGTCACCCTCGCCCGTTCACTGGCGGGCCGCCGCGATTTGTAGCGCGGCCGCCCGTGGCGGTCCGGGGGAGGGTCCCCAGCGGACGCTCGCGCTTTCCGGATAGATGGGGGGTCGGCGCTCGCTTCGGTCGGCTGCGCTGCGGTGGGTCGTCGGTCAGGGTAACGATCTCGGGAGACGCTTGCCTCCAGCCCGCTGGGGACCCTCCCCCGGACCGCCACGGGCTGGACCATCTCGGCAGCTGGAACGTCGTCGCGGGCTTCGGGATAACCCGCGGCGTAGGGGGACTAACGGGATCCAGAGTCGCTAGGAGCGCGCTGCCTGCTGGGTGCGCGGGTCTTCTGACCCGCTGCCGCCGGAGGCGGCTTGAGGCGCCGGCCGAAGGCCGACCGTTCTGGTCTCTGGCTAGCCGCTGAGGATCTCCAGCAGTGCCGCTGCCGCGTAGTCGAGTTGTTCCTCTGTGATGACGAGGGGCGGGCAGAGTTGAAGCACACTGCCTGAGGCGCCGCCGGCGAGGGCGATGAGGCCGCGGTGGAGGAGGTTGCAGCTGAGGGCCTGAGCAGCGGAGGGGGAGTCGAGTTCGATGGCCCAAAGGAGGCCCTGGCCGCGGATGTCGGTGACTCCGGGGCAGTTCCTGAGGGGCTCGAGGGCCTGGCCGAAGCGGTCGCCCACGGTGCGGCTGCGGTCGATCAGGCCTTCCGAATCCATGACGTCGAGGGTGGCGAGGGCGGCGGCGCAGGCGAGGGGGTGGGCGACGAAGGTGGCGGTGTGGCGGGCTTCGCCGTCGCTTCGCCAGGCGTCCATGACCTTCTTCCTGCCGAGGACGGCGGCGATCGGGAGGCCGCCGCCGAGGGCTTTGCCGCAGCAGACGAGATCGGGTTCGACGCCGGCTTCGCGGCAGACGAACCAGGCGCCGCAGCGGCCGAAGCCCGTGAAGATCTCGTCGACGGCCAGTACGACTTCGCGCCGGCGGCAGACTTCGGCCAGGGCCTCCAGCCAGCCGGGCGGCGGCCAGCGGGTGGCCTCGCGGCCGATGACCGGCTCGACCAGGCAGGTGCCGATGTCCGGCTGCCGCTCCAGGAGCTCCTGAATCTGCTCGAGTGGAGCTCCGTACGGCAGACGGTGAACGACCTCTTCGAGCGGCCGAGTGAAGGGTTCACGGAAGGCCGGCCGCGAGGTGGCCGCCAGCGCTCCGAGGGTGGTCCCGTGGTAGGCGGGGTCGAACGCGAGCACGCCCGCGCGGCCGCTGTGCAGGCGGCCCGTCTTCAGCGCGATCTCCACCGCGTCGGCGCCGGAGACGGCGAAATAGACCCGGGGGTCGGGGAGCGGCGCGAGCGCGCACAGGCGCTCGGCCAGCTCGAGACGGGGAGGGTGGGCGTAGACGTCGCCCAGTCCGTGGAGGAGCTGTTCCGCCTGCTCCCTGACCGCCGTGACCACGGCCGGGTGGCGATGGCCCACGGCCGCGACACCGAAACCGCCGGTGAGGTCGACGTAGCGGTTTCCGTCGACGTCCACCACGTTGCTGCCCCGGGCTTCGGCCCAGAGCATCGCCGTCGTTCCGGCCACGAGCGTGTTGATCCCCGGCGCCTCGGAGACCTCGAGGCGTCCGGCCATCGCCCTGGCCCGGGGTCCGGGTGGCCCCGTCAGGATCTCCGGCAGCAGGCGGCCGCTCTCGAGCCCTTGCGAGCGCACTTCCGTCAGGCGTTCGCGATCCGCTCGCAGATGCGGTCCAGCGCGCCCTGGTCGAGGTAGGGGTGCATCGGCAGGCTGACGACGCGGTCCGCCAGGCTCTCGCCGACCGGCAGCGAGCCGGCGCCGCGGCCGTAGCTCTCGTAGGCGGGCTGCAGGTGCATCGGCCGCGGGTAGTAGACGGCCGTGGGAATGCCTGCGGCGTCGAGATGGGCCCTCAGGGCGTCCCTCGTGCCGGCCGACGGCCGGCCGGCCGCGTCGTCGACGCGGAGCGTGTACTGGGCCCAGCTCGACTCGACACTCGACCCGGGGCCGGCGCCGCACTCCGGCACCGACACCCGCCAGGGAGTCGCCGCCGAGGACCCGACCGCTCGCAGCCGCTCGCCGTAGCCCGCCGCTACGGCGCGCCGCGCGGCCAGCTCCTGCTCGAAGACGGTCAGCTTCGCCAGCAGCACGGCGGCCTGAAGGCTGTCCAGGCGGCCGTTCACTCCGAGCCGGACGATGTCGTAGCGGTCGGCGCTCTGGCCGTGCTCGCGAACGGAGCGGACGACCTCCGCGGTCGCCGGTTCCAAGCAGAGCACCGCGCCGCCGTCGCCGTAGCATCCGAGCGGCTTGGCGGGATAGAAGCTGGTCGTCGTGATCGGCGCCAGGGAACCGACCGGCCTTCCGTCGCGCTGGCCTCCGAAACTCTGGGCCGCGTCCGAGATCACATCGAGCTTCCTGGCGGCCGCCCACTCCGCCAGCGGTTCCTCGGCCACCGGCAGGCCGAACAGGTCCACCGGAATCACCGCTTTCGGCGTGGCGACGCCGGCGGCCAGAACGGCTTCGTACTCCCGGTCGAGCGACTCGAGGTCGATCAGGAAGTCCTCTTCCCGCACGTCGACGAAGACGGGCACCGCGCCGGCGAGCAGGACGACCTCCGCGGTCGCCGTGAACGTGAAGGTTGGAACGAAGACGGCGTCGCGGCGGTTCCCGCCCCCGCCGACGCCGAGCGCGAGCAGGGCGATCAGCAGGGCATCCGAGCCGCTCGAGACCGCCACCGCTGAGACGCCGCCGCCCCATCGGCCCAGTTCCGCCTCCAGCTCGTCGACCTCGGGGCCCATGACGTAGCGGCCGTGGTCGAGAACGCCGGCGATCCGGCGGTCGATCTCCGGCCGGAGCCGCCTCGACTGGGCGGCCAGGTCGACAAAGGGGATCCTCGGCGGAGGTTCCGTCGGCGTCATGGCCCGGAGTGTAGTAGCGGATCGGCGCGCTTGGCGCCGACGGCGTCGAGCGTCTTCCGCAGCAGGGACGAGGTCGGCAACTCCCCGATCTCCTCCTGGCCGAACCAGGCCAGGGCGGATCGCCCCGCCGTCGCCCGTTCCGGGCGCCAGCGGGCGACCGCTGCCCGCACGAGGAAGTCCCTGTAGGTCACAGCGTGCCGCACCAGGACCGGGCGTTCGTCACACTCCCAGCAGCCACCGAACTCCCGACCCAGCACTTCCGCCGCGCGGCCCGGCTCTTCGCCGCTCGCGAGGTCCACCGTCGGCAGGTGCCAGCGGCCGGCCAGCCAGTCCGCTTCTTCGGGCCGGCGATGAAGCAGCAGGTCGTCGCCTCGCTGGACGACGGCCGTGAAGCAGTGGCGGACCTCCCGGGCGCGCCGCGGTCCGGCAACCGGAAAGGACCGCGGATCGAGATCCGCCGAGTGGAAGGCGCGGCAACCCGGGCCGAGGGGACAGACGCCGCAATCCGGCGCACCTCGACGGCAAACCAGCGAACCGACCTCCATCAGCGCCTGGTTGGAGTCGCCGGGACGGCTCGGGTCCAGCAACCGGGCCGCGGTCGCCAGAAGCCTCCGCCTGGCGGCGGCGCGGCGAGGAGGTTCCGTGGATGCCAGGAACCGGCTCAGCACCCGTTCGACGTTGCCGTCCAGCACGGGCGACCCCTCGCCGCAGCAACGGCTCGCGAGCAGCGCCGAGGTGTAGGCGCCGATTCCCGGCAGCTCCGCCCACTCCGCGGCGCTCGCGGGCAGCGTGCGCCGCTCCGCCAGGATCCGGGCCGCCCGGTGGAGATTGCGGGCACGGCGGTAGTAGCCGAGGCCCGACCATGCCGCCTCGACCGACTCGATCGGCGCTTGCGCCAGCGCGCCGACACGGGGGAAGCGGTCCAGGAAGGCCCGGTACCGGGTCGCGACGACCTCGCTCCGCGTCTGCTGGAGCATGATCTCCGCGACGAGAATCTCGTATGGATCCTCGGTTCGTCGCCAGGGCAAGTCGCGCCGGCAGCGGTCGAACCAGGCCAGCAGTGTCCCCCGGAGCGCCTCCGGCTCGACTAACTGCAACACAGTTCAGAACCTAGGCGCGCCCCGGCCGGACCGCGGCCCGCCCGCGACGAAGAAAACGTGAAGAAAGTCGTCAGACACCCCTTGTTGAAGCCGGATCCCGCTGCTATCCTGCGCTTCTCGCGCAACGGAGGCCACACGGCGTGGGACCAACAGGTAGCCCCCTGGAGTTATCTGCCCCGAGTCTCTTCGCCGGTCGTCCAAGGCTTTTCCACACTGTGCGGAAAAGCTGCGGAACGTAGCTCTGCAGAGCGGCAATTCCCTACCCGGCACCGGGAATTGGTGGTCGTGCGCGTCGGAACGTGGGGGAGAAGTGCGTCGGTTCGGAGTAGCAACGGAACAAGCAGGCAGGGGCTCTGCCGTGCGCCGGTTCACCATGGCTCTGGTCGCTGCGGATGGAAAGAGGGAGCATGCCTAGTTCCGTCTGGCCGACTCTACGACGGCAGTTGCGGGCGGATCTCCCGGCCGAGGACTTTCGCACCTGGTTTCATCCCCTGAGGGTCGCGTCGGAGGACGCCGACCACCTCGTCCTCGAAGCGCCGAACTCGCGCTTCGTCGAGGCGCTTGAAGAGGGCTTCCGCCCGATCGTCGACTGGGCGATCGCCGACCTCAAGGGCCCGACGTACCAGGTCCTGTTCAAGAGCGGCGAAACGCGGACCAGGGTCGAAACGCCGGGACGATCGGCGGCTGCGAAGTCCATCGCGAGCCGGAAGCCGGCGACTCGCCCCGACCTGGAGGGGGCGCCAAGCAGTTCGCTCAACCCCCAGTACCGGTTCGACTCGTTCGTCGTCGGCAACTCGAACCGCTTCGCCAGCGCCGCCTCCCAGGCCGTCGCCGAGAAGCCCGGCATCGCGTACAACCCGCTCTTCCTCTACGGCGGCGTGGGTCTGGGCAAGACCCATCTCCTGCATGCGATCGGAAACCGCCTCAAGCGGGCGGCGCCGGGTACGAGAGTCGTGTACCTAGCCGCCGAGGACTTCGTCAACGACCTCATCACCTCGATCCGCTTCGAGCGAATGCCCGCCTTCCGCGAGCGCTACCGGACGATCGACGTCCTGCTGGTGGACGACATCCAGTTCCTGGCCAAGAAGGAACGCTCCCAGGAGGAGTTCTTCCACACCTTCAACGTGCTCTACACCCGCCAGAAGCAGATCATCGTGACCTCGGACGCCCAGCCGCGCGACATGGCGGACATCGAAGAGCGCCTGCGAAGCCGCTTCGGCTCGGGTCTTCTCGCCGACATCCAGCCGCCCGATCTGGAGACCAAGGTCGCCATTCTCCAGCGCAAGGCGCGGCAACTCCAGGGCCTGGATCTGGACACGGACGTCGCCATGTTCATCGCGCGGCAGGTGCATTCGAACGTGCGCGAGCTCGAAGGCCTGCTCAACCGGGTCACCGCCTTCGCCTCGCTGTCCGGTGTGCCCCTCGATCTCGAGTTCGCCAAGGAAGCGCTGCGCGACGTGCTGCCGGAACAGGATCGTCCCGTGTCCTCGGCGCAGATCATCAAGATGGTGGCCCACCACTACGGCCTCAAGGTCCGCGAGATCAAGAGCAAGAGCAACTCCCGGCAGATCACCTATCCCCGCCAGATCGCGATGTACCTCTGCAAGCGCCTGACCGAGATGTCCTACCCGGAGATCGGCAGGGTCTTCAACGGCAAGCATCACTCGACCGTCATGTACTCCGTCGAGCAGATCGAGCGCCGACGCGCCGACGACGAGCGCCTGGCCGCTCAACTGGAGCGCTTCACCCGTCAACTCGGCTGAGCGAGAGCCGACGCCGTCTCGCCAGGGACGACCTCCGCGCAACCTGTCGAATGAACATCCTGCGGAATCGCGGCGGATCGGGCACCAGCGGATCTGCGCACCGGCAGCGGATTTGTCAGGGCACCGGCTCCGGTTGTCCTGCGGCCGTGCTGCGGAGGGAATCCGCACTCCGCACGGCCCGGCGGCCGAAGTCCGCAGAATGCACAATCGCTCCGCTGCCGACTCCGCTCCTTACCGACCCCCGCGGGAACAACCTAACCTACTGATTATAAATAATTTACAAGGTTCATCCACGACCGCAGCCGGCACCTTCTACGGCTACTTTCTTGGTGTATATTTCTTCCCGAGGAGAAGACAGATGAAGACCCGAGTCGAACGGCGAGAACTGCTGACCGAGCTCGTGGCGATGCGCGGCATCGTCGAGAGCAGGTCGACGATTCCGGTCCTCTCCCATCTTCTCCTGACGGTCCGCGACGATCGCCTGGAACTCGCGGCGACCGATCTGGACGTTTCCCTGACTTCCTGGTGCAGCGCGGAGGAAGGAAGCTGCGAGCCGGGCGCCACCGCGGTGCAGGCCCGGAAGTTCCTCGAGATCGTTCGGGCCCTGGCCGACGGTCCCGTCGAGCTGTCGACCGGCGAATCCAACTCGCTTCATATCGACGCCGGGTCTTCGAAGTTCCGGATCAACGGTCTTTCGGCCGAGGACTTCCCGACACTCACCACGGTCGACCAGGACTCGTCCTCCTCGTCGTTCGAGGCGCCTTTCCCCGAGGTCAAGCGGATGATCGGCAAGATCATCTTCGCCGTCTCGGCGGAAGAGTCCCGCTTCCAGTTGAATGGAGCCCTGCTCAAGTTGAAGGACGGCAAGGTCGAGATGGTCGCGACCGATGGCCACCGGCTTGCCCTGATCGAGGCCGAGATGGCGGGCGTCGCGGAAGCGGACGGCGTTCTCGCGCCGCGCAAGGCGCTGCTCGAGTTGATGCGCTTCGACAGCGACGAGACGATCCGTTTCCGTCGTGGCGAGCACCATCTCGGCTTCGTCATCGGGCGTCGCGAACTCACGTGCCGCATTCTCGAGGGGACGTTCCCGGACTACGAGAAGGTGATCTCCACGGAGAACGACCGCAAGGCGACGTTCGATCGCAGCGCGCTCTCCGAGGTGGTGCATCGGGTCGCGCTGCTGACGGGTGACCGCGCCCCCATGGTCAGGCTCGGTTTCGAGCCCCAGTCGCTGCGTGTGTCGTCCTCGAACCCGGATCTGGGGGAGGCGGAGGAGAGCCTCGCCTGCGACTACGAGGCCGAGAAACTGGACATCGGCCTGAACCCCGTCTATGTGCGGGATTTCCTGTCCGCGGTCGACACCGAGCAGGTGGAATTCGCGCTCAAGGACGAGAACAGCCAGTGCCTCGGAGAGCCCGTTGGGGGGCCTGATTTCCGCTACTTGTGCGTGATCATGCCGATGCGGATCTGAGCATCTTTGGTCGGCCAGCTAAGTCTCCTGTTTTCAGATAGTTGCGAGCGGGCCTGAAGCGGCCCCGGAAAGCGGCCGGAAAGGCCGTCATGTGATAGTTTTCCGCACATGACGGCAGCCGGGACAACGGATGTTCAGGCGGCGGCCGAAACCGGGTACTCGGCCGAGCACATCAAGGTCCTCAAGGGCCTCGAAGCGGTCCGGAAACGGCCCGGGATGTACATCGGCGACACCGATGACGGCTCGGGTCTGCACCACATGGTCTTCGAGCTCGTCGACAACGCGATCGACGAGGCGCAGGCCGGCTTCTGCGAGCTGGTCGAGGTCGTCATCCACGGGGATGGCAGCGTCTCCGTGCGGGACGACGGACGCGGAATTCCGGTGGCCTTCCACGAAGGCGAGGGCCGCTCCGCGGCGGAAGTCATCATGACGGAGTTGCATTCCGGCGGGAAGTTCGACCAGAACGCCTACAAGGTGTCGGGCGGATTGCACGGCGTCGGTCTCTCCGTGGTCAACGCTCTCTCGGTCCAGCTCGATCTGGAGATCGACCGCGACGGCCACTCCTGGCGCCAGAGCTACGGCCGCGGCGTGCCGAAGGCGCCGATCGAGGCGGTCGCCGCGCTCCAGAATCCCGAGGCGACCGGCACCGGAATCCGCTTCACGCCGGACCCGCAGGTCTTCACCGGGCTCTTCTTCGACTACCAGGTGCTCGCGCAGCGGCTGCGGGAGCTCTCCTTCCTGAACCGCGGCATCGCGATCAGCCTCTTCGACGAACGGACAGGCAAGGGCGCGAAGTTCGAGTACGAAGGGGGGATCAGCAGCTTCGTGGCCCACCTGGGCCGGAACAAGACGGCGCTGCACCCGGAACCGGTCCACCTTCACAGCGAGATGGGCGAAGCCGGCTCCAGCGAGTCGGTCGAGGTCGCGCTGCAGTGGAACGATAGCTACCAGGAGCGGATCTACTGCTTCACGAACACGATCAACAACCGGGACGGAGGCACCCATCTCTCGGGCCTCCGGTCGGCTCTGACCCGCACGGTGAATGCCTACGTCGCTTCTTCGGGGCTCGGCAAGAACCTGAAGGAGAAGCTCTCGGGCGAGGACATCCGCGAGGGCCTCGTGGCGATCGTTTCGGTCAAGGTGCAGGATCCGAAGTTCTCCAGCCAGACCAAGGAGAAGCTCGTTTCCTCGGAAGTCCGCGGCTGGGTCGAGTCGACAGTGGGCGAACAGCTCTCCGCGTTCCTGGAGGAGAACCCGCGGGACGCCAGGCGGATCGTCGAGAAGGTCGTCGAAGCGGCGAGGGCTCGGGAGGCGGCGCGCAAGGCGCGGGAACTGACCAGGCGGAAGGGCGCCCTCGACAGCTCGAATCTGCCGGGCAAGCTGGCGGACTGCAGCGAGCGGGATCCGGCCTTCGCGGAACTGTTCCTGGTGGAGGGGGACTCCGCCGGCGGCTCGGCCAAGCAAGGCCGCGACCGGCGGTTCCAGGCCGTGCTCCCGCTCAAGGGGAAGATCCTGAACGTCGAGCGCGCGCGCCTCGACAAGATGCTCTCGTCCGAGGAGATCAGGACCCTGATCCAGGCCCTGGGCACCGGCATCGGCACCGAGGACTTCGACGCCGACCGCCTGCGCTACCACAAGCTGATCATCATGTGCGACGCGGACGTCGACGGCAGCCACATCCGCACGCTCATCCTGACCTTCTTCTACCGTCAGATGAAGGAGCTCATCGACCGCGGCCACCTGTTCATCGCCCAGCCGCCGCTCTACAAGGTCACGGAGGGGCGTCGTTCGAGCTACCTGAAGGACGACGAGGAGTACCACGACTACCTGGTGGAGCGGATTCGCAAGAGCTGGCAGGTTGCCCTCCCGAACGGCGACATCGACGATCCGACCGTGTTCGAGGGCGACCGCCTGCGCGTCCTGCTCGACCGTCTGGCAGCGTTCAGGCGGTCGCTCGACTCGCTGAGCGCCCGCGGCATTCCGCGCGACGCCCTGCGGGCGGCGATCGCCGGCGGCATCAGGGACCGGGACAGTCTGGCCGACCGGGAGCGGGTCGAGCTGACCGCTCAGGTCATCGAGGCTTCCGGCTTTCACGACGTGTCGGTGGAGGACGGCCGCGACGGGTTGCGGGCGATCCGCTTCCGTTCGCGCCGGGACGGCGTGGACCGCCACGTGACGATCGACGAGGCGCTCGTGACCGGCGCCGACTTCCGTTCCCTGACCGCCAACGAACAGGCGCTCGAGGCGTGGCGATCGCCCTCGATCCGGCTACGCAAGGTGAACGGCAGCGCGACGACCGACGACGTCGAGGCCGAGTCCGTCGACGAAGCACTCGACGCGCTGTTCGAAGCGGCGAAGAAGGGCCTGTCGATCCAGCGCTACAAGGGCCTGGGCGAGATGAACCCGTCGCAGCTCTGGGAGACCACGATGGACCCCGAGCGGCGCCGGATGCTGCTGGTGGAGATCGACGACGACCGCTACGACGAGACGGACGGCATCTTCACGACCCTGATGGGAGAAAAAGTGGAGCCCCGGCGCGAGTTCATCGAGAAGAACGCCCTGAACGCGACCAACCTCGACATCTGACCCATCGACCGTGAGCAAGGGCGAGAACCCCATCCAGCCGCCGCCGGCGTCCGGCCGCGACACCGTGCCGGTGCAGCTCGAGCGCGAGATGCGGCGGAGCTACCTCGATTACGCGATGAGCGTGATCATCGGCCGCGCCCTGCCCGACGTGCGGGACGGCCTCAAGCCGGTTCACCGGCGGGTGCTCTACGGCATGTGGGAAGCCGGCAACACGGCCGGCCGCGCCTACAAGAAATCGGCGCGCATCGTCGGCGACGTGATGGGCAAGTACCACCCGCACGGCGACGGACCGATCTACGACACGGTGGTGCGCATGGCGCAGGACTTCTCCATGCGCTATCCGCTGGTGGACGGCCAGGGCAACTTCGGCTCGATCGACGGCGACAACCCGGCCGCGATGCGCTACACGGAGGTCCGCCTGACCCGGATCGCCGAGGAGCTGCTGCGCGAGGACATCGAGAAGGACACCGTCGAGTGGATACCGAACTACGACGGTTCCGAGCAGGAGCCTTCGCCGCTTCCGGCCCGGATCCCGAACCTGCTGGTCAACGGCTCGGCCGGCATCGCCGTCGGCATGGCGACGAATATCCCGCCGCACAACCTGGGCGAGGCGCTCGCGGCAGTCAAGCTGCTGATCGACCGCCCGCAGGCGACCCTGGAAGAGCTGATGGAGCTGCTGCCCGGGCCGGACTTCCCGACCGGTGGCTTCATCCATGGCCGCGAGGGCATTCATGCCGCCTACGCCACGGGCCGTGGCTCCATCCAGGTGCGGGCCCGCGCCGAGATCGAGGACGCCGGCCAGGACAGTCAGTCGATCATCGTGACCGAGCTTCCCTTCCAGGTGAACAAGGCCCGCCTGATCGAGCGGATCGCCGAGCTGGTGCGCGAGAAGAAGCTCGAAGGCATCCGCGATCTGCGCGACGAGTCCGACCGCGACGGCATCCGGATCGTGATCGACCTGAAGCGGGGCGAGGTGGCCGAGATCATCCTGAACACGCTGTACAAGATGACCAAGCTCCAGGTCAGCTACGGCATGAACATGCTGGCGATCGTCGACAGCCAGCCCCAGGTGCTGACGCTGCGCGCCCTGCTGCGCCACTTCCTCGACCATCGCCGCACGGTGGTGATCCGGCGCTGCCGTTACGACCTGGCCCGGGCCGAGAAGCGCGCCCACGTCCTCGAAGGGCTGCTCATCGCGCTCGACCACCTGGACGCGGTGATCGCGACGATCCGCGCCAGCCGCACCCCGCCGGAAGCCAGGGAGCGCCTGATCGAGGGCTTCTCGCTGAGCGAGCCCCAGGCGCAGGCGATCCTGGACATGCGGCTGCAGCGGTTGACCGGCCTCGAGCGGGAGAAGATCGAGCAGGAGCACCGCGAGCTGATCGCCGAGATCGAGCGTCTGCGCGCGATCCTCGGTTCCGACGCCCTGCTGCTTCAGGAGATCCGGGCCGAGCTCGACGAGATCGAGAAGCGCTACAGCGACCCGCGGCGCACCGAGATCATGGCCCACTCCTCGGACATCACGATCGAGGACATGATCGCCGACGAGGACATGGTGATCACGGTCACCCGGTCCGGCTACATCAAGCGGTCGCCGCTCAGCCTCTACCGTGCCCAGCACCGCGGCGGCAAGGGCCGGACCGGCATGGCCACCCGCGACGGCGACTTCGTCGAGCAGCTCTACGTCGCCTCCGCCCACAGCTACATCATGGTGTTCACCGACCGGGGCTACTGCTACTGGCTCAAGGTGCACCAGATCCCGGAACTCGGTCCGGCGGCCCGCGGCAAGGCGATCGTCAACCTCCTGCGCCTCGACAGCGGCGAAGGCGTCGCGGCCACCGCCGCCGTGCGGGAGTTCCCGGAAGATCGGTTCCTGACCTTCGCCACCGAGGCCGGCGTGGTCAAGAAGACGGCGCTGGCCGAGTACTCGAGACCTCGACCCAGCGGCATCATCGCGCTGCGGATCGACGAGGACGACCGGTTGCTGTCGGTCAAGGTGACGGACAGCGGCAGCGAAATCGTGCTGGCCACGAAGAAGGGCTACTCGATCCGCTTCCCGGAGACCGACCTGCGCTCCCTCGGCCGCGCGACCCGGGGCGTGCGCGGGATCAGCCTGCGCCCTGGCGACCGGGTCGTGTCGATGGAGTGCCTGCTGCCGCGGGAGGAGTCCGCGGACCTCGAGTCTCCGGAGACGACGCTTCTGACCGTGAGCGAGAGCGGCTTCGGCAAACGCACCGCGATCGAGGAGTACCGCCTGCAGTCGCGGGGCGGTCTCGGGATCATCAACCTGAAGGTGTCCGACCGCACCGGCGAGGTCGTCGGCGTCCGCCAGGTCAGCGAGGACACCGGCCTGATGCTGATCACCCCCGAAGGCAAGATCATCCGCATCACGGCGGGCAGCGTGTCGCTGATCGGCCGCGCCACCCAGGGGGTCAAGGTCATGGACCTCGACGAGGGCGACCGCATCGTCGCCCTGGCCCGCATCCCCGATCGCGGCGAGGAGGACGAGGACGGCGAGGACGGGGACGCCGAAGCGGCGGACACGGAGCCGGTCAACTAGCAGCGAGCAGGGTGGGGAGCGCCACGATGAAGTTCTTTCTGGATACAGCGGACACAGGCGAGATCGAGACCGGCCTCGAATGGGGCATGGTCGACGGCGTCACCACGAACCCCAGCCTGATCGCCAAACAGGGCAAGCGGTACCTGCCGACCGTCAAGGAGATCGCGGAGCTGGTGCCGGGCCCCGTCAGTGGCGAGGTGCTGGCGACGGACCTCGACGGCATGCTCGACCAGGGCCGGCGGCTCGCCGGCCTGGCCGACAACGTCGTCGTCAAGGTGCCGCTCGGGCCGCCGGGGCTGACCGCCGTGCGGCGCCTGGCGGAGGAAGGGATCCGGTGCAACGTGACCCTCTGCTTCTCGCCGTCCCAGGCGCTGCTGGCGGCGAAGGCGGGCGCCGCCTACATCTCGCCTTTCGTCGGCCGCCTCGACGACATCGCCCAGGACGGCATGGACCTGATCCGGCAGGTCGTCTCGATCTACTCGCAGTACGACTTCGGGACCGAGGTCCTGGTCGCTTCGGTGCGCCATCCGGTCCACGTCGTCGTGTCGGCCGAGATGGGCGCCGACGTGGCGACCCTTCCCTTCAAGACGCTGAGCCAGCTCTACCGTCATCCGCTGACCGACATCGGTCTGGAGAACTTCCTCTCCGACTGGCGGGCAACGGGCAAGAGCTTCGATGACTGACCGCGGCGGGCGGACCCGATGAGCGTCGACGCCGTTCTCGAGCGAGTGGACCGCGAAACCGGCGCCAGTCTGGATCAGTTGAAGGAGTACCTGCGGATCCCGTCCGTCTCGACCGATCCGGAGTACGCCGGCGACGTGCGCCGCTGCGCCGGTTTCGTGAAGGAGAGGCTCGAGGCCGCGGGGCTGGCGGCGGAGATCGTCGAAACGGCGGGCCATCCGCTCGTGTACGGCGAGTGGCTCGGCGCCCCCGGCCGCCCCACCGTCCTTTTCTACGGCCACTACGACGTGCAGCCGGTCGACCCGTTGGAAGAGTGGAGGAACGACCCGTTCGAGCCGACGATCGAGACGGGCGAACGCGGCGAGCGGATCGTCGCCCGCGGCGCCACGGACGACAAGGGCCAGTCCTTCACCCACATCAAGGCGGTGGAGGCGATCATGGCCGAGACCGGCGCCCTGCCGGTCAACGTCAAGTTCCTGATCGAGGGCGAGGAGGAGTGCGGCGGCGAGGCGATCGAGGCCTACGTCCGGAGCCCGGCAGCGGAGCGCCTGGGCTGCGACCTGGCGCTGGTCTCCGACACCTCCATGTACGGCCCGGGCCAGCCTTCCGTGCTCTACGGCCTGAAGGGCCTGCTCTACACCGAGGTCCGGGTGCGCGGCGCGGGCCGGGATCTGCACTCCGGCACCTTCGGCGGCGCCGTGGCGAACCCCCTGAACGTCCTGGGCACCATGCTGGCGGCCCTCCGCGACCCGCGGGACGGCCGGATCCTCGTTCCGGGCTTCTACGACGACGTGCGGCCGCTGGGCGCGGAAGAACGGGCGGCGTTCGCGGCGCTGCCGTTCGACGAGGCGAAGTACGGCGACGAGATCGGCGCGTCCGCGTTGTGGGGCGAGGCCGGCTACACCACCCTGGAACGGGTGTGGGCACGGCCCACCTGCGACGTGAACGGGCTGTGGGGCGGCTACCAGGGCCCCGGCGCCAAGACGGTGATCGCGAACCGGGCCGGCGCCAAGGTGTCGATGCGGCTGGTGCCGGACCAGGACCCGCAGAGACTCTTCCGTGCCTTCGCGGACTACATGCGCTCCCTGGCGCCGCCGGGCATCGAGGTCGAAGTCGAGAACCTGAACGGAGCGCCGCCGGTGCTCGTCGACCTCGACGGCCCGCTCGTCGACGCGGCCCTCGAGGGGGTGCGCGAGGCCTGGGGCCGCGAACCGGTCCGGGTCCGCGAAGGCGGCTCGATTCCCATCGTCTCTACCCTGTCCGAGGTGCTGGGCGCGCCCGTGCTGCTGATCGGCTTCGGCCTGTCGGACGACCGGCTTCACGCCCCGAACGAGAAGATGGACCTCTCGAACTTCTACCAGGGCATTCGCACCGTGGTCCGCGTGCTCGACCGCCTCGGAGGCTGCGCCGCCGCCTGACCGCCTGTGGCTGCCGGGCGCGAGCGTGAGATCAAGGTCGCGGTCGCCGATCTGGACCGGCTCCGGGAACGGGTTCGCGCCGCCGGCGGCAAGCTCGAACGAGCCGCCGCCATGGAGTCGAACTGGGTCTTCGACCGCCGCGCCGCCGCGCCCTCCGAGCGCCTGCGCACCCGCCGCGAGCTGCTTCGTCTCCGCACGGACGGCGGCGGCAGCCGGCTGACCTTCAAGTCCGCTCCCGAGATTCGGGGCGGCGTCAAGGAGAGGGCGGAACACGAGTTCGCAGTCGACGACCCGGCGGCGGCGCGGCTGTTCCTCGAGTCGCTCGGCTTCGAGGTCACGGCGCGCTACGAGAAGGTCCGCGAGCGCTGGCTGCTTCTGGGCTGCGAGGTCGCCCTCGACCGGACACCGATCGGCGATTTCGTGGAGGTCGAGCAGGTCGACCCGGACCTGCCTGCCGGCGGGATCGAACGCGTCTGCCGCCGCTGCGGCATCGATCCGGAGCGGGCCGATCTGCGGGACTATCTGGCGATCTACCGCGATCACCGCGCTCGGCACGAGGGCTTGCCCCGGGACATGGTGTTTGAGAAGAAAGGTCGGCCTTCGGCCGGCGCCTCGAAGCCGCCTTCGGCGGCAGCGGGTCAGAAGACCCGCGCACCCAGCGGAGGCTCGCAGTGAGAGGCGCGAGCCGGCGGGTACGGGCGCTCGTGCTCTGCGCCGGCCGGGGAGAACGGCTGCGGCCGCTGACCGGTGCCGTGCCCAAGCCCCTGCTGCCGGTGGCCGGCCGCGCCGTCGCGTTGCGAACGATCGACCTTCTTCACCGCGCCGGCTACGAGACGGCCGTGAACCTGTTCCACCTCGGCGACACGGTGCGGCGCGGGCTCGAGAGCGAGGCCTTCGCCCGCGGGATCGAACTCCGCTTCGAGGTCGAACCGGAGCTGCTCGGCACGCTGGGCGCCGTGGTCAACCTGAGGGACTTCCTCGCCGATGCCGATGACGTCGTGCTGGTCAACGGCGACTCGCTCTGCCGCTGGCCGATCCGCGAGGCGCTGGACCGCCACCGCCGCAGCGGCGCCGACGTCACTCTCCAGGTCGGCTGGAACGACCGCGTCGGCGGCGGCGTGGAGGTCGATCCCCGCGGCTTGGTGGTCGGGCTGCGCGACCTCCGGGTCGGCCCGGACCGCGGCCGGAAACGGACGTTCCAGGGCCTCCACGTCCTCTCCCGCCGGGTCGTCGAGCAGATCCCGGCCCGTCCGTCGTCGAACGACATCGTGGAGGGCCTCTACCAGCCGCTTCTCCGCTCGGGAGGCCGGATCGTCGGCTTCCGCTGCCGCCGCCCGTGGCACGACCTCGGAACCCCCCGCCGCTACCTCGAAGGCGCCCTGGACTGGGGCCGCACCGCCGGAAGCCGCAAACGCCGCCGCCGCTTCATCGCCCCCGGAGTCTCGGTAGCCGCCGGCGCCGCCATCGAGCACAGCGTGCTCGAGACGGGCAGCCGCATCGGCGAAGACGCCATCGTCGAACGGAGCCTCGTACTACCCGGCGCCCGCGTCGGCTCGGGTGCCCAACTCCGTGACGCCATCGTCGCCCCGGGAGTCCGGGTCCCCGAACGTGCCCGGATCGACTCCGAACTGGTTACACCGATTGACTCGGGTTTCGCCCCGGACAGTCAGGAACGGAACGGGCTGGTCTGCACGCCGCTTGAGTGAACAAGGCCGCCGCTTCGCGGCGCGATTCTCTGGCCGCCTCCGGCGGCAGCGGGTCAGAGGACCCGCGCACCCAGCGGAACCGGCCGGCGACTCAAAGCCGCCTCCGGCGGCGGCGGGTCAGAAGACCCGCGTACCCAGCGGAACGGCCGGCCAGTCCTCAAGCCACCTCCGCCGCACTCGGTGTGAAACGCCCAACCGCTACCTTTGGACCGCTGAGTCGCGACATTCCGTCGTGCCACCTGGCGACACCTTCCAGTCAGCGGCGGCTCCGGGGGAGGGTCCCAGCGGGCTGGAGACAAGCGACTGCCGTAGAGCCCTCCCCTGCCGACGCCCTCCCGGAGCGCAGGCGACCGAAGCGAACCCCCTGACCCACATTCACCAAGAAGGGGTGAGCGTCCGCTGGGACCCTCCCCCGGGAGCCGCCGCTGACGGGTGCCGCGCCTTCCGCCTCCGCCTCCGCCTCAGCCGCCGTGCAGCAGCACGTCGCGCAGGGCGGCGTAGGCGGCCGGGATCTCGATGATGCGTTCGGGGAGGTGGGCGGTGCGCTCGAGGGCGGGCGGCGTGGGTGGGTCGATGCCGACGGCGGCCTGGACGGTTTCGGTGAACTTCGCCGGGTGCGCGGTGGCGAGGACGACGCCGGTACCGCCGCCCTGGGCTTCGAGTTCCGCCTTGAGGCCCAGGTAGCCGACGGCGGTGTGGGGGTCGAGCAGGTAGCCGGTGCGGTCATGTACGTCGCGCATGGCGCGCCGGGTCGCCTGGTCGTCGAAGGCGCGGCCCGAGAGATCCCGGCGGATGCGCTCGAGCGGTTCGCCTGCGCTTGAGTAGAGGTGAACGATGCGGGCGAAGTTGCTCGGATTGCCGACGTCCATCGCGTTCGAGATCGTGGCGACCGAGCCGCGCGGCAGGTAGTCGCCGCTCCGGAGGTAGGCCGGCACCACGTCGTTCGCGTTCGTCGCCGCGACGAAACGGGAAACGGGCAGGCCGATGCGCTTGGCGACCAGGCCAGCGGTCAGGTTGCCGAAGTTGCCGCTTGGGGTCGAGAACACGAGCGGTTCGCCGGCGTCGTCGAGCGGCGGCGAGGGGAGCTGCGCCCAGGCATGGAAGTAGTAAAAGACCTGGGGCAGCAGCCGGCCGATGTTGATCGAGTTGGCCGAGGCGAGGGGACGCTGCTCGCGCAGTTCGCCGTCGGCGAAGGCGTCCCGGGCCAGGCTCTGGCAGTCGTCGAAGGTGCCTTCGACCGCGACCGCGGTCACGTTGCCGCCCAGGGTTGTGAACAGGCGCCGCTGCGCCTCGGTGACCAGGCCGTCGGGGTACAGCACGCAGACCCGAAAGCCTGGGACGCCGCTGAAGGCGTGGGCCACGGCGCTGCCGGTGTCGCCGCTGGTCGCCACGATCACGGTGGTTTCTGCGTCGCCGGCGACCGTGGCGAAGCGCGCCATCAGGCGGGCCATGACCCGTGAGGCGACATCCTTGAAGGCGAGCGTCGGCCCGTGAAACAGCTCCAGGCAGTGGATGCCGGGCTCGATCGTCGCGAGAGGGATCGGAAAGTCGAGGGCGTCCTCGATCAGGTCGGCGAACTCCCCCCCCGGGACCGCCGAACCGAAGAGGCGGTTGCCGAGGATGGCGGCGATGCCGGTCAGCGGCAGCGACTCGAGGGTGGCGAGGTCCGCCGCGTTCAGCGGCTCCAGGCGTTCGGGAACGAACAGGCCGCCGTCGGGAGCGGGTCCCTCGAGCAGCGCCTCGCCAAGGGTGACCGGCGAGGTCCGGCCGGCCGTGCTCAGGAAGCGCACGTTACGCCTCGCCCTCGATCACGCGCGCGCCCGGCGCCGGCAGGGGCGCGACCAGCCGATCGCAGTTGAGACCCGCGGAGGAGTCGAACGCTCCCGCCATGGCTGCCGCGACCTCCCTGGCGCCGTCGCGGCCGTCGCACAGGGCGAACAGCGCGGGGCCGCTGCCCGAGAGGCTGCAACCCAGCGCGCCGGCCTCGATCGCGGCCGCCTTGGCGGCATGAAAGCCGGGCACGCCCGGCGCCCGGACCGGCTCGGCCACGACGTCGACCAGGGCGCGGGACAGGAGTTCCAGGTCGGAACGGTAGAGCGCCGACACCAGCGCCGCGGCGTTGCCCCACTGGGTCACGGCGCGCTCAAGAGGAAGGTGGCGATCCAGGCGGGCACGGGACTCCTTCGTGTTCACTTCGGCGTGGGGCCGGACGAGAGCGCAGGTCAGACCTTCGGGCACCGGCAGGTCGATCACGTCCGGCTCCGGATCGAGCGAGCGGACCAGGACGAGGCCGCCTAGCAGAGACGGGGCCAGGTTGTCCGCGTGGGGGCCGCCGCTCGCCAGGACCTCGCCGGCGAGGGCGTAGCGGAGCAGGGACGCGGCGGGCAACTCCAGGCCGAGCAGCGCGTCGACCGCGACGACCGCCGCGACCGCGCTGGCGGCGCTCGAGCCCAGGCCGCTCTCGAGCGGCATGCGCTTCTCGATCTCGAGATCGACGGCCGAGCCGGGCGCCTCGGCGTCGATCAGCGCCTTCGCGGCGACGGCGGCCGTGTTGCGCTCCGCTTCGAGCGGCAGCCGGCCCTCGTCGCCGGCGATCGCCGCGATGCGGACCGGTCCGTGCCCGCCGGGTTCACGGGCGGTGACGATGTCGCCCGGCCCCAGGTCCCCCTCGCTCTCCGATTGCAGAGCGAAGCCCAGGATGTCGAATCCGCAGGCGATGTTCGAGACTGAGGCCGGGGCGAACGCCCTCACCGGGTTCCTCATCCGGCGGCCCGTGGACCGCAGCGGGCGACGGCGAGCTCGGCGGCGAGCAGCGCCCCGCCGGCGGCGCCCCGCAGGGTGTTGTGCGAGAGGGCGACGAAGCGGTAGCCGAGGATCGGACACTCCCGCAGCCTGCCGATGGAGGTCGTCATGCCCTGGCCGAGGTCGCGGTGGACGCGGGCCTGCGGCGGCTCGTCGTCGCCGAGGTAGACGGTCGGCTGCGCCGGCGCCGACGGCAGCCCGCGCTCCTGCGGCTCGGCGCGGAAGGTCCGCCAGGCTTCGCGGACGTCCTCCATCGCCGGCTCGCCCTTGAGGTCGACAGACACGCAGAGCGTGTGCCCGTCGACCACGGGAACGCGGTTGCACTGGGCCGAGACGGCAACCTCGGCCGGCTCGATCTTCCCGCCGGCGGCGCGGCCCAGGATCTTGCCGGTCTCGATTTCGAGCTTCTCTTCCTCGCTGGAGATCCAGGGGATCACGTTGTCCAGGATCTGGTAGCTCGAGATCCCGGGCAGGCCGGCGCCGGACACCGCCTGCAGCGTCACGACGGAGATCCGCTCGAAGCCGAAGGCGTCGGCCAGGGGCTTGAGCGCCAGGACCAGGCCGATGGTCGAGCAGTTCGGGTTGGCGACGATGCCGGCGGGGAGTTCCCTGCCGTCCTCGGGCGGAGACAGCAGCGAGAGATGGTCCGGATTCACTTCGGGCACGATCAGCGGGACGTCCGCGTCCATGCGGTGGGCGCTGGCGTTGGTGACCACCAGGCAGCGGCGGGCGAACCGGGGCTCGACGTCTCTCGCCACGCTGGCGTCCAGGGCCGAGAAGACGATGTCCAGTTCGCCGCCGGGCAGTTTGGCGCTGTCCAACAGTTCGTCGATCGTCCGAACGGGCATGGCCGCGACCGCGTCGTCGATCGGCCGGGTCTGAATCCAGGTCGCCGCGTCGCGGTAGAGCTTCCCGGCCGAGCGTTCGGAAGCGGCAACGGCCGTCAACTCGAACCAGGGGTGCCCTGCCAGCAGGGTGACGAAGCGCTGGCCCACGGTGCCGGTTGCGCCGAGGACGGCGGCGCGCAGGGGTTCGTTCCGGATTGTCATGGTGAGGCTCCCCGCTCGGCCCAGGCGCGCAGGATGTCGCCGAAGACGCCGCCCGCGGTGAGCTCGGTCCCGGCGCCGGGTCCCTGGACGATCAGCGGCCGCGTATCGTAGCGCTGACTGCGGAAGACGAACATGTTGTCCGATGCCGGCATCCCGGCCACCGGATGGTCGGCCGGCACGGCCCGAAGCCCGACCCGGGCCGTCGCCCCCTCTCCGCTGGTGTCGAGTTCGGCGAGATAGGCCAGTTCGAGCCCGTCCGACCTGGCCTCGGCGAAGCGGGCGGCCATCTCCTCGTCCGCGGAGGCGAGGCGCTGCCAGTAGTCCTCGAGCGGCAGGTCCGCGAGGTCGGGCCGGTCGAGCATGGGCGCCACGTCGACGTCGTCCATTCCGAGATCGGCGCCGCACAACCGGGCCAGGATGAGGAGCTTTCGGGCCACGTCCAGTCCGCCGAGATCGTCACGCGGGTCCGGTTCCGTGTAGCCCAGCCGGTGGGCCCGGCGCACGGCGTCGCTCCATACCTGCCGCGCGCTCAACTCGCCGGTGAGATAGGCGAGCGTTCCGGAGAAGACGCCCGAGACCGACTCGATCGGATCGCCGGCGCCAAGCAGCAGGTCGACCGTGTGGAGCACCGGAAGGCCGGCGCCCACGGTCGCCTCGTGAAAGACGTTCGCCCCGCCGTCGGCGTGGAACGCGCGGAAGTCCGCGATCGGCCCGGCGAATGGAAGCTTGTTCGCGCTGACCACCGCGGCGCCGGCCGCGAGCGCTCGGTGGTAGACGGCGCTCAGGTCGCCGCTCGCCGTGACGTCGACCAGGACCGTCCGGCCACCGCCGGCAGCGGTCTCGCCGAGGTGCTCGAGCAGCCGGTCGAGGTCCGCCGCTTCGCCGCCCTGCTCCAGTGCCGCGCGCCAGCCGTCCGGATCCGCGGCGGCGCCGGGGTCCAGCCGCCGGCCACCCCGACGCACCGCAAGTTCCATGAACCGCGAACTCGCCAGGCCCCGAAGCTGAAGGTCGATGCCTCGCTGCTCGAGCGCCTCCCGTTCGGCGGCGAGCTGCCCGAGCAGCGCCGACCCGACGCCGCCGACGCCGAGCACGTAGACCGCGAGCCGGCCGGAGGCGGCGCCGTGGAAGAACTCCCGGTGGATCCAGCGCACCGCGCGTCCCTGGTCGGCTTTGGCTACGACCATCGAGATGTTCCGCTCGGACGAGCCCTGGGCCACGGCCCGCACGTTGACCGCCCGACGGCCGAGGATCCCGAACACCCGGCCGGCGATACCCGGGCGCTCCCGCATGCCGTCGCCGACGACCGCGACGATCGACTGGTCGCGCTCGACGACCAGGGGCCGGACCGATCCGGACTCGATCTCCGACCGGAACTCGGCGTCCACGGCCTGGCGGGCCGCTTCGGAGACTCCGGGCTCGACCGCGAAACAGATCGAGTGCTCACTGGACGCCTGCGAGATCAGGATCGCGCTGGCTCCGCTCGCCGCGAGGGCATCGAACAGCCGCGCGGCGACTCCCGGGGTACCGACGAGGTTGTCGCCGACGAGCAGCATCAGGTGGACGTCGTCGATCGAGGAGATGCCGGTGACCGCCGTCCCGCGGGCCCGCTGCCGGTCCCTGCCGCCGTCGACCAGGGTCCCGGGGTGCTCGGGGTCGAGGGTGCTGCGAACGAGCAGGGGAATGGCCTTGCGGCGGGCCGGGGTGACCGTCGGCGGGTAGACCACCCTGGCGCCGAAGTGGGAGAGCTCGAGCATCTCCTCGTAGCTCAGCCGCGGGATCGGCAGGGCGTCTTCGACGCGCCTCGGGTCGGCCGTCATCACGCCCGGTACATCGGTCCAGATCTCGATCCGCTCGGCGTCGAGCGCGGCGCCGACCAGGGACGCCGTCAGGTCGGAACCGCTGCGGCCCAGGGTCGTCGTCTCGCCTTCCGGCGTGCTGCCGAGGAAGCCGGTGACGACCTGCAGGGGTCCGTCCTCGCCGATGCCGGCGAAGTGGGAGGCGATCGCGTCCATCGTCGGTTCGAGCGCGACCTGCGCCGCCTGGAAGGAACGGTCGGTCCGCACCAGCGGGCGGGCATCGCGGGCCTCTGCCGGCAGCCCCCTGGCGCGCAGCGCCGCGGCCAGGAGCTGCGTCGACAGGAGCTCGCCGTGGCAGACGATCCGGTCGATCCAGGCTTCCCGCGGCCGCTCCGTGGTGATCCCGGTCCGTTCACAGTCGCCGAGTTCCCGGACCAGGCCGTCGCAGAGCTCGTCGAGGGCTGCCGTGAGGGCGGGGAGGTCGGCCTCGGTGGCGACCTCGGCCGCGATCTTCAGGTGATGGTTGCGAAGCGCGGCGACTTCTCGCGCCGCCTCAGGGCCGCCGCCGCCCTCCAGGGCACCCGCCGCCAGTGCCAGCAGGCGATCCGTGACGCCGCCGAGCGCGGACACCACCACCGCACCGTCCCCCGGACAACCGTCGAGTTGCCGTTCGACAATGCGCGCCGCCGCTTGCAGGCGGCTTGCATCGGCCACGGAAGAGCCGCCGAACTTGAGTACCTTCATGATCGGATGCGGTGGGAGTCACGTCGTCGTCGCAGGGCGCGAAAGGCGCCATAGCGTACACGCGCGCGCCGGCTGGCGCCACGGTGTTGCACGCAGCCGCCCGTCTCGGGGCCGGAGGGCCAGCTCCCGGGTGACGTGCGCGCTTGAGAGGAGATGGAAAGGGCTGCGCTTACTCCGCTTCACTCGCTCCGGGTTGGCGTCGGATCCTGTGCGGTCGCTGGCCGTCGCTCGTTCAGAGGCACCCGGGAGCTGGCCCTCCGGCCCCGAGACCGGCTGGACGTCGTTGCCGACCCTGGTGCGGCGGTTCAGAACAGAGTGCCCCGGACCTTGAGGTTCAGATGCTCGTACGCTCGCTTGGTGGCTACCCGGCCGCGGCGGGTGCGCTGCAGGAATCCCTTCTGGACAAGGTACGGCTCGTAGAAGTCCTCGATCGTCGTCTCGTCTTCCCCGACCGACGCCGCGAGCGCTTTCAGGCCGGCCGGGCCGCCCCCGTACTGTTCGATCAGCAGTTCCATGATCCTGCGGTCGATCTTGTCCAGGCCCTGCTCGTCGACTTCCTGCTGAAGGAGAGCCTCGTTGGCGATGTCGCGGTCGATCCGTCCGTCCGCTTCGATCTGCGCGTAGTCGCGCACCCGGCGCAGCAGCCGGTTCGCGATCCTGGGCGTGCCGCGGCTGCGCCGGGCGATCTCGTCGGCGCCGCCCAGATCGACGGGCACCTCTAGCAGCTCGGCCGAGCGCTGGATAATCACACCGAGGACGTCCGGACCGTAGAAGTCGAGCCGGTGGACGATGCCGAAGCGCCCCTGCAGCGGCGGCGTGATCAGACCGGCGCGCGTAGTGGCGCCGACCAGCGTGAATCGGGGCAGATCGATGCGCACCGTCTTGGCCATCGGCCCGGCACCGATCACCAGATCGAGCTGGAAGTCCTCGAGCGCCGGGTACAGGATCTCCTCGACCGTCGGACCGAGCCGGTGGATCTCGTCGATGAAGAGAACGTCCTCAGGCTCGAGGTTCGTCAGAATCGCAGCCAGGTCGCCAGCGCGCTCCAGGACTGGACCGGAGGTGGACCGCAACGTCGAGCCCATCTCCCGGGCGATGATGTGCGCCAGGGTCGTCTTGCCTAGCCCGGGGGGCCCGAACAGCAGCACGTGGTCCAGAGCTTCGCCCCGCCGGCGCGCCGCCTGCATGTAGATGTCGAGCAGCTCGACGATCTTCTCCTGGCCCAGGTACTCGTTCAGCCGCTGCGGCCGGAGAGACGGCTCCACGCGCCGATCGTCGGCGTCCCGGGCGGGTGAGAGAACGCTCTCTTCACCGTCGGTGCCGCCGGTCCCGGCCATGGGCGGATGCTATCGCGGCCTCTCGGCAACGACGTCCATCCCGTCTCGGGGCCGGAGGGGGCCAGCTCCCAGGTGCCTCTGAACGAGCGACGGGCAACGACCGCACAGGGTCCGACGCCAGACCGGAGCGAGTGAAGCGGAGCGAGCGCAGCCCCTTCCATCTCCCCTCGAGCGCGAGCGTCACCTGGGAGCTGGCCCTCTCCGGCCCCAAGACGGGCGGGTACCCCCGACGCCTTCCCGGCCGTCAGATCCGTGACAGCCGCCGCAGACTCAGGCGCAGGAGGTCCTGGAAATCCACCTCGGGCTCCTCCGCGAGCACCCGCGACACCGCCCGCTGCGCCTCGGTCGCGCGGTAGCCGAGGTTGACCAGCGCGCTGACGGCTTGTTCCTGCTCGTCCTCGCGGCCGGTGTCGGGCTCGGCTTCCGGCGGTTCGGCGCCGGCCTCGGCGAGCAGCGTCTTCGCCTTCTCCCTGAGTTCCAGCACCATCCGTTCGGCCGTCTTGCGGCCGATGCCCGGGATCCGGGTCAGCGCCGCCACGTTGCCGCCGCCGATGGCGTTGAGCAGCTCCCTGGTGGAACCGCCGGACAGGACGACCTGGGCGAGCCGGGGACCGACTCCGCTGACCGCCAGGCAGTGCTCGAACAGGGTCCGTTCGGCTTCGGTCCAGAAGCCGAAGAGTTCGATCGCGTCGGCGCGAACGTGGGTATGGATGAACAGGCCGATGTCGGCCGCCGCGTCGAGCTTCTCCAGTTCGAAGTAGGTCGACAGGGGGATCCGCACGGCGTAGCCGACGCCGTTGGTGTCGAGCACCAGACGTTCGGGCTCGAGGGCCAGGCGGCGTCCGCGCAGATAGCCGATCAAGCCGCCAGGGAGCGCCGCGCCGCGGTCAGGTGCCGGCTGCCTCGGCCTCGCCCAGGCCGAAGTTCTCGATGAAGTCCTGGGTGTAGTGGACGCCGACCTCCTCGCGGAGCCGCTGCAGCAGGGACTGGAGCATCGTCAGATTCCGCTCGGCCAGGAGTTCGTTCCGTGTCGCCTCGGGGTCGAACAGCACAGGATCGAAGGATTCGCGTTCGGTCACCTCGAACAGAACGGCGCCGAACGGAGTGTCCACCGGGCCGCCGAACTGGCCCGCGGAGAGCGCGAACACGGCGCTGGCCAGCTCGGGCATTGCGCCGAGGGTGCCGATCGGCTGGCGCAGGCCGAAGCTGCCGCTCTCCTCGATCACGGCATCGAACTCCCCGGCCGCGTCGTCCATGCTCAGCCCGTCCTCGACGCGGCCTCGCGCCTCGGTGAGCGCCGCCGCCAGAAGCTCGGTCTCCTTCTGCCGGCGGACGACCTCGCGAACGTCGACCTCGACTTCGACGAACTCCGAATCCCGGGGCGGCAGCACCTCGAGCACGGAGAGGAGAGCCCAGCCCGCCGCGATGCGGACCGGCTCGGACCAGGCGCCGGCCTCGAGACCGAACGCCGCGGAGCTGAAGTTGAAGTTGCGGCCGATGCCGGCCACGGCATCGTCTTCGCCGAACGGCTCCGTGCTGGCGTACACGAGCGCTTCGGCGGCGGCCAGTTCCCGGGCCTCGTCCTCGCCGGCGAACGTCTCGCCGGCCAGGCGCTCGTGCAGGGAGTCGATCCGGCTCTTCGCCTCCTCTTCGGCCCGGGTGGCCAGGAGTTGAACCCGGATCAGGTTGCTGACTTCGTCGAGGGTCTGGCGCCCGCCTTCGCGGCGCTCGTGGACCTGGATCAGGTGGTGGCCGGTGCGCGGACCGAGCTGGTTCTCGACCGGTCCCACCAGGTCGCCGCCCGCGGCGCCGAAGGCGGCGTCCTCGAAGGCCTGGGTCATCGCACCGCGGCCGAAGTAACCGAGGTCGCCGCCGGCTTCCTTCGTGGCCTCGTCGTCCGAGTACTCCTGGGCCAGCGCCGCGAAGTCCTCTCCGGCCTCGATGCGGCCGCGCAGCCGGTTCAGCAGGCTGCGCGCCTGTTCCGCGTCCCGTTCGCTGTTCTCGAGCAGGAGGATGTGGCTGGCCCGAACCTGCTCCGGGATCTCGAACTGGGCCGGGTTGTCTTCGTAGTACGTCCGGACCTCGTCGTCGGTGACCTCGAGTTCGGCCCGGACCGTGTTCGTGCTGACCAGGAGGTAGCCCACGCGCCGGCGCTCGGGGAGCCTGAACTCGTCGCGATGCTCTTCGTAGTAGGCCGCGGCCTCCTCGCTCGAAGGCTCGGCCTCGGCGGCGAAGCGGCTGGCCGGCACCTGGAAGTAACGGATCGCGGCGCGCTCGGCCGCTTCGCGAGCGCGCAGCTCGACCTCCGCGTCGGAGACGTGGGCGACCTCGGTCAGCGCCGCCTGCAGCTTGCGCACGAGCAGGGACGTGCGCAGGTCGGCTTCGAAGTCGTCCACCGAGAGTCGGTTCGCGCGCAGGAGATCCTGATACTGCCGCGCGCCGATGAAGTTGCCGGCTCCGTCGGTCAGGGCGGGCACGGAGAGAATCTCCTCCTGCAGCTCTTCGTCGCTGACGGTCAGGCCCATCCGTTCCGCTTCCATGATGAGAAGGCGGTCGTTGATCAGGGCTTCCAGCGCCTGAACCGGCAACTGGAGCTGGTCCGCCAGATCCGCGTTGAAGGCGTCGCCGTAGATTTCGCGGTAGCGGTTCTCCGCGTTCCGGTAGCTGCGCTCGAACTCGGCGAAGGTGATGCTGTCGCGGCCCACGGTGGCCGCGTCCGGATTGATCTGCGTGCCGTCGAGCGTCTGAAAGTCGGTGAAGACGAGCAGCACGAAGACAAGGGCCAGGCCGATGGCCAGCGGATAGAAGCTCTTGATGTTCTTACGAATGACGTTCAGCATGATTCGGACCCCGGCGCTCGGTAGAACGCGGAAGGTCTTGCATGGTAACAGGATCGGGCGGTCTCCCGGCGGTTATGATCGCGGCGCGAGGTTCATCCCGAATGCGTTTTCTGCAGTGGTTCTCCAGCGACCTGGCCATCGACCTGGGGACGGCCAACACGCTCGTCTTCACTCAGGCGAACGGCATCGTCGTCCGCGAGCCGTCGGTCGTCGTCGTCAACAGCCAGAGCAACCGCATCGAGGCGGTCGGCACCGAGGCCAAGCAGATGCTCGGACGCACGCCGGGCATCCTGTTCCTCGTACGGCCGATGAAGGACGGCGTGATCGCCGACTTCGAGATGACCGAGCACATGCTCAAGCACTTCATCCGCAAGGCCCACCACGGCCGCCGGCTGGCTCGCCCGCGGATCGTTATCGGCGTGCCCTCGGAGATCACGCCGGTGGAGAAACGGGCGGTGAGGGAGTCGGCGATGAGCGCCGGGGCCTCGGAGGTCTTTCTGGTCGAGCAGGCGATGATGGCGGCCATCGGCGCCGGCCTGCCGATCACCGAGCCGACGGGCAACATGATCGTCGACATCGGCGGCGGCACCAGCGACGTCGCCGTCATTTCGCTCTCCGGGACGGTCTACAGCCGCTCGCTGCGCGTGGCGGGCAACGCGATGGACGAGGCGATTGCCCAGCATCTGAAGAGCAAGCACAACATGCTGGTCGGCGAGCGGACCTCCGAGAGGATCAAGGTCGAGATCGGCTCCGCCTTTCCGCTCGAGGAGGCGCTGTACATGGACATCAAGGGGCGCGATCTCGTGCGCGGCGTGCCCCGCAGCCTCCGGATCTCCGACGGCGAGATCCGGGAAGCGCTGGATGAACCGGTTGCGCAGATCGTGAAGTCCGTCCTGCAGGCCCTCGAACGGATGCCGCCGGAACTCTCGGCCGACGTGATGGACAAGGGCATCGTGCTGTCGGGCGGCGGCGCGCTGCTTCACGCGCTGGACCAGCGGCTGCGCGAGGAGACCGGACTGCCGGTCTTCGCCGCGGAGGACCCTCTTGCCTCCGTCGTGCTTGGCGCCGGCCGGGTGCTGCGGGACATCGATCTGCTGCGCAGGGTTTCGGTTCGCTAGGGAGCGTTCACCGAGATGAGCGAGCGTCGGGTCGCCATCCTGTTCGCCGTCACGGTGACCTTTCTGCTCGCGTCGTTGACCGCTCAGTCGCCGGAGCGTGCGGGCGACGTGGCGCTGTGGGTGGAGGCCCCCGCGAAGCGACTGGTCTCCGCGGCCGCCGATGTCGCGGGCGGCGTGCGAGAGGGGTGGCGGACGAGGGCTCGCCTGGAACGCGAGAACGAGGAACTTCGAAGCCGGCTGCGGCAGCTCGAGGCGGCCCATGCCACGGCTCTTGGCGCGGAACTGGAGGTCGACCTGCTTTCGGCGCCGTTCGGCTACGCGCGGCCGCCGGACGTGGAGCTCCTGCTGGCGGACGTCGTCTACGTCGACTACCACTCGTGGCGGCGCACGGCCATTCTGCGGTTGCCTCGCGGCAACGCGAGGGCGGAGTGGGCGCGGCGGCCCGTGACCACCGTCGACGGATTGCTGGGCCGCGTCGTTTCGGCCGGGGGCGACTATGCGCGCGTGCTGCTCGTTACGGATCGAGACTCTTCGGTGGGCGCGATGATCGAGCGAACGCGCCGTCAGGGCATCGTCCGGGGCACCGAGGCGGCAGGCGTACTCTCGCTCGCGTACGTGCCGGTGCAGGTCGATGTCCAGCCGGGAGACCGCGTGGTCACGGCCGGCATCGACGGCGTCTTCCCGCGAGGAATTCCGATCGGCACGGTCACCTCCGTCGAGTCCGGCGGCGATCACTTCCACGAGATCAAGGTCGCCCCGCGCGTGGATCTCGGTTCGCTCAGCCACGCTTTCGTGTGGCGCCGCGACCCGGTGCCCGAGGCGGTCATGGACGGCGCGGATGCCGTGGGCCGCTAGGTTCGCCGCCAGTCTGGCCCTGGTGTCGCTGGTCGAGTTGCTGCTGGCCGAAGTGCTGCCGGTGGCCGGGCGGACGATCGACCTCTTCGTGCTCCTGGTCGTGCTCGGCAGCCTGGCCGGCAACTCGCTCCAGGGCGTCGCGGGCGGCCTGGTCGCGGGCCTGGTTCAGGACACGCTGAGCACCTCGCCGTTCGGCCTTCACGGCCTCGCCTGCTGCGTCGTGGGCTACGGGGTCGCCCGCCTGTCGCAGCGCGTGGACACCGGCCAGAGGACGGTGGCGTTGCTCCTGGTCGCGGTGGGTACGCTGGTGCATCAGGCGATCGTTCTCGGCCTCCTCAGGTTTCTGGAAGTCGGCGAGTTCGGCGGCGCCGTCGTTCCGCTACGGGTGGCGGCGACGACCGCCGTCGGCCTGCCGAGCCTGTGGTTGTTCAACCGGGCCCAGGCCTGGGTCGATGAACGGCGTACCCTGAAGGAGGGGAGGGCGCGTCCGCGGTGACCGCGAGGGCCACATGATGAGTCTGCAGAACCCAGCGCAGGAGTACAGCTCGGATTGGGTCCTGCTGAACATGGCCGTCCGGCTCAGATGGCTGTGCGGCGTGCTGGGCGTGGCCCTGGCGGTCGTGATCGGCGCCTACTGGTATCACCAGATCATTCGGGCGGAGCACTACGAACGTCTGGCCGAGAACAACCGGCTGCGGGTGCTGCGACTGGACGCTCCGAGGGGCCTGATCTACGACCGTTCGGGGCGGATCCTGGTCGAGAACACGCCCACTTTCCGCTTGATGATCGACCGCAGCGCGAGCTCTGACCTTGGCGCCAGTCTGGCCTTCGCGGCCGGGATCCTCGGCCGGGAGGAGCGGGAGCTCAGGGCCGCGCTGGAGCGTCATCGGGGCGTGGCCCGGGAGGTGCCCGTGCTGCTGGCCGAAGACCTGGAGCTGACCCAGGTCGCCCGGTTCGAGGTTTCGGAGCCCGAGCATCCGGAGTTCGAGATCTCCACGTCGAGGCGCCGGCTGTACCGGCACAGCTTTCAGACAGCTCATGTGGTGGGCTATCTGGGCGAACCCACTCCAGCCGAACACGACCGCGACGACTCGCTGGCGGCCGGGGATCTGGTAGGCCGCAGCGGCGTGGAACTGCTGCGGGATCGCCGGCTGCGCGGAAACCACGGGGAACGGATCGTGGTCGTCGACAGCCGGGGCCGCCTGATGGGCGAGGACGTGCAGCGGGCGGACGCCGAGCCCGGCGAGTCCGTGACCCTGACGATCGACCTGCGGCTGCAGCAATTGGCCGAGAGCCTGCTGGCGGACAAGGCCGGCGCGATCGTCGCGCTCGACCCCCGCGACGGCGCGGTCCGGGCGATGGTCTCCTCGCCGTCGTTCGACCCGAACCGCTTCGCCGGCCGGCTGAGCCAGGAGGACTGGGACCGGATCGTCCACGCACCGGGAAAGCCCCTGCAGAACCGCGCGATCCAGAACACCTACCCGCCGGGCTCGGTGTTCAAGATCGTGATGGCGGTGGCGGGTCTCGCGGAGGGGCTGCTTGACCCCGAGGAACGGGTCTACTGCAGCGGCGCGACCCGGCTCTACGACCGCCGCTGGCGTTGCTGGCAGCGGCGTGGGCACGGCTTCGTCGATCTGCGCGGGGCCCTGCAGCACTCCTGCGACACCTACTTCTACCGGCAGGGCGTCAAGATCGGAATCGAGGTGATCGCCGCCTACGCCCGGCGGCTCGGGCTGGGTGGCCGAACGGGAGTCGAACTCCCCGGCGAGAGCGAGGGTCTCGTACCCGACCCCGAGTGGAGCAGGGATCGGCGAGGCTATCCGTGGTATCCGGGCGAAACGGTCTCGGTCGCGATAGGCCAGGGGCCGCTGCTGACTTCGCCGCTGCAGGTGGCGGTGATGACCGCCGCGGTGGCGAACGGGGGGTTCCGGGTGCGCCCGTACCTGGTCGCGGGCGGCGGGGAGCCTCCCGAGCCGCTCGGCCTGGATGCCGAAGTGATCGCCTTCGTCGCCGAAGCGCTCGCCAACGTCGTCGCGAACGGAACCGGACGCAGTGCCAGGACGCCGGTGGTGGCCGTCGCGGGCAAGACGGGAACCGCCCAGGTCGTCGCGCAGGAGACCTGGATCCGCTCGGAGGATCTCCCGCCCGATCAGGCCGACCACGCTTGGTTCACCTCCTACGCTCCGGTGGACGCGCCGGAACTGGTGGTCGTCGTCTTCGTCGAGAACGGGGGCAGGGGCTCGGAAGCTGCGGCGCCGCTGGCGAGAGAGTTGATCGAGGATCACTTCGGTGCTGCCGCAGGAACCTGATCGCTGGCATCTGCTGCGCCGGGTCCGGTCCGTCAGCTGGCTGCTCGGCGGGTCGGCGCTGGCGTTGTCGGTGATCGGCCTGGTCGTCATTTCGAGTGCCTCCGCGGACATGAACACGGACTACGAAGTGCGCCAGTCGGCGTGGATCGCTCTGGGTCTGGTGGTCCTGGCGGCGGCCGCCGCGGTCGACTACACGTTCCTGCTCCGCTACGCCTTCTGGATCTACCTGGCGGCGGTGGCGGTACTCGCCGCGGTGACCTTCTTCGGCCACGAAGCGGGCGGCGCCCGGAGCTGGATCGGGATAGGCGGTTTCGGCGGTCAGCCGTCGGACTTCTGCAAGATCGCAACGGTCCTCCTGCTGGCCCGTCACATGGCCGAAGCGCAGGCGCCGGTGGCGCCTCGCGGCTGGCTTTGGTCGGCTTCGGCGTTCGTCGTTGCGCCGGTGTTGCTGATCGCCCTGCAGCCGGACATGGGCGGCGCCCTGATGTTCGTGCCGATGCTCGCGGCGATGTCCATCGTCGCCGGCCTCAGGCTCCGGTCGGCCCTGATCGCGCTGGGGGTGGCCGCGGTGGTCGCGGGCGCCATCTGGGTCTTCGCCCTGCAGGACTACCAGAAGGACCGGGTGTCGAGCTTCTTCAGGCCCGACGCGGACCCGCTGGGGTCGGGCTACCAGGTGCGCCAGAGCCGCATCGCCATCGGGTCAGGCCAGATGCTGGGCAAGGGATACGGCGAGGGCACGCAGTCGAATCTGCAGTTCCTGCCGACGCCTCACACCGATTTCGTGTTCGCCGTGCTGGGCGAGGAGTACGGGTTCATGGGCGTCACCGTCGTCCTGGGGCTGCTCCTCCTCTACCTGGGAAACGGCGTGCGCGCGGCCCTGGCCGCGCGAGACCCGGCCGGCATGCTGCTCGTCGTCGGTCTGCTCGCCTTCATCGCGGGCCACGTTCTCTACAATACGGCGATGGTGGTCGGCCTGCTTCCGATCACCGGCATCCCGCTGCCCTTCCTCAGCTACGGCGGCTCCTTCATGCTCTTCTGTTGTGCGGCCACCGGGTTGATGATCCGCGTCGACGTTCAGCGCTTCGTCAACATCTGAGCGGGCCGTCAGGGCGGCCGCCGGCACTGACATGCACAGGGAGCTTCTGGTCGAAGGCGACCCGCACCAGACCCGCCTCGCCGTCCTGGAGGCCGGCCGGCTGGTGGAGTTCTTCGTCGAGCGCCATCGTGGCCGCGGCCTCGTCGGCAACGTCTACAAGGGGAGGGTACGGCGGGTTCTTCCCGGCATGAGGGCTGCCTTCGTCGACCTGGGACTGGATCGGGACGGCTACCTGTACCTTGAGGAGATGGCGGTTGACGAGTCGGGAGCGCCAGGCGGTGACGGCCGGCGGACGAGTCCTGGCATCCCGCGGCGGGGTCAGGAAGTGGTCGTTCAGATCGCCAGGGAAAGACTGGCGGACAAGGGACCGCGGGTCACGACCGACATCACGCTTCCCGGCCGGTACCTGGTGCTGACGCCCCTGGCCGGTCGGTTGGGGATCTCCAGGCGGATCGATGATCCAGACGAACGGGCGCGTCTGGAGACGGTGGCCCTGGAAGGGTGGGGCGATGCGCTCGAAGCGACGGGTTGCATCGTGCGCACGGCGGCGGCGGGGGCGCCGGCGGATGACCTCGGGAGGGAGTACGGGCTTCTGGCCGAGGTCTGGCGGGAGATCGAGGGGCGGGCGGCCGCGACCGCGGCTCCGGCACTGCTCCACCAGGAGGAAGAACTCGCGGTACGGGTCATTCGCGACCACTTCGGGGAGGACTTCAGCGCCCTGCTGGTCGACGGCGCCGATGCACACAGGGTCATCCGCGATTACCTCGGGCGGGTCCAGCCGGAACTCCTGACGAGGCTGGAGAAGAGCCGCCGCGGTCTGTTCGATCGCTACCGGATCGACGCTGCCGTCGACGCCGCGCTGGAGCCGCGGGCGCCGCTGCCCTCCGGCGGCTATCTGGTCATCAACCAGACCGAGGCGCTGGTGGCCATCGACGTGAACTCCGGCCGCGATGTCGGCCCCGGCGGTTTCCGCGACACGGTCCTCCGGACCAATCTCGAGGCGGTGGCGGAAGCCGTGCGCCAGATACGGCTGCGGGACCTGTCCGGCATCCTCGTCATCGACCTGATCGACATGGAGCACGAAGAAGATCGTCGCGCGGTGTTCGCGCGGCTCGAGTTGGAGCTGCGGAAGGACCGCGCCCGGAAGCGGGTGCTCGAGATCTCGGAGTTCGGCCTGGTTCAACTCACCCGGCAGAGGCGGCGCGAGAACCTGGAGCGGGCGCTCATGGGGCCCTGCCCGACCTGCCGGGGCCGGGGCCGGATCAAGTCCGTCGCGACGATCTGCCTGGAGTTGCGGCGAACCTGTATGGCGCACGCCGGCCGCGGTTGCCGCCAGTTGGCGGTGCGGGTCCACCCGGAGGTGCTGGACGGCCTGAACGGTTCCGAATCGGACGTGCTGAACGGGATGCAGGGAGCGTTCGACGTCCCCATCCTGCTGCGGGCGGATCCGGACCTCGATCGGGAGCACTTCGTCGTAACCGAGATCGAAGGGTCTTGACGGCCAGGGCCGAAGGACCGGAACGCCGGTTCGAGTTCGACGACCTCACGGGCGCGGTCACGCCGACCGCCGTGGACGGTGACCTGGATGCCGGCTTCGAGGAGACCCTGCGCCGGCTGCTGGACCCGGGGAGCGGCCGGCGCAGCCTGCACTGGGGACGCAGCTACCTCTACGAAGCCGGCTGGCGAGGGCCCGCGGAGGCGACCGAGACGGCCGTGGTCGTCAAGCAGTTCCGCCACGACGATCTGCACGCGCGGCTCCGCCGCCGCCGCCGGGGCAGCCGGGCTCGGCTGAGCTTCCGGGCCGCGCTCCGCTTCCGGCGTCTCGGGATCCCGACGCCGGAACCGCTCCTCTATGCGGAGTCCAACACGATCGACGGTCCCGCCTGGTACGTCTGCCGCTTGGTGCCGGACGCGCTGGAGTTGCGCTACGTCCTGCGGGCCCTTAACGGCGGCGACGGACCCGACCAGTTTCCCGGAATCCACGGCCCGACCCTGTTGCGGAGGGTCGGGGCGCTGGCCGCGGAGCTGCACCGCCACGGCGTCTGGTTCAGGGATCTGACCTCCGGCAACGTCCTCCTGTCGGAAGCGACGACCGAGGCGGAGCTCTTCCTGGTCGACCTGAACCGCGCCCGTTTCCGCCGACGGCTGTCGACCAGTCAGCGACTGAGGGACCTCAGCCGGATGCCGGTGCTGCGGCCGGAGGATCGCGCCGAGTACCTGGCCGGCTACCGGCCGGGCGGCCTGCCGCGGCTTCAGCGGATCTGGTTCGAAACCTGCCACCGCGCGTTCCGTTTCAAGTTGGGATCGAAGCAGGGCGCGCGCCGGGGCCTTCGGCGTCTGTCCGATCTCCTCCTGCCGCGCCGCCGCGCTCACCCCCACGTCCCCGACGCGGAACGCGGGGCCACGGCCACCGAGCGCACCGTCTGGGATCCACTGACCGATCAGCCGCACCAGCAGGCCACCCGCGGCCAGCGCCTCGGCGTGCGCCTGCGCGACGCCGGCCACCACGCGCGGCCGCTGCTTCGCTCCGCCGGACCGCTGCTCCTGTCGGTCGCGGAGGCACGTCGCGTCAGGCGTGCTCTGGATCGCGCGCCGGCGCCGGTTCCCTTCGGCGGCCTGGGCGTCGCGGTCGGACCCGGCTCGGCCCCGGTCCCTTCCCTCGCCGGGGCGATCGAGGAGCTCGGAGTCGACACCGTGCTGCTCCGCTTCCACCTCTGGCAGGGCGTCGACCACGGCCTGCTGGAACTGGCGCGGACTCTCCGCCGTGGCGAGCGGCCGGTCGACCTCGTGTTCCAGTTCAGCCAGGACCGGTCGCTGGTTCGCGACGCCGGGCTCTGGCGGCGGCGGGTGGAGGAAGCCGCGGCCGCGCTCGCTCCCTGCGGGCGGCGGTTCCTGATCGGCCAGGCGCCCAATCGCAGCAAGTGGGGCGTCTGGCGGCCCGGGGACTACTGGAGCCTGCTGGCGGCCGGTGCCGAGGCCGTGCGGGCCCAGTGCCGCGATGCCTGCGTTCTCGCACCCGCGGTGATCGACTTCGAGCCTCACGCGACAGCGGCTCTGATCCACTCGGGACAGCCGGAGCGCCGGTTCGACGTGCTGGCGAGCCAGCTCTACGTCGACCGGCGGGGCGCGCCGGAGAACCGCCAGCTCGGCTTCGACCTCGCCGGCAAGCTGGCGGTTCTGCGCTCCCTGGCTCGCAGGGCCCCGGACTGCGCGTCGGGCAGGAGCTGGGTCACCGAGTTCAACTGGCCGCTTGCCGAAGGTCCGCACGCCCCTGCCGGCCGCGATGTCGCGGTGGACGAGGACGCTCAGGCCAGCTACCTGGTCCGCTATGCCCTGGAGGCGCTGGGCAGCGGTCTGGCGGAGCGCGTCTACTGGTGGCAGTTGGCGGCCGCGGGTTACGGATTGCTCGACCCGCGGGGCGACGGCCTCCGGCGGCGCCCGGCCTGGCTCGCCCTGCGTCAACTCCAGCGCGAGCTGGCCGGCGCGGAAGTCGTACGCCTGCGGATGCCGTCAGGGCTGCGCGGCTACCGGGCGCTTCGGGAGGGGCGCGAGATCCGGGTCGTCTGGGCGCTGGACGGCCGCGGTCGCTCCTACCGGCCGCGGAGGGAGGTGCGCGCGGTGCGCGACCGCGATGGACGGGAACTCGACCGGGTTCCCGCCGTGCTTGCCGGGGCGCCGGTGTACCTCGAGTGCGAGACCGGCGGTCCGGCCCGCGCACCCGCGTAAGATGCTCGCGGCAATGGTCGACTTGGCCCGAACGCTGGTCCGCTACCGCAGCCTGCTCTGGACTCTGGTCATGCGCGAGTTGCGCGCCCGCTACCGGGGAAGCGTCCTGGGGTTCCTGTGGTCCCTGCTCAATCCCCTCCTGCTGCTCGCCGTCTACTCGTTCGTGTTCGGCATGATCCTGAAGCGCTCGGACCTGGTGGCGGTCGAGCCGTACGGCGTGTTTCTCGTGACCGGTCTGTTCCCCTGGATCTGGGTCTCCACGTCGTTGCTGGAAGGCTGCACGTCGCTCACGGCCAACGGAGGCCTGATCCGCAAGGCCGTGTTTCCGGTCGAGGTGCTGCCGGCGGTGGCGGTGGCGGCAAACCTGGTGCATTTCCTCCTGGCGCTCCCGATCGTGGGGGTCGCCCTGGTCGCCGGCCGCCTGCTCGGCTATCCGATCTCCGGCTGGACGGCCGTCCTTCTGCCTGCCGTTCTGGCGATCGAGCTGGTCATGGTGGCCGGCCTCGCCTTCGCGCTCTCGGCTCTCTGCGTTCACTTCAAGGACGTGCGGGATCTTCTCGGCAACCTGCTCGTCCTCGCCTTCTTCCTGGCGCCGATCATCTACACCCTGAGCGACCTGCCACCACAGTTCGCGACCGTCGTGCAACTGAACCCGATGACCTGCTTCACCACCGCGACGCAGGACCTCCTGTTCTTCGGCCGCCTGCCCGAACTCCACGTGTGGGTGATCATGGCCACGATCGCCACCGTGTCGTGGGTGGCGGGCGCCGGCCTCTTCTCGCGCCTCTCCGACACCCTGGCCGAGGCGGTCTGAGTTGAGCCCGCCGGCGGTTGCGGCGAGCGGCCTGTGCAAGCGGTACCGGCGCGCCGCCGGCGGATACCGGCTGCGGACGCTGAAGAGCGCGCTGCTCGAAGGCAGCCTGACCGGGGGCCTGGCCTCGGGTGAAGTCGTCGAGGCCCTGACCGACGTCAGCTTCGAGGTCGCGGCCGGGGAGGCGGTGGGGATCATCGGAGGCAACGGTTCGGGCAAGTCGACGCTGATCAAGCTCGTGGCCGGTTTGCTGCCGCCGACTTCCGGCGAACTCTCGGTGAACGGACGGGTCGCGGCCCTGATCGAGCTCGGCGCGGGCTTTCATCCCGAGATCTCCGGCCGGGAGAACATCTTCATCAACGGGGCGCTGCTCGGGCTGAGCCGGCGGCGGATCGAGCAGCGCTACGACGACATCGTGGAGTTCGCGGGTCTCGGCGACTTCATCGAGGAGCCGATCAAGTACTACTCCTCCGGCATGTACGTGCGGCTCGGCTTCTCGGTCGCCATTCACACCGACCCGGAAGTGCTCCTGGTCGACGAGGTCCTCGCCGTCGGCGACGAGGAGTTCGTTCACCGCTGCCTGGCGCGGATCGAGGAGCACCTGGCCGGGGGCGGCACCCTGCTCGTGGTCAGCCACACGATGACGCTGATCGACGAGATCTGCGACCGGGCGATGTGGCTGGACGGCGGGCGGGTCCGGGGCCTGGGGTCGACGCGACGGGTCATCGACGCCTACCTGGAGTCGGTGGCGGCGCGCGAGGGCGAGGCCCACGACCGGCGCCGCCAGTCGGCTGAAGGGGAGCACGCCACGGCCGCGCCCGCGGACGCTGCCGAAGAGGTCGCGCGCTGGGGTTCGGGCCAGGCCGAGATCCTGGCGGCGCGCCTGCTGGCCGGCGACGAGCGGCAGGAGCGCTACCACGTCCACTGCGGGGAAGCGGTGGCCTTCGAACTCGACGTCGAACCAAGAGAGGAACTGTCCGACTTCGTCTTCGGCGTCGGCGTCAAGACGCCGCGGGGCGTCGACTGCTGGGGCACGAACACCGATCTGGCCGGCTACGAACCGCGCTCTCTCGCCGGGCCCGTGCGAGTGCGGCTCGTCTGTCCGGAACTGCGGCTGGCGCCGGGCGAGTACACCGTCGATGTCGCGGTTCACGCCCGCGACGGCAGGGCGTACGATTACCGCCGCCGGGCGCTGCGGTTCACGGTGACGGAGAGCACGTCGCTCAGGAGCATCGGCCTCTACCTGCCCGACCACGAGTGGCAGGTGGAGACGCTGGGCGCGCGGACCGACATCGACTGGCTCTCGCCCGGCGAGCAGGCCGGCTATCAACGGAGGATCGAATGAGCGACCAACCCAAGGAAGGATCGGCCGACCAGGATGCGTCCTCGTCGATCAACGTCAAGATCGGCGACGCCGAGCTCAAGGGGGCCTACTCCAACCTGCTGCGCATCACCCACACCCGCGAGGAGTTCATCCTCGACTTCATCAACGTGGTTCCGCCTCAGGGCATCGTCAGCGCCAGGATCGTGACGAGCCCCGGGCATCTCAAGCGGATCATCCGGGCCCTGGGCACGAACCTGCGGCGCTACGAGGAGGTCCACGGGGTGATCGAGGAGGCGCCCGACCCGACGGAGCCGTCCGGTCGCGTCAACTGACGCGCTGGCTCTTGAGGTACATCGAGGCGATCACGTCTCGGTAGCGCTCGTTGACGATCTTCCTGCGCACCTTCAGCGTGGGCGTGATCTCGCCCTCCTCCAGCGTCAGTTCCCGCTCGAGCAGCCGGAAGCGGCGCACGCGCTCGTGGGTCGGCAGCCGCTCGTTGGCGCGATCGAGCACGCCCTGGACGAGCTCCTGGAGGCGCGGGTCCTGGCGGAGTTCCGAGGGGTCCATGCTGGTGAACGGCTCCGGCGGCTCCGCGTAGTTGGGCACGATCAGGGCGTTGAGGTACGGGTAGCCGTCGCCGACCACGACCACCTGGGCGATCGCGGGGTGCGTGATCAGCATCTGTTCGATCGGCTGGGGCGCGACGTTCTTGCCGCCGCTCGTCACCAGGAGGTCCTTCTTGCGGTCCGTGATGTAGAGGTAGCCGTCGTCGTCGAGGCGGCCGATGTCGCCGGTGTGGAACCAGCCGTCCGGGTCGATCGCCTCGGCGGTGGCCTCGGGTTTCTTCCAGTAGCCCTGCATCAGGCCCTCGGTGCGGGCGAGGATCTCGCCGTCGTCCGCGATGCGAAGCGAGACTCCCGGCGCGGCCGTGCCGACCGAGCCGCGGCGGGAGGCGCCGGGGTACTCCACGGCCAGAACCGGCGCGGTCTCGGTCAGCCCGTATCCCTGGTAGAGGCGGATACCGATCGCGTCGAAGAACTCGGCGACTTCATTGGCGATCGCGGCGCCGCCTGAAATGGCGAACCGCAGCCGGCCCCCGAAGCGCTGCTTGATCTTGCGGAACACGAGGCGGTCGGCGATCAGGCCCTGGAGCGCCGCGCCGCCGCGCTCCGCCCGCCGTTTGCCGACCTTGAGCGCCCAGGCGATCAGCCGGCGGCGGGCCGGCGGCTGGCTCGCGAACAGGTTCTGGATGCGCAGGTAGGCGCTCTCATAGAGCCTGGGCACCGAACACAGGACGGTGGGCCGCACGTCCGGCATCAGGCCGGCGACGCGCTCGATCGCCGGCGAGTAGTGGATCGAGACTCCGCGGTAGAAGAAGAGGTAGTCGACCGTGCGCTCGAAGACGTGGGAGAGCGGCAGGAAGGAGAGCGCCTGATCGTCCTCCCCCAGCGGATAGAGCTCCTGGCAGGCCAGGATGTTCGAGACGAAGTTCCGGTGCGACAGGACGACGCCCTTGGGGTCGCCGGTGGTGCCGGAGGTGTAGATGATGCTCGCCGTGTCGTCCCGGCCGACCCGTCCGCTGAACGTCGCGAGGTCGGCGTCCGTGGCAGGCGGCGCTCCGGCGATCAGGGCTTCGAGGTGGGTGCCGCCGGGGGCGGCGGCCTCGGCATCGAGCGCCACCATGCGCAGGCCGCGCTGCTCATCGCCGTCCTGGTCGTCCTCGCCGCCGCCGTCGGGAACGATGCCTGACAACAGGTCCCGTTTCGCCTTGTCGTCGTAGAAGATCCAGCCGGCGCCGCTGTCGAGCAGGATGTAGGCGACCTGGGGCGCGTTCAGGGTCGGATAGATCGGTACGGAGACGGCGCCCAGCAGGTGGCAGGCGAAGTCGACGATGTGCCACTCCGGCCGGTTGGTCGCGAACAGCGCCACACGGTCGCCCTTCGCTACGCCGTGCGACTCGAGCGCCTTCGCGGTCCGGCAGACGGCGTCGAGGAACTCCCGCGCGGAAAGCGAGTCCGTCCGGCGATGGCGCCGGATGGACAGCAGGGCCTCGCGTTCGCCGTAGCGCTCCGCTACGACCCCAAGCAGGTCGGAAAGAGTCTCCAAGGACGGAACGGTAACACTCCGCCGGGTGCTTACCGCCGCGGCCGCTCTCCGAACAGCGCGGAACCGATCCGCACGTGGCTGGCGCCCTCGAGGACCGCGGCCTCGAAGTCGCCGCTCATGCCCATCGACAGCCATCCCTCCCGGTCGCCGAACAGGCCGCCGCGGGCCAGGCGGTCGCGCAGGCGCCGGAGAGCGGCGAAGTCGGCGCGGGACTCGCGCGCGTCGGAGCGCTGCGGCGGAATCGCCATCAGGCCGCGCACCCGCAGATGGTCGAGTTCGCCGATGCGCAGCATCGCTTCCGTGTCCTCGGGCAGGAAGCCGTGCTTGCTGGGTTCGCGGCCGATGTTCACTTCGAGCAGGCAGCCGCGGACGCCGAGGCCCCGGCTGCCGAGCACACGGTCGAGCCGCTCCGCGATCTTCGGCCGATCGACCGCTTCGAACACGTCGAAGGCGTCGCAGGCGCGGGCCGCCTTGTTCGACTGCAGCGGTCCGATCAGGTGCCAGGCGACCCGGTCGCCGTAGCCGGCGTCGACCAGCGCCGCGCGGTGCGCCTCGCCCTCCTGGACCTGGTTCTCGCCGAGGATGCGGAGGCCGGCGTCCAGCGCCGCGGCGATGCGCTCGAGCGGCTGCCGCTTGCAGGCGCCGACCAGGGCGACCTCTTCCGGCTCCCTGCCAGCCTGCCGGCAGGCCTCCGCCAGCCGCTCCACTATCTCCGCGTAGCGTTCGGCCGCCGTCTTCCCCGGCGCCTCGCTCAGCCGGTCTCTCCGCCGTCCAGGTACAGGATTCGCTGGCAGGAGTCGCAGGGTACGAGCGCGCCCTGGGTCTGAATCTGCACGACGACCTGAGGCCTGATCCGGTAGTTGCAGAACGAACAGTGCCGGATGGGAGCACCGGTGCTCTCCACGACTCCGATGGCGGCCAGCGGCGCGCCGCCGTGGCGGTCGAACAGGCGCTCGTACTGGAGGAGGGCGGCCGGCGGGAGGCGTTCACGGAACACCTCGATCTGCCCCTCGAGCGTTTCGACCCGCTTGCGCATCTCGGGCTTCTGCTCTTCCCACACGGCGAGCTGCTCTTGGTACTGCTGGTCGAGCGTCTCGAACGCGCCGCGGATTTCGTCGAGCTGCGCCGACGCCTCGTCCTGGCGCTCGATGGCCAGGAGAGCCTGCTCGTCCGCTTCCCGCATGCCGGCGCGCACCGTGTCGATCTCACTCAGAAGGGCGCCGTACTCGCGCTGCGTCGTGACGCGGGCGATCTGCTCCTGGTAGCGCTCGATGCTCTCCTTCCCCGCCGCCGCTTCCGCTTCCGCGGCGCGGCGCTCGAGTTCGGCCTGCTGGCACTCCTGCTCGAGCCGTTCGATCTCGCTCCGTTGGTGCTCGTACTGGTCGTGGAGCTCCTGCATCGACTCGGGAACCCCGTCCAGGAGGGCGAGGCTGTGGGCGAGTTCCATGCTCGCCTGCTGCAGATCTACGATCGTGTCGAGGACTCGTTCCATGCGCCGATTGTCAGAGGTTCCAGTGAGTTAGCGATCGCAGGCTCCGCAGTTCGCGGTGTGGGTCCACCTGGATTCGAACCAGGGACCTGCCGGTTATGAGCCGGATGCTCTAACCGCTGAGCTATGGACCCTCAGGGCACCCGAGCGCAGTGCCGCAGTATAGCCCTACGTCGAGCCTCCGTGTACGCCCTTTCGCGGCCCGCCTTGGGGTATAGTCCGCAGCACGCAACAAGCGGTCCAAGGAGGCGCCAGAATGTCGAGATCCACTCCAATCGGGCGGCCGGGCCGGGCGGTGTTCGCCGCTTGCGCCTCGGTCATCGTCCTGTTCGCCGCTCTGGTCGCATGCGGTCCCTCGGAGGAGGAACGGGTGTCCGCCGCGCGCGCCGATGCGTGGGCCGAGTTGCAGGAAGAGCAGGCGGCGCTGAACGCCAAGCGCGACGAACTGGCGGGGCTTCGCGCACGGGTCCTCGCGGCGGGCGAGGACGACGACGTCGAGGCCCTCACCGCGCAAGTCGATTCCCTCGACAACGAGATCGGAAACGACGGCGAGGCCTTTGCGACCAAGCTGGTCAACTACATCAACGAGGCCGAATGGGAACTCGGCGGTGAGATGACCGAAGAGCAGCGGGCCGCCTTCGCGATGAAGAGCGCCGAGGACATGTACCTGGCCGAGGAGTACGTGGTCAAGGGCGGCGACTACCGCCGCGCGGTCGAAATCCTGCAGCGGGCCCTCGGCGTCGACCCCGACAACGCCGATCTCCAGGCGCGGCTGGCCGAGTACCAGGACGCGCGCTACATCACCGCCGAACGGCTGGCGCAGGTGGAGCGGGGGATGACCGAGGCCGAGGTCGAAGCCCTCCTCGGCAAGGTGTTCCATCGCAACGTCCGGGAGTTCGATGAGGAGAACGTGTTCGCCTGGTTCTACCCGAAGAACCCCGAGGAGCATGGTGCCGGCGCGGCCGCCGGGGTGTTCTTCCGCGAGGGCGACGGGAAGGTCTACCGCACCGACGCCAACGCCGTGGAGGGTCAGGCCGAGGAGGAGTAGGCGTGCCCGGCCCTTGACGGGGCGGGCCGGCTCGTGCAGAATCCGCGTTCGCCCGTGGGCTGACGTGCGTCGGCGGCTACAGGGCTATCGGGGCGGGAGCCCGCGGGTCAACAAAGGGAACGAGATCACTTCATGCCGGTTGTGCAGGTACGCGAAGACGAGAGCTTCGAGAATGCGCTTCGCCGCTTCAAGCGGAAGTGCGAGAAGGAAGGCATCCTGACGGAGCTCAAGAAGCGCCAGCACTTCGAGAAGCCGTCCGTCAAGCGGAAGCGCAAGGTCATGCAGGCCCGCAAGAAGATGCTGCGGCGGCTGGCTGAGGAGCGCCGCGCCGGTCTCGCCTAAGGGCGTCCCCGCAGCGAATGCGCTGCGCCGAGCTTGGTGATCCGTTACCGGGCTGACAGATGAGTTGCTGTAGCGCCGCTACCTCCGAGGCGCTCGAGTTTCCGTCGCTGCTCACCGTCCTCGCGGGTTTCGCTTCGACCGACATCGGGGGCCGGGCGGTACGCGCCATCGCGCCGGAAACCGACCGCGACGAGATCGAGCGGCGCCGGGTTCGCTACGCGGAGATCGCTCGGGAGGTCGAACGGGACGGTGTCCTGGTGCCGTCGCTCGATGGGCTTCTCGACCTCTGCTCTCATCTCGAAGGGGACGGTCGCGGGTTGGGCGGCCCGGAGCTCCTCGACCTGGCCGCGGCGATCGAGGCCAGCGAGGAGGTGGTGGGACGGCTGGAGAGTCCCGACGCCACGCCGCAATGCGCCGCCGAGGTCGAGGCGCTGCGACGGATGGAGGCCGAGGCCGCGGAAGCCGTCCCTCCAGGCCAGCACGGCGGAGGCTGCGCCGGGTTGGCGAGCCGCCTGCGCCGCATGCTGAACCGGCGCGGCGAGGTGCGGGACGACGCGACGCCGCGGCTGCGGACGCTCGTCCGGGAGGCCCGGCGCACCCAGGCCTCGGTCGAGGCCTCGCTTCAGGCCTACGTGCGGGAGCACGGCAACGCCCTGGCGGACGATTCGACGCCCATGCGGGGTGGCCGGCTGTCGGTCCTCCTTCCCTCGGGTAGCCGCGGCCGTCTCGCCGGACTCGTCAGGGGCCGCTCCGCCTCGGGCAGGAGCTTCTACTTCGAACCGTCGGAGGTAGTCGAAGGCAACGACGAGCTCGAGCGGATCGCCTCCGACCGGGAAGTCGAGCGCAGCCGCATCCTGGCCGAGCTGGTGGCTCAGGTGCAGGTCCTCACGCCGGCGATCGTCGCGCGCATCGACTTTCTGGCCGCCGTCGACGCGATGCAGGCGGCTGCCCGCTTCGCAGTCGACGTCGACGCCGTGCTTGCCACGGTCGCATCCGACGGTCCGGCCGGCAGGGCGCCGCTGCTCGAACTCCGCGGCGCCCGTCACCCGCTGCTCGATCCGCGGCTGGCCGACCGCAGGGAGCTGGCGCTGGGCGCGGCCGGCAACCGGGGCGTCGTCGTGCCGCTCGACCTGAAGCTGGACGATCACCGAACCCTGGTGCTGACCGGTCCGAACGCCGGCGGCAAGACGGTCGCCCTGAAGACGGTGGGGCTGCTGTGCCTGATGAACCAGGCCGGCCTGCCGGTTCCCGCCGGGCGGGACAGTCGCCTGCCGATCCTCGACCACGTCGTGGCGGTGGTGGGCGACGAGCAGAGCGTCCTCGACGAGCAGTCGACGTTCAGCGCCCGGTTGCTCCGCCTCCGCGAGGTGTGGCGCCGCGCCGGGCCACGCACTCTGGTCCTGCTCGACGAGGTTGGCGCCGGGACGAACCCGGAGGAGGGCGCCGCGCTCGGAATCGCCCTGCTCGAGGGGCTGGTCGAGCGGGGTTCGCTCGGCATCCTGACGACCCACCTCACCCAGCTTGCCGCGGCCGCCCTCGAGTCGCAGGCGGCCTCCTGCGCCGCGATGGGTTTCGATCCGCGGAACGGCCTGCCCACCTACCGGCTGGTCGTCGGCCCGCCCGGAGGCAGCCAGGCGCTGGCGCTGGCGCGCCGCCTCGGCCTGCCGCCGGCCTGGCTGGAGCGGGCCGAGCACTTCCTGGGCTCCGAACACCAGAAGCTGCGGCGGGTGCTGGAACGCAACGAACGCCTCCGCGAGCGGCTGCTGGAGCGGGAGGCGGAGCTCGCCCGGCGGACCGCCGAGACGGAGACGGCCCGCGTGCGTTTCGAGACCCGGCAGGAGTCCCTGCGGGCGGCCAGGGAACGGCTCGGCAAGGCGCTCGGGCGGGAGGTCGACGCGCTGCGGCGGGCGAACCGCCGGCGGCTGGATGAGGCCCTGGCCGGGTTGTCGTCGACCTCCCGGGGGCCGGGCAAGCGAGCCTTCGCCCGCGCGGCGGCATCCCTGCACGGAGAACTCGACCGGGACCTGGCGGCGGCGGCCGATCGTGCCTCCCGGGCGCCCGGCGAGATCGACCCGGCGCCGGAACGGGCACCGGAGGAACCGTCGCAGCCGGAGGAGCAGCGTCCCCTGGTTGCCGGCGAGCGTGTCCGCCACCGTTCGCTGGGCTGGCTGGGTGAGCTCGTGGAACTGCGCGGCGACCAGGCGACGGTGCTGGTCCACGGCAAGCGGTTCCGGGCGCCCGGCGCCGATCTTCTGGCCGTAGCGGGCGGAGAACGGCCGGCGCCCGGCCGGGTCCGGGTCCAGAGATCTCCCGCGCCCTCGGTGGAAGCGGAGCTGCTCCTGATCGGCCAGTTGGTCGAGCCGGCTCTCGACTCCCTCGACGCCTACCTCGATCGGGCTCTGGCGGCCGGCCGGGAGCGGGTTCGGGTGGTCCATGGCCACGGCAGCGGCCGGCTTCGCCGGGCCGTTCGCGAGCACCTGCGCAGCCACCCGGCGGTCGCCGGCTTCGATCCCGCTCCCCCCTCCGCCGGCGGCGACGGCGCGACCGAAGTCCTCCTGCGCTGACGGCTCCTGAGGGGCGCCTGTCGCTGTAGCATGAGCGGTCGTGCAGCGACGCTCCAGGCTCACCGACGAGGCGGTGGACGCGGTGCGCGAGGCGGTCGACATCATCGACCTCGTCAGCGAGCACACGAAGGTCGAGCGCCGGGGCCAGCGCTTCGTGGCGCTCTGCCCCTTCCACAAGGAGAAGACGCCGTCCCTGTCGCTCGATCCCGAGCGCAAGCTCTACTACTGCTTCGGCTGCGGCGCCGGCGGCGACGCCATCCGCTTCCACATGGAACTCACCGGCGACACCTTCGCCACCGCGATCGAGAGTCTGGCCCGCCGCTACGGAGTTCCCCTGCGGCGGGCTTCCGGGCCGGGCGCCGATCGCCGGGCCGACCGCTCCGAGCGCATCCAGGCCGCGCTCGACGCCGCCTACGACTTCTTCCGGGCGAAGCTCGGGACGGAGCTCGTGCCCCGGCAGTACCTGGAGCGGCGCAAGGTGCCGCGCGAGCTCATCGCCCGCTTCGGCGTTGGCTACGCGCCGGACGACTGGCGGCCGATGATCGAGGATCTGGGACGGCGCATACCGGTTCCCGACCTCGAGGCCGCGGGTCTCATCGCCCGCAGCCCGAAGGCGCCGGACCGTCCCTACGACCGGTTCCGCAACCGGTTGATGTTCCCCATCCGGTCGCCCTCCGGCCGCCTCCTGGCGTTCGGCGGCCGCACCCTTGGCGACGACCAGGCCAAGTACGTCAACACGAACGAGACGGACCACTTCCGGAAGGGCACCCTGCTCTACGGACTCGACGCCGCCCGCCGCGGGATCCGGGAACAGGGCCGGGCGCTCCTGGTCGAGGGCTACTTCGACGTCCTGGGCGCCGCGGCATCCGGCATCGACTGGGCCGTCGCGAGCATGGGGACGGCGCTCACGGGGCAGCAGGTGCGGTTGCTGTCCCGCTACACCGACGAGGTGGTCCTGGGCTACGACGGTGACCGCGCCGGGATCGAGGCGGCCCGCAAGGCGGCGGGACTGATGCTCGAGGCCGGGCTCAACGTCCGCCGCGCGCTCTTTCCGGCGGGCCAGGATCCGGATTCGCTGCGGCTCGACGAGGGACCCGGGGCGGTGCAGGCCACGGTTGCCGAGGCCCGGGATGCGGTGGCGATCGAGATCGACGACCTGCCCAGCCGGGGCGAGCTCGATCCGCGGTTGCGGGCGCGCGAGGCCGCGCGGGTGCGGACGCTGATCGACAGGATCGGCGACCCGATCGCGCGAAGGGGCTACTACGAAACCGCCGCCGAGCGCCTCGGGGTCAAGGTCGACGTGCTGCTGCGGGAATCCGCCCAGGCGGCTGAGAAGCCGGCCGCCGCGGACGCGCCCGGGCCCGCCGCCGTCCCCCGTCCCCCGGTGACCTCGTCGATCGAGGAGCAGGTGCTGCGTCTGCTGGCCGCCGCCCCGGACCTTCGCGGCATCGAGTGGCCGGCGCCGGATGCCTTCTTCGATCCCGCCCTGCGCGCCATCTGCGAGGCCATGAGGGAGCAGGCCCAAGCCGGGGCGGAGCGGATCGACTCCAACGCCCTCGTGGATGTTCTGGGACGCCGGGCCGGTACGGACGACGAGACCGATCGACCTGTTGACCGGATCGCCGGGCTTTTGTTACAACGGTCGTCTGCCTTCTCTGAATCGGAGCTTCGGATCAGTCTCGTGGAATTGGGTCGGCGTTTCACCAGACAGCGGCTCAACCTGCTCGCTCGGGAGATCAATCGCGCACAGCGTGAAGGCGACATGGAGACCCTGCACCGGATGATCGAGGAAAAGCAGCAGCTCAGCCGCGAGTTCTACGGGCAGTCGGGGCGCTGAGGAGATGTCGTGGCCCTGAACACCGCGGCCGTCCGGGCCGAGGAGATCGAGCCGATCGAGCAGCGCCACAGCTCGGTCCGCAGCGTGTTCAACCTGGGCCGCGAGAAGGGTTACCTGCTTCAGGACGAGCTCGAGACCCGGTTGCCCGAGGAACTGCTCGCTGAACCGCGGGACATGGACGCGATCCGGATGCGACTCGGGTCGATGGGAACGGGTGTGATCCGGCGCCCTGAGGCGTTCGTCAACGTCGTCGACGCCGATCCGCTGCCGTCAATCGGCGGCGTCGAACGGAGCGAGCCCGAACCCGCCCTCCTGACGCAGCAGGACCGGACGACGGATCCGGTTCGGGTCTACCTGCGGGAGATGGGACGGGTCGATCTGCTCGATCGAGAAGGCGAAGTGGAGATCGCCAAACGGATCGAGCGTGGCGAGTGGATCGTCTTCGAGGCCCTTTGCGACAACCCGGTCGTGCTCCGGGAGTTGCTGCGGATCAACGAGCTGGCGCGGCGCGACCGGCGCCTGATGCGGGAACTTCTGGCCGATGGCGGCGCCCATCTGGACCAGAGCGCGAGGGACCGCATCGCGAAGAACCTCCGGATCTTCCGGGCGATCGAGACTCTCGACCGGCAAGTGCGCCGTCTGCGCCGGCAGAGCGATCGCTGCCGGCCGGGCAGCGACCGGTTCGCGGAGATCGAACGCGAGATCGATCGCACGGCGGGCAAGATCACCGAGCAGATCCGCTCGATCGAGTTGACGGCGCAAACGCGCAGCCGGCTGGTCGAGATCCTCAAGCAGCTCTACGCGGAGATCTCGCGCCACGACCGGGACATCCGCCGGGCGCAGATCGCGCTCGACCGGGAGCGCGACACGGAGCTCGGCGCGCTGCAGCGGCGCCGGATCGAAAAGTACCGCGCGCGTCTCCGCGCGTCGGAAGAGCGCTACGGCACGACCCTCGCGCAGGTGACCGCGACGCTGAACAAGGTGCGGCGGGGCGAGGCGATCTGCGAGCAGGCGCGCTCCGAGATGATCCTGGCGAATCTCCGTCTCGTCGTTTCGATCGCCAAGAAGTACACGAACCGCGGGCTGCAGCTCCTCGACCTGGTTCAGGACGGCAACATCGGGCTGATCCGGGCGGTCGAGAAGTTCGAGTACCGCCGCGGCTACAAGTTCTCGACCTACGCGACCTGGTGGATCCGCCAGGCGATCACGCGGGCGATCGCGGACCAGGCAAGAACGATCCGCATTCCGGTCCACATGATCGACACGATCAACAAGCTCACCCGGACCAGCCGGGCGATGGTCCAGGAGCTGGGTCGCGAGCCGACCGTCGCCGAGATCGCCGAGCAGATGGACATGGAGGTGTCCCACGTTCGGGAGATCATGAAGATCGCGCTGGAACCGATCTCGCTGGAAACACCGATCGGCGAAGAGGCGGACTCGTCCCTGGGCGACTTCATCGAGGACGCGAGCGCGGTTTCGCCGCTCGACGCGCTGTTGACGAAGGGCCTGGGCGAGCAGACCGCCGCGGTGCTCCAGACCCTGAGTCCGCGGGAGGAACTCGTGCTACGGATGCGCTTCGGCGTAGGCGACGGCGCCGAGTCGACGCTGGAGGACGTGGGGCGTTCGTTCAACGTGACGCGGGAGCGAATCCGGCAGATCGAATCGAAGGCGCTCCGCAAGTTGCGTCATCCGAGCCGCGCCCGGCAGTTGGAGCCCTATCGCAACCGTCTCTAGGTCTGCCGGGAGGCGTTCGGGCGGGGGGTTTGACAGTCGGCTTGAAGGCTCCCTAAGATGAACTCCGTGTCGCCCGCCGCTGTTCGCCTTGAGGCGGATTCTTCCTCGGTAGCTCAACGGTAGAGCGTTCGGCTGTTAACCGAAATGTTGGGGGTTCGAATCCCTCCCGAGGAGCCACTGTTCACGGCCTGGACGGTGAGGCGGGACCGCTTCTCGCTCTCGACCGTGGCGAGGTAGTTGAGATGGTCGAGGTTTCCGAGGAGTTCCTGTCAGCCAACCGGCGCGTCGTTCACCGGCGTCTCAGCGTGGCCAGGCTCTACGAAGAAGCGGTTCGCCGCGGCGAGGCCGCGATTGCCGCCGGAGGGCCGCTCGTCGCGTCGACCGGCGAGCACACGGGGCGGTCTCCGAACGACCGCTTCGTCGTGCGCCGCGCGCCTTCGGCCGACCTGGTGGACTGGGGCCCGGTAAACAAGCCCCTGGCGCCGGAACACTTCGACCGCCTCCACCGCAAGATGCTGGCCGCGGCCGCGGATCGGGACCTGTTCGTCTTCGACGGTTTCGCGGGCGCCGATCCGGCCTGCCGCCTGAACGTGCGGGTGATCAGCGAACGGGCCTGGCACAGCCTGTTCGTCCGCAACATGTTCCTGCGCGCGGCGAACGAAGCGGAACTCGCGGACTTCGTGCCCGACTACACCGTCGTCGACATCCCGAGTGTTCTGGCCGATCCGGAAACCGACGGGACGAACAGCACGACCTTCATCGCCCTCGACCTGGAGCGGCATCTGACCCTGATCGGGGGCAGCGAGTACGCCGGCGAGATGAAGAAGTCGATGTTCAGCGTGATGAACTTCCTGATGCCGCAGCGCGGCGTGCTGAGCATGCACTGCAGCGCGAACTACGGCGCGGATCCTTCGGACTGCGCCCTGTTCTTCGGCCTCTCCGGCACCGGCAAGACGACCCTCTCGGCGGATCCCGCGCGAACCCTGATCGGCGACGACGAGCACGGCTGGTCCGACCGCGGCATCTTCAACATCGAGGGCGGCTGCTACGCCAAGGTCATCCGCCTCGATCCTCTGGGCGAACCCGAGATCTACGCCACCACGCGGCGCTTCGGCACCGTGCTCGAGAACGTCGTCTTCGATCCCGAGACGCGGAAGCTCGATCTCGATGACGACTCCCGCACCGAGAACACCCGGGCCAGCTATCCCCTCAGCCACCTCGAACACGTCGACGTCGGCGGCAACGCGGGACACCCGACGTCGGTCGTCTTCCTGACCTGCGACGCCTTCGGCGTGCTGCCGCCGATCAGCCGCCTGGACGAGTCACAGGCGATGTACCACTTCCTGTCGGGCTACACCGCGAAGGTCGCCGGCACCGAACGGGGCGTCACCGAGCCGTCGGCGACCTTCAGCGCCTGTTTCGGCGCCCCCTTCATGCCGCTGCCGGCGTCGGCCTACGCCAAGCTCCTGGGCGAGAAGGTGCGGCGCCATCGCGTCGACGTCTGGCTCGTCAACACGGGCTGGGCCAGGGGGCCTTACGGCCAGGGCAGCCGGATCAAGCTGGCGTACACGCGGCGGATGATCCACGCGGCGCTCGACGGCAGCCTGACGGACGTGCCCACGCGCACGCATCCCGTCTTCGGCCTGGCCTATCCCACGGTGATCGAAGGCGTGCCGGGCGACGTGCTCGACCCCCGGGAGGGCTGGAGCGATCCCCAGGCGTACGACCAGTACGCGCGGCGCCTGGCCCGGATGTTCACGGACAACTTCGAGAGTCTGGGCGGCAGCGCCTCGGAGGCCGTGCAGGCCGCGGCGCCCCGTGTTGCCGTGTGAAGCGGCAGGGAGACCCGGATGATCCCCGTCAAGAGTGCCTTCCCGGACAGCGGCCGCGCCCACGTCGACGGCCTGGACGCCTACCGGAAGCTCTACCGGAAGTCGATCGAGGATCCGGACGGCTTCTGGCTCGAACAGACCCGCTCGCTGGACTGGTTCACTGAACCGGGTTCCGCGGGTCGCTGGGACTTCGAGGCCGTCGACTTCGCCTGGTTCGAGGACGGCGTGCTGAACGCCTGCACGAACTGCGTCGACCGCCACGCCGCGGCGCGGCCCGACAAGACGGCCCTGATCTGGGTCGAGGACGAGCCGGGCCGCTACCAGCGGATCAGCTACCGGGAGCTGAAGCGGAACGTCTGCCGGGTCGCCAACGTGCTGACCTCGCTCGGGATCGGGCAGGGCGACCGGGTCTGCATCTACCTGCCGATGATCCCGGAGCTGGCCTACACGATGCTCGCCTGCGCCCGGATCGGCGCGGTGCACTCCGTGGTCTTCGCCGGCTTCTCGGCCGACAGCCTGCGCGAGCGGATCGTCGACGCCGGTTGCCGGTTGCTGGTGACCGCGAACGAGGGTCTGCGCGGCGGCCGGACGATCCCGCTCAAGGCGACCTGCGACCGGGCGGTCGAGGGGCTGGACCTGGTCGAGCACATGCTGGTCGCGCGGCGAACCGACACCGAGGTGCCGATGACGCCGGGACGCGACCTCTGGCTCCACGAGGAGACGGCGAAGCAGCGCGCCACGGCGCCGGTGGCGCGGCTCGACGCCGAGGCGCCGCTCTTCGTGCTCTACACCAGCGGCTCGACGGGAAGGCCCAAGGGCCTGCTCCACACGACCGGCGGCTACCTCCTCTACGCGTCGATGACGCACCGCCTGATCTTCGACCACCACGACGACGACATCCACTTCTGCGCCGCCGACATCGGCTGGGTCACGGGGCACAGCTACATCGTCTACGGTCCACTGGCCAACGGCGCGACCAGCGTCATGTTCGAGTCGGTGCCGACCTACCCCGACCCGGGCCGCTACTGGCAGGTCGTGGACGACCTGGGCGTGACGCTCTTCTACACCGCGCCGACCGCGCTGCGGGCGATCGCCCGCGAGGGCGACCAGTGGGTCGAGGCCTACGACCGCGGTTCGTTGCGGGTGCTCGGCTCGGTCGGCGAGCCGATCAACCCCGAGGTCTGGAACTGGTACCACGACCTCGTCGGAAACGGCCAGTGTCCGGTGGTCGACACCTGGTGGCAGACGGAGACGGGCGGCATCCTGATCACTCCGCTGCCGGGCGCCACGCCGCTCGTGCCCGGCTCGGCGACCCTTCCCTTCTTCGGCGTCGAGCCGGTGCTCGTGGACGCCGACGGCAACGAGCTCGAAGGCAACGACCGGAGCGGCAACCTCTGCCTCAAGCGTTCCTGGCCGGGGCAGGCGCGGACGATCTACGGCGACCACCAGCGCTTCGTGGAGACCTATTTCAGCACGTATCCCGGCATGTACTTCACCGGCGACGGCTGCCGGCGCGACGAGCACGGCTACTACTGGATCACCGGCCGCGTCGACGACGTGCTCAACGTGTCCGGGCACCGGCTGGGCACCGCCGAGATCGAGAGCGCCCTCGTCGCGCACGACGCCGTGGCCGAGGCGGCGGTCGTCGGCTGCCCGCACGAGATCAAGGGCGTCGGCATCTACGCCTACGTGCTGATCACGCCGGAGGCCGAGAACCGGGACCGGACGGAACTCGTGGCCGAACTGCGCCAGCAGGTCCGCACCGTGATCGGACCGATCGCTACCCCGGACCACATCCACGTCGCCGGCGGCCTGCCGAAGACCCGCTCCGGCAAGATCATGCGCCGCGTGCTGCGGAAGATCGCCGCGGGCGAGTACGAAGACCTCGGCGACGTGACGACCCTGGCGGAACCCGCGGTGGTCGACGGCCTGGTCGAGGACCACCGCGCCGCCGCCGGCTGAACCTCCCGGAACCCCGGGGGCTCGGGGCCAGGCAGGGTTACACTGCGGCCAGTGGCCAGGGACGATCAGGCACGGGATCTCGGTACGCCGATGCGACTGCTCCTGGTCGCTGCCTGCGTCGTCGTCCTGGTTGCCGGTCTGCGGGCCGCGTCCTCGATCATGATCCCGTTCCTGGTCGCGGTCTTCATCGCCGCGATCAGTCTGCCCGTTCTGACCTGGCTGCAGCGACGCCTGCCGATGATCGTCGCCGTCCTCGGCACGATCCTGATGGATCTGCTGGTCATCGCCCTGGCCGGCTATCTGGTCGGTTCCACGGCGAACCAGGTCGCGGGCGAGATGGGCGAGATCCAGTCCACCCTCACGGAGTGGATCGAAGACGGCGGCGACTGGCTCGAGGAGCGGGGAGTGCCCGTCGCCAGTTGGCTGGCGGGGTCGACGGTGGAGGAAGCGGCCGACGGGGCGGGGGCCGCCGACCCGGAGTCACCGGATGCCGCCCAGGCCGCGCCCGACGGCGGTGACGACTCCCTGCCGCTTGCGTTGTTCTCGCGTTTCGAGCCGGGCTTCCTGGTCGACTTCGTGAACCGGACCCTGCGGACGACGACGGCTGCCCTTTCGTCGTTCCTCGTCATCTCGCTGATCGTCATCTTCACCCTGTTCGAGGCGGCGTCCTTCGGCCCCAAGGTGCGGGCGGCCTTCGGCAGCGCCGGCGCCGAGGCGCGCTTCGCCCGTGCCATGCACGAGATCCAGCACTACATGGGGATCAAGACGGTGATCAGCCTCGCCACCGGCCTGCTGATCGGCATCTGGGTGGGGGTGATGGGCGTCGAGTTCGCGATCTTCTGGGGCCTGGTCGCCTTCGTTCTCAACTTCATCCCGAACCTCGGTTCGATCATCGCGGCGGTCCCGACGACGCTGCTGGCCATGGTCCAGATCGGCGTCGGTCGGGCGCTGCTCGTCGCCCTGGGCTACCTGGTCGTCAACATGGTGATCGGCAACTTCATCGAACCGCCGCTGCTGGGCCGGCGGCTCGGCCTCTCGACCCTCGTGGTCGTCCTTTCCCTCGTCTTCTGGGGTTGGGTGTGGGGACCGGTCGGCATGCTGCTGTCCGTGCCGCTGACGATGGTCGTCAAGATCCTGCTCGAGAACACGGAGGAGTTCCGCTGGGTGGCGGTGCTCCTCGGCGACAGCCGGGAAGCGGAACGTCTGGCGCCGGCGTCCGGCGCGGAGGGGAAGGACTGAAGCCGGGCCTCAGAGCAGGCCGGGGAAGAGCGCTCGACGGTTCGCCGGGTAGTCCGGGAATCTCTCCCGATACCAGCGGTGACGCCACAGGGCGCGCGGCACCAGGTTGGCCGCGGTCCATAGCGCGAACGCCAGCCCCGGTAGCGACCAGCTCATCAGTGCGAAGCCGGCCCACTCGACGATCTCGCCGGCCAGGTTGGGGCAGGAGACGAGGTTGAAGGCGCCGCCGCGCGGCAGGACGGCGCCGCCGGAGGCTTTCGCCCGCAGGGCCGACAGGCCGTAGTCGGACGAGACATTGAGGGCGGCGCCGATCAGGAAGAGCGCGGCGCCGGCGACGAAGCGCGGATCGGTGAACCAGCCCGCCGGGTAGTCGGCGATCCGGGCCATGAACCAGCCCAGGAGCACGCCGTTGACCAGGTTGAAGAAGAATCCGGAGGCGGCCGTGACAGCGGGGAACGGCCGCGCCTGGCGCTGGACGAACCATGGCCACACCAGGGTGCGGTGAACGTAGTGGGCAAGCCACAGGCCGACCAGGACATCGCCGACCACATGACGCTCGCCGGCCGCCAGGTAGACGGCCGGGAAGACGGCCAGGGCGGACAGTTCCATGAGAAGCCAGCCCCAGCGCGGGTCCACGTTGGGCCCCCAGGCTCTGCCGCCTACCCGGCCGGTCATGTCCTTCCCTACCAGGCCGTAGATCAGCACCGGCACGGTCAGCAGGCACCAGAAGATGACGACCGCGCCGAAGACATCCAGGTAGACGGGAATTGCGGTCGGGTCCGCCACGACGATTCACACGGTAGCGCAAGGCGGCGGCGCCCCTGTCGGCCGGACCGCCGTATCCGCCCGCGCAGACCGATTGACATGCGACTTCCCCGTGCTAGTCTCGGAATCGGGACTATTCGGGTCCCGGTTTGTGAAGATAGCCGCGCCGGGGTTCGATGAGCCACAACCGCCCGGTCGCCGCCCGCACGCTGCGAAGACGACACGCGTCATGATCCGACTGACCAAGCAAGCCGACTACGGCATCGTCCTGCTGAGCCAACTGGCCTTGACGGGGCAGGCCGCGGCCGCCGAACTGGCCCTGCAGACGCATCTGCCGCCGCCGATGGTGAGCAAGATCCTCAAGTTGCTCGCCAGGAACGGGCTGCTCACGTCCCACCGCGGCGTCCACGGCGGCTACGAGCTGGCGCGTCCGGCGTCCGAGATCAGCGTCGCCGAGGCGATCTTCGCGCTGGAGGGGCCGATCGCCCTGACCCAGTGCAGCGAGCATTCCCACGATGATTGCTCGTACGAGGCGTTCTGCCGCGTGAGCGAGAACTGGCAGCGGATCGACCGGGCTGTCCGCGGCGCGCTCGAAGAGGTCACGATCGAGGACATGGCGCGTCCGGACTTTCTCTCCGGCGCCTCCGCCGGCAGCCGGCCGCGGTCCGGGGCCGCCACTCTCATTCCGCTCGGGAGCAGCACCTGATGCCGACGGCCACCGACACGATCGAAGCACTCGCCGAACGCGACTACGAGTACGGCTTCGTCACCGACGTCGAGCAGGACACGGCGCCACCGGGTCTGAGCGAGGAGATCATCGCCTTCATCTCGGCGAAGAAGAACGAGCCCCAGTGGCTGCTCGACTGGCGGCTCCAGGCCTACCGGGGCTGGCTCAAGATGGTCGAGCCGCGGTGGGCGAACGTGCGCTACGAGCCGATCGACTACCAGTCGATCTGCTACTACGCGGCGCCGAAGAGCGACGACGACCGGCCGAAGAGCCTCGACGAAATCGATCCCGAGATCCTGGCCACCTACGAGAAGCTCGGCATCCCGCTCAAGGAGCAGGAGATGCTGGCCGGCGTGGCGGTCGACGCGGTTTTCGACAGCGTTTCCGTCGCGACGACGTTCCGCGAGAAGCTGGCCGAGCTCGGCGTCATCTTCTGCTCGTTCTCCGAGGCGGTCCAGGATCACCCGGAACTCGTCAGGAAGTACCTCGGCACCGTGGTTCCGCGACGGGACAACTTCTTCGCCGCCCTGAACTCGGCCGTGTTTTCCGACGGCTCCTTCGTCTACATCCCGAAGGGCGTGCGCTGCCCGATGGAGCTCTCCACGTACTTCCGGATCAACGCGATGAACACCGGCCAGTTCGAGCGCACCCTGATCATCGCGGAAGAAGGCAGCTACGTCAGCTACCTGGAAGGCTGCACCGCGCCGATGCGCGACGAGAACCAGTTGCATGCGGCCGTCGTCGAGCTGGTCGCCCACGAGGACGCGCAGATCAAGTACTCGACGGTCCAGAACTGGTATCCGGGCGACAAGGAAGGCGTGGGCGGCATCTACAACTTCGTGACCAAGCGCGGCCTGTGCGAGGGCCGGCGCAGCAAGATCTCCTGGACCCAGGTCGAGACCGGTTCGGCGGTGACCTGGAAGTACCCGAGCTGCATCCTCAGGGGCGACGATTCGGTGGGCGAGTTCTACTCGGTGGCGGTGTCGAACAACCGCCAGCAGGCCGACACGGGGACCAAGATGGTCCACGTCGGCAAGCGCACGTCGAGCACCATCATCTCGAAGGGAATCTCCGCCGGCGAGGGTCAGAACACCTACCGCGGCCAGGTGCGGATCCTCCGCTCGGCGGAGGACGCCAGGAACTTCTCGCAGTGTGACTCGATGCTGATCGGGGATCGCTGCGGAGCTCATACGTTCCCCTACATCGACGTCGCGAATCCCACCGCCCAGATGGAGCACGAGGCGTCGACGTCGAAGATCGGCGAAGACCAGATCTTCTACTGCAACCAGCGCGGCATCGACACCGAAGATGCCGTTTCCATGATCGTCAACGGGTTCTGCAAGGAAGTGTTCCGCGAACTCCCGATGGAGTTCGCCGTGGAGGCACAGAAGCTGCTCGAGGTGAGCCTCGAGGGCAGCGTCGGCTGACCCCTCAGGGGGAGCCGGGGTTGCCGGGACCGCAAGCGGCAGGAAAGCCGCCGCACGGAGAGACACAGCAATGCTGAGGGTGAGTGACCTTCACGCGAAGGTCGAAGAACAGGAAATCCTGAAGGGCGTGGACCTGGAGGTGGGCGCCGGCGAGGTTCACGCGGTGATGGGGCCGAACGGCTCGGGCAAGAGCACGCTGGCCCAGGTTCTCGCGGGCAAGGAGGACTACGAGATCACCGCGGGCTCGCTTGAGCTCGATGGCGAGGACCTGCAGGAGATGGCGCCCGAAGAACGGGCCCACGCGGGCCTGTTTCTGGCCTTTCAGTATCCCGTGGAGATTCCCGGCGTCGGCAACAGCTACTTCCTGAAGGCGGCCGTCAACGCGAACCGCAAGGCGCGGGGCGAGTCCGAACTCGACGCGATGGACTTCCTGAAGTTGCTGCGCGAACGGGCCACGCTGGTCGACGTCGACGAGGCGCTGCTGCGGCGTCCGGTCAACGACGGTTTCTCGGGCGGCGAGAAGAAGCGGAACGAGATCCTCCAGATGGCGGTGCTCGAGCCCCGGCTCGCGGTGCTGGACGAGACGGACTCGGGGCTCGACATCGACGCGCTCAAGACGGTGGCGGCCGGCGTCAACGCGCTCCGGGCGGAGAATCGCGCGTTCGTCGTCATCACCCACTACCAGCGTCTGCTGAACTACATCGTTCCGGACCACGTCCACGTCCTTCTCGACGGCCGCATCGTCCGCTCCGGCGGCAGCGAGCTCGCGCACGAACTGGAAGAGAAGGGCTACGGCGGGTTCGACGGTGCGCGGGCAGAGGCCTGAACGGGAGGGATCGTGACCTCCGCCGCCGACACCCGCACCGGTCCCTACCTGGAGCTCTTCGCCGGCCGCGGCGCCGGGGGGCCCGTGGGAGCGAGGCGGCAGCAGGCCATCGAGCGCTTCGAAGCGGCCGGCTTTCCGGGTTCGCGCGACGAGGAGTGGCGGCAGACGAACCTCGGTCCGATCCTGCGCGCCCGGCCCGTGGCGGCGTCCGGGCGGGCGTTGGGGGACGGCGGCGCCCTGCCCTTCCTCTACCCCGACTGCGACTCGATGGTGTTCGTCAACGGCCGCTATGCGCCGGCCGCTTCATCGCCGCCTGAGGGGGTGACCGCATTCTCCCTCGCCGATCCGGCGGGCGCAGGCTCCGAGCTCCTCGCCGAGCACCTGGGTGCGAGCGTGGACGGTCGCGCCTCCTGCAGCGCCGACGCCGGAGTCCATCCCTTCGCGGCGCTCAACACGGCGCTCTTCGAGGACGGCGTAGCGCTCGGGATCCCGGCGGGGACGGCGCTCGAACGGCCGATCCAGGTGCTCTGGCTCAGCGCGCCGTCCGCGGACGCCGCGGCCGGAGACAACGGCGCCCCGGCCTCGATGGAGGTCAGCTTCCCGCGCCTGCTCGTCGTCGCCGCCGAGAACAGCCAGGCTTCCGTCATCGAGACCTTCGCCGCCGCCGACCCGGCGGCCGGCGGCTACTTCGTCTGCCCCGCGGCGGAGTTCGTTTGCGGCGCGGGTTCGGTGGTCCGCCACACCCGGCTGCAGGCCGACGCGGCCGGAGCGTTCCACATCGGCTTTCAGCACGCACGGCTCGACCGGGCCGCGGCCTTCGACTCCTCGTCCCTGGCCTTCGGCGGCGCCCTGGTGCGGAACGACACGGTCGCGCTGCTCGACGGCGAGGGCGCGGACTGCACCCTCGACGGCCTCTACGTCCTCGACGGCTCCCAGTTCACGGGCAACCACATGCGGGTCGAGCACCGGCAGCCGCACACGACCAGCCACCAGCTCTACAAGGGCGTGCTCGACGGGCAGGCCCGCTCCGTCTTCAACGGCCGCATCTACGTTCACCAGGCCGCCCAGAAGACGGACGCCAAGCAGACGAACCGCAACCTGCTGCTGTCCAAGGCCGCGCTGGCCAACAGCAACCCGCAGCTCGAGATCTTCGCCGACGATGTCCGCTGCACACACGGCTCGACGATCGGTCGTCTCGACGAGGACGCTCTCTTCTACCTGCGCGCCCGCGGCATCGGTTTCGAGGAGGCGCACGGCATGCTCGTCCACGCCTTCGCGCGGGAGGTCACCGACAAGGCGACGTTCGAGCCGCTGCGGCGGGACCTGGAAGCTCGCCTGTTCGCCAGCCTGAACGGCGGCCGGAGCAACGGGCAGGGCGGGTAGGCGGATGACGGCGCGGGCAGTCGCGGTCGGGAACGAACAGCGGGACTCCGCCGCGTTCGAGGTCGAGCGCCTGCGGGCCTGCTTCCCCATTCTCGAGCGGGACGTTCACGGCCACCGGCTCGTCTACCTCGACAACGCCGCCAGCGCGCAGCGGCCGAACGTCGTGATCGACGCGGTCAGCGACTGCTACCGCACCTACTACGCCAACGCCCACCGCGGCGTCCACGCCCTGTCCGAGCAGTCGACCGACGCCTACGAGGCGGCGCGGGCCAAGGTGGCGCGGTTCATCGGCGCCCCGGACAGCCACGAGGTGGTCTTCACCCGCGGCACGACCGAGAGCTTGAACCTGGTCGCCCAGAGCTACGGCCGGCCGCAGCTTGAGCCGGGCGACGAGGTGTTGCTGACCGAGATGGAGCACCACTCGAACATCGTGCCCTGGCAACTCGTCTGCGAGCAAACCGGCGCCCGGGTGCGGGCTGCGCCGATCACCGACGACGGCGAACTCGACCTGGACGCGTTTGCCGGCATGCTCAACGAGCGCACCCGGGTGGTCGCGCTTGCCCACGTCTCGAACGCGCTCGGCACGGTCAACGACATCCCGGCCGTGGTCGAACTGACCCGTGCCCGCTCGGACGCGGCCGTGGTCGTCGACGGCGCGCAGGCCGTGCCGCACATGGCGGTCGACGTCGCCGCGCTCGGCTGCGACTTCTACGCCTTCTCGGGCCACAAGATGTACGGTCCCGGCGGCATCGGCGTACTCTGGGGCCGGCACGAGCTGCTGGCGGCCATGCCTCCGTACCACGGCGGCGGCGCGATGATCACGCGGGTCACCTTCGAGCGCAGCGGGTACATGGCGCCGCCGCAGCGCTTCGAGGCGGGAACGCCTGCTATCGCTCCGGCGATCGGTCTGGGCGTTGCGGTCGAGTTCCTGGAGTCGACCGGCCTGGATCGGATCGAGCGTCACGAGCAGGAACTGTTATCCCACACTATGGAAGTCCTGAATGATCTCCCCTGGGTCCGCGTGCCGGGCCACGCCTCGAAGGCCGGATCGGCTCGGGCCGCCGTCGTTTCGCTGGTGATCGACGGTGCCCACCCCCACGATGTGGCAACGATCCTCGACGAGCAGGGGATCGCGATCCGTGCCGGCCACCACTGCGCGCAGCCGCTGATGGACCGGCTCGGTGTCCCGGCCACGGTGCGAGCCTCGTTCGGGTTGTACAACACTCACGACGAAGTCGACTCGCTCGTCTCCGGCCTGCACGAAGTGCGGCGGATCTTCGGCTGAGCGGCCTAAGGGGAGCAGCATCGAACGCCGTGTCCGATCTACGCGATCTCTACCAGCAGGTCATTCTCGACCACTACCGGGCGCCCCGGAACTTCGGCGGGCTCAAGCCCAACTCGTGCTGCGCCGAGGGCTACAACCCGCTATGCGGCGACCAGGTCAAGGTCTGCGTGCGGGCCGACGGCGACCGCATCGACGGCATCCGCTTCGATGGCGTCGGTTGCGCGATCTCGACCGCCTCGGCGTCGCTGATGACTGAAGCGGTGCGCGGGCTCGAGCGATCCGAGGCCGAGGCCCTGCTCGCGTCCTTCCTGGCCCTGATGACCGGCGACGGCGACAACGGCGTGCCGCTCGGCAAGCTCGAGGTCCTGAGCGGCGTGAAGGACTACCCGGTGCGGATCAAGTGCGCGACCCTGCCGTGGCACGCTCTCCGCGCGGCTCTGGAAGGCGGCGACACGGAGACGGTGACGACCGAGTAGGCTGTACCGTCGACGGGAGGAACGGAGAATGGACGACACCGCCACGACTGGAGTCCCGGTGGACATGGCGGCCCTCGAGGCCCGGATCGTGGAGGCGCTCAAGACCGTCTACGACCCGGAGATCCCGGTCGACGTCTACGAACTCGGCCTGATCTACGACGTGCGGATCGAGGCGAACGCTCACGTCAAGCTGCAGATGACGCTGACGTCTCCGCACTGCCCGGTCGCCGAGTCGCTGCCGGGCGATGTGGAGCGGACGGTTCGCGACGTCGAAGGCGTCGAGGGCGCCAAGGTCGAGGTGGTCTGGGACCCGACCTGGAATCCGGCCATGATGAGCGAAGCCGCCAAACTCGAACTGGGGTTCTTCTAGTGAAACTACCGGGTGCGCCGGCCGTCTGGCCGGCATCTGGCGGAGGTTCTCTGATGCGTAGCTTTTCCCTTGCGACTGCCCTGTCCACCTTGGCCCTGGTTCTTGCCGGCGCTCCGGCCACGATTGCCGAAGAGAAGGATCATGGGCTGCACAACGCGAAGCACCCGGAGCCCGGCGTCCTCTTCGGCGGCCAGCCGACCGAGGAACAGCTCGAGGCGATGGCCGCGGACGGGCTTTCCTTCGTCCTGGACTTGCGCGCCGAGGGCGAGAACCGCGGCTTCGACGAACCCGCGGCGCTGCAGAGCCTGGACGTTCCGTACCTGAACCTGCCGGTCGACGGCGAGCGGATGGAGCAGCCCGAGACATTCGAGCGCTTCATCGAGGCGATGCAGAAGCTGGATGGCCCGGCACTCGTGCACTGCGCCTCGGGCAACCGGGTCGGCGCGCTCTACTACGCCTATCTCGTGGCCGGAAAGGGCGAGGACCGCGAAGCCGCCAGGGCCCGAGCGAAGGAGAACGGGCTGCGCAGCGCCGCGCTCGAGAAAGCGGTCGACCGCTACCTTGACTCAATACCCTGAGGGTCTGAACCTTGTCGGTGCGCCGGCCTTCCGGCCGGCACCTGACCTTGTCGGTGCGCCGGCCTTCTGGCCGGCACCTGACCTTGTCGGTGCGCCGGCCTTCTGGCCGGCATCTGGAGAATCTCCAAGCCCCTGACGAGCCGTAGTCCCCTACAGCGATGCTCTGGAACAGGTTGCGACGCGCACGCGAAGGCGAGGACGGGTCGGCGAGCCTCGGGACCACTCTGGCCAGGAACCTGCCTTTCTTCGCCATTGAACTGGTGGTCGTCTTCGTAGGCGTCTACCTGGCCTTCGAACTCGGCAACCGTCGGGAGGAGGCGAGCGAGCGTGAGATCGCGTTGAAGTACCGCGATGCGCTGATCTGCGACTTCGAGATGCTCGTGTCTTCCCTGCAGTCGGAAGAGCAGAAACTGCGGCGGCACCTCGAGGTGGTGAAGGAGATCGAAGAGGGGCGGCGACCGGACATCCCGGTCGGCGAGTTCTACCACCTTCACGACGACATGCTCCTTCAGGCAGGCTTCGACAGTCAGAACTTCGAGTCGCTGGACGAACGCCTGGTCGTCAACCTGGTCAGAGGCCGCTTCGCTCTCAGGTCCGTCGGACAACCGGTCGAGCGCCTGAACGCGTTGATGGATCATGTTCTGCTGCCGATGCAGTCGGGCGGCAACCAGGGTTACTACGACGGCGACGGTGAGCTCCTCCCACACCTGGAGCCCTACCCGCGTCTGGTCAGGCAGACGCTCAGAGCCAACCTGACGCTTCAGGCGATCGTCCGCGGCGACGCCCTGCCGAGTCTGAAACTCGAGCGGATGGGCGTGGACATGGACGATGCGCTGCAGATGCCGCGGGAGGAGATCCTCGAACTCCTGACTGGCTTCGACTCCCCTTGTGAAGACGACGACCCCGATCCGGCTGAGTCCCAGTAGCTACGACATTGGCGCCCCCGGGGTCCCCGGGTCGACGTGTATGCTTGGCGCCGCTTGACCGGCCTCTCGCCACGCCTTCGTCCGCCGCGCCCACGACCCACGAGAACCACGCGTCGATGAGTCAGGTCGAGGCCGCCGGAACGCCCGAGGCCGGCGGGCCGCCGCAGCGTCAGCCGCTGGATGTCGCGACGGACACGTTGCGCTTCCTCGCCGTCGACATGGTCGAGCGGGCGAACAGCGGCCATCCCGGCGCGCCGATGGGCCAGGCCGCGATGGCGGCATTGCTGTGGACGAAGTACCTTCGCTACTCGCCGGGGGATCCGCGGTGGCCGAACCGGGACCGCTTCGTGCTCTCCTGCGGCCATGCCTCGGCGCTGATCTACGGGCTCCTGCACCTCGCCGGCTACGACCTGAGCCTCGACGAGATCCGGAACTTCCGGCAGTACGGCTCGCTCACTCCGGGCCACCCCGAGCACGGCCTCACCCCCGGCGTCGAGGTGACGACCGGGCCCCTCGGCCAGGGCATCTCGGCGGCCGTCGGCATGGCGATCGCCGAGCAACTGCTCGCCGCCCGCTTCAACCGGCCGGGCCACGTCCTGTTCAACCACAAGACCTGGGTGCTCGCCAGCGACGGCGACCTGATGGAGGGCGTTGCCTCCGAGGCCTGCTCCATGGCCGGCCACCTCGGCCTCGGCAAGCTGAACGTGCTCTACGACGCGAACCGGATCACGATCGACGGCCCGACGGACCTGAGTTTCAGCGAGGACGTGCTGGCGCGCTATCAGGCGTACGGCTGGCACACCCTGTCGGTTACGGACGGCAACGACATCGAGGCACTCGACGCGGCGTTCGAGGCGGCTTTGGCGGAGACAGGCCGGCCGAGCCTGATACAGGTCAGCACCCACATCGGCTACGGCAGTCCGAACAAGCAGGACAGCGCGTCGTCGCACGGAGCGCCCCTGGGCGCCGACGAAGTCGTGGCCACCAAGGAGGCCCTGGGCTGGCCGCTGGAGCCCGAGTTCCTCGTGCCCGAGGCGGCTCGTGAAGCGTTCGCGCCGGCCGCTGACTTCGGGTCCGGGGCAGCCTCCGAATGGAACCGTCTGCTCGAGTCCTACCGCCGCGAGCACCCGGACGCCGCGGCCGAACTCGACCGTCGCCTGGCGGTCGGTTTGCCCGACGGCTGGCGCGACGCGCTGCCGCGCTTCGACCCCGATGCCGGCCCGGTCGCCACCCGCTCGGCCTCCGGGGTCACGCTGAACGCGCTGAAGGACCTGGTGCCGGAACTCGCCGGCGGCTCGGCCGACCTGACCGGCTCGAACAACACCCTGCTCGAAGGCGAGGGCGACTACGCCGCCGGCGCGCCCACCCGGCACTTTCGCTTCGGCGTGCGCGAGCACGCGATGGCCGCGGCGATGAACGGTTTGGCGCTCTCCGGCCTGTTCCGCCCCTACGGCGGCACCTTCCTCTGCTTCCTCGACTATCTCAAGCCGAGCCTGCGTTTGGCCGCGCTGATGGAGCTCCGGGCGATCTACGTCTTCACCCACGATTCCGTCTTCCTGGGTGAGGACGGACCGACCCACCAGCCGATCGAGCACCTGGCGCACCTGCGTGCCGTGCCGGGGCTCGTCGTTATCCGCCCCGCGGACGCGAACGAGACCGCCGCCGCCTGGGCGCTGGCCCTCGAGACGCCGGGCCCCTGTGCCCTGGTCCTGACCCGCCAGAAGTTGCCCGTGCTCGAAGCCACGGCAGACCGCGCCCTCGAAGGCGTGGCCCGCGGCGCCTACGTCGTGGCCGGCGGCGAGGCCGAGCCCGACCTGATCCTGATCGCCACCGGCTCCGAGGTCGCCCCCGCGCTCGAAGCGGCCGGGGAGCTCACCGCCGAAGGCCACGCGGTCCGGGTCGTCAGCATGCCCTCCTGGGAGGCCTTCGCCGCGCAGTCTCAGGAGTACCGCGACGACGTCCTGCCGCCGACCGTCCGCCGCCGGCTCGCCGTCGAGGCCGCCGCGACCCTCGGCTGGGAGCGCTGGACCGGCTCCGACGGCGACGTCCTCGGCCTCGACCGTTTCGGCGCTTCCGCCCCGTACAGCGACCTGGTCGAGAACCTCGGCATCAACGCCACCGCGATCGCGGCACGCGCGCGGCAACTCCTCGACGGCTGACCGGCGTCAGTGTCGGTGTGCCGGCCTTCTGGCCGGCTTGCCGCCGCAGGCGGCCAGGTAGACGCGCCGCGAAGCGGCGACCATACTGGGACGTAGCGATTCCCCTAGGAGCTGCCCATGATCCACCCGGTCGCCGCCTTCGCTCTCGCCGCCGCAGCCCTTCAGCTCCCGCCCGACGCACCGTCACCTCTCGTGGCCGCCCTGGACGCCGACGCGGACGGCACCTTGGTCGCCTCCGAACTCCCCGCCCAGGCGCGACGCGTCCTGCTCTTCGCGCTCGATGCCGACGACGACGGCACCCTCTCCGCCGAGGAACTCGACACGGTCGGCCGTGGGGGCGCCGGCCGCGGCCGCAAGACCCGGCGGGGCCCGGACAACTGGGACTTCGCCGAGGAGACCGCGAACGGAATCCGCATCGTTCGCAACCTCGAGTACGCGACCGGCACCGGGTACGCCGGCGGCCGGGGCAAGCTCGACCTCTACGTCCCGGCCGGCGACGGCCCGCATCCCGTCATCCTCTTCTTCCACGGCGGCGGGCTCTACAACGGCGACAAGGCGACCCTGGTCGAACTCGGGCCACGGTTCGCCTCTCTCGGCTATCTCGTCGCCGCGCCGAACTACCGCCTGTCCCCCGAGTACGCCTTCCCCGCCTACATCGAGGACGCGGCCACTGCGTTTCGCTGGGCCTGGGACCACGTCCCGGAGTACGGCGGCGACCGCGACCGCATCGCCATCTCCGGCGGCTCCGCCGGCGGCCATATCGCGGCGCTTCTGTCGGTCGACGGGCGCTACCTCGACGCCAAGGGACTCGGCCTGAGCCACATCCGCGCGTCCTTGCCGATCACCGGCCTGATGAACGCCGAACGGGCCGGCCGCGAGCGCCACCTTCTGACCTGGCGTGGCGACGCCGAACTCGTCCGCGAAGCCTCGCCGATCCGCTACGTCGCGTCCGGTCTGCCGCCGATGCTGATCACCGTCGCCGACGGCGACACGGAGAACCGCCGGCAGCAGAACCTGGACATGTTCGAGGCGATGAAGGCGGCCGGCGCCGAAGTCGAGTTCGAGTGGCTGGTCGACCGCACCCACAACTCGATCCTGCCCAACATGATCAAGGAAGGCGACCGGACGGTCGAACTACTGCTCGACTTCCTGCGCCGCCACAGCGTGGCGCCGTGACTCGACGCGGCTCGCCGGAGTCCCCTACAGCCTGAGTCAAGCCGACGGCACGACTACGGCCGCGGAGCTAAGTAGAGTCCCTCCGCGATGGGAAGGTCCGAGCGCGGTTCGGAGGACACTGATGGTTGACCTGAACGCATGGCTGAGCGAACAGCCTCGATGGCTGCAGGAGGCTGCGCGCCGGCTATACGCGGCCGACGAGCTTTCCGACGGCGACTATGAGGAACTGGTTGAACTCTGTAAGCAGGAGGCGAATGGCACGCTTGACGTGGCGTGCGAAGACTCCGGGACTCTCCCCGGGGTGGAGGAATCGAGTGCACCCGGTTCTCTACGATTGAAATCGATCGAGAACGTCGTGGGTATCAATGCCTTGGCGTCGGAGAACGAGCTTGACTTCGGCTCAGAACCGCTATCGATAGTTTACGGGCGGAACGGTGCGGGAAAGTCCGGCTACATGCGGATCCTCAAGCACGCTTGCGACGCGAAGGCGCGCGGCGATCTCTTACCGGATGTCTTCAGAAGACAGGCCGCGAGTCAAGGCTGTCGAATCAACTTCGACCTGGGCGACGAATCCAAGCAGGTCCAGTGGTGTGTCAGCGATGGGCCGATCGAGGAGTTGAGGCGAGTCGCAGTCTTCGACCAGGCTTGCGAGCGTGTCTACGTCAATCAGGAACACGAGACCGTGTATGAGCCGCCTGAACTGGCGCTGGTGCGGCGGCTTGTCGATGCGTGCGGGCGTGTTAATGGAGCTCTCACGCTGCAGCAAGAGTCGATGCCCTCGCGATTGCCGAGAGTTCCTACAGAGTATGCGGAGACGGCGGCAGGTCGCTGGCTGAGGGCGCTGCGGCCATCAACGAAGCGCGAAGACGTCGACCGGCATTCCGGCTGGACGGCCGAGGACTCGGTCCATTTGGAGCAGTTGAACGTTCGCCTCTCAGGAGTGGATCCTAGGCAGAGAGCAGCAGAACAGCGTAGTAGAGTCCGAGCGCTTGAAGCGTTGAAGAGCCTCCTTGAGGACGCGAGGGAGGGTCTTTCGGACGTCTCGTATCGACAACTGGAGGCGGCGCGGAGAAAGGCCGCAGCGAGCCGACAGGAGGCCGTTGACGGGGCCAGTAGGGCGGCAACGCCTGTGAGGGGCGTTGGCTCGGACCACTGGCGCCGACTATGGGAGGCAGCCCGGAACTACTCCGAGGTAGAGGCGTATCCCAGCGACCCGTTCCCAGTGGTTGACGCCACAGCCCACTGCGTCCTTTGTCAGCAGCCCCTGCAGTCGTCGGCGGTTGAACGACTGATCTCCTTCGAGGCCATTGCGAAAGGAGCCCTCGAAGCTAAGGCCAGCGCTGCTGAGGCTCGGGTACGGGACATGATCGAAGCGCTTCCCAGGCTGCCGTCGCTTGAAGACCTCCACGCGCGCCTGGACCGCGCCGGCATCGGCGCGGAAGCGGACCGTGCGCAGATCACGGATTACTTGGACGCGCTCCGACCGCGATCTCAGTCCTTCAAGGACGGCACTGGCCGACTGGCTCCCTTGCCGCCTCGTCCCGGAGGCCAGATGGAAGCGCTCCAGAGTCTGTTGACCTTGGCCCGAAGAGAGCTGCAAGCGTTCGAGAAGGATGCCGAGGGTACGGATCTTGGGGAACTGGGGCGTCAGCGAGCGGAACTGGCCTCGCAACAGTGGCTCTATCAGCAAAGGTCGGCGGTCCGGGAGGAAGTCGACCGCCTCAGGGCTGTTGCGGCTTTAGACAATGCGAGGACGCTCACTGGCACAAATCGGTTGTCACGGCTGGCGACGAGTTTGTCGGAGAAGCTCGTCACCCAAGCTTTTGGAGACCGCTTCAGGTCCGAGTTGAAGCGGTTTGGTGCCGACTACCTTCGAGTCGAGATGGTGAAGAGCAGGACCATCAAGGGCCGCGTCCTCCACAGGCTGGTCCTGCGGACCGACTCTTCACACGAAACCGCCGCGATTCTAAGCGACGGCGAGAAACGGATCGTGTCGCTCGCGGCGTGCTTCGCTGACGTCCTGGCAGAAGAAAGAGACGTGCCCTTTGTGTTCGACGACCCAATGTCCTCTTTGGACCAGGAACACGAAGAGAGAGTTGCTGATCGACTAGTTGAGCTAGCTGGCACGAGGCAGGTGATCGTGTTCACACATCGCCTTCCATTCATGATGGCCCTGAGCCAGTCGGCGTCCTCGAGGGGTGTGAAAGTCCAAGTAAGTTCCTTGGAACGGACTCCGTGGGGGGCCGGCGTACCGAGTGGCTCACCGCTACATGCACAGCGGCCCGACCGAGCACTGAATCAACTGGCGGATGAACGTCTGTCTGCTATCCGGAAGGCTGAGGAAGCTCAGAATCTGGAGGGGGCGAGAGCGCGAAGAGCGGAGTTGTGCAGAGATCTCAGGATCACGCTTGAGAACATCGTAGAGAAGGTGCTGCTTGCGGATGTAGTAACACGGTTCCGAAGGCCGATAAACACGAAAGGCAAGTTGCGGCTGGTGGCGAGAGTGCGGGTCGAGGACTGTAATCTGGTGGACGGGATGATGACGAGGTACTCCTTTCCTGAGCATTCTCAGCCCGAGGAGACACCCGTTCTTGCGCTGACAGCCGACGAACTGGAGACCGATCTCCAAGAGTTGATCGCGTGGCTTGGTGAGTTCTCGAAGAGGAAGGCGTAACTTGGATCGCGGCCTGCGGGTCCGCCTCTAGCCCGGCAGCAGCGCCACGAACTCCTCTAACGCCAGCACCTCCACACCATCGATCCGCTGCGGCCGATCCCCCAGGTAGACGACGATCCGGCGCTTCAGGCGATCCGTCCGGCTGGCGAGCGACCGAAAACCGCGGAGGACGCCTCGGTCCGCGCGCCGGCTCGCCTTGACCTCGATCCCCCATAGCTCCCTGCCCACTTCCAGCACGAAGTCGACCTCCGCTCCGTGCCGCGTGCGGTAGTGGTAGAGCGCCGCCTCGGGCCAGAGGGTACCGAGGCGCCGATGCAGCTCGTAGGCCACCAGGTGCTCGAGCAGGAGGCCGCGCTCGTCGTCCAGCGGTCGATCCAGCGGCCGGCGGAGCAACGCGTTGCGGACGCCCAGGTCGAACAGGAAGAGCTTGCCGTGGCGAACCAGGGAGGAGCGGTCCGAGCCGCTCCAGGCGGGGACACGAAAGACGACCAGGGTGTCTTCGAGGACGTCCAGATATCTCCGTGCGGTCTCGTGCGCGATGCCGGCGGCCTTGCAGAGGGAGTTCAGGTTGAGGATGCGGCCTGACGCCGCAGCCGCGAGATCGAGCAGCCGGGCGAAGCCGCCGACATTGCGGACCAGGGCCTCGGCCTGGATCTCGGCGCGCAGGTAGGTGTCGACGTAGCTCCTCAGGTCGAGCGAGCGGGTCGCCTCGTCGGCTTCGGCGTAGATACCGGGCAGGCTGCCGTGGGCGAGCACCCGGTCGAGGTCGAAGTCGGAACCGAGCTCACAGGCGAGCAGCGGATGCATGTAGTGAACGTGGATCCGGCCGGGCAGCAGGTTGGCCTGTCCTCGCCGCAGCTTGCGGGCGCTCGATCCGGACAGCAGGAACCGGAAGCGCGGCGGTCTCTGGTCGAGCAGCACCTGGACGACATCGAGCAGGGCCGGCACTCGCTGGACCTCGTCCAGGAAGACGGTCGTCGCGTCCTCAGGCGCGGTGGTCAGTTCCCGGGACAGGCGCTCGGGCTGGGCCACGTAGTCCCGGAATACCCCGGGGTCCGCCAGGTTGACGGACCGGTCCGGCTCGAGGCTCGCCAGCAGGGTCGACTTGCCGACCTGACGGGGACCGAGAACAAGAGCGCTGCGCCGCGAGGAGCGGAGGACCGGAGTCAGCGATCGTTCGTACACGCGGGTAAACTAGCCGCATTTTTCCCCGCATGCAACAACTTTCTGCCGGTATCAACTACTCCGGCAGGCTGAACGCGATGTACTCGCCTCCGGAAGGCCCGCCCGTACGCCCACCGCCGGCGGCGATCACGACGTACTGCTTGCCGTCGACGCTGTAGACGGCCGGCGTCGCGTAGCCCGCTGCCGAGAGCTTCGTCTCCCAGAGGATCTCGCCGTTCCGCGTGTCGTAGGCGCGGAACATCTCGTCGGGCGTCGCGCCGATGAAGATGATGCCCGAGGCCGTGACCACCGGCCCGCCGTAGTTGACCGCGCCGAAGCCGAGGCCGGGGTGCGAGGGATAGTCGCCGAAGGGCACCTTCCAGGCGATCTCGCCGGTGGCGAGGTCGATCGAGTTGAGCGTTCCCCAGGGCGGCGAGTTGCCGGGCAGGTTCTCGTGGTCGCGGAGGTAGACGTAGCCGCCGAGCGCGTAGGCGAGTTCGCCCCTGGGCTCGTCCTCTTCGGGCTCCGGGGACAGGATGTACGCCTCGATCGCGCCCAGTTCGATCCGGTTCAGGTGCGCGAAGCCCTCCATCCGACCGCTGCCCTCGCGGATGATCCGGCGCATTTCGCCGCGGGACAGGCGGTCGCCGACGCCGAGCAGGGGGCCGCCCATGTCGGTGCCTTCGAGCTTCAGCCCATGGCAGCGTCCGCAGTGAAGCGCATAGGTGCCGTAGCGGCTGAAGCCGACGGGAACTTCGGTGAGGTTGAGAATGCCGGCGACGTCGTTGGCATTGACGATCAGGTGGTTCGTGTTCGGGTCGAACGCCGAGCCGCCCCACTCGCCGCCGCCGTCGTACCACGGCATGAAGAGGACGGTGCCGACCTTCGGCGGCGCCCAGGGGCGCAGATCCCAGTCCTTGATCCGCTCCTCGACGAACGCCCGCGCTTCCGGAGTGCGGTTCGTGATCTCGAAGTCCTGGCGGCTGATGACGACGGCGGACATGGGCTGGGTCGGCGCCGTCACCTCGCCCGGCAGGGTGCTCGGAATCGGCGTCTCGATCTCGTGGATCGGGTGCATCGACTCGCCGGTCTCCCGGTCGAAGACGTAGAGCTGCCCCGTCTTCGTCGTGATCGCGACCGCGTCGATCGTGCGGCCGTCGCGCTCGAGTTGAACGAGCGTCGGCGGCGACGGGTTGTCCTTGTCCCAGAGGTCGTGGCGGACGACCTGGAAGTGCCACTTCAGTTCGCCCGTGCGCGCGTCCACGGCGACCAGCGCGTCCGAGAACAGGTTGTCGCCGAGACGGCTCGCGCCGTAGAAGTCGGGCGTCGCCGAACCGGTCGGCGCGAACACGATGCCGCGCTCCTCGTCGAGCGCCATGCCGGTCCAGACGTTGGCGCCGCCCGCGCGCTCGAGCGAGCCTTCGGCCCAGGTCTCGGAGCCGGTGTCGCCAGGCTTCGGAATCGTGTCGAACTGCCAGACCAGGCTGCCGTCCACCGCGCTGAAGGCCCGGATCGAACCGGGGTACGCGTTCGCGTCCTCGTTCGTCGAGAAGCCGAGGATCAGCTTGTCCTCGAAGACGAGTCCGGCCACGGTGACGAAGATGACGCCGGCCCGGTCGACGTCCGGCGTCAGGTCGAGGACGCCGCCGTTGCCGAAGCCCTCGACCAGGCTGCCGTCGGCGGCGTCGAGCGCGATCAGGTCCTTGCCGTGGGTGTAGAAGAGCCGCCGCTCGGAGCCGTTCTCCCACCACATGAGGCCGCGCTGGGCGTTGCCGGGAAGCTCCAGATCGCTGCGCCAGATCTCCTCGCCCGTGGCGGCGTCGAGCGCGAAGGCGTCGAGATGGGGCGAGAGGGCGTAGAGCACCCCGTCGATGACCAGGGGGCTCGTGTACATCGTGGCGCCGGGGCCCCGGGGTTCGCCCGCGTCGTAGACCCAGGCGACCTCGAGCTGGCTCACGTTGTCCCGGTCGATCTCGGTCAGCGGGCTGTAGTGCCGGCGTCCGGAGTCGCCCAGGTACACGGGCCAGTCTTCGTCGGTCGGGCCGCAGGCGGTGAAGAGAAGCGCCGCCGCGACGGCGGCGGTCAGGTTCGAGGCGCTGGCGGATCGCATGGCGAGCAATCGTACTTGCTCGCGGAAGGCCGATCCTCGCCCGGGGCGCGTGTATCCTGAACGGAAGAAACCCGAACGATGTTCGAAGGGAGGATGCCCGATGAAGAGACTCGTCATCTCCTGCTTCCTGCTGGCGACGGCTGCGGCAGCCGCCGAGGATCCACCCAACGTCGTCCTCCTCTTCGCCGACGACCTCGGCTATGGCGCGATCTCGGCCTACGGCGGCGCCGGCATCCCGACTCCGCACATCGACTCGCTCGGCGAGGACGGCGTGCGCTTCGTCTCCGGCTACATGACCGCGCCGGTCTGCAACCCGTCGCGCAACGGTCTGATCACCGGCCGCTACCAGCAGCGCTGGGGCAAGGAGCTGAACTCGCAGACCGTGCCGCCCATCGGCGCCGCTCGCGGGACGCTCGGTGTTCACCACCGCACGATCGCCGATGCGCTGAAGACGGCCGGCTACACCAGCGCGGCGATCGGCAAGTGGCAGCTCGGGATGCGGCGGCTGCTCCATCCGCTCGACCGCGGCTTCGACTACTTCTACGGCATGCCCTCCGGCATGAACTACGTGGACCCGACCTGGCCGGGCGCGCACGCGCTGGAGATGAAGCCGGTCACCCGCGGGAACCCGGACCGCATCGTCGCCATGTTCAGGGGCCGGGAGGAGGACGAGCTGAAGGAGTACCAGACCACCCAGCTCGCCCGCGAGGGAACGGACTTCATCGACCGCAACCGGGACAAGCCCTTCTTCCTCTACCTCGCCTTCTACGCGGTTCACGCCCCGATGCAGGTGATGGACGAGCACTACCAGCGCTTCCCGGACTTCGACGACCCGTACCGGCGGGTCTACGCGGGCATGGTCAGCGCCCTCGACGACGCCGTCGGCATGGTTCTCGCGAAGCTCGAGGAGCACGGCCTCGCGGACAACACGCTGGTCATCTTCACTTCCGACAACGGCGCGATGTCCACCCAGGACACCGAGCGGATCCACAACAGCCCGCTGATCGGCCACAAGCGGAACCTCTACGAGGGCGGCATCCGGGTGCCCTTCTTGATGCGCTTCCCCGGCCGCATCCCGGAGGGCACCGTCTACGAGCACCCGGTCAGCTCGCTCGACCTCTTCGCCACCTCGGCGAGCCTGGCGGGGGTGCCCGACGTGGAGAGCTACCGACTCGACGGCGTCGACCTCATCCCCTACCTGTCAGGCGAGACGGAGGGCGCTCCTCACGAGTACCTGTTCTGGCGCTCGGGGCCGAACGCCGCGGTCCGTCACGGTTCCTGGAAGCTGCTGATGGCGGGCGACCGGGTGCGCCTGTATGACGTCGATGAGGATCCCGGCGAGTCCGAAGACCTCTCAGCGGCCAACCCGGACGTCATCGCGAAGATGAAGGAGGCCTTCGCCCGCTGGAGCGAAGAGATGGAGGACGGCCGCGTCTCACCGCCGTCGCGGCGCGCGACGACCGACTACAACGGCGACACGATCGAGTGGCACATCTGACGCGGCTGCGCAGAATAGAAATCGGTTTCTGTTTTGCACAGGCGAGCCGTTCCACATGGTGGGGCGCCTTTCTACTGATCGGCGCCGGCGCGCTTTCCGCGCTGCACCTGGCCCCAGCGTTCCAGGCGCAGGTGGGTCGCCTTCCCGGTATCGGGATCGACCTCGAAGATCGCCATCTGCTCCTGGTCCCGGGTGCCGGCGAAGCGGTGCTCGCCGATCGGCACGGTCTCCCGGCCCGCGATCAGGAGCACGCCGTCCTTCACCGCGACCGGTAGCGGGCTGCGGCCGAAGTCGTAGATGCCGGCGTAGCGCTCGAGCTCGTCCTGTTCCAGCGCGACCGGGGCGTGGTCGGGCTCCGGCACGCCCAGCACGGCGCGCGCGATCCGGGCCTGCAGGGGCCCGGGCTCGGCGGAGCGGCTGTTCGCGAGCACGGCGACGATCAGATCGTCGTCCGGGTACCAGGCGAGCTGGCTCAGGAAGCCGTTGATGCCGCCGGCGTGCTCGATCAGGCGGTGGCCGGCCATCTCGCCGACGAACAGGCCGAGGCCGTAGCCGATCTCGTCGCCGCCGGGCAGCCGCCGCCGGGTCGTCATCGCCTCGAGCCCGTCCGGCCCGACGACATCGCCGGCGCCGAGCGCCACCGTCCAGCGCACCAGGTCGAGAACGCTGGAGCCGAGCGCTCCCGCGGCGAACGGCAGGTGCATGGACAGCGGCTCGTCGTTCAGCAGGACGCCGTCCTCGACCCGGTAGCCCTCGGCGCGGTTGGGCACGATCGGGTCGTTGTAGAGGTAGTGCGACTCGCGCATCCCGAGCGGCCGGAAGAACGTCTCCTCCAGGTACTCCGCGTACGACTTGCCGCTCGCCTTCTCGACCAGGAGACCGGCCAGGTAGTAGGCGGAGTTGTTGTACTGGTAACGGTCCCCCGGCTCGAACTCGTAGGCCTCTGCCGAGAACAGCTCGATCATCTGCTCGTGGGAGAGGTCGAGCCTGCCCTGCTCCCAGAACGCCGGCATCTCGGTGTAGCCCTTGATGCCGCTCGTGTGATCGAGCAACTGCCCTACCGTGATGTGAAACTCCCCGACGGGGTAGTCGGGGAAGTACTTCGTCATCGGCTCGTCGAGAGCGACCTTCCCCTCCCCGACGAGCTTCATCACCGCCGCCGCCGTGAACTGCTTGGTGACGGAACCGATGCGGTAGACGGTGTGCTCGGTGGCGGGAACCTGGTTCTCGACGTCGGCGAAGCCGTAGCCCCTGGCGACTATCAGTTCGCCGCGGTGCTGGACCGCCACCGAGATGCCGGGCGTCTGCGTGGCCTCCATCGACTCGGTGACCAATCCGTCGATTCGGTCGAGCAGGGTGCCGCGGTCGTCGCCGGCGGTCGCCGCCGCGGCGAGCAACGATGCGACTGCGGTCAGGAAGGTGACGAAGAGCGTTGATCGGGTGCGCATGGAGGCGATCCTAATGGTCGGGGCCGACTCGAGCGACCCGGGCGCCGTTGTCCGAACGGCGTTAGAGTCGCCTCCTGGCGGCAGCGCCGCGGCCGGAATCGCCGGCCTGGCGTCAGTCGCCCGGACTCAGGGGAGGTGCCCGTGTCGAAGCGTCGAACGACAGCGCCGCAGTTCTCAGCCGCGGCCGTCATCCTGAGCCTCATCGTCCTCGGCTGCACGGACACGTCGTTGTCCGTCGGGGACTACGACGAGTCGCCCGTGCCGGCCGAGCGGACCGAGGATTACAACGAGCACCGCAACGTCTACTTCGGCGACGTCCACATCCATACCCGCTACTCCTTCGACGCCTACCTGCTCGGCACCGAGGTCTCGCCCGACCAGACCTACCGCTTTGCCAAGGGTGAGGAGATCGAGAGTTCGTTCGGCGACCCGATGAACCTCCGCGAGCCGCTGGACTTTGCCGCCGTCTCGGACCACGGGTTCTTCCTGGGAGTCGTGCCGCTGTGGGCCGACCCGTCGACTCGCGTGGGCCAGGTTCCCGGCGCGGAGGCGTTTCACGGCGTGAACGAGGGCGACAACCTGCACGCGTACTCGCTGCAGAAGCGGGCGGTCCTGTTCCGCGAGCGCTTCGGCCGCCAGATGCGCACCGACGGGGGCCCCCTGCGACGGCAACAGGCCCGGATGGCGAACCACCCGCAGATGCAGTACGCGTCCTTCGACGACGGCGCCCACCGCTCGGCCTGGGAGGACTCGATCCTCGCCGCTGAGCGCCACAACGACCCGGGCAACTTCACCACCTTCATCGCCTATGAGTGGACCTCCTCGACGCCGGCGCCCGAGTCGGCGGCGTACCACCGGAACGTCATCTTCGCCGGGTCGAAGGCGCCGGCCCGGCCGTTCACCCGGATCGACTCCCACGAGCCGGAGCGGCTCTGGAGCTGGATGGACAGGCTGCGCGAGCAGGGGGTCGACAGCCTGGCGATCCCGCACAACATGAACCAGTCGCACGGCCAGGTGTTCCGGCTCAAGTACTCCGACGGCCGGGCGATCGACAACGCGTTCGCCGAACAGCGGATGCGCAACGAGCCGCTGGTCGAACTGACCCAAGTCAAGGGCACCTCGGAGACCCACCCGAAGCTCTCGCCGGATGACGAATGGGCCGACTTCGAGATCATGAACACCCGCAAGGGCAAGATCACGTCCCACAGTGATCCGAGCAGAAGCTACGCGCGGCAGGCCCTGGCCAGCGGCCTGGCGCTCGAGCAGGAGGGGCGCGGCAACCCGTTCAAGATCGGTTTCGTCGGCTCCACCGACACCCACAACGGCGCGCCGTCGTTCGACGAGTCGAACTACTTCGGCTCCTCGCCGACCTCGGCGAGTCCCGAGAACCGGGCCGCGGTGCCGGTCTCCCCGGAGCGGCTCGACTACATCGCCGACCTCCCGCCGGCCGCTCAGGCGCGCGGCACCGTCGTCGACGACGAGCTCGGACCCTACTTCGGCATGCGGAGCGCACAGTTCTCGGCCTCCGGCCTGGCCGCGGTGTGGGCGGAAGAGAACACCCGCGACGCGATCTTCCGCGGGATGCGCCGCAAGGAGACCTACGCCACCTCCGGCACCCGGATCCGGCTCCGCTTCTTCGGCGGCTTCGACTACGACGGCCTCGACACGGCGAGCCCGGAGCTGATCGCCCAGGCCTACGCGGACGGCGTACCGATGGGCGGCGACCTGCTCGCCGACAGCGACGCGGCGCCCCGCTTCCTGGTCTGGGCCCAGCGGGACCGGCACAGCGCGCCGCTCCAGCGCCTCCAGGTCGTCAAGGGCTGGTACGACAGCGGCTACCACAAGGAGATCCGCGAGCAGGTCTACGACGTGGCCTGCGCCGATGGCGGAGCGGTCGATCCGGAGACCCACCGCTGTCCAGACAACGGGGCGACCGTCGATCTCTCCGACTGCTCCTTCAGCGACGATCTGGGCGCCGGCGAACTGACGACGGTCTGGGAGGACCCCGACTTCGACCCGGGCACCGACGCCGTCTACTACGTGCGGGTGCTTGAGAACCCGACCTGCCGCTGGACCACCTGGGACGCGCTGCGGGCGGGCGTGGAACCCAGGGGCGGGGTGCCGCTGACGATCCAGGAGCGCGCCTGGTCGTCGCCGATCTGGTACTACGCACCGCGTTAGCGCCGACATCAGACGTGCGCCGAGTCGGCATTGACAAAAGAGGACCGATTCGATCCACTATCCGCCTTCCGATGCGCCGATTCGCCCGCAAGTTGCATCGCTACGCCGGACTCACCCTGGCGCTCTTTCTCGTGGTCGTCGGTCTGACCGGGAGCGCGCTCGCCTTCTACGAGGAGCTCGACGCCTGGCTGAATCCCGATCTGATGCACGTGCCGCCAGGCCGTCCGGCGCTGTCGGCGTCGGAGCTCGTCTCGCGCATCGAGGCCTGGGACGACCGCATCCGGGTGACGAACGTGACGCTGCCCGGCGACAGCGGCCACGCCGCGCGCGCCTACGTCCAGCCGAAGGCCCCGGCTCTCGCCGCCGACCTGGACTACGCCGCCGAGCTCGGCTTCGACCAGGTCTGGGCGGATCCGGCGTCGGGCGAGGTCCTCGGGACCCGTGACCGGGGAGCCTGCTGTTTCGGACGAGCGGAGCTCATGCCCTTCATCTACCGCCTCCACTACACGCTGCACGCGCCGGGGCGCATCGGCGTCTGGTTGCTCGGCGGCATCTCGCTCCTGTGGGCCTTCGACTGCCTGATCGGTTTCTACCTGACGCTGCCGCGACGCCGCCCGTTCTGGTCGCGCTGGAAGAAGTCCTGGAAGGTGAAGACGGACGCCGGCGGCGAGCGGGCGAACTACGACACGCATCGCGCGAGCGGTCTATGGCTCTGGGGCGTCCTGTTCCTGCTCGCGGTCAGCGGCGTGTACTTCAACCTGAATCGCGAGGTCTTCCGGCCGGTTGTCGAGGTGTTCTCCAAGCCGAAGCCGTACCCGTTCGAAACGCGCGAGGTCCTGGCGCCGGAGGATTGGGGCAGGGACCTGATCGGTTTCGACCGGGCGATCGACCTGGCCTCTGTCGAGGCCTCGCGCCGCGGCTGGCCGGCCGGCTTGAGCCGCGTGGGCGTCGTACCCGCGCAGGCCTACTACATCGTCTACTTCGAGTCCTTCGAGGGCATGCGGTCCGGCTTGGGGCCGCCGATTCTCTACGTCGACGGCCACGACGGCGTCCTGATCGGCGACAGCGTGCCGCTCGAGGGCAGCGCCGCGGACGTGATCTACCGGCTTCAGTTCCCGATCCACAGCGGCCAGATTCTCGGCCTGCCCGGGCGCATCATCGTCTTCCTGGCCGGCATCGTCACGGCGGTGCTGTCCGTCACCGGTGTCGTCATCTGGGTGCTGGGCGTGCGGCGCCGGGCCAGGCAGCGCGAACGGAACGGGGAGCGCCGCGAACCGGCGGGTGGTTCGCTTCCGGGGCGCCGCCTGGCCGCGTCGGGAACGAGCCTGGTGGCTCCACCCGGCGGCACATCTGGTGGGCCGTGAGGGGATCGAACCCCCGACCCTTGGATTAAAAGTCCACTGCTCTACCAACTGAGCTAACGGCCCGGCGCAGTATACGGCTCTACTCGCCGACGGCCGCCCGCACTGCTCCGAACCGCTCCCCCAGCCACTCCTCGAGCCTTCCTCCACCGCTCACCACCGTCTCCTCACGCCGCGGGCCGGAGGAGATCAGATCCGCGCCGGCGTCGAGTTCCTGCTCCAGGAAGTCGACGTAGTCGAGGGCGGCCCGCGGCAGGTCGTTCCGGTCGAGCACCCCGCGCGTGTCCTGCTTCCAGCCGGGGAAGGTGCGGTAGATCGGCTCGGCGGCTTCCAGCCGGTCGGTGACCGCCGGCAGGTTGCGCACCACCTCGCCGCCGATCCGGTAGGCGACGCAGACCTGGAGTTCTTCCAGTTCGTCGAGCACGTCGATCTTCGTCAGCGCCAGAGAGCGCGCCCCGTTGACCCGGGAGGCGTGCCGCAGGACGACCAGGTCGAGCCAGCCGCAGCGGCGCGGCCGGCCGGTCGTCGTGCCGAACTCGTGTCCTCGGTCCCGGAGGTGGAGGCCGACGCCGTCCACGAGCTCGGTGGGCATCGGCCCCTCGCCGACCCGGGTGGTGTAGGCCTTCACCACGCCGATCGCGCCGTCGATCGCCGTCGGCGGTACGCCGCTGCCGACGGCCGCGCCGCCGGTCGTCGAGTTCGAGCTCGTCACGTAGGGATAGGTCCCGTGGTCGACGTCGAGGAGGGCGCCCTGGGCGCCCTCGAAGAGCACGGTGCCGCCCTTCCGGATCAGACCGTCCAGCTCGACGGACAGGTCGCAGAGGTAAGGAGCGAGGCGCTCGGCCCAGCGGCTGAAGTCGGCCGCGGCGGCTTCGGGGTCGAGTTCCGCGCCTTCGGCGGCGGGGCGCTCGAAGTCCGCCACCCGCACGATCTGGCGCTTCGTCATCGCCTCGCCGCCGGCGACGAGCTCGGCCAGGCGGATGCCGGTGCGGCCGATCTTGCTCTCGTACGCGGGGCCGATGCCCTTGGCGGTCGTGCCGATCCGGTCCGCTCCCCGCGCCTCCTCTCGCACCCGGTCGAGGGCGACGTGGACCGGTGTCAGGGCATGGGCGCGGTCGGAGATCCTGAGCCGCCCGGCGGGTCGAACCCCGCGCTGCTCCAATTGATCGACCTCGCCCAGGAAGGCGTCCGGGTCGATCACCATGCCGTTGCCGAGGTAGCAGGCCACGCCCTCGTGCAGGATGCCGGAGGGGATCAAGTGCAGGGCGAAGTGCTCGTCGCCCTCGCCGCTGCCGAACTTCACGGTATGGCCGGCGTTGTTGCCGCCCTGGAAGCGGACCACGGCATCGAAGGCGGGGCACAGGAGATCGATGATCTTCCCCTTGCCCTCGTCGCCCCACTGCATGCCGACGACGACTACGTTCGCCATGTCCAGTTCCTTCAGGCAACTTGCGGTTCGGCCCGCGTCGCGGCGACGCGGGGAGCGCGACCCTACCAGCGCTGCCGTATCATCCCGGCCCGTGGCCGAACGTGCTGGCGCCGCTGCCTTCGTTCGCGGGTCGCTGGCCGCCTGCGGCCGCGACCTGAGGGCCGGACTGCTGTTCGGCGCGCTGCTGTTCGGCGGCCCGATCTCGCTTGCGCACCTGGTGCACAACCGGACGGACAGCGCGGTTGTGGGCATCGCCGCGCTCCTCCTCTTCGCGCTGCTCTACGGGGTCTGGGCCGGCGCCGCCTTCGGCGGCCTGGGCCTGGTGTGGCGGACGCTCGCTAGCCTGCGCCGCAGGCCGGCCGGGAACCCGGCCACGCTCGCCGCCTGCCTCTTCAATCTCGTCTTCTTCGAGCTCTTTCTGTTCTACGGCCTGACCTACGGCCAGGTGCCGTGGTTCACGCCCGCCGGCGTCCGGGGCATGGCGCTGTTTCTCGCCGTGGCCTGCACCCTGGCGGGCGCCGCCATCTGGGTCGTCACCTGGGTGCTGGCGGCCCGGGTCGCCCGTCTCGCCGCCGCCGGCCGGCTGCCGCGACTCGTGGCCGCGCTCGCGATCGCCCTGGTCGCGGCCCACGTGGCGCTGCCGATCGCGTTCCGGCTCGTTCCGGAGGAAAGGGCGGCGTCCTTCGACCCGACGGCGCTGGTCGCCGGCGAAGGGCCGCCGGTGGCCCTGCTCGGCTTCGACGGGGTGGACCCCGGCATGCTCGACAAGCTGATCGACGCCGGCGAAATGCCGAACCTGGCCGAGTTCGTCCGCGACGGCACGTCGAGCCGGCTCGGGACGATCAGCGACGCGAACTCCGCCGTGATCTGGGCGTCGATCTACACCGGCGAGGCGCCCCGGCGGCACGGCGTCCACGACTTCTACCGGATCCGCTTCCCCGGTTCGGGCGCCGGCCTGTTCCCGGTTCACCGCACGAGCTTCAAGGAGCTGATCGACCAGGTGGCCCGGGTGCCGGTGATCTCGCGGCGTTTCGTCAACCGGCTCGACCTGCCGTCGCCGCCGATCTGGGAAATCACGGACCGGGCCGGCCTGCCGACGGTCGTCGTCGACGGCTACTTCTACTCGTTCCCGGCGCAGGAGATGCTCGAGCCGTCGAGCCGGATGCTCGGGTACGGCCTGAACGATGCGCTGGCCGCCTCCGGCGGCGCGGGCGCGACGCTCGACTGGTTCGCCCAGCCGCCCGACGTGCCTCAGGAGGTCCTGGATGCGGCCGCCGGCCGGCCGGACCTCGACTGGCAGCACCGGGCCGTGCTCGCCCTCCTGGAGCACCGCGCCGGGCAGGGCCTGCCGGCACCGCGCTTCCTCAACCTCAACACCCATGAACCGGACACCGTCTCCCACCAGCGCTGGCGCTGGGCCGAGCCGGAGCTGTTCCCGTTCGTCTCCCGGGCGGGGATCGAGGAGCACGGCGAGGCCGTGGCCGACGTCTACCGGCGGATCGACGGCCTCGTAGGCGAGCTGCGCCAGGCCCTGGGGCCGGAGACGATCTTCGTCGTCGTCTCGGACCACGGCCAGTCGCCGACCTTCGTGCACCGGCTGTACACCCAGCATCGGCACGGCCCGCCCGGAGTCCTGCTGCTGTACGGCCCCGGCATCCGCCGCGGCCACCGGCTGGAGAGCAGCCATGTGTTCGACGTCTTCCCGACCGTGCTGGCGCTGCTGGGGTTGCCTGTCCCGGAGGACGCCGAGGGCAGGGTTCTGGAGGGGGCGTTCGAGACGCCGCCGGCCCCGGGTTCGGCTCGCCGGGTTGCGACCTACCGGGACGCGTGGCAGCCCGTCGACACGGTCGGCGGCACGGACGTCGAGCGGACCCGGCAGGAGATTGAGCGCCTGAAGGCGATGGGATACCTGTAGCGGTCGAGTGTCGGTCTGTCGGTGCGCCGGCCTTCTGGCCGGCTCGCGGGCGAGTCGCGAAGCGGCGCAGCCCCGGACAGAGCAGCCGCCGGCGAAGCCGGCGACGATACTGGTGCCACAGCATCGCGCAGAATAGGCCCATGTCCACCGTCCGGCAGGCGCTCGCCGCCCTCGACCGCGACGTCGCCGGCCGGTCGATGATGGACCTCGCCGGCGAGCTCTACCTCATCCCCCGCAGCCTGACAGGGGACGGCGTGCGCGCCACCCTCGAACGGATTAGCCGGCGGATCCCGCTCGACGTCCACGAACTTCCCACCGGCACGCCGGTTCTCGACTGGACCGTGCCGCGGGAGTGGAACCCTCGCGAGGCCTGGATCCGCGATCCCGCGGGCCGAAAGGTTGTCGACTTCGCCGACCACAACCTCCACCTCCTCGGCTACAGCGTCCCTGTCCATCGCCGGATGACGCTGAACGAGCTGCGGCCGCATCTCCACAGCCTGCCGGAACAGCCGGACCTGATCCCCTACCGCACCTCGTACTACGAGGAGACCTGGGGTTTCTGCCTGCCCTACCGCCTTCTCGAGTCACTGCCCGCCGGAGAGTACGAGGTGACGATCGACGCCTCGCTCGAGGACGGCTCGATGACCTGGGGCGAGTGCCTGCTGCCGGGCGCGACCGCCGAAGAGGTCCTCATCTCCAGCCACGTCTGCCATCCGCAGCTCGCCAACGACAACCTCTCGGGAATCGCCGTCGCGGTCCATCTGGCCGAGGCCCTCGCCCGGGTTCCCGAGCGCCGCTACAGCTACCGCTTCCTGTTCGCGCCGGGCGCCATCGGCGCGATCGCCTGGCTGGACCGGAACCGCGACCGCCTGGAGACCTTCCGCCACGGGCTGATCGCCGCCAACCTGGGCGACGCCGGCGCCTTCCACTACAAGAAGAGCCGCCACGGCGACCGCGAGATCGACCGTGCCGTGGCCGCCGCCCTGGCAGGTCTCGGCGAGGACCTCGTCACCGAGGACTTCTTCCCCTTCGGCTACGACGAACGGCAGTACTGCTCCCCCGGCTTCGACCTGCCGGTCGGCGTCCTGACCCGCACGCCCTGGGGTCGCTACCCCGAGTACCACACCTCCGCCGACGACCTGGACTTCATCAGCGCGGAAGCCCTCGCCGGCTCGCTTGCCGCCTACCTGGCCACCGCCGCCGTGCTCGAAGAAAGACTGTGTGCGCGGGCGCACCCGCCGGCGGCCGCCGAAGACGGCCAGAGAAGCGCGGCCCACACCGGCCCGGACGCTCCATCAGCCCCAGCACGGTCCCAACACCCCGCCGGCAGCCGCCGCTACCGCAACCTCGAGCCTTTCGGCGAACCCCAGCTCGGCCGCCGCGGCCTCTACGGCGGACTCGGCGGCGCGGGCCGCAAGGAGTTCGAGATCGCCATGCTGTGGGTGCTCAACCAGAGCGACGGCGAGCACTCCCTGGACGACATCGCGGAACGCTCGGGGTTGCCGCCGGGCGTCGTCGGCGAGGCGGCCGACGCGCTGCGCGAGGCGGGCCTGCTGGAAGAGCTGGCCTGAGCGCGCCTCACTCCGGCGCGGCCGGCGCCTCCACGCGGATCGGCAGCCGCAGCGGCACGCCGCCGCGCTGCTCGAACCAGGCGACCTGCTCGTACACGAGGTCGATCTCCAGGGTGTAGTCGCCCGGCTCGTCCGGTGCGCGCACCCGCAGCATCACCGTCTCGAAGCCGCCGGGCGCCAGGTCCGGCAGCAGGCTGCGCCGGCCTTCCGGGGCGATCCGCAGGCCGGGCTCCTCGCCCTCGTCCGTCGCGATCCCCTGCCGCCAGCGGGACGCGAGGTTGACTCCGACGTAGCCCTGGCGGCGCCAGGTCACCTGGGACTCGTTCGTCACGCCGACCGGAAGTTCGACCTCCGCCCCCGCGGGAAGCGTGGCCGGCATCAGGCCGACGGTGCCGATCCGGGCCGCGAAGACCTCGGCGTTCATGTGCTCCTCGCTGGCGAGGAGCCGCAGCTCGGCGCCGAGGTAGAAGGTCTCTTCGGTCTCGCGGTTCCAGGCGTAGACGGCGCACGGCGCGGGCGGCCGCACCCTGGTCCAGACGGTGGGCGCGCCGCGGGTGGTCTCGATGCGCAGGCGGTGGACGTAGCTCCGGTGGCCGTCGCGCCTCCTGACCTTGTGCGGCTTCGGGGACCGCAGCGTCACCCGCTGGCGCCGGCCGGCCTCGGCGAAGTCCAGGTCGGCCGCCGGACCGCCGTCGAGCTTCAGCCGCACGCGGTTCGGCGCCACGGGCGAAGTGACGAAGAGCGTCAGGCTGTCGTACCGGTGCCGGGACTCGAGGAACAGTTCGCTCGGACCGCGAGCGGCGACCCACCAGGCACCGCCGCGTTCCAGCACCCGGTCGGCACGGCCCAGGATCCGCGTGCCCGCGATGCTCCTCCGCTCGTAGCCGGGCACGTTGCGCAGCGAGAACTCGAACGGCAGGTAGCGGAGCGGCGCGTTGCGGGTGTGCGCCTGCAGCGTCGGCGCGGGCACGGTGACGCCGAACGGCGCGAGCACCATCGCGCCGGTGAACAGGCCGGCGGCGAGGCCCCCGGCCGGCAACGTCCAGGGAGGGATCCGGCCGGGCACGAGAAACAGGAAGGCCGGCATCACGCTGACGAAGTAGCGGTTTCCGATGAAGCCGCCGCCGCCCTGCCAGTTCCAGCCGATGAAGAGCAGGAAGTAGCCGGCGACCGCGGCCAGCCCGAGGACCAGCAGCCAGCGGTCCCGGTCCCGGCGGCCGCCGAACAGGAACAGGCCGAAGGCGATGGCGGCGAACGGGTGGTAGGGCAGCAGGCCGGCATGGCGGCCGACGAGGAAGTAGCCGGCGTTCTCGACGACTTCGCCGAACGACTGGCGGGGAATGCGGAAGAGCCAGGAGAACGTGTTGCCGGTCGGCGATTCGGGGATGGTGACCGCGGCGGCCGCTTCGCCGGTGGTCGGGGCCTGGCCTTCGGCGACCCGGCGCGCCTCGACGATCTCAGCCGGCCAGCCGCCCGGCTCGCACACGCGGACCGCCGCCCGCACGTCGGAGCCCAGGTAGGGCAGGAGCTGGCCGGTCCAGCCGAGCGACATCGCGGAGAGCAGCGCCAGCGCGGCCGCGAAGCCGGCGATCCAGAGGGCGGCCGTCCGCCACTGCCGCCGCAACAGGAAGGCGCCGGCCAGCGGCAGCGCGATCGCGGCGAACATCGGCTTGTTGTACGCGGGCAGCGCCAGCAGCACGCCGGAGAGGGCCGTCAGCCACCAGGCGCGCCGGCGGTTCTCGAAGCCCCAGTAGAGGGCGCCGACGACGCCGAACATGTTGAACACCTCCGGCTGGAGCCAGAACACGTAGCGCGAGCAGGCCGAGAGCAGCAGGAGGCCGCAGGCGAAGGCGGCGGCGACCGCGGGCGAGGCGCGGCGCGCCAGGAACATCGCGGCCAGCCAGAGCATGGCGACGAAGAGCGCCATGTTGAAGAACAGCAGCCCGTTCGCGCCCCACAGGGCGGCGAAGGGCGCTCCGAACAGCGGATAGGCCAGCGGCTTGCCGTAGTGGACGGTCTGCCAGCCGTCCGAGGTCATCAGGATCAGGTTGCCGGTCGAAGTGAACGGGAACTCCTCGAGCAGCCGGTCGCCGTCCGCCGGCTCGTAGCTCAGGTCGAGGTCGCGGGCGAGGCTGAGCGCCATCAGGTAGTAGGCGGGCTCGTCCGCCTTGAGTGTCGCCGGTTGACCGGGTTTGCCGATCGTCAGCGGCACCGCCAGCAGGAAGAGGCTCAGGGCCGCCAGCGTCACGACCGCCGGGCGGCTCGCGAACAGTCCTTCGCGGTCCTGGAGCCGGGCCTGGAAGGGCGCGGACAGTGCCCGGATCGTGCTCCTCACGGTCGTACCCCGGCGGGCCGTCCGGGTTCCGCGCGCCAGCCGGACGTGCCCGGCCAGAGCGCGCGCGGGAGACCCGACGTGGAGTCGCGGTCGAGAACGGGCGTCGCCGAGGTCGACGCCGCCGCCTCGAAGCGCAGCGTCGACGCCGGCCCGGCCGCGGTCCAGGTCCGGGTCGCGCCTTCGAGGAAGAGCAGCGTGTCGCCGTCGCCGGCCCACTCGGGGTAGAGCGAATCGGGTGGACCCGCCCAGTCCTCGTCGCTCCAGCGTCCGTCTTCGAAGCGCGCCGTCCGCACCCGGTAGACCCGGCCGTCATAGCGGCTCCAGGCGACCGCGGCGCCCTCCCGGGTGACGAGGAGCCGCGGCGTGATGTCGGGGACGTCGTTGTTCGCCGAGACGCGACCGCCGACCCAGTTTCCGTCCGGCTGCCGGTGCCGCCAGATGAGCTCGTCGTCCTCGCCGTCGAAGGCGCACCAGACGAGCAGCCAGGAACCGTCGGCGAGCACCGCGGCGTCGAGAGCGGTCTGGGAACCGGGGCCATCCGCGACCAGGCGGACGGAAGCCTCGAACGCGCCGTCGCGCCAGGGCGCCATCCAGACCTCCTGGGCGCGGGGTCGGTTCGCTTCGAGCCAGGCGAGGCCGTGCAGGGGCTCGGGGCCGTCCGACGCGAGCCACCGGGCCGAGGCGAGCCGGTTTCCCGGGCTCGCCCGTTCCGGCGCCGCCAGAGCGGTCACTTCCGTCCCGCGTCCGGCGTACAGCAGGAAGCGCGGCCCGTCCGCGCCGCGGGCGTGGCCGGCGACCGCCCACTCGGCGCCGCCGTCGGGTTGCGGGTCGAGCAGAACGAGGTCGTCGTAGCGGGCGGCGCCCATCGCTCCGGCCGCGGGCAACTCCACGGAACGCTCGGTCCCCAGCCACAGGACGGGCGGTTCGGCGGTCGCCTGCAGGTGCGCCCAGGCCGATCCGCGGTAGGCGGTGAGCCCGTCTGCGGCGATTCCCGGGGGGAACGCGCCGGCCAGGGCGAGGATCGTCAGCGTCAGGCGAAGCGACCTCGGCATCAACCGCAGCTTACCGGCCGGTAAGCTCCGCGCGTGTCGAGGTTTGGCGATCGGGTCGCGGTCGTGGCCGGGGCTACCGGCGCGATCGGTGGAGCGATCGTCCGGTCGCTCGCCGGGGAAGGGGCGTCCCTGCTGCTCCTGGGCCGGGACGAGGCGCGGCTGCGGGAAATCGGGACGGAGCTCGAAGAAGGAGGCGTCGCCGTTCGGACCGTCGCCGGAGACCTCACCGGGCAGCCGGCGGTCGAGGCGGCCGACGCGGCCGTGGAGTCGCTGGGCGACGGCGTCGACCTCCTCGTCCACGCCGCCGGCGCTTTCCGCGCGGGCTCCGTCGAATCGGCGCCGGCCGGGGACCTCGATCTCCAGTTCGCCGTCAACGTCCGCGCTCCTTACCTTCTGACCCGGCGACTGTTGCCGGCGCTCCGTGCCCGCCGTGGCCTGGTCGTGTTCGTCAACTCGACGGCGGGTCTCGGGGCGGGCGCCGGCAGCGCCGCCTACGCCGCGAGCAAGCACGCCCTGCGGGCGCTTGCCGACGGTCTGCGCGCCGAAGTGAACGTCGACGGCGTCCGGGTGCTCAGCGTCTACCCCGGCAGGACCCGCGGCCGGATGCAGCGGGAGGTCTGCCGCGGTCTCGGCCAGCGCTACGACGAGGAGCGCTTCCTCGACCCCGCGGACGTGGCGACCGCGATCGTCGACGCCGCCGCGCTGCCGCCGTCGGCCGAGGTCTACGACCTGCGGCTCCGGCCCGCGAGCAAGCCGCGGCTGTAGCGCAGGTCTTCCGACTACTCGCCGTCCGGCGCCGGCTTGCGCGACGTCACGACGTAGCCCAGGGCGCGAAGCCGTTCCATCTCTTCCGGGCTGATCTCGGGCTCGCCGCGTTCGGCGAGCCGGGCGGCCAGGTCGGAACCGTTCTCCGCCTGCCAGCGCTCCTGCAATCGGCGCGCGAAGTCGTCTTCCGCGGCGCCCGGCTCGACCGTGCCGTCGGCGCCCCAGTCGAAGGCCTGGAGCCCGGGCCGCGTGCCGGGCGCCCCCATCAGCGGCGGCGCGTTCTCGAACTCCCGTTCGAGGCGAGCCGTCAGTTCCTCCGGCGCTTCCGGCAGCGGCGACGGCGGCTCAGCGCCCGCGAGCGCCAGCATCGCGTCGTAGTAGCGCTCCTCGGCGGGCGCGAAACGGCTGGTCCACATGAGCTGGCGATCGCCCTCGACCAGGGACATCCGGTTCACGCCGTTGCCCAGGTAGAGCTCGGACAACGCTCCGTCCGCGCTGGGTTCGAACAGGCTGCGCGGACTGCCGGGCGGCGGCGTCCCGCCGGCGGCTTCGATCAGCGTGGAGAACAGGCGGTGGTTGGCCACGGTCGCGCCGGGGTCGATGGCCCGGGGCCAGGCCGCCGGCAGCTTGACGATCAGCGGCACCTCGATCAGCACGCGGTGCAGGTTGTTGCCGTGCAGAACCTGGCCGTTCTCGCCGAACTCCTCCCCGTGGTCGGAGGTCACGGCGATCAGGGCTTCGTCGAACTGTCCGCTGTCACGCAGCGCGGCCAGCATCTCGCCGACCTGGCTGTCCGCGTGGGCGGCGGTCAGTTGATAGAGCTGCCAGGCCCTTTCCCGCTGATCCGCGTCGAGTGGCCTCTCCGGGTCCGCGAACGGCCGCATGTCGAGCGGGGTGATTCGCTCCGGCAGGTCGTCGCGCGGGGCGTCCAGGCGGTCGAGATAGCGGGCGTGGCGGCGGTAGGGCGCGTGCGGCGGCAGCAGGTGCATCCACACGAACTGCGGACCGCCGTCGAGCGCAGCCAGGACCTCCGTGACCCGTTCCATCCGGCTCACGGGACCGAAGCGGTCGAAGCCGCGGACGTAGCCGAAGGTCTGTGTGAGCCAACTGTTCGAACGGAAGGCCGCGTTCTCGTAGCCGAGCTCACGGAGGATCTCGGGCAGGGTCGCCACGTCGTCGCGCAGGTGGGCGCGGGCGCTGTGCCAACTGCCGTGACGCCAGGGTTGCTGGCCGGTGAACAGCGACGCCATGGACGGCACCGTCCAGCTCGAGGTCGTGATCGCCGTACCGGACCAGTCCGCCTCGGCTGCGAGGCGATCCAGGTTCGGCAGCAGGCCGGTGCCGACCAGGTCGGCGCGCAACGCGTCGATGGTGATCAGCACGATAGGCCCGCGGTGGACCGGCGGCGCCTCGGCGCAGCCCGTCCACAGGGCCGCGGCGCCGAGCGCTAGCGACAGGTGGACTCCGGCTCGGGGCGGCCTCATGCGGCTACATTATGGCCGCAATCGCGAGGCGGGGATCCCGCGCCGGGCGAAGCGGGAGGCGGTGTTCGGGTTGCCTCAGTTCTTTCGAGCGCGCAGTCGGATGTCGCTGTAGGTCCAGCCCCACTGCGGCGGCTCGATCTCCTCGGTGCCATCGCTGCCCATGACCAGGACGAGTCGATCGGAGGCGGTGAAGGAGAGCGAGTCGACGTTCGCCGTGCCCCGGGAGCAGAACCGCGTCTCCTGACTGTCCGTCACGCAGAGGGAAACCTCCCCGCCGGCGTTGTAGCTGTAGCTCAGCCTGTACGTCTGATTCGGCGTCAACGCCCGCGGCAGGACGAGGCGGGCCTTGTCGGTGTGGGTGACGCCCAGGCCGTGGCGGACGAACAGGTCGCTTCGACGCTGAACCGTGAATCCGAGCAGGTCTCTGTGGCGGTTGATGCCGAGCCAGAAGATCTGGGCCCCTGCCGGGTCGATGCTGGTCGTGCGCAGGTTGAACTCCAGCTCGACGGAGCGATAGCTGCCGGCCTCCAGGCCGGCGCGGAAGATGTACTGGAGGTCCTGCCTTCTCACCGTGTGGCTCGTTCGGTCCGGATTCAGACAGGTCCAGCCGCTGGGGCAACCGGCAGGCGGCGGGTCCGGCGTTTCCGGGTCCGGTGTCGCCGGTGGCTCGTCGTATCCGGGCGGCCTCAGGCTCGACACGCCGCTCTGCGACGGCTCCAGCACGGTCAGCCTGTCGTTCTTGTCGTCCGAAACGAGCGCCGCCACGTAGAAGCTGTCGCCGCAGTTGGTCGAGATGGTGTAGCGATCGCCAAGCTCCACGCCGACCACCTTGAGCACGTCGGCCACGTAGGTCAGGGACAGGGGCGGGTGTCTCAGGACGCTCGACTCCCGGGCCCAGTAGCCTTCGCGGCTGCGGACCCGGTGCTCGCAGGTGTTGGTCGAATGGGAGAGGTTCAGGATCGCGTAGTCGGAACGATCGTAGGAGTCGCGGCGCAGTCCGGTCACATAGGCCCAGTTGCCGCCGCGGATGAGGCTCTCCGAGTCGACGATCGGGACCTGCTGGCGCAGACCGACCCGGCTGCCGCTCGAGTTCAGGGGCATCAGGTACGCCTGGAAGGTGAGCTCGCCGTGGGCCGTCAGCTCGACCATCGCGGGACCGCCGCCGGCGAGCTCCGAGTAGACCATCGTGCGTCCGGCCGGAACGTCGATGCGGGTCGGCGAGGTCGAGCGATGGACGCCGTTGGTTCCCGCGGCGATCGGGAGAACGTCGAAGCTCTGACCCTGGCCGGTCGGGTTGTGAACGCTGAGCAGAACTTCCCTGGCGTCGTCGCTGTCGCCGATCAGGACGTAGGACGTCCCCTGTGCCGAAAGCGCGGCGGGAACTCCGAGCAGGGCCGCCAGAACCAGACCGCAGGTTTGCCTCATCATTCCGTTCTTCTCCTCAAGGGCGCGATGGGCCCCCAGTCCGAGGACAACTGCCAAGGAAGACTGACAGGATGTGCAAACATGCACAATAGCACATAATCCATAAGGAAGGAACCCGTAGGACGGTCCGGACAACGGCCCGAACGCGGCCCTTTGTAGGATGGCGACCCTTGGCCGGTAACACCTTCCTCGGGATCTGTGGAATCCACCCGCGGGCGCTCCGGCTCGCCGTTGCGACCACTGTCGCCGCGGTCGTTTGCGGCGCAGGGGCGACGGCGCAGACCCCGACCCGCTGCAAGGCGTTCGGCGACAGCATCACGGCCGGCGTGGGCGACGATCCGGGGCGGGAGGCGCCCGGCTACCCGCCGCGCCTGGAGGAACTGGTTCCCGGGCTCGTCGTCGACAACCGCGGCGTGGGCGCCGAGCGGACGCCGGAGGGGCTCGCGCGCATCGACGGCGTGCTCGCGGAGCCCGGCGACTGCCTGCTGCTGATGGAGGGCACGAACGACATCAGTCGCGGAATCTCGCCGGAGACGACCCTGTTCAACCTGGACCGGATGGCTTCGCTGGCGGCCGAAGCCGGGCGAACGCCGTACCACGCGACATTGATTCCACGCCTGCTGAATGCCCGTTTCGACCCGAACAACGTGGACAACCAGGACCTCGTTCAGGCGATCCGGCGGCTGGCCGCGGAGCGCGGCCGCGGCCTGGTCGATCCGTTCGAGGTGTTCAGTACCAGGCCGCGGCTGTTCCGGGAGTACTACTACGCGGGCGAGGAGGACCCCGTGGGGCACCCGAACGGCCCGGGCTACGACCTGCTGGCGGCGGTCTTCGCCGACGTCCTCCTCGGGACGGATACCGTGCCGCCCGTGCCGACCCGGCTCGAACCGGCGCACGGCGCGATTCAGATCCCGGCCGAAGCCGCGGTGGAAGTGGAGGTGACGGATTTCGGCAGCGACATCGTGGAAGGGTCGGCAACGCTCGTGGTCGGGGGCGCGCCGGCGCCGGCGCCTGTCGTGGACGACGATGGACGCCGTCTGCAGTGGAGCTACAAGCCGCCCGTCCCCTTGAGCGGCGTGGTCACGATGACCCTTCGCGCATGGGATCTGAACGGGAACGTCTTCAACCGGTTGCTCGGCCGCTTCCAGGTCTACGGCGCGGTCATTCCGCCGGGCGACGTGGACCGGGACGGACGGGTCACCGGCTCGGATCTGGTCCGCCTCGGCCTGGCGTTCGGCGCCGGCGCGAGTTCGCGGCGCTACGACGCCGACGCCGACCTCGACGGCAGCGGTCAGGTCGACGGCGAGGACCTGGCCGTCCTCGCCGCCAACTTCGGCGCCGGCGTCTGAAAGGCGCTCCGGATGCAGCTCGGCATCCTCGGCCTGCCGAAGGCGGGCAAGACGGCGCTCTTCAACGCGCTGACGGCCTCGCGTCAGGAGACCGCGAAGTTCAAGGCGTCCAGGACGACGAACCTCGGCGTCGCGCACGTCGACGATCCGCGCCTGGAGAGGCTCCGCGAGCTCTACGACCCGCGGCGCTACGTGCCGGCGCAGGTGCGGTTCGTGGACGTACCGGGCATCGACCGCGGCCGGGGCGAGACCCTCGACCTGGCCGAGTTGCGGATGATGGACGCCCTCGTTCACGTCGTGCGCGCCTTCGAGGATCCGGAACTCGTCCACCCGGCCGGCGGCGTCGACCCCGCGCGCGACGTCGCCGCGGTCGACCTGGAGCTGATCCTCGCGGACTACGAGCTGGTCGAGCGCCGGCTCGAGCGCCTGGTCCAGGCCGGGAAGCGGGGCCTCACCGACCAGGAGAAGCGCGAGCGCGCACTGCTGTCCGAGCGTGTTCTTCCCGCGCTCGAAGCGGAGACGTCGCTGCGGTCGATGGAGTTCGGCGACGATGAAGAGAAGCAGTTGCGGGGCTACGGACTGCTGTCCCTGAAGCCGATGCTGGTCGTGCTGAACGTCGACGAGGAGGTCGCGGGCGACCGGGACGCAATCGCCGGTTTCGAGTTTCCGCCCGGGGCCGACGGGTTGGCCGTCAGCGCTGCCCTCGAAGAGGAGATCTCGCGCCTCGAGCCGGAGGACCGCGGCGCCTTTCTGGCCGAAGCGGGCCTGGACGCGCCCAGCGCGGTGCGCGTGGTGCGGGCGGGCTACCGCCTCCTGGGGCTGATCTCCTTCTTCACCGTCGGCGAGGACGAGGTGCGTGCCTGGACCATTCGCCGCGGCGACACGGCCGGAACCGCGGCGGGAGCCGTTCACTCGGACATCGAACGCGGCTTCATCCGAGCCGAGGTCGTCGACTGGCGGGAGCTGATCGACGCCGGCTCGATGGCCGCCTGCCGGGACCGCGGAACGTTGCGTCTGGAGGGCCGGGGATACCCGGTGCGGGACGGCGAGGTCGTTCACTTCCGGTTCAACGTGTGAGCTGCTGGCGATGACCCGGCCGGGCCCCTTCCTGCTCGACGAGCGGAGCCTGGACTTCCCGCCTCCGGAGCTGGCGGATCCGAGCGGCCTGCTGGCGGTGGGCGGCGACCTCGAACCGGAGCGCCTGCTGGCCGCCTACACGGCGGGCATCTTCCCCTGGCCGCTCCTGGGGGTCGACGGACCCATGCTCTGGTTCTCGCCCGACCCGCGGCTGGTGCTCTATCCGGAGCGGTTCCGGCTTTCGCGGAGCCTCCGCAAGGAGCTGCGGCACGGTCGCTTCGAGGTCACGGTCGACACGCGCTTCCGTGAGGTCATGACCGCCTGCGCGGAGGACCGTTCGGGCAGGCCGGGCACCTGGATCACGGAGCCTCTGATCGATGCGTTCGATCGCCTGCACCGCGGGGGGTTCGCGCACTCGGTCGAGTGTCTCGCGGACGGCGAGCTGGCCGGCGGCCTGTACGGGGTCGCCGTCGGCGGCGCGTTCTTCGGCGAGTCGATGTTCACGCGGCGTTCGAACGCGTCCAAGGTCGCCCTGGTTCACCTTGTCGACCGGCTGCGGAGCTGGGGTTTCGCTTTCGTCGACTGTCAGCAGGTCACCGAGCATCTCCTGCGCTTCGGAGCCGAGGAGGTCGCGCGAAGGCGCTTCCTGGACGAACTGGCGGCGGCCGTCGCGTTACGCGGCCGCCCCGGCTCCTGGCGGAGCTAGCTGGGTGCGCGGGTCTTCCTCGACGAGCTGCGCCAACCGCCCGAGCACGGCGTCGCCGATCCTGTCGCTCACTTCGGCCTGGAAGACGAGGATCTCGTCCTCCGCTCCGTCGTAGGCCTCGGTCCACAGCACGGTGCCGTCCTTCGCGAGCAGCAGGCGCGCCCACACCCGGAGCGTGCCCTGCTCGCGCTGGACGCGGCCCTCGAGGACGAAGTCGGCATGGACACCGGGCACCGCCCCGCCGGTCTCCACGTCGGGCCCGGCGTCCTGGGCCACGACCGCGAGGTTCTGCGAGCCGCGGCGGGCGAGTGAGGTGATGAGTTCCTGGGCCAGGGCCTGGCGGAAGGGCTCGGCCCCGGTCCAGTTCTCGAGGGCGGCGAAGGGCAGGACCGCAAGCACCTGGCGCGGCGGCTCGTCGGCGGTGCCGGGCCGGGAGTCCAGGGTATGCCAGATCAGGACCGTGAGGACGATTCCAAGGGCCGCGCCCACCGCTGCGAGCGCGGGACCGAACTCCGAGTTTTCGATAACTCTAAAGGACACTACGTTCGGAGCATTCCGTCCGATGCGTGACGCTTGGCTGACCAGTGTCTGACCGCCGGGGCCCTCCCATTTTGGAGGTGCGTTCACCCCCCGGGCTTGGCGCAATGACCTGTAAGTTACTGGCGGGGTTGCACTTACGGGCGTACCGTGCTAGGTTTCCGCCGGGCCAAAAAAGAGGAAAAAAGAGGATAGGGACCGCTTCAGGATTCTCACCCGAATCGACCTCAGCCTCTCATCCCACCGTTCGCATCTCTCAGACCTCTACAGCTTGGCGGGCATGGGTCTTGGAGCGCGAGCGCGCCACCAGCCGGGGACTCACCGAAGCCTGGCCTTTGCCGACCTGACGCCTGCGGGGCACTCCGTCGCTCGACTGGTCGGGTCTCACGACGAAGCCCCCGTAGGGTCTGCCGACTAGGCGCTTCAGTTGCCGGTCGGCCATTCTGTTGCTGCCGGGCAACTTTCCGGCCGTCCGCTTCCCTGAAGCCGCCTTCCCAGTAACGTCTCCGCCAGGCTTTCGCCCTTTGGCGCCGCTCCCGGGAAGACTGTCGGCCACGGGAGCCACTCGATGACTGGAGCTTTTCGGAGTCCGGTTTCCCTTTGGTTTGCGCCTCCGGGTCCCCCAACTCCCAGCGGCTCCTGCCGCCGAGCCCGGCGTCCGAGTCTTGACCCTCCTACCTTCGCCTTCGATGAGCGCCCACCACGCGAACGTGACTTTCGCCCTTCTCAGGCTCCGATCCGAAGGTCTCGTCTCAGGACCGGTGGATCAGGATGCGATTCTTGGTCACAGTCCCTATCCGCGAAACAACGTACAGGCCGTGTGAAGGGTGTGTCAAGACGGCATTCCCGGCCGGTCTCGGAGCAAGCTGATCGTGCCGGCCGTAAGTGTTTTCTTTACGGTTGTTTACCGGGTCCGGAAGCGGTTCGGCGTGCTTCGGAAGCCACTGCGGAATACCTGCGGAATCTCCGAATCTTCCCCACCGGCGGTCTGGAGTGGGGGCCTTGACCGGGTCGCGGACATGGTGCCCAGGGGCGGATTCGAACCACCGACACCCTGATTTTCAGTCAGGTGCTCTACCAACTGAGCTACCTGGGCAGCGTCGCGCGGGCCGCACGATGGAGACGGTTTCTAGCAGCTTGCGCCGTGGAAGCGCAATGGCCTAGGCAGCGGATCCTGCGTGCTACGCTGCGCCGACGCCGATGCTCCCCGTTCGCCGCGCACTGGTTTCGGTCTTCGACAAGACGGGCCTCGAGGATCTTGGATCGGGTCTGGCGAAGCTGGGCGTCGAGATCATCTCGACCGGCGGCACGGCGCGGCAACTCGCGGAAGGCGGCGTGCCGGTGACCGCGGTGTCCGAGATCACCGGCCACCCGGAGATCCTCCACGGCCGGGTCAAGAGCCTGCACCCCCGCATCTTCGGCGGCATCCTCGCCGACCGCCGGCGTTCGGAGCACCGCGATGAACTCGAGCAGCACGAGATCCCCCCGATCGACCTGGTGGCGGTGAACCTCTACCCGTTCGAGGACGCCGCCGCGGCCCCGGACGCGACGGTGGACGGCACGGTGGAGATGATCGACATCGGCGGGCCCAGCATGGTCCGGGCGGCGGCCAAGAACTTCGCCAACGTCGCCGTGGTGGTGGACCCGTCCGACTACCCGGTCGTGCTCGCGGCGCTCGAGAGCGAGGGCGGCCTCTCCGAAGACGTCCGCCGCGGGCTGGCGCTCAAGGCCTTCCGTCACACGCGGAGCTACGACGCGGCGATCGCCGACTGGCTGAGCAACGGCCGGGTGGTGGATGACGAATCCGACGCGCTCCCGGGCAAGGTCCACCTCGAGCTCGAGCAGGTGCTCCAGCCGCGCTACGGCGAGAACCCGCACCAGGCGGCCGCGGTTTACCGGCAGGTGGGCGGCGGCGGCGTGTTCGGCGGCTTCCGCCAGCTCCAGGGCAAGGAACTCTCGTGGAACAACCTCCTGGACGCCGACGCGGCGCGCAAGCTGTCGGCGCTGTTCGACGGTCCGGAGGAAGACCCCGTCGTGGTCATCGTCAAGCACAACAATCCCTGCGGCGTCGGTCGCGGCGGCACGCTGGTCGAAGCCTACGAACGCGCGCTGGCCTGCGACCCGGTGTCGGCGTTCGGTTCGATCATCGCGGTCAACCGGCCGTTCGACGGCGCTCTCGCCGAAGCGATGGCGAAGCTCTTCGTCGAGGTGGTGACGGCGCCCGCCTACGAGCCGGCCGCGCTGGAGCGTCTGGGCAGGAAGAAGAACCTGCGCTTGCTCGAATGTCCCGCGTTCTCGCCCGTCCCCGGCCAGTGGGAGTTGCGAGCCATCGAAGGCGGCTTTCTCGGCCAGCAGATCGACGCCGCGCCGGAAGATCCGGCCGGCTGGAACTGTCCGACCCGCGCTCAGCCGGACGCGGCCCAGCTTCGCGCTCTCGACTTCGCGTGGAAGGTCTGCCGGGCAACGAAGTCGAACGCGATCGTGGTCACCAACGAGCACCAGACGGTGGGCATCGGCGCCGGCCAGATGAGCCGCGTCGACTCCTGCCGGATCGCGCTGGACAAGGCGCAACTGGAACTCGCCGGAACGGTGGCGGCGTCCGACGCCTTCTTTCCCTTCCGCGACGGCGTCGACACCCTGGCTGCCGCCGGCGTGACCGCGATCGCCCAGCCGGGCGGATCGGTGCGCGACGACGAGATCGTCGCCGCCGCCGACGAGCACGGCATCGCGATGGTGCTCACCGGCCGGCGTCACTTCAAGCACTGATGTCACCGGTCCGGGCTGCGGCGCTGGCGACCGTCGTCGCCTCCGCGGTCGGCTTCGGCGCGGCCGCGGCGCCGGCCGCCGACGACCCCTGGCAGGTCGTGGCCGACTTCCGCCGGGCGCTCGACGGTTCGGGCCCCCTGTCGGCCGGTTTCGTGCAGACCTTCGTCCCTTTCGGCTTCGCGGCCGAGGACGGGGAAACCGAGCGCGGCAGCCTCGCCATCGACCTCCCCGGCTGCCTGCGCTGGGACTACTTCCCGCCGTTCGAGAAGGCGTTTCTGCTCTGCGGACGCACGGTCCACCACTGGAACCCCGGTGAGACGGTGGGCCAGCGCTACGACCTCTCGGAACAGCCCGCGCCCGGCCTCGACTTCTTTCTGCTGACGACCAGCGACCTCAGGGACCGTTACGAGGCGGAGCTGGACACGGCGGAAGGGAACCGCCTGCGCCTCGTCCTGCGGCCGCTCGAGCCGAGCGAGGACGTGGTGGAAGTGCAGGTGGTGATCGACGCCGGGGACCAGCGGTTGCGCGAACTGACCTACTACGACGCCCAGCGCAACGAGAACCGCTTCCAGGTCGGCGACTACCGCTCGGGCGCGCCGCCCGGCCGCTTCGAACCGCCGGCGGGTATCGCCTGGGACGAACCGTAGCTACCGCCGAGCCCGGACCGCCCGCAACCCGGGCACGCCGGTGACGATCACCGTGTCGAAACTGCGCGGGGATGAATCGCGCCAGGCCGGCCGGCCGGGAGTCAACACCAGGGGCAGCCGCTCGCAGTCGCCGGCCAGGCAGATGCGCAGTTCCCGGGGGACTTCGGCAGCGGCCGGTCGAAAGTCGAGTTCCAGCACCCCGTCGACCTCCCGGCCGAAGTCGACCCGATGAGACAACCGCCGTCCGGGCTCGATCTCGAGGCCCGGCGACGCGGTCACGCGGACGATGCGCCGGGCTCCGGCCGCGCGCCAGATCTGATCGGGCTTCTGCATGTCACCGCGGCTCACGCGGCCCCAGCGGCCCATCGGCGGCCGTCCCCAGACCCGGACGGGCCGGAGCGCGGGGCGGGCGTCGGCGAGGAGGGTCTCTCCCTTGACCAGGCGGGGATCCCAGTCGTCGGTGAACTGCCAGTCGCCGTCCGTCACCACCGGCATCGAGGCGTCCGCGAGCTCGATGCCGGCGAGCACGCCGCCGTCGCCATGGGGCGTCCGCGCTTCGATCGTCAGCCGATTCGGACCCTCGCGCAGCAGGTGGGCGACCTGGAACTCGTCGACCGGCTCACCCCGCCGGTACGCGCCTCGGGCGATCTGGTGTCCGTTCAGGTGGACCGCGTACTCGCGGTCGGCCGCGACGAACAGACGCGCCGCCTCAGTGGGCGCCGCCGGCAACTCGAAGTCGCGCAGCAACACGTAGGCCGCCGGCCGTCCCGGCGCGGCGGAGGCGTCGTCGGCCCAGATCCACTCCGCCGCGCCGGTCGGCGTCGGCGCGCTGACGCAGCCCGGCTGCGCAAGCCCGATGGCGAGCAGGGCGACGGCGAGTGCGCCTGGACGCGTAATCCTCACGCGGCGAGACTAACGTCGCCGCTCAGCGGCGTAGTACTCACCCAGCCCGCGGTTTGACCCTCGGCGCGGCGCGCGGTTAGTGTGGGCCGTGTCGAGTGCTGGACTCGTAGCAGACGCGGTCGGCGTCGTCTGTGCCATTCCTGCTCGCTATGACTCGATCCGACTGCCCAGGAAGGCTCTGCTACCGATCTGCGGCCGACCGATGATCGAGCACGTCTACCGGCGGGCGAGCGCGGCCTCGGGCCTCGACGCCGTCGTCGTGCTGACGGACCACGAGGAGATCCGCCGCACGGTGGAGGGCTTCGGCGGCCACTGCGAGATGACGCCGGAGGACTGCAGGAGCGGCACCGACCGGATCGCCTGGGCGGCGCGCGAGTGGCGCGCGGACGCCGTGATCAACGTGCAGGGCGACGAGCCGCTGCTCGATCCGGGGGCGATCACCGGACTGGCCTCGCACCTTCGCGCTCATCCCGGGGAGGACATGGCGACGCTGGCCGCCGAGGTCGACGAGGATGCGCTCGAGGATCCGAACCAGGTCAAGGTCGTCTGCGGCGGCGACGGCTATGCCCTCTACTTCAGCCGCGCCGGGATTCCCTTCCGCCGGCAAGTCGCGGACGAAGGAGAATCGGCCGCGCCGGTCCGGTTGCACGTGGGCGTCTACGGTTACCGGCGGAGAGTTCTCCTGCGGCTCGCCGCCCTGGAGCAGACGCCGCTCGAGCGCCGTGAAGGCCTGGAGCAGCTTCGCGCCCTGGAGAACGGCATCCGCATCCGGGTGCTGCCGGTCGACGAGGCGCCGCTGGGGGTCGACACGCCGGGGGACCTGGCGGTAGCCGAGCGCCGGATGCTCGCCGAAACGAGTCACTGACAGACGAGACGAGGTTTATCGCCATGGCCAAGTACATCTTCATCACCGGCGGCGTCGTGTCTTCCCTGGGCAAGGGCGTCGCCGCGTCGTCGGTCGGGGCGATCCTCGAGGCGCGCGGCTTCTCGGTCGAAATGATGAAGCTCGACCCGTACGTCAACGTGGATCCGGGAACGATGTCGCCCTACCAGCACGGCGAGGTCTTCGTGACCGACGACGGCGCCGAGGCGGATCTCGACCTCGGGCACTACGAGCGCTTCACCACCTGCAAGACGAGCAAGAAGCACAACTACACGACGGGCAAGATCTACGAGGCCGTGATCAACAAGGAGCGGCGCGGGGACTATCTGGGCAACACCGTCCAGGTGATTCCCCACGTGACGGACGAGATCAAGGCGGGAATGCGGAGGGTGGCCGGCGACGCCGACGTCGTCCTGGTCGAGATCGGTGGCACGGTGGGCGACATCGAGTCCCTGCCCTTCCTGGAGGCGATCCGGCAGTTCCGTCAGGAGCTCGGACGCAACAACGCGGTCAACCTCCATCTCACCCTGGTGCCCTACATCGCCGCCTCCGACGAGCAGAAGACGAAGCCCACCCAGCACTCGGTGCGGGAACTGCGGGCGATCGGCATCTCGCCGGACATCCTGCTCTGCCGGGTGGACCGCGACCTGCCGGCGGAGACGAAGGCGAAGATCGCCCTGTTCTGCAACGTCGACGCGCGCAACGTGGTTGCCGCCCGCGACGTCGACACAATCTACGAAGTGCCCCTGATGTTCTGCCGCGAGGGCCTGGACGAGTCGCTCCTCGACCTGCTGAACCTGCCGGGTTCGCCGCGGAACCTGGCCGGTTGGGAACGGATGGTCGACCGCATCCGCAACCCGCGGGGCCGGGTGCGGATCGGCATCGTGGGCAAGTACGTCGAGCTGCCCGACGCCTACAAGAGCCTGAACGAGGCGCTGATGCACGGCGGCATCGCCAACGACGTCGAGGTCCAGTTGGTCTACATCAACGCGGAGGACCTGGAGGCCGAGTCCTGGCCGCAGGAGCTGTTCGAGGTCGACGGCCTGCTGGTTCCCATCGGCTTCGGCCCCCGCGGCGTGGAGGGCAAGATCCGGGCGATCCGCTACGCCCGCGAGAAGCGCGTGCCGATGTTCGGCATCTGCCTGGGGATGCAGTGCATGGTGATCGAGATGTCCCGCAACGCCTGCGGTCTGGCCGGCGCCCACTCGACGGAGTTCGACGAAGCGGCCGCCGATCCGGTGATCTACAAGCTCCGCGATCTTCTCGGAGTCGAGGAGATGGGCGGCACGATGCGCCTCGGCGCCTATCCCTGTCTGGTCGAGGACGGCACCCTGGCGGCCGAGATCTTCACCGGGTCGGCCGGGGAAGCGGAGGGCCGGATGCTGATCCAGGAGCGCCACCGCCACCGCTACGAGGTCAACCAGAAGTACCTCGCCGCGCTCCAGAGCGCCGGCCTCGTCGTCTCCGGCCGGAGCCCGGACGGCAAGTTCGTCGAGATCGTCGAGCTGCCGGACCATCCCTGGTTCCTCGGCTGCCAGTTCCACCCCGAGTACCGCTCGCGGCCGACCGACCCGCATCCGCTCTTCGTGTCCTACATCCGCGCCGCGGTGGAACAGAGGGAGCGGAACGCGGCCGCCTCGGCGAGCGCCGGCGACGAGTTGCCGGCGGGCAGCGCCGAGGCGAACTGAGGACGCCTTGGCAGACGGCTTCGAGCTTGCGCCGGGGGTCGCGCTCGGCGGCGGCGCGCTGCCGGTGATCGCCGGTCCCTGCGTGATCGAGGGCCGCGACTGGCTGGTCGGCTTCGGCCAGGAACTCCAGGCGATGAGCCATCGTCTGGGTCTGCCGCTGATCTTCAAGTCCTCCTTCGACAAGGCGAACCGCAGCTCCGGCGACAGCTTCCGCGGTCCGGGACTGGAGGATGGACTGAAGGCCCTCGAGGAGGTCAAGGCGGTCACCGGCCTGCCCGTGCTGACCGACGTCCACGAGCCGGGCCAGTGCGGCGCCGCCGCCGAAGTCTGCGACGTGCTCCAGATCCCGGCCTTCCTCTGCCGCCAGACCGACCTGGTGATCGAGGCCGCGGCCACCGGCAGGGCCCTCCTGATCAAGAAGGGCCAGTTCATGGCGCCCGCCGACATGGCGAGGACGGTCGACAAGGCGCGGGCTGCCGGCAACGCCCGCGTCGCCGTCACCGAACGCGGCAGTTCGTTCGGCTACCACAACCTGGTCGTCGACATGCGGAGCTTCCGCATCCTGGCCGAGCACGGGATCGCCGTCCTCTACGACGCGACCCACTCGCTGCAGCTCCCCGGAGCGCGGGAGAAGGAGAGCGGCGGCGACCGCCGCTTCGCCGAACCCCTGACGCGGGCCGCCATCGCCGCCGGCGCCGCGGGCCTCTACCTGGAGGTGCACCCCGACCCGGACAGCGCGCAGTGCGACCGGGAAACGCAGTTGCCGCTCCAGCGCGCCGAGAACCTGCTCCTGTCCGCGCTCGAGATCCACCGTTCGCGGGCGGCCGAGGGCCCCTGGGTTTGACCGCGTCGAAGATCGCTGAAGGGGTCGCGGCCCAGGCGGCCGGCACGGACCGCAGCCTGGAGATCGCCCGCAAGGTGCTGGAGATCGAGGCTGCCGCCATTCAGGGGTTGATCGGCCAGCTCGGCGAGGACTTCGCGGAGGCGGTGCGGCGGATGCGCGACTGCCGGGGCCGCGTCGTCTGCACCGGCATGGGCAAGAGCGGCCACGTGATGAAGAAGGTGGCGGCGACCCTGTCCTCGACCGGAACCCCGGCCCTCTTCATCCACCCGGCCGAGGCGATCCACGGCGACCTCGGCATGATCGTGCCGGGCGACGTCGTCCTGGCCGCGTCGTCGTCCGGCGGCACGGAAGAACTCCTCAAGATGATCGACGTGCTGCATCGTCGCGGCGTCCCCCTGATCGCGATCACCGGCGCCGCACGGAGCACGATCGCCGAGCGCGCCGACCTCCACCTCTCGGCCGCGATCGACCAGGAGGCCTGCCCGCTGAACCTGGCCCCGACCGCTTCGACGACCGCGACCCTGGCCCTGGGCGACGCGCTCGCGATGGCGCTGCTCGAAACCCGCGGCTTCACCCTGGAGGACTTCGCGACGCTTCATCCCGGCGGCGCGCTCGGCCGCCGCCTGATGACCGTTGAGCAGGTCATGCACCGCGGCGACGCCCTGCCCCGCGTGAGGCTCGAGGCGTCCCTGCGCGAGGCGCTGTTCGAGATGACCGAGAAGTCGTTCGGCATCACGGCGGTCCTCGACGGCGAGGGCAGGCTCCGCGGCGTGATCTCCGATGGCGACCTGCGGCGGTTGCTGAACACGGAGCCGGCGCCGGGCGCGGGCGGCGGCGCTTTCCTCGACCGCTCGGTTCGCCACTACATGACGCCCGAGCCGAAGACGATCCCCGCCGACGCCCTGGTCACCGTCGCCCAGGAGGCGATGGAGCGGCACCGCATCACGTCCCTGTTCACCTGCCACGCCGACGGCCGGCTCGAGGGCCTGGTGCACATTCACGACCTCTGGGGCCTGCGCCGCAAGTAACTCCCGCGGAACCCTCCCATGCTCTCCTCCGTTGTCCTGCGCCTCCGCTTCCTGCTCTTCGATGTCGACGGCGTCCTGACCGACGGCCGGCTCTACTACGTCGGCGACGAAGTGGCCGTGGCCTTCGACACCCGCGACGGCCTGGCCGTGCGGCGCGCGCGCGAGGCCGGCCTGGGGATGGGCCTCCTGAGCGCCAGAAGGGACTCTCCGGCCGTCGAGCGCCGCGCCGCCCACCTGGGCTTCGACGAGGTGCTCCTGGGCTGTCGCGACAAGGCCGCGGCCTTCGCCGACCTGCTGGAGCGCCGGGGGCTCGACGCGTCCGAGGTCGCCTACGTCGGCGACGACCTGGTCGACCTGCCGGTGCTGCGCGCCGCGGGCCTGTCCGTGGCCCCGGCCGACGCCGTGCGGGAAGTGCGCGACAACGTCGACCTCGTGCTCGACGCCCGCGGCGGCCGCGGCGCCGCCCGCGAACTCGTCGACCGCATCATCGAAGCCCTCGGCCCCGTCTCCTGAACACCGCGTGCCGGTGCGCCGGGTGTCGGTGCGCCGGCCTTCTGGCCGGCATCAGGCGCACTGCCGCGAAGCGGCGTGCGCAAGTCAGTCCCCCTCGTCCTCCAGCCGCTTCCTCCGCCGCTGCACAAGCGCCGAAGCCCCCACCCCCACCAGATACAGCAGCAACGTCGGCCCGGCCACGATCGTCATGTTCACGACGTCCGGCGTCGGCGTGATCACGGCGGAGAGGACGATGATGATGAGCACGGCCCAGCGGAAGTGCCGCATCAGGAACCGCGGCGTGACGACCCCGAGCTGCGAGAGCATGAAGATCACGATGGGGAGCTGGAACATGACCGCCAGCCCGAGCAGGATGTTGACCGCGAAGTTCAGGTAGCGCTCGATCCGGATGTCCGCGTCCCAGCCGGCGCTCACGCCCAGGTTGACCAGGAACTCGACCGCGAAGGGCAGGGCGACGAGGTAGCCGAAGGCACCGCCGCCGATGAAGAAGAAGGAGCCGAAGAAGATGAAGGGGATCGCGTAGCGCTTCTCGCGGCGGTAGAGGCCCGGCGAGACGAAGCCCCAGAGCTGGGCGGCTAGATAGGGCGACGTGACGAAGACGGCGGCCAGCAGCGCCACCTTCACCTGCACGATGAACGGATCCGCGACGCCGTCGAAGACGAGCTGGTCGACGTGGGGCTCGATCGGTCTCGCCAGCAGCGTGTAGATCTCCTCGGCGAAGAAGAAGCAGCCGAAGAACGCGACGACGACGACGATCAGCGTGCGGAGGATGCGGCGCCGGAGCTCGTCGAGGTGCTCGAGCAGCGTCATCCGCGGAAGTTCTTCTTCGTCCTCCTCGTCGGGCTTCCGCTTGCCCAGCCTCGTCTCGGGCAGCCGCTCCGGTTCCGGTGCTTCGGGCGGCTGGACCGGAGCGTCGTCCTCAGACGGCGGGGTCACTCGGGGCCCCGGCGCCCGATTCGGGCGGTTTCTTCGAACTGCCCGGGCTCGACGCGCCGGCGCTTCTCCTGGGAGTGTCGATGCGCCGCGCCGGCGCGGGCCGCTTCTCTTCGTCGAGCTCGACGTCGATCGAGCGCTTCAAGTCGCTCGTGGCGCGCCGAAACTCGGCCATGCCACGACCCAGCGTGCGGCCCAGTTCGGGCAGCTTCCTGGGGCCGAAGACGAGGAGAGCGGCCGCCATGATGAACAGCATCTCCTGCATGCCGATCGGGCCGAACATGGCCCGGCATGATACGCCAACCGGAGGCACTGCACACTGGGTACGCGGGTCTTCTGACCCGCTGCCGCCGAAGGCGGCTTGGTACGCGCCGCGCAGCGGCGACCGCTTTCGCTGGTACAATCGCCGTTTCCCGGTGAAACCGTGAAGCAACCTTGGCGCAATCTGGTACTCCTTCTCTTCGCCGCGGCGGTGGCCGTCGGCTTGCTGGCGGGCGGCAACCTGGGAGCGGTCGACGCGGAGCAGATCGCCCAGGTCCGCCACTACACGGAGCTGGTCGAGGCGGCCCACGCCAACTACGCGGTCGACGACGTCACCTACCGGGATCTCGTCTACGCCTCGATCGGCGGCATGCTGCGCAACCTCGATCCGCACACGAGCTTCCTGCCGCCCGTGGCCTACGACTCGATGCGCGAGCGCCAGCAGAGTTCCTTCTACGGCCTGGGCATCTACGTCGGCACGCGCAACAACCGCCTGACCGTCATCTCGCCGATCGAGGGCACGCCGGGCTACGAGAAGGGCATCCGCGCCGGCGACATCATCCACCTGATCAACGGCGAGCCGACGGAGGAGATGAACCCGAACGAGGCGATCCGGAAGCTCAAGGGACCGAAGGGAACGGACGTCACGGTGACGCTGCTTCGTCCCGGTCTGGACGAACCGCTGGAAGTCACGGTGACGCGGGCCGAGATCCCCCAGGAGACCGTCCGCCACGCCCACATGCTGACGCCGGAAACCGGCTTCCTCTGGATCACGGACTTCTCCCGTTCGACCGGCGGGGAGGTCGCCCGCGCCCTTGCCGAACTCAAGGACCAGGGCATGCGGCGGCTGATTCTCGACCTCCGGTTCAACGGCGGCGGCCTGCTCGACCAGGCGATCGCCGTCTCCGACCAGTTCGTGCCTCCGGGCACGACGATCGTCGAGACCCGGGGCCGGATCGACAGTTCACACCAGTCGTACGCTTCCACCGGCCGTCACGAGCCGCTCGGCCTGCCGGTCGTCGTGCTCGTGAACGGCGGCTCCGCTTCCGCCTCCGAGATCGTTTCGGGCGCCATCCAGGATCACGACGTAGGCCTCGTCGTCGGGGAGTCGACCTGGGGCAAGGGCTTGGTGCAGACGGTCTACGAGCTGTCCTACGGCGCCGGGCTGGCCCTGACGACGGCGCGCTACTACACGCCGGCGGGGCGGCTGATCCAGCGCGACTACTCCTCGTACTGGGACTACTACACCGGCTACGACGCGAACGGCGACAACGGCGACGAGGACGAGCTGCCGCCGGTCGATCAGCCGGAGAGCGAGGATCGGCCGGTCTTCCACACCGATCTCGGCCGCGAGGTCTACGGCGGTGGCGGCGTGACCCCCGACTACGTGGTCGAACTGGACGAGGATCCGCCCATCATCTTCCGCCTGCGGACGCGTAGCGGCTTCCACCGCTTCCCTTTCGAGGAGGGTGTGCCCGAGGGGGTCGACTCCACCGACTGGCAGGTGCCGGACGACTACCTGGAACGGTTCTGGGACTGGATCGTCGCGGAGGAGCTCGTCTCAGCCGAAGAGCTGGACGAGGCTCTGGAGAATCCCGCCGTCGAGCGCCACGCCCGCGTCCGGCTCCGCTACGAGATCTTCAACACCGCCTTCGGCCTGACCGAGGGCTTCAAGGCCGAGCGGCAACTCGACAACCAGCTCGAAAGGGCGCTCGAACTCCTCGACGAAGCGGAGGAGTTGCTGGAGCGCCGCATGGAGCAGGACCGCCAGATCCGCGGCCGCAGCCAAAGCACCGGCCTAGTCGCCGACGGTGCCGGTGTCGGTGCGCCGGCCTTCTGGCCGGCACCAAACGCGAGCCGCGAAGCGGCGAGCCAGCCCTACCCTCTGAACCGCGCCGCCACGGCCTCCCAGTCGACGACGTTCCAGAAGGCGTTCAGGTAGTCCAGACGCCGGTTCTGGTAGTTCAGGTAGTAGGCGTGCTCCCACACGTCGACTCCGAGCAGCGGCGTCAGGCCCTCCATCAGCGGTGAGTCCTGGTTGGGCCGCGCGATCACGGCCAGGCCGTCGTCGCCGCTCACCAGCCAGCCCCAGCCGCTGCCGAACTGGCCCATGGCGGCGCTGACGAAGCGCTCCTTCATCTGGTCGAAGCTGCCGAAGCGGATGTCGATGGCGGTGGCCAGGTCGCCGCTCGGAGCGCCGCCGCCGTTCGGGCTCATGACCGACCAGAACAGCGAGTGGTTGGCGTGGCCTCCGCCGTGGTTGCGCACGGCGCCCTTGATCGGGTCCGGCACCTCGTCGAAGTTGCGGAGCAGGTTCTCGACGCTCATCGCGGCGAGTTCGTCGCGGCCTTCGAGCGCTCCGTTCAGGTTGGCGACATAGGCAGCGTGGTGTTTGTCGTGGTGTATCTCCATCGTCCGCGCGTCGATGTGGGGCTCGAGTGCGTCGAACGGGTAGGCCAGATCGGGAACTTCGTGCATTGAGTGAGTGCTCCTCGGGAAAGGTGGTTCTGCCGCCGCGATTCTGCCACGAGTGAGGCTGTCCGGTCGCCTCGCGGCTCAGTCGAGCGCGATGCGGACGATGACGCCGCCCATCGTGTCGCCCAGTTCGAAGTCGTCGCGGGGACTGTCCGCGTGGGCGTTGTGGCACGTGACGCAGGCGGGCGACACGGCAATGTCGGCGTAGACGGCGGTGAAGTACTCGGTGTCGCCCAGGCTTTCCGTGCCGTAGAACGGCTTCGACGGGTCGGCCGCGACGCTTTCGAGGCCCGCTTCCTCGGCCTCCGTCCTGGGGGCGTTCCGGCTGTTGATCGGCCACGGGGACAGCAGCGCGTAGCTGACCCTGTCCGTTTTCTCGGCGGTCAACTGAGCGCTCATGCGGAACATCTGGGCCGGCAGGGGCAGCGCCCGGTCGTCCTCCCACTGTTCGCTGGCGGCGATGACGCCCTCCTCGTCCTGCAAGCGGTTGACCACATGGCGGGCGTAGACGGTGCGGTCGGATTCGAGCACGTGGTGAATGGCGTCCGCCGCCGCTTCCGGCGCGATGCCGGGGCTTCCCGTTCCCTCGGTCGAGCCGCCGCAGGCGGTGACGGCGCCGGCGAGGATGGCGACGGCGGCGAGTGTGAGGGCGGCAACGGCGCCGCGGGAAGTCGAAGGGTGGGAAGGGGTACGGAGGCTCATGGCGTCTCCTTGTCCGGGCTGTTTCTCATGGTCCGTCGGCCGGTGACGGAACCATATCGACGCTCTCCACGTGCCGCGCCGGCAGCCCTCTGAAGTTCCGTCGGATCAGTTCCGGGTCGGCCAGCGCGTCGAGCGAAAAGGCCAGGGAGTGACAGTTCATGCAGACGTCGCGGAGCATCTTCTCGTTCGGTCGGAGATTGTCGTTCTGGTTGTGCTGGACGACGATGCGCGGGGCGCCCCCCAGGCGCGCTTCGGATCTCGGCAGGTGGCAGGAGGCGCAGCTCGCGCCGCTGCCAGGCGCCGCTTCGCCCGAGAGTTCCGCCCGCCAGGCGCCGGCGTGGGGCGATTCGGCGTACGCGGTCGAGTGGTCGTCCACATGGCATCCCAGGCAAGCGTCGACGGCGGCGACCCGCAGGTCGACGTCGTGCGGGTCGTGGCAGGCGCCGCAATCGAGCGTCCGCGACGCCGCCTCCGGACGCATCGGCAGACGTGCGTCGGCCGGCGACATGGGTTCGAGGTTCGCCGCCAGGCGCATGCCGTGTCTCCCGGCGAGGAAGCCGGTCGATTCGGCGTCGTGACAGGAGGCGCAGACGTCCGGGCGGGGACGGTCGATCCAGTCCGCCCCGCCGCCGTGACAGTCCGAGCAGGCGACCCCGGACGCCGCGTGCGCGGATGACGCCCAGGCCTCCGCGAGTTCCGGCGCGGCGTTCCCGGGACTGTCGGCGTCGACGGCGGAAAGAGGCGCCCGGTCGCCGAGGTCGACGGCAATCCACGCTTCGCGGGCCGGCAGGAGACCTTCGAACGTCGCGGCGCCGCCGGCGCCGTGCCGCGCCAGGAAGTCCTGGTGGAGGTTCCGGTTGTCGTGGAAGTTGTGGCAGCCGCCGCTGGCGCACGTTGCCGGCGCGAAGTCAACGTGCGTGGGCCGCTCGTCGCCGATGTCGGCGTGGCAGTGAACGCAGAAGTCCCGCGGCAGGGTCACGCCCATCGCGGCCGTGATCTCCGGCTGGTGCTCCGTGTGACAGGTGACGCAGAGCCGGACGTCGAGCTTCGCCAGGTCCGCGGCGTTGCGGGGGTCGCTGAAGACGGCCGCGGCGTGGGAATCCCGAGCACTTTCGAGTTCCTCGGCGTGACAGTCGAGGCAGGCCTCCTGCGCGACTCCCCGGAAGGGCGTGTGGCAAAGGTCGCAGGCGGCTTCGATCTGGTGGTGCCCGTCGCTCGACGGTCCGGGCAGGAAGACGGCGGCCCGCGGTCGCGCCAGGGACCAGCCGAGCCAGGCGCAGGCGGACAGGGTGAACAGCAGCCAGACGACGGTTGGACGGGGTGAGCGCACGGCTGGTAGTGGCGGTTCAGAAGTACCAGGTCTTGAGGATGTGAAAGGCGATCAACACCGGCAGCGGCCAGACGGCGAAGACGTGGAGCCAGAACATCGTTCGTGCGCCGCGGCGGCCGACGCCAGCCGCGGCGAGGCTCCCGAGGACGGAGGTCGCGAGGAAGGTCGCGCTGAGCGCCAGGTTGAGGCCCGTGCCCAGGCGGAACCCGGTGTGCAGGACGAGCGTCGCCAGCGCCAGCGCGGCGACCACGCCGTGCATCAGGCGCCAGGCCGCGAAGTCGCCCTTGCGCATCCAGTTCCAGCGCTTGCGCAGCGACAGGACGAGCGTGCCGAGGGTCGCTCCCAGCAGGGCGAAGCCGGTCAGGCGCTTCAGGGCGCGGTCCCTCTGCAGGACGTCCAGAAACCCGGCCTCGATCACGCTGTCGGCCGGAGGGATCGGCGGCGCCGCGACCATTGCGACCGCCAGCGCCGCGACCGCGGCCGCGGCAGCCAGGAGCGGCCGCCGCGCCCTGGCCTCCGCCGGGGCGAGCGCCCCTCTCGCCGCGACCAGGTCCGTGCCCAGGAACTCGGCGAGCAGGGGCCGGCATGCTCCGCAGACGGTCGAGGCGCCGGTGCGCCGGGCCATCGCCTCCACCGAGTGGCACCCTGCCCGGAGGGCCACGTCGAGCTCTCCCCGCGTCACGCCGAGGCAGTTGCAGACGACCCTGGCGCGCGGCCACTCCCCAACGGGAAGGGTCTCGGAACGGGGAAACAGCATGCCGGTCCGGCGGAAGCGGCGCAACTGCCACCACCAGATCGGACTGCGCTGCCGTATCAGATCCTGGACGACGCCCAGTTCCTCCCAGGGGCCGATCGTGGTCGCCGCGATGATCTGGCCGGCCCGGAGCTTGAGCTGGCGGTAGGAGGCGTCCCGGGTCCAGGTGACGCGTTCCGCCAGCGCGGCCGTGTCGCCAATCGCCCAGATGTCCAGGTCCACCAGACGGAGCCGGGTCGCCGGGACCTGGCGTCCGAATCGCGAGGACTGTCCCGCCATGATCTCCGCCAGCGTGTGGGCCATCCCCTGGGTCGGCCCGGCCATTCCGTACACCGTCCTGCCGGCGGAGGCGCACTCGCCGATCGCCTGGATGCGCGGGTCGGACGTGTGCAACCGGTCGTTGACGACGATGCCTCCGCCGCGGAACGCCACGATGAGGCCGGCCTCCCTGGCCAGCCGGTCGCGGGGGCGCACGCCCGCCGCGACGACGACGAGGTCGGTAGCAAGCGGCATGTCCTTGCCGGCCAGCTCGATGGCCAGCGCGTCGCGCCGGGCTTCGATACGGACCGCGGTCGCGCCCGGCATCGGCTGAATGCCGGCGGCGCGGACCCTGGTTTCCAGGTACGTTCCCGCGTCGGGGCCGAACTGCCGGTTGAGCAGGTGGGGCGCCCGTTGCAACAGAACGACCGCGAGACCCAGGCGCCGGAGCCCATCGGCCGCCTCGATTCCCAGCAGACCGCCGCCGAGCACGACCGCGCGCTTCGCCCTCGACGCCCGTTCCCGGAGGGCCTCGACATCCTCGATCGTGCGATAAACGAAGACACCGTCGCTGTCCGCTCCCTCGATGCGAGGGACGATCGGCACGGACCCCGTGGCCAGTACGAGACGGTCGTAGCCGATGCTCTCGCCGCGAGCCGTTTCGACCGTGCGGGCGTCGCGGTCGATGGAGACGACCGTGGTCGACAGGAGCGTGCGAATGCCGCGCGCCTTGCCCCAGTCGTGGCTCGCGAGCGCGAGGGGTCGCAGATCGCGGGGCCCCCGATCGCGCTGCGCCGCCCGCGCGTCCGGAAGAGGTCGGTCGAGCCATTCGGACAGGCGGACCCGGTTGTAGGCGGGGTCGGCCTCCTCGCCGATGACCGTGATGTCGTAGCGGTCGTGAGCGCCGAGCGCGGTCAGACGTTCGATGAACCGGTACGCGGCGATGCCGAAGCCGACGACGACCAGTTGCTCGCGGCTTCCTGGCGGGGATGCACCGGGCGCCGTCATCGGTTCGTGATCCTACTGACACGACCTTTCGCGGTCGTCGGCCGGCTGCGGTTCAGGGATTCGGAGAACGCCCCGGGTCCGCCGGAGTGTCCGGGCGTTTGTTGGCGCTGCCGGCGCCGGCCACTTGCGCCGGCTCCTGGTCCGCACATGGCGGAGCGGTCAGTTCACGCAAGGCGAAGGCGCCGGCGGCCAGACCCGCCGCGGCGAGCAGGGCGATGAGAGCGAATCGAAATCGTCGTCGGCGTCGACCGCCCCTTGCGCCGAGCAGGCCGGCGGCTGTTTCGACCTCCGTGACCGGAGCGAGAAACCGGTACCCGAGGCGCGGCAGGGTCTCGATGTAGCGCGGCGTCTCGGCGCTGTCGTTGAGCGTGGCGCGAATCCGCTTGATGCAAGTGTTCATGCCCTGGTCGAACTCGACGTGAACCTCGTCCGGCCACAGGCGGCGCCGGACCTGTTCCCGCGAGACCACGTCGCCCTGGTTCTCGAGCAGCAACCCGAGCAGTCTGGCCGGTTGTGGCTGGAGCCTGACGGCGCCCTCGGGGCCGCTGAGTTCCCGCGTGGCCGGCTCGAACTCGAAGTCGCCGAATCGCAGGCGGCGCGACCCGTGGGCGTCGCGGCCACGGTGTGCGAAGTCAGCAATACGCATGGCCGGGAGTCTCGCACGACTGCAAGATGGGGACGTGTGATTCAGCGTGACTTCTCATGACCGAACGGTGACGATCGCTATCGTCACGTCGGCCATTCGGAGCGGCCTTCCGCCAGTCCTGGCGCGACCGCCGCGAGTCGGCACGCTTGCCGCCTCATGGCGCAGCCGACTCGGACCCTTCATGAGTCTCCTTCGTCACCGCCCCGGCTCGTTTCGAGCCAGTGTCGCTGCATCTGGTAGAAGGTGAAGGATGCCGTCCAGGCGATGAGCACGAGCCCCGTGAGGGCCTCCAGCACCGCCAGGAGCCTGCCGCCACCGTTTGTGGGAACCAGGTCTCCGAAGCCGAGCGACGTGTAGACCGCGCCCGAGAAGTAGACCGCGTCGACGAACGACGGCGTCGGCGGCTCGATTTCGACCAGCCCGGCCTCGATCAACAGGAACCAGCCGGCTCCGAACACGACGACTTCGAGCACGTGCGCCAGAAGCGCCAGGGCGACCGCCAGGGCCACGCCGGCGCGGAGGTAGCCCGACAGGCGGCGGACCAGCTTCGAGGTCAGGAGCAGCAACTCGTAGTGCAGCCTGACGGCGACCAGCGGCAGGACGACGGCGGCGAGGACGAGCACGGCCGACGCCTCAGTAGTTGAAGCGGTCGAAGCGCACTCGGAAGAACAGGGAGTAGAGAACCGGCACCACGCCGAGGGTCAGCATCGTTGCGCCCAGCAGGCCGAAAATGATTGCGATGGCCATCGGCGCCCACATCGGGCCGCCTCCGAACCAGAGCGGCAGGAGCCCCGCGACCGTGGTCGCGGTGGTCAGCAGGATGGGCCGGAATCGTCCCTGCGCCGCCTCCACGATGGCCCGCTGCGGCGTCAGGCCGTTGTCGTCGATCTCGATGCGGATGCGGTCGATCAGGACGATCGCATTGTTGATGATCACGCCGGCCAGCGCGATGACGCCGAGCAGGGTCATGAAGCCGAAGTAGGACCGCGCCAGAAGCAGGCCGGCGACGACGCCGATCAGACCGAGAGGAATGGCCAGCAGGATGATGGCGGTCCGGCGGATCGAGTTGAACTGGCCGACGAGCAGCAGGAGGATGATCAGCCCGGCGATGGGCAACTGTTCGGCGATCGACCGATTGGCCCGCACCGAGGTTTCCTCCTCGCCGCCGAACTCGTAGCGATAGCCGGGAGGCCAACCGGCCTGCTCGGCGTCCAGCCAGGGCCGCAGGCGGGCCACCACGTTGGAGGCGACCGCGCCCGGCGCGAGTTCGGAGGAGACGGTGACCGTCTTCAGCCGTCCCCGCCGGCGGATGGTCGAGGGCTGCCAGGCGACCGAGACGTCGGCGACCTGGAGCAGCGGCACGGACGCGCCGGTCGCCTGCGCGTGGACGTTCAGGCTGTCGAGCTTCGTCACGTCGTCGCCGCGGCCGGCCAGCGTCGAGCGCAGGGTAACTGGAATGATCGCCTCGCCTTCGCGGTACTGCGTCGTCTCGATGCCGCTCAAGCCGGTCTGCAGCGAAATCGCGACGTCCTGGTTCGTTACTCCGGCCCGGCGGGCTCGCGGCTGGTCGACTCTGACGACCAGCTTCTTGGCCCGGGCGCCCCAGTCGTCCGTGATGCCGGCGGCGCCTGGAATCGAGCGGAGTTCCGCCTTCACGGCGTCGACCAGATCGAAGAGCCGGTCCGGGTCGCGGCCCGACAGCCGGATTTGGACCGGCGCGCTGACCGGAGGTCCGAGCTGCAGCGGGTTCAGCTTGACGTCGAGCTCCGGGAAGCGCTCGCGGCAGAACGCGGCGAGCCGAGGAATCAGCTCGTCGACGACCGCGTCGCGGCTCGTCGCGTTCAGCAGGGAGAAGGCGTACTGTGGATTGGGAGGCTGCGGGTTGTGCGCAAGGTAGAAGCGCGGCCCGCCGTTGCCGACGAAGGTCGCCCAGTTGAGGACCCCCTCGGACGTCTCGCCGGCGGGCAGCTCGGCGGCGATGAAGCGGTCCACCGCTTCGACGACTTCCAGCGTCCGCTCGATGGAGGCGCCGGCCGGCAGCTCGTACTCCGCCGTGAAGACCGCCCGGTCCGACGGCGGGAAAAACACGCTCGGGAGGAGGCGGAAACCCTGGATTGCCAGCAGAAACGCGCCGGCCACGACGGCCAGGGTGACCGCGGGACGACGCAGACAACCGATCAGGACACCGCGGTACGTCCGGTACAGCCTCCCGCCGAAACGCTCTCCGGCCGCGACCGGCCGGACCTTCAGGAAGAGCACGCAGAGAAGAGGCGTCATGGTCAGCGAGAGCAACCACGAAGAGAGCAGGGCGATCGTGATCACCTGGAAGAGCGGCGCCGTGTACTCCCCGGTGGTCGATCGCGCGAGGGCGATCGGCAGGAACGCCGCCGCCGTGGTCAGCGACGAGATCAGCAGGGGCACGCGCAGTTCGCGGGCCGCGCCGACCGCCGCCTCTACCCGGCGGTCCCCGGCCGCCATCCGCACCATGATGGACTCCGCCATCACGATCGCGTTGTCCACCAGCATGCCGAGCGCGATGATCAGGGCGGCCAGCGACATCTGGTCCAGGCCGATGCCCAGGAAGGCCATTACCAGCAGCGACGCGATCATCGCCATCGGCACGAGGGCCGCCACGACGAGGCCCGTCCGGGGGCCGAGGAAGAGCAGCATGACGACCAGGACGATGGCGACGGCCTGTCCGAGATTGGCGACGAACTCCCGCACCTTGCGATCGACGACCTCCGGCTGGAAGACGACGACGTCGAAGTCGACGCCGATCGGATAGACCGCCCGCAACCTCTCCAGTTCGCGCGCGACTCCGTCTCCGAGCGAGACCATGTTGCCGCCGTCGCGCATGGCGACCCCTATCCCGAGCGCGGGAACGCCCGAGGCGTAGACCCGGCTGGACGGCGGTTCCGCGTAGCCGCGGTGGATCTCGGCCAGATCCTCGAGGAAGAGGATCTCGGGGCGGCCGGGAAGCCGAACCGCCGTTCGCCGCAGATCGGCGACCGACTCGAAGTTGCCGGTCGGCTCGAGGGCGATGCGCTCGGCGCCGGTTCGAACGGCGCCGCCCGGAGTCACGATGTTGGCGCTCTCCAGAATCGACCGGAGCTGCAGGGGCGACAGACCCAGCTCGGCCAGCCGCGCGTTGTCGTAGTCGACGAAGATCCGCTCGTCCTGCGCCCCGTAAGTCTCGACCTTGGCGACATCGGGAACCCGGAGGAGCTCGTCGCGGACCTCGTCCGCGACGAGCTTCAGGTCGGCCCAGGAATAGCCGTCGCCGGACAGCATGATCACGATGCCGAAGACGTCGCCGAACTCGTCGTTCACCCGCGGTCCGATCACGCCTTCGGGAAGATCGCCCGCCGCCCGCTCCACCTTCCGGCGCAGGCCGTCCCAGATCGGCCGCATGTCGTCGAACTCGTCGCGCACGTGGACCATGACGATGGACACGCCGGTCTTCGACGTCGAGGAGATGAAGTCGATCTCCGGAAGCTCCTGGATCGCCTCCTCGAGCGGATCGGTGACGAGTTCCTCGATCCGCTCCGGGCTCGCGCCGGGAAACAGGGTCAGCACCTGCGCCGCCCGGATGGTGAACCCCGGGTCCTCGGCCCGCGACATTCCCTGGAACGCCGCCAGGCCGCCCACCAGCAGAATCAGCAGAGCGACCGCGGTGATCCGGTTCTTCTCGATCGCGACGCGGGTCAGGTCCAAGATCAGGGCGCCTCCGCGCCTTGAAGCCGCACTTCGTCACCCTCCCGCAGGCGCCCCATGCCCGCGACGACGACCCGGTCTCCTTCGGCTATGCCGTCCAGGACCTCGAGGCCCGAAGGGGCGAAGTCGCCGACCGTTACCGCCTTCCGGCGTACGACGGCCAGACCGTCCGCCGCCGGCTCGGCCACGAAGACGAAGCGGCCGCCGCGATCCTCGCCCACCGCGTGTCCGGGCAGGATGAACCGATCCGGAGCGTCCGGGTCGCCGAGGAGCATGTCCACGACCGCCGCCATGCCGGGCCGGATCTCCGAGGCGTCGCCCCCCAGACGGACGGTCACCGGAAAGGTCGTTCCGGTGGCGCTCGCGGTCACCCCGACCTCCGTCACCACGCCCTCGAAGCGCTCGCCCGGAATCGCATCGAAGCCGACCGTCGCCGGCGTGCCCGGCGCGATGTCGCTGATCAGCGCTTCCGGCACGGCGAAAGCCACTTCCGGCGCCGACCCCGAGGTCAGCACGGCCACCGGCTGCCCCGCCGCCACGTTCTCGTTCATTTCCACCAGCACGTTCGCGACGGCGCCGGCGGCCGGCGCAACGAGCCGCGTGTACTCGACCTGGCGGCGGATCAGATCCAGCCTTCGCGCCACCGACTCGACCTGCGCGGCGGCGGAGTCGGCGGCGGCGGTCGCCGCGTCGAGTTCGGTACGGGCCGCGTTGTCGTTTTCGTAGAGGCCGCGGACCCGGCGCAGATCGGCCTCGGCGTTGCCGGCGCGCGCCGTCGCCTGCCGCAGCGAAGCTTCCGCCTCCCGCACCTGCAGCTCGTAGTCCACCGGGTCGAGAGCGGCGATCAGGGCGCCGGCGCGGAGCCGGTCGCCCACCGCGACCTCGAGCCGCGAGATCGTGCCGGCCACGCGGAAGCTCAACGAGGACTCGACGCCTGCTCGAGCCACGCCCGAGAAGGTCCGGGTCCGCATGCCGCCGACGGCCTGCGCGGTGACGGTGCGCACCGGCCGGACGACCGGTTCGGACGGCTCCGGCGGCTCGCCGCAGGACAGGGCCGGCAGCGCGCCGGCGAGCAGCGCGACGGTCGCCGCCCGACGCCCGCGGCCGAGGAGGCCGCGCCGGCCCGCGGCGGCGATGAGGTCTTGCATGATCTTCTCCACTTCGTTGGTTCTCACGGCACGCTCCTCGGTTCGTAACCCGCCTCCGCGAAGAAGGCGCGCAGGCGCGCGCCGAATGCGTCGAGCGCGGCCGGTTCCATGAACAGGCCGAAACGGCCGCTCGCCCGGTGCACGTCCATCAGGTCGACGCGGAAATCGTGAACGGCGGTAGCGGCGCCCTGTTCCGCGACCAGCGCAGCGTTCTGGGCGTCGATCAGATCGAGAATCGACAGAACGCCCTGCTCGTAGGCGTCGGCGACCAGGTCCAGGTTCCGCCGCGCGGCGTCGGCGGCGTCCGCGGCCAGGTCGATGCCGGCCCAGGAGGCGCCTGCCTGAAGCAGTTCGGTCCGCAGCCGTTGTTCGACCCGCTCGGCGACGGCATGGCGAGTCAGCCGGAGCTCCGCGAGCTCCTCTTCGGCCTTCGTCCGTTCGGCTCGGCGGGCGCCGCCGGTGAAGAGCGGCAAGGTGGCGGACACGCCGACGGACCAGTTCAGCCCGTCCGGACGAATGCCGGGGAACGAGAGGTCCAGCGCGTCGAGACCGACGTCGAGGTCCGCGTCGAGATCCTGCGCCGTGAGGTCGCCCATGGCCGACACGGTCGGCGCCCAGAGCGCCCGGCGGGCGGCAAGCGCCGCCCTCTCCCGGGCGTCGATCGCGGCGTCGATCTGGCGCAGTTCCGGCGACCGGGCGAGCGCTTCGGCGGTCATGAAGTCGCGGAAGATGGCGAACGCGAGGGGATTGTCGATGTGCGCCTCGGCCGTCGCGGCGTCCACGAGCAGGGCGGGGTCGTGGAGGTCGACCTCGGTGATCTCGAACGGTTCCTCGAGCGGGCGGTGCAGCAGTCGGTTCAGCGCGACCTCGGCGGCGCCGCGCGCCGCGCCCGCGTCGATCACGGCTCGCCGGTCGAGCGCGATCTGGTGCTCCCAGCGAACGACCTCGGATTCGCGGGCGACGCCGATCCGGCGGCGCGACCGCGCGAGCTCCAGGTTCGATCGGGTCAGCGCGAGATTGTCCCGCTGGATGCGCTGGAACGTTCTGGTCCGGAGCACGTTCAGGTAGGCGACGGCGGCGTCGCGCGCCACGTCGAGCCGCAGCTCCTCGCGGGCTTGTTCGCGCGATGTCTGGGCGTGGCGTTCGATGGCCGCGCCGGCGCGCGCGCCGTCCGAGTAGAGGAGCTGCGAGAAGCCCACGGATCCGGCCGCCGTCCGCAGCGGAAACAGACCGAGGGGGTTGCCGGAACCGGTGTGATCGATCCTCCGGGCTCCGGCGGAGGCCAGGACCTGCGGGCGCAAGGCCGCCCTGGCGGCGAGCACCGACTGCTGACCGGCCGCGACCGACCGGCCGGCCGCCGCGAGGTCGAGGTTGGCGGCCACCGCCTCGCGCGCCGCCGACGCCAGGCTGAGGCGCCTCGCCACGTTCGACGGCTCGTCGTGCAGGAGCTCCGCCTCGGTTGCCACGCGCCAGTTCGGATGGACGCCGATTGCCCGCGCCGTCGCCATGTTCAGGGTCAGGCGGCTGTCCCGCCGAAAGTCGATCGGCAGGTCGCCGGCGTCCTCGCCGCCGAGGATGCGCTGCACGTGCAGCGCCGCCCGCCGCCCGAGTCGCCGCACGTCCGGTTCGAGGTAGAGGCTCGCCAGCAGGCCGCGATCGACCTCGCCGCGGCCCCAGTACGAGAAAGAAGGCAGCCGGCGATCGATCAGCGCGCGAACGAGACGGTCGAACTCGCCGGGCGAGAGCTGCGTCATCGGCGTTACGTAGACGGCGTCGGTCCCCTGCGGCAGCGCCTCGAGAGCGGCGTCGACGGAGGCCCCGACCCGAACGATCTCCGCTTCGGCGCCGAGTTCCCGCGCCATCCGGCGGAGGTTCGTTTCCAGCGCAGGCGCCGCGGCGAGCAGCGCTTCGCTCGTCAGCCAGGTCAACCGGCTGAACGGCGCGACCTCTCGGAGGCGACCGAGCTCGTACACCGGATCGCCGGTGAAGGTGATGTACGCGAGATTGGGCACGCCGCTGATCCGTTCGCCGGCCTCGCCCGGCTGTAGCGGGAAGTCCTGTGCCTCCGGGTCGAGCACGAACGCCGCCACGACCGGTTTCGACAGGCCGCCCCGGGTGATCGCGACGGTCGAAGACACCGGTCCCCAGGTCAGCACGATGTCGACCTCCGGGTCCGCGAGCAGGGCATCCACGGCGGCGCGCGCGCCCTGAAGCGTCCAGTCGGACACGCGCCGCGCGCCTGACGGAAAAATGACCGTGAACCGGGGCGCGGCCAACTCGGCGATCTCCTCCTCGAAGCCGGCCCTCATTTCCTCGTTGCGCTCCCACGGGCCGTCGAACACCACGCCGATCGCGCAGGGCTCGCAGCTCATCGGCGTCTGCGCGGCGCTTCCGCCCGCGGCGAGCAGCGTGACCGCCATCAGCGCGCCGACGACCCGGCGCGGGTTGCCCTTGACCATCCGTGTGTCCTCCATGGCTACTCGGGCGGCGCTTCCAATCGCGGGACGATTCCGATCAGCGAACGATGACTGAAGAGCGTACCCACCGGTCCGCGGTCGGCGTCCACGCCGCTCGGTGCGAGGGTGGTAGGGGTTGAGTCAACGTTCTGTTGGCGCTCGGCATTCCCCTGCGGTGTTCAGAGTAGCAGCGGCGTCCCGATCCTGTCTTGCGCGAGCGGGTCAGTTCAGGCAGCGGAAGGCAGCGGCGTCGCTTCGCGGAGTTGCGGTTTGTCCGGCGCTGTTGCGGTGTGTCCATCGTTGGCCGTCGGGGGCGGTGACGACGAGTTGGAAGGCGAGGTCGGTGGCCGCCGCTGCGAAGACCCAGCGATGGCCGTTGACGTTACAGCCGTCGAGGACCTTGACGAGGACTTCCGCGTTCTCGCGGTCGAAGAAGTGGAGCAGGGCCGAGGATCGGGACCTCAGTCCCCAGTCCCGCGCCCGGCCGATTTCGCCGTCCGGTGTCTGGAAGCACATGTCGATGCGGTGGCCGTCTTCGAGTTCGATGCCCGGGCCCTCGGGTTCGCAGACCGGCGGCTTGTCCGGATTCCCGTCGGCGCCCTGAGCGGCGGTGGACAGGACGGGCTGGCCGGCGGCGGAGCTCGTGGCGACCGCCGTCGCCGGGGCGCAGGGGAAGGCCGCCGCGTCGCCGGCCGTGCTGGCCGTCATGCCTCGCGGGTTCCGGTGGTTGAACGTGCGGCCCGTCGCCTGCTCCGTGATCTCCAGGTTGAACGCCAGGTCGGTCACGGGCGCGGCGAAGACCCAGCGGTGGCCGTTGATCGCGCAGCCGTCGAGCACCTTGACCAGGACCTCCACATTGTCCCGGTCGAAGAAGTACAGCAGGCCCGAAGCGGTCGACTCCAGGTGGTAGTTCGAGGCGTCGACCCGCGCGCCGGAGGGCATCTCGAAGCACATCCGCACCTCGTAGCCGCCGGACAGCACCGCCGCGCTCCCGGAGGGCTCGCAGTCCGTCAGCTCGCCGGTGGAGCGAGGATCGGCCAGCGTGAAGCGGGCCGTGCTGCTGAGCGCGTTCGCGTCGCGGCCCAGCGCGGCGACCCGGAAGTCGTACCGGCCGGCCGGTTCCAGGCCGTCGAGCACGGCGAAGGTCCTGTCCGGACCCGCCGCCGCCGCCGCCGTCCAGCCCGGGGCGGCGCCGCCCTCGCCCGCGTCCCCGGCGTCGTCCGCGCCGTCCGGACCCGCCGGCCTGATCTGCACCTCGAAGCCGGTCTCCGAGATCGAGTTGTCGCGCCAGGACACCCGTACGCTCGTTTCGCTCAGCGGCGCGGCGTCGAGATGCGTCGGCGGCGCCAGCGCCAGCTCGACGGCCGCCACGTTGCTCGCCGCCCGGCCGTGCCGGTTCGCCGCCACGACCACGAACTCGTACTCGATCCCGCCGGAGAGCTCCTCCACCGTCGCCATCTCCGCTTCCGCCGGCAGCGTGCGCGCCTGCTCCCAGCCGCCCACGCCCTTGCGCCGGAAGACCTCGTAACCGGTCTCGTCGTCGGCAACGTCCGCCCAGGTCAGGAGGACCACCGACGAAGTCAGGAGCGTCGCCTGAAGGCCCGAAGGCGCAGCCGGCGCCTGTTCGACCGGGTCGCTGCCCGGAGGACTGGGCTCGACGACTTCCACGGTCACGTCCCGGCTCGCGCTCAACTCGCCGTCCGAAGCGACCGCCGTGAACGCGTACGACGACCGCGCGGAAGCGTCCAGCGTCACGCCGCGCCGCACCGAGATCTCGCCCGTGTCCGCGTCGATGGCGAATCGCCGGCCGGCGCCGGCAAGACGGTACGAGATGTCGTCGCCGTCCGGATCATGGGCCGCGACCGAACCGATGGCGCCGGTCGTCCCCTCGATCACCGTGAGCAGGAGCGGCGTCGCCGGGTCGAAGGCCGGCGCCCGGTTCGGCGGCGGAAGCGGAGGCAACGGCGGACCCGGCGGCGGAGGAGGAGTCACGCGTCCCTCCGTGGCCGCCTCGCTCGCGGGCGACGGCGTCGACAGGCCAGCGGCGCTCTTTGCGATCACCCGGAACTCGTAGAGCGTCTCGGGCACCAGGCCCGTGACGACGATGGTCGTTGCGTTCGGCTGCGCCTCCGTCCCGAACTTGCGCCACACCCCGGGGTTCGCCTCCCGGTACTCGATCTCGAAGCCCGTCTCGTCCTCCGACGCGTCCCTCCACGTCAGGCGCACCGAACCCGCCCCGACCGGCGTCGCCGCGAGCTCCGTCGGCGGCGTCGGCGCGCCGAACGCGCCGACGCGCATCACCTCGCTCGAAGACGAGACGCCGTTGGCCGAGTGCTTCGCGTAGACCCTGAAGTCGTAGCTCGTCCCGGCGGCGAGACCCGTGACGACCGCCGTCGTCGCGCCGGCCGGAAACTCGGTAGCGAAGATCGTCCACTCCTCCGTCCGGGCCGGCCGGTACTCGACCTGGAAGCTCGTCTCGCCCGTGGAGTTGACGGTCCACGTCAACTCCACGCTGGTCGCGTCCGTCGCCGTGCCGTCGAGGTCGGAAGCCGCGGCCGGAGGCATGGTGAGGGTCTGCGGGGAACCGGGAGACCGGCCGTTCGCGTTGACCGACGCGACCCGGAAGTCGTACGCCGTCCCCGGCGAGAGCCCGGTGACGGTCGCGGCCGTCACGCCGGCCTCCACCGTCGCGCCCGTCGCCCAGGGACCGCTTCCCGTCCGGTACTCCACCTCGAAACCCGTCTCGTCCGTCGAGGCGTCCGTCCACGACACGGACACGCTCGTCGAACCGGACGCCTCAACCGCAAGCCCCGTCGGCGCCGCCGGCGGCGCCGTGGTCCCCACCGACGCCACGTTCGACGGCGAGGACAGGCCGTTCGCCGAGTGCTTCGCGAACACCCGGAACTCGTAGCTCGTCCCCGCGACAAGCCCCGTCACCGTGAGCGACGTGGCGCCCGCCGCGGCCTCCGTCGCGAACGTCGTCCAGCCCTGCGCGCCGGCCGCCCGGTACTGAACGACGAACGACGTCTCGTCCGTCGACGCGTCCGTCCAGGTGAGCGCCGCGCTCGTGTTCGTCGCAGAGGACGCCACCAGTCCCGTCGGCGCCGCCGGCGGCATGGTGAGCGAGACCGCGCCGCTCGGCGAGGAACCGTGGACGTTCGACGCCAGCACCCGGAAGTCGTAGGCGGTGCTGGGCCGAAGCCCCGTCACCGCGGCGGATTCCGCGTCCGCCGCCGCCGACGCGCCCGACATCCACTCCCCCGCGCCGGTCCGGTGCTCCACCGTGAAGCCCGTCTCGGTCGACGACTCGTCCGACCAGGCGACAGTGACGGAGGTCGAACCGGTGGCCGTGACGGACACGCCCGACGGCGCCGTGGGCAACACAACCGGCGTGTCCCGGTCCGCGATGTTCACCGTGACGCTGCCGGAGACGCCGGCGTAGCCGCCGCCGGATGCCGCGTGGGCCAGCGTGATCGCCGCCTCGTTGTCCGAGTCGTTGTCCGTCGCCGCGCTCACGGTGACGGTCCGGGCCGTGTTCCAGTTCGTCGTCGTGAACGTCAGGTTCGGCGTGCCGACCGTCAGGTCCGTGCCGGCCTGGCCCGTGATCGCGACGTTCACGCTGGCCGTGGGCCGGGACGTGAGCCTGACCGTGTACGTCGCGCTGCCGCCCTCCGTCACGTTCACGGTGGAGGTCGAGAACGTCAACGCCTTCGACTCGTCGTCCGTGATCGTGATCGTCCCGCTGCCGCTGCCGGTGGCGCCGCCGTCGAGGTTCGTGCCGGTGAAGCTGCCGGCGATGGACACGGTGACGGTCCGGTCGTCCGCGTCGGCGTCGGAGGCCGCCGTCAGCGTGACGTTCGCCACCGTCGCCGTCGCGCCCGCCTGAGGACCCGTGAAGGTCACCGTGCCGGTAGCCGCGTTGAACGTCACGCCTGTCGCCGCGCTTCCGAGCGCCAGGGTGAAGTCCGTGCCCGTCGTGCCGCCGCTCAAGGTCAGCGGCACGGCCAGGGCCTCGCCGGCGACCAGGCCGCGGCCGAGGGTCAACCGGATCGTCGCCGTGGCCGAACCGTCGTCCTCCGTCGCCGTCGCGTCCGGCACGGAAAGCGCCACCGTCGTCACGTCGTCGTCCGTGATGACGATGTCCACCTGCTTCGACGTGCCGTGGTCGTAGCCCGACACGGACCCCAGCGCCAGACGCAACGTCTCGTCCGGCTCGTCCGCCGCGTCGTTCGTCGCGGTGAACGTCGCCGTGCCGGACGTGGCGCCGCTCGAAATCGTGATCGCCGGCAGCGAGTAGTCGTTCGCGTCGGCCGACGAGTTCCCCGCTACCCGCTGCACCGGCACGCTGAGGTTCCCGGAGGGCGCACGGCTCACCGTCACCGTCACCGTCAGTGTGCCGCCCTCCGTCACCGCGCCGTTGCCGGACACCTCGAGCTCGACCGTGGGGTTGTCGCTGTCGATGATGTTCACCGTCACGCTGCCCGACACGCCGGCGTAGCCGCCGCCGGAGGCCGCGTGGGACAGCGTGATCGGCGCCTCGTTGTCCGAGTCGCTGTCCGTGGTCGCGTTCACCGTGACAGTCTGCGCGCTGTTCCAGTTGGTGTCCGTGAAGGTCAGCGTCGACTGGTCGTTCGGCGTCGTGCTGTCCGTGTCCACCGAGAGGTCCGTTCCGTTGTGGCCGGACACGGTGACCGTGACGGCGGCAGTTGGCCGGGTGGCCAACCTCACGGTGTAGGTGGCGCTGTTCCCCTCCGTCACGTTTAAGCTTGAGCTGGAGAAGGTCAGGCCCGCCACCGAGGCGACGTTCGAGGGGGACGAGAGGCCGTTCGTACCGTGCTTCGCGTACACCCTGAACTCGTAGGCCGTGCCGGCGACCAGACCCGTCACCGTGAGACTCGTGGCGCCGGCCGCGGCCTCCGTACCGAACACCGTCCAGTTCGCCGCGCCAGCCGCTCGGTACTCCGCCACGAACGACGCCTCGTCCGATGAGTTGTCCGTCCACGACAGGGTGACGCTGGTGGCCGACGCCGCGGACGCCGACAGACCGGTCGGCGCCGCGGGCGGCATGACGAGGGAGACGGCGGAACTCGGTACCGCGGCGGTCGAGTTGTACGCCTCGACCCGGAAGTCGTACGCCGTACTCGGCGCGAGCCCGCTGACCGTCGCCGAGGCCGTGTTCGAGCCGGTCGTCGGCCCGTTCGTCCATGGGTCCGACCCCGTTCGGTACTGGACGCGGAAACCCCGCTCGTTCGCCGATGCGTCGGTCCAGGAGACCACCGCGGAGGTCGAGCCGGCAGCCGTAACGGAAACGCCCGTTGGCGCCGCCGGCGCCGGCACGCCGAGAGTGGTTTCGACGTTGCTCGGCGAGGACAGTCCGTTCGTGCCGTGGTTCGCGAAGACCCGAAACGCATACCCCTTGCCGGCCACAAGCCCGGTCACGGTTACGCGTGTCGTGTCCGCCGGCAGTTCGCTTCCGAACGTGGTCCAGGCCGTCTGGCCGGATTCCCGATACTCGACGATGAAGCCGGTCTCGTCAGTCGACGCATCGGTCCAGACCAGGCGCACCTCCGTGCTGGAGAGGGGCGCGGCGATGAGGTTCGTCGGGGCCGCCGGCGGCATGGTGAGCGAAGCCGCGGCGCTTGGCTGGGGCCCGTTTCCGTTCGTGGCGTTCACCCGGAACTCGTAGGCCGTGCTGGAAGCGAGGCCGGTCACCGTCGCCGAACGGGCGTTCTCGCCGGTCGTCAGGGCGGTGGTCCAGGCGCCGAGGGGCTGCCGGTACTGGACCGCGAATCCCGTCTCGTCCGTCGAGTTGTCCATCCAGGTCACGGACACGGTGGTGGACCCTGAAGCCTGAACGGCAACTTCCGTGGCGGCGATCGGGAGCCCCAGACTGCCGAGCCAGACGAGGTTGCTCGGCGAGGACATCCCGTTCGTTCCATGGTTGGCGGAGACCCGGAAGGCGTAGGGCGTGTCGGAGGCGAGGCCGGTGACGTCGATCGTTTCCGCGTCGGCGGCGGCCGTCGTTCCGAAGGTGGTCCAGGTGGCCGCTGTCTGGTCGGCGGTCATGCTTTCGGGGCCGCCGCCTTCGGGGCCGCCGCCTTCGGGGCCGCCCGAGGTCGCCGCGCCTTCGGTGTCGGCGGACATTGCCAACGCCATCGCCAGCGAGCTGGCGGCGAGGTACTCGATGACGAAGTTGTTCTCGTCGACCGAGTTGTCCGTCCAGGTCAACGTGACGCTCGTCCTCGACGCCGGCGAAGCGGACAGCTCCGTCGGGGCGGGCGGAGGCAGGGTAAGCGTTACGGGCGCGCTGGAACTCGCGCCGACGGCGTTGCTGGCGGTGACCCGGAACTCGTAGGCGCGGCTGCCGAAGAGGTGGCCTATCGCCGCCGACGTCTCGTTCGGGCCGACCGTGGCGCCGGTGGTCCAGAGGTCCGCGCCCAGGCGGTACTCGACGGCGAAGCCGGTTTCATCGGACGAGTTGTCCCGCCAGGAGACGGACGCGCCGTTCGAGCCCAGCGCGGTCGCCATGACGTTCGTCGGCGCGGTCGGCCCGCCGAGCGGTTCGATGGACACCGGGTCGCTCGGGGTATGCGGCCCGGCGTTGCTCTTTGCCAGTACGCGGAACTCGTAGCCGGTTCCAGACATCAGCCCGCTTACCGTGATCGTCATGGCGTTGGCCGCGGCCTCCGTGCCCCAGGCGGTCCACGGGGCGCCCGAGCGAGCGGCGCGGTACTCGACGATGAAGCCCGCCTCGTCCGGCGAGCTCTCCGTCCAGGTCAGGGTGACGCTCGTGGGGCTTGCCTCCGTCGCGGCGAGGCCGGTCGGCGCCGCCGGCGGCATGGTGAGGGAGACGACGCTGCCCGGCGACTCGCCGCTCGCGCCGATGGCGGTGACCCGGACCTCATACAGCGTGCTCGTCGCAAGTCCGGCAAGCGCCGCCAGCTCGACTCCCGGGTCCGTGGTTTGCGCGACGGTCCAGGCGCCTCCGCCGGTCCGCTGCTCGACCCGGAAGCCCGTCTCGTCCCGCGTGCGGTCGACCCAGGTGACCAGCGCCGAGGTGGCGGCCGTTGCCTGGACCGCCACTTGCAGGGGTTCCCGCGGCGGCATGGTGACGGAAACCGGAGCGCCCGGGGCGGCGCCGCTCCCGTTGCGGGCGTTCACCCGGAACTCGTAGACCGTGCTGGGCGCGAGACCGCTTACGGTAGCGGTCGTCGCGTTTGGCGCCTCCGTGGACGCGCTCGTCCAGGCGCCGAGGCCGTTCTTCCGGTGCTCGATATCGAAGCCCGTCTCGTCGTTCGAGTTGTCGTCCCAGGCGAGGTCCACGGTCGTGGGGTCGGTGGCGGTCGCCATCAGGCCGGTGGCGGCGGCCGGAGCGCCGAGACCCGTGACGTGGGCGGTGTTGCTGGGAGAGGACAGGCCGTTGGCGCTTCTCGCCCGGACCTGGAACTCGAAGTTGCCGCCGCCGGTCAGTCCCGTCACGGTCAGCGTTGTCGCGTTCGCGTTCGCCTCCGTCGCGAAGGCAGTCCAGGTCGCCACGCCTTCCGCCCGATATCGGGCGACGAAGCCCGCCTCGTCCGTCGATTCGTCCATCCACGTGAGGGTGACGCTGGTGGCGCCGGCGCTCATGGCGTTGAGCCCGCTCGGCGGCGGCGGCGGCATGCTGACCGTGGCGACGGGATCGCTGGGCGTCGAGCGGCCGTTCTCCTGGTGGACAGCGAGCACGCGGATCTCGTGAGTGGCGCTCGGCGTCAGGTTGATCGCCGTGGCGGTGGTGGCGCCGGCGTCTGCCGTGCCGTGGACGGACCACTCCGCGTTCGGGTCGCCGGCGGGCCGCGCCTCGATGACGAAGCCGGTCTCCGTCGTGGAGGCGGCGGTCCACTGGACGGTGGCGGAAGTCGAGTCGAGCGCGGTCGCCGTGACCCCGGAAGGCCCGGGCGGCGGCATCGTCACGGTGACGACTTCGCTGTCGTCCCAGTAGTCGTCGCCGAAGGAGTAGGGGATGCGCGCCCGGACGCGGAACCGGTAGCGGGCGCCCGCCACGAGCCCGTCCACCGACGCCTTCGTGCCGTTCTTCTTGACCGTCGCGCCATTCGTCCAGCCCCCGGTCTCCCCCCGGTACTGGACGACGAAGCGCGTCTCCTGGTTGGCGCGGTCCGTCCAGGTCACGTCGACGCTGGTCGACCCCGTGGGAACCACCGTCACGTCGCCGGGATCCTGAGAGGAGTAGATCGTGATGATGTTGCTGTTCAGCGAGCCCTTCGAGGACTCGGCGAGGACACGGAGGTGGTAGACGGTCTTTTCCTCGACGACCCAGTTCCCGCGGCTTGTGCCGCCATCGCCCGGTCCGTCCTGGGTGGTGACACGTGCGTAGGTCCAGTAGCCGTCGTCCGCCCGGATGGCGTTGACGAAACTCGCTTCGTCCGTCGAGCGGTCCTTGTACCGGTGCTGGAGGGCCTCCTTGCCGAAGTGCACCACGCTCAGGAGTTCCGCGGCCTTGGGAGGAGCGCTGGCCGGCTTGGGCAGCTTGAACTTCTTTTCGGCTTCGCTGAAGCCGGTCCGGCTCAGGGAGGCGACGGTGAAGGTGTAGCTGCCGGACTCCAGACCGTCGACGTAAGACTGGGTCGCATCCGACGGATAGACCGCGTGGACGGTTGTCTTCCCCTTGAACGTGTAGCTCACGCGGTAGCCGGTGGCGTTGCGGGCCGTTTTCCAGCTCAGCCGGACCTCCGTCGGGATGCCGGGGGCGACAGCGGCCGTCAGCTTCTTCACGGCGGCGGGCGGCAGGTTGTTGAAGTCGATCTCGATCTCGCTGCTGAAGGTCCTGCCGCCGGCGCTCCTGGTTTCAACCCGGTAGGTGCGGAGCGCCCGGTCGTAGGAGGGCACGGTGAGCCGCGCGTCCCTGGTCCCGTTGGATCGCCAGGACGCCTCGATCTCCCAGTCGGGCCGCGTGCTCGCCTTGTGCCAGATCCGGAAGTCGCCCTTGTACTTGCGGTCGATCGTCCAGCGCAGATCCGCGAAGATCGCTTGGCCGACCCGCTTGATCCGGCCCGTGAGCGCCGCGGCGGGCGGCGGATCGACGCTGAGGTCGATGGCCAGGGGGTCGCTTCGGGAGGACGCCGCGGCGCCAATCGCCGCGATACGGAACTCCAGGGCGGCGTTCTCCGGAAGGCCCGCGACGATCGCTTCCGTCACGTTCGCCGGCAGGGTCCGCGCCACGTACCAGTCGGCGGGGCCGCCGCCGTTCGGGCGCGCTTCCACCGCGAAGCCCGTCTCGTTCACGGAAAGGTCGGCCCACTCCAGCCGGACGCTCGTGCTGGTGAGCCGGGCGCCGAGGAGTTCGGCTGGCGCCTGTGGCCTGGGCGGCGGCGGCGGCGCGCCGAGCACGTTCGTGTGGGCCGTGACCACGTCGCTCCAGTGAGTGCCCGAGGCATTCGTCGCGCCGACGCGGAGTTCGTACTCCGTGTCGTCCGCGAGGCCCGTCACGTCGACCGTCACGGCGTCCGCGGCGACGCTGGGCCCCGGAGTCCAGTCGGATGCCCCGTAGGTCCGGTACTGTGCATCGAAGCCCGTCTCGGTGGTCGAGTTGTCCTGCCACTCCAGCCGGATCGTGCGGTCGGCCGGTGCGCTCGCCTCGAGACTCGAGGGCCGCGTCGGCGGCCCGCTCCCCGGCGTCGTCACCCACGCGGTTTCGCTCGGGTAGGAGCGGAGGTGGTTTAGCGCCCGGATGCGGAAGCCGTAGCGGGTCGCGGGGAGAAGGCCCGTGATGGTGACCGATGTCACGTTCGGGCCGACCGTCGCGCCGGTAGTCCACTCGTCGCTCTCTTCCGGGTCCCTGTCGGGTGTTATGTACTCGATCCTCTGGGCGGTCTCCCGGCTCGACTCGTCCGTCCAGGTCAGGACGACGCTTGCCGTGACGCCGTTGGCCGAAGCCGTGCCGCCGATGCCGGTGGGCGGACCTGGAGTGATCCAGTCGCTCAGGTAGGCCGTCTCCGGAGCGGTGCGCTTCAGCAGACGGTCTACCTCCTCGCGGTCCACTGCGCCGATCTCGTGACCGTTCCAGGTCCGGCGCGCCGTCGCATAGATGGCCGGGCTCGAAGGATTGCGGCTGGTGCCGTAGGCAAGGATGGTTCTGATTTCGGCCTGGGCGTTGTAGTAGCCGTAGGCGTACGGCGCCAGCGGCTCGCGGGTTTGAAGGAGGACGGCCTGGCCCGCCTCGCCTCGTTCGTGGAGACCGCCCAGGGTGTGGGCCAGTTCATGGGCGGTCGCTCGGTAGCGGCCGGCGCGCGCGTAGTTCGTCGTGTTCTGGCCCGCCCAGGCGTACTCGCGAATCGTGGGGTAGGCGGAATGTCGCCAGAATGCCTGCCCGCCATCCCAGATTCCGCCGCTGCCGGCGCCCATCAGGTAGATGATGTCCCCGTCATGCTCGTCCCGCAGCCTCATCGCCTGTCGGCTGTCGCGGAGGGCGAAGATGGCGCGTGTGCTTCGTAACGCTGTCTCCAGATCCAATGGCGCATGGCCGATGTGAACGACGTTGTACTCGGCCGCCGCTCCCGCGTCTTGGAGCGCCCGGCTTGCGTAGTCGAACATCAAAGTCGTGTCCCGCTGCATCGTCGTTCTGATGCTGGGGAGTCGAGACCGGAGAAAGGCGGTAAACAGCACCACCACGTCGATCCGGTGCCGGTCGTCCGACTGAAGCTCGATCTCGGCCGGCGTCACGTTCACGCCGGGAAGAAAGCCGCTGATCCGGATCGTCTCGTGCGGCTCGGCGATCTCGTCGTTCACCAGATGGAGGTCGAACGTGGCCGAGGCGTCGCCGTCGCCCGCGGGGATCACCAGATCGAAGTCCGGGACGGCGGTGTAGTCCGTGCCGGAAGCCGATGTGCCGCCGCCGACGCCGATCCTCAGCGTCTGGTCGGCGCTGAAGCGGTCGGTTCCGGAGATCCCGGCGGTCACCGTGACCTCGACCGGCGAGGCGACGTCTTCCGTCACTTGCGCGGGGCTCACGCTCAGCGTGACGCCGGGCAGGGTGGACTGCGCGCTGCCGAGGCTGAAGGGCTGCGAGGCGGCCGTGGTGGCCGCAACGCCGCCGGCGTCCGTCATCTCGGGCGACGGTTCGGTGAAGATGGCGCACTGATGATCGTCGTGGTCATGGTCATGGTCATGGTCGTGCAGCCCGAAGGCGTCGAGAATCCAGTTCGGCTCCAGCACCTCGCCGGCTTCGTCCGCCTCGACAGCGTGGAGTTCGAGCGTCGTGCCGCCTGGCTCGTCGAACACGCCGGCGATGCCGCCGTCCACCATCGTCAACACGACGAGGCCCGCCACGTCGCCGTTCTCGTCGACCGCGTGCCCGGACCACAGAAAGTCGCCGCCGCCGCGATCCTGGAACTCGGCGAGCCGGGCGTGGACCGTCGTGCCGTACGGGGTCGCCACCTCCAGCTTCTCGGGCGCCGAGCGGAGCAGGTCGAAGTCGACCTGGACGTCGAACCGTCGCGCGTTCGCCCGGGCTGAGGGTTCGGCCGATTGCGTGGAAGAGACGGCCGCGGGGCCTTGCTCGACGTAGCTCAGCAACCGCTGGGCCGCGGCGCCGTCCCCCGCGAGAGCGGTCGCGGCGACCAGGATTGCTCCGAGCGCGGCCGGCGGGAATGGCCTCAAGCCCTCTTCCGCTTCCAGCGGCCGGGGATCCTGGTCCCCCCTCTTGCCCTCGTCGACCCCACGCAACGTCCCCCCTGTTCCTCCTCGTGGCTGGCCTTCAAAGGGGCTGCGGGCGAACCGCCACGGCGCATCCGCCAGGATCCGACCGCAAGATCGGACGCGGACTTCCGCGACGGTAGCAGAGCGGGCTGTGTCGCCTTCACCGAGAAGAAGCCGCTGTTACGCTCTGCCCACACGGCCCGCGACGGCGGAAGAAGGAACCATCGCAATGGAGGAAACGCGGAAGACCGTCGGCTACATGACTCCGGAGCGCGAGATGCTCCGGCGGATCGCGCGGGACTTCGCGGACAAGGAAGTTCTGCCGGTAGCCAACGAGCTGGATCCGAAGAAGGAGACGATTCCGCAGTCGCTGATCGACAAGATGGGCGAGCTGGGCTTCTTCGGCATCACGATTCCCGAGGAGTACGGCGGCGCGGGGCTTGGCGCGTTCGAGTACTGCCTGGTGGCCGAGGAGCTGGCGCGGGGCTGGATGAGCGTGGCGAGCCTGATTGCCCGCGGCAACGGCTTCCACCGCTCGATTCCGTTCGAGGGCGAGGAGCGCCTGAAGCGGATCAGGCTGATGGCGGAGGGCAAGTACCTCGGCGCGCTGGCGATGTCGGAGCCGGAGGTCGGGTCGGACATCTCGTCGATCACCTGCCGGGCACGGATGGAGGACGACCACTGGGTGATCACCGGCAACAAGTACTGGTGCACGTTCGCGGACGGCGCGAACTTCATCCAGGTCATCGCGCGGACGGAGGGCGACCCGTCGAAACGCCACGCGGCCCTCACCGGGATCGGGATCGAGAAGCCGCCGGGCGAGCTGCCGGAGGGCGTCACCGGTTCGCCGATCCCGAAGATCGGCTACCACGGCTGGAAGACCTGGGAGCTCCACTTCGAGAACGTGCGGGTGCCGATCACGAAGCGCCAGAAGGAGGCGAAGGGCCAGGCGTTCTACGGCATGACCCGCGGCTTGCAGACGGCGCGGGCGCACACCGCCGCCCGTTCCATCGGCCTCGCCCAGGGCGCCCTCGAACAGGCGATCGCGTACTCGAAGGAGCGCATCCAGTTCCGGCGGCCGATCGCCGACTTCCAGGCGATCCGCTTCAAGATCGCGAACATGGCGGCCGAGGTCGAGGCGGCGCGGCAGTTGAACTACTCGGTGTGCGCCAAGATCGACACCGGCGTGTCCTGCGCCAAGGAAGCGGCGATGGTCAAGTACTACGCCGCCGAGATGTCCGAGCGGGTGTGTTCCGACGCGCTGCAGGTGCTGGCGGGCGCCGGGTACACGACGGACTACCCGGTGGAGCGCTACTGGCGCGACGCGCGGTTGACGAAGATCTTCGAGGGGACGTCGGAGATCATGCTGAAGATCATTTCGGACGAGTTGCTCGGCAAGCCGTCGAGGAGGAGCTGAGATGAGACTAGCGAACCACCTCTGGGACCGTTTCGGCGGCCTGAACGTGGACGATCTCACGCAATCGGCCCGCACGGTCGCCGGCCAGTGCGTGCTGGACTGGTTCGGCTGCGCCCTGGTCGGCAGCCGGGAGCCGTTGTCCGGGATCCTGCGCGACGAACTGGGCGGCCAGTCCGGGCCGTGCTCCATCGTCGGCTCGAACCTGCGGTGCGCTCCGGGCGTCGCCGCGCTGCTCAACGGCGCCGCCGGCCACGCGCTCGACTTCGACGACGCCCATACGACGATGGGGGGCCACCCCACCGTCCCGGTCTTCCCGGCCGCCCTGGCTCAGGCCCAGGAACAGGGCGCGAGCGGCGAGGAGCTGCTGGCGGCGTTCGTCGTCGGCATCGAGGTCGAGTCACGCATCGGCGCGCTCGTCGGTCCCGCGCCGTACGTCAAGGGCTGGCATACCACCTCGACGATCGGTGTTCACGGCGCCGCCGCGGCCGCTTGCCGGTTGCTGGGCGCGACGGGCGAGCAGTTCGGCCATGCGCTGGGCCTCGCGGCCTCCCAGGCCGGCGGTCTGAAGGCGAACTTCGGCACGATGACGAAGCCCTTCCACGCCGGCCACGCCGCCGAGCGCGGCCTGCTGGCGGCTCGGCTCGCCATGCGGGGCTTCACCGCGAATCCCGAGGCGATAGACGGCCGGCAGGGCTACGCGGACGCCGCCGCCGCGGGCCGCGAGGAGCTCGACTGGGAGCGGTTCGAGCAGCAGGACGGCCGCTTCCTGATCGAGGACACGCTGTTCAAGTACCACGCCGCCTGCTACCTGACGCACGCCGCCATCGAATCGGTGGGTCGGCTCAGGCCGCGGCTTCTGGAAGCCGGCGTCTCCCCGGAGAACGTCGAGAAGGCGATTGTCACGGTGCACCCGGGCCTGCTCGACATCTGCGGCATCCCGGCGCCCACCACGGGTCTCGAGGCGAAGTTCAGCCTCACCGCCACGACCTCGCTCGCGATGCTCGGCATCGACACGACGAGCAGCGGGACCTTCGTCGACGAGACGTTGCGCGAGCCTGAGGTCGCGCGGATGATCGGCAGGGTCGAGGTGCGGACGGACCGCTCCATGGGCCACACGCAGGCGCGAGTCGAGCTGCGGGCGAACGGCGACCGCCTCGAGGAGTTCCACGACACCGGCGTCCCGGCCACCGACCTCGACGCCCAGGGCGAGAAGCTCGCTGCCAAGATGACGGGTCTCGTGGCGCCCATCGTCGGCGCCGAGGCAAGCGGCCGGCTGCGGGAGATGTCGCTTCGCCTGGACGCGGTGAACGACGTGGGCGAGATCGCCGGACTTCTGGCCGGCGCGGCCGAAGCAGCGTAGTTGTGGGCAGCGGCGACGGCCCCCCGAACATCGCGGAGTTCGACCGCTCCTTCCTGCCGATCATCGATCGGGCGTTCCAGGACTTCCGGGACGACGCGTGCATCGTGTTCGAGGACGAGACGTACACCTACGGCGAGGTAGACGAATTCTCGGCGCGGATCGCGAGCGCCTTGACGGCGCGCGGTTTCGAGCCGGGGATGAAGGGCGCCGTCTGGAGCCTGAATTCGGCGGTCGCGTTCATTGCCGCGATCGGTCTGCTGCGGGCCGGGGGCGTCTGGATTCCGGTCAACCCGCGGAACTCGGCCCGCGACAACGTGGAGATCCTCGTCCGGTTCGGCTGCGAGGCGATCTTCTTCCAGGAGACCTTCCGCGAGCCCGTAGCGGAGGCGGCGGAAGGGCTCGGCGCGCTGCGGACGGTGGTCAGCCTGGGCGGCGGGGATCTGCCTGGTGCTTCGTCCGCGGCCGGCATGGAAGCGGCCGAACCGCTCTACGACTTCATCGCCGGCGCTTCCCCCAAACCGCCCGCGGTCGAGATGAAGGGCGGCGACACCTTGACCATCCCGATGACCGGCGGCACGACGGGCCTGCCGAAGGGCGTCATGCTGAGCCACCGGAACTTCCGCGGGATCGAGTACGCGATGCGCCACGGGTACGCCGGCCGCCGGCCGGTCAGCCTGTGCGCGGCGCCGATGACGCACGTCGGCGGGCGTGCCGCCCTGACGTCGCTCTCCTCGGGGGCGCGCTTCGTCATCCTGGAGAAGGTCGATCTTCAGGTCATCCCGCGGACGATCGAACAGGAGCGGATCACGGACTTCTTCCTGCCGCCGACGGCCATCTACTCCCTGCTCGACCAGCCGAACCTGGGCGATTTCGACCTGTCGAGCCTCGTCGGGCTGAGCTACGGCTCGGCGCCCATGTCGCTTGCTCGCCTCAAGCAGGCGCTCCGCGTGTTCGGCCCGATCATGCGCGGCGGCTTCGGCCAGACGGAGTGCCCGATGTTCATCACCCGGCTTACCGCGGAAGAGCACTTCGAGAACGGCGACCCGGCCTCCGGCCGGCTCGCTCCGGACCGCATCCTGCGAAGCGTCGGCAAGTCGACCGTTATCTCCGAAGTCGCCGTCATGGACGATGACGGCGGCCTTCTGGGCCCCGGCGAACTTGGCGAGATCGTCGTCAAGGGGCCGAACGTCTCCGAGGGCTACTACCAGGACCCGGAGGAGACGGCGAAGATTCGCCGGAACGGCTGGCACCTCACGGGCGACATCGGGGTGCTGGACGAGGCCGGCTACCTCACGATCGTCGATCGCAAGAAGGACATGATCATCACCGGCGGCTTCAACGTGTACTCGACGGAAGTGGAGCAGGCGCTGCTGGCCGTGCCGGAGATAGCGCTTGCCGCGGTCATCGGCGTCCCCAGCGAGCGCTGGGGCGAGGCGGTCCACGCGGTCGTCGTCGCGGCCGACGGCGCGGAGCCACGGGAGGCCGAGGTCATCGCCGCCGCTCGCGAGCGGCTCGGCGGCGTCAAGGCGCCGAAGAGCATCGACTTCGTCGCCGACCTGCCGCGCACCCCGGTGGGCAAGATCGACAAGAAGAGCTTGCGGGCGCCGTACTGGGCGGGCCGCGGCCGCCGCGTCTGACACGGGACGGCGAGTGCCCCTGCGCCGAGCCTGCCGGCGCCGTCTTGTGTCGAGCAGGCCGCGCTGTCAGGATGTCCCGTCATGACGACGGTGGTACCTGTCTGCATCATCGGCGCCGGGCCGATCGGCATGACCGGAGCGCTGCTCCTGTCGCGCCTCGGCATCCGGACGCTTCTCGTGGAGCGCCGCGGCGAGTTGAATACGCATCCACGTTCGCGCTTCGTCGACACGAACACGATGGAGCTGCTGCGCGAGTTCGGCCTGGAGAAGAAGGTCGAGGCGACTGGGCTGGGGCCGGAATGGACGGCATTCAACCGCTGGTGCACGGCGCTGACGAAGACGCAGTACGCGCGCATCCCCAGCCCGACGTTCCTCACCGTGCCGCGGGACACGAGCCCGTGCCTGCCGGTGATGACCGCCCAGGACCTGGTGGAGAACGTGCTGCTCGAGAAGATCCGCGGCGAGTCGAACATCGACGTCCGTTTCCGGACGTTGGCTTCCGACCTCACGCAGGATGAATCGGGGACCCGGCTCAAGCTGACGAACCGGCAGACCGGCGCGGAAGAGGAGGTGTTCGCGGACTACACGATCGGCGCCGACGGTCCAGGCAGCTCCACGCGCTCCGTCATCGACAGCGAACTCGAGACGGACCCGCGGCCCGTCAACTCGCAGGACGTCATCTTCGACGCGGACCTGTCGCGGTACGTGGAAGGACGCAAGGGCGCGCTGCTCTACAACACGCCGCCGACCGGCGGCATGGTCGTCTTCCAGCCGCTCGACGGCGTTCGTCGCTGGCGCTGCCAGATCACCGTGCCGACGGCGGATCTGATCCCGGAAGAGGCGGCGATGGAGAGGATCCGGCAGGCGCTCGGCACGGAGGACGACGTCCCGATGACGATCGTCAGCATGTCCATGTGGCAGCCGACGCCCGGATGCACCACCCGCTTCTCGCTCGGCCGGATCTTCCTCGCCGGCGATGCGGCGCACATCGCGATCCCGACCGGCGGCATGGGGAACAACACTGGGTTCAGCGGCATCCGGAACCTGGCCTGGAAGCTTGCCTTCGTCTTGCGCGGGATTTCGCCGCCGGGAATTCTGGAGACCTACGAAGAAGAGCACAGGCCCATCGCCCAGGATCGCATCGACGCCGGCGTCCGCATCTACGAGGCGATGGGCGCCATGATGATGGGGTTCGTCAGCGGCCAGGACATCACCGAGGCGGTCAAGGCGACGAAGCTGTACGGGAACTACGACGGTCTACTGATGGGCTTCGAGCTGAAGTCCGGTGTGCTCGCGGTGGATTCCGACGATCCACCGTCCGTTGACGATCCGGTCATCGACTTCGTGCCGGTCGTTCGTTCCGGAAGGCGGGCGCCGCACATTTGGCTGGACGACGCCGGGGAGACGTCGGTGCTCGACGGTTTCGGTCTCGACTACAGGGTTCTCCTGGGCGCTTCCGTCGATCGCGGACGCTGGGACGACCAGGTGGAGCGACTCTCGGCCGGCGGCTTCCCCATCTCCGCGCAGGCTCTGCCGCGTCTGGACGACGACGCGCTCTACGCGAACGACGGCGTCGTGCTCGTCCGTCCGGACGGCGTCATCGCCGACCACTGGCGAGACGCTGACATCCCGGCAGGGAAGGAGGCCGTCCGCCTGTCCCGTCTGTTGCCCCGGAATGTCGCCGGGAACGGATAGAATCGAGAACTCGGAGGGAGCAGGTTGGATGTAGCTGGCAAGACCGCCGTGGTCACGGGCGGGGGTTCCGGAATCGGCCGCGCCATCGCCCGGGCGCTGGCGGCCGGCGGTTGCAACGTGGGCGTGGCGGACGTCGAACGGGAAGCGGCGGAGCGAGCGGCCGCGGAGATCGAGCGCGAGGGCGTTGTCGCCAGGGCCTACGAAGTCGACGTGACCAGCGACGCCGGGGTCGAGGCCCTGGCCGAACGATCCTTCCGGGACTTCGGCTCGGTCGAGATCCTCGTCAACAACGCCGGAGTCAGCTCGAAACCGGGACCGCTGCTGGAGTCCGCCGCCTCGGACTTCGACTGGGTCTTCGGCGTCAACGTGCGCGGCATGCTCAGCGGGATCCGCGCCTTCGGCGGGAGGTTCGCGCGGTCGGGGAACCCCTCGTGGATCGTGAACACCGGCTCGGAGCACTGCCTGGGCGTTCCGCATCTCCACTCCGGCCTGTACACGGCCTCGAAACACGCGGTGCTCGGCCTCTCGGCGGTCCTGCGGGGAGAGCTTCCCGACCACGTCGGCGTGAGCGTTCTTTGTCCCGGCCTGGTGGATACCGGGATCTGGCGCTCCTCGGAACGGCGGCCGCAGCGGTTCGGCGGAGCGGCCGAGGCCAATCCGGCGGCGGCCGCCGTGATGAAGCTCGGCATGCCGCCCGCCGAGGTGGCGACGCGGGTGGTCGACGCCATCCGCGACGAGACCTTCTACATCGTTTCCCATTCCCACGTCGTCGAGATCGCCAGACGGCGCTGGGAGGAGGTGGCCGCCGCCTTCGAGGCGCAGGCCCCGCGACGCGACGGGGACGAGCAGTACTCCATGGAGCGCATCATGGCCGGCTTCGCGGCGGCTCGCTAGAGCCATGCGTCTCGGCGTTCTCGTCGGGCAGAGCCCGAATCCCGCTGATTCCGGGTCGTTCCGCGACTTCGCGCGCGCGGTTGAAGGGGAGGGCTTCGATTCGATCTGGGCGCCGCAGATGATCGGCCGCGGCATGATGGCGCTCGATCCGCTCGTCGCGATGACGGCGGCCGCGACGGCCACCGATCGCGTCGAGGTCGGCACCGCGATCCTCCAGCTGCCGCTGTACCAGCCGGTCGACCTGCTGCACCGGGTCCTTTCGCTCAGGATTCTGGCGGGGAAACGCCTGACGCTGGGTGTCGGACCCGGCTCGACGGCGGCGGACTTCGAGGCGTTCGGCCGCGATCACGCGACCCGCTTCAAGAAATTCACGGCGACCCTCGCCACGCTGCGCGACGGCCTCGCGTCGGGCAAGGTGGGCGAGGTCGACCTGACCCCGCCGCCGGCCGTCGTCGGCCAGCAGCGGATGATCTACGGCACCTGGGGCAAGGGGGTCGAGCGAGCGGCCCGGGAGTTCGACGGCTGGGTGGCCTCCGCCTTCCATCGCACGGACGACGAGGTCGTCGGCGCCCTGCCGCGGTACCGGGCCTCCGGCGGGGCGCGAGCGATCGCCTCGAGTATCGTGTTTCCGCCGGGCGGCGATTCGGGCGAACTGAAGGCCCGGCTCCAGCGCTTCGCCGAGGCCGGCTTCGACGACGCGGTGGTCGCCGTCGTCGCCGGTCCGCCGGCGCTGGCCGTGGTGCGCGGCCTGCTGCCGTGAGGCGTCGGCGATCCGCCTTCCCAAACCTGAGGAGCTGCAACCATGTCCGAAAGCGTGAACCTTCTTGATCCCGATCTCTTCCCGCACGGAAGCGGTCCGCCGCACGAGTTGTTCAGCGTCTGGCGCGAGGACGATCCGATTCACTGGAATCCGCCGAATCCGGACTATCCGCCGCCGCGGGACTCCCTGCCGACGCGGGGCTTCTATGTCCTGACCCGCTACAAGGACGTGGCGGACGTGTCCCGCAACCAGAGGGTGTTTTCGTCCCATACCGGCGGGCCGGTCATCTGGGATCTCAGCGCCGAGGGGCTGCAGAGGCAGCAGGCGGGCCTGATGGGCATGCCGATGGACGCGCACCGGGCCGTCCGCCGCCTGATCGTGCCGCCGTTCACTCGCAGCGAGCTGATGGCGTTCCAGCCGCAGATCGACGCGGTCGCAACCGAGATCATCGACGAGATCGCCGGCGCGGGTGAATGCGAGTTCGTGTTCGACGTCGCCTCGAAGCTGCCGGTCTACACCTTCTGCAGCCTGACGGGCGTGCCGCCGGAGAAGCGGGAGACCGTGGCCCGGCTCGGCAACCTGAACGCGGACGTGGAGAACGTGGAGAATCACGGCGACAACGAAGAGATGGACCTGGCGGCCCAGTTGTTCCAGATCTCGACGCAGATCGTCGCCGAGAAGCAGGCGGCGCCCGACAAGAGCCTGATGAGCCGCCTCGTTCACGGCGAGGTGGAGGGCGAGAAGCTCAACCCGCTCCAGTTGAACATGTTCTTCCTCACCATGGCGATCGCCGGGCACGAGACGACCCGGGGCACGGCGGGCCACTTCATCCGGCTGATGAACGAGTACCCGGACCAGTACGAGCTCGTCTGCTCCGATCCCGACCGCTACCTGCCGAACGCGATCGAGGAGGTGCTGCGCTACGCGCCGCCGGTCACGAACTTCCGGCGCACCGTGGCGGAGGACGTCACGTTGCACGGCGAGGAGCTTCACGAGGGCGACAAGGTCTACCTGTCCTACCCGGCGGCCAACCGCGATCCCGAGATGTTCCCCGACCCGGACCGTTTCGACATCACGCGGGAGAACGCGGCCCGCCACCTGGCGTTCGGCATCGGTCCGCACGCCTGCATCGGAGCGCGCTTGGCCCGGATGCAGCTCTTCGCTCTGCTCAAGGAGATCGTCACGCGGATTCCCGACATCCGTCCCGGCGAGATCGGGCGTCTGCGCTCGATCTGGTTCGACGCGGTGATGCGGATGCCGGTGACCTTCACGCCGGAGCGTTGACGATGTTCGCCGCCTGCCCTAAGATTCCGCGGCCTGCGATATCCGCCGGGCGGCCGAAGGGTCGCGGCCGGGGAGGTTAGCTCAGGGGCTAGAGCACCTGCTTTACACGCAGGGGGTCGCGGGTTCGAATCCCCCACCTCCCACCACGGAGGCGGGAGCAGGATGAAGCAGCACGAGGGCGATACGACGAGGACGGAACGCACGGGGTCGTAGTTCAGCTGGTTAGAATGCCGGCCTGTCACGCCGGAGGTCGCGGGTTCGAGTCCCGTCGGCCCCGCCATTCCGTTCCTGGCCGATCGAGCCGCCGGACCGCATGTTGAGGTGACGACGTGAGAGAAAAGATCAAGCTCGTATCCAGCGCGGGTACCGGGTACTTCTACACCACGACGAAGAACAAGAAGCTCAGCCAGGAGAAGCTGAAGCTGAAGAAGTACGACCCGAAGGTCCGCCGCCACGTCGAGTTCGTCGAAGAGAAGATGCGGTAGCCGGCCCCCACGAGGGCCTGGAGAGTGCTACGCTCTCGCGCCCTTGCCCAACCCCGAGTAGGCTGGCCCTGGCGCCTCCGCTCCACTTTCATGGAGCGGAAGATGAACTCACAGACCTGTGATCAGCAGAGCAAGGAGTCGCAAGACCTTGCGACCATCTGGTACCGGTGCGTCGCCAGGGATACGGATTGGGCATCCCTCGTTCAGCGTGTCGACCCGATGTTGCGGAGCACCCTGGCCGGCCTGGGGCGGAGCTACGGCGTCTACCTGAACCGGGATCTCCTCGACGAGGTGATCCAGGAGATCTACGTCCGTCTGCTTCGGAACGATCGACGGGTGCTTCGCGGCTGCCGGGCAGAATCCGAAACGACCATCCGGTCCTACCTGCGCCGGGTCGCTCGGAGCACCCTGATCGACTGGTTGCGCGCCCGCCGGGCGCTCAAGCGTGGGCCGGCCGCCGAACTCAGCCTCGACGTCCTGAACGGGCTGGCCGACGAGGTCGATGGCTTCGAGGTCCCGAGTCGGACCTCCAGTCCGCTCGACGCCATCTACGCTCGGGAACTCCGCGGCAGGTTCCGTCGCGAGTGCGGCTGCGTCGCCAATAGCGGCGGCACGGTCTGGCGCGACATCTGGATCACGGAGCGCATGGTGGTGGACGGGTGGAGCTCTCGCGAGGCGGCGCGTGTGGTCCAACTGGCGCCCGCCACCGTGGCGACCGTGCTCAGCCGCATGCGCCGGGAGCTCCGTCGCCGCGGTCTCTTCGTGCCGTCACGCCTGAATCCGGGGGCCTGAGCGTCAGTGCGGGCGCTCGGGGAACTCGTTGCCTGGTGGCCCTCGGACGAGTCGAAGAGCGTAGTCCAATCCTGAAATGAGCGTGAACGGGGCGGTCGTGGACGGGAGTCGAGGAAGTCGGTCAGGGGGTAGTTCTGGAGCGGCAGACGGAGCGTCAGCGGAGTCTGCCGCCCAAGGATCCGCCCGCGGCGGGGCGG
>JAJDUI010000011.1 GCA_022826745.1 Thermoanaerobaculia bacterium | reverse complement strand
GCACCTCATCGAGGGTCTGAAGGCGGCGTGTCTGGAGAGTCAGAATCATCCTCCCATCATCCCCGACACAGACCGTCCACGCTCACTTCTCGTTGGATTCACGCCCCCCGTTCACGCTCACTTCTCGTTGGACAGCACTCGCCCAACGGGCCACAAGCCGTGGCGTGCTAACTTTCGGGACGGCGCAGCTTCCAAGTGCCCCTTGCGGGCAGCTCTCGTATCTGCCCGGGGAAGGTGCGCCACTGCCTTGGTAGCGAAGTCGGGTCACCGCAACGGTGAACGGAGCACGCTCGCAGGCTCCTACCCCGGCTTTCGCGACGAGGCGCACACGCACCAACACAACCTGTTCGCCGGAAACCGACCTGACGGTACGGAGAGTCGAGTCATGCTCACGGGCGCCTGTCTCTGCGGTGATGTGGGGTTCGAGGTCGACGGCGACCTCATCGAGATCGCCCACTGCCACTGCTCGGCGTGCAGGAAGTTCCACGGTTCGGCCTACGCCACGTTCGGCGCGGTCGACCCGAAGTTCTTCCGCTGGACGCGCGGCGAGGGGAAGATCGCTCACCACCAGTCGTCGGAGCACGGTTTCCGGCACTTCTGCCCCCGCTGCGGTTCGGCGGTTCCGGCCAACCCGGAGGGCGGGCCGATCGCCCTGGCCACCATGGGCAGCGTCGCCGAGGATCCGCACATCCGGCCCGCGGTTCACATCTTCGCCGGGTCGAAGGCGCCGTGGCACACGATCGTCGACGATCTGCCCCGGCACGAGGAGTATCCGCCCGAATGGGGCGCTCCGTCCGGAATAGACCGACCCGTTCGGGAGGCCGAAACCCCGGGCGCCACGCCGGGAAGCTGCCTCTGCGGCGAGGTGCGATACGAGTACGACGGCCCACCGGACCGGATGGTCAACTGTCACTGCTCCCGGTGCCGCCGACAGACCAGCGGCGCCTACGGCACGTTCGTCTTCGTCGCGGAGGACGCCTTCCGCTGGCTGACCGGCAGCGAATCGATCGTCGACTACAAGATGCCGGAAGCGGACATCAAGGGCACCGCGTTCTGCCGGCACTGCGGCTCTCTGGTTCCTCGGCTCAGAGACCCCGGCGGAATGCAGATCCCGGCCGGCGGACTCGACGCCGACCCGGGCGTCAAGCCAGCGGTGAACATCTTCACGGGTTCCAAGGCGCCGTGGAGCGCTCTCGACGAGAGCATCCCCTGCTTCGCCGAGTACCCCGAGTAGCGCCGCGCCGCGTCAGGTAGCGGCGGCCCGCCAAAGAGGCGGGGCTCGAAATCCGCCTCGTTCACGACGAGGCTCACGGGACGACTCCCAGAGTGCTCCGGCTAGCCGTCCTGGACGTCACACAACCTGGACAAGACACGCAGCCGCCGACAGAATGCACTGTTCCAAACCGTCCAAACCGTCAAACCTCCTTGACTTCGGGCTCGTCGGCAGGGACGCCCTACCCGGGTTCCGCCGTTTCGCCCTCACGAAGTGCGCCCCCTGCTCTTCCATCCATTCGCCGTCCGCTGCGGAATCGCGTTCCTCTTCGGCGTCCTGGTCACCGCCGCGGCGCCGGGCCAGTTGGTGGAACGGGTCGTCGACGGCGATACGATCATCGTTGAAGGCGTCGGCCGCGTCCGCCTGATCGGCGTCGACACGCCGGAGACCGTCCACCCGAACCGGCCGGTCGAGTTCTTCGGCAAGGAGGCCAGCGCCTTCGCGAAGGGGCTGCTCGAGGGGAAGCGGGTGCGGCTCGAGTACGACCAGGAACGGCAGGATCGCTACGGCCGCACCCTGGCCTACGTCTACCTGGACGACGGGACGTTCGTGAACGCCGAGATCATCCGCCGCGGCTACGGCCACGCCTACACGCGGTTCCCCTTCCGTCACATGGAAGCGTTCCGGCAGTTCGAGCGGGAGGCCCGGGACAACCGGAGAGGACTGTGGGGCACCGCCGTCGGCGGCTCGAACCCACCGGACTGATCAGCGGGCGGAGCGAAGACCCGCCGGCAGGCCACCGGTCGGGTTCGCGTTCTTGTAGAAGCGCGATTCGAGCACGCGCATCCGGCGCTTGTAGAGATCCTTCTGATCGGCGGCGATGAGGTCGAACGCCCGAACGAAAAAGCGGCACTTCCTCCCGACGCTCCACTCGAAGACGGATCGGGTCTGGCGCAGAAACTGGGATTCCGTGAGCAGGCGACTCGTCCGGACCGACTCCACTGGCAGCAGCTGCCGCTCGGCCTCGTGCTCGGGAGCACGCGCCAGCGCCACGACGAAGCCGTCCGGCGCCAGCGCCACATCGAAGAGGTAGGCGACCGTGCCGTCGCGGTCGTACCAGCAGCTCGGGTGATCCAGTCCACCGCCTCCCCGTGCCGCCGCCTGGGCCTCCAGTCTCTCGATCCGCTCCCGGGCCTGACTGAGCTGCTCGACAAGCACAGCCGGTTCCACATCGGCCGCCTCCGTCTCGCGCACGAGTTCACGCCAGTTGTCGGCATCCCGGCGCTCGTCCACCCGCTCGCGCAAGACCGCCCTGAGCGCCACCGGGTCCCTGGGAAGAGCCTCGTCCTCGAACAGGGTCTCGATCTGTTCGTAGTCGGCCAGTTTCCGTTCGGCATCCTCTCGCCTGTCCGCCTCACGCGCCAGCAGCGCGGCCAGGGCGAGCAGCAGTACGAAGATGATCAGGATGGCGATCTCGGCCATCGTCAGACCGAGAACGAGGCCGCGCGGGAACGTACGCCCGCGGTCGGTCACCAGGGACTCCAGCCCTGCTGTCTTCGCTCGACGGCACGTCTCCGGTCGCTCTCCTCCGCCACCTCGTCCAGTTTCCCGGCCATGTGCAGCAACGACCGGTTCATCGCCTCGATCCGCTCCGGCGCGTCGTGCAGTTGCCGCCGCGCCGCCTCGAGTTCGCCTGCCACCGCCCGGGTTCCCTCGCTGTACCGGTCGATGTCCGCTCGCAGCGACACGAGCGCCTCCGTGGCGTTACGAAAGCCGTTCGCCGCCCGCGCGTTCGCCTGCGAGAAGCGGCGGTTCTCTTCCAGGATCTCGGCCAGCCGGGCCACGGCGCCCCGGTTCTGCTCCATGACGCGTAGCTGGCCGGCTTCCAGCCGACGGAGCCCCTCCGCGACGGAAAGGAACTCGCGGGCCAGTCCCCGGAACTGCTCCGACGTCGGCTCGATCAGCTCCTCGATGAACTCCCGCCGGAAGTCGACGGAGCGGAAGCTCGCGAGCAGTTGCTGAAGGGAGTCGCTCACATCCCGCGACTCGGAGACGAAGCGTTCCCGCTGAGCCTGGATGTCGCGGACCGCCTCGGCCGCGGCTTTGTCGACCTCGCCGACGCGCTGCCGGAGCGCCCCGAACCGGGCGGCGCCGTTCTCCAGGTGTTCGAGTTGCCGTTCCAGCGCGGCGCCCGCGGCGGCCACGCCCCGATCGAGCTGCTCGAACACCCGCCTGGCTTCCACACGGAACTGCTGGAACTCGTCGATCGAGTACTCCATCTCGGCCCGCAGACGGCGGTTTGCCCGAGCCAGGTCTTCGCGGGACCTCGCTTCCGCCTCGTCCTCGTCCTGCGGCTGGTTCAGGAGAATGCGTCCGGCGAGGCCGAGGATCGTGCTGGTCAGCGCCAGACCGAAGTTGGTGATGATGGAACTCGTCGCCCCCTCGGTGTTGAACTGGTACAACGAGATGGCCAGCGAGATCAGGGTGTAGAGAAAGCCCAGGTAGTAGAAGTTGTCGCCCGCGAAGTCGTACCTCGGACGCAGGTCAGGCCAGTCCACCAGCAGCAGGGCGTAGCTCCCCATCAGAACGACAGGCAACACGACGGCGAACAGCGCGCTCGCCGTCAACGACTTCATCAGCAGGATGAGAAAGCCCCCGCCGACGAAGAACGCCAGGAACAGCCCGCGGCCGCTCCGCGGCTCGGCAACCCCCGACCGCCGCCGCGACACGGCCGGCATCAGTTGACGCCGTCGATCCGCGCAACCCGATTCAGGGTGCCGCCCTGCTCTTCGATCCACCGCTGCCAGAAGTCGATCAGGCCGCGGGTGCCGTCCAGGCGCCGGTGGGCGGTCCGCTGCACGAACAGGACCTCGACCGCGGTTCCGCGAAGGTCCGTACGGAGCGCGTCGGCGCCGGCCGTCGCGGTGAAGACTTCGTAGTCGACCGCCTGGCGGAAGAAGGAGAGGTTGCGGGTGTTCTGCATCAGGTCGGAGACCAGGATCAGACGTTTCGGAAGACCCGCGTACTCGTGCCGGCCAAGAACGGAGACCGCCACGCTCTGAACGCTCTCCATCAGCGGCGAAGTCGACGCCGGCTCCCGGCCCAGCAGCTCGGCGAAGAGCTCCTCGAGCGGCCGCTCGAACCGCTCCTCCAGGCGCCGCCGGATCAACCGCGGGTTCTCCGTCCACTCGCTGGCCTCGTCCGGATCGCCGGGATGGCAGACCGAGAGCAGCGGGTCGCCGATCTCGTTCCCCACCGGCTTCGCCTCGTAGGCCAGAACCATCTCGTCTTCCCGGCTGTCGGCGACGTACTCGTCGAGGTGCGCGAGCACGTCGGCGCGGCTGATTGCGCCGACCTGGTCCGTGACATCGATCAGGATCGCGGTCAGGGCCGCGGGCCCGGCCTCGGGACAACCGGTCTCAGGGTCGCGGTCCGGAGGTCCCGGGGAGAAGATCGTGAAGCGGGCGCCGACGACCAGCAGCACGAGCGCGACGACGGCGATGCCCCCGCCGATGGCCAGATCCCGAGGCGAAAGGTCGCCCCGCCGCGAACGGCGGCGCCGTCTACGAGGCGCCATCTGCGGGAACGGGTTCCGCCGGGCTGCCGCGAGACGTCGAGCCCTCGAGGTCCAGGCGCACCTGGGTCTGTTCCCACTCCGCGTGTACGCGGAGCAGCGCCGATTCGTACTGGTCGTTCAACCCGTCCAGGTCCACATCCTCGACCGAGCCCGGCTCGCGGCGCCGCCGGTGCGGCGCCGGCGGGTCCATCGTCCACGGCCTGCCGTACGACGCCGGCGTGCCCCGGTCGAAGCGCACCGAGCGGTTCGCCTCGCGGTACTCCTCGATCAGCATCGTCCCGAAGCGCTGCAACTGCTCGACGTGGGAGTCGAAGGCGGCCAGGAGCTTCGCTTCGCTCTCGACCGCGCGCCGGCGCTCGACGGGCTGGCTCTTCGCCTGGTGCGCCGTGCGGCCGATCGCGTCCAGGCCGTCCTCGCGGATCGTGCGCAGCTGCTCGACGACGTCCTGCCAGTGATCGTCGTAGTCGGCTCGCGCCTCCTCCATCTTGCGGTGCTTGCGGGAGTACCCCGGATAGGAGTCACCGAAGAGCTTGCGGCCGTCGAAGAAGGCGACGCCCGAGAAGAAGAAGCCGAGCACGAACAGCAGCCACGACTCCGCGTCCTGCAGTCCCAATGGCGAGGCCTGGAAACGACTCAGCGCTTCGGCGCCGATGTTCTCGCTCAGATCGGCTGAAGCATCGCGGAAGTGCGCGAGTCCGAGGTTGAGCACGAGCGCGGTGCCGAGCCAGCCGAGGATGGCGAGCACGCCCACAGCCTTCAACAGCAGGCCGATGTGGCTCACGTAGCGGCTGACGGGACCGAAGAAGAGCGCCGGCAACACGAGATTCACGACACTGAAACCGAGCGCCAGACCCCAGCCGCCGACCAGCCCGCCCTCGCTGCCGACGGCCAGAAAGGCGCCGTTCAGGCCGCTTTCGATCACGAACAGGAGAACCACGAGTCCGATCAGGATCGCCGTCGTGCGCGGACTCACATAGTCCGGCTCGCGGTCCAGTCCGTTGCGGTGCTTGAAGTCGAAGAAGTCGCGGCGCTTGCGTTCGAACTCGTGCAGGCTCGCCTTGAGCGCCTGCAGTTCGCTCTGTTCGACCTCCCGAAACTCGGTCGCCGCCTTGCGTGCCGAAGACTCCAGGTCTCCCGCGAGAACCGCCTGATCGAGCTGATCCAGATGACTATCCACCTGCTCGAGCTGCGCATCGCGGATCCTCACCGCGTCGTTCTTCTTCGCCTCGATGAACTCCTCGATCTCCGCCTGGGACGGATCCTCGGCCGCTTCGAGCGGCGGCATGCCCTGCTCACCTGCCCGCCGGCCCAGCAGCGCCGGCTCGATCTCGCCTCGTAGTTGTTCGATCGACAGTTCCGGGAAGATGCTCATCGCCGATTCTCGGTGGACCTGGGTTCTCCCGGCAGAACACCCGGCGGCCGGTTTCTACTCCGGCTCCGGCAACGCGAATGTGAACAGCGCCCGCCCCGCCGCGATCGTCACGTGCTGCTGCCCGCCCGCCTCGTAGCTGATCGGCGCGGCGAAGACGTTGCCGCCCAGGCGGCGGTGCCATAGCTCCTCGCCGCTTTCGGCGTCGAGGGCGTAGAAGATGCCGGCCACGCTGCCGCCGAACACCAGGCCGCCCTTCGTGGCGAGCAGGCCCGAGGTGGACCGGGGCTGCACCTGGTACTCCCACTTCCTGTCGCCGCTCAGCGGATCGAGCGCCCGCACGGCGCTGACGTACTGGTCGCCCGGCCCGGCCGGCTTGCCGTAGCCGCCGACGAAGAGTTCACCCTCCTCGTACTCGGCCTCGGCCATGTAGTAGAGCATCTCCGCGTCGTAGGCCTGGATGTAGAAGAGGCCGGTGTCGGGGCTGTACGCGGGCGAGAACCAGTTCGCGGCGCCGCCGATCGTCGGCGCGACCAGGGTCCCTTCCTCGCTGGGGAACATGTTCGGCACCCGGATCGGCCGGCCGGTCTCCTGGTCGATCCCCTCCGCCCAGGTCTGCCGCGCGAACTCGCGCGCGAACAGGAACTCGCCGGTCTCCCGGTCCAGCAGGTAGAAGAAGGCGTTCCGGTTGGCGAAGGCCATCAGCTTGCGCTGCTCGCCCTGGTACTCGGCGTCGAAGAGGATCGGCACTTGGCAGGCGTCCCAGTCGTGGACGTCATGGGGCGTGAACTGGAAGGTCCAGACGATCTCGCCCGTATCGGGCCGGATCGCCAGCACGGAGTCCGAGTGCAGGTTGTCGCCCTCGCGGACCTCTCCGTTCCAGTCCGGTCCGGGGTTTCCCGTGCCCCAATAGAGAAGATCGAGCTCGGGGTCGTAGGAGCCGGTCATCCAGGTCGGCGCGCCGCCCGTCTTCCAGGAGTCGCCCTCCCAGGTCTCATTGCCTGGTTCGCCGGGTCCCGGAATCGTGTAGGTGCGCCAGCGAAGTTCGCCGGTGTCCGCGTCGTAGGCGTCGAGGAAGCCGCGGATGCCGTACTCGCCGCCGCCGATCCCGGTGATCACCAGGTCGCGGATGATCATCGGCGCCGCCGTGATCGAGTGCCCCGAGCGCGGGCTGCCAACCGCCGTGTTCCAGATCGCGGCGCCCGTCTTCGCGTCGAGGGACACCAGGCGGCCGTCGATCGTGCCCATGTAGAGCCGCTCGCCGCGAACCGCGACTCCCCGGTTCTGCTTGCCGCAGCAGAGGGCGAGTTGATCCGGCAGCTCATGAACGTAGGACCAGTACCGCTGGCCGGTGCGGGCGTCGAGTGCGATGACGACGTTGTCCGCCGTCGTCGCGTACATCACCTCGTCGATCACCAGCGGCGTCGTCTCGACGCGGCCGAGGGTGGGAAGCTGACGAACCCAGCGGAGCTGAAGATCCGCCGCGTTCGAGCGATCGATCTCGTCGAGGCCGCTGAAGCGCTGGCTGTTGAACTCGCCCGAGTACATCAGCCAGTTGCCCGGCTCGTCCGCCGCGGCCTCGAGCCGTTCGTAGGACACTCCGCCCTGGGCGGAGACGCCCGCGGCCGCGAGCAGGAACGCTGTAAAACCAACAGCGCCGAGTCGCCTCTTCAGAGCCGCCGCTTCGCGCCGGATGCCGGCGGGGGCGCCGGCGCACCCAGTGTTTGTCATCAAGATCTACTCCGGTCGCAGCGAGTACAGATAGGCCACGAGATCGTCCAGATCGCGGCCGCGGAAGAAGCTGCCCAGCGGCGGCATCAGGGATTCCTCCGGCTTGTCGATCGTCGCAAGGTCCGTCTTCTGGAAGGACCTCAGGTTCTCGAACTCGTCGAAGAGCTGGATCGAGTAGCGATCCTCGTTCCGCAGCACGCCGCGCACGATGGCGCCACTCTCCGTCCTGACCTCGACCGTCCTGTAGCCCCCGTCGATCGACTCCGCAGGCTCCACGATCGAAGCGCGGATGTGGTCGGGCGCGCGCCGCCAGCCCAGATCGCTGAGGTCGGGTCCGAGCCGGCCGCCCGAGCCGTTCAGTCGATGACAATCGGAGCAGGAGCCGCGGCTTCTGTACAGCATCCCGCCACGTCGCGGATCGCCCGGCACCTCCTCCTCGCCGCCGCCCCGGCTGAGCGAGCGCACGTAGGACACGACCTGCCAGATCGACTTGTCTGGCTGGTAGATGCCGCCCATGCCCGAGTTCGGGATGCCGGTCAGGATGTTCCGGAACAGCGCGGCATCGCTGCTGCCGTGACGGAACACGCCGCGCGTGAGGTCCGGCCCGTCGCCGCCGGTGCCGTCCGCTCCGTGGCAGAGCGAACAACTGCGCCGGAACACCTTGGCGCCGGCCTCGACATCCGCTTCCGTGGTGTGGGGATTCTCCTGGACGCGATCCTGGAGCGCCTTCGAGAGCACGTTCTGGGCGGCGACCGGGTGACTCCATAGCGCAACCGAAGCCAGGAGAGCCGACGCCGCGAGCAGAACGACCCGGAAACGGGAGTCGGAAGCCCCCTTCGAACATCGGTAGAACGAACATCGTCGAGACCGTGATTCGGCGCTCCTGGACGGTGTCGATTCGACCGGAAACATGGCGGTGAGCGTAGCACCCGGACCATCGCGCAGGACGAAACCCGAGAGCCGGAGCGCCGTATAGTCCGGTACCGTGCAAGCCACGTCGGATGCGCCGGCGCTCCAAGTCGTAGACGCATCCGGCATCCGCAAGGTTGCATGAGCTTCTCCACCCGACTCGCAAGGACACGAACATGAACCGGATCCCCTGTCGCGTTCCCGCGGCAACCACCGTCGCGCTCGGATTGCTCGCCCTGCCAGCGACGGGCCTCGCCCTCAACCTGGAGCAGCCGACGTTCGTCGACGACATCGCGCCGATCCTCCACGAGAACTGCGCGTCGTGCCACCAGCCGGAGGAGATCGCCCCGATGTCGCTCCGCACCTACCGCGAGGTGCGGCCCTGGGCGCGCTCGATCGCCCGCGCGGTCGAGAACCGCGACATGCCGCCGTGGGACGCCGACCCCGGCTACGGCCCCTTCACAAACGACATCTCCCTGAGCGACGACGAGATCGCGGCGATCACCCGCTGGGCAAGCAGCGGCGCTCCCCGCGGCGATGGCGAGGAGCCCGTCTACGAGGCGCCGGCGCGAGAGGCCGGCTGGGCGTTCGGCGAGCCGGACTGGGTCTACGAGTTCGATCCCTTCGAGGTCGCCGCCGACGGTCCCGACGAGTTCGCCATGCTCCCGGTCGAGACCGGCTGGAACGAGGACCGCTGGATCCGGGCGATCGAGGTTCAGCCCGGCGCCCGCGAAGTCGTCCACCACTTCATCCTCTGGCGCGCCGCCCCGGGCAGCGAGGTCCAGGATGCCTGGATCGACGCCTGGGCCGCCGGCGCGCGGCCGAACGAGTTTCCGGCCGGAACGGCGCGCCTGGTGCCCAAGGGCCAGAACCTGATCGGCGACTTCCACTACCACCCGAACGGCACCGCGGCGACCGACAAGACCCGCATCGGCGTCTGGTTCGCCGAGCCGGACGAGGTCGAAAAGGAACTGATCAACCTCTGGGTGATGAACTCCACGTTCAGGATCCCCGCCGGCGAGCCGAACTACCAGGCGCGGGCCAACCACGTCTTCACCGAGGACGTCGTCATCCGTTCGCTGACGCCCCACATGCACTACCGCGGCAAGGACGCGAAGTACACCGCGTTCCTGCCCAACGGCGACGAGATGGAGTTGCTCAGCGTCAGCCGCTACGACTTCAACTGGCAGACGGGCTACAACTTCGTCGAGCCGGTCGCCCTCCCGGCCGGCACCCGGATCGAGGTCACCGCCCACTGGGACAACTCGGCCGACAATCCGCACAACCCGGACCCGACGATCGACGTCACCTGGGGAACCGACTCGACCGACGAGATGCTGATCGGCTTCGTCGACTTCGTGGCCGCCGAGGGCGTCAGTCCGAAGCCGGCGAGCCCGGTGATCGCCAAGCTGGCGGAGCTCGCCCAGACCCATCCCGGCCAGGCGTGGCGCTTCGACGTCCAGCGCGAGCCCGGCAAGGGTCCCGAACCGACCGCCATGCTCCTGCCGCGAGGCGGCGTGCCGGGCGGCTGGTTCGTTCAGTTCGGCACCCTCGTGCTGCCGGCGCCGATCGTCGACATCGTCTGGGAAGGCGACAACGTGACCGCTACCGCGCAGACGCCCGGCAACACGATGCAGCTCAAGGGCTCTATCCAGGAAGACGGCACGCTGCGAATGAACATGGGACCGGGCGAGGTGATCGGCACGCCGGCCGAGAACGAGACGCCGTCGACGCTGCCGACCGGCTAGGAGCCTGCGCCGCAGGAACCGGGTGTACCGGCGTTCCTGACCCGACAGCCAGCTTTGCGTACAATGGCGGGACAGCCCTCAACGCAACCGTCACCGGCCCTGGAGCATCGTCCATGAACCGAGCCTCCCGCCTGATCCGACCCGCGACCGCCGCGGCGACCGCCCTCCTGCTGACGCCCGCCCTCGCCGCGGGCCTGAACCTGGACCAGCCCACCTTCGTCGACGACGTCGCGCCGATCCTCCACGCGAACTGCGCCTCCTGCCACCAGCCCGACGAGATCGGGCCGATGTCGCTGAGGACCTACCGCGAGGCGCGGCCGTGGGCCCGGTCGATCGCCCGCGCGGTCGAGAATCGCGACATGCCGCCCTGGGACGCCGACCCGGGCTACGGGCCGTGGGCCAACGACATCAGCCTGAGCGACGACGAGATCGCGGCGATCACCCGCTGGGCGGCGAACGGCGCGCCCCGCGGCGAAGGGGACGAGCCCGTCTACAGGAAGCCCGAGAAGGAAGGCGAGTGGACGTTCGGCGAGCCGGACTGGGTGTTCGAGTTCGATCCCCACGAGGTGGCCGCCGAAGGACCGGACGAGTTCCTCGACGTGCCGATCGTGACCGGATTCGAGGAGGATCGCTGGATCCGCGCAGTCGAGGTCCAGGCCGGCGACCGCACGGTGCTTCACCACTTCATCCTCTGGCGGGCCAGCGAGAACAGCCCGGTCCAGGAAGGCTGGGTCGGCGCCTGGGCCACGGGCTTCGCGCCCCAGCACTTCCCGCCCGGCACCGGCCGCCTGCTGCCGAAGGGCCGCAACCTGATCGGCGACTTCCACTACCACCCGAACGGCACGGCGGCGACCGACAGGACCCGCGTAGCCCTCTGGTTCGCCGAGCCGGAAGAGGTCGAGAGGGAGCTGGTCAACCTCTGGATCGTCAACAACAGGTTCCACATCCCGGCCGGCGAAGCGGACTACCGGGCGCAGGCGACCCACGTCTTCGACCAGGACGTGGTGATCCGCTCGTTCACGCCCCACATGCACTACCGCGGCAAGTCGATGAAGTACACCGCCTTCCTGCCCAACGGTGAGCAGCGGGAGCTCCTGAGCGTCAGCCGCTACGACTTCAACTGGCAGATGGCCTACGACCTGGCCGAGCCGATGCGGCTGCCGGCCGGCACGCGGGTCGAGGTCTCGGCTTCGTTCGACAACTCGGCCGACAACCCGCACAACCCGGACCCGACCGTCGATGTCACCTGGGGCGCCGATTCGACCGACGAGATGCTGATCGGCTTCATCGACTACGTCGCCGCCGACAGCGCCGCCACCAAAGCGGCGACACCGGCGGGTCCCGCCGGGCAGTGAACCCTGGTGGCGCGTCCGCTCGTCACCAGCGTCACGGTCCGAGCGCCCGTCCGAGGGCGGTCGGACGTCACCGCTCGCCGGCCGCCATCGCGCTTCTGATCGCGGCGACGGCGCTCGGTTGCGGCGCCAACGACGCGGCGCCGGCCGGCGACGCAGCCGAGACCCCACCGGCGGCGGCAGAGCCGGAGTTCACGGCGCCGATCGTCTTCCAGCGCTTCGCGAACACCGGGGCCACGCCCACCATCCCCGGCTTCTACGGCGGGGCCGACATCTGGATCATGGAAGGCGACGGCAGCGGCGTGCGTCTGGTGCGCAGGGGTGTTCCACAGCACCTGGACCACCCTTCGTTGACCTTCGACCTCAAGAGCGTCGTCTACGCCGAGTTCACCGACGCCGAAGCCGGCGTCGAGGCCGGCGCCCGCATCTTCAGCGAGGATCTCGCGACCGGCGAGCGGGAAGTGCTGCGCGAGGTCGAGGACTGCGCCGTCCACCACGCCAGCATCTCGCCGATCACCCGGCAGCTCGTCTACGCCCGGAACTGTCCTGAGGGCGATGGCTTCAACAAGGGCCTGATCCTCGAGCTGAGCGACCGCCGCCGGATCGACGCCTCGAACACGACGACTCTCGCGGTCGGCAACGGTGTCGGCCTCGGGCGGGCCGTCCTGTTCCAGGCCGAAGACGAGCCCGAGAACGGCGAACGGCGGATGGAGATCGCGATCATCCGCTTCGACGGCTACGGCCAGGGCACCTACACCGCCCTCACCGACCGCGAACACCGCCACCGCCGCCCGGCCGTCTCACCCGACGGCCAGACGATCGCCTGGCAGACGAACCAGACCGGCCCGACGGACGACATCTTCCTCGCCAACATCGACGGCTCGAACCAGCGCCGGCTGACCGCGTCCGAGGCCAACGACGGCCACCCCTGGTTTTCCCGCGACGGCCGCTGGATCGTCTTTGAGTCGGACCGCTCCGGGAACTGGGAGATCTGGAAGATCGAGATCGAGACAGGCGAGATCGTCCAACTGACGGACGACCCGGCGTACGTCAGTACGCGGCCGCGCTGGTAGGTCCAGCGCCTGTCGGCGGCGGCCCTACTCCACCCGCGACAGCAGCCACCACTTCATCGTGGTCGACACGAGCTCGGCGGCGTCCTGCTGTACGAAGTGGCTCGCGCCCGGCACGGTGACCAACGTCAGGTCGCTGTCGAGCCAGTCCCAGGTGTTGTTCAGGCCGTCCGAGTGCAGGGCGGCGTCTTCCAGGCCGTGGAACTGGAGTACCGGCATGCCCAGGCGGGGCAGCTCCTGGCCCGGTGCCTGGCCGATGCCGCCGCCGTCTTCGCTCGGGTAGTTCCGCTTGTAGTAGGCCAGCATGGCGTCGAAGTCGGAGCGCTCGAACGCCGCCTGGTAGTGCGCTCTCGCGTCCTCGTCCTGCACCCAGCCGGAGAGCGTCATCGCGTTCATCGGCATGCCGAAGAAGATGTCCGGGTCGCTGGCCTTGCCTTCCTGGAACTTGCGGGCGTAGCCGCTGTTCTGCTGCTGCTCCTGGTTGTTCGCGAGTTCCCGGCCCATGCCGTTCGGGTGCGGCAGGTTCAGGATGATCAGCCGCTCCGTCATCTGCGGCACGTGGAACGCGAACTGCCAGGCGACCGCGCCGCCCCAGTCGTGGCCGACGATCGTCGCCTTGTCCCGGCCGAGGTGGCGGATCACCGCCGCCACGTCGCCGACGAGGTAGCGCATGTCGTAGTTCTCTTCGCCGTCGGGCGAGTCGCTCTTGTTGTAGCCGCGCTGGTCGATCGCCACGACCTGGAAGTCGCTTGACAGCGCCTCCATCTGGTCGCGCCACGAGTACCAGAAGTCCGGGAAGCCGTGGATCATGACGACGAGCGGACCCTCGCCGATCGAGGCGTAGTGGATTTTCACGCCGTTCGAGTCGGCGTAGCCGTGCTCCACTCGGTCCATCAGGTCACCGGCCATCGCCGCTCCCCCTACCGATGCCAACAGGAAAGCGCAGGCGGCCACCACCGCAAAACACCGTCGGTTCGTCCGTTCGCCAGTTCGCCACATCTTCGTTCTCCTTCGTTGCTCGGTGCGGGAAAGGTGCCCGAGGGATTGTACGCGCGGAAACTCAGCCTGTTTCTCCCGGCAGCGCGAAGGCGATCAACTCTGACGGCACCCCGCTGCCACCGACGGCGAGGACCACGTACTGACGACCCTCATGCAGGTAGGTCATCGGCGACCCGCCGACGCCGGCTTCGATCTCCACCGACCAGACCGTCTCGCCCGTCTTCTTGTCGAGAGCCGAGAACGTCGACGGCTCGAAGCGCCAGTCGCGGCTCGCCGCGATCTCGGCGAGCGCCGCCGCCTGCTCTTCGTTCGCCACGGCCAGTTCCTCGAGGGCCGTCGACGCCAGGTCCAGCGATGCGGTTTCCATCTCCGCGTCCGGGTGAACCGTCGCCTCCAGGCCCACGAACAGCAGCTCAGGCGTGAGCAGCACATGAGCGCGGGACCCCGAGCCCATCGGCCCCAGGTCCAGATCGCGGATCGCCGGATGCCCGGTCGGCCCCTCGCCCAGCGGCCTCATCCACTCGATCTCGCCACGGTTCAGGTCGTAGGCGGTCAGCCGCGTGTACGGCGGCTTGACGATCGGCAGGCCGAACGGGCCGGGAGGAGTCGTCTGGATCGAACCGATGTAGTCGAAGGACGATCGCGCCGCGTCCGGCTTCTTGATCGTCAGCACCACCGGCCGGTTAAAGGAAGGCACGTAGAGCCAGCCCGTCTCCGGATCGAAGGCGCCGCCGGGCCAGCTCGCGCCGCCGCCCCATCCGGGCACCTGCCAGGTACCCCGCAGCGAGGGCGGCGTGTAGAGCGGACCGTAGTCGTACTGCTCCAGGATCTCCTTCGCCCGCTCGAGGATCTCCGGTGTGAAGTCGATCAACTGGCCTTCGTGCATGCCCTGGCGTTCGTATGCCGGCGGCTTCGTCGGGAACGGCTGAGTCCGTGCCGAGCGCTCGCCGGGCACCGTGCTCCGCGGCACCGGACGGTCCTCGATCGGCCACACCGGCTCGCCGCTGTCGGCGTCGAAGACATAGACGAAGCCCTGCTTGCTGAGCTGCGCCGCGACCTTGAGTTCGCGGCCGTCGACGGTGATGTCGCCCAGGATGGGCGGAGTCACCAGGTCGTAGTCCCACAGGCCGTGGCGGATCGCCTGGAAGTGCCACCCGCGTTCACCGGTCTCGCAGTCGAGCGCCACCAGGCTCTCGGCGAAGAGGTTGTCGCCCAGGCGGTGGCCGCCGTACCAGTCGTTGGTCGGCGTGCCGAACGGCAGGTAGACGAGGCCGAGGTCCTCGTCCGCGGTGATCAGCGTCCAGACGTTCGCGTTGCCCGTGTACTGCCACGAGTCGTTCTCCCAGGTCTCGTGACCGACTTCCCCCGGCTCCGGAATCGAGTGGAAGGTCCAGCGCAGTTCGCCGGTCACCGGGTCGAAACCGCGCACGTCTCCGGGCGGCGCGTCGGGGTGGTTCGGGGCGTCCGATATCGACGCGCCCACGATCACCGTGTCGCGGCAGACCATGACCGGCGAGCTCACCGCGTAGGCGCGGCGCCGACGGACCTCGCGGCGCAGGCCCTGGGTCAGGTCGACCGCTCCGCCGTCGCCGAAGCTGCCGACCGGTTCGCCGGTGAACGGATCGACCGCCAGGAGCCGGGCGTCGCCGGTGCCGTAGAAGAGTCGCGCCGGCACCTCTTCCGCGCCGTCGGCGGCCGGCCTGCCGGCCCAGTAACTGGCGCCCCGATGAACGAAACCGAGGTTCGTGGGCCGTCCGGCGTCGTAGGCCTCCGGGTCGTAGACCCATTCCGTCTCACCGGTCGCCGGATCGAGCGCGGCGATCTGGCTCAGGCCGGTCGTGGCGTAGAGGCGGTCGCCGATCTTGATCGGCGTCACCTGGTTGCCGCCGGGCTGCATGCGGCGGCTGCGCAGCCGGCGATCCTCCGCCACCCGATCGTTGTCGGGCGACGACCAGCGCCAGGCGATCTCCAGGTCGACGACGTTGCCGGCATCGATCTGGTCGAGCGGTGCGTAGCGTTGCCCGCCCCGGTCGCCGGTGGTCACCGGCCACTCGCTGTCCTGTGCCGATGTCGCAACGGGGGCAGCGACCAGGCAGAGAGCCGCCGCCAGGACTCCCAGCCGCGTTCCCGGGTTCATTCGACTCCTCCCGCCAGGCTGGTCACGCGTTGACGTCGACCACCACCCTGCCGCGCGTCCGGCCCGCCAGGATCGACGCTGCCAGCTCCTCGATCCGGCTCATCGGCTCGACCGAGGTCATCTCGGACAGCAGGTCGGCCGGAAGCTCCGCCGCCAGCCGGCGCCAGGCTTCCAGGCGCTTGTCCATTGGCGCCATCACGGAGTCGACGCCCGCGAGAACGACGCCGCGCAGGATGAAGGGATAGACGCTCGACGGCAGGTCCATGCCGCCGGCCAGTCCGCAGGCGGCCACACAACCGCCGTAGCGGGTCTGGGCGATCAGGTTCGCCAGCGTCGCCGAGCCGACGACGTCGACCGCGCCAGCCCAGCTCTCCCGGCCGATCGGCCGGGGCTTCCCCGCCAGCGTGTCGCGGGCGATGAAGTCGGCGGCGCCCAGGCTCCTCAGATAGTCATGCTCCGCCTCGCGGCCGGTGGAGGCGATCACGCGATAGCCGGCCCGCGCCAGCAGCGCCACCGCCACCGAGCCCACGCCGCCGGCGGCGCCGGTGACCACGACGTCGCCGCTCTCCGGCACGACGCCGTGATCCTGCAGCGCCATCACGCACAGCATCGCCGTGTACCCGGCGGTGCCGATCGCCATCGCCTGCTGGCTGGTGAAGGCGTCTGGCACCGGAACCAGCCACTCCGACTTCATCCGGGCCCGTTGCGAGTAGCCGCCCCAGTGGCTCTCGCTCAGCCCGTAGCCATTGACCAGCACGCGGTCGCCCGGCGAGAACGAATCCGACGCGGACTCCGCCACCGTCCCCGCGAGGTCGATCCCGCAGACCATCGGCACCGAACGGCAGATCGGCGCGGCGCCTGTGATCGCCAGGCCGTCCTTGTAGTTCAGGGTGGAGTACTCGACATCGACCAGAACGTCGTGCTCGGGCAGGTCGCCCAGCGTTAGGTCACGCAGGCCGGCGGTGTGCTGATCGTCGACCTTGTCGACGACGACCGCTCGAAAGGTGTCGCTCATTCTCGGTTCTTCCTAGGTTTCCGGGTTCAGGCAAGCCCGAGGGTGGCGATCCGACCGCCCGAAGACGGGCGCTCGGACTGCGACGCGGGCGGCGCGCGGACGCGCCGCCGAGGTTCTATCATTCCGCCATGACTTCCACGACTTCCTCAGGCATGCTCTGCATGACGCCGATTCGACTGTTCGTCGCCGCCTTCCTGCTGCTGGGGCTCGCCGCGGCTTCTTCCGCCGCCAACGCTGCCGCCAATGAACGCGCGCGGATGACGCCGGCCGCCGCCGATCCCGCCGAAACCTGGCCGCGCTGGCGCGGCCCGAGCGGACAGGGCGACGTTGTCGGCAGCGGCTACGTCGACCGTTGGGGCCCGGAGGAGAACGTCCGCTGGAAGGTCGCCGTCCCCGGCAAGGGGAACTCCTCGCCGATCGTCTGGGGAGATCGCATCTTCCTGACCACCGCGGAAGCGGCCGGCGCCAAACGCTCCGTGCTCGCCTTCGACCGGGAGACCGGAGAACGTCTCTGGACAACCGCCGCGCCCGCCGCGAACCCCGAGCGCGCCTACCCGAAGAACGGACACGCCTCATCGACCCCTACCACGGACGGCGAGCGGGTCTACGCCTACCTCGGCAACCACGGCGTGCTAGCGCTCGACATGGACGGCGAGATCGTCTGGCACAAGTCGTTCGGCGAGCTGAATGCCTTTCATGGCACGGCCTCGTCGCCGCTGCTGCTTGGAGACCGCCTGATCATCGTCCAGGAACAGCAGCGTTCCGCGTCCTTCATCGCGGCGTTCGACCGCCGTACGGGCGAAGAGCTATGGCGAACCGAGCGCGACACCCAGGTCGGCTGGAGTTCGCCGGCCGCGATCTCCGTGACGACGGACGACGGCGAAGAGCGCGACGAGATCATCGTCAACAGCCAGCACCACGTGATCGCCTACGCGCCCGAGGACGGCCGCGAACTGTGGCGGGCCAGCGGCACGACCTTCGAGGTCATCCCGAGCCCCGTGGTCGGCCACGACCTGCTCTTCAGCACCTCGGGCCGCGCGGGACCGACCCTGGCGATTCGCCCCGGCGGCAATGGCGACGTGACGGACAGCCGCATCGTCTGGAGCGCGGCCAAGGGTTCGCCCTTCGTCGTCGCGCCGATGCTCGTCGGCGACTACCTCTACATGGTCAACGACATGGCGAGCGTGATCACCGTCTACGAAGCGAAGACCGGCGAGGTCCTCTGGCAGGAACGCCTCGGCGAGCGGATGCGCGAAGGCTTCTCCGCCGCGCCGGTCGCCTTCGACGGCAAGATCTTCTTCACCAACGACAACGGCGAAACCTTCGTCATCAAGGAGGGGCCGGACTTCGAACTCCTCCACGTCAACCGGATCGGCGAACGGACGATCGCCTCGCCCGCCCTCGTCGGCGGCGTCTGGTACATCCGCACCGACGGGCACCTGTGGGCGATCGGCGAGGAAACCGGTTAGGGAGTCAGATCGCGGTGCACCCGCGCCACCTCGACCATGTAGCCGCGGTTCGGTAGCGAAGCGGCGCGCTTGATCGCGGTTGCAGCCTTCTCCGCTTCGCCGACGAGTTCGTAGTACAGCCCCAGGTACAGGTCAGCGTAGAAGCGCGCACCCACGCCTTCCTCGATTGCCGCGGCCTCGACATCCTCAACCGAACCCTCGCCGCGGAACAGCGCGTCGATCTCCTTCATCGGCCGGCGAGCATCCGGGCCGACCGGCAGCATCGCCTCCTGTGCAGCTTCCAGGCCGTCCTCGGCGGCCACGCAGAGCAGATGCCAGACCGCGTTCTCGACATCGTTCGGATTGACCAGCCGGTGCCGCTCGAACTGCCTCCGGCACTCGGCGAAGCGACCAACGTAGTAGTACGAGATGCCCCGCTGCCACAGGTATGGGTCCTGGGACGGATCGAGCACCACGACCAGGTCGAAGTCCTCGATCGAAGCCTCGATCCGCCCAGCCTTGAACCGCGCCGACCCCCGCAGCATGTACAGCTGCCAGTTCCGCGGCTCGACTTCGATCGCCCGGTCATAGCCCGTGATCGCCGCCTCGTAGTCGCCCCGGGATTCGTGGAGACTCGCCTGCCGCAACAACATCGCCGCGCTGGCTTCGTCGCCTTGCTGCGTCGAGGCGTCTCCCACCGCAAACGCCAAGAAACCGACGGCTGCAAGAAGAAGACGCCGGTGTTTCGCACTCCTCATTCCGCGCCACTCTAGCTGCCCAGCCCCTGCCCGGCTGGCGGACCAGGACCCCGGGACCCAGTGCCCAAGCCCCTCGCATACGCGGCGACATCCAGCCTCCGGTGTCGCCGGGGAGGAGGGTCCCTGCGGGCTGGAGGCAAGCGTCTCCCGAGATCGTCACCTTGACCGACAGCACAACGCAGCGCAGCCGACCGAAGCGAGCGCCGACCTCCCATCCACTCCGAAAGCGCGAGCGGCCGCAGGGACCCTCCCCCCGGACGACGCCGGAGGCGGCAGCAGCCGACGCGAATCCGGGTACACTTCGCGCGCTTCCGCGCTTCGGAACAGCAAGTCACGACAGGACGACATAGAGAGGGAACGAGATCATGGGTCTGCTCGACGGAAAGGTTGCACTCGTTACCGGCGCAGGCGGCGGTCTGGGCCGCACGCACGCGCTGCTCCTGGCGCAGGAAGGCGCCGCGGTCGTGGTCAACGACCTGGGCGGAGCGCGCGACGGCACCGGCGCCGGCACCGCGATGGCCGACCAGGTAGCGCAGGAAATCCGCGACGCCGGCGGCCAGGCGGTCGCCGACTACGGCTCGGTCTCGGACGGCGACGCCGCCCGGGCGATGGTCCAGCGCGCCGTCGACGAGTTCGGCAAGCTCGACATCGCGATCAACAACGCCGGCATCCTGCGCGACAAGTCGTTCAAGAACATGACGGACGACATGTGGGACATCGTCCTGGACGTCCACCTCCGCGGCACCTACCTGGTCACCAAGGCCGCCTACGACCAGATGATCGAGCAGGAGTCCGGCGGCCGGATCATCATGACGAGTTCGACTTCCGGCCTGCTCGGCAACTTCGGCCAGACGAACTACGGCGCCGCGAAGGCGGGAATGGCCGGCTTCATGCGCTGCCTCGCGCTCGAAGGCACGAAGTACGGCGTCACGGTGAACCTCCTCGCTCCCGCCGCCTGGTCCCGACTGACGGAAGACATCATGCCGGAGGCGACCGCTGAGCCGCTGGCGCCCGAGAAGGTGTCACCCGCCGTCGTCTGGCTGTGCAGCGACGACGCCGCCGACATCACCGGCCGCATCTTCGCCGTTGGCGGAAACACCGTGACCCTGCTGGCCTGGCAGTCGCTCGAGATCGCCAGACGTCCGAACGATCAGGCGCCGTGGAGCGTCGCGGCGATCGGCGAGAAGATCCGCGCCGCTTCGGCCGATTTCCCGAAGCCGATCCACTTCTCCGACCTGATGTAGCCCGCCGGGCGCACCGGCATCGCCTCCACCCATCCCGCGCGGTTGCAACGAACCGCGCGGATGCACGTAGAATGATGACCAATGTGACCATTATGGTCACGAATAACACCGGCCTCGCCCACAGGGCGCCCTGGAGCTGACGGCCGACCCCCGAAAGAGCAAGCGAGAACCGATCCATGAGCCAGCTAACCGTGGACTCCACCGCCACCTGGGAGGCCGAACTCGAAGGCCGCATCCCGCCTCACCTCAGCGAAGAGATCGAGATCTTCGAGACCCAGATCGCGCAGAAGCGCCAGGGCAGGATCGACGACAAGGTCTTCGCCGAGACCCGCCTGCGCCGCGGCGTCTACGGCCAGCGCTACGACAACGGCCAGCGCCACGACGGCACGGCAAGCCGAGCCCTCGAGTACCCCTGTGGCGACCTGACGAAGGGGCCGAACACGGTCTGGGATGCCCCCGGCATGCTGCGTATCAAGATCCCGTTCGGCGCGATGAACGGGGAGCAGATGGAGGTCCTCGCCGACCTCGCCGAGGAGTACTCGGACGGCATCGCCCACGTCACCACGCGCCAGGACATCCAGCTCCACTTCATCCACATCGACGACACGCCGGACATCATGCGGCGGCTGGCGGCCGTCGGCATAACGACCCAGGAGGCCTGCGGCAACTCGGTGCGCAACGTGACGGCCTGCCCGCTCGCCGGTGTCTGCCGCGACGAGCCGTTCGACGTCTCGCCCTACGCCCACGCGATGACCCACTTCCTGCTCGGCCACAGGGACGCCCAGGACTTCGGCCGCAAGTTCAAGATCGCCTTCTCCGGCTGCGAGCAGCACGCCTGCGGTCTCGCCAACATGCACGACCTCGGCGTCCTCGCCCAGGTCCGCACGACCGGCAACGGCACGAAGAGCACCGAGCGCGGATTCAAGGTCTTCGTCGGCGGCGGCCTCGGCCCGGTGCCGCACCAGGCGAAGGTGCTGCGCGAGTTCGTCCGCGAAGACGAACTCCTGCCCCTGGCGCAGGCGGTCTGCCGCGTCTTCGGGCGCCTGGGCGAGAAGCGGAACCGCGCCCGAGCACGGATCAAGTTCCTCGTCGCCAAGCTCGGGATCGAGGAGTTCACGCGCCTGGTCGACGAGGAACTCGCCATCCTCCCAGTCGACGAACGCTGGACCGCCTACCTCGACCATCTCGACGTCGCCGACGAACACCCCACCCGGCCGGGTGCGGCGCTCGAACCCGGCCCGCGCCCCGAGGGTTTCGCGGAATGGCTCGGCACGAACGTCCAGCGCCAGCGGCAGTCCGGCTACGTCACCGCCGCCGTCAACCTGCCGCTCGGCGACCTGACCTCCACCCAGTTGCGGGCGCTCGCCGATACCGCCCGCCGCTTCAACGGCGGCCTGGTCCGCAACACGGTCGAACAGAACATCGTTCTCCGCAACGTCGGCGAGGCCGACCTGCCCGCCCTCTACGCGGAGCTCCGCGCGGCCGGCCTGGGCGCCCCCGGGGCCTCGTCCCTGGTGGACGTCACCTCCTGCCCCGGCACCGACACCTGCAAGCTCGGCATCTCGTCGTCGCGCGGACTCGCCGGCGAACTCCGCAAGCGGATCGCCGACTCGATCAGGACGGCGGGCGTGCTCGCCGACGAGGCCGTCAAGGACCTGCGGATCAAGGTCTCCGGCTGCTTCAACTCCTGCGGCCAGCACCACGTCGCGGACATCGGCTTCTACGGCGTGAGCCGCAAGAGCGACGGCCGCACCATGCCTCACTTCCAGGTCATCCTCGGAGGCCAGTGGACCGAGAACGCCGGCTCCTACGGGCTGGCGGTCGTAGCCGTGCCGTCCAAGCGGATCCCGGAAGTCGTGGAACGGATCGCCGGCCTGTTCGTGGCCGAGCGGGAGAAGGGTGAGAGCTTCCAGAGCTTCATCGCCCGGGTCGGCAAGGCCCGCATCCGCCAACTGCTCGACGACCTGACGAAGCTGCCGACCTACCTCGAGGACCGCACCCTCTACTCGGACTGGGGCGACCCCCGGGAGTACACGCTCGGCGACCTGGGCGTCGGCGAGTGCGCCGGCGAGGTCGTCACCGCGGTCGAGTTCGGGCTCTCCGCCGCCGAGCGGGAAGTCTTCCAGGGCCTGCTCGAACTCGACCGGGGCGATGCCGGGACCGCCGCATCCAGGGCCTACGCGGCGATGGTCCAGGCGGCGCGCGCGCTGATCACGACCGAGAACATCGACATCGGCAACGAACCGGACGAAATCGTCGGCGAGTTCCGGACCCGCTTCTACGACACGGAACTGTTCTTCGACCCGTACGCCGGGGCCAAGTTCGCGAACTACCTGTTCCGCATCCACGGCGACGCCGAGACGGACTCTGGTGAGGAGGCGCACCGCCGGATCGAGGAGGCGCAGTTGTTCATCGAGGCCGCCCATGCCTGCAACCAGCGGATCTCCGAGATCCAGGCCGCCGGCAGCTTGAGACGAGCGGTATGAACGCCACTTCCACAACGCGGTTCGACGACCTCGTCAAACTGGATCTGAAGGTCCTCGCCAGCAGGGAGTCGGCAGCGGCGCCCGAGGAGTTCATCCCGGTCTTCCATCGCTGGATCACGGAGCGGGTCCTGCCCGAGCTGCTGATCGACGTCGCCGACTACAGCCACGTCCACGAAGGTCCCGGCGTCCTCCTGGTGGGCCACGACGCCATCTACGCCTACGACGAGAGCCGGGGTGAGCCGGGCCTGCTCTACAGCCGCCGCCGCGAGACCGCGCCGGAAACTGCCGGCATCCGCACCCTGGACGAACGGCTCGAGTCGCTGCTCCTCTGTGCCTTCCGGGCCTGTGATCAGATCGAGGCCGAGCCCCAACTCGATGGCCGGGTCGCCTTCGACCGCCACCGGATCGAGTTACGGGTCAACGACCGGCTCGTTCCGCGCGACGACGAGGCCGCTTTAGCGCTCGGGAACGCACTCCGCCGGGCACTGGCCGAGGCGGGTGTTGCGGACGACCGCGAGCCGGTCGGTGTGAAGCGGATCGGAGAGGCCCGCGACCGCCTGACCCTCAGGACCGGCTAGCGACCGTCGACAGCGCGGTCCACGAGCTCCCGCAGTTCCCGCTTCAGTTCCAGCCCCGCCGCGGCCTCTCGTCCGGCGGCCGACATCTTGGGCCAGGTGCGGACGAGCACTTCCGCCGTCCTGTCCGGCCCCAGCCGGCCCGCCAGCGCCTCCAGGTCGTGCTCCAGAAACACCAGGCAGGCCGCGTCCTCCAGGGTCTGCGCTTCCGCCGGCGCGCTCCGCCCCGCCCGCTTGAGCACCAGGTTCTGAACGCGCTCGATCTTCTCCCGCCGGTAGCCCGCATCGCGTAGCACGGCGCCCGCCAGACGGGCGTGTTCCAGCGCGGCCGCGCGCCGCCAGGAGAGGTAGCCCTTGCGTCCTTCGGGATAGTCCGTCCGCGGCAGGCTGAAGCGGCGCAGGTGCTGGCAGTGGGCCGCGAGCATCAGAATCTCACCGGCTTCCGGATCGAGCCGTTCGACCCAGGCCGCCATCCGGCGCGAGTAGGCCAGCTCCCTGGGAACCTGTTCGCCGTCGACCGTTGCCGTCGCCGGGTCCTCCCGGTGGAACAGATCGAACCCCGCCACCGCGTTCTGGAAACGCGGCATCAACTCGAAGCTCTTCACCTACTCGCCGGCCAACTCGCGTTCGACGACCAGCTTGTGCTCGGCGTTGCGCTGCAACTCCGCCAGCCAGTCGAGAAAACCCTGCGGATCAACGAAGGGGTGGGGGTCCGAAGCCCCCCGCGACGCCAACTGCTCCGCGCGCTCGAAGACGCGCCCCATCTCGGCGTGGTTCGTGATGTTGACCTCGATCGGATTGCCCTCCTCGCCGGCGAGTCTCCAGATTCGGGCCACGCTGTCCAGGTAGAGGTTCGTTCGGTGAACTCCCTCGAAGTTCAGGCCCACGCCGCCGAAGACGAACGCCCGGTGCTCTTCCCCACCGTCCCGCACCGGGAACTCCATCGAGAGAACGCCTTCGGTATGCCCGGGGGTGACGTAGAAGCGAATCTCCGTGTCGCCCAACTGCAACGTGTCGCCATCCGTGATCACCATGTCGCGCACCGGCACGTCGATCTCGTAGCGCGGGTCGCTCGGCGGCTGTTCAGCCAGCTCCCAGTCGGCCTCGGTCATGCCGACCCGCGCGCCGTAGGCCTCCTGAAACCTCGCCGCCCCGCCGACATGGTCGAAGTGGCCGTGGGTCACCAGGACGTACTTCAGATCGGAAGGATCGAATCCCACGGCGCGGATGCCGTCGATCGGGTTGTCGATGAAGTCGCCGTACAGCGAACCGATCAGGATCAGGCCGTCCGTCGTCACCAGGAGATAGGACGACACCCAGTCAATGCCCACGTAGTAGAGGTTGTCGAAGAGCTGGAACGGCTCGACCCGCTGCGCCACAGGGTCGTTCCGGAGTCCCCAGCCGTCGTCTTCGCCCTCCGCGGAGACCGCGGCATCGGCTTCCGGAGCCTCGCCGGGCGCCGGCGCCGTGCTCTCGCCGCCGCAGGCCGCGGCGCCGAGGACGATCAGGAATGCGCTCGGAAGAGCAAGGAGGGACCGTGTCATTTGTACTCCGCCCGGGGGTGTGCCGATCCAAACTACCACGGAGGTCGGACCGGACGGGCCGCTACCAGCGCTCGCCGTAAGGCCTGAGCTCGACCTCGAAACTCCATGCCGACGGATCCTGGTGGGCCACGTACCAGACGTTCTCCGCGATCGCTTCCGGCTTGATGAAGAAGTCGTCCGGCTGGTCGGGCATCCGCCGCCGCGTCCACTCCAGATCGATCACGGCGTCGATCACGAAGTACGCGACGTGAACGCCCTGGGGCCCCAGGCTCCGCGCCATCGACTCGGCCAGGATGCGCTGTCCCGCCTTGGTCGGCGCGAAGCCGGCGAAGCGCGGCATGCCGCGGCGAGCGGACGTGTTCCCGGTGATCATGATCGCTCCCCGACCCGCCTCGATCATCGCCGGCGCCAGCGCGCGGGCCAGGTACAGGAGCCCCATCACGTTGACCTCGAAGTTCGCGCGCAACTGTTCGGGCTCGATCTCCAGGAAGTCTCCGAAGGCGCCGCCCACGGCGTTGTGGACGAGGACCGTCGGCGCCCCGAGATCGCCGCGCACCCGGGCCACGGTCGCGCTCACGGCTTCGGAGTTCGAGACGTCGCAGACGTAGGCGCGCGAACCCTCGATCCCGGACTCCAGGGTGCGCAGCCGGTCTTCGTCGCGGGCCAGCATCGCCACCCGATAGCCACCGGAGGCGAACCGCCGGGCGAGCGCCGCCCCGGTGCCGGGACCAACGCCGGAGATCAGGCACACCGGATCGCTCATCGGCCGCCGACGCTACTTCATTCCCTCCAGCGGAAGAGCGCCCGATCCGTCAACACGCTTATAGCCATTCCTGTATGATCTTCGAGTTGACTCCAGTGCCGTCTTCCCGGGAGGCCACGATGATGGAACGCCGTTCTTCCATGCCCCGTTTCCTGCCCGCGCTGGCGTTCAGCGCTCTAGCACTCGTGACGTTGCTGGCCGCGTCACCGGCAACCGCGGAACGCGAGTTGTACGTCGGCTTCCACCTCGGCCGGTCGGACGTCGAGGTGAACGTCGACGACGCCTTCGACCAGGTCCTCGACGGCGACGGCAACTCCCGGGTCTACGAGATCGGCTTCAGGTTCAGCGACAACTTCGCAGTAGAGGCCGGCTATCACGACCTGTCGGAAGTCGACGGCGCGATCCGACCCTGCGCCGAGGGCGTGGCCTGCCCCGACATTCCGATCCGCGGCAAGATCAATGTCCTGTCAGTCGCCATCGTCCCCCGGTACGCGATCACCGGCCGCATCTCCATCTTCGCGAAGGTCGGCATCGTGTCGTGGGGCGCCGACCTGGAGGACGCGCTGGACGACTTCGACGTCGCGCTCGAGGATCTGGACGAGGAAGACCTGATCTACGGCATCGGCGCCGAGTTCCAGCTCCTGGGCCGTCTCAGTCTCGTCGGGCGATTCGAGTCCATCGGCGGCGACATCGAGACCCTCTCGGTCGGCGCCCGCATCGGCTTCTAGAACGGCGCTAGGAGCGTCGCGGCGCTAGTGCTAGCGTCCGCCGCATGACCGACATCACGCCCTACCGCATCGAGATCGACGAAGAGGAACTGACCGACCTTCGCCGCCGGCTGGCCGCCACCCGCTGGCCCGAGAGCGAGACGGTCGAGGACTGGACCCAGGGGATCCCGCTCGCCTACACGAAGGAGGTCTGCGAGTACTGGGCCTCCTCCTACGACTGGCGCCGCCTGGAGAACCGCCTGAACGACCTCGACCAGTTCAGGACCGAGATCGACGGGCTGGGCATCCACTTCCTCCACCTGCGCTCGAAGCACCGCGGCGCCGCGCCGCTGGTCATGACCCACGGCTGGCCGGGCTCGATCGTCGAGTTCCTCGAGGTGCTCGACCCGCTGCTCGATCCGACCGCCCACGGCGGCTCCGAGGAGGACGCCTTCCACCTGGTCGTTCCCGCCCTGCCGGGGTTCGGCTTCTCGGACAAACCGGCCACAGCGGGCTGGAGCGTCGAGAAGATCGCCGACGCCTGGGCCGAACTCATGTCGCGGCTCGGCTACGAGTGGTACTTCGCGCAGGGCGGCGACTGGGGCGCGGCGGTCAGCACGGCGATCGCGATCCAGGACCACGAGCACTGCCACGGCATCCATCTGAACATGCCGACGTCGGGCGTGGACCGGAGCACGATGGACGACCTGACGGACATCGAGAAGGACGCCCTCGCCGGCCTCCAGCACTACCAGGACTGGGACTCCGGCTACTCCAAGCAACAGTCGACCCGGCCGCAGACCCTCGGCTACGGCCTGGTCGACTCGCCGGCCGGACAGGCAGCCTGGATCATCGAGAAGTTCTGGTCCTGGATGGACTGTGACGGCCACCCGGAGAACGTGCTGACACGCGACCAGTTGCTCGACAACGTGATGCTGTACTGGCTGCCGGCCTGCGGCGCCTCCTCGGGGCGGCTCTACTGGGAGAGCTTCGGCAGAGGCGGCGGGGATCCGGTCGAGATCCCGGTCGGCTGCAGCATCTTCCCCAAGGAGATCTTCCGCTCGTCCCGGCGCTGGGCCGAGCGGCGCTACCGCCAGCTCGTCTACTGGAACCGGCTCGAGAAGGGCGGGCACTTCGCCGCCTTCGAGGTGCCGGACGTCTTCGTCGACGAGCTGCGGAAGTGCTTCCGCGCGATGCGGGCGTAGGCTGCGGGAGAGCGATCAGGCGTCGTCGACGCCGGCACGGAACCGCGGCGGCCGGCGATGCGGGGCGGCCTGCTCGAAAGCCCAGGCGATGCGAATCAGCGTCGGCTCGCTCCAGGCCGCGCCGAAGAACGAGACGCCCACCGGCAGGCCGTGGACCTGGCCGGCCGGGACGGTGACGTTCGGGTAGCCAGCAACCGCCGCCGCGCCGGAACTGCCGACCGAGAAGGTGTCGCCATGGACCAGGTCGGTCACCCAGGCCGGGCCGCCGCTCGGCCCGAGGATGGCGTCGAGACGGTGCCCGGAGAGCGTCGCGTCGAGGCCCTCCTCGCGGGACAGGCGGCTCGCCGTCTCGCGCGCCTCCAGGTAGGCGGCTTCGGTCAGCGGTCCCTTGCCTTCCGCCTCGATCAGGATCTCCTGGCCGAAGAAGGGCATCTCGCGTTCCGTGTTCGCCTCGTTGAATGCGATGACGTCAGCGAGTGAGGCGACCGGAGCTCCGTCACCAAGTTCGGCCAGGTACGCGTTCAGACCGGCCTTGAACTCGTAGAGCATCGCTTCGTACTCGTGCCGCCCCACCTCCTGGCGGTGGGCGATCTCGACGGGGTCGACGATCTCGGCGCCCAGGCTCCGGAGCGTCTCGATCGCCTCCTCCATCACCGCGTCGACCCGTCCGTCGCGATCGAAGAACTGGCGGCCGACGCCGATGCGAAGGTCGCTCAGGTCGGCCGCTCCCGACTCCTCGAGGTGGCGACCCAGATCGCTCGGAACCGGCGACACAGCGGTCGCCTCGTCCAGCGGATCCCGTCCCGTCATGCCGCTGAGCAGCGCCGCGGCGTCGGCGACCGTGCGAGCCATCGGACCAGCCGTGTCCTGCACCGCGGAGATCGGCACGATGCCGCTCCGGCTCACCAGGCCCACGGTCGGCTTGATGCCGACCAGGCCGTTCGCCGACGACGGGCAGATGATCGAGCCGTCGGTTTCCGTGCCGACCGCCGCGGCGCAGAGGTTGGCCGACGTCGCCGCGCCGGATCCGGAACTCGAACCGCACGGATTGCGGCTGAGAACGTAGGGATTCCGGCACTGTCCGCCACGCGCGCTCCAGCCCGAACTCGACCGGTTGGAGCGGAAGTTGGCCCACTCGCTCAGGTTCGCCTTGCCGAGAAGAACGGCGCCCGCACGCCGGAGTTGCGCCGCGACGAAGGCATCCCGCGGCGGGATGGACCCTTCGAGGGCCAGCGAACCGGCGGTGGTCGTCGTGCGGTCGGCGGTCGCAACGTTGTCCTTGAGCAGGATCGGGACGCCGTGCAGCGGGCCGCGCACGTTTCCGGCGGCGCGCTCGCGGTCGAGCTCCTCCGCGATCTCGAGGGTGTCCGGGTTCGTCTCGATGACGGAGCGCAGCGTCGGCCCCTGACCGTCGAGGGCCTCGATGCGGTCGAGGTAGAGCCTGGTGATCTGGGCGCTCGTCCGCTCGCCGTCCGCCATCTGACGACCGAGCTCGGCGATGGTGGCCTCTTCGAGTTCGAAGCCGTCGACCGACGCCGCCGGCGCGTCGTCTGCCCGCCGGTCCCCGTCGCGGTCGAAGGGAGCGCAAGCCGAGCCAGCCACGGCCGCGGCGCCGAGAGCGCCCACGACAGCTATCACGTCGCGGCGTGTCGCTCCGTCCGGGTCGGCCACCGTTCGACGCTAGCACTCAAGCCCAGGCCCCACACCCAGGCAACCACGGCACCGAGCGGCACGTACCACGGCCACGCAAGCACGGCGCCCCCGGGACCCTCGGCCCAGCGCCACAAGCCCATCACCAAGGCGGCGCCGACGACCAGCAGGAAACTGGCCCCCGGACGACCTCGCGCATCACGGCGCAACCAGGTCCCCAGCAGCACGACACATCCGAGCAGGCAGATCCAGCCCGCCGCCGCCTGATGCCAGACCGCGGCGAAGACGGCGAGCGCCGAGAGCGGCCCGGACCAGAGGAAACCCCGACCGTCGCGGCCGAGGGGCGCCAGCGACAGAGCCACGGCCGCCAACAGAGCGCCCCCGGTGTATCCGGCCATTGCCAGGGCGAGGTCGAGCAGCGCGTCGTAGCGGGCCGCGACCGTGTCCATCGCAAGTGAAGTCAGGCCGAGCACGAGGCCCCAGCCGAGCACGAGCAGCCGCGGCAGGCGCACCCCGTTGCCGGAGCGTGTGCGGGAGCGCAGGAGCGCGGACGTCGTCTGCGCGAGCGCCGCGAGGATCGAGTCGAGGCTGGAAACCGCGGCCGCCAGCGCGCCGGCCACGACCAGGGCCTTCAGGCCAACGGCCACCGCCTCGACCGCGAAGACGGCGAAGACCCGGTCCGGCTGCTCGGCCACGATCTCGGCCGCGACGCCCGTAAGCGGCACCTGCTCGTAGTAGGCCCACAGACCGATCCCGACGAAGGCGAAGGAGAGGGAGACGAGCACGGAGACGCCGCTGGCGGTCACCGCCAGTTGAGCGTCCCGCGCGCTGCGGCAGCAGAAGAGGCGTTGCGCCATCAACTGGTCGGTGCCGAAGGCGGCGACGCCGCCGATCGTGGCGCCGATCAGCGCGGCCCAGAGTGTGTACGGGGCGGTAAGGGAGGCCGACAGGTCGAACAGCGTGAACTTCCCCTCGCTCCACGCAGCGGAGAGCGTCGACGCCATGCCCGCCTCGAGCTCCCAGACGACGACGCCCAGGCTGACCGCGACGCCGGCTACGAACAGCAGGAAGAGAACGACATCGGTCCAGACCACCGCGGCGATGCCGCCGAGCCAGGTCCAGACCACGGCGACGACGACCACCGCCGCCACCGCCGCCACGTGGGGCGGCACGCCCGTCGTGCGTTCCAGCCACCCCAGCTCCCGGTGGAGCAGTACGCCCAGGACGACGGCCGACAGGTAGACGCGGGCGGACTGCGCCAGGACGCCGCCGAGCCAGAACATGCCGGTCGCCGTCCGTCGGACCGAGGCTCCCGCGGGACCCAACCGCCGCTCGATCAGGTCGTACGGACTCATCACGTCGTAGCGGTAGTAGGCGGGAACGAGCAGCCACGCCACCAGCAACCGGGCAGCGAGATAGCCGAACAGCCCGATCTGCAGGTACGTGAGGTCGCCCCCCGGCCGATGGACGATGGAGGGCAGGCTGATGTAGGTGACCGCGCTGATCTCGGTCGCGACCAGGGAGGCCGCCACGGCGTACCAGGGCAGGTTCCGGGCCCCGCCGAAGTAGTCGCGCTCCGTCTTCTGCCGGCGCGACAGCGAACGCGCCATCACCGTGATGCCGGCGAACAGCGCCAGGAGAATCAGCCAGTCGGCAAGGCCGAAGCTGCCGCCAAGGCCCATGCAGGCCTACGAGTGAATCACTCGCCCCGGTATACGAGACCCCGGGTACTCGTTGTGACGCGGTAGAGCCCGGTGCGCGCCGTCATGTAGAGCGTGCTGCCGTCGCCGCCGAAGGCGGTGTTCGCGGGCAGTTCGGCCGGCGCGACCGTCCCCAGGTGGCGGCCGTCCGGCGCGAACACCATCACGCCGCCCGGGCCGGTCGCGAACACGTTGCCGTCCACGTCGACGGCCAGGCCGTCCGGCGCGCCGGGCGCCTCCATGTCGCTGGCGTCGAAGAACATCTCGCCCTCGCCCAGGGTGAGGTCGTCGTTCACCGCGTACTTCTTCCAGTAGCGGTTCGGCGGCGCGTCCGAGTTCGCCACGTAAAGCGTCTTCTCGTCCGGCGACAGTCCCAGGCCGTTGGGGCGGGTCTGGCCGGTCTCGAGCAGGGTCACCGTGCCGTCCGGGTCCAGGCGGTAGATGCCGTTGTGGTCCTGCTCCTTGTTCTCAGACTGGTTCGGCAGACCGTAGGGCGGATCGGTGAAGAAGGCGGCGCCGCTCGAGTGGAACACGATGTCATTCGGGCTGTTCAGCCGCTTGCCGTCGTAGCTGCCGGCCAGCGTCGTCCGCTCGCCGTCGAGCTCCATCGCCGACACCACGCGGTTGCCGTGCTCGCAGAGAACGAGCCTGCCGTCCGGGTGAAGCGCCAAGCCGTTCGAGCCGCCGGTGCCGCCAGTGCCGGCGTCGTCCGGCAGGACGGGATCGAGAAACACGACCGCGCCCTCGCCCTCGGACCAGCGGTAGATCTTGTTCTGCGGAATATCGCTGAAGTAGAGACGGTCGGTCTCACCGGGGACCCACACCGGACCCTCGGTGAACGTAAAGCCGTCCGCCACCTTCTCGACCACGGCATCCACGGGCACCAGGTCGTCCATCGCCGGATCGTTACGCAGCACCGTGCCGTCGCTCTCCATCTCCTCCGTTGCCTCCTCCATCATCGTCTCGGCTTCCTCGCCGTCGCCGCCATAGCCGCAACCTGCTGCAACCAGCACCACGCTCAGGATGGCCCATCCGGCCCGGGAACCCTTCATCGTCGAGTCTCCTTCTGAAGTCTGCTCACTTCTTCCGCGAAGGCGTGAGGATAGCAACAGGTATTCTCGCGACGTTGCCTTCTTCGCCCGCCATGGATGCCGTGCGAGGACTCACCAATGCGCCGGCAGTTCGGCTCCTGGCGGCTGTTCCGCTCTTCGCCGCCTCCTTCGCCTGCCAATCGACAAGACCCGCGTCAAACGTGTCTTCACCGGGATCGGCAGAGCCGGCTGCGGCCGCCGCCACGCTCCAGGATGCGGTGCCCGCGTCGGCCGGCTTCGACCCGGAGCGACTCCAGCAGGCCGGCGCCCGGTTGGAGAAGGCCGTGGCCGAGGGCGTCACTCCGGGCGGCGTCCTGCTGGTCGCGCGCCACGGCGCCATCGCGCTCGAACTGGCTGCCGGCCGGCTGACCTGGGACGACGACGCTTCCGCCGTCACTCCGTCGACCATCTACGACCTGGCCTCCCTGACCAAGGTCATCGCGACGACGACCCTGATGATGCGCCGGGTCGAGTCCGGCGCGCTCGACCTCGACGCCACCGCCGCCGCCTACCTGCCGGAGCTCGAAGGACGGCCGGTCGGAGACGCGACCCTGAGAGACCTGCTCGCCCACTCGAGCGGCCTGCCCTGCTGCACCGAGCTGTTCCGGGAGTTGGGGGAAGGTCTCGACCGCGACGACGCTCGCGTCCGCTACCTGGAGCACATCGCCGCCACCGAACTGCAGGCCGGGGCCCGCGAACGGGCGATCTACTCGGACCTCGGCGTGCTGCTGGTCGGGGAGATCCTGGAACGCCAGTCCGGCCGGCCTATCGACGACCTCGTCCAGGAGGAGATCCTCGATCCGCTGGGCCTGCGGGACACCGGCTACCTCCCCGATCCCGCCCTGCGCCATCGAATCGCACCGACGGAGCCCGACGACTGGCGCGGGCGGCTCCCCCACGGCGAAGTCCACGACGAGAACACTCACGCACTGGGGGGCGTGGCGCCCCACGCCGGGCTGTTCGGCACTGCACGCGATGTCGCGACGTTCGCACAGGCGATGCTGAACGGCGGCGTCTACGGCGAACGGCGCATCGCCCGCGCCGAAACGGTCGCCCTCTTCACCCGCCGCGCCGAGCTCGTCCCCGCCAGCAGCCGCGCACTGGGCTGGGACACACCCTCCCAACCGAGCTCCGCCGGCCGCTACTTCTCGGCCCGCTCCTACGGCCATACAGGCTTCACGGGGACTTCGCTCTGGATCGACCCGGAACTCGAGCTGATCGTCGTCCTGCTGACCAACCGAGTCCACCCGACCCGCGAGAACAACGCGATCCGGAGGCTCCGGCCGGCGATCCACGACGCGATCGTCCTGGCCATCGACGACGCGATCGTCGACCCGCGCGACGGCTAGAACTCCACTCCCAGCCCGCGCAGATCCCGTTCCGCCTGCTCCTGCCAGCCTCGGTTCGCGGCCGGGCTGGCCGGACTCGGGTGGAGCATTCGCCCGACCGGCACGTCGAGGTCGGCGAGCGCCCGCCGCGCCCGGTTCCCGGCGAAGGCGCCGACGCCGACCACGAGTCGCGGCTCCAGCACCTGGGCCACCCGCAGCAAGGCGCGGTCACAGACCTCGAAGAGAGGCGCCTTCTCGCGCGCGGCCAAGCGGTCCGGGGTCAGGTTCGCGCCGCTTTCCAGAAGGAACGCCAGCGGGCAGTAGTTCCAGATGATGAAGCGCTGGAAGAACGCCTCCGGGTCTCCGAAACGCCGCTTTGCCCAGCCCCAGACCCGCCGACCGCTGACCTCGCTCCGCCGGCAATCGAAGCCGAGGATCGGCCGTTTCGGATGCTGCGCGGCCGGCGGCGCCACCGGAGCGTCGATGCCAAGCCAGTCCCGCGCGTGGGCCACCTCGCCGAATGGCACGCCGGTCTGGGTCATGCCCCAAGGACCCGGGTTCATGCCCAGGAGGACCACCCTGCCGGGCCGCTCGCCGGCCAGGTTCAGGTAGGCGTGGTGGGCCGCGCGGGCATGGACCAGCGGGTTGTAGACGTGGGCGACCGGGGGGCCGAAGCCGAGCGCGTCGACCGCCCGGGCCAGTTCGTCAGCGATCGGGATGAGCCGGGAACGGGCCATGCCGCGCCTCTCCGGACTCAGACAATCCGCGACGTTTGGCCGGTCCAGTAGCGGTCGCGCAGCAGGCGCTTGTAGAGCTTGCCAGTGGGAAGCCGCGGAAGCTGCTCCTCGAAGTCGATCGACTTCGGCGCCTTGTAGCGCGCGACGCGCTCGCGGGCGTAGGCCAGGAGCTCCTCGGCGACGTCCGGGCTCTCTTCGAAGTCCGGCATCAACTGGACGACCGCCTTGACCTCTTCGCCCAGGTCCTCGTTCGGCACCCCGATCACCGCCACGTCGGCCACCTTCGGATGGAGAACGAGAGCGTCCTCGACCTCCTGGGGATAGATGTTGACGCCGCCCGAGATGATCATGAACGCTTTGCGGTCGGTCAGGAAGACGTAGCCGTCCTCGTCCAGATAGCCGACGTCGCCGAGGGTGCTCCAGCGGGCGTGGCGCGGGTGCCGCGAGCCGAGCGTCTTCTCCCGGTCACCGTGGTACTCGAAGAGATCCGCGTCCTCGGGCGGTTCGAAGAAGATCGTCCCCGGCTCCCCCGCCGGCAGCTCCTCGCCGTCGTCGTCGCAAATGTGGACCGTCGCCGTCAGGCACTTGCCGACCGTGCCCGGTTTCCTCAGCCACTCGTCCGTTTCGACCGCGCACATGCCGTTGCCCTCGGAACCCGCGTAGTACTCCAGGATGATCGGCCCCCACCACTCGATCATCCGGCGCTTGACGTCGACCGGACAGGGAGCGGCGGCGTGGATCGCCCGCGCATGGCTCGAGAGGTCGTAGCGGGTGCGCGCCTCCTCGGTGAGCTTGAGCATCCGGCTGAACATCGTCGGCACCCACTGGCTGACGGTGATTCCGTAGTCCTCGATGGCCTTGAGCGAGAGTTCCGGATCGAAGCGCTCCATCACGACGACCGTGCCGCCGAGTGTCTGCGTACCGGCGGTGAAGCCGATCGGCGCCGCGTGGTAGAGCGGCGCCGGCGACAGGTAGATCGAGTCGGCGTCGATGCCGTAGATGCTCGTCAGCACCTCGAAGCGCTGGTCCGGCATCTCCTCCACCGACAGCCCTGTCAGCGGCCGCAGGATGCCCTTGGGGCGCCCGGTGGTGCCCGAGCTGTAGAGCATCGTGCTGCCGCGCGGCTGCTCGGCGAGCGGCTCGGCCGGGAACGCGGCCGTCGCCTCGCCGTAGCCGTCCCAGCCGGGAGGGACGCCCAGGCCATCGTCGTCGACGATGAGCCGGCCGGGGCAGGTCGGGATCAGGTCCGTCAGTTCGGCGCACGCTTCGGCCAGCTTCGCCGAAGAGACGATGCTCCGCGCGCCGCAGTCCTTGACGATGTACGCCGCCTCCTCGGCGGTCAGGTAGCGGTTCACCGTGGTCAGGTAAAGGCCCGACCGGATCGCCGCCCAGTAGACCTCGAAGTACCGCGGGTGGTTCTCCATGAAGATCGCCACGTGGTCTTCCGGCCGCAGGCCCTGGGCGTACCAGAGTTGCGCCAGCCGGTTCGACCGCCGGTCGAGTTCCAGGTAGGTGACCGTCTCGCCGGTTCCGGCCATGATGACCGCCGGCTTGTCCGGGGTCTCACGCGCGTACCTGCCGGGATACATCCTCCGCCTCCGTCTCGCGCTCTTCTCGCCCGGAGCTCAGGAACCGACTGGTTCCATCTGCCAACTGACCATCGTTTCGATGCGGCAGGCCAGGAAGCGGGTGGCGTCGATCTCGATCTCGGCGTCCACCATCGCGCTCTCCGAAGAATCGAAGGTGCCGGTGATCACCGCCTCGATCAGGCCGTCCTGGTCTACCCGGACATCGTTCGGCGTGCGGAACCGGAAGCCGGCATTGCGGATCCGAATGTTCGCGTTGGAGTTCCCGAACCTCGTGAAGGCATTGATCAGCGTGGCGCAAGCCTCGGGCTCGCCAACGGCCGCGTCCGCGAGTCCCGGCAGGTGAACGAGGAAAGCCGCGAGCCGCACGTCGTCATCGTCGCGTTCCAGGATGAAACGGAACTCCTCATCCTGCGGCCCGGTGCCGGCCCACTCGCCGAGTGTGAAGACGACGAGTTCGACGCCCAGGAGATCGCCGCGCTTGTCGCAGCCGCCGAGCGACAGGAGCAGTAGCGAGGCGGCCAGGAGGATGGCCAGACGGCGCGGACGGTCGGAGCGCGGGGTCGGCGGAGAATCTGGAACGAGCATCGGGTGACTGGGCGAACGAGGTCACACTATCGCAGCGCCGCGGCCCGCCGCCGGCTCGCCAGCAGCAAACCAACGCCGAAGATCGTCAGCGTACCGATGACGGTGATCATGTAGCTGTGCAGCGGAATGCGAAGCATCGCGAGGCCGCCCTCGAGTTGCGGCGACACCGTCATCCACACGATGACGAGCACGCCCACGGCCACTCCGGCCTGGGCGGCGCCGCGGCCGGCTTGGGGCGCCAGCCGGTCCAGCGCGAACAGTCCCAGCAGTCCGCCGGCGAAGATGCCGGAGACCGTCCACCAGACGTCCAGAAGACTCCCCGCGCCGATCATCAGCAGCGCCGCGCCCGTACCGAGCACGCCGATGACGACCGTGGCCCGGCGCAGCACGCGCAGATCCTCCGCCTCGCCGCCATCGGCGTCACGCTGGGGCCGGATCCAGGTCCGGTAGATGTCCGACAGGAACACCGTGGCCGAACTGTTGAACGACGTGTCGATGCTGCTCATCGCGGCCGCGAACAGCGCCGCGATCAGCAGACCCGCCGCGCCGGACGGCAGCCGGGTCGAGATGTAGTGCGGAAAGGCCTGATCGGCGGCGAGCCCGACCGCCTCGGGCTGGCCCTGGAGAACGACGAACAGCCCCGTGCCGATGAAGAAGAAGACGGCCGAGACCGGCAGGTAGAGGCCGGCCGCCAGCCACACCGAGCGAGACGCGGCGCGGTCGCTCACTGCCGCGTGATAGCGCTGGACGTAGCTCTGATCGATGCCGAAGTTGGTGAAGTTGATGAACAGGCCGTAGACCAGAACGACCCAGAACGTCGACGTCGTGAACTCGAAGGAGAAGCTGCCGAGAGAGAACTTCTCCGCCGCCTGCGCCGTCTCGAGCAGTCCGCCGAACCCGCCCTGCGCGTCCGCGACCAGGAGCGCGACAACGATCAGTGCGCCGATCGTCAGCACGACGCTCTGGATCACGTCGGTCCAGATGACGGCCTCGATGCCGCCGACGAGTGTGTAGACCGTGACGACGACGCCGGTGCAGAGGATGATCCAGGCCACCGGCCAGCCGGTCAGGGCGTTCATCGCCAGGGCGACGCCGAACAGGATCGAGCCGACCCGCGCGAACTGGGTCAGCAGGTAACAGGCTACGGCGTAGGTCCGTGCCCAGCGGCCGAAGCGCGCCTCCAGGTGGTGGTAGGCCGACACCGCGTCGCCGCGGCGATAGAACGGGATCCACCAGCGAGCCGCAAGGAAGGCCGCCACCGGCAGGGACAGCGAGAAGACGAAGGCGTTCCAGTTGCCGCCGTACGCCTGCCCGGGCACGCCGATGAACGTGTTGCTCGACAGGAACGTGCCGAACATCGACATGCCGACGACCCAGCCGGGCAGCGCGCCGCCCGCGACCATGAAGCCGCGCGCCGTCCCGCTCCGTTTGGCGAGCGACAGGCCCAGCGCGACGACGCCGACCAGGTAGGCGGCGAAGACGACGAGATCGGCGCCGGCGGTCACTCCGGAGGAAGGACCGGCGCTTCCTCCGGCCACTCGACGCCTGGCATCGGGTACCGCGGCAACGCCGCCGGGTCGAGGACGACGTGCCGGATGCGGGTGCGCCGATGCGTGTACGTCACGTGAACCAGACCGTCGCGGGTCTGGATCACCGCCGGGTAGGAGTACTCGCCGTCCTGGTCCTCCAGCATCAGCGCGGCGTCCCAGGTGTCGCCGTCGTCGGAGAGCGCGACGTTCAGGCGCGACCGGGAACCGGCCCAGGCGCCGTCGACACGCACCTTGTGGTTGTAGACGAGGAGGTGGCGGCCATCGGCCAGGGTCAGGCCGTCGACCCCGGCGTCCGGGTTGAGCAGGCCGGTGGCGTGGATCGGCCCCCAGGTGCGGCCTTCGTCAGCGGAACGGGAAGCGGCGATGCGGCTCTGCTTGGACCGGAACATCGCCAGGAGTTCGCCGCCGCCGAGCGTGAAGATGGTCGGCTGAATGATCCAGAAGTCCTCGCCGTCCGCCGTCTTGCCGGCCAGCCGCTCGCTGCGCGTCCAGGTTTGCCCGAGGTCGGGCGAACGCTCGAAGTGCGCCCGCCAGGCCGGAAGCTCGGGCGCGTCCTCGATGCTCGAGCCGGCGAGCAGACTGCCGTCGGGCAGCGTGATCGGCTTGTTCTTGATCGGCCCCAGGATGCCGTCCGGAAGCCGCCGCGGCTCGCTCCAGGTGCGGCCGTCGTCGGCCGACTCCATGACCATCCCCCACCACTCCGGCGGGCTCGGCCCCACCTTGTAGAAGAGAAGCAGCGGCACGCCCTCCCGGGGCGGCCGGTAGAGAACCGGGTTCCACGTCGGGTAGCGAACGCCGTCGGCCTGGACGCCGTTGGCCACTTCGACGGGCGCCGTCCAGCCGTCGCCGCGGAGCCGGCTAAACCAGATGCCGACGTCCACGTTTCGTTCGGCGGTGCCGCCGAACCAGGCCGCGACGAGGGCGCCCGAAGCCGTCTCGGCGATCGTCGAGGCGTGGCACTCGGGATGCGGCGCGTCGTGGAAGATGAACTCGGCGACCACGACGCCGTCCTGTGCCGCCGCCGGCGTCGGCGCCGCCAACAGCACGGACATCGCGGCCATAGCGCCGGCCCGCAGCCGCCAACTCGTCACGGCGCGTCCCCTGCGGCCTCGGCAAGCACCAGCTCCTCCGCCTGCCTCACGATCTCTCCCGCCCGTTCCAGCAGCTCCTCCCCGGTCGCGCTGCTGATCGGGTGTTCGATCACGGCGAACTGGTAGTCCGGCGCGCCGCAGGCGTGGGCCATCAACTCGGCGCCATCGACGAACGCCGACGTCATGACGCCGACCGCCGGCACCCCTTCGCGCTCGAACGTGACGGCGTCGTGCAGACTGCACGACGAGCAGCTCCCTCAGTCGCCGACGCCGGTGATGACCAGGCGTCGCCTCGCCAGCCGTTGGACCAGTTCCGGCTCCGCCGGAGCGCTGTAGTTTCCCTTCGTCGCCCGCTCGACCGAAGCCACGCCCCAGCGTTCCCGCAGCAGGGACTCCAGGTGGTCGAAGAGCGGCTGGACGCCGGCCTTGCCGTTCGACAGCAGGGCGACATCGATGCCTCGGCAACCGGCGAGCCGCGGCGCTGGCGTGAGCGGCGGGGGCGTACCCTCCCAGGACGGATCGAGCACCTGCACGGCAGGGAGTGTAGCCGTGTGCCGGCTCGGGCGACGGACTAGGCTTGCAGCACCCGGGAGGTGAACTGCGATGAGACGAGTCCGCTACTGCGTCGCCATGAGCCTGGACGGCTACATCGCCGGACCGAACGGCGAAGCGGACTGGATCGTCATGGACCCCGACTACGACTTCGCCGAGCTGTACGGAGAGTTCGATACCTATCTCATCGGCCGCAAGACCTTCGAAAGCACCGGCGGCCAGGACCAGGGCTCGATGCCGGGCGTGCGCACGTTCGTGTTCTCGCGCACTCTCGACCCAAGCGAGTACCGGAACGTCACGATCGTCGGCGACGACTGGAAGGAAGTCGTTCAGGCGCTTCGCGAGGAAACCGGCAAGAAGGACATCTGGCTGTTCGGCGGCGGATCGCTGTTCCGCAGCCTCGCCGAGGCGGGACTGGTCGACACGGTGGAAGTGGCCGTGATTCCGGTGGTCCTTGGCGGCGGTGTTCCGCTGATCGCCGAACCGGCGCCGCGGATCAAGCTCGAACTCGAAGCACAGGACATCTACAAGGAGACCGGCACGGTCGGCCTGGTCTACTCCGTGACGCGCGACTAGCCAGCCAACCTAGAACCGGTCCGCCTCCCAGAACGCGAACCGCTCCGGCGGCAGGCAGCGAGCGAGGACGTCACCTTCGCTGACCATTTCGAGCCGGACGGCGAGGGCCTCGTCGTCCAGGCTTCGGACCATCCAGGTCGCGGGAGGCCTCGCGTCGGGCGGCACTTCGTCCCATGCCGGCCGGGTGTCGATCCGTGCGCCGGCAACCGCCAAGAGTCGTTCAAGCGCTTCGTCGCGAATCAGGGGCAGCCGGATCGACTCGACGGTCCGCCCGCTCATGGCCGCGGCCAGCAGTTCGCACAAGGCAGGAGCCCCGTCGCCCTCCCTGCCCCACTCCAGCACCCGCAACAGGCCGTTGAAGTCGGCGACGCGCAGGTAGGCCGTTGCGTCAACTCCACCGTCCGCCATCCAGATGTCCTCCTCCGGCGTACCGGCAAGCTGGTAGCTGCCCCGCCAGTCCTCCGGGGACCCGCGGTCGACGATGCCGTCGAGCGGCGCCCCGCCCGCGCCTTCAGCGTACACGCGCCAGAGCCTCTCGACCTCGCCTCGATCGCGCTCGGCGTCGTACTGGCGGGCGTTCGCGGCTTCGGCTCGGGCGCCGTCCGGCCAGTGCAGCGTACGCCAGCCCCGCGACCATGGCCGGTACCCGTACTGCCCGTACCACCGCAGCCGCTCGGCCAGGAGGTACGAAAGCAGCATCCCTCTCTCACCCATCGCCTCGATCGCCCGCTCGAGCAACGCTCCCGCCACCCCCCGCCGCCGGGCATCGGGCCGGGTGAACACACTGCCGATCCCGCCCATCGTCAGCACTTCGCCGCCGATCCGCACCCGGCGCGGGAAGATCTGCACGCAGGACACCAGCTCGCCGGCTCGCTCCGCCACCCAGACGTTCCGCGCCTCGAACGCCGGATCGAGCTCGACGTAGCGCCGGAAGAACTCCCCTCCGCGCTGGTCGTCGGGAAACGGCCAGCCGTCGAGCAGGTCGAGCAACGCCTCGATCTCATCGGCGCGCAGGACGCGAAGTCGGGTGCCGGCCATGCCGGCGACTCTGCCACGGGGAGACGCCCGAGCGCCTGACACCCCGGCAAGTAGGCTTGCGCGCGTGAACCAATGCATCCTGGCGCTGCCGGGACTCTTGCTCCTGCCACTCGCCCTGGCGGCCCAGACCGAACTGCCGGTCCGCGTCGAGCCGTTCCTGCAGCAGGTCGCCGAGTACGAACCGCCGGCCGACGACGCCGGCGCCTCGCCCCCGGCCACACCCGCTCCCGGCCCCACCGCCGACGCCCCGGGCGACGTCCGCGAAGTCATCACGGATGCCGCGATCCGGATCGCCGCCGCTTCGTCCACCGGGGTCTACCTCAAGGACGGCTCCGAAACGGCCTGGCGGCGCCTGCTGCCGCGCGACGGCGACCGGAGCTGGGCGCCGGTCGACGTCCGTGCCGTGGAGTTCGACTACGAGGGCCGGCTGTGGTTCGCCTCGCCCCAGGGCCTGGGCGCTCTCGACGAGTTGACCGGCGCCTGGAGCCTCTACGACCGTCACGACGGCCTGCCCTGGAACGACTTCACGAGTCTCGCCGCGGCCCCCGATGGCTCGATCTGGGCGGGCACGACCCGCGGACTGGTCCGTTTGATCCCGGGCACCGCACCGGGCGACCCGCCACGCTGGCAGTACCGCCAGGGTCGCCGCTGGCTGCCCCACGACCATGTGCTGGCGGTCGAAGTCGACCGGGACGGCACGGTGAGGGCCGAGACTCCGGCCGGGCGCGGCGCGATCCACCTGCGGCCGATGACCCTGCGGCAGAAGGCGCAGGACTTCCATGAGGCGATCGACCGCTTCCACCGGCGCACGCCGTACGGCTACGTCCTGGGCGTCGCGCTCGAGCGCCCCGGCGACACCTCGGAGTTTCGCCAGTCCGACAGCGACAACGACGGCCTGTGGACCTCGATGTACGGCGCCGCCGAGTGCTTCCGCTGGGCGGTCACCGGCGAGCCGGAAGCACGCGAGAACGCCCGCAAGGCCTTCGAGGCGCTGCGCTTCCTGCAACTCGTGACCCAGGGCGGCACGCCTCCGGCCGAGCCCGGCTTCGTCGCCCGCACGATCCTGCCGGCCGACGGCCCGGACCCGAACGCCGGCCGCGTCGAGAGCGACCGCCGCTTCCGCGAGGAACGGGACGGGCTGTGGAAGGTGATCGATCCGCGCTGGCCCAGGAGCGCCGACGGCCAGTGGTACTGGAAGAGCGACACGAGCTCCGACGAACTCGACGGCCACTTCTTCTTCTACGGCCTCTACCACGACCTGGTCGCGGACAGCGACGCCGAACGCGCCGAGGTCCGTGAGACGGTGCTCGCCATCGTCGACCACCTGATCGACCACGGCGGCGCCCTGGTCGACCACGACGGCAAGCGCACCCGGTGGGCCGTCTTCGGCCCCGAGCAACTGAACGACGACCAGGACTGGTGGGAGGAGCGGGGGCTCAACTCGCTCTCCTACCTGACCTACCTGAGAATCGCGGAACACATGGCCGAAGGAGCGGAACGGAAGGCCCGCTACAGGGACAAGGCCGGCTCCCTGATCGAGGATCACGCCTACCTGGCCAACCTGCGCAACCCCAAGGTCCAGAGCGGGCCCGGCACCGGCAACCAGTCGGACGACGAGATGGCCTTCATGAACTACTACCACCTCCTGAAGTACGAACGCGACGAGGCGGTACGAAGCGTTGTCGCCCACTCGCTGCGTCAGTACTGGAAGGTCCTGGAGCCCGAGCGGAATCCGCTGTTCGACTTCATCCACGCCGCCGCCATCGACGGCGGCAGCTACCGCGACGCCTTCGACGACGAGACCTACAGCCGCACCGACTACCCGCTCGACGACGCGGTCGAGAGCCTTGTTCTCTACCCGCTCGACCGTTTCGACTGGGCGCTGTCGAACAGTCACCGGCTCGACGTCATCCTGTTGCGCGCCCAGCAAGAGCGCCGGGGCGTTCGCGGCCACCTGCTGGACGGCCGCGTGCTGCCGATCGACGAGCGCTTCGTCAACCACTGGAATCACGACCCGTGGCGGCTCAACCATGGCGGCCAGGGCCGCTACCTCGCCGACGGCGCGAGCTTCCTCCTGCCGTACTACTTCGGCCTCTACCACGGGCTGATCGAGGAAACGCCCGGCGACGCGGCAACGGAGCCGCCGCGTTGACGGAGGACGCGGCCGGCGCCCCACGGGTAGCGCTCCAGCTCTACACTCTCCGCCGGCAGGCCGAGCGGGACCTCGAAACGGCCCTCGACCAGGCGATGGAGGCCGGCTACCGGGAGATCGAGTGGTTCGGCGGTCTCCGGGGGCGCACGGCCGAGGACCTCCGCAGGCTCCTGTCGGAACGCGGCCTCGGGCTCATGGCCGCCCACGTGCCGCTTTCCGAACTGGAGGCGGATCCTGCCGGCGTGATGGAGACCTACCGCGCGCTCCATTGCCAGGCGCTGGTCTGTCCCTGGCTCGACCAGGACCAGCGGGGCGACGGCAGCCGCGCGCACTACCTGGAACTCGGCCGGCGGCTCGACTTGCTGAGCTACCGGTTCCGCGCCGGCGGTTTCCGCTTCGCCTACCACAACCACGAGTTCGAGTTACAGCCGTTCGACGACGGCGAACCGGAGCACCTCGGCCGTGACGGTCTCCGCGCGCTCATCTCCCGCCGTTCCCACGACGGTTGGGGGCTGGAGCTCGACATCTACTGGGCCGCCTTCGCCGGCTCAGACCCTGTGGCCTTGATCAGGGAACTCGGCGACCGGCTGCAACTCCTCCACCTGAAGGACGGACTGCTCCCCGAGCCGCCTGAGGAGCGGGCGGCCGAGCAGGCAACCTCGGAGCGCTGGTTCCGGCCGCTCGGCCAGGGCGACGTCGATGTCGCCGGCTGTGTCGAAGCGGCGCTCGAAGCCGGAGTGCGCCTGTTCGCCGTCGAACAGGACGAGACCGCGGAAGCCAAGGGATTGCCCGCCGAGGACGCCGCGGCAAGCCTCCGCTTCCTCGAAACCGCGACCGCGCTCGGCGCGGCCCCGCGGAAGGCCACTCCCCCATGACCTGGGGCCTCTCCGGGCTCGACACCGCGATCGTCCTCGTCTACCTCTCGGGGATCCTCGTCATCGGCACGACCTTCAGCCGCTACGTCAAGACGAGCGGCGACTTCCTGCTCGCCGGCCGCGCCCTGCCGTTCTGGGCGATCGGCATGTCGATCGTGGTCAGCGACATCGGCGCCACGGACTTCATCGCCGTCGCCGGCGGCACCTACCGCTACGGCCTGGCCCAGGCGAACTTCGACTGGCTCGGCTCGATGCCGGCGCTCTTGATCGCCGCCTTCCTGATCGTCCCCTTCTACTGGAGGAGCGGCGTCTACACCGTGCCGGAGTTCCTGGGCCGGCGCTACGGCAGCGGCGTGCGCACCTTCCTCGCCCTGGCCTGGGGCGTGATCCTGGTGCTCAACCTCGGGATCATGATCCACGCAACGGCGCTGCTCATGCGCACGGTGCTCGGCTGGGATCCACAGTTCTCCATCTGGATCACCACGGCGATCGTCGGTATCTACACGATCAGCGGCGGCCTTGCCGCGGTCGTGATGACCGACGTCCTGCAGCTCATCATCATGTTCGTGGGCGGGGCCGCTCTGGTCGCGCGCGCGCTCTACGAGGTCGGCGGACTGGCGGCGCTCCGGGACGGCGTGCTCCAACAGGGACCAGCGTACGCCGATCACTTCTCGCTTTACCTGCCGCACGACACGGCGACTCCCTTCCCCTGGACCGGGATCGTCCTGGGTCTCGGGATCGTCCTCTCCATCGCCTACTACACGGGCAACCAGACGATGGTGCAGCGGGCGCTCGGCGCCCGCAGCGAGTGGGACGCGAAGGCCGGCGTGCTGCTGGCCGGCTTCCTCAAGCTGTTCATCCCGCTGCTCGTCGCGCTGCCGGGACTGGCCGCGATCCTGATCGTCCCCGATCTCGCGAACGCCGACGAGGCGGTGCCGAGCCTGATCGCCCAGTTGCTGCCGCCGGGCCTGCGGGGTTTGATGTTCGCGGCCTTCCTGGCGGCGCTCATGTCGAGCGTCGACTCGAACCTGAACTCGGCGGCGACCCTCTGGAGCCGCGACCTGCTGGGCCGGCTCCGGAAACGCCTGGGCCGCGCCGATCTCGGCACTGCAGCGGAACTTCGCTTCGGCCGCATCCTCTCGGCCATTCTGCTGCTGACGGCCGCGTTCATCGCGCCCGAGATCGAGCAGCGTTTCAGCAACATCTACAACGCGATCCAGACCGTCTTCTCCCTGATCCAGGGTCCGACTCTCGCCGTGCTGCTGCTCGGCATCCTCTGGCGCGGCGCGAACCGCTACGGCGGCGCCGCCGGCCTGGTCTCGGGCGTCGGCCTCTGCCTGCTGCTCAACAGCCCCGCCATGGACGGCCTGTTCCCGTCCGAGGAGCCCTTCCTCTTCGTCGCCTGGTGGTCCTTCGTGTTCACGCTCGGCGTGACCTGGCTCGTCAGCCGGCTGACGCCGCCCGAGCCGCCGGAACGCCTGCGCGGCCTGGTCTGGGGCGAGGTGAGGAACGACGAAGCGGTCCAGGCGGCGCTGCAGAGCCGGGTCGCCCGGCTCCAGGAAGAGGGCGGCGCCCGATGAGAACGCTCCTCGAGTTGGTCCTCGGACCGATCAACGCCGCGATGGGCGCGTTGCCCCTCTGGAGCGCCCGCGTCGCCGTCGCCTTGCTGCTCATCCTACCGGCGGTCGCCGTCTGGCGGCTCGGCCGCGACTGGGTGCTCCGCGGCGCGCCCGACCGCGCGAAGTGGCGCGATCTGAGAATCTGGGCCGCACTGTTCATCGTCCCGTACCTTGTGATCTACCTCCTGCTGGCCTAGACGGACCGCTCCCGAGTACGCCATGACCACGGATCACACCAGCCGCGACCGCTCCACCGCCCGCATTCTCGGGGTGTTTCTGGCGGTGCTGTCGATACCGGTTCTCATCGGAGGTTTCTCGGCGGCCGAGACGATCGACCTCGCCTTGAGCACCGCCGCCGGGGCCGCCCTGTTGCTGGCGGCCGCGGTCCTGATGATCTACGGCAGCCGCGGCAGTTCGAAGCAGGCCGGGAAACGCTGAACGGGCCACCACAGCACCCGCCGGCGATCACGCCGAAGATCGCCGAAGACGAGGCGCGCCGGTTGCTTTCGGCCGGGCGGCTGCGCCGACTCCGGAGCGGCCGGCACCTGGCCCTGGAACTCCTTTACTTGCCCCACTGGCTCGTCGTCCACGAGACGCTGGAGGCGGCCGCGGACACGCACCCGGCCGGCAGCGGCGCCGAACCGGGCGAGCAACTCGCCGTCCTCGTCTGCCGGCTCAGCGGCCAGGCCGCGCACATCCGCCTGGACGGTCTTGAAGTCGCGCCGGGACCGCCAACCCTTCCGCCGGCCCTCCAACCCGCCGAAGCGGAAGAGCGCGCCGCCGACTTCGCCGGTCGCGTCCTGCTGATGGCGGCGCGCGGCAAGCGCCGCCGCGAACGCGGCCGGTTGCTGCGCTCCGAACCGTGCGGCTATCCGTACTGGGTCGAGTACGTGAAGCGGCGAAGCAAGGTCGACTTCCGCGCCCTGGACGCGGTATCCGGCAAGCGGGCCGGCGCCGCCGTCCGGAGCGCCATCGCGCGGGGGATCGCGGCAGGCTCCTAGCCGGGCGCTAGACTTCGCCCTTCCCAAACGAGGAGACCCGAATGGCTGACGCTCTCGAGACGCCGACAATGATCCGCGGACCGCTCCGGTCGCCGAAACAGATGCTCGCCGAGCAGGAGTACGGCGGACACATGTCCATCCACGACGACTCGACGGCCGAGAAGATGGGCTTCCAGGCCGGAGGGCCGATCGAGGGTCCCACCCACTTCAGCCAGTTCGTGCCCCTGCTCCACGACCTTTGGGGGCAGGAGTGGTTCGAGACCGGCTGCCTGAGCGCCCACTACCGGAACATGGTCGTCGAGGGCGAGCAGGTGCGCGCCCTGGTCGAACAGCCGGCGGACGGCCAGACCCAGGTACGCATCCGGGCCGAGAAGGCGGACGGCACGGAGGTGCTGATTGGCACTGCGTCGATCCGCGGGGACGTCGAGTCGTCGGAGATCGCGACTCGGATCGCCCGCCTGCGACCGCCCGGGCCCTTGGTCGTCCTCCGTGATCTCAAAGTCGGGATGAGGGGCAAGGGACTCGAAGAAGTGCGGATGGACTTCGACCAGCACATGGGCAAGCTCTATCCCTTCAGCCTGAACCAGAAACTCGAGAAGATCACGGAGCCGTCGCCCTGGTACACGGAGGACGAGGGCGTTTCCTCGCCCTGGGGCCGCGCGGTCATCCCGCTGGAAATGGTCAGCGTCCTCGCCGGCTACTCGAACCGCAAGGCCGGCTTCCCCACGCGCGGACCGGCCCTGGGCCTGTTCGCCGGCCAGCAGATCCGGATGATCGACGGCCCCCTGTTCGTCGGGCAGGACTACCTGCTGGAGCGCGAGATCGTCGCCCTGAGCGAGAGCCGGCGCACCGAGTCGAACTGGGTCAGGACGACCTTCCTGGACACCGAAACGAAGGAGCCCAAGGCCGAGATGATCCTGAACAACGCGACGCTCAAGCACTCTTTCGAGGGCTACGAGGAGGAACGGGCGGCGATGGAAGGGGCGGCGACGGCATGAACGACATGCGCGAGAACGCCGCCGAGCCGATCCACGGCCAGATGACCTACGACGAGTCGGTCGCCCACCTCACCGCCCCGGGCGCCGACTGGGAACTGGTAACCGAGACGGTGCGCGGGGTCGAGTATCAGGTGTTCAAGAACCTCCCCGCCACGCTCCGCGACGTCTACCAGCAGGCCTGTCAGGACCACGGCGACAAGGACTTTCTGGTCTTCCAGGACACACGGCTCACCTACGCCGAAACCTGGGAGCGGGTGGCCGCCCTCACCCACCAGTTGGTCCACCGCTACGGCGTGAAGAAGGGCGACCGGGTGGCGATCGGCATGCGGAACTACCCCGAGTGGGTCATCGCCTTCATGGCGATCACGTCGTCGGGCGCCATCTCCGTGTCGCTCAATGGCTGGTGGTCGGGCGAGGAGCTCGAGTACGGCTTCAAGGACTCCGGCGCCAGGCTGGCCATCTTCGACCAGCAGCGCTACGAACGCGTGGCGAGCAAGCTGCCCGACCTGGGCGTCAAGAGCATCGGCGTGCGCTGGGAAGACGAGCTGCCCGAAGGCGTCGACGACTTCGACGACGTGTGGCGGGAGGCCGCCGGCCAACCGATGCCGGACGTCGACCTCGGCCCACACGACGACGTGACGATCCTGTTCACGTCCGGCACCACCGGCTTCCCCAAGGGCGCCGTCTCCACCCACCGGGCCGTCCTCAGCGGCATCGGCAGTTGGGGCTTCTACGGCGCCCAGAGGATCGCGATGGGCCTGCTCGAGGAACCGGAAGAGAACCCCGAGTTCCAGCCTTCGATCCTGATGCCCCTGCCGCTGTTCCATGTGAGCGGCAGCCACGCCGGCCTGCTCGCCTCCTTCGGGGTCGGCCGGAAGATCGTGATGATGTACAAGTGGAACCCCGAACTCGGCCTGGAGCTGATCGAGCGCGAGCGCGTCACCTCCTTCAACGGCGTGCCGACGATGACCTGGGAGATGCTCCAGTCGCCGTCGCTCAACGAACGCGACCTGCGGAGTCTGATCGCTGTGTCCGGCGGCGGCGCGCCGATCCCGGGCGGCATGGTCGACCGCCTGCAGGCGCTGATGCCGGACAAGCACTGGTCCTTCGGCTGGGGGATGACCGAGACGAACGCCGGCGGCGCCGGCAACACGGACGAGGGCCTGGTCGAGAAGCCGGACAGTTGCGGCAAGCCCTGCCCGATCGTCGAACTGAAGATCATCGACGACGACGGCAACGAGCTGCCGACCGGCGAGCAGGGCGAACTGATCATGAAGTCGTCGATGAACATTCGCGGCTACTGGAACCGCCCCGAGGCAACCGCGGAGACGATCCAGGACGGCTGGCTGCGCACCGGAGACATCGCCGAGATCGACGAGGACGGCTTCCTCTACATTCGCGACCGCAAGAAGGACATGGTGCTCCGCGGCGGCGAGAACATCTACTGCGCCGAGATCGAGCGCGTCGTCTACCAGCATCCCGCGGTCTACGAGGCCGCCGCCTTCGGCGTCCCCGACGATCGGCTGGGCGAGGAGTTGGCCGTGGTCGTCGTGCCCAGGGACGGCGCCGATCTCGACGCGGCTGGCGTCCGCGCCCACGTCGGAGAGCATCTCGCCCGTTTCAAGGTGCCGCGCTACGTCTGGCTGCAGGACGAGCAGTTGCCGCGCGGCGCCACCGAGAAGATCCACAAGCGCACCCTGCGCGACCAGATGCTGCGGGAAGCCCCGGAATTCCACTAGTGCCGGCTCGGCTAGCCGCCCGCAGCGACGACCAGATGACCACCGACGAAGTCCGGATCGAACCGGCGGATCCTGCCGATCCCGCGTTCGCGCGCCTGCACGAGGCGCTCGACCGTGAACTCGGCGAGCTCTATCCCGCGGACAGCATCTACAGCGTCGAACCGGACAAGCTGGACGCCCCGGGCTGCTGCCTGCTCCTCGGTCGCACCGCCGGGGGCGAGGCCGTCGCCTGCGGGGCGCTCCGTCGCCTGAGCGCCGACCAGGCCGAGATCAAGCGGATGTACGTGGTCCCGAAGTACCGCGGCCAGGCGCTGGGCCGGCGCATCCTCGAGGGCCTCGAGGCCCGGGCCGCCGCCTTCGGATACAAGTCGCTGCGCCTCGAGACGGGCGAACGGCAGCCGGCCGCCATCGGTCTCTACCGCTCGTTCGGCTACGTCCAGATCCCCTGCTACAACGAGTACGCCTACGACCCGCACAGCCTCTGCTTCGAGAAGCGGCTGGGAGCCGCTGATGCCGCCCCGGCCCCTGGGCACGCCGTCACCGACGGCTAACATGCCGCGTCATGACGCTGCCACAAAGCGACAGGCCCGCTGACCGGATCCCTCGGCGGCAGGCCCTTCGGGTGATCGGCGGCGCGGCCGCGCTGCCGCTACTGCCTGAGGAACTGTTCGCGAATGCCCATCTCGCGCATGTCCACCTGCACCAACAGAAACCCGGCGGTGAGCCCGCCCCACTCACTGTCCTGACAGAACACCAGGCCAGGACGCTCAGCGCGATCGCCGAGCGCATCCTGCCGACGACCGACACCCCCGGCGCCGGCGACGCGGAGATCCCCGGCTTCGTCGACCGTCTGCTCGCGGGCTGGCTGCCGGACGCGGCGCGGGATCACCTGCTGGCCCAACTCGACCGCTTCGACGATCGCTGCCGGGAACGCCACCCGGATGCCGCCGGCTTCCTCGACCTGAACGAATCGGCGCAGGACGAACTCCTGACCGAGGCGCAGGACGAAGCTCTCGCGGAACGCAACGACCGCGCCTTCTCGCGCAACCCGAACCGGCTCCACGAACAGCCCTTCTTCGACCTGGTCAAGTGGCTCACCCTCTTCGGCTACTACACATCCGAAGCGGGCATGAAGTCCGAACTCGGCTACCGGATCGTCCCCGGACGCTGGGACCCCTGCGTCGATCTCGAGGACGCCTGAAGCTCTCCGGAGACGCCAGCAAATGGTCCAGATCATCGAACGCAAGACCTGGGACGCGATCGTCATCGGTTCCGGCATCACCGGCGGCTGGGCGGCGAAGGAGTTGACCGAGAAGGGCCTGGAGACACTGGTGCTCGAGGCCGGCCCGCCGATTGTCCCCGAACGCGACTACAGCGAGCACACGCCGCCCTGGCAGATGCCGTACCGGGGCCTCAGGGACCGCAAGCACCAGGCCGAGCGGCAGCCCATCCAGAGTCGCGCCGCCGCCTGCGACGAGTGGTCGGGCAAGTTCTTCGTCGACGACATCGACAACCCCTACTCCGTCGGCGAGGGCGGCCAGGACTTCCTGTGGATTCGCGCCCGCATCGTCGGCGGACGTTCGCTGCTGTGGGGACGGCAGAGCTACCGCTGGAGCGACCTGGACTTCGGCGCCAACGCCCGCGACGGCTACGGCACGGACTGGCCGATCCGGTACCGGGACCTCGCGCCCTGGTACGACCACGTGGAGTCCTTCGTCGGCATCGCCGGCCAGCCCGAGAACATGCCGCAACTCCCGGACGGGAAGTTCCTGCCGCCCATTGCCCAGAGCTGCATGGAGGAGAAGGTCCGGGAAGGCCTCGACCGCGCCTTCGGCGGCACCCGCCGGTTCACGCCGGCCCGGGTCGCCGTGCTCACCAAGCACCACCTCGGCCGCCGCGCCTGCCACTACTGCGGCATCTGCCGCCGCGGCTGCATCAGCCGGTCGTACTTCTCCAGCCTGAACGCGACGCTGCCAGCGGCCGAAGAGACCGGCCGCCTGACCGTGCGCCCCAACAGCGTCGTCCGCAACCTGGTCTACGACGAGGAGCGGGACCGGGTGAGCGGCGTCCACCTGATCGACGCCGAGTCGATGGAGTCGATCGAGGTGCGCGGCCGCATCGTCTTCCTCTGCGCGTCCACGATCGAGTCGGCGCGCATCCTGCTGAACTCGGCGACGCCGCGCTTCGCGGAAGGCCTCGCGAACTCGAGCGGCCAGGTCGGCCGCAACCTGATGGACCACATCTTCCAGGTCGGCGCGAACGGCAACCTCGAAGGCCTCGAAGACAAGACGACGTTCGGCCGCCGGCCCAACTCCTGCTACCTGCCCCGCTTCGTCAACCTCGACGGCGACCGCGCCGAGGCGACCCGCGAGAAGGACTTCCTGCGCGGCTTCGGCTACCAGTGCGGCGCCCGCCGCGGAACCCTGTGGCAGGGCGGCATCGGCCAGCCCGGCTTCGGCGCCGACTACAAGGCCAGTCTGCGTGGGCTCGCGCCCTGGCGGCTCGGCTTCACCGGTTTCGGCGAGAACCTGCCCAACCCCGACAACCGCGTCACGATCGACCCGGACCTCGAGGATCGCTGGGGCATCCCGGCCGCCCGGATCACGATGAGCTACGGCGAGAACGAAGAGGCGATGCGCGAGGCCATCCAGACCCGGGCCGCCGAGATGCTGGAAGCGCTCGGGGCGAAGAACATCCGCACCTTCAACCGGAACTCCCTGCCCGGCTTCGCGATCCACGAGATGGGCACCGCGCGGATGGGACGGGATCCCGCGACCTCCGTGCTCAACGGCTGGTGCCAGTCCTGGGACGTGCCGAACCTGTTCGTCACCGACGGCGCCGCGATGGCCTCGTCCGCCTGCCAGAACCCGAGCCTGACCTACATGGCGCTCACGGCGCGCGCCTGCGACTACGCGGTGCGCCAGATGCGCCGGCTGGAACTCTGATTCCCGGCAAGCCGCGCCTCCCGCGCGGCCCGGGCGCACTATGATTCCCGTTGAACCGAACGGAGGAGCAACTCCCATGCGCCCGACCCAGCGACTCGCCGCGACCTGCCTCGCCGTCACCGCCCTGGCCTTCGGCCTCGCCGGCTGCGGCGGCGAAGAGGCGCCGCCCGACGGCACGATCCTGACCGACACCCACACGTTCGAAGAGGTGGCCCCCGGCGTCTACTTCATCGTCGGTCGGGACGACGTGATCTTCGTCCAGAGCAACGCGATGCTGGTCGTGACGGACGAGGACGCCCTGGTCGTCGACTCCCACGTCACGCCGGCAGCCGCCCGCGCCCTGATCGCATCGATCGCGGAGGTGACCGACAAGCCGGTCACCCACCTGGTCAACACGCACTACCACTTCGACCACGCCCACGGGAACCAGGCGTTCCCTGAAGACGTGGCGATCGTCGGCCACGAGTTCACCCGCGCGATGCTGATGACGGACGTGATGAGCCAGCCCACCGCCTCCATCTTCACCGGGAACATCCCGAACCAGATCGCCGCGATGAAGGAGTCGGCGGACGCGATGGAGGACGGCGAAGAGAAGGACCAGGCACTCAACGCGATCCGGATCCAGGAGGCGCACTACGTGGCGGTCGGCGAGACGGAGCCGACGCCGCCCAACGTCACCCTGACGAGCCGGATGACGATCCACCGCACCTTCGAGGGCCGGGACCGGCCGATCGAGTTGCTCCATCTAGGCCGCGGCCACACCGGCGGCGACGTCGTCGTCCTGCTGCCGAACGAGCGGGTCGTCTTCACGGGCGACCTCGTCCTCGCCGGCGCCGCCTACATCGGCGACGGCTACGTCGACGAGTGGCTCGACACCCTCGACCGATTCGAGGAGCTCGAGTTCGACCTCGTCCTTCCAGGCCATGGCGCGACCTTCAGCGACATGGCCCAGGTCGACGCCCTCAGACAGTTCCTGAGCGACTTCTGGAACCAGGCGTCCGCCGCCCACGAACAGGGTCTGAGTCCCGAGGAAGCGATCGCCGAGATCGAGTGGCAGGGGTTCCTGGCGACCGCGCCGGACGCCCTGAAGATTCACTGCGTCCAGACGGCGTACAGCAGGATGGATGCCGACGGAGACCCGGAAAACGCCGACTCCGCATGAGGCGGCAGGACTCGGGGAAGACGTGCCGATTTCGCTAAGTTCCGCATTTTGTGGTATTTACAAAGAAACGCAGTTAGCATCCCAGCATGGAACAGCAGCAAGTTGCTCCCCTCTCCGTAGGCGTCTCCGCGCTCGACCGCGCGGTGGAACGCGCTAGCGGCTGGCTGCTGGAACGCTACGGCGAGGAAGTCGAATGGGCGATCGAGGACCAGTTCCTGATCGGCCTCGACGACCAGGAGCGGATCGACCTGGAAGAGCAGCTCCAAGCTCGAAGCAGCCGCGACCAGTCCACCTTCTTCGGCAATGCGATGAGCTGCATCCTCGCCCAGGGGCGCTTCGAGCCCGATGCCGAGGAAGGCGACTGCCGCTCCTTCAGCTTTGCCGACAAGCTGCTCGGCCAGGGCGGCCTGCTGCTGGAGGTCACCGAGCGCCAGTGGCTCGAAGCGCTGGTCGGAAGCACCCTGCAGCTCTACCGGATCGGCCGGCTGGAGGGCGACCTGATTCCTCTGGACGAGGTGACCAGCCGCGAACGCGTCCACGTCGAGCCTCATCCCTCGATGGAGCCGCTGGAAGACGGCGACCTGGTCGGAGCGCGCGTCGTCACCCTGGAGGGCGAGGAGGCCGGCCGTCTGTGCGGGGTCTTCGGCTTTCCCACCGGAGACGCCGAGCGCGACCTGATCGACCTGGTCGAGACCGCGGCAGCGCATTCCCGCGCCAACCAGGGCGAGATTCTCGGCATCGCCGAGGTCGTGGCCACCGCCTGGCTGCGTTCCTTCCTGCCCAATGCCTCGACACGCGGGCCCCAGGCGCTCGTCGACGGCGCCGCGGTCAACACGCGCCGAGTCCTGGAGTGGCCCGTCTCCGACGTTTCGGAAAGCTCGCCTCGATTACCGCCCTTGGATTCCTGACAGCTGGCGGAGCCGCTGCCCAGGACCCGGCCGCGCAGATCGCCACCGGTCCGGTAGCGATCCGCAGCTACCAGCTCCTGGTGCCCCACGAGCTGGCGGGCAGCGGCATCGATCCGGAGGTGGAGGTCCGGGTCGAGATCGACGCCGCCGGGGCCGTATCGCGGGTCGAGGTCCTCGCCATCGAACCCTCATCCGAGTTCGACGACCTCCTCCGGTTCCAGGTCGAGCGCAGCGTCGGCGGCTGGCGCTACGGCCCGGCCCGCGACGACGAGGGCAACGCCGTCGCCTCGACGCTGTCGTGGAGGATGAAGTTCCAGAGCCCCGAAGAGGAGCGGAACGCACCGACCCGCAGGCGTTTCGATCCGCAACTCGATGTCCTGGTGTCGGCCGGGGCCCTCCCGAGTCCGATGCCGCAGGCGACCCTCGGGGAACGGGTCAGGATCCTGAACCGGACGATCGAGGTCGCCGAGAAGTACATCGACCGCGAGCACAGAAGACGCCGGGAAACGGAACGCTTCATCCTGATCAGCGACGCGGACGACGAGTCGACGGTCGACATCCTGGCCGGAAACATGGAGGCCGTGTTCGGAATCCTTCACGACCTGTTCGATCCGCACATCGAGCCGCTGCCGGCCCGCTTCAGGGTCGTCGTCTACCTGTTCCGCAGCCGCGACAGCCTCCACCGACTTCAGGAGGAGCTCGGGGGCCGGCTTCCCGGCGCCGGCTTCTACCATTCCCCGGGCCTGCTGGCCTTTCACCAGGAAGTCCGGTACTTCGATGAACTGCTGCACACGATGCTCCACGAGGCGTTTCACGCCTTCAGCGACACGTACCTGACGGGGCCCGGGTCGGACCTGCCGCGATGGGCCGAGGAGGGCATGGCCGAGTACATCGGCAACTCGAAGATCGAGCGGGGCACGCTCATTCCGGGCGCGGTCGATCGCGGGCGGTACGCGATCTCGCACGCCGGCAGGGGACCCGTGCGGTTGCAGAGCCTGACGACCTGGAACCTGGAAGAAGCCCGATCCGCGCTGCGGAAAGGGGAGGCGCCCGGGATCGCCGACCTGATGGAAGCCGGCGCCGACACGTTCTACGGCGAGCGAGCGCAGCACTACTACGGCTTCTCGTGGCTCCTGACCCACTTCCTGCAGCACGGCCGGGAAGACTGGGAAAGCGCGCAGTCCTTCGCCAGGATGCTGCTCTACCTGGCCGAGGGCTACCCCAGCCGGGACGCCCTCGAGGCTGTGTTCCAGACCACGCCGGCGGAGATCCAGGCCGAATTCGAGCGCTACGTGCGGGGCCTGTAACGCCGCTATCGCTCGCCCAGCGCGTCGTACGCGGCCTGGTGGCGAGCCGCTTCCGCCGCGCGGCCGAGCACGCGGTAGCAAACCCACAGGTTGTAGTGAGCGAGCCGCCGTTGCGGATCGAGTTCGACCGTCCGCAGGAGCCGCGGAATCGCCTCGTCCCAGCGCTCGAGTTCGATCAGCGCCAGACCGCTGAAGAAGAAGTTGTCGGCCCGCTGATCGTTCAGCTCGGCGGCCCGGTCGAGAGCCTCGAACGCCTCTTCCCAGCGCTCGGCCCGATAGGCCGCGAAGCCGAGGTTGTACCAGACTGCCTCGAAGTGCCCCAACTCCTCCGCGGCGCGCTTCAACAGCTCGATGGCCTGGTCGAAGTTTCCGGCGCTCAACTGGTTGGCGCCTTCGTTCAGTAGCGACTGGGGATCCGTGACGTACTGCCAGCGATTCGCCGCGGCCTGCTCGTGGGCGGCCCGCTCCTCCGCCGTGCCGTACAGGTGGACGAGCGCTGCCCGAGCCTCGACCGTGGCCCAGCTCCGTGCCGGGGCGTGAGTCTCCGCGAGCCGGAACAACGCTTCCGCGTCCTCAAAACGGCCGGAGTCCCGGAGATTCCACGCCGCCGCCAGCACGTCGGCCGCGTAGTCGCTGAGCGCCAGACCGTCGTTCGGATCGATCTCTTCCGCCAGGAGTTCGAGCTGCCTGTTCGCCTCGTCCACGCGGCCGGCCCTGGCCAGGGCCCGCGCGTAGAGCGAACGGAGGGACGCGCCGCCCTCTTCCGCCATCTCGCCCAACAGGTCGGCGGCCGCGTCCCACCGCTGCTGGAGGATCAACAGGCGCAACAGCGCCCAGGAGATCTCTTCGCTTGCCGGTTCGAGGCTTCGCAGTTCGACGAGGGCCGTCGTCGCGGCCGCGGGCCGGCCCAGGCGCTGGTCGAGCAGCGCCTTGAGGCGCAGCAGCCGAACCCGGTCCGTACCAGTGTCCGCCAGGCGGCGCTCGACCAGACCGAAAGCGGCCCGAAGCACCGTCTCGTCCGCTTCCTCGCTGCGAGCAATGAACTCCAGGACGCCCGGCGGCGGCGCGGAGACCGGATCGTCGATGGCGGCGACCAGTTCCCGCCGGTACCCCTGCGCCTCTCCTTCGGGCAGCGGACTGCGCCGGTCGGCACGAAGCAGGCCAACCAGCGCCGCCGTCGGCTCATTGCACTCCGCTCGAGCCCGCTTGAGCCACTCGATCTCCGAAGCCGGTCTCGAGGTCAGCTCCGCGATCCGTGCCCGGCGCATCAGGCGCAGGCACTCGAGGTCCGGAAGTGCCCCACCCGCCTCCGCCGAGGACTGTGCGGCGGCCGGCGCCGGCGCGCCCGGAGCCAGAAGCCCGGCGAGCAGAACACCGGCGAAGAGGCCCCCGCTCAGGCGTTCTCCACCGCGGCCGCCATCCGCTCCAGGATCTCCTCGAGAATGGGCCGCGAGGTAGCGAAGTTCAGCCGCGTGCAGCACTCGAATCCGAGCGGCGAGTCCGGCGGACCGAACTCCGCGCCGTCGTTGAGCGCCACCTTCGCCCGCTTCAGGAAGAACCGGGACGCATCCATCGGCAAGTCGAGCCCGTGGCAGTCGAGCCAGTAGAGGTAGGTCGCCTCCTGCGGCCCGTGGACGATGCCCGGCAGCCGGTGGTTGAGAAAGTCCGTGAGGTAGGCGCGGTTGCCGTCGAGGTAGGCGACGGTTTCTTCGAGCCAGGGACCGCCGTGGCTCCACGCCGCCCGCGCCGCCTCGACGCCGAGAATGCCCGGATGGGCCAGAACGAAGTGAGGCAGTTCGTCGAAGCGCCGCCTGAGCTTCTCGCTGCCGAACACCAGGAGCGCGAGCTCAAGCCCGGCGAGGTTGAACGACTTCGTCGCCGAGGTGATCGTAATCGTCCGCTCCCTGACCTCAGGGCCGAGCGTCTCGAACACGGTGTGCTCGTGCCCGGGGAACACGAGTTCGTTGTGGATCTCGTCGGCGAGGACGATCAGGTCGTGCTCGATCGCCAGTTCCGCCACAGCCTCCAGTTCACTCCGCGTCCACACGCGACCGCTGGGGTTGTGCGGGTTGCAGAGCATGAACAGGCGGGTGTCCCTGTCGATCGTCGCCCGCAACTGGTCGAGGTCCATCTCGAACCGCCCATCCCCGGATCCGGATTCGGTGCCGCGGCGGAGCGGCGACTCGACCAGTCGCCGGCCCGTCCCTGAAACCGCCTCGAGGAAGGGCGGATAGATCGGCGTCTGGATCACGACTCCCTCGCCCTTCCCGGCGCCCAGCAGGACCGCGAGGTCCAGACCCTGGAGCGCGTTGACCAGGAAACGGATCCGCTCCGGCTCCACCGTCCAGCAGAGCTGCTCCTCCATCCGCCGGCCGAAGATCTCCGGCAGATCGCCGATCTCTGGCGGTTCGCAGTAGCCGAGGTCGGACCGCTCGACCAGGCTCCGCACGACACGCTGGATCGGCTCCGCGACGGGAAAGTCCATGTCGGCCACCCACGCCGGCAGAACGCCGCTGCCGTTCGCCGTGTAGCGGCTCCACTTGAACCCGGTGCGGGCCGTCAGGTCCTCGATGCGGAGGTTGTCGAACTGCTCCTTCAGCGACACGGGCGCAAGCTATCAAGCGCTACCAGGAACTGGCGCAGCAGGCACTGGGTGCGCCGGCGCCCTCGCCGGCTTTCTGGAAGACAACGCGCCGCGTAGCGGCGACGATCCTGCTGCGCTAGGGTGCGCCGCATGGCACTCAAGCTCGGACTTCAACTCGGCTACTGGGGCGCGGGGCCGCGTCCCGATTTCCTTGAAACCGCCATCGAAGCGGAGGCGCTCGGCTACGACTGCGTCTTCACCGCGGAAGCGTGGGGTTCCGATGTGTTCACGCCGCTGGCCTGGATCGGCGCCCACACCTCGAAGATCCGCCTCGGCACCGGCATCGCCCAGATCTCGGCGCGTACTCCCGCCGCCACCGCGATGCACGCCATGACGCTCGACCACCTCTCGAATGGCCGCGTCATCCTGGGGCTCGGCGTCTCCGGCCCCCAGGTCGTCGAGGGCTGGTACGGACAGCCCTTCGCCAAGCCGCTGTCCCGCACCCGCGCCTACATCGAGATCATCCAGAACATCCTCGCCCGCGAGGAACCGGTAACCCAGCACAGCGAGCACTACCCGCTCCCCTACACCGGCGAGGGCTCGTGGGGCCTCGGCAAGCCTCTCCGCTCGATCGTCCACCCGCTACGGTCCGACCTGCCCATCTTCCTCGGCGCCGAAGGGCCGAAGAACGTCGCTCTCGCTGCCGAACTCTGCAGCGGCTGGCTGCCGCTGTACTACTCGCCCTACCGGCCCAAGGTCTACGCGGAGTCGCTCGCCGGCCGAAGCAACTGCTTCGAGATCGCCTACGGCGCCCGCCTCCGGGTCCACGACGACGTCGCCGAAGCCCTGCTGCCGATCAAGCAGTCCCTCGCCCTCTACGTCGGCGGCATGGGCGCGAAGAACCGGAACTTCCACCGCGAGCTGATGGCCCGCATGGGCTGGGAAGAAGAGTCCCTGCGCATCCAGGAACTCTTCATGACCGGCAAGCGCGAAGAAGCCGTAGCCGCCGTCCCCGACGACTTCGCCGACGAGATCTCCCTCGTCGGCCCACCCGAACGGATCAAGGACCGCCTCCAGGCCTTCGAAGATAGCGACGTGACGACCCTCCTCGTCGGCGCCGCCAGCAAGGAGGAACTACGGCAGGCGGCCGAGATCGTGCTCGGCTAGAGCCGAGCACACCAGGAGCGCCGCCCGCTCTGCTGGGTGCGCGGGTCCTCTGACCCGCTGCCGCCGGAGGCGGCGTCGAGATCGCGCCGGCCGCAAGGCCGGCTCCGCCTTGGCCGCCCGCTCTATGCGACCGCGTTGTACGATGAACCCACCTACCTTCGGAGGGGACCCACCGTTGAGCACCAAGCCGAGCTTCCCGGTCAGGATACGCACCCAGAACGTCCCGTTGAACGATGACCTGAAGCGGTCGATCGAGTCCGAAGCGGCGGCCCTGAAGCGCTTCAACTCGCGGATCGTGGACTGCGAGGTGACCCTTGCCGGCCCCGGCCGCCATCACCGGGGCGGCCTGACCTTCGACGTCGTGGTCAAGGTCGCCCTGCCGGGCCCGGACGTGGTCGTCCACCGCACGGCCGCGGCCTCCATCCCGGTCGCGATCAACCAGTCGTTCGCCACCGCCCGCCGCCGCGTCAAGCGCCAGGCTCACCTTCGGCGCCGCCGGGTACCCTTTAACCGCACCTCCGGCCTCGGCCGCCGCGGCCGGCCGCGTGGCGGCAACGGCCGGCGACTCGCGCGGGCGTAGCGCCAGCGGCGGGCCGGCGTCGCGGTTCACCCGTCGTTAGGGTCTTCGAGGGGGGAGGGTCCCAGCAGACGCTCGCGCTCAGCGCCCAGTCGATGACCCGCTACGTCGACCTGCTCGCCAACTCCTGCTGGTGCGGCGCCTGCCGCCGCTCGCCCCCAACGTTGGCAAACGACTCGTAAGCCCAGCGCTCGGGTTAGCCGCTGGGAGACGCGGCGATCACGTGGTTCCTCGGGTCTGGTGTTCGGCTGCGTCAAGAGAACTTGCTACAGTTGGCACTCGACGTGGTAGCCGCCCCTACTATCGTTTCCCTGGCTGGTGCGAGCGGTTGAAGATGGGTGTGAAGCTCGTCGTCGCCGTCACGGACTGGCAGTGGTTTGACCTGCTGCGTGGAAAGCCGGAACTGCCGGAGGTCAACTTCTGGGCTCCGAATCCGAGGGGCTTCCGGGCGCTTGGGCGCGGCGAGTTGTTTCTCTTTAAGCTGCACGCGCCCCACGACTTGATTGTGGGAGGCGGCGTCTTCACCTACGCCAATGTCCTCCCTTGCTCGCTTGCGTGGCACGCGTTTGGCGAGGCAAACGGCGCGAAGTCAGCCGAAGAGATGCGGCAGAGAATCGTCCGATATCGCGGTCCGGGCGGTGGTAGCAGGCGCGACTTCGAGATCGGCTGCCGGATCCTGACCCAACCCTTCTTCTTTGAGGAATCGGACTGGATGGTCGCTCCCAACTGGTCCCGGAACATCGTATCGCTCAAGACTTACAGCACCGAAGACACAGACGGCCTCCACCTATGGGAGTCGGTCCAGGATCGCTTGAGCCGGGCGAGTGTCCCGCACCTGGCGGAAGAGGCGGTCCGGTTCGGTGCGCCGCAACTGATTCGTCCGCGTCTCGGACAGGGGACGTTTCGCGTTCTCGTGACGGATATCTACGAACGTCGCTGTGCGGTGACGCGGGAGCGCACGTTGCCGGCGCTTGAGGCTGCGCACATTCGCCCCTACAGAGATGGTGGGACTCACGAGGAGCGGAACGGCCTGCTGCTAAGGCGGGACATCCACAGCCTGTTCGATGCTGGCTACGTAACGGTCACGCCGGAGTTGAACTTCGAGGTCAGCGGCCGCATCCGAGAGGAGTTCGAGAACGGCAGGGACTACTATGCGTTGCACGGACGAAGGATCCAGGCTCCGATGGTAGCTAGACAGAGACCGGATCCCGCTGTACTCACCTGGCACAACGAGAACTGTTTCGTGGGATAGGTGCTCGCGTGAGTCCCAAAGTCGAGACACGGATACGTCTGGCGGCGTTTGAACATGTTCGGTTGTTGAGTCAGTTGCATAGTCCTCTGCCGGGAAAGATGCTTCAAGCGGGGTTCTTCTTTGAGGGGCAGAAGATCCACTTGGTGAATCCGCGCGGCATCTTCAAGCCCAGGCAGATGGACCACGTCCTCTCGATCCGTACGCGCTTCGCTGAGCCTGGTCGGAAGGTCTGGTACGACGATCAACTGACGGCTCACCGCCAGATCTTCGAGAACGACGAAACGGTGGACTACGCCTTCATGGGAGTGAACCCGAGTGCCGCGGAGAACCAGTGGTTGCGAAGGGCCTACGAGAAGCAGATCGCGCTCATCTACACCTCGGCGTGGCGCCTGGTCGCTATGAGGCGCTGATGCCGACCTTCATAGGCGGTTGGGACGCCTCTACACTAAAGGCGAAGCTGGTCTTCGGCCTCTTGGATCAGGCAAGGCCTGAGGCGCCTCGGGACCGGGTCGAGCGCCGGTACGCCCTGCGTGTTGTCAAACAGCGACTCCATCAGACCTCCTTTCGGGAAGCAGTCATCGCGGCCTACAACGGTCGCTGCGCTGTCTCTGGACTGCCGGAGCGGCAGCTACTTGACGCCGCCCACATCATCCCGGACAGGAACGAGCTCCTCGGACAACCAGTCGTTCAGAACGGAGTGCCGCTCTCCAAGCTTCACCATGCCGCGTTCGACCGCCACTTCCTTGGCGTCGACCCGGACTATCGGCTGCATGTCTCCGAGCGCCTTCTGAGCCAGAGGGATGGCCCAATGCTCGAGGCCCTGAAGAAACTGCATGGTGGCAAGATTCGACTACCCCGGCGCCTGAAGGATCGTCCGGACCCAGACCGCCTCGCGCAGCGTTTCGAGCAGTTCAAGGCGGCGGCCTGAAGCCAAAGCGGAGCCGGCCTGACGGCCGGCGCGATTCGACGCCGCCTCCGGCGGCAGCGGGTCAGAAGACCCGCGCACCCAGCGGACCCAGCGGACTGCGGCGTGTATCTAGCCCGCATTTTTCACCGCGTGATCCGGTTCGGCGTTGTCGGGGTAGTTGCGGAGCTGTATTGGAGCCGAGTGGATCGGTCCGTCGGGTTTGGCGGATCCGTCGGTTCGGATCGGCGTTTCTGGGGGTCTATGGCCGT
>JAJDUI010000008.1 GCA_022826745.1 Thermoanaerobaculia bacterium | reverse complement strand
CGCCCCGCCGCGGGCGGATCCTTGGGCGGCAGACTCCGCTGACGCTCCGTCTGCCGCTCCAGAACTACCCCCTGACCGACTTCCTCGACTCCCGTCCACGACCGCCCCGTTCACGCTCATTTCAGGATTGGACTACGCTGCGCAACTCGAAGTTGACGGTCAGGGACTGCCGGGGACTCAGGACTGTCTCGAACGTCTCGCTTACCTCCCAGCTCGCAAGGCTCAGGCGCCGGGCCGAGATCCTCACCCAGCCTGGCGGCACGCCGCGAGCGGAGTAGGAACCGTCCTCGCCAGCGGTCGCCTGGTGAACGAGCTGCCCGTCCGCGGATTCGAAACGGACGATGGCGCGCTCCGCCGGTTGACCCGTAGACAAGCTCACAACCCTGCCCTGGACGACGGTGTCGGCGAGTTCCAGGATCAGAGGCTCGTCCGCCGGTACGTCGACGTTGTGGAAGAACTGAATCGCTTCGTACTCCGGCGCGACGACGTCGACCCGCCAGCCTTCCCGTCCCGGCAGCGCCCCCCGAAACCAGCCTTCGTTGTCGCTCCGGAAGGTCAGTTCCGGCGACGTCTGGCGACCGCCGAAGAACACGAGACCGGGCACCGGCACGTCATCCAGCATCAGACGTCCCACGACGGGCACGAGGTCGAGCTCGACCGTCGCGGTCAGATCGTTCACCACCTCGAGGTAGTCCAGTCCTCCGAACCGCCCGCCCGCCTCGTCCGCGATCTCCACGCTGAAGGCGCCGTTGCCCGGCACGTGGAACCGGACGCGGCCGTTCTCGACCACCGCCCTCTGCTGCGGGTAGTCCCCGGGCCGGTACTGGCGCCAGAACTCGACCGGGTCCTCGGCCTCGATCTGCTTCAATCGGGCCACCCAGTCGCTGTCGTAGGGCGAATCCGCAGGGATCACGGAGAGTTCCAGGAGGTGACTTCGCGTTAGCGGAACCCGTTTCCGGGGGAACGTCTCGGCGTTCCTCTCGAGCGTGTAGGGGCCGGCACGGGCAGCCACCCGACTGTCGCAGTCCACCTGAATCCAGTGGTGGCCGGGCCCCAGGCCCGGCGCCTGGAAGAAACCGTCCCGGGCCACGTCCACTGTCGCGAGGACATCCTCCAGACCGGTCGTCCAGAACGCGGGATCCGCCTTCGCCACGTGGACGACGCAGCGCTCGATCAGTTCCCTGAAGCCCGGCCCCGGCGCGACGAAACCGGCCAGACTGGCCCCGGGGACGAGCCTCTGGTCGCCCATGCGAAGCTGCCGCCGGCCGAACAACGGCGTCTCCCAGCGATAGTCCGGCGAATGTCCGGGCAGCCAGAAGACGATGTGCATCAGTGTGCCCGGCAGGTCGCAGGACCAGCGACCGTCGGCCGCCACCGGGCAGCGAACCCTCTCTCCCTTCAGGCTGAACCGCGGATCCATCCCTTCCGGATCAACATCGCCGAGGAGAATCGAGACTTCCGACGCCGGCCGCCGGGAACCGACCACGCGCCCCGACGCGGCAACCGCCGGGAACACCGGCACCTCGAACACCGGCACGACCGAGGGGGCCGGCTCCCCACTGCCGTCGCCTTCCGGCTGCGGGTCACCTGGAACCTCCGGCGCCAGGTCGGGGTCGATGTAGACCTCACGACCCCAGAAACCGCTGCCAGGCGCCGGCCGCACCGTCCACGGTCCAGGCTCGAACAGAAACACCTGGAATGGCCGACCGCTGACCACGGGCAACTCCTGCTCGACGCCGTCCGCGTTCCTGGCCGCGAGAGTCACGTCGGCGGATACCGTGCGATAGGCGACCGCCTTCAGCACGACGTAGGCCACTTCGTCCGCCCTGCCCTGAGGGGCGGCGGGCTCCTGCGCCCGGGAGGCGGCGGCCCCCAGGAGGAGGCTCAAACCGAGCACCGTGCCGATCGCGCTTCGCCGCCGCCGCTCGCTCATCCCCGCACCAACCGCTACGGCAGCGTCATCACCAGGGGCTTCTTGCGGGTGACGACGATCGTGTGCTCGAACTGGATCGTCGTCGTGCCGGGTTTGTTGAGCAGCGTCCAGCCGTCCTTCGCGGTCTTCGCCTGCTCGCGGCCGTTGGTCAGAAACGGCTCGATCGTCAGCACCATGCCGTCATGAAGGAAGCGGTCGTCGTGCGGGTCGTCGAAGCCTGGCACGAACTTCGGCTCCTCGTGGAGCGAGCGGCCGATGCCGTGCGAGCCCAGGTTGCGGATCAGGCCGAAACCAGCCCTGGTCGCCGTCTCCTCGATCGCGCGGCCGATGTGGCGCAGGCGGCGACCGTGGCGGGCCTGCCGCATCGCCTCCCGCAGCGCCCGCCGGGTGGCCGAGATCATCCGCCGCCGCACTTCGTTCACCGGCGGCACCGGGTACGCCGCGCCCGTATCGCTGAAGTAGCCGTCGAGTTCGAGCGACACGTCAACGTGGACCAGATCGCCCGCCTCGATCCGCCGGTCGCCGGCGATGCCGTGCGCGACTTCCTCGTTGACGCTGATGCAGGTGGCCGCCGGGAAGTTGTAGCAGAATTCGGGCGCCGAGCGCGCGCCGTGGGCCTCCATGTACTCGCGGCCGATCAGATCCAGCTCGGCCGTCGTCATGCCCGGCTCGAGCGCCTCGCCCATCCGCGCCAGACACCGGGCTGCTACGCGACCCGCGCGGCGCAGCCCCTCCAGGTCCTCGCGGCCGTCGATGGTCATCGAGGACAGGCTACCCCACCTACGCACATACTTCGGCGTGTAGAGTCCCGCGATGATCGTCGCCACTGCCAAGCCCAACAACTGACACCGCCTTGATGACCACCGATCTCGCCTGGAAAGTGACAAAGGCGATTCAGCACGCCGAGCAACGTAGCGAGCGTCTCGTCCTCCTCGTCGGTCCCAACGGCCGAGGAAAGACCGCCGCGTTGGAGGAAGTCGCAGAACAGACCGGCTCTCCCGTCGTCAACGTCAACCTGGAACTCGCCCGCCGGCTGCTCAACCTGACTTCCTCACAGCGGCCGCTCCAGGTCCGGCGACTGCTTGGAGAGGTCCTCGCCGAACTCGGCAGCGCAGTCGTCGTGCTCGACAGACTGGAGCTTCTGTTCGACACCGCACTCCGTCAGAACCCCCTCCGCCTCCTGAAGGACCTCTCGCGCCAGTGGACCGTAATCGCTGCCTGGAGCGGAATCACTGACGGCAACCACATCCACTACGCCGAACCCGGCCATCCCGAGTATCGGCGCTATCCGATCGACGACGTTCAGATCGTCACCGCCGAAGCCGCTGCAGGATGAAGTACGAAGACCTCGTCCAGTTCGACCCGATCGAGACCGTCGTACAGCTTCGCGACGCCGACGATACGGAAGCGGCCCACCGCTTCGTAAGCACGTACGTCATCTCGGATGAGATGGCCGAGAAGCTCACGTCCGTCGTCTTTCCGCAGCTTCAGTACGACACGCCCGCCGACAACAAGGGCATCCTTATCGTCGGCAACTACGGCACAGGCAAGTCCCACCTCATGTCCGTCATCTCCGGGGTTGCCGAGCATGAAGATCTGGCAGCGGCCCTCACGCACCCCGGTGTCTCCAAGCAGGCCGTCGCAATCGCCGGCAAGTTCAAGGTCGTTCGAACGGAGATCGGGGCCACGACCATGCCTCTGCGCGACATCGTCGTCGACACCTTGGAGGAAGGTCTCCGCGCTCTCGGAGTCAGCTACTCATTCCCCAGCGCCGCCGAGGTCTCTGGCAGCAAGCGGGCCTTCGAGGAGATGCTCACGGCCTTCCTCGCAGAGCATCCCGATCACGGTCTGTTGCTAGTGGTCGACGAACTCCTAGACTACCTGCGCAGCCGCGACGATCAGCAGATCATCCTTGACCTCAACTTCCTGCGCGAGGTTGGCGAAGTCTGCAAGGACCTCCGATTCCGGTTCGTGGCCGGCGTCCAAGAGGCAGTCTTCGACCATCACCGTTTCGCCTTCGTCGGCGAGAGCGTCAGGCGCGTTCGCGACCGTTTCGAACAGGTCCACATCGCCCGACAGGACGTGAAGTACGTCGTGGCGCAGCGCCTGCTGCGGAAGACCGGCGAGCAACACGCCCGAATCCGCGAGTACCTCTCGCCGTTCACCCGTTTCTACGAGCGGATGAACGAACGACTCGACGAGTTCGTGGACCTGTTTCCGGTACATCCCGACTACGTCGACACGTTCGAGCGCGTAACCGCCGCCGAGAAGCGGGAAGTGCTGAAGACCCTCTCCCTTTCGATGAAGAGACTTCTTGCGCACGAGCTGCCGGCGAAACACCCCGGGCTGATTGCCTACGACGACTACTGGTCCACCCTGCGCGGCAACCCGTCCTTCCGTACGATTCCCGACATCAAGGCCGTCATCGACTGCAGTCAGGTGCTCGAGTCGCGGGTGGAGCAGGCTTTCGGCAGACCGCAGTACAAGCCGATGGCGATGCGCATCATCCATGCACTCTCGGTCCACCGACTGACTACCGGCGGTCTGGACACGCCTCTCGGCGCCACCCCAGCGGAGCTGAGGGACGGCCTCTGCCTCTACCAGGACGGCATCGAAGACCTGGGCGGCGACCCCGCCGACGACCTGGTTTCTCAAGTGGCGACCGTCCTGAGGGAGATCCACCGGACGGTCAGTGGCCAGTTCATCTCGTCCAACCCGGAGAACGGCCAGTACTACCTCGACCTGAAGAAGACGGACGATTTCGACGCCCTGATCGAACGGCGGGCGGAGAGTCTCGACCCGGCACGGCTCGACCGGTACTACTACCAGGCGCTTCGCCAGGCGATGGAGTGCACGGACGAAACCTACGTCACGGGCTATAGCATCTGGGAGCACAATCTGGAATGGCGTACCCGAAAGGCGGCGCGCCAGGGCTACCTGTTCTTCGGCGCTCCGAACGAACGGTCCACCGCGGTACCGCCACGGGATTTCTACATCTACTTCCTTCAGCCTCACGAGCCGCCGTCCTACAAGGACGAGAAGAAACCGGACGAGGTCTTCGTCCATCTGACGGGCGCGGACGACGAGTTCCGGAACGTCCTGCGGGGTTACGCGGCGGCTGCCGAACTCGCCTCCACTTCCTCCGGGCACGCGAAAGCCACATACGAGTCGAAGGCCTCCGGTTTCCTTCGCAGCCTGGTGGTCTGGCTGCAGGAGCACATGGCGTCGGCCTTCGAAGTGGTCCACCAGGGAAGGCGCAAGGCGCTGCTCGCATGGACCAAGGGCCAAGCCGTTCCGGGCCTCTCCGCGACGACGTCCCCCTCACGAATCAACCTGCGCGACCTGATGAACGCGGTTGCCGGTATCTGCCTGGAGGCCCACTTCGCAAATCAGGCACCGGAGTACCCCAGCTTCTCCGTGCTGATCACGGCGGAGAGCCGCCCACAGGCAGCACAGGATGCGCTGCGGCGCATAGCCGGAGCATCCAGGACGAGGCAGGCCGCCGCCGTGCTGGACGCGCTCGAGCTCTTGGACGGCGAGCGGCTGAACCCGGACAACTCGCGGTACGCAAAGCACATTCTGGAGGTCCTGAACCGAAAGGGCCAGGGTCAGGTCGTCAACCGCTCCGAGTTGATCCGGGAACAGCTCGGCGTCGAGTACATGGCGCCGCAAACCCTGCGCCTGGAACCCGAATGGGTAGCCGTACTGCTTGCGGCGCTGGTCAACGCCGGGGCGCTCGTCCTCTCCGTGTCGGGCAGGAAGCTCGATGCTTCGGACCTTTCCACCATCGCCGCCATTCCGGTCGATGAGTTGGCTGGCTTCAAGCACGTCGAGCCTCCCAAGGACTGGAACGTCCCCGGCCTCCGCGCCCTGTTCGAGCTGCTGGGCCAGAGCCCCGGCGTCGCCGCACTCGTCACTCAGGGCAGGGAGGCGCCCGTCCGGGAACTCCAGGTCGGCGTCCGGCAGATGATCGATCGCCTGGTCCGCGCCGAACACGCTGTGCGGAACGGCCTTCAGTTCTGGGGGCAAACGCTTGTCCGCGAAGAAGGTGCTGCCCATCCCGTGTTCAACTTGGCGCGGACCAAGAACTTCCTGGAGACGGTGCAGGCCTTCAACACGCCCGGAAAGCTCAAGAACTTCAGGCCGGACGCCCGTGACGTCAGCAGCCACACGGCGGCGATCTGTGCCCTTGAAGAGGTCGAGAGCGCCCAACGGCTGGCTGCGGAACTTGCACCCGCAGAGACCTACTTCGCAGCAGCGGAGGCCGCACTTGCCAACTCGGGTCCCCTGTCCGAAGAGTGGACCCAGAAGATGGGGACGGCACGGAAGACGGTCTTCGCGGAACTGGCGAACCGCTCAGCCCATGACGCCGCCACGGTCCGCCGACGAGTGCTCGGCACGCTGGACGACCTGAAGCGGGACTACGTCGAGCTGTACGTTGCCCTCCACACGAAGGCCCGCCTCGGCGTAAACGACGACCGCCGGAAAACGGCCCTGCTGCAGGACGAGAGATTCGCCCGACTCGACACGCTCTCGGCGATCGACCTGCTGCCGACTCGACAGTTGGACGACCTGCGAACGGAGCTTGCGGGATTGAGGACCTGCTTCGCGCTAACCAAGGAGGATCTCGACGCCCGGCCGACGTGTTCGCACTGCGAGTTCAAGCCTTCCATGGAGCAATCATATCCTGGCGCAAGCGCGACTCTAGCGAGCGTCGACGACCGCCTGGACACGACGCTGAAGGGATGGTCCGAGACCCTTCTGACGAACCTGGACGATCCCTCGACCCACGACGACATCGCCCTGCTCGACCCGGAGCGCCGGTCCCGCGTGGAGGCCTTCATGCAGTCCCGCGAGTTGCCCGAACCACTCGCGCCCAAGTTCGTCCAGGGAGTCCGCGCCGTTCTCTCGGGTCTGGTCAAGATCGAAACGACGATCGACGACGTTCGCGTCGTACTACTCCGTGGAGGCTCCCCCGCGGCCCCGCACGAGATGAAGGAGCGGTTCGCGCGGTACGTAGACGATCTCACCGGGGGAGAGGATCCGGCCAAGGTGCGGATCGTGCTTGAGTAGCGTCGCATGGACAAGGAAGAACTCATCCAACGCCTCAAGGGATACGAGTGGGACGACCTGGAGTTCAAGAGCGCGCGACGCGGCGTTCCTGGAGAGGCCTACACGACCGTCTCCGCGTTCTCTAACACGCGAGGCGGCCGGCTCGTGTTCGGCGTCCGGGACAAGAGCGGCGAACTTGAAGTCGTCGGTGTCATCGAAGTGGACAAAGTCCAGAACGAATTCCTCACCGTTCTGCGCTCGGGCCAGAAGTTCAACCGAGCCATCGAAGCCGAAGGCCAGCTCTTGGAGGACGAAGGCAGGACCCTGATCGTCTTCCATATTCCAGAGGCCCGAAGACAGGACAAACCTGTCTACCTGAATGGTGACATCAGACTCTCGTTTCTTCGCCGCGGGGCGGCCGACGAAAAGTGTACGCCGACCGAGATCGAACGATTGCTCCGCGACGCCTCGGACGTCACCTACGACAGCGTCGCGGTGAACCTCAAGACCGAGCGCTGCTTCGATGCCTCCTCCATCCACTGGTACCGAAGGGTCCTTGATGACCGGAACCTGAGCCATGATCCGGAACTGTCAGACACGGACTTTCTTCTCGAGCGGGGCTTGGTAGTCGACGAAGGCAACCGTCTGGCACCAACCCGTGCAGCCATCCTCTTGTTCGGCCGCGCATCGGCCTTCCGCCAGGTCCTTCCGCGACCGGTTGTCGACTGGCAGTGGCACCGCGGGGACTGGTCCGACGCGTTCGACGATCAGCGTTGGTCGGATCGCCTGGTCATTGAATCGAATCTCGTGGAAGCGTGGAAGGCACTTCACAATCGCTACCTGCAACGCGCAGAGACCCCCTTCTCTCTCGACCCGGAGACACTGCAGCGGGCCGATCGTCCACCCGACTACACTGCCTTCCGCGAAGCGGCGATCAACCTGCTGATCCACCAGGACTACGCGGACCACACCCGGAAAGCGACCATCCACTCTTACGACGACCGCACGTCGCTCTGGAACCCAGGAGACGCCTTCGCTTCGCCGGACGCTCTCCTGGAGCCGGGCGAGAAGGAACTCCGCAACCCGAGAATCGTTGCCGCCTTCCGGCGTGTCGGCCTTAGCGAGCAGGCCGGCACCGGTCTCCGTGCGATCTTCAGCAACCAGCGCCACCTAGGCTACGTACCGCCCGACATAGCCAACGACAGGGTCGGGAAGACCTTCGAGATCACGCTCCTCAAGGAGGAACTCCTCTCGGAGCGCCAACTCCTGCTCCAGGCGAGGCTGGGTGTCCACTTGAGCGACGAGGAATCCAAGGCGTTCGCGTTCGCCTGCCGCGAGGGACGTCTTCGCTCTGGCGACGTTCGAGCGGTGACGGGTCTTTCCGGCCACGAAGCGCTTGCCGTCCTCGACCGGCTGGCCGCTCAGGCGCTGATCTCGCCCCTTGAGGGCTCGCAGGCATCCCTATTCGTTCCCGCTACTCACCTTGAGGAACAGGTTGCCGAGTTGGGCCGTGCCGAGGCGATCCGGTCCACGCACGCTCGCTCCACCGCACAACCGCCGGGAGACTTGTCCACTGCACAACCAGCTCAGCCAACGGCGAACTTGTCCACTGAACAAGCTCCTGCGTTGGCCGAGCTAACGGCCGTCCAAGACCGGATCATCCGGCTCTGCGACACGCCCCGCCGACTGGCCGAGTTGATGTCGGCAGCGAGAATGAAGAACCGGGGCTACTTCAAGGCGCGTCACCTGAACCCGCTGCTGCAAGCCGGAGTTCTCCGGATGACCCATCCGGATTCGCCCAACCATCCCCGTCAAGCGTACGTGCTTACGCGGACCGGTACCGGGATCAAGGCGCGGCGCCTGGACGCCGATGCAAAGGCCGCGCCATCGACGAACGGAGACCGCCGCGATGCCCAGTGAAGAGCGGACGGCCACTATTCGCGGTGGCCGTCGCGAGCCCCCGACACAGGACAAGCTGTACGAGGCTTTCAGGACGGATGCCCGGGCTCACGGGCCGGTCGAGTGTTTGGGGCTGACCTTCAAGAGCGACAACGAACGCCGGGAGCACTTCCTGGGCAGGCTGAGGAAGGGACTGGAGGAGCTTCACGCGAGGCTAGACGGTGTTCCCTGGGACGGCGACGACGACGCAGTGGCGCGGCTTTCCGCCATTCGGCACTGGCCCATGGGCAGCCAGACGCAGCTCCGCAAACTCGTCCAGAGGATGCGCTCGACGGATCGCACCAAGGGCCTGCTGCAGCGCTGGAAGGACGAGGTCGGCTTCCCCCAAGGCAAGATCGAGGACATCCTGAACCTCTCCGACCCGCCTTGGCACACGGCCTGCCCGAATCCGTTCCTCGGCGAGTTCGTACAGGCCCACGGCAAGCCCTACGACTCTGGTGAATCGTACCGGCGCACGCCATTCGCCGTCGACGTCAAGGAAGGAAAGACCCACGCGGTCTACCGCGCTCATGGCTACCACACCAAGGTGCCACATCTCGCGATCATCCCTTCCCTCCTCCACTACACCGAACCGGGCGATCTGGTTCTCGACGGCTTCTGCGGCTCCGGGATGACCGGCGTCGCCGCCCAATGGTGCGGGTCGGCACCGGAGAGCTACCGTCGAGAGCTCGAAGCGAACTGGACTGAGCAGGGCTTGGGGAAGCCCAAGTGGGGCGCTCGTCGGGCCATCCTGAACGATCTGTCCCCACTGGCGGGCTTCATCGCCGCGAACTACACGCTGCCCTTCGATGTGGACGAGTTCTCCGAGGCCGGTCGCAAGCTGCTGGACGATGTCGATGCGGAGCTGGGCTGGATGTACGAGACGCTGCACACCGACGAGCGGACGAAGGGCCGAGTCGAATACACCGTCTGGAGCGAGGTCTTCGGATGCTTGAACTGCGGCGGCGAACTCGTCTTCGTCCGGGAAGCCCTGGACAGGGCTACTGGGCGTACCGACCCGCACATCACCTGCCCGCAGTGCGGTTCCGTCGCTCGCAAGGAGAACATGGAACTCCGCCTGGAGAACTACGTCGACCCAGCAACCGCCGAGGTGCGTCAACGCCCGAAACGTGAACCTGCCCTGATTCAGTATCGAGCGGGTGGAGAACGGTACGAGAAGACCCCGACATCAGCGGACACCGCCCTGCTTGAACGGATCGCATCGATGCCACTGCCGGCTTCCTTCCCGACCAATCCGCTTCCCGAATGTCAGATGACTCGGGTCGGGCGAATGGCGACAACGAAGACGACCGCCGTACACCACCTGTATCTACCGAGAGCCGCAAAGGCTCTGACGGCCCTTTGGCAACACGCCGGTTCCTACTCCGACCCCCGACTTCGGCACATGCTGCACTACTTCGTCGAGCAGGCTGCCTGGGGGATGTCCATCCTCAATCGCTACCAGCCAGTCCAACACGGCCGGCTCGGCGGCTCCCAAGTCAATCGCCAATTATCCGGCGTGTACTACGTCGGCTCCCAAATCGCCGAAGTCTCGCCCAGATACAACCTCGGCAACAAACTCTCCCGTCTCGCCAAGACATTCGGCGCTAACGACCAAGGACGAAAACCAAGTTTGGTGACGGCAGGAACGGCGGCGGCTCTCGACATTCCCGACCGTTCCATTGACTACATCTTCACCGACCCTCCCTTCGGTGAGAACATCTACTACGCTGATCTGAACTTCCTCATCGAGTCTTGGCATGGCGTGCTGACAAACGCGGCGCCGGAGGCCATTGTCGATCGCGTCAGAGCCAAGCGTCTGCCCACCTACCAGCGCCTGATGCAGCGAGCCTTCGGGGAGTACAGACGTGTCCTCAAGCCAGGTCGCTGGATCACTGTTGTGTTTCACAACTCCAGCAACGCCGTCTGGACCGCGATTCAAGAGGCGCTGCTCGCGGCAGGCTTTGTAGTCGCCGACGTACGGACCATGGACAAGAGCCAAGGATCGTTCAAACAGGTAACGAGCACGGCCGTCAAGCAGGACCTCATCATCTCCGCTTACAAACCGAATGAGGGTTTGGAAGGGCGCTTCAAGCTGACCAAGGGCACCGAGGACGCCGCTTGGGACTTCCTCCATACGCACCTGAAGCAACTTCCCGTGTTCGTCATCAAGGAAGGCCGGACAGAGATCGTCCACGAGCGGCAGCCTCACGTCCTGTTCGACCGCATGGTCGCCTTCCATGTCCTTCGCGAGGTCGCCGTGCCACTTTCCGTGGGAGAGTTCCTGATCGGCGTCAGCCAGCGGTACCCCGAGCGCGACGGCATGGTCTTCCTGCCCGACCAAGTCGCGGAGTACGACCGGAAGAGAATGACTGCCAGCGATGTGGCCCAGTTGGAGATCTTCGTCCGAGACGAGGCGACGGCCATACAGTGGCTCAGACAGCGATTGCTCCGCAAGCCTCAGAGCTTCCAGGATCTACACCCGCACTTCCTCCAAGAACTGCTGGCTCCACTGAAGCACGAGAAGCTGCCCGAGCTGTCGGAGATGCTCGAGCAGAACTTCCTCCACTACGACGGCTCAGGCGACGTACCCAGTCAGATTCACTCCTATCTCTCTACGAACTACAAGGACCTTCGCAACCTCCCCAAGGAGGACGCCGCTCTGCGAGCCAAGGCAGCCGGTCGCTGGTACGTGCCCGATCCGAATAAGGCATCGGACGTGGAAGAACGCCGGAACCGGCTTCTCCTTCGCGAGTTCAAGGAGTATCGCGATGCGCCCCAGCGCCGCCTGAAGCTCTTCCGCCTGGAAGCTGTGCGAGCCGGCTTCTTCCGCGCCCACCAAGACCGCGACTACGACACCATCATTCAAGTCGCTCGGAGACTCCCAGATGCTGCCTTGCAAGAGGACCAGAAGCTAATGCTCTGGTACGACCAGGCGCTCACCCACACCGCCGCCTCATGACTCGCGTCGCCCACGTCCAACGCGGCGCCCGGTTCTACAAGTGCGCCCTCCAGGTCAATCCTCATCACTACCGGAAGACGTTCCGTGGTCAACCGTCCGACGGTGACGCGACCGCGCACGCCATGGAGGTCATTGCCAAAGCAGTGGATCTCAACATCGAAGCCCTCGCCGTGACCGATCACAACAGTGTGCGCGACGTGGCGACTTTTCGAGCGGCTGCCGAGAATCAACCGGTTCACATCATTCCCGGCTTCGAACTGTCCTCGAGCGAAGGCGTCCACGTCCTCTGCCTGTACCCACTCGACACTAGCGACGACCGACTTGAACGTTACCTCGGGGAGTTCGGCATTCGCGACACGGACCCGTCCTCGGACATCGCCGACAAGTCGTTCAGCGAAACGCTGTCGGTCGTCAAGAGCCAAGACGGGATCGCCATAGCAGCCCATGTGACGAACGACGGTGGTCTCTTCAGGGTCATGAGCGGTCAGTCCCGAATCCGCGCGTGGCGAGACGAGAATCTGCTCGCTGTCCAGACTCCCGGACCCGTCGCGGATCTGCCGTCCGAGTTTCGGCCGATCGTCGAGAACCGTAACGTGGACTACTGTCGCGCCCAAGCTCCCGAAGACAGACTTGCCCTAGCAGTCCTCAACTCGAGGGACGTGACGACGCCCAAAGACCTCGAAGATCCCGCCGCAACGTGTCTTATCAAAATGGACGACGTAGGCATCGAAGGCCTGAGGCAGGCGTTCCTCGACCCCGGCTCGCGTATTCGACTGAACTCCGATATCGCCGACCAGGGCTCGGACGAGCACATGGAGCTACGCGAACTGGGATGGGAAGGCGGCTTTCTCGATGGAGTAACCGTCCATCTGAACTCGAACTTGAACGTGCTGATCGGCGGACGCGGCACTGGTAAGTCCACTGTCATCGAGAGTATTCGCAGCGCACTTGGACTCGAGCCGGCCGGAAACGAAGCGCGTAAGGCGCATGACGGCATTGTGCGGCAAGTGTTGCGAAGTGGCACGAAGATCTCTCTTCGTGTCCGCGTGCGCCGCCCTGGACATCGCGTCTACCGGATCGAACGAACGATCCCCAACCCACCCTTGGTGCGCGAGGAAGGCGGCGACGTGTCGCACTTGGCGCCGACCGACGTCCTGCCGAAGATCGAGGTCTACGGTCAGCACGAGATCTCGGAGCTCTCGAAGAGCCCCGACAAGCTCACCACTTTACTTGGACGGTTCATAGAAAGAGACGACTCACTCGGCAGACGCAAGGCATCGCTCCGCCGCGAACTCGTGAAGAACCGCCGTGCCCTGAACGATGTCCACACCGAGATCGACTCGGCCGAAGACCGTCTGGACGCGCTTCCTGGGCTGGAAGAGACTCTGCGGCGCTTTCGGGAGGCAGGGCTCGAAGAGCGGCTAAGGGAGCAGAGCTTGCTAGTACGCGAGGAAGGCGTGCTTGCCTCCGTTCCCCAAAGTACCGCGCCCTTCCGGGAGGTTCTCGAGATGTTCCAGCGCGAGCTCCCGATCGACCGGACTTTTCTGTCGGCGAAAGCGCTTCAGGAGCTGCCCGCCAAGGAGATTCTGGCACGCGCGAGCCAAGTTCTCGCGGAGCTTGAAGGCGACCTCATGGATGTATCGGACAAACTGCAAGAAGCCTTGGAGCGCGCCGATGAAGGCCTTGAACGGGTCAATGCAGACTGGCGCCTGCGCAGGCGGCAAGTCCAGGCTCAGTACGAACGGATCCTGCGGGAACTCAAGCGATCAAGCGTGGACGCCGAGGAGTTCATCCGCCTCCGTCGCCAACTAGAGGAACTGCGGCCGCTTCACGAACGCTTGACGCGACAACGACAGCTCGAACGGGAGCAGCAGAACCACCGACGTACGCTTCTCGCAGAGTGGGAGGATGTCAAGGCCAGCGAGTTTCACGCTCTTGACCGAGCCGCCAGGAAGGTCAACAGGAGACTCCGCGACCGCGTACGGGTCGAGGTCACGTCAGGAGGCGACCGCGAACCCCTTTTCAAGTTGCTGCGCAAGAACGTCGGAGGGCGCCTTTCGGAGGCTGTTGAGAGTTTGCGCTCGCAGCCGGAACTCTCACTAACGCAGTTTGTCGACGCCTGTCGGTCCGGCACCGAGGCGTTGTGCAAGACCTACACTATCCCTTCGAGCCAGGCAGAACGGCTCGGCAAAGCGGAGTCGGAAGTTCTGATGCGCATCGAAGAACTAGAGCTCGGCTCGACCACGGCGATCAGCCTGAACACGGCCTCGGCGGGAAAGCCGCCCTCTTGGCAGGCTCTCGACGATCTCTCCACCGGTCAGAAGGCGACCGCGATCCTGCTGCTCCTTCTCCTGGAGTCGGACGCACCGCTCATCGTGGATCAACCTGAGGACGACCTCGACAACCGGTTCATCACTGAAGGGGTCGTGCCTCGCATGCGAGCGGAGAAACAACGGAGGCAGTTCGTCTTTTCGACGCACAACGCGAACATCCCGGTGTTGGGCGATGCCGAGTTGATCCTCGGGCTATCGGCCACCGGCGACGCAGAGGGCGGACTCGCCCGAATCGAGCCACAGCATCGAGGATCGATCGACTCACGTCCGGTCCGGGAGCTGGTTGAGGAGCTTCTTGAGGGAGGCAAAGACGCCTTCGAGACCCGGCGCCGGAAGTACGGATTCTGACGAATGAGCAGGACTGAAGAACTCGAACTGACTGACGGCGGCGAGGACTCGAGGGTCGACTTCAAGCGCGACGACTGCCGGCCGGAGAGGCTCGCGAAGGAAGATGGCGGCACTACTGAATCTTGAGGGAATGCGGACTCAAAACGGGACAGAGCCCGATCTCCTGGAGCAAGACGACCGATTCGTCGTCAGGCTCTGGACGAAGCGGTCCGACGCGAACCGCAGCGCGGACACGTAAGCCGCCATGGTAGAGCCGTGCGGCTGGCGCAAGCGGATTCTCGCCGACCTAGTCTCAGGAGTCGCGCCCCTAACGCTTGCCTTCGACCCCGACGGGCTCTTGCTCGACGAAGAGATGCTCGAGGCGATCCGGGGAAGGGGCTTCGAGCTTCTCACCTTCGAGGACCCCGCCGCATTCCGCCTTGCCCACGAGCTGCGATCCCGCCAACGCGGCACCTCGAAGGACGTCGACGGTGACGGCGCGGAACTGCTCCTGCGTTTCGACCACGACGATCTTGCCGCCACCCCCTACGATCTCCTGCGAGCCGGAAGACCGCTGCGCTTCGGCCTCTCCGAGCTGTTCCCCGGCCTCAGCCATGCGGTTCTCGCAGCCTTGGACACTGCGGACCTGGACGCTGTTGACCGAGCCCGAAGGCGGCGCAAGTCGAAGGCACTCGGCGAGAACGCAACGAAGGACTTCGTTCTCCAATACGTCTTCGGCATCCAGGCCAACGACATCCGATCTCCAGCCGACCTTCTTCACGTTCTGCTGCGCCGGCATTGCCGGGACAGACGGATGCCGCGACTGCTGGACGAACGAGTCGTCGAAGTGCTCCGCCGAGGCGAGACGTTCGCCTCCTGGCCGCTCGAGCCCGTCGTCCCGAACCGGGAGGCCTTCTTCGCCTTTCTGCAGGAGCGTTGGCCCGGGTTCCTCGACAGCGCCGGGGAAGACGACGGGCCGGCCCACCAGGAAGCGGCCGCGAAGCGCAGCCTGAGCATTGGCGAGCCGACCCAGCTTCCGTTCGACCACCCCGACGTCCGCCCCTACGTCGTCAGTCTGTTTCTGGAAGGAAAGCTCGCCCCAGTTCCCCATGCACCGAGAACGGTTCGCCACGGCGGCTGGATCTCAGTCGGCATCCGCAGCGATTCGGACGCTGGTCGCTTGCGCCGGTTCAAGATGCTGTGGGCGCACATCGAAGATGCCTTCCCTGCAGCCAGCGCCCGTCACCCGGACTGGCTCGCGTTCTCCTGGCGCTGGGCGCACCTCTCTCACCTCTGGTGGGCGACCCAGGCATCGGCTCGGCGTGAGTCGAGCGAGCGCATAGACCGCCTGCGCGCCCGGCTTGACGAAGCCTTCGGCACATGGGTCGAAGAACGCTACGCGGGCCTGCACAACCAGCCGCCCGACCCTCCGGCTATGGTCCACCATCTGCCCCGCTATCTCGCAAGGCGGCTCGAAGACGCGCCTGGACGGAAGATCGCCCTGGTCGTCGTCGATGGGCTGGCGCTGGATCAATGGCTCGTACTCCGCGACGTGCTTGCGAGCCAACGACCGGCTCTCGGTTTCCGCTCGAACGCCGTCTTCGCCTGGGTGCCGACCATCACCTCCGTGTCGCGCCAAGCCATCTTCGCCGGAAGACCGCCCTTCTACTTTGAGGCGAGCATCCACACGACCGAGAAGGAAGCCTCGCTATGGAGCAGGTTCTGGGCCGAGCACGGTCTGAGCGAGCGCGAGGTCGCCTACTTGAAGGGCCGGGACGACAGCCGGATCGGCGAACTACAGCAACGCATCTCGGAGCCGTTGCTCCGCGTGCTTGGGCTTGTCGTCAATAAGGTTGACGACATCATGCACGGGATGGAGCTCGGCACTTCAGGAATGCACAATCAGGTTCGGCAGTGGGCCGAGGAAGGGTACCCGGCTGCCCTGGTGGACACACTGCTCGATTCCGGCTTCGACGTCTTCCTCACCTCCGACCACGGGAACATCGAGGCAACAGGTTTCGGCCGCCCGTCAGAGGGGGCCCTCGTCAGCACTCGCGGAAAGCGGGCCCGCTTGTACACCGACACCGCCCTGCGAGACCGCGTGTTGGAACAGTTCCCGGAAGCCGTAGCGTGGCCTGGACCCGGGCTTCCGGACGACTGCCACACACTCCTAGCACCGGGCAGAACGGCGTTCGCGCCCACAGGCGACCGAACGGTGAGCCACGGCGGCGTTTCTCTTGAAGAACTCGTCGTTCCCTTCATCGAGATCGAGAGGCAGAGACGATGAGGGGCCTGGGCCAGATCGGCTTCAGTCAGCGTATTCAGCTCGACTGGCTGGAGTACACGGCGAACCTCGCTCTCGCTGGAAACACGAGGGCCGAGATCGCGGCCGAACTCAACGCGCGTCTGCACGACAAGCTGTCCGCAGGAAGCGATCCGAAGCGCGGAACCCGGCACAAGGCGATATCGATCCTGACCAAGGTCTGGGTCAACGTCCCCAAGGGCCGGGAGCGCTTGCGGAATCAGGCGATCGAGCTGATTCGAAGCGCATCGCCAGACGACCGCATGTGCATCCACTGGTGCATGTGCATGGCGGCGTACCCGTTCTTCGGCCAGGTCGCGCACACGACGGGGCGCCTCCTCCGCCTACAGGGAACAGCCGGGGCCGCCCAGGTTCAGCGCCGGCTGCGCGAACAGCTTGGTGAACGGGAGACCGTGGCCCGCGCGGCCAGACGGGTTCTCCGCTCCTACATCGACTGGGGTGTTCTGCGGGAAGCCGGCGCCAAGGGCGTCTACCGGGGCGCCGGGAAACGTCCGGTGGGCAGCAGCCGCGAACTCAGCCTGTGGGCAATCCAGACCGTCCTGGTCGCCAAGCGTGGACAACGGCAGTCGCCTGACGCCCTGCTGCAAGGCCCCCACATGTTCCCGTTCGCCGCTCACCCTCCGTCAATCAGGGAGATGGAGACTTGTGACGAACTCGAACTGACCCATCACGGGCTGGACAACGACGTCCTCGTCGGCCTCGCCGACCGCACCACTGGGTGACACGCCGTCGCGAGTTGATCTGCGATCACACGATCTCAATGTGGGAGACCACCCAGCAAGCCTGATCACCTTGTCCCTGCGCAGCGATCTTGGCGGCGACGATGACGTTGCGTCGCAGGCTTCGCGCGAGCGGCTCTGGCACGAGAGCTGTGTAGCTCTCGTTCGGCTGCCGGTCGTTCCGCACCAGCGTGACCTGGCTATAGCTTACGCCGACGTCCAGGCCAAGCAGTTTCTTTCCCATCTCTGGGAGACTCTCGATGGCCGCCGTACGGCGTGTCCGCTCCTCCAACTCCCTGAGCACAGCAAGGAACTCCCTCGTCTGGCCCGGCTCGGGGGCCACCCTCTTGATGTCATCGGCTGGACGAACATCCCGCGACACCTTGCTCGTCTCGGGGAACACCTTGTCCATCACCGTGTCGGTGATGGGGATTCCCATGCGCCGCAACTTGTTGACGGCCGTCCACCCGCCCAAGCCGCTGCCGCCTACACCCCCTGATGCCGCAGCCTCTGAACGGCAGTCGTGCTGCGGCCACGGCCACCCCAATGCCTCAAACAACACGACGCTGCCGCATGTGCACTGCAGAACGAAAATGGGCTCTTCGCAGCGCCAGCAATCCGTCCGGTAGCTCCAAGTCCGGCACGATGGCCGATGTGTAGGGATCGGCACTCAGGTAGCTCCGCCGGCGCCGCCATCAATCCGGCAGCACGAGGATGCGCAAGTTGCGGAACCAGATCTCGTTGCCGTGGTCCTGGAGCGCGATGTGGCCCGTCTCCATCATCCCGTAGCCGGGCATGGAGGCGAACTTGCTGGCCGCGACGAGTTCCTTCCACTCGTCGTCCCAGAGGGTGTACTCCACCACCTTCTCGCCGTTCAGCCAGTGCGTGACCGCCGCGCCCTCGACCCGTAGCGCGCTCGTGTTGAACTCGCCCAGGGGAGCCAGTTCACCGCCCTGCCGGGCGTGGAGGGCGTAGTTCGAGGCTGCCGAGGTTTCCATCCGCTGACCGTCCCGGTGCCCGCCATCGTCCAGGATCTGGAACTCGGGACCCGTCGAGTAGGACGCGCGAGCATCCTCGGAAACGTGGAACATCACGCCGCTGTTTCCCCCGGGCGTCACCGCCCAGTCGAAGCGGAACTCGAATGACCGGTACTGCTCGCGGGTCATCAGGTCGGCCCGCGGCCCGGCGTCGTCGCCGGTGGGCGGCACGAAGTGGACCACGCCGTCCGCCACCGCCCAGCCGGCCGGGACCTGGTCGAGCTTGAAGCCGCGCCAGTGCTCGAGGGACTCGCCGTCGAAGAGCGACTGGAAGCCCGCCTCGGCCTCGTCGGCCGTGAGCTCGCCTGGGGCCGCGTCCGCGGCGGCCGCGGCCTCTTCGGTTCCGGCGCTATCCGCGGTGCTCACCTGAACTTCGACGCAGGCCACCGCTCCGAGCGCCAGCATCGTTGAAACGACCAGGGTCGACATCGTCTTCATCCGTTCATCCTCCTACTGCCCATAGCGAATCCCGATCCTCACGGACCTTTCGGGGCCGGGGAAACCGACCTGGGTCTCATACGACTCGTCGAAGGCATTGTCGGCGCGCAGGCTGATCCGCCAGCGTTCTGCGGCCTGCCAGGCAAGCGACAGGCCGACCAGGTCCCGGCCGGCCACCGACGTCCGGAACGGCGCCGGGATCTGCTCATCGAGATAGGAGCCGGTGTGCCGGGCCTCGAGGCCGAGCCGGACCGACTCGCTCAGGTCGACCCGCAAGCCGACGCCGCCGTAGAGATCCGGCCTGCGGCGCAGCGTCCGGCCGGTAGCCAGGTCCTCGGTGTCCTGCGAAGTCAGGCGAACATCGACCCCGACGCGCGCAGACGGATTCCACACGAGGAACGCCTCCACGCCCCGGGCGTCCACCTTGCTCCGGTTCACGATCTGGAAGGTGTCGAAGTCGAAGTCGATCAGGTTCTCGAAGCGGTTCGAGAACAGGGTGAGGCCGCCCCGCGCCGAACCGCCGGCGGCCCGGAACTCGACCCCCAGGTCCGCCCCTGCGCTCGTCTCGGCCTGCAGGTTCGGGTTGCCGCCGATCGCCCGCGGAGTCGCCAGGGCGTAGAGGCTCGGCAGCTTGAACGCCTCGCCCGCCGACGCCCGCAGCGACCACGCGCCGCCCGCGGGGGTGTAGCGCAAGCCGACCCGCGGACTCACTTCCTCGCCTTCACCCTCGAAGAAGTCGGCACGCGCACCGAGCTCGGCCACGAAACCGCCGCGGTTCCAGCGCCACTCGGCGAACGCGCCGGCCCGCTCCCGTTCGATCAGGTAGTCGCCGGCGAGCGGCCCGCCGAAGTAAGGCGGCAGCAGGAGAAGACTCCGGTTGCGGCCCTCCTCCGCAAGGCCTTCGACGCCCAGGCTGATGTCGTACGGCGCGCCGCCGGCCGGAGCGAAGGCGCCGGTCCAGGTCACCCGCAGGTCGTCGAACTCCGTGGACTCCGTGATCGGCGGCACCAGGGGAACGATCGGCGGGCTGGCCCTGTCGAGAGTGTGTTCGTAGAACGTCGACCGCAGCGTGTGGCGCCAGGCCTCTCCAGCGCCGAGGTCGACCGTCGCCGCGAGCCCGAGATCACCGTGGTCGGACTCCCGCAAGTCGCCGCTGCCGAAGACCGGACCGCCGGAGCCGTCCGAGTAGTCGTCCGCCCGCCAGTCGGAGAAGCGCCCCGAGAAGCGGAGCGCCGAAGCCTCACCCAGGTTCCGACCCCAGCGCGCGCTGAACGTCTGCTGCGCCAGCGCATCCTCGCCGACCCGACCCTGCTCCTCGCGAACCGCGGCATTGATCGAGCCGTGCGACGACTCGCCCGCACGCCCCCAGGAAAGCCGGCTGCTCAGGTGGTCGTGATCGCCCGCGTGCGCGCTCCAGCCCAGGAAGGGCGCCTCGTCACGCGGCGCCGCGGTGATCAACTGCACCGCTCCGGCCAGGGAACTCGACCCGTAGAACGAGGACAGCGGCCCGCGCACCACCTCCAGGCGTTCGATCTCGGCCGCTCCCACGCTGCCGAGCGGGAAGGCGCCGCCGTACTGGTCGGTGCTGTCCGCCATCGGCACGCCGTCGATCAGGACGAGGGAGAAGTTCGCGTCGCCGCCGCGCAGCGAGATGCCCGCGAGTGCGGCGCTGGAGTCGTTCCCGAGCACCCAGGCGCCGGGCACCAGCCGCAACGCCTCGGCCGCATCGCGCACGGCCAGGTGCTGCAATTCGTCCCGGTCGACGACCTGGACGGAGGCGGTCGCACCCTCCAGGGCGCGGGCCCGCACCGTGGCCGTCTCGTAGAACACGGTCTCCGGAGCCGAGCCGTCCTGATCTCCGCCGTCCGCGGGATCCGCATCCTCGTCCAGCGCTACGAGAGCCGGCGGGGCCAGCGTCACGAGCGCCGCGATAGCGATCGCACGGAACGCGCTCGACAAACAGGTCCGGGTAATCACGGGCGAAGAGCTTAGCCGAGAGGCCCGCTGTTATCGTGCCGGTTCGCTCATGAACGCGCTACGACGCACGGCACCGGCGATCGCCCTGTTCGTCGCCGCGACCAGCGCAGCCCAGGAGATCGGAACGACCCGCTTCGAGGTCCCGGGGCTCGAGGCGCCGGTCGAGATCCTGGTCGACCGCTGGGGCGTCGCCCACGTCTTCGCCGGCGGCCAGGACGACATGTTCTTCGCCCAGGGCTGGAACGCGGCCCGCGACCGGCTGTGGCAGATCGACCTCTGGCGGCGGCGGGGCGAGGGCACGCTCTCCGAGGTCCTCGGCCCCGATTACGTCGAGCAGGACCGCGCCGCCCGGCTCTTCCTCTACCGCGGCGACATGCACGCCGAGTGGCTCGCCTACGCCTCGGACACGAAGCGCATCGTCACCGCCTGGACGCGCGGCGTGAACGCCTACGTCGACCTCGTGCTGGAGCGGCCCGATCTGATGCCGCCGGAGTTCGAGGCCCTGGGCTACGAGCCGTCGCACTGGTCGCCGGAAGCGGTGCCCCGGATTCGCAGCCACGGCCTGATCCGGAACGCCCGCAGCGAGCTGGACCGCGCAACGGAGGTGTTCATGTACGGTCCCGAGGCCACGGCTCTTGGTGACCGCTACGAGCCCTCGCATCGCCTGGTCGTCCCGGAGGGCCTCGACCTCGGGCTGCTGCGCGGCAACCCGAATCCATCCTGGGAGGCACGGGGAACGCACCGGTTGGGCACGATCACAGTCCCCGTCCGTTCGGCGCCCACCGCTGCGGCTGAACCGGACGCGTCTCTCCTCGACCCGGCAAATCAGGGCAGCAACAACTGGGCCATCTCGCCCAGCCGTACGGCCACCGGCCGGCCGCTCCTGGCGAACGATCCCCACCGCACCCAGGCAGTGCCTTCGCTGCGTTACATCGTCCACCTCAGCTCTCCAGCTCTCGACGTCATCGGCGCCGGCGAACCAGCCCTGCCCGGCATCTCGATCGGCCACAACGGCACGATCGCCTTCGGCCTGACGATCTTCAGCATCGACCAGGAGGACATCTACGTCTATCGCACGAAGCCGGGCGAACCGGACTTCTACGAGTACCGGGGCACCTGGCTGCCCATGGACGTGATCGAGGAGTCGATCCAGGTCCGCGACGGCGACGCACGAACGGTCGAACTTCGCTTCACTCAGCACGGTCCGGTGCTCTATCGGGATCCCGACCGGGATCTCGCCATCGGGCTCCGGGCCGCCTGGCTTGAACCCGGCATGGCGCCCTATCTGGGATCCATCGAGTACATCCGCGCCCGCAATTGGGACCAGTTCCTGGCCGCGATGAACCGCTGGGGCGCGCCCTCAGAGAACCAGGTGTACGCGGACGTTCACGGCAACATCGGCTGGAAGCCGGGCGGACTCGCACCGATCCGTCTCAACTGGGATGGCCTGCTGCCGGTGCCCGGCGACGGCCGATACGAGTGGCAGGGCTTCCGGGACATGGACGAACTGCCGGTCGAGTTCAACCCGGAACGTGGCTGGGTCGCCACAGCCAACGAGATGAACCTGCCGGCCGGCTACGACGTGCCCCTCGGCCTGGAGTGGTCGGCACCCTACCGCCGCCAGCGGATCGGCGAAGTGCTGGCGGCGAACGAAGCGATGACGGTCGCCGACTCGGTACGCCTGCAGACGGACTACGTGTCGATTCCGGCACGCCGGATGGTCGCCGTGCTCAGGACTCTCGAGTCCACGCCGGAGACCGAGCCGGCGCTCAAGCTGCTTCAGCCCTGGGACGGCGAACTCGGAAAGGACAGCGCCGCCGCCGCCCTGTTCGAGGTCTGGTGGCGAGACCACCTGAAGGAGGCGGTTCGAAAGAAACTGGCGGCCACGCGGGGCAAGGGCCTCCCCTCGATCGCCGGTGAGACCGTCCTCGAGATCATCGAACAGGCCGATCCACGACTCGGTGACCCGTCGCAAGAGGCCCGCGACGAGGTCCTGCGGACCAGCCTGAAGAGCGCGCTGGCAGACGTGACGAAACGCCTTGGCCCCGATGCCACCGACTGGCGTTGGGGCGATCTGCACCGGATTGGGCTCCGCCACCTGTGGTCCAACCGCCTTCCAGACGAGCTACGCGCCGCTGCCGAGCTCGGTTCGGCTCCCCGAAGCGGCTCCGGCGATACCGTCGGCAACACGAGCTACAACTCGGAGTTCCACCAGAGGTCCGGCGCTTCCTTCCGGATGGTGATCGACGTCGGCAACTGGGATGCCTCGGTGGCGATGAACAACCCGGGCCAGTCCGGCGACCCGCGCAGCCCGCACTACCGGGACCTCTTCGAGCCCTGGGCCGCCGACCAGGCGTTTCCCCTGCTCTACACCCGCCCCGCCATCCTCGAGGCCGCGGAAGCCCGGATCGAGCTGATTCCCGCGTCTACCGAGTAACCGAAGCCGGCGCGGTTACACTTTCGGGGCCATCCCGATGACAGTTGCCACAAGAGTCTTGCGCCTTGCGACGTTCCTCTCGCTCGGCCTGACCGCGGCCGCGGCCGGCCAGTCCGAGGCGTCCGAAGGTGCCGGCCAGGCAGACGATCCGGCGGTACCGGCCGTCAACCCGACGCCGTACACCGAGGCCGCCGAGAAGAGGGGGCGCACCCACTACCTCCGCCACTGCCAGATCTGCCACGGCTTCGACGGCCGCGCGCTCGAGAACATCGACTTCGAGGCCACCGACCTCACCGACCCCGAACGCTGGCGGTTCGGGACCACGGACGGCGATCTCTTCCGTTCCACCAAGTTCGGCGCCGGCCTCGACATGCCGCCGTTCGAAGCCGAACTCGACGACGCGGAGATCTGGGAGCTAGTCCACTACCTGCGCAGCCTCGGCCCCGAGGAGTACCGCGCGGCGGCTGAACCGGAGAATCGACCATGAGCAAACCGCAACGCCCGTCCCGTACGTCCTCTCCGGCCCAAGACGCCGCGGACCCTGCCGCCGCCAAGGCCGATTCCGGCGTCTCCCGCCGCAGCTTCGTCGCCACGAGCGCTGCCGGCGCCGCCGGAGTGGGCGCCGCCGCCCTGTTCGCACAGCAGGCCCGGGCCGCCGCCGCCGACCGCGAGGATCGGCCCATCAGCATTCCGGACGAAATCCCCGACACCCGGAACGAGGCACCCGACCCGGCCGAGTTCCCGATGAACGGCGCCCAGGTGTTCGCCCGCGCCTGCGCCAACGAGGGCCTCAAGGCGCTCTTCTGCGCTCCCGGCAACTACCAGGTGATCAACGCGATCGCCGCCGAGGGCATCCCCACCTACGGCGGCCGCACCGAAGGCAGCATGTGCGCCGCCGCCGACGGCTTCATCCGGGTCACCGGCGAGGCCGCCGCCTGCTCGGGCACAGAGGGGCCCGGGTTCACGAACATGATCATGAACATCGGCGCCGCGAACGCCGCCCGCACCCCGCTCCTGGTGCTGGCGAGCAACATGACGGTCGGCGGCGACGACACGGAACGCGGCATCCAGCGCGGCTACCAGCAGCCGACCACCGTGGGGTTGAAGAAGTACGGCAAGCGGCTGATCACCCCGAACCGGGTCTACGAGTACGCCGCCTACGCCTTCCGGCACCTGCGCACCGGCGTGCCGCGGCCGGTCCACCTCGACTTCACCGGCGAGGTCGCGCGGGCCCGGTTCGAATCGCCGGACGACCTGCTCTACTACCACGACAAGAGCGCCTACCGCACCGACTCCCTGCCTCATCCGTCGAAGGCGGACACCCAGAAGGTCGTCGAGATGATCGGGAAGGCCGAGCGGCCGATCATCGTCGCCTCGACCGGCGTGTTCTACGATCGGGCCTGGGACGTCCTGCGCACCGTGGCGGAGCGGGCCGACATCGCCGTCGTCGAATCGGGGCCGATGCGCGGCCACTTCCCGGACAGCCATCCGCTGTCGGTCAGCACCGGACCAGACGCCCTGCTCTCGGCCGACCTCGTCATCTTCGTCGGCCAGTACTCGATGCCGAACGTCGGCGAAGTCGCCTTCGACCCGGACGCCAAGGTGATCCGGATCGACCCGGACGCGGCGGACATCGGCCGCAACCTGCCGGTCGATCTGGGGCTCGTCGCCAGCGCGCGCGGCGGCCTGGAGGCTCTCGCCGAGGCTTTGCCGGCGGCGTCGCGGCCCGCCTGGCGCGACGAGCTCGCCGCCGCCCGCGACGCGTTCGAGAAGCAGAACGCGGAGTGGTACGAGCTCGGACTCAAGCACAGCGCCGCGACGGACACGATCCACCCCGCCGTGATCGCCCAGGAACTTTCGAACTTCCTCTACTCGGGCGACCTGCCGAGGGAGCAGACGACCGTGGTCTCGGGCGGCTACGGCATCGCCCGCTACACCCGGCGCTGGCTGCGCGCCCACCGGCCCGGCCAGATCCTGAACGGCGCGTACCAGTACGGGGCGATCGGCCCCGACGTCGGCTACACGGTCGGCGCCGGCGCCGCAGTGATGAACGGCGTCGGTCCCCAGGAGCCGTACCGCGGGTCGCCGGTGTTCGGGGTCACCGGCGACGGCGGCATCGCCTACTCCGGAATGGAGTTCGAGACCCTGGCGAAGTACCGGATCCCGGCCGTCATGATCGTCTACAACAACAACGCCTGGGGCGTCTACGGCTCGGCCCGCCGCGCCACCCGCTCGATGCACATGTACCTCTTCCAGGAGAACCTGCGCTACGACAAGATCGCCGAAGGCCTGGGCGCTCGCGGCGAGTACGTCACGTCCCCCGAACAACTCCGGGAGGCCCTGCCCCGCAGCTACGAGATGGCCGCCAACGACGGCGTATCCACGCTCATCAACTGCCAGGCCATCAAGGAGTTCTGGACCAACGAGTACCCGCCCGGCCTGCCCCGCAAGGTCGAACCGGGCTGCATGGCCTACTACCACTGACGACGGTGGCTTGCACCCGCTGGCGCGTGGACGGGTGTGGAGGGTCCCAGCGGACGCTCGCGCCCGCTTGGTGAATGGGGGTCTGGCGCTCGCTTCGATCGCCTGCGCTCCGATCGGTTCCTGGTTCATGAAAGGTCCTGGAAAGTCGCTTGGCTCCAGCCCGCTGGGACCCTCCACACCCGTCCACGCGCCAGCTGGAGTTCGGCGGACTGCGGTCGGGAGCCACACACTGGGTGCGCCGGCGTCCCCGCCGGCTGCCGCCGAAGGCGGCCGGGAAACTGCGCCGCGAAGCGGCGACCGCATTGACCGTTCACGGCAGTGGCCGGTGGGTGATGAGTTGAGATGACTTCCCCAGGGGAATCTGTGCTCAAGTGCCTCCGGGAGTATGCGGACCGGGGGATCTTCCGCGGATTCGGAACCAGCGTGGACCGGAAGGGGAACCTGGAGTGCCGCTTCCTCTGGCACGCCCCGGAGCCGCATCGGTTGCGGTTCGAGCCGGGGCGGCGGGCGCTGGTCTTCGTCGACCTGCTGCCAGCGGTCGCCTATCCGTCCGACATGGACCGGGCGCTAAGGACCTTCGTCGCCGGACGTGCGAGCGCCGATCTTCCGGCCCACCGGCGGATCGACCCGGCGAAGGCGAATTGCCGCTGCCGGAACCGTGCCGGGAACGTGTCGATCGAGGTCCGCTGCCTTGACGGTGACTTCGAGTACGCCGCGAACAAGGCGGTCAAGCTGGTCAACGAGGTGTTCCTGAACTTCCTGGCGGGCCCCTACGACGGCTACATGATCGAGCACTTCGGGGCGCCTGAGGAGTGAGTGCCAGGCGCTAGACTGGTCGTTACGAGTAACCGAAGAACAGGAGTTCGCACATGCATCTAGCCGACCTGAACTGGCTTGCCGTCGTCGTGTCCGCCGTCGCCTTCTTCGCTTTCGGCGCCGTCTGGTACTCCTTCCTCTTCGGCAAGGCGTGGGCCGCCGAGATGGGCATCGACATGGAGAACCCGCCGGAGTCGAACATGGTCAAGACGATGGGCGGATCGTTCGTCCTGGAGTTGATCGCGGCCATCGTCGTCGGCATGGTGATGATGGACATGGGCGGGGGCTACATGGTCGGAATCCACGTCGGTCTCCTGCTCGGCCTCGGCATCGCGTCGATGCTGATGGGCGTCCAGTACCTGTTCGAGCAGCGGTCCCTCAAGCTGTGGCTGATCAACGCCGGGCATATGACGCTCGGCCTTGCGATGGTCGGCGCGATCCAGGGCGCCTGGCAGTAACGTCCATGGGAACGCGGGCTCCTCGCCCGCATCCGGGCACGGTCGCAGGCCTGGTTCTGGCTATCGCGCCTGGCTGTTCGGCGCCGCCCGACTCCGATGTGGCGCTGGCTGAAACGCCGCGGGCCGGCGCGGCGACTGTTCCCGCCGTCCGCTTCGTCGACGTGACAGCCGAAAGCGGCATCGACTACGTCCTGCCGAGCGGCACGGACTCGACCTATCCCATGCCGGCGGTCATGGGCGGAGGCCTGGCCGTGTTCGACGCCGACGGCGATGGCGACCTCGATCTCTACGTCATCGCCCCGGCGGCCGGCGGCAACCGCTTCTACCTCCAGCACGAAGACGGCGGTTTCACCGATGCCACGACGGCCGCCGGTCTGGAGGGCGACGGCATGGGCTGCGCCGTCGGCGACCTGGACAACGACGGCGACCTCGACCTCTACCTGACCCGCGTAGGCCCGGACCGCCTCTTTCTCAACGACGGCAAGGGCGTGTTCGCCGATCGCTCCGCGGCCTGGAACGCGGCTGTTCCCGGCTGGTCCTCGTCCGCCTCGCTGCTCGACTACGACCGCGACGGCTACCTCGACATCTACGTCGCCCGCTACGTCGCCTTCGATCCGGCGCGCGTCTGCTCCCAGCACGGCGGTCGGCGGGACTTCTGCGGTCCGACCGAGTTCGAGGGCCTGAGCGACGTGCTGCTGCACAACCTGGGCGGTACCGAGTTCGAAGACGTGAGCGCCGCGGCCGGCATCAACGCCGTGGAAGACGCCGGCCTCGGCGTCGTCGCCGCCGACTTCGACCACGACGGCGAGGTCGACATCTACGTCGCAAACGACGCCGACCCGAACAACCTCTGGATCCACCAGGGCGGCGGGCGCTTCCTGGACGACGGCGTCCTGCAGGGCTCGGCCTTCAACCGCTGGGGCAACAGCGAGGCGGGAATGGGCATCGCCGCCGGCGACGCCGACCTCGACCTGGACCTCGACCTGTTCGTGACCCACCTGATCACCGAGACGAACACCTACTACCGCAACCTCATGCTGCCCGGCTTCGAAGACGCGACGATCGACACCGAACTCGGCGCGGCGAGCCTCGATCTGACCGGCTTCGGCACCGCCTTCTTCGACGCCGACAACGACGGCGACCTCGATCTCGCGGTGGCGAACGGCGCGGTCAAGCGGCGGCCGTCGGCGCTGCCCGCGCCCGCTGGCGCCGCCGCCCCGCCCGCGTTCTGGTCCGAGTACGCCGAACCGAACGTGCTTCTGCTCAACCACGACGGCCGTTTCGTCGACGCCTCGGCCCAGCGGCCGTGGACCGAACTCGGGCTCAGCCGGGCGCTGGTGCCAGCCGACCTGGACCGGGACGGCGATCTGGACCTGGTGATTGCAAATCTGGACGGAGCGCCGCGGATTCTCCGCAACCTGACAATCGACACGGGCTCCGCCAGCGACGGACCGAAGGCCGCGAACTGGCTGCGGGTCCGCGCGTTCGACCCCCGCCTCGACCGCGAGGCGATCGGCGCCCGCATCACGGTCCGTACGCCGGACGGTCCGCGGCTCCTGCACGCGCTGCCGCCCGGCAGCTACCTCTCCGCCGGACCCGCCACGGCCCACCTCGGCCTGGGCGCGGCCGAGTCGGTCGAGAGCTTCGACGTCGTCTGGCCCGACGGTCTGGTGGAGAGCTTCGACGGCGTCGCCGCCAACCAGGTCGTCGAACTCATTCGCGGCGAGGGCCACTGACGATGACTCGCGCAGTGTTGGCCAAGCCGACTGTCCGTGCGCCGGCCCTCTGGCCGGCATTCGCCCGAAGCGACATCGTCGCGGCGATCCTCCTCGTACTCCTCACCACCGCCCCTCTTTCCGCCCAGCAGGTCCCCGAACCCCGACTCGACGGCGCCGAACCGGCCGTCCGGCAGCGGCTCGCCTCGCTCCAGGCCGACCTCCGCGCCGACCCGCGAAACGGCGACGCCTGGGGCCGCTACGGCATGGCCCTCGAGGCTCACACCTTCACCGACGAGGCCATCGCCGCCTACCGGCAGGCCCACGAGCTCGCGCCGACGACGTTCCGCTGGCCCTACCTGCTCGCCGCCCTGATCGACGAACGCTCAGCCGCTGACAGCCTGCCGCTATACGGCGCGGCCCTCGCCCTCGACCCGGACTACGCGCCCGCCCACGTCCGCCTGGCGGAAGCGCTGGAACGCACGGGGCAATCCGACGCCGCCGACCGCGAGTACGCACAGGCGGCACGCCTCGACCCGACCAACGCCCACGCTCAAGCCGGCCTCGGCCGCCTCGCCCTCGCCGGCGGCGACGCGGACGCTGCAGTCCGGTACCTCTCCCGAGCCCGCGAACTCGCGCCCGAGAACCGCTCCTTCGCGGTCACCCTGGCCCAGGCGTACGCCCGCGCCGGGGACCGCCAGCGCGGGCAGCAGCTCGCCGCGGCCGCTCGGTCGCTGGGCCGGATCAACTACCGCAACGACCCGATCCGGTCGAGCGTCCAGGACCTGGCGCTCGACGCCCGCAGCCATCTGCGGCGGGCCAATGCCCACCGCGTCCACGGCGAACTCGACCTCGCCGAGCGCGAGCTGCGAGCCGGCATCGAACTCGATCCCTCGCGGCCCGAACTTCACTTCGTTCTCGCCGAGGTGCTCGCGGCCTCGGGCGACCAGCCCGGCTCGCTCGCCGCCGCGCGACGCGCGTACGAACTGCATCCGGAACTCGAAGGCGTCGTTCCCTTCCTCGCCCGGGCGCTGTTCCAGACCGGCGACCTCCGCTCCGCTCTCGCCATGGCCGAAGAGGCTCTGCAACTCAACGCCGGCGACGTCAGCATGATGCTCCTCGTAGCCTTGATCAGCGCCGAGCGGGGCGATGTCGTCCGCACCGTCGAGATCCTCGACCGCGCCTACCAGGCGCGGCCTCAGGATCCCCCCACACGCGACGGCCTGATCCAGTTGCTCACCAACGTCGGCGAGGCGATGGCGAGCAGCGGACTGCCGGACGCCGCCGCCCGGCAGTTCGAGAAGGCGCTCGACCTTGCCGACGAAGCGGGCAGCCCCGAAGCGGCCGGCCTCCGCCGTCGGCTCGCCCAGGTCCGCCGCTGACCTTGTCCGGAGCACCTCCCGGCCTCCTGGAGGTTCAGCCTGCGTGAAGGGAGAATCGGTATCGTCGACACTATGCCGAGAGTTGAGAGAACAGTTCGCCAGCCCCGCGACGGCAACCAAGGCGAGTCTCAACCAATGAACGTCAAGCTCGAACGCCGCGGCTCGCGCGTCGTGGCTGTACCGCAGGGGCGGAGGCCGCCGCCTCTCACTACGGCGGAAGTGGCCGCAATCACGGATGAGATTCGAACGCGCCGGGATCGCGACGAGGCGCCCGGCTAGACGCTCAAGCCCTGGCACGGGTGTTGCTCTTCAACACACTGCCTTGGTGCCCAACAGAACAGAAAGAGCCTCGATGAGGCTCGGCTTCGCAGTCGCTGTCACCTTCTGCATCGCCGCCGTCCCCGTCAGGGGACAGGAGAGTCCCGTGCCGGAGCTGTTCTCCGACGTGATCGACGTCCGCGTGGTCAACGTCGAGGTCGTCGTCACGGATCGGAAGGGAAATCGCATCCGTGGACTCGAAGCGAAGGACTTCGAACTCCTCGTCGACGGCGAACCGATGCCGGTCGACTACTTCACCGAGATCGACGACGGCCGCGCAAGAGCCTCATCGGACGACCGCGTTGCCGAGGCGCCCGCCCTGACGGCGGACGGGACCGTCGGAACGAACTACCTGATCTTCATCGACGAAGTGTCCGCCATCCGCCAAAGCAGGGATCGGATCCTGCAACACATCGAGAACGACCTGGGCCGGCTGGGACCGACCGACCGCGTGGCAGTCGTGGCCTTCGATGGCCGCAGCCTCACGCGGATCACGGACTGGACGAACTCCCGCCACGAGATCGAAAGTGCCCTGCGGCAGGCCCGCGACCGGACGGCGCTCGGTCTGCTGAACAAGTTCGGCCTCGGGTTTCAGACCCGGCGGTCGGTGATGGCTGCCGCCGGCACCGTGCGCAGCTTCGCCGACGCACCCGGCCGCAAGGTGATGCTGATCCTCGCGGCCGGATGGGACACGCAGGTCGATCTGTGGAATCCCCGGGTGCTTTGGGTGCTCGGCCTCTCGGACGCCGTTCTGGCCGACCTGTACGGCCCCCTGGTTCACGCGGCGAACCTGGTCGGCTACAGCCTCTACCCGATCGACATGGGTGGCGCTGGGCCGGCACGCCCCAATGACCCGAGAGTCAACCACGAGGAGTTCGGACTCACCGGCCTCGCGGCATCGTGGGGAGGACGGCCCGATGAACCCGAGGACCCGGAGAGATGGCGCGATGTCCTTCGCTACCTGGCCGACGAGACCGGCGGACTGCCCATGATCAGCTTCCTGGGCAACAGGGCGCTCGCCGAGACTTCGGAGGACACCCGCTCCTACTACTGGCTCGGCTTCGAGCCCCAGCGCGCCGAGGACGACGTACTCCACGACATCGACGTGCGGGTGATCGGCCGACCCGGGCTGCAGGTTCGCTCGCGCCGGCACTACCTGGACATGTCGAGGGGCACGGAGGCGACGATGCTGGTCGAGGGGGCCCTGCTGTTCGGCGGCGCCCCGGGCGCCCCCGTGCTCGAAGTCGGCTTCGGCGCCCCCAGGAAAGCCGGGTTCAGGAAGATCGCCGTGCCGATGGAGGTTCGAATCCCCCTCGACGGTCTGACCATGCTCCCGATCGGCGACGAACGGATGATGAACGAGCTGGAGTTCCGGTTCACCGTGATCGACGAGTTCGGCGACCACTCCGACACCCCGGTAAGCAGGATCCCGATCGTCGGCTCGGACACGCCGTCGCCCGGAGCGGTCTTCGTCTACGAAACAGACCTCGTGATGCGCAAGCGCATGCACCGCTACGTCGCAGCCGTCTACCACCCCCTCTCCGGCGCGATCCTGTCCGCGAGCGGTGAGGTCGGCCCGGACATGAGCGCGAGCACGCCGGCGGGAGGCGCCAGGTGAGCTATCGCCTCGCCGCGGTCGCCGGACTGGTCCTGGCCGTGCTCCCCGCCGCCGCGCAGGAGAGTCCGCTGCCGGAACTGTTCTCCGACGTGATCGACGTTCGGGTCGTCAACGTCGAGGTCGTCGTAACGGACCGGGAGGGCAACCGGATCCAAGGCCTGGACGCGTCGGACTTCGAGCTCCACGTGGACGGCGAGAACGTGCCGATCGACTACTTCACGGAGATCGACGAGGGAATCGCCCGGACAGACGTCAAGGGGGACGCGATCGGGGCCGTATCCTCGCTCGCCGCCGGCGAGCCGGTGCCCACGAACTACCTCGTCTTCATCGACGAGTACTTCGCGGTCAGGCGGGACCGAGACCGGGTGCTCGAGCGCCTGGAACAGGACCTGGGGAAGCTCCGCGCGCACGATCGCGTCGCCCTGGTCGCGTTCGACGGGCAGAACGTCTCCCAACTGACGGACTGGACCGGCTCCCGGGACGTACTGCGCGGCGCATTCGGCGAGGCCAGGAAGCGCGATGCGCAGGGCATCATGCGGATAACGGACATCGAGCCGGCCGTCGTCGAACCGACCCTGGCGGACCGGTCATCGCAGGCCCTCATTCGCTCCCGCGCAGGTATCCGGCGAGCCATGTCGACGCTGAATCTGAGCCGACGGGAGCGCGAGATCCAGCGATCCGTTCTCGCCGCCACGGCCACCCTCAGGAGCTACGCCGATCCGCCCGGCCGCAAGGTCATGCTCGTGCTGACCGATGGCTGGGGCGCACCCGAGTGGAACGGGGACGATCTCGGTTCGGTCGACTGGCGGCCTCCGAGCATCGAGAGCATCTACGGTCCCCTCGTTCACGCCGCGAACCTGGTCGGCTACACGCTCTACCCCGTCGACCTTCCGGGCTTCGATCCCGCCTTCACGAACGCCCCCGCCGGAACCGGCGACCCGTCCGCGACGTACACCCCGAGTCCGAGCCTGGGCCTGGAACCGAACCTCTCCGCCCTCCCGACCGACCTCTACAGCGAGTGGTCCCAGGAGGTGTCACTCGCCTACCTCGCCCGCGAGACCGGCGGGCTGCCGATGATCAACGCCTTCCGCGACGTCGCCCTGGCCGAAGCCGCGGCCGACACCCGCTCCTACTACTGGCTCGGATTCGAACCGCCTCGCAACGAGGACGATGAGCTCCACGACATCGAAGTACGACTGGTGGGCCGTCCCGACCTTCGCGTGAGGTCGCGCCGGAGCTATCTCGATCTGTCGAAGAGCACGGAAGTGACGATGATGGTCGAGGGATCCCTGCTGTTCGGCGGCGCGGCGGGAAAGGAAACTCTCACGGTCGAGCTCGGCGCGCCGCAACGCGCCCGGGGCCGGAAGATCATGGTGCCGATGAAGGTGCTGATTCCGCTGGACGACATCACCCTCCTGCCGATGGGCGACGTCTGGATGAACGAAGTCGAGCTGCGTGTCACCGTGATCAACGACCACGGCGACCGCTCCGAAACACCAGTCGAGACGATCCGCATCTCGGGTCGCCGGGAACCGGAGCCGGGCCAGCACTGGTGGTACACCACGGAGCTGTTGCTCCGCAAGGGAGAACACCGCATCGTGACGGCCGTCCATGACCCCGTGAGCGGCACGATCCTGTCGGCCAGCGGGACGATCGGCCACAGTCCGAACCCGAAACGGAACAAGGGAGCGTCCCATTGAGATCCTTCACTCTTGCCACTGTCGCGCTGAGCCTCACCGCGCTTCCCGCCGCCGCTCAGGAATCGCCCCTGCCGGAGCTGTTTTCGGACTCGGTGGACGTTCGGATCGTCAACGTCGAAGTCGTCGTCACGGACCGGAAAGGGAACCGGATTCGCGGTCTCCAGCCGGACGACTTCGAGCTCCTCGTCGACCGTCAATCGGTGCCCATCGCGTACTTCACCGAGGTCGACGAGGGCTACGCGAGGACGGCCGCCGCCGACGGCATCACGAACGTGCAGTCCCTGGCCCGCGACGAGCAGGTCGGCACGAACTACCTGATCTTCGTGGACGATCTCTCGGCCATCCGGGGACGCCGCAACCGCGTGCTCAGCCGCCTGGACCAGGACCTCCGCCTGCTCAACCCGGCGGACCGCGCGGCGATCGTCGCGTTCGACGGAAAGGGCGTCTCCCGGCTGACGAACTGGACGAACTCCCGCTACCAGCTCCGCAGCGCACTCCTCGAGGCCCAGATGCGGCCGGCGTTCGGCCGCCGGGGCAGCGAAGCCACCCGGCGCGCCGTCCTGGCGGCCACCGCCACCATGCAAAGCGTCGCCCGCGGACCCGGCCGGAACGTGATGCTCCTGCTGGCGGACAGCTGGAGCGCCCCGAGCGCGGTCTGGGAGGTCTTGAGGTCCGGACTCGCCAGACCGAGCATCGAGAGCCTGTACAGCCCCCTTGTCCATGCCGCCAACCGGGTCGGCTACAGCCTCTACCCGGTCGACGTTGCGGGTTTTCAGCACGGGTCTCGCTCCTACTGGCCACCCCTGCCAAGGGTCCCGGGTGGCTACATCGCCTACGTGACGGGCGACTCACGCGGCAGCACGATCTACCCGCCCCCGTGGCCGTCGACGCAATCGGTCATGGCCGGGTCGTACGAGCAGCGGCAACACGACGTTCTTCGCTTCCTCGCCGACGAAACGGGAGGGCGAGCGATGCTCAACGCGTTCCGAAGCAAAGCGCTCAGCGAGACCGTGGCGGACACCCGCTCCTACTACTGGCTCGGCTTCGACGCCCCGCAGAGCCGGGACGACGAGCTCCACGACATCCGGGTGCGGCTGGCTGGGCACGGGAAACTCCGCGTGCGGTCCCGCGAGCACTACCTGGACATGTCGAAGGACACGGAAGTCGCCATGCGCCTGGAGGCCTCGATGCTCTTCGGCGACGCCCCCGGCGCCGAAGCCCTGGACGTACGCCTCGGAACGCCCCGGAAGGCCGGATTCCGCAGGATCTCCGTGCCGGTGGAGGTCGTCATTCCGCTCGACGACCTGGCCCTGCTGCCCGTGGATGGACAGTGGGTGAACGAGTTCGAGTTCCGGATCAGCGCCGTGGACAAATGGGACATCCTGTCCGCGAACCTGGTTCGCAAGGTCCCGGTGGCCAGGTCCGAGGCGCCCACGTCGGGCGACACCTTCGTGTACAGGACGGATCTCCGTCTGCGAAAGCGCGAGTACCGGTACGTCGCAGCCGTCTACGATCCGCTCACGGACAGGATGCTGGTTTCGGCTCGTGGAACGGTCAGCCCCAGGGCTGGCCAACCATGATCGACCACCCGGCCGACGAACGAGAGGTAACCTCACAGACATGAGCCCGACCCCGCCAAGACTCGTTACCGCAGTTGCCGTCGCCTGTCTCCTGGCGGCGCTTCCGGCCGTCGCTCAGGAATCGCCGTTGCCGGACCTCTTCTCCGAGGTGATCGACGTCCGCGTGGTCAACGTCGAAGTCGTCGTCACGGACCGGGAGGGGAACCGCGTCCGCGGCCTCCAGCCGGGCGACTTCGAGCTTCGCGTGGATGGCGGGCAGGTACCGATCAACTACTTCACGGAGGTCGACGAGGGCCGCGCGCTGGCGTCCACCGACGACCGCATCGGCAACGTGCCTTCGGTGACGGCCGACGGACCGGTCGGCACGAGCTACCTGGTCTTCATCGACGATCTGTTCGCCATCAAGCAGCGCAGGAACCGGGTGCTGAACCGCCTGGAGGAGGATCTGACCCGGCTGGGCCCGGCCGATCGCGTGGCGGTCGTGGCCCACGACGGACACGAACTCACCTTGATCACAGACTGGACCGGCGACCGCGCCGACATCGGGACCGCGCTCCTGGAAGCGAGAGAACGCAGGCCGTACGGTCTGCTGTTCAGACACGGCATGGGCTCGGAGCGGGGCGACAAGACCCGGCGATCGGTGATGGCCGCCGCCGGCGCCCTCCGCAGCTTCGCCAACGCGCCGGGCCGCAAGGTCATGCTGCTGCTGATCGAAGGGTGGTCCACCGTGTCCGACACCTGGAGCTTCCGATCGGCGTACGCGGCGGCGTCCGGCGGCGCAACGCTGGACCGGCTCTACAGTCCTCTCGTAGAAGCCGCGAACCTGGTCGGCTACAGCCTCTACCCGATCGACCTGCCGGGCTTCCAGGGTCCGCCAGGCCCTCCGATCAGCGGCTTCGGCGCGGTACACGCCGCGCCGGCCTTCGCGGGCGCCATCGGAGGGTATGCATCGTGGTGGGCCATGCCCGAGCGGCGATTCCACGACGTCCTCCATTATCTGGCCGACGAGACGGGTGGACTCCCGATGATCAACTCCTTCAGCAAGAAGGCCCTAGCGGAGACCGCGGAGGACACTCGCTCCTACTACTGGCTCGGCTTCGAACCTCCCCGCAACGAGGACGACCGGCTTCACGACATCGAGGTGCGGCTGCCCCGGCATCGCGACCTTCGCGTCCGAACGCGGGAGCACTACCTGGACATGTCCAGGGCGACGGAGGTCGGGATGCTGGTCGAGGGCGCCCTGCTGCTCGGAGGTTCCCCCGGCGCCGAGACGCTGGAGGTGAGCTTCGGCGAGCCGAGGAAGGCGGGGTTCCGGCGGCTCGACGTGCCGATGAAGGTGACGGTCCGCCTGGACGACGTGGAACTGCTGCCGGTGGACGGCCAGTGGGCAAACGACCTGGAGTTCAGGATCCGGCTGATGAACAAGTGGGGCGACCAGGCGGCGCCACCGGCGGCGAAGGTCCAGGTGCGCATCCCGAACGAACCCATGCCGGGCGACCTGTACGTGTTCGAGACGGATCTCACGATCCGCACGCGGGAGCACCGCTTCGTGGCGGCGGTCTACGACCCGCTCACTGGCGACATGCTGTCGGCGAGAGGCACCGTCGGGCCGAGGTAGCGGCGCCAGACCGGCCCAAGCAGGGGGCACCCTTGAGATTCCTCATCGTCCCGTTCGCCATCCTGGGTCTGGCCGCGAGCCCGGGCGCAGGCCAGGACGTCCCCCTGCCCGACCTCTTCGCCGACACGATCGACGTCCGGGTCGTGAACGTCGAAGTCGTCGTCACGGACCACGAGGGCTACCGGATTCAGGGCCTTGAGGCGAGCGACTTCGAGCTTCTCGTCGACGGTCAGCCGGTGCCCATCTCGTACTTCACCGAAGTCGACGACGGGCACGCCATGACCTCCCTCGAGGACGGCTGGCCCCCAAACACCCGCGAAGCCCGTGCAAGGAACGTCCCCCTGCTCGACCTCGACGAACCGGTGGGCACGAACTTCCTGATCTTCATGGACCAGTTCTCGGTCGTCCGGCGCTACCGCGAACGCGTCCTGGACCGCCTGTCGGAGGAACTCCATCTGCTCAGGCCGGAGGACCGCGTCGCGATCGTGGCCTTCGACGGAGGCAACGTCTCCCTCCTGCTCGACTGGACCAACTCCCAGGCCGACATCGAGAACGCCCTGCACCAGGCTCGTCCGCGGAAGGCCCGTCTCAGCCGGATCACGGCCCCGGGACCTCCCTTCCGTCAGGCCGGGCGAGCGCTCATGGCCGCGACGGCCACGGTGCGCAGCTTCGCGGCCGTCCGGGGTCGGAAAGTCATGCTCCTGCTCGCCGACGAATGGCGCGTGCAGGATCTGCGCTCCTACGACCGTCTCATCGACGCTGCGAACCTGGTCGGCTACACCCTCTATCCGATCGTTCCCCATGGACAACACGGGCTTCTGGCCCACGAGACCGGGGGCCTGGCCGTGGTCGGCACGAAGCCGAAGGAAGTCCTCGGCCTCGTGGCGGACGACGTTCGCTACTACTACTGGCTCGGCTTCGAGCCGCCTCGCGGCGAAGATGACGCACTCCACGACATTGAAGTGCGTGTCGTCGGACGCCCGGACCTCCGGGTCTGGTCGCGCCTGAACTACCTGGACATGTCCAGGAGCGCCGAGGTCACGATGCTGGTCGAGGGCTCCCTGCTGTTCGGGGGCACTCCAGGAAGCGACTCGCTCGAAGTGCGGTTCGGCACGCCCGAGAAAGCCGGATACAGGAGAGTCACTCTGCCGATGGAGGTCACGATCCCCCTCGACGATGTGACCCTGCTGCCGATGGGCGGCAAGTGGATGAACGAGTTGGAGCTGCGGGTCAGCGTGATCAACGAGGACGGCGACCGCTCCGAGACGCCGGTCAGCACCATCCTGATTCTCGGTTCCTCGGCTCCGCTTCCGGGCGACTACTTTGTCTACGAGACGGAACTCCTGATCCGCAGACGCGAGCACCGATACATCGCCGCCGTCCATGACCCGCTGACAGGCGCCATCCTCTCCGCGAGCGGTACGATTGGTTCGGATCAGGCGAAAGGAGGCCGCCGCTGAAACTCTCTGCGACTTCAATCGCCGCGTCCGTGCTCGCCGCTCTGGTTCTTGCGAGCCCCGCCACGAGCCAGGACGTCCCGCTGCCGGACCTGTTCTCCGACACGATCGACGTCCGGGTGGTCAACGTCGAAGTCGTCGTCACCGACCGGGGCGGCAACCGGGTTCAGGGACTCCAGGTCGGCGACTTCGAACTCCTGGTGGACGGCGAGCCGGTTCCGATCGGCTACTTCACGGAGGTCGGCGAAGGAGTCGCCCGCGCAGCGCGCGCCGACGCCGACAAGCCGGAGGATGGCAGCCTCCAGGCAGTGCCATCACTGGTGCCGGATGAACCGGTACGCACCAACTACCTGCTCTTCATCGACGAGTACTTCGCGATCAGGCGAGATCGCGACCGGGTGCTCAAGCGGCTGGAGCGGGATCTGGCGCAGTTGGGCGCGCACGACCGCATGGCCGTCGTCGCGTTCGACGGCCGCAACGTCACCCGACTGACCGACTGGACCGGCGCGCGGGACGAACTCCGGGACGCCTTTCGCGAGGCGCGCAAGCGCGAAGCGCTGGGCGTCATGAGGCGGGCTGACATCGATCCGGCGACGACCGCTCCTGATCCGCCAGGGGTGGCTGCTTCGGGTCCGCTGGCGCAGAACACGCTCGGCGGAGTCGAGAGCGCTCCCGCGCTCAACAGCGTTCGGCGAGCGGCGACGGCACTGAACCTGAGCAAGCGCGAACGCCAGATCCAGCGATCCGTGCTGGCCGCCACCGCGACGGTCCGCAGCTTTGCCGATCCGCCGGGCCGCAAGGCGATGCTCGTGCTGACGGACGGCTGGGGGGTGCCCGGGTTCAACAATCCCGACCCCTTCGGACCGCCTCCGCCCAGCATCGAGAGCATCTACGGACCGCTCGTGCACGCCGCGAACCGACTGGGCTACACCCTGTATCCCGTCGACCTTGCTGGTCTGAACCCCCGGCTAGCCAACAGTCCGTTCGGGATCGGCGACGTGTCCGTCGGCTACAACGCCGGCGCCGGTGCGAGTTCCGCGTCCGCGCAGCCCTCTCCCTTCGCGGCGCCGCAAGGTCTGAATCTGGAGTGGTCCCAGGACGCCGCGTTCGGCTATCTGGCCCACGAAACCGGCGGCCTGCCGATGATCAACGCCTTCCGCGACATCGCGCTCGCGGAGGCCGCGACCGACACGCGCCACTACTACTGGCTCGGCTTCGAGCCGCCCCGCAACCAGAACGATGAACTCCACGACATCGAGATCCGGCTTGCGGGGCACCCCGATCTTCAGGTCAGGTCGCGGCAAAGCTACCTCGACCTGTCGAGGAGTGCCGAACTGACGATGATGGTCGAGGGCTCCGTGCTCTTCGGCGGCGCGCCGGGCAAGGAGACGCTGGCGGTGCGCTTCGGCCCGCCAAGGCGGGCACGGGGCCGGAAGATCCTGGTACCGATGGAAATCGCCATACCGCTCGACGACGTGGAACTCCTCCCGATGGGCGGCCGTTTCACGAACGAACTGGAGTTCCGCGTCACCGTGATCAACGAGGCCGGCGAACGGTCCGAGACACCGGTCGAGAAGATCCGTATCTCCGGCGCGACCGAGCCGCCACCCGGGGTCGTCTTCGTCTACGAGACGACGCTGCTGATCCGCGCCCACGAGCACCGCTACGTCGCCTCGATCTACGACCCGCTGACGGGCGCCGTCCTGTCCGCGAGTGGCACGGTCGGCCCCAGATAGGGTTGGGCGACGAGAACCAGGAGGTTAGATGAAGCGTTACGCCTTTCCCATCGCCATCTTGCTCCTGACCGTTCTGCCCGCGACTGGGCAGGAAGAGCCCCTGCCCGACCTTTTCACGGACGTGCTGGATGTCCGCGTCGTGAACGTCGAGGTCGTCGTAGCGGATCGGGACGGCAACCGGGTTCAGGGACTCCACGCGAGCGACTTCGAACTCCTGGTCGACGGCAAGCCAGTGCCGATCGACTACTTCACGGAGGTTGACGGGGGGCGTGCGGTCGCCTGGGACGGCGACGGTGTCGGGAACGTACCCTCGCTGAGGCCGGATGAGCCCGTCGGCACGAACTTCCTCGTCTTCATCGACGAGCTGTTCGCGATTCGCCGCCAACGGGACGGTTTCCTGAGTCGGCTGGAGAGGGATCTGGCGCTGCTCAACCCGTCCGACCAGGTCGCCATCGTGGCTTTCGACGGCTACAACGTCACCCGCTTGACCGACTGGACGAACTCGGGCGACAAGATCGGGGACGCGATTCAGCGGGCGCGCGAACGCAAGGCCCTCGGCCTGATGCGCATGCTCGACCTGGGCGATCGCACGGATCAGATCCGGCGGACCGTCATGGCCGCCACCGCCAGCATCCGCAGTCTCGCCGACGTTCCGGGCCGCAAGGTGATGCTCCTGCTGGTAGAGACCTTCTGCTCGCCCAGCCGTTCCTGGGAGTTCTCATCGTTCTGGGAAGACGGAAACTGCAGGGAGAGCGCCGGCAATCTCTACGAGCCGCTCGTAACAGCCGCGAATCGCGTCGGCTACACGATCTACCCGGTGGACATGGCGGGCCTGCGCCCCACGTTCGGTATCGATCCGGCCACGGGCGGGCTCCTGCCGGACAACCCGGAGATAGCGCAGGAGGCGGCGCTCTGGTTCCTCGCCCATGAGACCGGCGGGAAGCCGATGATCAACTTCTACCGGAAGGTCGCGCTCGCGGAGACGGCGGTCGATACGCGCTCCTTCTACTGGCTCGGCTTCAACCCACAGCGCGGCGCAAACGACGCGCTCCATGACATCGAAGTCCGCCTTCCTGGCCGCCGGGACTTGCGAGTCCGCTCCCGCCAGCACTACCGGGACATGTCGAGGAGCACCGAGTTCACATTGCTGGTCGAGGGTTCCCTGATGTTCGGCGGCCTGCCCGGCAAGAACGTTCTGGAGGTGCACTTCGGCACGCCGCGGAAAGCCGGCTTCAGGAAGTTCCTGGTGCCGACGTGGGTCACGATTCCGGTCGACGATCTGACGCTGCTGCCCATCGACGGCCAGTGGACGAACGACGTGGAGTTTCGAATCTCCGTGGTCGACAGGTACGGCGACCGCTCGAAGAATCTCGGCACCAGGATCCCGATTCGCTACTCCGAGGCGCCGCTGCCGGGAGAGACCTTCGTCTACGAAACGGAACTGCCGATCCGTCGAGGCATGCACCGCTTCCTGGCAGCACTCTACGACCCGCTCAGCGGCGAGATTCTGGCCAGGGGCGGAACCGTCGATCCCAGATAGCGGCAGTCCGGTCGCGGGCCTGGAAGCGCCGCGACCGGACGCCTGTCGTCAACCTAGAACCGCAGGCCGACCGTCGCCACGAATCGACGCGGGCGCTGCCAGCCGATGTAACGGGAGGCGCTGACCTCCCCACCGTTGTTGATCCGGAGCAGCTCCTGGTTGTCCGTGATGTTCGTGGCGTCGACCCGCACGTAGCCGTTGAAGTCCTCCCTCCATCCGAGCGGGAAGAAGTACATCACGGTCATGTTCGCGCTCCACGTCGAGTTGAACGCGTCGCGCGAGCCGCGCGGTTCGAGATAGAGCCCCGTGCCGCTGTCGACCAGGAACTGTGTGGGATCGCAGGTGAGCTCGAAGCCCGGTTCCCAGAACTGCGTGTCGCAAGGTTGTCCGAGGGATGCTCCCTCGACCCGCTGCCACGGCTTGCCGGACCGCCACTGGAGGGAGCCGCCAAGGACGAAGCCCTGGCCGCTCTGTCCGAACTGCCAGGTCTTGAAGCCCCACGTGTTCCAGATGTACTTGTTGTTCTCGTGCACCGTGCCGTAGCGGTTGATCGTCGACAGGGGCTGGCCCAGGAACGGTCCGAGCGCCGCCTGGCAGTCGACCGGATACTTCCGAACCAGTTCCTGACCGTCCGCGCCGATCACGGGCTGTCCGCCGTTGCGGATCAACTGCTGGCCTTCGCAGCTCCTGATGTGTCCCTCGTTCAGGACGACATCCAGGTTGCGGCCGTAGTCCGAGTTCGTGTTGTCGAAGAGGCCGCCCCAGTAGTGCCCCTTGGCATCCGCGTAGGTGAAGTTGTTGCCCAACGCCCAGCCGTTGCGGAACACCTTGTTCAACTGGAGTTGCAGTGACTGGTAGGTGCGCTTGCCTTCCTCGAAGTTGGCCATGACTGCCGGGTCGACCACGCCCAGGGCGCCGAGCACGCGCTCGTAGTCCTTGTAGTTCTCGGTGAACCGGAAGTAGTTGCCGTTCGGCAACCGCTGCTCGGTGGTCCCGATCGAGTTCTTGTACTCCCAGTGGATCGCGCTGGCCTGGAAGAACCACTGCCTCCGCGCTCCCAGATTCCAACTGTAGACGACGTCGATCTCGTCCTTGTAGTACGGCTCGATGTCCACCGCGGGAATGGCCCCGGCGTCGATCTGCCGGTACATCTCGCCCGGCCGCAGCTTGCCAAGCAAGCCGGTGTACCCGGGACCGTTGCAGACCTGGATGTAGATGGCGTCGATCGGCGCGCAGTAGACGATGCGGTCGTAGGCGTTCGTGCCGTTCCAGCCCTCCAGGAGGTAGTTGTTGACCAGTTCCTGGTTCAGGTGCTGGTAGGCGCGGGCCAGGTTGAAGTGGACCACCATCCTGCCGTCGCGCTTGATGTCGTAGGACGCGAGCAGCCTCGGTGAGAGGCTCTGCGAGTCGACGACCGTTCGCCGCACGTCGTTCTTGTGGATCTGGTTCTCCCACCGCAAACCGAGGTTGAAGCTCCAGTGATCCCCGGCCGTGAACCGGTCACGCGCGAAGGCGGCGAAGTTCGAGGAACGGGTGCCGCGCAGGCGTTCCGCTCCTTCGAGATCAGGCGGGTTGTAGTCCTCGTAGTGACAGTAGTAGGTCGTCGTCGGCCAGTTGATCAGTCCGCAGTCATCGAAGCCGGTGCGGGTGGCGGGGTTGAACTCCCGTCCGAAGTAGACGTTGTTCCGCTGCAGGTCCTGCTCCCAACCGACCTCCTGCCAGTCGAGGCCGAACAGTGCCTCGTGGCTCTCGCTCGCGAACCACGTCATCCTGACGTTGGCCTGATCCCGCGGATAGTCGTTCAGGCCGAAACCGTTGTCCAGGAGCCAGCCATTGAACAGATGCCACTCGCCTCCCCGGTAGCCGATGTAACCATGGACGTTGTTGCCCGGACTGTGGGGGCCCAGGTTGTTCGCCGGATACCTCGGGTCCTGCTGTTTCTCCGCCAGAGCGGATTCGAAGTCGAAGCCCGTGCCGGCATTCAGCCGCTTGTGCTCGCTGGAGTCGTGGGCGGAGAGCTTGAACTCCATGAAGACGTCCTGGCTCGCGCTCCAGTTCCAGCTTCCGGTAATCAGCTCACCGCCGAACTCGTGCGGCGTGGCACTGTAGCGGTCCGCCGGAAAGTCGCCCAGTACGAAAGTGACGTCGAGCGGCGAGGCGTTGTAGTTCAACTGCAGGCTGTTCGACGCGTTGGGCTGGTAGTCGAACTTCAACAGACGACCCCGGACGTAGACGCTGTTGTCCACGATGTCGCCGCTGAACAGCTCTTGAGTCTGGAAGCTGTTCGTTTCCGCGACCGACGCCGCGAACCACAGCTTGTTCCTCACCAGCGGGCCACCGAAGAAGGCCTGGACGTTGGTGGCGGCGTTGTCCTTCTCCATCTCGTCCCGCTTGAAGAAGTCCGGCTTGCAGGAAGGAGCGAACGGGACGTTCTGTGGGTTGACCACGGCGCGGTACCTGCAGCCCTGGCGCTCCGCCAGTTCGGGATGATCCTGGTACTCGGACACCCAGCTCCCCTGCTGCCGGAAGACCATGCCTTCACCGTGAATGACGTTCGTGCCGGATTTGGTGATCACGTTGACGACTCCGCCGGTGGCCCGACCGTACTCGGCGCTGCCCGTGGTCGACTGCAACGAGGTTTCATTGACCCCGACCTGAGGCAGGAACATCCGCGACCCGCCGCGGCGCGTATAGGTCGTGTCCACGCCGTCCACGAAGACGGCGCCCTCCTGCCACCGGGAGCCGTTGACGCCCGGATACTCGTCGGCCAGGTCGCCGTCCGAGACGACTCCCGGCATCAACTGGAGGTTGGAGAAGTAGTTCGAGTTCACGCCGACGACGTTCGACGCGACGTTCGACGAAATCGAGCCGGCGGAGGTGACCTCGAACTTGTTGATCAGCGGCGTCTCAGCCGTGACCGTGATCTCGCCCGCCGCCTGGAGGGCCATGGTCAACACGATCTCGGAACGGGCGCCCGGCGTCACGTTGACACTCGTCTCGGCCGAGCCGTAGTTGTCGAGCGTCCCTCGGACGGTGTAGCTCCCCGGCGTCAGCAGAGCGAAACGGTAACCGCCCTCGGCGCCGGTGATCGCGACCTTCTCGCCGCGGTCGCCGACGATCGTCACCGTGACCCCTGGCATGGGGTCTCCGTTCGTGTCCACAGTCCTGCCAAGGACGATCCCGGTTTCGGGACTGTCCGCCGCGGCAGGCGGCGCCAGGCCGAAGAGAACAAGGGTTCCGAGGAGAGCCAGGGTACGTTTCATGAGCCGATCCTCCTTGTCCTTAGTGGCTGGCCAGCCACTAAGGGTGAGGGTTCATCTGACTCCCCGGGGCGGCCAGGCCGGAGGAATCGGAATGAACAAAGAGCTTCGGATGCCCTTCGGGACCATCCGAACCCCGGCTGCCCTGACCGGAGAGAGCTACCTGTCGTCTTGCGGAGACGGACTATAACAGCGTTGCAGCTATGCCGAAGTTCTCGCGGATTTCTCGCCAGAATCTCGCCAGATCGTCCAATCGAATGGATCTTCACGACACCGGATGCCGGCCAGAGGGCCGGCGCACCGACACTGCCTCTACGCGCCGGGGGAACCGACCGGTGCCTTCCGTCTCGGGACGAGAGCGCCGGCAAGCGTCCGCCCCACCCAGGCCCGGCCGTCCTCGATCAGGGTGTAGAACACGGGCACTGCGAGCAGGGTCAGCAGGGTCGCCGCGGCCATACCGCCGATCAGCGTCAACGCGAAGCTCTTGTAGCTCAGGCCCATCTGGGTCGGCTGGCCGAACAGCAGCGGCACCATGCCGCCGATCGTGGTCAGCGCGGTCATCATGATCGGCCGGAAGCGCCGGTTGGCGGCCTCCAGGAGTGCCTCGGCCCGTTCCATGCCCCCGGCCCGCAGCCGGTTCACCGAGTCGAGGAGCACGATCCCGTTGTTGACGACGACCCCGATCAGGATGATGAGCCCCACCAGGCCCAGGAAGTCGAGGTCGCGGCCGGCGATCAGGTGGATCCAGGTGACTCCCATGCTGGCGAGCGGAATCGTGACCAGAATCGCCACCGGCAGCACGAAACTCTCGAACAGGAAGCCCATCAGCAGGTAGACGAAGGCGATCGACATCAGCGCCGCGATCATGAGGTTCCGGGTCTCCTCGGCGGCCACGTTGCGCACCAGCCGCGCCCAGGCCACGCCTTCGGGCAGATCGGTCTGCGCGGCGACGGCGCGCACCGCCCGCCGCGTCTCGCTCTCCCGGCCCTCTTCGAGTTCGACCGTGATCCGCCGCGCGGTCTGCTTGTCGCGGCGCGAAATCCGGGTGGCGGACGGCTGCTGGCGCACATCGACGAGGGTCCCGATGGCGAGCGCCTCGCCGCTTTCGGCGGGCACCGAGAAGTCACGGAGTTCGGCGAGGCTCTGGCGGTCCTCCTCCTCGAAGCGAATGCGTACGGGGATGTCGCGGCCGCCGTAGTAGATCCGCGGCAGCGCCTGGCCGCGCAGCGCATAGCCGACCATCACCGCCAGTGTTTGCGGGTTGACCTGCTGCCGCATGGCCAGGTCCCTGTCCAGGACCAGCGCGAGCTCGTTCGGGGCCTCGTCCGCCGACTTCTTGACCGCCAGCACGCCCGGGACGCGGGCCAGCCGGTCCTCGACGCCGGTCGCCACCTCTTCCAGGACCTCGGCGTCCTCGCCGAAGAGGGTCAGCGTCTCGAGCGCCTTGTCGGTCGTCTCCTGCTCCGAAGCGAAGCCCGTATGGAAGCGCACGCCGGGTATCTCGGGCATCAGGTCGATCACCCGCTCCGTGACCTCGCGCATCTTGAGGTCGGCGCCGGTCGCCATGATCCCCTGGATCTGGCCCCAGGTGCGCTCGTGGAAGAAGACGAGGTACTCGAGGCCGAGTTCGTCGCGCAGGCCGTCGATCTTCTCTTCGGCGCGCGCGAAGTACTCGATCGTCTCGTCGAACGACATGTTGCGCGGCAACCGCACCTCGACGTTGAAGAACGCCTGGTCGTCCTCCGACATGGCAACGACCTCGAGCCGGCCGCTGGCGGCGACCTGGGTCAGCGCCATCGCCGCCACGAGGAGGAGGACGACGTCGAGCCGACGGCGCAGCCCGTAGGCCAGCATGCCCCTGTAGAGGCGATTCAGGAGGCCGAAGGTCGCCTCGTAGGCCCCCCGCAGGACGACGTTCGAAGCGTTGCGGGCATGGCGCAACGCGCCCGTCTCCCCTGACGCCCGCGACGGCAACGTGACGTAGACCGCCAGCGGAACGACGACCAGCGCCACCACGAGGGAAGCGAGCAGGGAGACGGTGATCGGGATCACGAGCCGCAGCAGCATGAACTGACCCTGACCGTCCACCAGCGAAACCGGCAGGAAGACGATCACGGTGGTCAGGGTGGCGGTGGTGATCGCCAGCGCGATCTCCCCGGCCCCCTGCAGCGCCGCCTGGCGGCGCGCCACGCCGCTCTGGTGCAGGCGGTGGATGTTCTCGGCCACCACGACCGAGTTGTCGACCAGGAGCCCGACCGAGATCATGAGCCCGAGCAGCGAGATCACGTTGAAGGTCTCGCCGAAGAAGTACATCGCGACCACCGCCACGACCATTGAGAGCGGGATCGAGAAGGCGATGATCAGGCTCATCCGCAGCCGGCGGAGGAAGAAGAAGAGCACGATCACTGCGAAGATCGCCCCGATCCGGCCGCTCGACAGGAGCACTCCCATCGAGTCGCGGATGATCTCGCCCGAGCTCATGATCACGTCCGCCTCGATTGCCCCAAGGCGCGGATTCGCCGCCAGTTCCTCCACCACGCGTTCGACCTCGCGGGCCACGTCCAGCGCGTTCGCCTCGCCTTCCTTCTGCACCCTGATCGCGTACGCGGGCAGCCCGTTCACCCGCACCCGGAACTCGTCGTCGGGCACGTCGTAGCTCACGGATGCAATGTCGCCCAGTCGCACCGTGTCGGTGATCAACATGTCCCGGACGTTCTGGGGCGCCGGATACCTCGCCACCGACCGCAGGAGCAGCTTGCGGTCGCCGGCGCGGACGTTGCCCGACGCCAGGGTGAAGTAGTCCGACTGCAGATCCTGGGCGATCTCGAAGATGTTGAGGCCTGCCGCCTCGACCCGCTGCCGGTCGAGCTCGATCAGCACTTCCCGCTCCATCAGGCCCTGGGCGTCGACCGAGGCCACGCCGGGCAGCCGCTCCAGCTTCAGGATGACCTCGTTCTGGATCAGGTTGTACGTGTCGGCCGTCCCCTCGTCGACGAGGACGCCGACCATCGCCACCGGCATCCCGGTGTCGTCGTCCTTGCGGATGAAGACCTGCTGAACGTCCTCCGGCAGGCGCGCCCGGGCGCGCTCGATCCGGTCCCGGACCTCGCGGTAGGCGACGTCCATGTCCGTCCCGTGCGCGAAGCTCAGGAACACCTGGCTGAAACCGACGGCGCAGAACGAGTACTGGTTTTCCAGGCCGCGGATCGTTGCCAGCTCCTCTTCCAGCGGGATCGTGACCTTGTCCAGCACTTCCTGGGGCGGCGCGTCGCGCCACGGCACGGTCACCCGCAGGAAGGGCGAGCTGTAGCCGGAGGGGATCAGTTCGATCGGCAGCGACAGGGCCGCGACCAGCCCCATGACCAGGACCGCGCCGACGACCACGAGGACGCCGACGCGGCGCTCCAGGGAAAGACGGGGCAGAGACCTGCCGAGACCGCCGGGGATCATGGACGGCTACCCTGCGGCGCCACGGCTCCAGCCGGCCCGGCGGCCTCGGCGCCGGCAGTGGCGGTCGCCGGCCGCGCGACCCGGGTACGCGAGAACGACAGCGCCTCCCGCAGCCGCTCGAAGATCTCGTAGATCGTCGGCACGACGATCAGGGTCAGCACCGTCGAGGCGACCAGGCCGCCGATCACGGCCAGCGCCATCGGCGTGCGGATCTCGGCGCCCTGGCCAAGGCCCAGCGCCATCGGCAGCAGGCCGAGCGTGGTCGTCGCCGTGGTCATCAGGATCGGCCGCAGCCGAACCAGGCCGGCGCCGACGATCGCCCGCCGGCGTGGCAGGCCGCGCGCGCGCAGCCGGTTGATGTAGTCGACGAGGACGATCGCGTTGTTCACGACGATCCCGGCCAGCATGATCATGCCGAGGAAGACGACGATCGAGAGGTTGACGTCCAGCACGTAGAGGGTGACCAGGGTGCCGAAGAACGCCAGCGGGATCGAGAACATGATGACCAGGGGGTGCAGCAGGGACTCGAACTGGGCCGCCATGATCACGTAGACGAGGAACACGGACAGGCCCAGGGCCAGCCAGAGACTGGCGCTCGAGCGCTGCCACTCCTGGCTCTGGCCGCCGACCAGGAAGCTCATGTCCGCCGGCCACTCGATTCCGCTCGCCAGCACCTCCTCGATCCGCTCCACGGCGCGCCCCAGCGAAGCGGCGCCCAGGTTGGCCTCGATCACGGCCACCCGCTTGCCGTCGATCCGCCGGACCTCCGACGGCCCTTCGCCCACGGCGACGTCGGCCACCGCGTGGAGCGGAATCGGCCGCTCTCCGCCCGGGTTCACGACCAGGCCGTTCAACTGGTCCGTCGAGCGGCGGTCCTCCTCGGCGAGGCGGACCACGATCGGAATCCGCCGGTCCCTCAGGTTGTAGAGGGTCGCCTCGAAGCCCTCGATCTGGTTGCGTACCATCTGGGCGACCACCGAGGTCTGGAGGTCGTAGCGGTTGAGGATCGCCCGGTCGTAAACGATCTGCACCTCGGGTGCGCCACGCTTCAACGTCGTCTCGACGTCGGCGAGTTCAGGCATTGCCGCCATCAGGTCGCGCACGCGGTCGCCGTACTCCTGGAGGCGGTCGAGATCCTCGCCGTGGACCTCGACCTCGATCGGCGTCTTGAAGCTGAAGAGGACCGGCCGGGAGACGCGCGAGGAAGCGTCCGGAACCGACTCGAAGCGTCGCCGCAGCCGCTCCACGATCTCGTCCTCGACACCCGCCTGAACCGGTCCGAGCAACACCTTGAACCGCGCGCTGTGCTCGCCCTCGTCGGAACGCTGGGTGTTCGTCACGTCGTAGCCGTAGGTCACGAGCAACCGCTCGATGTGGCGCTCCTCCTCGAGGATCGCGCTCTCCACCGCGGCCAAGGTGCGCTCGGTCTCGACCAGCGGCGTACCCACCGGCAACGAAGCCTCGATCGTGAACTCGCCCTGGCGCACCTCGGGCAGCAGCTCGCTGTCGAGGCGCCCCAGCAGCCACCAGGAACTCCATAGGGTGACCGCCACCACCGCCACCACCGCGACCGGGAACCGCAGGGAGCGATCGAGGAGCGCGGGATAAACACCGCTGAGCCAGTCGAGCAGGCGCCGCACGACGATCAGCGGCCCCCGGCTCAGCCAGGTGAACGCCTTGACCACGACCGGCCCGACCAGGCGCACGACCAGGAACGCCAGACCGGCCAGCACCAGCAGAATCGCCTTGGCGACCAGCTCGAGCACGCTGCCGACGACCAGCCGGACGCTGACGAAGAGGATCGCGAGCGCGAGACCGGGCCAGCCGACCAGGGGATTCCGCGATCGCGCCCAGTCGAGCAACGCCGCCGCATCCCGGCGGAACGCTTCCCACGCCGCGTAGCGCCGCAGCCGGGCGGCTGTGCCGCCGCGCTCCGGCAGCGTCCAGCCGCGGCGGCTGGCGAGCATCGGGATGAAGGCCAGGGCAACGGCCATCGACGCCAGCAGCGAGATGACGACGGCAAGACCCAGGTCGCCGAACGCCTGGCCGGCGATTCCCTCGACGAACACCATAGGCAGGAAGACGGCGATGGAGGTCAGGATCGAGGCGATCACCGCCGAACGGACCTCCTTCGCTCCACGGATCGCCGAGGCGACCAGGTCGTCGCCCTCCTCCCGGCACCGGAAGATGGACTCCAGGACGACGATCGAGGAGTCGACGAGCATGCCGATGCCGAGGGCCAGGCCGCCCAGGGACATGATGTTGAGCGACACGGACGCGGCCGAGAGCGGCGCGAACGTAATGAGCAACGAGATGGGGATGGACACGGCGACGAACAACGTCGTGACCAGGTTGCGCAGGAAGAGGTAGAGGACGATGACGGCCAGGATGCCGCCCAGGATCGCCGTGTTGCGGACCTCGGCGATGCTGCCCTCGATGAACTCGGAGCGGTCGGAGACGACCGTCAGCACGGCTCCCTCCGAACGGTAGAGATCGGCCGATAGGGTCGCTCCGCCAAGCGAGGGACCGCGCCGGCCGCTGCTGCCGCCGCCACCGCCCGTCAACCGCTGCAGCAGGTTCCGGGGCCGCTCCACCGTCTCGCCGCGCGCCCTGGCCCGCTCCAGTTCGAGGTCCAGCTCGCCGACCCGCGCCCGCACGCGGTCGGCCAGCGCGACCATGTTCGCGTCCGCCTCCTTGTAGACGTCGAGCTGGACGCTCTCGGCGCCGTCGGTGCGGGTCAGGATCTCCCGGTCCCGGTGCGATCTGCGGACTTCGGCCAGATCGCCGACGCGGACCTCGCGCCCCTCGACGCTGGCCACGACCGTGTCGCGGATCTGGTCCAGGTTCACGTACTCGTTGACCGTGCGCACCATGTACTCGGTGCGCCCCTCCTTGAGCGTGCCGCCGGCGACGTTGATGTTCTCCTGCCCCAGGCGGTCGATCACCTGCTGGACGGACAGCCTCGAGCGCTGCAGCGCCTGGGCGTCGAGGAGCACGTGAATCTCTTCCTCCAGGCCGCCGCGAACCCGAACCGCGGCGACACCGTCGATCGGCTCGAGCGCCCGCTTGACCTGGAGTTCCGCCAGCCGGCGCAGGCGGCGCAGGCCCTCCTCGCCCTCGAAGCGCTCGTCCTCGCCCGACAGGGAGAGTTCGAGGACCGGGTCGAGACCCGGGTCGAAGCGCAGGATGAGCGGACGTTCCGCCGAATCGGGCAGGAGGACGAGATCGAGCTTCTCCAGCGTCTCCTGCACCGCGTCGGACATCGGCGTGTCCCAAGCGAACTCGAGCACGACGTCGGACACGCCGGCGCGGCTGATGCTGCTCATCCGCCGCAGGCCGCCGACCACGCCGAGCTGTTCCTCGATCCGCCGCGAGACGTCGTTCTCGACCTCTTCCGGCGCGGCGCCCGGATACTCGGTGCGCACCGTGAGCGTCGGGTAGGACAGCTCGGGCATCAGGGTCACCGGCAGGCCCTGGTAGGACAGCAGGCCGAACACGACCGCCGCCAGGAAGACCATCGACACCGCGACCGGGCGATGGGTAAGGAACGACTTCGCAGCCTTCATGCGGCGCTCCCGTCTCTCTGCGTGTTAGCGGTCAGCTCGCGGGCTGGTAGGTCGGGGCCGAGGCCGCGCCCAGGTCCGCCACCGAGCCGAGGGCTTCCGTCGGGTCGAGCAACCGGATCCGCGCGCCGTCCTTCAGTCCGGCCTGGCCGGCCACGATCAGCCGCTCGCCGTCCGTCAGGTCGCCTTCCAGGTGGACGACGTCCTCGCTCTCGATGAGCACCCGGACCAGCAGCCGCTCGGCGCGTGGACCGTCGTCGTCCTGCGCGACCCGGAACACGAAGACCTGCTCCTGGTCGTAGACCAGCGCCCGCTTCGGCGCCAGCAACGTGTCCTCCAGGGCGGCGGCCACCAGGTCGACCTCGACGTACATGCCCGGGAGCAGGCCCTGGTTGCCCGGGATGCCGAGCGTGACCTTGACCGTGCCGCTCTGGGGATCGACGACGGGCGAGATGCGCTCGATCGCGGCCTCCCGCGAACCCGTGAGCGACTGGGCCAGCACGCGAGCCGGCTGGCCGACGAACAGGCCCGACAACTGCCGCTCGGGCACGAAGACCCGGGCGACGATCGAGTCGAAGTCGACGATCTGGAACAGCCTGGCGTGGGTCTCGACGTGGTCGCCCACGTTGACGAGCCGCTCGGTGACGACGCCGGAGATCGGCGCCTGGACCGTCGCGTAGCCCAGTTCCCGCTCGGCGTCCTCGAGCGCGAGCTCGAGCTGCTCCAGGTCGTAGCGTGCCTGGTTGTATGCCTGCTCGCTGATCAGGTCCTGCTCGAAGAGGCGCCTCTGGCGCTCGTACTCCAGGCGGGAGCGCTCGAGCTGGCTCTCGACCCGCCTGAGCGCCGTGCGCTGCGCCTCGTCCTCGAGCAGCAGCATGGTCTGGCCGGCGCGGACGGTATCGCCCTCCTCGACGAGGAGGTTCGTCACGTGGCGCTCGGCCTCGGCCAGCACGTCGACGACGTTCTCGGCTTCGAGGTTCGTCGAGAAACGCAGCACGGACTCGATCCGGCCGCGGAAGAGGGGCAGCGCCGCGACGGGAATCGCATCGTCGTCGGCCACCGCCGCATCGCCGGCGGCGGGCGGTTCGCCCGCCATGCCGCTGCCCACGGCGCAACCCGCCAGGAGCGGCAGCACGCAGGCAAGAAGAAGGAAAGACGCAGACGCCGCAAGGGGAGTCTTCGTCGGGTGAATCGAACTCATGTTCATCGGTTGGAATCCGCTAGTCGTCATTTTGGGGCCGTTGTGGGGCACGGCAGGCGGCGGTCGGCGTACTTCGAGGGAATGCTCGTCACTCTTGGAGGGAGTACCCGTTGAACGGGGGCCGAACTGACCCGGGGGGCCGAACTGACTGCCGGCCGCCGCCCGCCTTCAAGAGGGAATACGCCCCGGCCGCCGGCTTTGTTTCCGCGCGCCTCTACGAAAGTTGACTTTCGGCCAGCCGCGCCCAGTACTTGGCGCCGATCGTCAGCAGCTCGTCGTTGAAGTCGTACCGCGGCGTGTGCAGCATCTCGCTGTCGCCGTTGCCGATCATCATGAAGGACCCCGGCCGCTCCTCGGCCAGGAACGCGAAGTCGTCGGAGCCCATCAGCGGCTCCATCTCCGTGTCGACCCGCCAGCCCATGCTGACGGCCGCGGCGGTCATCTCCTCCGTCTCCCGCGGCGCGTTGACCGTCGCCGGGTAGTAGCGCTCGTAGTCGACCTTGGCCGAGGCGCCGTGGGCGGCGCAGACGCCGTGGACGACCCGCTCGAGGCCCAGTTCCAGCGTGTCCTGCACTTCGCGCAGGAAGGAGCGTACGCCCCCGGCCAGGTACGCGGTCTCGGGGATCACGTTGAAGGCTTCGCCGGCGTGGCTCATCGTCACCGACACCACGGCCCGGCGTCGGGGATCGACGTTCCGGGACACCAGCGTCTGGAGACCGAGCACGACCTGGGACGCGGCGACGATCGGGTCGATGCCGCTGTGCGGCCAGGCGCCGTGCGTGCCGCGGCCCCGGATCTCGATCTCGAACTGGTCGATCGCGGCCATGAAGGGACCGCTGTTCGTCGCGAAGGCACCGGTCGGCACGCCGGGGAAGTTGTGCAGGCCGAAGACCTTGTCGGCCGGGAAACGCTCGAACAGCCCTTCCCGCACCATGACCCCGGCGCCGCCGTCCTTCTCCTCCGCCGGCTGGAAGATGCACTGGACCGTGCCGTCGAAGTTCCGGGTCTCCGCGAGGTAGCGCGCCGCGCCCAGGAGCATGGCGGTGTGACCGTCATGCCCGCAGGCATGCATCTTTCCGGGCGCGGTCGAGCAGTGGCCGAACTGGTTCTGTTCATGGATCGGCAGCGCGTCCATGTCGGCTCGCAGCGCCACCGAGCGATCCGAACTGCCGGCCCGGATCGTGGCGACGACTCCGGTCTTCGCGATGCCGTGATGGACCTCCTCGATGCCGAACGACCGCAGCCGTTCCGTCACGATCTGCGCCGTCCGCTCCTCCTCGAAGGCGAGTTCCGGGTGCCGGTGAAAGTCACGCCGCCATTCGGTCAACTCGTCGCGCCAGCCGTCGATGCGGCCGTAGTTGTCTGAGGCCATGGGCGGTGGAGTTTATCGCCGCGACGGGGGCGCCGGCGCACCCCGTGTTGGCGGTGTAGTTTCACGCCCAGCGATGAAGTTCGAAGCGACGCCGCTCAGCGAGGCTCAGGGCGCCATCCTCGGCCACAACGTCTACGACAACGACGGCCGCCGGGTGCTGCGCAAGGGCCGCGCGCTCGGCGACGGGGAACTGGAGCTGCTGGCCGGTCTCGGCCGCGACCGGGTCTTCGCGGCAAGGCTCGAACCCGGCGACGTGGACGAGAACGAGGCCGCCCGGAGGGTCAGCGAAGCCGTTGCCGGAACGGGTCTCGACCTGCGCGGGCCGACGACCGGCCGCGTCAACCTGCACGCGCGGACGCTGGGCGTGCTGCGCGTTGACGCAGCGGCCCTCGACCGCATCAACGACTGCGACGGCGTCACCCTGGCCACCCTGCCCAACCACAGCGTGGCGCGAGAAGGCAAGATGGTCGGGACGACGAAGATCCTCCCCTACGCCCTGCCCGAGGACACCGTCGCCGCCGCCGAGAGCGTGGCCGCGAGCCCCCTGATCCGGCTCGACCCGCTGCCGGCAAGCACCGCCGGGTTGATCGTCTCCGGGACCGTCGCCGCCGGCCAGTCGGCCGGACGCGAACGGCTTGTGGCCGGCTTCGAGAAGGCCTTCCGGCAGCGGCTCGACTCTCTGGGCGCCGAACTCACACGAGTGCGCTTCGTGCCGATCGACCGGGAGCAGGAGACCGAGGAGCTCGCCGCGGCCGCGGCCGAACTCGCCCCCGCTGTCGATCTTCTGATCCTCGCCGGCGAAACGGCCATCCAGGACCGCCACGACCTGGCGCCGAGCGCCATCGAGACCGCCGGGGGTGCGGTCATCTGCTACGGCGCCCCGGTCGACCCCGGCAACCTGCTGCTGCTCGCCGAACTCGCCGGCACGCCCGTCCTCGGCGCCCCCGGCTGCGCCCGCAGCCCGAAACGGAACATCGTCGACCTGGTACTGCCCCGCCTGCTCGCCGGCGACCGGCTGACGCGCCGCGACATCACCTCGCTCGGTCACGGCGGTCTGCTGGAGGACGTGCCGGAGCGGCCGCTGCCGCGGCGGCGAATCGAAGGCTCCTGACTCCGTTACACTCCGCCCATCCAATCGAACACCGGAGGACACAGAATGAACGTCCGAGTCCCCGCGGCGCTGATCGCCATCCTCGTGCTGCTGATCGCGGCCCCCGCGCTGACCGCCCAGAGCGACGTCAAGCGGGCCGCCAACGGCAAGCCCGACCTGACCGGCACCTTCGACGCCGGAACGCTGACGCCGCTTCAGCGGCCCGAGAGGTACGGCGAGAACCTCTTCCTGAGCCCCGAGGACGCGGCGAAGATCGAGGCGGACGCGGCCAAGTACGCGGCCGACCGGCACCAGGTCTCCGATCCGAACCGCAAGCCGCCGCCAGTCGGCGGCGACGGGACGACGGGCGGCGCCGGCAACGTCGGCGGCTACAACCGGTTCTGGGTCGAGACCGGGACCGAGGCGTTCGCGGTCGACGGCAAGTTCCGCACCTCGATCATCTTCGATCCTCCGAACGGCCGCATCCCGGAGATGACCGAGGCCGGCAAGGCGAGGTCCGCCGAGCGCCGCCGCCTGCGCCGGCCGAACGACGGCTCCGCCTGGTGGCTCGACATCGAGGGCCACGGCCCGTACGACGGTCCGGAGTCGCTCCCGGTGAGCGAACGCTGCATCGTTGGCTTCACCGGCGCCACGCCGACCTTCCCCAGCCTCTACAACAACTTCAAGCGCGTGGTCCAGACCGAGGACCACGTCATGATCCTGATCGAGATGGTCCACGACGCCCGCATCGTCCGCCTGAACGCGGAGCACCCGAGCCCCGAAGAGCGGAAGTGGCTCGGCGACTCGATCGGCTGGTGGGAAGGCGACACGCTCGTCATCGACTCGCGGAACTTCCACCCGAAGGCCGTCCTGCGCGGCGCCACCCAGGAATCCCACGTCACGGAGCGCCTCACGCTGCAGCCGGACGGGAACATCCTCTACGGCTTCACGATCGACGATCCTGCGACCTGGGACGTCCCCTGGTCCGGCGAGTACATCTGGAAGCGCAGCTCCGTGGACGTCTACGAGTACGCCTGCCACGAAGGGAACTACTCCATGGGCGGCACGCTGCGAGGCGCGCGGGTGCTCGAGGCCGACGCGCTGGCCGCGAAGGCCGCCAGCACCGGCGCCGGCGCCGGCAGCGGCGACTGATCGAAACCCTGGAGGACACAGAATGAGAAACCGACTTCCCGCGGCTTTGACCGCCATCGCCCTGCTGCTGCTTGTCGCGCCCGCGGCCGGCGCCCAGGACGACATCAAGCGCATGCCCGACGGTCGGCCCGACCTGCACGGCAACTACGACGCCGCCACCCTGACGCCGCTCCAGCGGCCCGAGGAGTACGGCGAGAACCTGTACCTGAGCAAGGAAGAGGCAGAGCAGATCGAGGTCGACGCGGCCAAGCGCCGGGCCGACCGCCACCAGGTCAGCAACCCGGACCGCGAGCCCCCGCCGGTCGGCGGCGACGGCTCAGGCGGGGGCGCCGGCAACGTCGGCGGCTACAACTTCTTCTGGCTCGACATCGGCACCGAGGCCTTCTCGGTGGACGGCAAGTTCCGGACGTCGATCATCGTCGACCCGCCGAACGGCCGCATGCCGGAGACGACACCCGCGGCCAAGGCGAGACGGGCGGCGCGCGACAAGCTGCGCCGGCCGAACGACGGCTCCGCCTGGTGGCTCGACATCGACGGCCCCGGCCCCTACGACGGCCCCGAGTCGCTGCCCATAACGGAGCGCTGCATCGTCGGCTTCACCGGCGCCACGCCGACCCTCCCGAGCGCCTACAACAACTACAAGCGGGTGGTCCAGACCGAAGACCACATCATGATCCTGATCGAGATGAACCACGACGCCCGAATCGTCCGCCTGAACGACGAGCACCCCAGCCCCGAAGAGCGCAAGTGGCTGGGAGACTCCGTCGGCTGGTGGGAAGGCGACACCCTGGTCATCGACTCGGTGAACTTCCACCCCAGGACGTTCCTGCGCGGATCGACCCAGGAGCTCCACGTCACCGAGCGCCTGACCCTGCAGCCGAACGGCGACATCCTCTACCAGTTCACGATGGACGATCCCGCCACCTGGGAAACCCCCTGGTCCGGCGAGTACATCTGGAGGAACCGCCCGGAACTCGTCTACGAGTACGCCTGCCACGAGGGCAACTACGCGATGGGGAACACGCTGCGCGGTGCGCGGATTCTCGAGGCTGATGCGGCTGCGGAGGTTGGGAGTACCGGCGGCGGCAGCGACTAGGAGGCTGCGTCCCAGAGCGCGTCCTCCGCTACACTCCCGCCATCCAGTCGAAACAGGAGGACGCAGAATGAGAGTCCGATTCCCCGCGGCCCTGGCCGCCATCCTCGTGCTGTTGATCGCGGCGCCGGCCCTGGCGGCCGAAGGCGAGATCAAGCGCGCCGCGAACGGCAAGCCCGACCTGACCGGTACCTACGACGCCGCCACCCTAACGCCGCTGCAGCGGCCGGAGGAGTACGGCGAGAACCTCTACCTGACGCCGGAGGAGGCCCAGAAGATCGCCACCGACGCGGCGAAGGGGCGCGCCGAACGCCACCAGGTTTCCGATCCGGACCGCGAGGCGCCGCCGGAGGGCGGTGACGGCTCACCCGGCGCGGCCGGCAACGTCGGCGGCTACAACAGCTTCTGGCTGGACCGCGGCACCGACACGTTCGCGGTGGACGGGAAGTTCCGGACCTCGATCATCATCGATCCGCCGAACGGCCGCATGCCGGAGACGACCGATGCGGCAAAGGCGAGGTTCGCCGAACGCGCCAAGCTGCGCCGCCCGAACGAGGGCGTCGCCTGGTGGCTGGAACTCGACGGGCCGGGCCCCTACGACGGCCCCGAGTCGCTACCGATCAGCGAGCGCTGCATCCTCGGCTTCACCGGCGCCACGCCGACCTTCCCGAGCGGCTACAACAACTACAAGCGGGTCGTGCAGACCGAAGACCACATCATGATCCTGATCGAGATGGTCCATGACGCCCGGATCATCCGCCTGAACGATGAGCACCCGAGCCCGGAGGAGCGGCGGTGGCTGGGCGACTCGGTCGGCTGGTGGGAAGGCGACACGCTGGTCATCGACTCGGTGCACTTCCGGCCCGACGGCTTCCTGCGCGGCGCGACGAAGGACCTCCACGTGACGGAGCGGCTGACGCTGCAGCCGGACGGCAACATCCTCTACCACTTCACGATGGACGACCCGGCCACCTGGGAAGCGCCCTGGTCCGGCGAGTACATCTGGAAGCGCGACCAGGAGCGGGTCTACGAGTACGCCTGCCACGAGGGCAACTACTCGATGGGCGGCACGCTCCGCGGCGCGCGCATCCTCGAGGACGACTGGCGGGCCGGCAAGGCGGCCAGCACCGGCGGCGAGTAGCGACGGCGAGCGGCGGCGGCTCGCACCCGCCGGTCCGGGGTCCGCGGGGGTGGGTACCAGCGGCCGCTCGCGCTCACGAAGAGAATGAGGGGCCGGCGCTCGCTCCGCTACGCTCGCTCCGGTTGGTCCTCGCTCTCTGCAGGGGCGCCGGGAGTCGCTCGCTTCGAGTCCGCTGGGACCCACCCCCGCGGACCCCGGACCGGCTGAACCTCGTCGGGCTACTCGTCTCGGCGGTTCGGGCCGATGGCGATCTCGGTGATGTGCAGACTGAGACCTTCTCCGGCGCTCAGACCGATCAGGCCTTCCAGGCTGAGGTCGGCGGAAGGGAGTTCGGCGACGGGCTCGCCACCTATGTAGAAGGTCGTCTGTTCGCCACGGACGTCGACTTCCAGCACGTTCTCGGCGGGTGATGTGGCTGGATCGGCGAGCACGGCGACGGCATCGCTGCCGGTCCACGGCACGAGATCCTGCACTTCGTTGCCGGTGTGCCGGGCGATGCGAAAGCGGCCGGCGTTGTCGATCTGGAAGGAGACAAAGGTCGGTGCCTCCCCTTTCAGGTCACGGCCGCCCAGGAAGAGGCCGAAGGGCGTGTCGACGCGGGTTGACCCGGAGCGTTCGGGGTCGCCTTCGGGGAAGAGGTAGATCGTGCTCTTGACGGCGTAGTTGCCTGACGCGAAGCGGCCCGGGTCCCAGAGCAGGCCGCCGGGGCCGGCGTAGACGTGCCAGCCGGGGCGCATGACGACGAAGTTCCTTTCGGCTGCCTCGTCGGAGCCGTCGTAGCGGACTTTCCAGTGTTCGGGGCGCTCCAGGTTGTGGCCTGACTGGGCGGACACGGTTGCCGGCGCCGTCATCGCGGCGGCTGCGACCGCGGCGGCGCACCAGGCCCTTTGAAGATGACGCATCGGGACTCCTCTACTCCGGCCGGTAGACCAATCGCCTCTCGGAGACGACGTTCTTGCCGCCGTCGGCGAGCAGTTCATCGCGGGCGAACCAACTCGGCTTCATGGCGCCGGGCGAGAAGAGCTTCTCGGCCTGGTCGCGGTAGTGCGGCGAGTCGGGGCGGTCGCTCTGGCCGATCGGGGGTTGGGTGTAACTGCGGATCGGGTTGCTCAGGATGACGACTTCGGTCGACGTCTGGCCGCGGTTTCCCCAGCGCCGGCCGTCGGCGCGCGGCGGGCTGAAGCCGACGGAACGCATGGTCGCCATGCCGGCGTCATTGAGCGAGCCGCCGCCGACTGGCCAGGACACCTCGTCGTTCGAGTCCTGACGGCCGACCCGGAACACGTCGCCGAAGGCCGCGTCGAAGCCGCCTGGGCCTGAGCGCAGGGCTTCCGCCGCGGCATCGATGGCCTCGACCAGGGCCGGCAGCTCGTCGTCCTTGAGACCGGGCGGTTCCGGCGCCTCGCGGAACAGTTCCAGGTAGTCGTTGACCCGGTTCGTCATGTTCCGCATTCGTTCGTTTCCGACGAGGTTCCGGAGCGCTTCGCGCCAGCGGAAGTAGGCGAGCGCGCCCTGGGAATCGGGCTCGGAGACGCCGTTCCACTCCTCGATCCGCCGGACGACCTCGGCGTGGTCCTTCGAGCGCTTGCCGGGAACCGCGCCCTCGCCGCGCCTGAGTTCCTCAACCCAGCGCTCGACCTGGTAGACGGAGCGATTGAGCGCCAGCTCGACGATCTCCTCCTCGCTCCACTTGCCGCCAGCTTCCCGTTTCGCTTCCAGCAGGGAAACGGCGGCCGCGCCGCGCTGGTGGGTGTAGAGGGCCGGCTGGTTGTAGAGGTAAGCGGGGTAACGCTCCGGCACGAGCGGCGAGCCGACCAGCATCGTGTCCGGGCCGATGTTGTTGTTCTGCATGTAGCCGCGTTCGGGGTTGAGCAGGGACATCAGGTCGGACGCGGGGTGGATGCCGAGCCACTCGGTCTCGGAGGTCGATCCATCGACGGGACGGCTCCAGTCGTAGCCGTCCGGCCGGATCGGCACGCGGCCGGTGCGCTGGTAGTAGATGTTCCCGCCGGTGTCCGCGATCATCACGTTCTGCGGCATGATCTGGCGCACGTCCAGCGCCGCGGCCGCGCCCAGGTAGTCCTCGGCGACCATGAACCAGTACTTGGACTCCAGGTAGCCGATCTCCTCCTCGTAGGCGAGCGCCGCGGCGTACGCCCGTTCGCCACGGCGGGCCACGATCGGGCCGTGGTGCGAGTACCAGAAGGTCGCCTCCCGTGGCTCCACCTCGCCGGCGACGGCAACCTCGACCGTCCGGCTCGTCATCTGCCGCCATTCGCCGTCGTAGAGGTACCGGCCCGGATCGTCCGGATCGAGCGTGAGCTCGTAGACGTCGGCCGTGTCGGGACCGCCGGTCGTGTGGGCCCAGGCGACATGCTCGTTGTGGCCCAGGTTGACGTAGGGAAAGCCGGACGTGGCGAAGCCGCTGATGTGGATTTCTCCGGCGTGGAGCCGCAGTTCCCAGTAGCGGTGCCGGCCGAGCCAGGAGAGGTGCGGGTCGATGATCAGGGCCGCCGCGCCGAAGGTGGTCTGATCCGGCGCCAGCGCGATCTCGTTCGACGCCCGCAGGTCGACGTCGAAGCTCGGCTCGATGCCGACGGCCCGCAGGTCGGAGCGCGCCTGCCCCGCCGGCCAGCTCCAGATGAACTGGCGGCTGAAGGCGACCGGCATGTAGACATCGACCGGGCGGTCGCCCCACCAGTCCGGCACCTCCTCGGGATGCGCGTCGAGGTAGTCGTTGATGCCGGCGATGAACGCCGCGAGGTGCCGGCGGAGTTCCGGGTTGAGCTTCGCCTCGTAGTGGCGCTTCGCCGTGCCGTAGTGGTCCCACATCCGCGACTCGAGGTCGGAGCGGACCCAGGCGTCGTTGTTGCCGGGGCCGAAGGCGCCGGCGTACTCGCCGAGCCCGAAGAGGTAGTTCTCGAGCAGTTGCGACAGGCGATCCTCGGCCATCGCCCAGCCGGAGGCGTAGAGCCCGGCCTCGGCGGACTCGGCGTAGATGTGGGGAACGCCCCAGGTGTCTCGATAGACGGTCGCATCCTCGCCGCCTCCGGGCGGTGCACAGGCTGCGACCAGCGCCACCAGCGGTACCGCCACGAGCGCACCGCGAACCAGCCGCGGCCCCGCTTCATTCCCCATGCTGCTCCTCCTCAGTTGCCCGGCTTCTTGGCCGACTTCGGCCGGAACGCCTTGATCCGCTCCTCGTTCGTCGTCAGGTACGGCCCGCCGATCAGGTCGACGCAGTACGGGATCGCCGGGAACACGGCGTCCAGGCACTCGCCGATCGCCTTTGGCTGCCCCGGCAGGTTGACGATCAGCGAGGAGCCGCGGATCCCCGCCGTCTGGCGGGACAGGATCGCCGTCGGCACCGCCAGGAGCGATACCTGCCGCATCAACTCTCCGAAGCCGGGCATCTCCTTCTCGGACACGGCCAGCGTCGCCTCCGGGGTCACGTCGCGCGCAGCCGGCCCGGTGCCGCCGGTCGTCACGACCAGACAGCAATCCTCTTCGTCGCAGAGTTCACGAAGGGCGGCCGAGATCTGCTCGACCTCGTCCTCGACGACGCGGGCACACGGATCCCAAGATGAGGTCAGAACCTCCGCCAGATAGTCGCGGATCGCCGGCCCGCCGCGGTCCTCGTACACCCCCCGGGACGCGCGGTCCGAGACGGTGACGATGCCGATACGAGCGGGAGCGCCTGCAGTGCCTCGATCCACCACGCGCGAGAGCCTATCCCTGCTGCTCGTTGATACCCTCTCGGGCCGTGCCGGACTCGAAGAACGCTCCCCGTTTGCACGAACTGAAGGCCCTGCTCCAGGAGCGGAGCATCGCCAAGGGCGACTTCGTCCTGACCTCGGGCGCGCGCTCGCACTACTACTGTGACACGAAGGCGACCGTGCTGTCGCCGCGGGGGTCGCGGTTGATCGGCGAGGCACTGTGCGAGCAGCTCCGTCCCTTCGGCGTCGACGCCGTGGGCGGCCCCGAAGTGGGCGGCGCCTACCTGGCGACGGCGGCCTCGGTGGCCAGCGACCTCGACGGCACTCCGCTCTTCGGCTTCCTCGTCCGCAACAAGGCGAAGGGCCACGGCACGAGCGCCCGGATCGACGCTTCGTACCACCCGGACGGACGCAAGCTGATCGTCGAGGGCCGCCGGGTCGCCGTCGTCGACGACGTCGTCACCTCGGCCGGCTCGATCATCCGCGCGATCGAAGCGGTCGAGGCCGAAGGCTGTGAAGTCGCCGCGGTGTCCGCGGTCGTCGACCGTCAGGAAGGCGGCGGCGACCGCCTGCGCAGTCTCGGCTACGACTTCCGGCCGCTGTTCCTTGCCGACAACGAAGGCGACCTGACGCTCTACTCCGGAGACGGACGATGAGACACGGCAGGGGCTTCGCAGCCGCCGCGGCCACCGTCGCGCTCGCCGCCCTGACGCTGACCGGGATCGCCACCGACCCGGCGCCGGCCCACGTGCGGATCACGACCGACATCAACTTCGCCAACGACGTCCGGCCGATCCTCCGCCGCTACTGCATGCCCTGCCACAACCCGAAGGGCTCGGCGCCGGACTACATCGACCTGACGACCTACGGCAACGACGCCAAGCCCGGCGCCCGCGCCTGGGCGGTGGCGATCGAAGAAGAACTGATGACCGGCCGCATGCCGCCCTGGACCGCCGACGCCCGCTACGACCACTTCCGGAACTCGCGGCGGATGAGCCAGCAGGAGATCGACATCGTCGTCGCCTGGGTGCAGGGCGGCGGACCCCAGGGACCGCGGCGCAACCTGCCGCCGCCCCTGGAGTTCACGGAGGAGGAGTGGGTGCTCGGCTACCCCGACGTGGTGCTCGAGCCCTCGGCCGAGACGGTCGTAGAACCGGGCCAGCAGACTGCCTCGCACCGCGAGGTGCTCGCCGTCGAGCTCGAGGAGGACGTCTGGATCACGGGCTACGAGTTCCGGCCCCAGCACCCCGGCGTCGTTTACCGGATGGCGGCCTGGGTCCACCAGCCCGACGACGCGGAGCCCGAGCAACTCGAGGTCGAGGTCCAGGTGCCGTACGACCCGTTCCGCGACGAGGACGAGCCGGAGCCGACCCGGATGCGCACCGCAACCGCCGGCCCGCAGTTCCTTGGCCAGTGGCTTCGCGGCGACGACCCGGTGCTGCTTCCGGATGGCGCCGGCAAGCGGCTCAGAACCGGCTCGAAGGTCGAGCTCGTCGTCGAGTACCGGCGACGTCCGAACGACGACTCACGAATCGAGGTCCGCGACCGCTCAAGCCTGGGCCTGTTCCTCGCCCAGACCGAGGACGAGGTCGAGCTCTGGGTCGAGAGCGCGAGAGCCGGCGGCGAGCTCGCGTTGAAGGGCCGCCGGGCCGCACGGCCCCAGACCGTGAGCATCTCCCTGACAGAACGTGCCCGTCTGATCGGGCTCCACCCGCACGTCGGCGACAAGCTCGAAGCGATGGAGGTCCGCGTCCACTTCCCGGACCAGCGGGTACAGACCGTGCTCTACGTTCCCGAGTACGACCCCGAGTTTCCGTCCAGCTACCTGTTCGACGAGGCGATCCACGCCCCGCCCGGCACCCGGGTCGAACTGATCGGATCGTTCGACGTCGGCAGGGCGAAGAACCCCGTCGTCCAGCCGTTCGCGCTCCACGTCGACTACGAGCTCGACGACCACCTCGTCCTGCCGGAGATCTTCGTGCCGCGCGACGAGCCCCAGTCCCGCGGCGGCATGCTGGCCGCGGGATTCGGTGGCACCGACCTGCCGGCCGGCCGCGAAGGTGGCGGCGCGCCGGGGCTCGCGCCCAATCCCGCCGACCCGAACGCGGCCGCCCACATGGACCACAACCCGCTCCACGGCGGTCAGTTCTTCATGGCGGCGAACAACTACCACCACCTGGAAGGAGCGCTGCCGAACGAGGGCGAGTTCCGTCTCTACATCTACGACGACTTCAAGCAGCCGGTCGATCCGCGGAACTTCGGCGGCGACGTCGTCTTCGAGGCCTGGAACGAGGAGACGGAGAACTGGGACGAGACCCGTTACCCGATGGCGCCCGCGATCGGCAGCGACTATCTCTCTTCGGAGATCCCGAGCGAGCTTCCCGCCGAGTTCTTCGCCCACGTCTGGCTCGCCGGCGAGCAGCAGCGCTACGACTTCTACTTCGAGGAGACGACGGTGGAGCCGGCCGGCGGCGCCTCCCGCGGGGGCGGCGCGATCCGCGCCGGGCCGCACAGCCATGAGCGGCCGCCGATGACGATCCCCGAGTATCCGGTCGCGATCACCGCCCTGATGGCGCTGAAACGGGACCGCGTCCGGTCCCAGATCGAGAACGGCGAGTGGCTCACGCTCTACGTGCCCGCCTTCGACGCGAGGGACCTCGCCGAAGCGCTGCTCGACCGGCTCGAGGGCTTAAGCGCGCGCGAGCGGGGACAGGCGCGCCGGGCGATCGGACGCGTCATGCAGAGCGCCGCGGAACTCGACCGCAGCGGCGACCTGGCGGACCGGGCACGCGCCCAGCGGGCCTTCGAGCGCTTCGACGGCGGCGTCCGGGAGCTGGAGGATCTGATCAGCCCGTGACCACCGGGGGACGGCGTCTGGCGGCGGTCCTTGCCCTCGGGCTGCCGCTCGGCTGCGCTCCCGAGACCGACCCTGAGCCGCGCCCGAGGTCGGTACCGGAGCCGACGCCAACCTGGGAAGAACTCGCCGGCGACGTCGCCACCGACCGCCTGAACGTCATCCTGGTCACGATCGACACGCTGCGGGCCGACCGGCTCTCCAGCTACGGCTCGGACCTGGTTTCCACTCCCCACATGGACCGGCTCGCCCGGGAAGGCGTGCGCTTCTCGAACGCCGCCACCGCGGTGCCGTTCACGCTGCCGGCGCACTGCTCGATCATGACCGGCACCTACCCGCCCTTCCACGGCGTCCGGGAGAACGTCGGCTACTCGCTGGACGAAACGCTGCCCACTCTCGCCGAAGAGCTTTCCGCAGGCGGATGGGACACTGCGGGGTTCGTCAGCGCCTTCGTCCTCGATTCGCGCTGGGGCATCGGCCGCGGTTTCGACCGCTACCGCGACGACTTCCAGCTCGACCCGAACAAGCCCTCCGTCAACCTCGGCCAGGTACAGCACGAGGGGCAGGACACGATCGAGCATGCCCTGGCCTGGCTCGACGAGCCCCGCGACCAGCCGTTCTTCCTGTGGGTCCACCTGTTCGAGCCTCACGATCCCTACACGCCGCCCGAGCCCTACCGGTCGCAGTATCCCGACCGCCCCTACGACGCGGAGGTGGCTTACGCCGACTCGCTCGTCGGCCTGCTCCGCGAAGGGCTGGAGAGCCGAGGGGTGATGGACGACTCGGTGTTCGTCCTGACCTCCGACCACGGCGAGGGCCTGGGCCAGCACGGCGAGGGCTTCCACGGCTACTTCATCTACGACTCGACCGTCCACGTTCCCCTCGTTCTGCGCCTGCCGTTCGGGGAGCTCGAAGGGCGCGTCGTCGACGAAGCGGTCAGCCACGTCGACATCCTGCCCACCGTCCTCTCGATCGTCGGCGAGGATGTGCCGGCCGAGGTGCAGGGCGTCGACCTGCTACCGGTGATCCTGGGACGGGAACGGGAATCCGAACGCGAGGTCTACACGGAGTCCTACTACTCCCTCTACCACTACAACTGGGCGCCCCTGCGCTCGATCCGCACGGAGTCCGAGAAGTTCATCGAGACGACGAACCCGGAGCTCTACCTGCTGCGAGAGGACGCCGACGAAGAGACGAACGTGCTGCTCCAGGAGCGGGACCTGGCGCGCTCCCTGCGCGACCGCCTGCTCGCCTACTACCGCGGCCTGAGGTCATCGGGCGAGCGGCCCGGCGGGCGCCCCGATCTCGATACGGAGACGCTGGCCCAACTGCGCGCCCTGGGCTACCTGGCCGGCCGTGCCAGCGGCGGCGTCGACGAGGACGACGGCGTCGAGCGAACGGATCCGAAGGAGAGGATCGCGGTTCACCGGGCGATCATGGAGGCGCAGAGCTTCATCGGACGCGGCGACGAGGCGGGAGCCGAGGAGTACCTGCGCGCCGCCCTGGAACTGGACGCCAGCATCGTCGACGCGAATCAGATGCTGGGCGGCATCGTCGGTCGCCGCGCCGACGAGGCTTCGCGGCGCGGAGACGAAGCAGCCTCGGCGGAACTCAACCATCAGGCCCTGGAGCTCTACCAGCGGGCGCTCGCCCTGAACCCGGAACACCAGGCGTCCCTGCTCGGACTCGCCACGAGCTACTGGCGGCTCGGCCGGCTCGAGGAGGCTCTCGTGGGCTTTCACCGGCTGGTGGAACTCGCGCCCTACGAGTCGAACGCGGCGATCGCGATGAGCGACATCTACGCAGACCTGAACCGCCTTCCCGAAGCGCTACGCGTCGTCGAGGCCGCAGCGGCGGAAGAGGTGGCACCGGCGTGGATCCACAATCAGCACGGCGAACTCCTGGCGCTCCTGGGGCGGAGCCGGGAATCGGCCGTCCACTTCGAGAGAGCGATCGCCAAGAATCCGGAGATCGGCCAGCCCTGGTTCAACCTCGCACTGACTCACGAGGAGGCCGGCCGTCCCGAGCAGGCAGCGGCTGCCTATGAGCAGGCGATCAGGCACGCGCCCTACCACTTCCGCGCCCAGTTCAACCTGGGACACCTGTACGGCCGGCTCGGCCGGCCCGAGGATCACCTGGAGATGTGGCGCGCGGCGATCCGCTCGAACCCGGAGTTCGTTCTCGGCTACTACCACCTTGCCAAGCTCCACATGGACCGCGGCGACGACCTGGACCGCGCCGAACTGCTGGTCCGGGAGGGGTTGCGCCGCGATCCGGACGGCGGCTTCGGACCGTTCGGCTACTTCGTGCTCGCCGACATCCTCAACCGGAAGGGACGCCTGCCCGAGGCGAGGGAAGCGGTAGAGAACGGGCGGCGCCTGCAGGCCCGGGGCTAGGCGCCGCAGAATGGTCGCCGCTTCGCGGCGCGACCCTCTCGGAAGCCGGCGGGGGCGCCGGCGCACCCAGTCCTGTGGCGCGAGCTCCTAGGCCGGCAGGTCGCCCACAAGCTCGAACCAGACCTGCACCTTGCCGTCGTGGACGAGGTACATGGCCGTGATGTTCGAGGTCGTGGGACCGTTCTCGGTCGTAAAGCTCTCCTCCCGCTCGTGGATCACGAGATGCCCGAGCACCCGCTCCCGGGTGATCATCAGGTTGGGGTCGGCCAGGCCGCCCATCAACTGCTTCATGTTCTCGACGATCACCTCGCCGCCCTCAGTCATCGACCGCGCCCACGGTCCCTCGGCCGCGTGGGTGATGAACCGCGCGTCGTCGGCCACGACGCTGGAGAACCGCTCCCAGTCGCTCGTCTCGAGCGCCTTGACGAAGTCGCGGGCCGTCTGCCGATGCGCGATCTCGGCCTCTGTCAGACCCGCGTCGCCACCCGCGGAAGCGGTCTGATCCATCGCGTCAGCGGCTGCCTCCTCAGCGGCCCCGGCTTCTTCCGCCGGAGCACAGGCCGAGGCGAGGATTCCGAGCGGGGCAGCGGCCAGAAGAGTGCGGCGATCGAAGGGGAACGGCGTCCTGGGTTTCGTCGTCATCTCAGCAACCCACCTTTCAAGAGCTGTTCTAGAAGTCGAGGCCCACGCGTAGCGCGATCCGTCGCGGCAGGAAGTACCTCGACGGCACGAGTTCGGCCGGGTAGCGGCCGTAGCTGCCCCAGTAGTAGAACCCGTCGTCGTCCAGGAGGTTGAGCGCCTGCAGGTCGAGATTCAGACCAACGTCTTCGCCGAGCGTGAACCGTCGCGACAGACCGATGTCGATCTGCTTGCGTTCGGGCATCCGGCGGTCGCCGGTCATCGCCTCCAGCGGGACCGTCACGTTCCCCTGATTCAGGCGCACACGCGCCATGTGGCGGTACGGGCGACCGTCCTCGTAGTTCAGGATCGTGACCAGCCGCAGGTCCCAGGGGAGATCGAAGGTCGCCTGGGTCCGGAACGTCCATGGCCGGTCGCTCTGGCCCAGCTCGCCTCCGAACAGGTGATGGTTCGGGTCGGATCCCTGGTTGCCGATGTAGAAGGCGTTGTTCTGGCTCTCCTGGAGCGCGTCGGGCTGGAAGCCCTTCGATTCCGCCCAGCCAAGCGACGAGTTCAGCGACCATCGGCCGGTGTGCCGCTTGGCGAAGGTGAGGAAGGCGCCCTTGTACTTCTGGTGGTACTTGGTCCCCGGCGGGGCATTCGCCGCGTTCCCGGGGCGGTTGCCCTTCTGCAGCGCCGGCTGAACGATCATGTTCTTCAGCATGATCGTCTCGCCCGTCAGCGGGTTGACGTACGGCATGTCTTCGTACTCGCCGTCGTCCCCGATCTGCCAGCCGATCATGTCCGTCGTCTCGTGCGTGATGAGCTGGACGCCGACGACGTACTCCCCGATCTGCTTCTCGTATCCCACCGCGTACTGATCCGTCTGAGGCCGTTTCAGATCCCCCCTGGGCAGTCGGAAGGTCCCATTGCCAACCTCGGAGAAGTAGACGAACGGACCGTGCCGGTTCGGGCTGTAGCCGAACCGCGCGACCGGTCGGTCGGGGTGGGGCTGTTGCCAGTTCGAGACCACGTTCATCTCGTGATACCTGCCGGCGGACAACCGAAGCACGGCCTGGCGGTCGCCGTCGCCGATCCGGTAGGCCAGGCCCAGCCGGGGGTCGACGCTCGAGTAGTCGACGACATCAGAGTACTTGGGCGAGAACTCTCCGGTCTTGACGCCGCAGTTCAGCTCGTCGCAGAGGTAGGACTCCAGGATCGGGTAAGGCGGAATCTCGCCTCCATCCGAATCGGTCCGCACGCCGAGGTTCAGGGTGAGGCGATCGTTGACGCGCCATGAGTCGTCCACGTAGAAGCCGAGCGCCTCCGTGTCCGCGCCGTAGTAGTGCTCCTTGCGCGAGTAGACGTAGTAGTTGGCCCCGTACTTGTAGTAGTACTTGCCGCCGAAGCCGGGATAGACCGCCGCCGCCTTCTCGCCGCTGCTGCTGTACTGGAATCCGAACTTGAACTCGTGGCTGCCGGCGAGGTCCTCGGCGAAGTGGGTCACCTTGGCATGGCCGCGGTTCCACCACACGGGGTACATGTAGGGGTAGGTCTTGCCGCCGCTCATCGTCTGGGGGCTCGTGTTGAAGTCGATGAAGGGCGGCTCCAGGCTGCCGGTCGCCGAGACGTTGCGGTTCTTGTTGTGGATGTCGTTCCAGTTCAGTTCGAGGATCGTGTTGCTGCCGAGTATCCCCTGGTAGCCGAGGCGGGTGTAGGGAACCACGACGTACTCGGTGCCGACCGCGGCCGGATTCGTGATCACACGGCTGCTGTTGCCGTAAGAGCGCGCGTAGTCCTCGAACTGGAAGGCGCCCGTCACCGTATGGGATGGGGTGAGCGACCAGTCGAGCTTCAGGTTGTAGTGGTCGAAGGTGCTCACCGGAATGTCGATGCTCGGCGTCGCTCCCGGCTCGAGCAGCAGATCCTCCTTGAGGCCGACCGCGGCGAAGAAGTACAGCTTGTCTCTCTTGATCGGGCCGCCCGCCGACAGGGTCCAGCTGTTGTAGGTCTCCCGGACGAAGCCGCGTTCGACCCCCGCCGCGTCTTCCACCTGGGGGCCGGCTGATGTCAGCTCGTCGAACTCGCCCGTGTAGGCCGCGCGCCCCTGGAACGTGTTGGTCCCCGACTTGGTGACGACGTTCACCGCGGCGCCGGTCATGTTCCCGTACTCGGCCGGCGCTCCGACGCCGAGCACCTGCACCTCGGCGATCGTGTCCGGGTCGGCCCAGGCGCCCCAGATGTTGCCGGTATCCGGGAAGCTGATGTCGAGTCCGTCGACGTTCCACGCCACAGAGCCCTCGTCCCGTCCGTAGGCGGAAACGAACCCCGAGTACACGCCGACCGACCCGACCTGGCCGTTCGCCGACACCCCGGGGGCCATCAGGGCGAGTTCCTGGAAGTTGCGCTGGGTCGTCGGCTTGGCGTCGATCAACTCGGCCTGGAAACTGCTGCTGGCCGAGGAGCTCGTCACGTCGAGGATCGGCGCCTCCGAGGTCACGGTGATCGCCTCCTCCACTCCCGCGACCCGCATCGAGAAGTCGACGACCGCGACACCGGAGATCGAGACGCGGACGCCTTCCACCGTCTCGGTTTCCATTCCCTCGAGCGTCGCGGTCAGGGTCACGAAGCCAGGCGGAAGTCCGGGGATCAGCCAGTCGCCGTTGACACCCGAGACGGACGTGCGTTCGCCGCGCACGATGTCGCCGGTGGCCTGCACCAGGACTCCCGGCAGGGCTTCGCCGTCCGCGGAGCGGACCGTTCCGCGCACTGAACCGACGTTCTGGGCGTAGGCCGCAGTCGACACGAGGAGCGCCAGAACAACCAGAGCGAAGACGAGCTTCGCGGCTAGACGAGGAGAAGACGGCATACGGACCTCCCTTGGCGCAGTTTCAAACACTGTAAGGTTTGCGGCCTTCCCCACCCGAGTCAAGGAACTTTTCTTAGCGAATCTGAGCGAACCTGAAATGCTCGTATCTGCCTTGACTTGCAGCACCTTCTCCGTAACAGTGATTCGACCTGAACACAGTCGAGAAGGCGATCACCGGCACCGTCGGAACGCGCCTTCGGGAGGAGGACGACATGGGTCTTGTGCGACTACTCGCATGCGGAGCCGCAACGGTCACGCTCCTTGCCGCCCCGGCCGCGGCCGCCGACTCCCAGGAGGCGGCGAATCCAGCCTGCAAGGCCGCTCACCACCTGGTAGGCGAGTGGGAAGTCCACACCGGCGACGGGGCACTGATGGCCGAGGTCGTCTGGGAACTGGGGCCGGAGGGCTGCTATCTCGTCGAGGAATGGAAGACCCGCATGGAGGGCATACGGGACTTCTTCTGCGTACTGGTCTACAGCGACACGCGGGACAACTGGAGCTACCTCTCCGCCTCCGGCAAGCCGGGTGGCCAGAGGATGCGGTTCGAGAACGGGAACATGACGGACAACGAGTTCCGCTTCGAGACGGCTGACCTGGACGAAGGGACGATCGGTCGCTTCAGCTTCTTCACGCTGCCCGACGGCCGGCTCCGCGAACTCTCCGTGCTCTCCACCGACGGCGGCGAGACATGGGAAACCGAGTACGAGCTGTTCTGGACCCGAAAGGAGTAGGTATGAAGAGGACGTTCTTCGCGCTGGCGCTCGTCGCCTCGATCGGGTTGGCCGGACTTCCTGCCTCGGCGCAGATCGATCCGGCCTCCCTTCCGGAACCGCTGACCACCGCGACCCTGCCGGACAAACCGGACGGAGCGCACTGGGTCTGGATCGCGTCCTTCGCGAACTACGCGCACGCTGATCTCATCGATGCCGACAGCGGCACCCTGCTCGGCACGATCGAACTCGGCTACCAGGGCCTCCTGCCCCAGATCCCCGGCTCGGGTGACGAGATCTACAACCATGCCGTCTACATGTCGCGCGGCTACCACGGCGACCTCGTCGAAGTGGTCGAGATCTTCGATGCCAACACGCTCGAGATCAAGGGGGAGATCCCGATCGAGCCGCCGAAGGCGATGCGGGGGCTGGCGAGCGCCAACCTGACGACCCTGACGGACAACGACCGCTTTCTCATCCAGTCGTTCTTCACGCCCGCCCTCAGCTTCGGGGTCGTCGACCTGCAGGAGCGGAAGTACGTCGGCGAGATCGAGACGGGCGGCTGCGCACACACGATGGCGGCCGGCCCGCGCCGGTTCCTGTCGCTGTGCGGCGACGGATCCGTGCTGACCGTCGACCTGGACGAGAACGGCGCAGAGAGCGGAAGAGAAACCCACCCCGGCTTCTTCGACGCAGAGGGGGACCCCCTGCACCCCACCGGCGCGAGATCAGGGGACGTCTGGTACTTCGCCTCGGTGCGCGGCGTGATGCACGCCGTCGACACGAGCGGCGGCGGGATCAGCTTCCAGGAACCCTGGACGTTCCGCGACGAGGACGAAGCGGGTGTCTGGGTGCCCGCCGCGCCGAACCAGCACATGGCGATCCACGAAGCCTCCGGCCGCATCTTCCTGCTGATGTCCGTGGTCCCGGATCTCGAGCGCAAGCCCGGCGGCTACGACTTCCACCGCGGCTTCGGCTTCGAGACCTGGGTGTTCGACATCGAGAGCCGCGAACGACTGGCGCGCTACAAGATGGACAAGGCCGCGGCCGCTGTCGCGGTGAGCCAGGACGACGCGCCGCTCCTCTATGCCTCGACCTACAGCCACGTCGACATCTACGACGCGAACACGGGCGAGGTGACGCGCACCCTGAACCCCGACGTGGAGGTCAGGGGCGTCCTCGTCATGATGCAACCCTGGGACTGACTCGTCCATGAGCCTCGGCATCGACCCGGTCGTCCAGATCGCCGCGCGAGTTCTGCTCACGCTGCTGTTCCTCGGCACCGCCGTGCACAAGATGCGCGACCTGCGGACGACCTCGGCGATCGCGTCCCGCTACCTGCAGGGCTTCGGTCTGCCGCGTTCGCCCGTGCTCGCCGCCTTCGTGACGGCGGTCCTGATCGCCGCGGAGTTGGTCGCCGCCGCACTTTGCGCGGCCTATCCCTCCGGGACGGCCGCCGTCGGCCTGGTGACCGCGCTGCTCGGCGTGTACGCGCTCGGCATGTCCGTGAGCATCGCGCGCGGCATCGCACCCGAGGACTGCGGTTGCTCCTGGGGCGGGACGGCCGGGCAGCCCGCGGGATGGGGTCTCGTGCTGAGGAATCTCGTGCTGATCGCCGTGGCCCTGCTGCTGGTGCCAGAAGCGGCCGCGAGGCCGCTCGAGTTCGCCGACCTTGCCGGTGCCTTCTCGCTCGGCCTGTTCGCGATCGCCATGTACGCTACGGCGGACGTGCTCATGGCGAACCACGGTTTGCTCCGGGAGGGGACGTCTTGACGACCTCCGTCGGCATCCTGTTCGCGATCATGGGCTTCGCGATTCTCTGTCTGGCGGTGGTGACTTTCGCGCTCGCCCGCCAGGTCGGCGTGATTCACCAGCGGATCGGCCCGGTCGGCGCGCTGGCGCTGAGCAAGACGGTGCGCGTCGGCGAGAAGTCGCCGGAGTTCCAACTCGACACCCTGGACGGTGAAGCGGTCGTCCTGGGCGCTCCCGATCCGGATGGAAGAAGTACTCTGATCACGTTCCTGACGCCTAAATGCCCCGTATGCGCTCAACTCCTTCCGGCGCTCCGATCCATCGCGCGGAAAGAGTCGGACTGGCTGCGACTCGTCTTCGCGAGCGACGGCGACCCGGCGCAGCACGCGGAGTTTCGTAGCAAGAGCCGGCTCGACGACTACGCCTACGTGCTCTCGCCGGAACTCGGCATGACCTATGAGATCGGCAAGCTCCCGTATGGCGTCCTGCTCGACGAGAACGGGGTCGTCGCGGCCCAGGGGCTCACGAACAGCAGGGAGCACGTGGAGAGCCTGTTCGAGGCGAAGAGGCTGGGCGTCAGTTCGATACAGGAGTTTCTCGAGCACCAGGAAGAAGGCCGGGTGCTCATTGCGGGGGGTTCACAACAACCATCGTGAGGTTTGCCATGAACTGGTTCGACAACATCTCCGTTCGCGCGGCCACTCGTCTGGCCGACAAGACCTCCCGGCGATCTGTGCTGGGTTCCATCGGCAGCGCCATCGCCGGCGGCGTTCTGCTGCCGCTGCTGCCGGTGGACCGGACGTTCGCGCAGGAAGCCGGGGACGACGCGGCCGAACCCATGCAGGATCCCATGCAATGCGACTACTGGGCGTACTGCTCGGTCGACGGCTGGCTCTGCGGATGCTGCGGCGGTTCGACGAGTTCCTGTCCGCCGGGATCCAAGGCCGCGCCCATCACATGGACCGGCACCTGCCTGAATCCGGCGGACGGCAAGAGCTACGTCGTCGCCTACCATGACTGCTGCGGCGCCTTCCCCTGCCAGCGCTGCTACTGCAACACGAACGAAGGCGACACGATGCGCTATCACCCCCAGCGCTCCAATTCCGTCCTGTGGTGCGGCAACGGCGGAGCTCCGTTCGGCTACAACTGCACGATGTCCCGGATTCTCTCGGTCGCCGAGTAGGACTTCGAAGTGCATCGCCCTCTCGTTCTGCTCACGATCCTCGTCGTGTCCGCGAGCGCGGCCGCGGCCGGGGCCGAAGCGGACGACGCGGACACCTACCGTCTCGCTCACCTCGACTACATGCTGCACTGCCAGGGCTGCCACATGGCCGACGGCTCCGGCGTGGAGGGCACGGTCCCTCCCCTGCCCGGCGAGGTGGGCAAGTACATCGCCAGCCCCGAATGGCGGGATTATCTCGTCCAGGTGCCCGGCGCCTCCCAGGCCCTGATCGACGACGAGGCCCTGGCGCGATTGATGACCTGGATCGTCCAGCGTTTCGATCCCGAGAACGCGAAGGAACTGAAGCCCTACGAGGCCTCGGAGGTCGGACGGCTGCGCAGCCAGCCCGTCACCAACCCGACCGAAGTGCGGCGGCGGATCATCGCCGGGCTTTCCGAGCAACCTCAGGACCGCTAGAGCCGCCCCGCGGCTCACTCGTCAGGACACCGCGACCGGCCGAAGCCGTCGGCCGCGCTGCTAGGCTCTGCCGACTCCCTCTCCGGCCGTGTCTATTCCTCCAGATCGTCGCACCTACCTCTTCGGCCCGTACCTGCTCGACCTCGGGCAGCGCCGCCTGCTCCGCGAGGGGAAGCTGGTTCCCCTCCGGCCGAAGGTCTTCGACACCCTGAGAGCGCTGGTCGAGAACCACGGCCGCCTCCTCCACAAGGAAGAGTTGATGGCGATGGTCTGGCCGGACACCGCGGTCGATGAGAGCAACCTCACACACAACCTCTCGGTGCTGCGCAAGAGCCTGGGAAAGGACGACAAGGCGCAGTACATCGTCACGCTTCCGGGTCGCGGCTACCGTTTCATTGCACCGGTGGAAGCTCCTCTGGAGGGGTCCGTCGCGGTCCGGCCCTTCTTCAACCTGAGCCCGGATCCCGAACAGCAGTTCTTCTGCGACGGGGTGGCGGAGGAACTCATCGATGCCCTGGCGAACGTCGACGGCTTGCGGGTCGTCGGCAGAACCTCCTCCTTCGATCGCCGGCTGAGAGACCTGAGCAGCCCGGAGGTCGGCGAGAAACTGGGCGTCTCAGCCATCCTGGAAGGCAGCGTGCGAAAAGCCGGCGAGCGCCTCCGCATCTCGGCGCACCTGATCCGCACTTCGGACGGCACCCAACTGTGGTCCGAGCACTACGATCGGGAACTCGGGGACGTCTTCGAGATCCAGGAGGACATCGCGCGGGCGATCGTCAACCGTCTGCGAAGGAAGCTGCTGGCGCCGCATCCCGGGCCGATCGTCAAGCGTCCGACGCAGAGCCAGGAGGTGTACCAGCTCTACCTGGAGGCCCGTTATCACCTCGGCACGCAGAAGGGCGATCGGGTCAAGCAGGCCATCGAACTGCTGGACCGGGCGCTCGAAGTGCAGCCGGACTTCGCGCAAGGTCATGCCGTCCTCGCTCTGTGCTACGGAACGCTCGCGGTCGACGGCTTCCTGCGCGTCGGGGAAGCGGCGTCAAAGGCGGAAGAAGCGGTGCAGACGGCGCTGGAACTGAGCGACACGACCGCTACCGCGTACCGGGCCTGCGGCCTTCTGCGGGCCGCACTGCAGTGGGACTGGTCCGCGGCACAGCGCGCCTACCTGCGCGCGCTGCGACTCGATCCCGGGAATCCCAACGCCCGCTTCTCCTACGGACAGTACTTCCTGGCGCCGGTCGGCCGCCTCGAGGAAGCGGAGCAGGAGCTGAAGACCGCCACGCACCTGGATCCCCTCGCGCCGATGCTGGGCCGAAGCCTGTGCTTCGTCTACTACCTGTCCCGTCGCTACGAGGAGGCGCTCGCCGAGGCGCGCCGGACGCTCGCCATCGACAGCACGTACCCGGCGACGCGATCACTGGCCGCTGCCTGCTACAGCGCCATGGACCGCCCGGACGAGGCGGTCCGCGAGCGGCAGGTCCACCTGCGAAACGCCGGTCGTCCGAACGACGCCGAAACGATCGGGAGAATCCTCGAGAAGGAAGGCGAGCGGGGAGTGCTCCGCTGGAGCACGGCCCGATTGCTGAAGCGGGCCCGCAACGAGGATGCTCACTACGACTCGCTGGCCATACTGCACGCCTGGCTCGGCGAGAAAGACATGGCCTTGCACTGGCTGGAAGAAGCGATCAGGGTCAAGCGCGGAGTGGCCATGTGGGCGAAGGTCCATCCGGCGTTCGACGAGCTCCGTTCGGAGTCGCGCTTCCAGGAGCTTCTCGACGGCATGGGCGTCAACGATCCCAAGGTCGCGACACCTGGCGCCGTCGCCTAGTCCCGCCCGCGCTCCTCACGCGTCAGCGCTGAACCCGAGGCCGCTCGGGGGCCACCTCTTCGAAGCGCTTGATCCGGCGAGCCTCCTCGTGCCGCCCGAGCTGCTCGAGCGTCTGGGCAAGCTCGAACAGGAGGACATCCTCCGGCAGGCTGCTGTCTCCGTCCTCGATCAGGTTCTCCAGCCTGTCCGCCAGGTCCTCGAGTCGACCCTCCTCGCGATCCAGGTGAATCAGGCTCATCTCGGCGTCCGCCGCCAGATCGGCCGGACCGCCTTCGGCCAGCCTCTCCCACAGCGCACGGGCTTCCGCCAAACGGTCGTTCGCAGCTTCCAGCGCAGCCAGGTAGCCGTGCGCGGCCCACGCCGCCCGGCTGCCGCGATAGTCCTCGATCAGGCTTTCGAAGCGCCGCCTCGTTTCTTCGGTTCGGCCAGGGATCCGGCTTGTCACCAGGGCGTTGTCGAGGGCCGCCTCCGCGGAACTGTCGCGGACCAGGCGGCTTGCCCAAAACGCGCCGGCCACGAGCACCACCAGCAGGAGCGCCATGCTTCGGGCCCATGGACGACGCCGGCGCAGTCTCGCCTTCGATCGCATCGTTCTCCTTCGGACACACTCCGGCCGGAGGTCCGGTCGTGACTATAGTGTCAAAGGGAAAGAGGTCCCGAATGGCCAACGTCAGGGAAGTCCAGCGGCTGCCGCCCGCCTGGTGGCTACCGGCGTCCTTCACCCTCCTGCTACTTCTGTTCTCGCTGCTCCCGCAGTTCCGCGCGAGCACCGGGTTGACCTGGTCGCTCTGGGGCGCCTGCGGCGTGCTCGCTCTTCTGCAGGGTCGGTTGCTGGCCGACTCAGGCCAGGGCGGCCGCGAGCTGAACCTGAAGGTCTCCCTGATCCCCTCGCACTACGTGCAGGCCTTCGTGCAGACCTGCATCTACGTCTACTGGGCCTTCTACTGGGAGCAGATGCGCCACCAGGCAGCCCTCATCCTGGCGCAGATCGTCTTCGCCTACGCCTTCGACATGCTCGTGGGCTGGTCGAGACGAAAGACCTGGCACCTGGGCTTCGGGCAGTTTCCCATCATTCTGAGCACGAACTTCTTCCTCTGCTTCAAGGAGGAGTGGTTCTACCTGCAGTTCGCGATGATCGCCGTCGGCATCCTCGGCAAGGAGTTCTTCCGCTGGAACCGGGACGGCCGCAAGCGGCACATCTTCAACCCGTCGGGTTTCGCTCTCTCCGTCTTCTCACTCGGCCTGATCCTCTCCGGGACGACGGACCTCACCTGGGGCGCCGAGATCGCGACGACGCTGGCCAACGCGCCCCACATGTACGTCGCGATCTTCATGGCCGGCCTGGTAGTGCAGTTCTTCTTCTCGGTGACGATCGTGACCCTGTTCGCGGCGGCCGCCCTCGTCGTGGCCAACCTCGTCTACTCGAGCGTTACCGGCGTCCACTTCTTCGTCGACGCCAGCATCCCGATCGCGGTCTTCCTGGGTCTTCACCTCCTCGTCACCGATCCGTCGACCTCGCCCCGCAGCCGGCTGGGAAGCGCGGTGTTCGGCGCCCTCTACGGCTTGAGCGTCTTCGGCCTGTTCGAGTTCCTGCGCCAGGTGGATGTCCCCCTCTTCTACGACAAGCTCCTGTTCGTGCCGGTGCTCAACCTCTGCGTGCCGCTGCTCGACCGGCTCGGAAAGTCGCGTCGCGTGGAGAGCTTCCGCCTGTCGGCGTTGCTCCAGGCGACGAAGCCGCGGCGCGTGAACTACGCCTTCATGGCCGTCTGGATCGGGCTCTTCGGCTGGATGCTGACATCGAACTTCGTCGGCCGCGCGCACGAGGGCGACGACTTCAAGTACTGGCAGCAAGCCTGCGACGAGGGCAAGCGGTTCGCCTGCGAGAACCTGGTCACGAAGCTCGAACTCACGTGCAACAACGGCGGCGGCGAGGAGTGCAACATGCTGGGAGTGCTCTACAACCGCGGAGAGATCATGCCGCTCGATCCGCTGGAGGGCGTCTCCTACTTCGACCAGGCGTGTCGCGGCGGCTTCCACAAGGGCTGCCAGAACGTCGTCATCCAGGCCGTCTTCGACGGCAACGTGTCGATGACCTCCGCCGGCGTGTCCGATGCGATCGGACAGCTCCCGGCCGGCTGCGAGGACGGCGAGAGCATGAGCTGCTTCCTGCTGGGCTACGCCCACGTGCACGGGCACGGCGTGCCGAAGGACATCCCCCTGGCGCAGGACCTCCTCTCCACCGCCTGCAACATGGGCGAGGCCGCGGCCTGCGCCGAACTGGAGAGGGGGCTGGGGACTCTCTTCTTCCCGCCCGGCAGCAGGCCGGACCGCCCCTAGTAGTCCAGCGCCATCCGCATTTCCATCGGGATGCCGTGCTGGTGCGGTATCGGCGCGACCGTTTCGGTCAGGCACTCCAGCCCCAGGGAGTCGTAGAAGTGGACCGCCGGAGTACCCGAGAGGACGTCGAGGTGCAGACCGCGAAGACCTTCGCTCTTCGAGTCGTCGATCGCGCGCTGCATCAGCTTCTTGCCGATCCCCTCACCCCGCCGGGACTCGACGACGGCCAGCGCGTGAACGTAGTAGACCGCCGACGGAATCGCAACGTTCAGGTAGCTGGCCAGATAGGCGGCCCGTCCGATTTCGCCGAGTTGCTCCCTCGTGACCCGGCCCGACTCGATCAGCGGCGCCCACAGCGCGCCCAGCGTCTTCTTGCGCGCGGCGAATTCCGGACCTCGGAAGCCGATCTCGATCGCCAGGAGTTCGTCGCCTTCGACCGCGATCGTCGTGCAGTCGTAGCCGAACAGCGTGCCCGCCCTGGGCCACGAGGCCTTGACGATCTCGTCGTAGAACTCCCGGCCGCCGAACTGGTACTCGTAGGTGGTCGGACCGGTCTCGTAGACGAGGTCCGCGACTTCGTCCGCCCACTTCTGAGCGTGAGCCTCGGTTGCCTGCATGATATCCATCGCTGCGCTCCCTTCTCTGATTGCCAGGTCTCAGATTGGTCGTGATGCCGGCAGCCGCGTGCAGCGCTGCCGACACGATAACTTCGGCCGCAGTGATTCACTACCGCCCGATGACGATGTCCGATCTCGGCAGCGTCCCCATCGACTGCCAGGGACCGGAGGCCGAGGTCCGTAGCCGAATCGCCGACCTCGGGGCGAGTGCGATCCTCGCCTTCGACGGCGAACAGCACGTAGGCCAACTCCAGTTCCGCCGCTACGACCCGGCACTACGCTCCCCCGCCGGCATCATGGTTCCCTCCTACTGGGGCGACTTCGGTCAGGCGAACACTCCCACCCTGCCACCAAGGACGCTGAACCTGTTCTGCTACCACGTCGGCCAGTTGACCAGTGGCAGCGCTCGCGATCCCCGCTACCAGGGGAGGGGCATCGGCGTTGCGCTTCTCGAGCAGTTCGTGCGCTGGGCCGACGCCACGGGCGTCGAGGCGACCGTCGCCAAGGCTCTGCCGCCCTACCGTGCTCTGGCTGTACTCATGGGCGGCCACCCGGCTTCGGTCTATGAGGATCACGGGTTCGAGGTCGCCGCCCGCTGGTGCGACCGCGATCTCCGCGACCGGCTCCCCAACGTTCTCGCCGGTGAGCACGGTGACGTCGTCGCCGTTGCGCTGCGGAAGCTCTGTGACGAGGGGCTCACTCTCGACGCGCTCGCTGAAGTGGCGATGGTCGTCCGCCGGCGCCCGTAGGCGACCAGCGGACCGTGGGCGCCCCGGTCCGCCCATCGCTACTCCTGACCATGGATGCGCCTGGAGTCGAAGTCCATCCAGGTGACGAGCCACTTGCCGCCGCGCTTGTTCACGAGCATCTCGAGTCCGAAGTCCAGCCCGGCGGATGTGATCCACCGAGTGCCGGTGACCTTGGCCGTGGCGCCGTCCCACTCGACCACCATCTCGTCGCTGGGAGTCCTGCTACCGGCGGTCGACCCGAGATAGTCGCGGAAGACATCCTTGTCGGCGCCGCTGTAGGACCTGAAGTCCTCGCCCAGATACGTCCACATGAGGTCCATGTCGCCGGCCGCCATGGCCTTCAGCATCGCCCGCACCGCGACCTTGACGGCTTCCGTGTCCTCCCTGGAGCCTCCGGCGGCATCAGCCTTCGCGGAGGCGGTAGCGGCGGGCTGTTCACCGGCCTCCGTGACTCGCGTGGAAGCCAGATCGAAAGCAGCCAGGTGTTCCTCGTCCTTCACGTAGACCCGTGACCCGGAGAGCGCCAGGTGGGCCCAGGTCGTGCTGTCGGCCACTTCCCAGGAGGCCAGTTCCCGGTAGGCCGACGGATCCGCCGCGATCACCTTGAGTTCCGCTTCGTCCGTGAGCACCAGGAGGCGGTCGCCGACGGCGATCACCGACGCGTAGGCGGCCCACCGGCCTGGCCCCTGCCAGACGATCTCTCCGGTGGCGGGATTGAGACAGACGAAGGTGCCGGCTCTCTTGTTCGAACGGAAGTACAGGTGGTCGCCGACGAGCACCGCGGAGTCCATGTAGAGCTCCGCGTCCGTCGTCTTCCAGACCTCGCTCACCGACCAGTCGCCCTTCGCCTTGGCCGGCGGTTCGACCCTGATCGCGGCAGTCCCCCACTGGTAACCCGAGAGGATGAAGTTGCCGTCGTAACGAACCGTGGTCGGCGTGTTCTGCTGGAAGGCCGTCGTGAAGTCGAGCGACCACAGCGGATCGCCATCGGTGGCGCCGACTCCGAAGAAGGAGACGTCGTCCATCGTCACGATCTGGCGTACCCCGCCGTGGTCGAACGCCACCGGCGAGGCGTATGCCGGCGGTCCGTCGACGCGCCACACTTCCTCGCCCGTCGTCTTGTCGTAGGCGACGAGCGCGCCCTCATCTCCCTGCTGCTCGTTGCCCGTGGTACCGATCGGGACGATCAGCAGGTCACCCTCGATCAACGGCGAGGAGGCTGTCCCCCAGACCGGATACGGCTCCTCGTAGAGATGGTCGAAGGTCTTTTCCCAGCGCACCTTGCCCGAGTCGGCGTCCAGGGCCTGGAGGCGCTCCCGGATGCCAAAGCTGTAGACCGAATCGCCTTCAGCGAGCATGGTCGACTTCGGACCCGGGCCGTACTGGATTGCCGCGGTTCTGGGCGCGTAGGAGGCAACGTAGCTGTGCCGCCAGAGCTCCTCGCCGGTCGCGGCCGACAGGGCGAGCACGACCTCCTCCTCCCCCTGCCGCGCGTGCACGAAGACGCGGTCGCCGACCACGATGGGAGAGGACTGACCACCGCCGACCCGCACTTTCCAGAGTTGGTGGAGTGCCGAGGGCAGCTCCGCGGGAAGCGCGCCTCCGACTGCCCGACCGTCGCGATTCGGCCCGCGCCACTGCGGCCAGTCGGAGGCCTGGGCCACTGAAGGGACGCTCAGGGCGCCGAGCACGAGCACTGCCACCACCCATCTGCCGATCCCTGGAGCCGGTATCCACCTCGCAGCGAGGCTTCCCGATTCGGACGCTCCACCCATGACACACACCTCCCGTCTCAGTTGCCGCAGGGCTTGCCGTCGAAGACGTATCGGCCTGCCGCCAGCCCTCAAAGTACCGATCCCGACATGCTCGCCGTAGCTGAAAATGGCCGGGGCCACGTTGTCCGAGTCCGCCCTGAGGGTCAAGGGGCTTTTGTTAGCGAATCTGAGCGAATGTTTGCGCGGGCCCGATGAGCCGCATCGGCTGGCACCACCCGCGGACGCTCCCGGGGAAACCTGCTAAGGTACGCGCTCCCTGCGCGCCGCGGCAGCGGACGCGCCGGACAGGCCGCGCAGGCATCGGAATCAGCTTAGGGGAACACGGAACAGATGGCCACCAAGGCATCGGTCGCCAAGAACGACCGCCGCAAAGAGATCGTCGAGAGATACAAGGAGCGCCGCGACGAGTTGCGCGCGCTGGCGAAGGACGAGCGTCTGCCGCCCGACCAGCGCTTCGAGGCCCAGCGCCTGCTGAACAAGCTCCCCCGCGACTCCAGCCCGGTGCGAGTCCGCAACCGCTGCGCCGTCAGCGGCCGGCCCCGCGGCTACTACCGGAAGTTCGGCCTCTCGCGGATCGCCCTGCGGGACCTCGCCCTCAGGGGCGAACTCCCAGGCGTGATCAAGGCGAGCTGGTAAGCGCTTCAGCCGCCCAGAGCCGCGGCCAGCTCGGCGAGCATCCGCCGCTCCTCGCGAGACACGCTGCCGAGGCCGAGGAAGCCGCCGGCGGCTTCAGCGACGGCCTGAGCCCGGCTCATGATGTCGCCGCGCACCGCCGCGGCGTCGGCTTCGTCGAGCTCGGCGACCAGCGCGGCCGCATAGCCCTTCCAGGCCTCGAGCAGCTCCGCTCCCGGACGCCTCTCCAGCCAGGCGGAGAGCAGTTCGGCGGCAGTCGACCCGCGGGTCACTCCGGCATCCCTGGCGGCTTGCATGATGGCGTCCCGCTCCGCGGCATCCATCGCGTGGTCCGACCAGGCGACCTCGATCAGCGGCACGAGACCCGCCGCCACCAGCGCCTCGCCGTGCATGCCCGCATCGAGCAGGGCGCCGAGAACGTCACGGTGTGCGATGCCCGAAGCCGCGGCCAGCTCGTCGAGCTGCTGCTCACGCTCCTTCTTCGCGCGGAGCTCGTCGATCAGCTCCCGGTCCATGTTGCGGAAGAAGGCATCCTCCAGTGAGTCGCCGCGTTCGCGGAGAGCGTCCGTCGTCATCTGACTTGTTTCCTTGGTTCCTGTGGTGAATCCCGGGGGCCGAGAGCGGCGGCATGGTAACACCTGCGGAACCGCCCGCGGCAGGCACTGCTACGCTCCACACTTCGCCCGTTTACAACCGCCTAACGCTCAGGGAGACACGCCCATGCTCCACCGTCCAGCGCTGGATCTCAGACCGGTTCTGCTCACCGTTCTTCTCCTCCTGTTCGCGGCCTCCGGCGCGTTCGGGCAGACCGTCACGGTGTGCATGCCGGCGTTCTTTACCGACGCGCTCGCGGACCTGGAGGACGAGCACGACAACCTCGACCTGGTCGCCCTGGAAGAGGGTCTCGACCCGAACGTCTGCAACGGCCTGATCGCGAGCTACCGCGGCATCGAGAACTTCCTGACGGCCGACAGCAAGCTGCGCTGGATCCAGAGCAACTCCGCCGGGGTCGAGGGCTTCCTCGAGATCCCGGACCTGCGCGACAGCGACATCACCCTGACCAATGCGAAGATCATCCAGGGCCCGGAGATCGCCGACCACGCCTTCGCCCTGCTCCTGAACTTCACCAGGAACATCAAGGCGTTCAACGCCCAGATGCCGGAAGGCTGGAACACGGACCGCGCGCTGCCGATGATCGAGCTCCGGGGCAAGACGGCCCTGGTCATCGGCCTCGGCGGCATCGGCACCCAGATCGCGCAGCGGGCCGCGGCCTTCGGCATGACCGTGATCGGCGTCGATCCCAAGGACATCCCGATCCACCGCGATGTCGCCTACGTCGGCAAGCCCGACGAACTCGACGACCTGCTGCCGCGGGCCGATGTCGTCTTCTCGTCCGTGCCGCACACGCCGGCCACCGAGGGCATGATCGGCGCCCGTCAGTTCGAGCTGATGAAGCAGGACGTCTACTTCATCAACATCTCGCGCGGCAAGATCGTCGACACGGACGCCCTGGTCGCGGCGCTCGAAAGCGGCAAGGTCCGCGCCGCCGGCCTCGACGTCACGGATCCCGAACCCCTGCCGACCGGCCACCCCCTGTGGACGATGTCGAACGTGACGATCACCCCGCACCTGGCGACGATCTCCGACCGGCTCGAAGAGCGTCGGACGCAGCTCCTGCGGGACAACATCACCCGCTTCGCGACGGGCAGGCCGCTCCGCAACGTCGTCGACAAGCAGGCCGGCTACTAGGCACAAACTGGGTGCGCCGGCGCCCCCGCCGGCATTCACGCGATGCCGCGAAGCGGCGAGCCCGAGCCGTACGCCTTGATCCTCCGCCGCCCTCAACCTCTTCTCCCCCTCCTGCTCTGCGCCGCCGCCGCGGCCGCGCAACCGGCGGCCGACGAGTCGCCAGGGCTGCTCGACGCCTTCGCCTTCCGCCACATCGGCCCGATCGGCAACCGCGTTTCCGCGGTCGCCGGCGTGCCCGGCGAGAGCAACGTCTACTACGCCGGCGCCGCTTCGGGCGGGCTCTGGCGCAGCAACGACGGCGGCGTCGGCTGGGAGCCGATCTTCGACCGCCAGCAAGCGGCTTCGATCGGCTCGCTGGCGGTCGCCCCCTCCGACCCGAACGTGGTCTGGGTAGGCACCGGCGAGAGCTTCATCCGCAGCAACATCTCGATCGGCAACGGCGTCTACCGCTCCACCGACCGCGGCGACAGCTTCGAACACCTGGGACTCGAAGCCAGCGGCAGGATCGGCCGCATCCTGGTCCACCCGGACGATCCCGACACCGCCCTGGTCGCCGCCCTCGGCCACGCCTACGGTCCGCAGCAGCAGTCCGAAGCGGCCCGCGGCGTCTTCCGCACGAGCGACGGCGGTGCGACCTGGGAGCACGTCCTGTTCGTGGACGCGGACACCGGCGCCGTGGACCTCGCCTTCGCGCCCGACAACCCCCGGTTCGTCTACGCCGCGGCCTGGCAGATCGAGATCCGCACCTCCGGCCGCACCAGCGGCGGCCCGGGCAGCGGCATCTACCGCTCGAAGGACGGCGGCGACACCTGGGTGCGCCTCGAGGGAGCCGGCCTGCCCGAGCCGCCGCTCGGCAAGATCGGGCTCGCCGTGTCGGCCGACGATCCGGACCGCGTCTACGCGCTGATCGAGACGAGCTCGAACCGGGACTTCGCTCCGTCCGATCCGTTCGCCGGCGTCCTCTGGCGCTCGGACGACCGCGGCGACTCATGGCGGTTGGTCAGCCGCGACCTCAACCTGATCACACGGCCGCTCTACTACACGCGGATGGCCGCGGCGCCCGACCGCGCGGACGAGGTCACGTTCGTCGCCACCCGGCAGTCCGTCTCGCTCGACGGCGGCCGGACCGTCGAGAGCGAGGGCTTTGAACAGCCCGGCTGGGACCACCACGACATCTGGATCGACCCTCTCGACCCCGACCGGCGGATCGTCGGTCACGACGGCGGCGTCAGCGTGTCGAACGACCGTGGGCGCTCCTGGTACCGGCCCCAGTTGCCGATCGCCCAGATGTACCACGTCTCGACCGACGACCGCCGGCCCTACTACGTCTACGGCAACCGCCAGGACGGACCCTCGATGCGCGGGCCAAGCCGGGTCCTCTACGGAGGACGCACCCAGGGCATCCCGGTCGGCGAGTGGCACTCCGTCGGCGGCTGCGAGGTCGGCTTCTCGATGGTCCACCGCGCCGACCCGGACCTGGTCTGGACCGGCTGCTACGACGGTCAGCTCGAGCTCTACGACCTGCGCTCGGGCCAGTCCCGCGACGTCAGCGTCTGGCCGCTGGCCATCGAGAGCTCGCCGGCCTCGGCACTCGAGTACCGCTTCCAGTGGACGGCGCCCTTCGCCACCTCGCCGCACGACCCGGAGACCGTCTACGCCGGTAGCCAGTACGTCCACCGGAGCCGCGACCGCGGCCAGAGCTGGGAGCGGATCTCGCCTGATCTCACGACCGCCGACCCGGCGCTCATGGGCCGCACTGGCGGTCTGACCCTCGACGACGCCGGACCGACGATCGCGCCGGTCGTGTTCGCGATCGCCGAGAGCCCGCTCGAGCCCGGGCTGATCTGGGCCGGCACGAACGACGGCCAGATCCAGTTGACCCGCGACGGCGGCGACACCTGGACCAACGTCACCGCGAACGTTCCCGGCCTGCCGCCCCTCGGCACGATGCGCAACATCGACCCGTCGGACTTCGCCGCCGGCGCCGCCTACGTGGCGGTCGACCGTCACCAGGAGGGCGACACGACGCCCTACGTGTTCCGGACGAACGACTACGGCGAAACGTGGACCGATCTCGCGGGCGGCCTGCCGCGCGGACCGCTCGCGAACGTCCACGCCGTCCGCGAGGATCCGGAGCAGGCCGGGCTGCTCTTCCTGGGCACCGAGAACGCGCTCCACGTCTCCTTCGACGACGGCGCGAACTGGCGGAGCCTCTCCCGGCGCAGCGACGGCGCTGCGAACCTTGCTCCGGCGCCCGTCCACTGGATCGAGGTGCAGGAGCACTTCGACGACCTCGTGGTCGCCACCTACGGCCGCGGAATCTGGGTCCTCGACGACCTGACGCCGCTGCGCGAGATCGCCCGCGGTCTGACGAGCCGCGGCTCGACGCTGCTGGCGCCGCGGATCACCTACCGCTTCCGCACCCGTGGCGCGCCGATGGCCCAGCCCGACGTGCCGGCGACCGGCACGAACCCACCTTACGGCGCACTGCTCCACTACTGGATCCCGGAATCGGACGGCGATGATGCAACGCCGGCGGAAGGCGGCGGCAGCCACGCGGCAATCCGCATCCGCGACGGCGAAGGCAACCTGGTCCGTACCATGGACGATCTTCCCGCGGCGCCGGGCCTCCACCGCGTGACCTGGGATCTACGTCATGCCGCGACCACCCAGGCACGGCTGCGCACCAGGCCCGACGAGCGGCCCGACTGGGAGATGCCGGAGGCTGGCTGGCGGCCCCTGCCCGACGGCGGCCGCTTTTCGATGCTGGCAGTGCCCGGCAGCTACCGGATCGAACTGGTCCTTGCGGAAGACGGCGACGGCGACGCAGAGGACGGGAGCGAGCCGATCTCGACGGTCGACATGGAGATCCTCCTCGACCCCGACTCCACCGCCTCCCCCGGCGACCTGGCAGCGCAGCAGGCCCTGCTCGCCGAGATCCGCGACGGCATCGAACGAGCCGCCTACCTCATCAACGACGCCGAGCGCCTCCGCCACGACCTGCGGCAACTCGAAGATCGCCTGTCGGAGCGCGGGGGCGACGTCGACGTCTTCGAAGCGACCAACCAGGCCGGCTCGCTGCGGCAGGAGCTTCGCACGATCGAGGGAGAGTTCTTCGACCTCCGGCTGACCGGCACCGGCCAGGACTCCCTGCGCTGGCCACGGCGCCTCTACGCACGCCTCACCTACCTGGCCCGGTCGGTCGGCCAGGCCGACGCCCGGCCGACCGATCAGCAGGCGGCGGTGTGGGAGATGCTGAGCAGCCAGCTCGCCGAGCAGGAAAACCGTTTCGGCGCTACTCTTACCGGCCCGCTGGCGGACCTGAACCGGACCCTCGCCGACAGCGGTTTCCCGCTGGTGGACACTCGTTGACCGTAGCCGCACCCTCTCTTCCGCGTCGCCTTGAATCGGCTGCGTTCCGCCAGCGCCGCATCGAGGCCAGCGGCACCGAGCTCGAGGTCTACGAGTGGGGCCCTGCCGATGGTCCCGCGATCCTGCTGGCTCACGGCATCCAGGACTTCGCGCTGACGCTCGCGCCGGTCGCGGAGGCGTTCGCCACCGACCACCGGGTGATCGCCTACGACCTGCGCGGCCACGGCGAGAGCGCGCATCCCGGCATTTACACGATGACTCACCACATCGCCGACCTGCACGCCGTGTTCCTCGACTGCGAGCTCGAGCGGCCGTTCGTCATCGGCCACAGCCTCGGCGGCCAGGTCGCGGCCCAGTGGGCGGGGATCTTCGCCGAGCTGCCACGGGCCATCGTGCTGATCGAGGGTCTCGGGCCGCCCTACGCGCTGAACCGCTTTCCCGAAGACGTCAAGCAGAAACGGGCCAGGACGGCGATCGAGGCGCTGACCCATCCGCGACAGCACCGGCTGGTCGCCTCGAAGGAGCACGCCTGGGATCTCCTGAAGCGGGTGCATCCCCGCCTCCACCCGGAGCGCGCGCTCGAGTTCGTCGACCTGGGGACGCGACCCCTGCCCGGCGGCGGCCTGGAGTGGAAGTGGGATCCCCAGGTGGTGACGACCTGGATGTCGAACGTGCCGGAAGCCTCCGAAGAACGCTGGAGCTGGGTCACCTGCCCCACCCTCATCCTCACCGCCGCCCTGGCCAACGAGTTCTGGACCAGCCGCCGCGGCGTCGACGACCAGCACGCCACCCCCGAACCCGAAGAGATCGCCCGCCGCGTCGCACTGTTCCGCAACGGCCGGCACGAAGAGATCGAAGGCGCCGGCCACATGGTCCACTACGACGCGCCGGACCGGCTGGTAGCGATGATCCGCCGGTTCCTGGACCGCCTGCCGGCGGCGTAGCGGGCGTCGGCTTGCACCCGCCCGCGTGGGTCCAGGGGAGGGGGTCCCGGACGGACGCTCACGCCCGCTTGGTGAACTGGGGGTCTGGCGCTCGCTTCGGTCGCCGGCGCTCCGGGAGGGCGTCGCTAGACGTAGGCTCTACGGCAGTCGCTTGGCTCCAGCCCGCCGGGACCCCCTCCCCTGGACCCACGCGGGCTGGAGGTCGTTGCCGCTCGTGACGGTGCTACTGCGACACGTGTAGACGCCCCACACTGGGTGCGCCGGCGCCCTCGCCGGCCTTCGGCGGACGGCGCGGAGCGTCGACGCACGAGAAAACGCGGGAGGCCGAGGGCCTCACCGTCTACTCGCCCAGGAGCTTCGTAAGCAGGTCGGCGAGGCGGTAGCCGGCGAGGGCGGCGCGCTGCAGGGAGATGTCGTACGCGAGGTCGGCGTAGGCGGCGGGAGGGGCTTCGCCGCGGTTGAGGTCGGGCGGATACAAGGTGTTGCGGACGATCTGGTTCGACTCGTGGGCCCAGGCTTCGAAGTCGCCGGACTTGAGGCTGGCGCGGACGGCGTCGTCGAAGGGGTGGCGAGAGCGGGCTTCGGCGGCGATCCGGTTCTTGTGGGTCTCGTACTCGCGGTCGCGGGCCTCTCCGAAGTACCTCCAGAACTGATCGGGCGGCGGCCGGTTGGATTCGGAGCTGAGTTTCGCCAGCGCTTGCTGCCGGTAGTCGGCCCGGAACCGGCCGTCGAGGGCGCCGTCCCAGAAGGCGTGGAGGTTGCGGTTCCACTCGTCCAGACCGAAACCGTTGCCGCCACGGTCGCCTTCGCGTTCGTCCCGGCGGTCGGTGACCCGGGACGCGGCGTGGAGGGGCTGGTGGACGTCGCCGACGAGGTGGAAGATCCAGGCCAGGTGGATGGCGCGTTTGTCCGCGCGGCCGGACGTATCGGCGACGGAGCGCGCAAGTTCGACCAACTGGCTCACGGCGTTCGGCTCGGCCACGGGCAGATCGGTGTCGTGAGCCGATCCGTCGGCCCCCTGGCGCCAGGTCCAGCCGATGTAGTGCCAGGTCGGGCGGTTGTACTTCTCGAGCTGGCGCGCGAGATCGGGCCAGTAGGCGGCCCGCTCGAACAGGATGCGGTCGCCGTCTTCGGCAGTCTCGGCATCCCCCAGGCGATACGCGAACCGACCGCAGCCACGACGGCGGTCCTGGTTCAGATCGAGGCAATGCATCAGGCTGTCCCTGGGCGCCTCCCGGAACAACGCCAGGACACGGCTGCGGACCTCCGGCTCGAGCTCCTGCCACGCGATCCGGGCAATGAGTTCATGGCCGAAGTCGTTCCAGGCATGCGCAGGCACCGCCCCGCCAACCAGCAGGGCAATGCACCCAGCCACTAACCCACGACCGCACCTCTGCATGCGCGCCCCTCCTCCCCGCAACTCAGACCTCGTAGCCTAGCGCCGCAGCGTCCAGCCCGCGCGGAGCCGGGGGAGGGGGTCCCGGCGGGCTGGAGCCAAGCGACTGCCGTAGAGCCTTCATCTAGCGACGCCCTCCCGGAGCGCAGGCGACCGAAGCGAGCGCCGGCACCCCCCGAACCAGGAAAGCGCGAGCGGCCGTCCGGGACCCCCTCCCCCGGCTTCGCGCGGGCGGGTCAACACCGACGCCGCCACACAGGCACCGCATCGCCGTTGATAAAGTGCGCGCCGGTTCGCCTCCGCAGAAGCCCCGTCCACCGTGTCCAGCGTTCAGAACTTCACGCTCTACGACGTTCTCGTCCGCAACGCGACGGCGTTCGGCGACCGGCTCGCCATCGTCACGGAGGACGGCGAAGAACGGAGCTTCGCGGAACTGCGGCGGCGGGTCGACGCGCTGGCCGGGGGCCTCGACGGACTCGGACTCGAGGCCGGGGACCGGCTCGCCGTGCTGGCGCAGAACTCGGCGGCCTACGTGGAGCTCTACTTCGCCTGCGCCCGCCAGGGCATCGTCGTCTACCCGATCAACTGGCGGCTGCAGCCGGGCGAGATCGAGATGCTCGTTCGCGAGCGGGCGAAGCCGCGGGCTTTCGTCGTCGGCGCGGACTTCCTCGACGCGGTGCCGGGCGGCCCCGGCGACGAGGCGATCCCGCACTGGTTCCAGTTCGGCGACGATGCGGCGGACGGCTACGCCTCGCTGGACTCGCTCTACACCGGCGCCGGCGCGGCGGCGGACCTGCCGCGGCCAGACGTCGCCGCCGCCGAGCCCTTCGCCGTCATCGCGACCGCCGCCGTCGACGTGATCCCCCGCGGCGCCCTGCTCAGCCACTCGAACCTGGTCTGGGCCAACCTGCAGGAGATCGCGTCGCTCGGGCTGGACGGCACCGACCGCAACCTGGTCGCGCTGCCGCTCTTCCACATCGCGGCGCTCGGCCACCTGCTGAGCGTCTTCCACGCCGGCGGCGCCAACGTCGTCACCGCGAAGTATGACCCGGCACAGGCCGTCGAACTGATCGACCGCTATGCGATTACGATGATCAGCGACTTCCCGCCGGTGCTCACGACCCTGCTCGACGCGGCGGCCGAAGCCAGGAGCCGCCTGCCCAGCCTCCGGCACGTGACCGGCCTGGACTCGCCGGACACGATGCAGCGGCTGCACGACGAGACGGACGCCACCTTCTGGGCCGGCTTCGGGCAGTGCGAGACGAGCGGATTCGTCACGATCCAGAACGCCCGCGAACGGCTCGGCTGCGCCGGCAAGGCGGCCGAACTCTGCAGCGTCCGCCTGGTCGACGACGACGAACGCGAGGTGCCGGCCGGCGAGGACGGCGAGATCGTCGTCCGCGGACCGCTGGTCTTCCTGGGCTACGACGGGCAGCCTGACGTGACCGCCCACACCTTCCGGGGCGGCTGGCACCACACCGGCGACATCGGCCGCTTCGACGAGGAAGGCAATCTCTTCTACGTCGCCCGTAAGCCGGAGAAGGAACTGATCAAGCCCGGCGGCGAGAACGTCTATCCCGCCGAGGTCGAGGCCGCCATCCTCGAACTCGACGCCGTGCGCGCGGCATGCGTCTTCGGGGTCAGCGACGATCGCTGGGGCGAGGCGATCCGCGCCGTGGTAGAGGCCGATGCCGACGCCGGTCTCGACCAGGAGTCGGTCCGCGAGCACGTCGGTTCCCGGATCGCCCGGTTCAAGCGGCCCCGCGACGTCATCTTCACCAGCGAGTTGCCGCGGAGCGGCGACCACGTCGACCGCGCCGCGGTCAAGGACCGCTGGGGAGACCAGTAGCCCGCCGTGGCGGAGCCGCCGCGGGCAGCCGACCCGGAACTGGTCGGAATCGAGAACGCGATCCTCGACCTGCTGGTGCGGGTAGAGGACCGGCACCTGGACGAGATGGGCCTCGACAAGGGGATCATGAAGCTCGTCACCGCCGGGGAGCAGGAGGCGATCCTCGATCACGTGCTGAACCGCGACGGCGAAGTCCTGCAGCCGGAGATCGAGGCCGGCGGCTCCTGCGCCAACGTGCTGCGCGCCGCGTCCCTGCTGGGCGTGGCCACCAGCTACAGCTCGGCGGTCGCCGCCGACGACACCGGCCGCCTGTTCGAGCGTGGTCTGAACGCGAGCCGGGTCCGGAACCGGCTGGCCCACATCGACGGAGTCACCGGCACGTCGGTCGTCCTGGTGACTCCCGACGGCGAACGGACGATGAACACGCACCTGGGCGTGTGCCGGCAGTACCGCCCGGAGCACGTGCCCGAGGACGACATCCGGCGATCGCGGATCTTCTTCACGACCGGTTACATCTGGGACACGCCGAACCAGATCGACGCGATCGAACACGCGATCGCGGTCGCCCGCCGCGTCGGCGCCAGGCTGGCCATCGATCTCGCCGACCCGTTCGCGGTCGGCCGCTCGCGCGATCACCTCATGCGGCACAAGGAGCACGGCTTCGACATCCTGTTCGCCAACGCCGAAGAGGCGCGGATGATGACCGGTCTCGGGCCGGAGGCCGCGGCCCGCGAGCTGGCCAGGACGATTGAAGTGGTCGCGGTCAAGGACGGTGTACGCGGCGCCTGGGTGCGCCGGGGCGACGAAGTCCACCGTGTTCCGGCGCACCGGGTCGACGTCGTCGACACGACCGGCGCCGGCGACTGCTTCGCCGCCGGTTTCCTCTACGGCCTGCTGCGGGACCTGCCGATCCGCACCTGCTGCGAGGTCGGAATCGCCATGGCGGCGGATACGATCACGCACCTGGGCGTCAAGCTGTCGCCCGACATCCGGGAACGGCTGGTGGCGCTCGAACAGCGGCAGGCCGCGGCGGTCCAATGACAGGAGAGAGGCCATGAACCGGAACATCGTCCACATGGAGCCGGCCTCCGGCCGGCGCGTTTCCCAGCCGCCTTCGGCGGCAGCGGGTCAGAAGACCCGCGCACCCAGCGTCGGACGGGCCGTCGCCGTCATGGTCGTGCTGGCGGCGCCGGCCACGGTCACGGCGCAGGAGACGAACCCCATCGAGCCGCACCACATCGCCAGCCTGCGCAGCGTCGGCACGGTCGCGGTGTCACCGGACGGCAGTCTGGCCGCCTACCTGCTGAGCGTGCCGCGGCGGCCGCTGGACGAGGACAGCGGCGGCTCCTGGACCGAGTTGCACGTGCTCGACATGGCGGAGCCCGGGTCCTCCCGGCCCTTCATCGCCGGCTCGGTGAACGTGGGCCGGCCCACCTTCCGCGGCAACGACGAGATCCTCTTCACCTCGCGGCGCGGCTCGGACAAGGCCTCTACCCTCTACGGCATCCCGGTCGGCGGCGGAGAGAGCCGCAGGCTGGTCGAGCACCCGAACGGCGTCGGCTCCTACCTGCTGTCGCCGGACGGCAGCCGGGTCGCCTTCCTGGCCCGCGAGGAGACGAACAAGGAGCTGAAGACGCTCCGCGAGAAGGGGTTCAACCAGGAGATCTATGAGGAGGACCGGCCTCTTGTGCGGCTCTGGGTCGCGGACGTTCCCGCGCTCGATGCGGACCGAAGCGACGACGAGTCGAAGCCCGTCCTGGTCGAGTCGGTAGACGGGCACGTCATCTCCGCCGTCTGGAGCCCGACCGGCGAACGCCTCGCAGCGATCACAACGCCGACCGCCCTGATCGACGACTCCTACACGAGCAAGTCGGTCGTGATCGTGGACGCATCGACGAACGGCTTCCCCGTGGTCTCGAAGGTCGACGCGATCGGCAAGCTCGGCCAGGTCGGGTTCAGCCCGAACGGCGAGCAGGTCGCCGCCGTCTCGGTCGCCGATCAACACGACCCGGCCGCCGGCAGACTGATGCTCGTGGGCAGCGAAGGCGGCTTCAGCGACCTGCTGCCGGAGCTCGAGGGCCACGTCGCCTCGTTCGCCTGGGAGGACGACGAAAACCTCCTGTACGCCGCCTCCGTCGGCGTCTGGAGCACCCTGGGCAGGGTGTCGACCTCGGGGGAAGCGGAGACGCTGGTCGAACCGGGCGGCCCGATCAGCCTCGGCTTCAGCCTGCCACGCGATGGCGGCGCGGCGGCGCTGGTCGCGGACAGCCCCGACCATCCGCGGGAGATCTACCGCTACGACCCGGCGGAACCGCGGGCGCCGCCGGTGCGCATGACGAATTCGAATCCCTGGCTCGACGACATCGACCTGGCCCGCCAGGAGGTCGTCCGGCACAAGGCGCCGGACGGGCTGGCGCTCGAGGGGCTGCTGATCTACCCGCTCGACTACGAGGAGGGCCGGCGTTATCCGCTGATCCTGTTCGTCCACGGCGGCCCGGAGAGCCACCACAGCAACGGCTGGCTGACCAGCTACTCGAACTTCGCGCAGGTCGCCGCGGCGCGAGGCTTCGCCTCCTTCTACCCGAACTACCGCGGCAGCACGGGGCGCGGCGTCGAGTTCTCGAAGCTCGGCCAGCACGCGGCCGCCGGCCCCGAGTTCGACGACCTGATCGTCGCGGTCGACCATCTGATCGAGATCGGCCTCGTCGATCGGGACCGGGTCGGCATCACAGGCGGCTCCTACGGCGGCTACGCGTCGGCCTGGGGCGCCACCTACTACTCCGACCGCTTCGCCGCGGCGATTCCCTTCGTCGGCATCTCGAACAACATCTCCAAGCTGGGGACGACGGACATTCCGATGGAGATGGAGCTGGTCCATCACCTCACGACGCTCTGGGACGACTGGGACTACTTCGAGAAGAGCAGCCCGATCTACTACGTCAAGCGCAACCGCACGCCGACCCTGATCCTGCATGGCAAGGAGGACCCCCGGGTCCATCCCAGCCAGTCGCTCGAGTTGCACCGGCACCTGAAGAACCTTGGCCAGGCGCCGGTGCGGCTGGTCCTCTACCCTGGCGAGGGCCACGGCAACCGGCGCTCGGCGGCCCGTCTCGACTACATGCTCCGCACCCTGCGCTGGATGGAGCACTACCTCAAGGGCCCCGGCGGCGAGCCGCCGCCGCATGAGATCGACTACGCCGCCTGGCTCCCCTGGGCCGACAGCGGCGACGACGAGGACGGGAAAGGCGACACACCGGAAACCGAGGCAACGGGCGGCGGGGAGTGAAGCGACCGTTCCCGCTCGACGCGGCGAGCACCTGGATGCTCGCCGGATGCCTGGCGCTCGGCTTCGCCGGATGCGCGGACGGCGGCGCCGAGCCCGCCGCGCAGGCCGCCGAACCGACAGTCGAACGTCCGGCCTGGAAGCCGCCGGCGCCCCCGCCGCCGCCGAAGCCATGCGGTGTCGGCTGCATCGAGGGCGAGGGCAACGCCACGGTCCGGTTCCAGATGGCCGGCGGCGACCACACCGCCACCGCCAGCGTCGAGGGCAACCGGGGCGTGTTCGCCATCGGGCCGCCCGTCGACATCTCGCAGAACGCGGAGGACTGGTCGGGAATCACGACCTTCTTCGTCCCTGAAGCGGGCGTCAAGACGCTGCGAATCCGGGCCACCGGCAAGTGGAGCCTGACCATCCTGAAGGGGAAGCAGTCCTATGCGGACGGCTAGAGGCTGATGCCGCAATGAGGCTCGGCGTCTTCGCGCTACTGGCGGCGGTCTGGCTCGCCCTCTCCGGGCCGTACACGCTGTACGGGTGGCTGATCTTCGCCTTCGGCGTCGTTTCCGTAGCCTTCGTCTGGCGCCTCTACCTGGCGCTCGAACGGGCCGCGGGAGGCGGTTTCGAGTTCTTCCGCGCCTCCGCCTGGCTTCGGCTGCCGCGGTTCCTGGTCGCCTTCGCGGTCAAGGTCGCGGCGGCGAACCTCCACGTGACGAAGCTGATCCTGTCGCCGAGGATCGAACTCCACCCCCGGCTCCGGCGCGTGCCCGCGAGCCAGAAGACATCGTTCGGCCAGGTGCTGTACGCGAACTTCATCACGCTCACGCCCGGGACGATCACCCTGGACCTACGGGACGACGAACTGCTGGTCTACGCCCTCGACGCGGAAAGCGAGGCGGACGTGATGGACGGCTCGATGGACCGCGACGTGCTGCGGATCGAGGGAGCCTCGGACTGATGTACCTGGCAGGGATGGCGGCGATCGTCGTGACGATGTTCCTGGCGCTCGCCCGCGCCGCGATCGGCCCCACCGTCTTCGACCGCATCCTGGCCGTGAACATGTTCGGAACGAAGACGGTGCTGCTGATCGCGGTCGCCGGCTTCCTCACCGGGCGGCCCGAGTGGCTCGATCTCGCGATCGTCTACACCCTGGTCAACTTCACCGGCACCCTGGCCGTGCTGCGCTTCGCGCGCTTCGGCAACCTGGCCCGCGACGACCGGAAGGCCGACCGTTGAACGGCGCGCTGGACATCGCGACCGCGGTCCTGCTGATTGCCGGCGGCTTGTTCTGCATCGTCGGCGGCATCGGTCTGCACCGCTTCTCCGAGTTCTACCAGCGCACCCACGCGGCGAGCGTCACGGACACCGCCGGCGCCGGCCTGATGCTCCTGGGCCTGATGCTCCAGGGCGGCCTGTCCATGGTGACCCTGAAGCTGGTCCTGGTGCTCGCCTTTCTCCTGTTCAGCAGCCCGGCGATCGCGCACGCACTGGTCAAGGCGGCTCACGGCCACGGGCTGGCGCTCGAACTGGAGATTGAAGACGAGCCGGGGAGGGACGGCGATGCCGCCGGTTGAACTCCTCCTCATGCTGCTGCTGCTCGCCACCGTGATCGTCGTGGCGAGGCTCAAGGACCTGTTCGCCGCCGCCATGCTGACCGGGATCGCCAGCCTGCTGGCGGCCGGGCTCTTCGTCCTGATGGACGCCGTGGACGTCGCCTTCACCGAGGCCGCGGTCGGCGCCGGCGTCAGCACCGTACTCTTCCTCGGGGCGCTCAGCCTGACTTCGCGGCGCGAGAAGCAGCAGGAACGAACGCGGATCCTGCCGATCCTGATCGTCGTCGCCACCGGTGCGGCGCTGATCTACGGCACCTGGGACATGCCGGCCTACGGCGATCCCGACGCCGTCATCCATCACCACCTGGCGCCGGAGCTGATCGCGGAGACGGAGGAGAAGATCCACATCCCGAACATCGTCACCGCGATCCTGGCCAGCTTCCGCGGCTACGACACGTTCGGTGAAGTCGTGGTCATCTTCACCGCCGGCGTCGGGGTCGCGCTGCTGCTGGGCGGACTCGGCCTGCGACGCCGGGATGAACGCGGCGAGGAGGAATCGTGAAGCCGCCGTCCCGCGTCCGCGAGATGCCGATCCTCCGGGTGATCGCCCGGGCATTGGTGCCGGTCATCCTCCTCTTCGGCCTCTACGTGCAGTTCCACGGCGACTTCGGTCCCGGCGGCGGCTTCCAGGCCGGCGTCATCTTCGCCGCGGGGCTCATCATCTTCGCCCTGACGTTCGGCGTGGAGGCGCTGCGGCAGGTCGTTCCCGTGGTGCTGACGGAGCGCCTGATGGCGGCGGGAGTGCTGCTCTACGGCGCGGTCGGCGTGGTGGCGATGTTCCTGGGCGGAGAGTTCCTGGACTACTCGGCGCTCGATCCGCTGACCACCGGCCACTACGGCCAGCACCTCGGCATCATCGTCATCGAACTGGGCGTCGGCATCGCCGTCGCGGCGACTATCATGCGCGTCTACTACGCGTTCGTGGGCCGCCGCCCGGGGGAGGACGAGACGGGCGCGGAACAGGCGCTGGACGCAGGCGCCGGCAGAGAGGTCTCGTGAACCTGCCGGAAGCACTGTCCGGCCTCTGGGCCTACTGGCTGCTCATCGCCCTGATGATGGTTGGCCTCTACATCGTCATCGCCCGCGACAACCTGATCAAGAAGGTGATGGGGCTCAACATCTTCCAGGCGGCGGCGATCCTCTTCTACGTGACGATGGCCAAGGTGGAGGGCGGCACGGCGCCGATCGTTCCCGGCGGAGCGGATCACGGCGCGGGCCACGGCGGCCACGACGTCCTCTACTCGAACCCGCTGCCGCACGTGCTGATGCTGACCGCGATCGTGGTCGGCGTCGCCACCACCGCCCTGGCGCTGGCGCTGGCGGTGCGCATTCACGGCGACTACGGCACGTCCGAGGAGGACGAGGCAGTGGCGTACGACATGGGGCACGGTTGAGGCCCCCTCCGGAATCGAGAAGATCGTCGTGATCGAGAAGATCCTCGTCCTCGAAGTCGTCCTGCCGCTGCTCGCCGCGCCGGTCTGCGTGCTGGTGCGCCATCCGCGCTTCTGCCGCCTCTTCAGTCTCGGCGTCGTCGCGGCCTGCTTCGCGATCGCGGTCGCCCTGCTGGTCGAGGTGCGCGGCGGCGGCGTCATCTCCTACGAGCTTGGCGGCTGGCCGCCGCCGCTGGGGATCGAGTACCGGGTCTCGACCGTCAACGCCTACCTGCTCGCCCTGGTCACCTCGATGGCCCTGGTGGTCTTCAGCTTCGACTCCCGGGGCGGCCCGCCGCGCGTGCCGGAGGAGCGCCGGCACCTCTACTACGCCGTGTTCCTGCTCTGCATCTCCGGCCTGCTCGGCATCGCGATCACGGGCGACGCCTTCAACATCTTCGTGTTCCTCGAGATCTCGTCGCTCTCGTCCTACATCCTCGTCAGCCTCGGCGGCCACCGGCGGGCCGTGATGTCCGCCTTCTACTACCTGGTCATGGGCACGATCGGCGGCGTCTTCTTCATGCTGGGCGTCGGCCTGCTCTACCAGGCCACGGGCACGCTGAACCTGCGCGACATCGCGGCGCGGCTGGAGCCCTCGCTCGACGATCGCGGCACCGTGCTCGCGCTGGCGCTTCTGGTCGTCGGCATCTCGATCAAGCTGGCGGTCTTTCCGCTGCACCACTGGCTGCCCAACGCCTATTCGTTCGCGCCGCCCAAGGTCAGCGCCTTCCTCGCCGCGACGGCCACGAAGGTCTCCTTCTACCTGCTGGCGATGGTCCTGTTCACGATCTTCGGCGCGCCCTTCGTGTTCGAGGAACTGCGCCTGCAGGCGGTGCTGCTGCCGCTGTCCATCCTGGCGATGTTCCTGGCCTCCGGCGCCGCGATCTTCCAGACCGACCTGCGGCGGCTGCTGGCCTACTCGAGCGTCGCCCAGATCGGTTACATGACCCTGGGCCTTTCGACCGCGAACGCGACGGGGCTCGCCGGCGGCCTGGTCCACCTGTTCAACCACGCGGTGATGAAGGGCGGGCTCTTCCTCGTCGTCGCCTGCCTGCTCTACCGGGTCGGCTCCGTCCACATCGACGCGCTCGCCGGCATCGGCCGCCGCATGCCGCTGACTTCCGCCGCGCTGGTCATCGGGGGCCTGAGCCTGATCGGCGTGCCGGGCACGGTCGGCTTCGTCAGCAAGTGGTACCTCGTGTCCGGGGTGCTGGAGCGCGGCTGGACGGCGGCAGCCGTGCTCATCCTGCTGAGCTCGCTGCTGGCTCTCGTCTACGTCGGCAAGGTCGTCGAGGTCCTCTACTTCCGCAAGCCGGCCGAAACCCAGCCGATCGACCACGTGCGGGAAGCCCCGCTCGGGATGCTGGCGCCGGCCTGGGTGCTCGCGGCGGCAGCCGTCTTCTTCGGCCTGACGACGGACTGGACCTACGGCGTCGCCCGGGAAGCCGCCGAACTGCTGCTCGCGGGCGGGATCTGAGTCGACGATGAGCTCCGAGACGACGATTCTGGTCGCCCTGCTGCTGCCTGTTCTGGCGGCGGTTTCCTGCCTGCTGCTGGGCGGCGGCCTGGGCCGCCCCAACCTGCGGGACATCGCCACACCCCTGATCGGCGCCTGCACCTTCGCCGCGGTCTGGCGCCTCGCCGGCGACGTCCTGGCCGGCGGCCGGCCGGAACTCGTCCTGTTCGAGGTGCTGCCGGGCGTCGAACTCGCGTTCCAGGTCGAACCGCTCGGGCTGCTCTACGGCCTGGTGGCGAGCGGCCTGTGGATCGTCACCTCGATCTACGCGGCCGGCTACATGCGCGGCCACCACGAGCACAACCAGACGCGGTTCTTCACCTTCTTCGCCCTCTCCATCTTCGCCGCGCTGGGCATCGCCTTCGCCAGCAACCTGTTCACGCTGTTCCTCTTCTACGAGGCGCTGACTCTCCTCACCTTCCCGCTCGTCACCCACCACGGCACGGACGAGGCGCGGCGCGCGGGGCGCGTCTATCTCGGCATCCTGCTCTTCACCTCGATCTCCTTCCTGCTGTTCGCGATCCTGTTCACCTGGCGGCTGACCGGCACGATCGAGTTCACGCCCGGCGGCATCCTCGGCGCCGACACGAGTTCCGGGATGGTCACGGTGCTGCTGCTGCTCTACGCCTTCGGCGCCGGCAAGGCGGCGCTCATGCCCTTCCACCGCTGGCTGCCGAACGCGATGGTGGCGCCGACCCCGGTCAGCGCGCTGCTGCACGCGGTGGCGGTGGTCAAGGCTGGCGTGTTCGCGATCCTCAAGATCGTCATCTACGTTTTCGGCCTCGACCTGCTCGCCGGCAGCAACGCGTCACTCTCGCTGATGACGATCGCCTCGTTCACGATGCTGATGGCGGCCGTCATCGCGATCCGCCAGGACAACCTGAAGGCGCGGCTCGCCTACTCGACGATCAGCCAGCTTGCCTACATCGTCCTCGGCGCGGCGATGGCCACGGCCACGGGCGTCCTCGCCGGCGGCATGCAGATCGCGATGCACGCGGCGGGCAAGATCACCCTCTTCTTCTGTGCCGGCGCCATCCTGGTCGCCACCCACAAGAAAAAGGTGAGCGAACTCGACGGTCTCGGCAGGACCATGCCCTGGACCTTCGCCGCCTTCTTCCTCGCCTCGCTCTCGATCATCGGCATTCCGCCACTGGGGGGCTCCTGGGCCAAGTGGTACCTGATGGTCGGCGCGCTCGAGACCGGATTCGCCTGGCAAGCCGCGTTTCTGGGCGTGCTGATGTTGAGCTCCCTGCTCGCCGTCTTCTACCTGATGCCGGTGGTTGTTCGGGGCTTCTTCGCGGCATCGCCCTCGGCCGGCCCCAGCGGCAGCGCCGGCGGCGACCGCAAGCCGCTCGCCGAAGCGCCGTTTCTCTGCGTCGCGCCGCTCGTGCTGACGGCGCTGCTGTCACTGGCGCTGTTCTTCGTTGCCGGCGACCTGGTGACACTGCTGAACTTCTAGGCGACAACCGAGGGTCGGTGCGCCGGCCCTCCGGCCGGCACCTAGCGCGATGCCGCGAAGCGGCGAGCCAGTACCCACCGCGCGAAGTGCAGCCGCTCCTCCTTCGGCACCAATCCCAGCCAGCGCGCGAACTTCCGTCGGTCCGCGAACCGCGACACCTCAGCCAGACGGACTTCCACCGGCAGGAACCTCCGCGCCGCCCCTGCCTTCTGGTCCGCCCCGGCTGCCTCGGCCGCGAAGCGCAGCAGCAGCCTCCGCTCCAGCCGCTCGAACTCCGCCGTGAGCTGGTGCTCGACTCGAAGCGCCGCTCCACAGGAAGCGCTCGCCGCGCGCCGCAGCGGTTCGTAGCGCGGCTCGACGTAGAGGTCGAAGCTGTTGGCCGAGAGCCCTTGCAGCCGGCTGACCTCGCCCGCCGACGGCGCCATCTTGACTCCCGGCGTCAGCGCCTTCCACTGTTCATAACTGATCGGCCGCGGCGCGCCGTAGTCCGGATCGGGCGCGGGCACATGGAGCGCCATCGCGATCACGATCCAGCCGTGGGCGGCGAGTCCCGCCTCCAGGTCGCCGGCCGCTCGTGCGCCGGCATCGTCCAGAGCGGGAAATCCGTCGCTCAGCCAGAACAGGAAGCACGGCGGGTCGCCGCAGCGCGGAGTCGTCTCGGCCAGAAGGCGGGCCGCCGATTCACGCACCACGTCGGCATAGGTCGGCAGGTCCACCGGACGGTTCCCGGACTCGAAGTAGGCGTCGCGGCCAAGGTGCTCGCCGGCGATCTGCTCCAGCGCCGCCTCGACGGCTCGTGGCGCCGTCGTCGCCGCAAGCCGCTGTTCCGAACCGCTGACCGCACCGTCGTGCAGGGCGATCTCGACCGGACCCAACGCCACCAACTGCCTCGCGTGCCGCGCCAGCGCCTCCGTACCCAGGCGAACCGTCTCCGGCTTCGCCAGCACCGCGTCGACGTAGACGAGGACAGGCCGCGGACTCGTCTTCGGGTCCAACGCCGACACACCCGTCACGCGGCGCCGTTCGCCTGCGACCTCCACGACGAAGTCGCCGGACTCGAAGTCCGACGGCTTCACGTTCCGCAGCCGCGGCAGTTCGATGACGACCGACGACTCCGCCACCTCGACCGCGTCGGTGAACGTCCGGTCCGGCGGCGGCTGGGCGGGCAGACCGGTTGCAGCGGCGACGAACAGCAGGACTGCGGCGGTTCTGGGCATGGACCCTGAGGCTATAGTCGCAGCCTCGAATGGCGCACCACACCACGCGACGCGCGTTCCTGGGCGCGGTCGGAGCGGCCGGCGGCGCAACCGTCGCCTGCAGTTCCGGCGTAGCCGTCCGTACCGCGGAGCCCGCGTTGAGCCACGAAGCGATTCCCCTCGACACGCCACTCTCCGTGGAGGATGTGCCGACGCCGGCGTTGCTCATCGACGTCGCCCGGATGGAGCTGAACCTGGCGAAGATGGCGGCCCACGCCGAGGAACACGGCATCTCGCTGCGGCCCCACACGAAGACCCACAAGTGCCCGCTCCTGGCGAAGCGCCAGATGGAACTCGGCGCGGTCGGTGTCTGCTGCGCCAAGGTCAGCGAGGCGGAGGTCATGGTCGAGGCAGGCATCGGCGAAGTGCTGATCACGTCGCCGGTCGTCACCGACGACAAGATCGGGCGGGTCGTCGCTCTCTCGAAGCAAAGCCCGGAGGTCACCCTGGTGGTCGATCACCGGGCCGCGGCCGAACGGCTGCACGAGGCGGCCGTGGCCGAGGGCGTCACCCAGCGGGTACTGGTCGACCTCGATGTCGGCACCCGGCGCACGGGCATCGCCACTGGAGAACCGGCGCTCGAACTGGCGCGGACGATCGACGGTCTGCCCAGTCTCGACCTGCGGGGCCTTCAGGCGTACGCCGGGCACCTGATGCACGTCCACGGCCACGCGGAACGGCAGGCCCGGTCGCTCGAGGCGCTCGAGGCCGCGGTCGAGACGCGGCGGCTGATCGAAGCGGACGGCATCGCGGTCAGCGTGTTGAGCGGCGGCGGCACGGGCACGTGGGACATCGACTCGGCGGTCGACGGGATGACCGACCTGCAGGTCGGCTCCTACCTGTTCATGGACGAGCAGTACCTGCGGATCGGTGGCCGCAACGGCGAGATCTTCGACGATTTCGAGACGTCGCTTTTCGTCCAGGTGACGGCGATCAGCCAGCCGGTGCCGGAGCTGATCACGACCGACGGCGGCTACAAGGCGTTCGCGTCGGACGCCGACCGGCCCCAACTCGCCGACATCGGCGGCGTCGTCTACGGCTGGGGCGGCGACGAGCACGGCATCCTCCGCCTTGCCGATGCCACCAGACCCGTCCGACTGGGCGACCGGATTCGCTGCATCACGCCGCACTGCGATCCGACGGTCAACCTCTACGACGTCTACTACCCGGTGCGGGACGGCCGGGTGGAGGAACTGTGGCCGATCAGCGCCCGGGGCAAGTCCCAGTAGTCGAGCGGCGCCCCATCGTCGGCGTGATGGGTTCGGGCGCCGAAAGCCACGAGGAACTGGCCGCGCCCCTGGGACGCGCGATCGCCGAGAACGGCTGGCATCTGCTGACCGGCGGCGGCCGCGGCACGATGACGGCCGCAAGCCGCGCCTTCGCCGAGACCGATGACCGGGAGGGACTGTGCCTGGGGGTCGTTCCGAGCCAGCAGGAGGGCGACGGCTCGCCCGACGGCTATCCGAACCCCTGGGTCGAGGTCACCATTCGCACCCACCTGCCGCTCTCCGGTGCGTCCGGCACCGGTCCCTTCTCGCGCAACCACATCAACGTTCTCTCCGCCGACGCCGTGGTCGCCCTGCCGGGAAGCGCCGGCACCTGGAGCGAGATCGAGCTGGCCCTGCGCTACGGCCGGCCGCTGGCGGTCTTCGATCGCCCGCCGGGCGACAGCGACCAGTCGGCCCGGGCCGCCGCTGCCGGCGCTCTCGTCGTCACGAACCTCGAAGAACTGCTCGACTGGTTGCGCCGGACGCTCTGAGACCGTCCCCGGCGTCGACGGCGGGCAACAGGTACCATGCCGCCCCGATGAACGGCGCCGTCCAGGAGATGGTCGACCTGCTGCAGATGGAGCAGATCGAGGAGAACCTGTTCCGGGCCCAGAACGGGCCGGGCAACCACGTCTTCGGCGGCCAGGTGCTGGGCCAGGCCATCGTCGCCGCCTCGAAGACGGTCGACAACCGCCACCTGCACTCGATCCATGCCTACTTTCTGCGCCGCGGCGACCCGAAGCGTCCGATCCTCTTCGACGTCGACCGCATTCGCGACGGGAGGAGCTTCACCACGCGCCGCGTCGTCGGCATCCAGCACGGCCGGGCTATCTTCAACATGTCCTCGTCCTTCCAGGTCGAGGAGAGCGGTCTGGAGCACCAGTCCGACATGCCGGAGGTGCCGCCGCCCGACGAACTGCCCTCCGACGGCGACATCTACCGGAAGATGGCGAAGGACGACCCCTCGTACGAGCGCTTCGCGCACCGCTTCGAGGTGATCGACAGCCGCCAGGTCGAGGGCATCCAGATGCTCCCGCGCGGCGACCGGCCGGCCACCGAGCCGCGCAAGAACACCTGGCTGCGCTGCCGCGAATCCCTGCCGGAGGACCGCATCGTCCACCTCTCCTTCCTCGCCTACATGTCGGACCTGGACTTCATGGCCGTCTCGATGCAACCGCACGGCCCGTCGATGAAGGGCTACCGCATCCAGGGCGCCAGCCTCGACCACGCGCTGTGGTTCCACCGCCCCTTCCGCGCCGACGAGTGGCTCCTCTTCAGCAAGGAAAGCCCGACCGCCGCCCGGGCTCGTGGCTTCGTCCGCGGGCACGTGTTCAACCGGAAGGGCGAGCTGGTCGCCTCGGCGAACCAGGAGTGCCTGATCCGGCTGCGGGAGCGGGAGCACAGCGTCGCGGGTTAGGCCTGAGACCCGAACGGCTTGACCTTCGCCAACGAAGCGCGAAGACTGACCTCATGGCCCTGAAGAAATCCCAGCTCTACTCCTCGCTCTGGCAAAGCTGCGACGAGCTCCGCGGCGGCATGGACGCTTCGCAGTACAAGGACTACGTCCTGACGCTGCTGTTCATGAAGTACGTGTCGGACAAGTACGCCGGCAAACCTGGCGCGCTCATCGAAGTGCCGAAGGGCGGCAGCTTCGCCGACATGGCCGCGCTTCGGGGCGACAAGGAGATCGGCGACAGGATCAACAAGATCATCAGCCGGCTCGCCGAAGCGAACGAGCTGGAGGGCGTCATCGACCAGGCCGACTTCAATGACGAGAGCAAGCTCGGCTCCGGCAAGGAAATGCAGGACCGCCTGTCGAAGCTGGTGGCGATCTTCGACGGTCTCGACTTCCGCGCCAACCGGGCCGAGGGCGACGACCTGCTGGGCGATGCCTACGAGTACCTGATGCGCCACTTCGCCACGGAAAGTGGGAAGAGCAAAGGTCAGTTCTACACGCCGGCCGAGGTCTCCCGCATCATGGCGAAAGTCATCGGCATCGGACGCGCCGGCGAGCTCGACCAGCCGACCGTGTACGACCCGACGTGCGGGTCCGGCTCACTCCTCATCAAGGCAGCGGACGAGGCAGCGACGCCCACACTCTCCATTTACGGTCAGGAGAAGGACGTCGCCACCTGGTCGCTCGCTCGCATGAACATGATTCTGCACAACCACCCCACGGGCGACCTGCGGCGCGGCAACACGCTCACCGCTCCGGACTTCAAGGGCGACGACGGAGGTCTCCGCACTTTCGATTTCGCGGTTGCCAATCCGCCGTTCTCGGACAAGGCGTGGTCCAACGGACTCGACCCAGACAACGACGAGTTCGAGCGCTTCGAGCTCGGTGTGCCGCCCGCCAAGAACGGCGACTTTGCCTTCCTGCTGCACTTGGTCAAGTCGCTCAAGAGCACGGGCAAGGGAGCAATCATCCTGCCGCATGGCGTGCTGTTCCGAGGCAATCGGGAGGCCACCATACGAAAGGAGCTGGTCAAGCGCGGACTGATCGCCGGAATCATCGGGCTGCCGCCCAACCTGTTCTTCGGCACCGGCATACCCGCGTGCATCGTGGTGATCGACAAGGAGCACACACACGCACGTCGCGGCATCTTCATGATCGACGCCAGCAAGGGCTTCCGGAAGGACGGCGCCAAGAATCGGCTCCGCGAACGGGACATCCACCGCATCGTCGACACCTTCAGCGAGCGAAAGGAGGTCCCCGGATACGCACGCATGGTGCCGATGGCGGAGGTCACCAGCGAGACGAACGACCACAACCTCAACATCCCGCGCTACATTGACTCCAGCGACCCCGAAGACCTCCATGACCTGATCGCGCACCTGCAAGGCGGCATCCCGAACCGCGACATCGACGCCCTGGGTGACTACTGGGAGGTCTTTCCGGCGATTCGGTCGCGGTTGTTCTCGCCAAATGGGCGGGAGGGGTACAGCGACGCGCGGGTCGAAGCGGACAAGGTGCGGTCCGTGATTGTCGAGCACCAGGAGTTCAAGGCTTACGCGGGCAAGATTTACCGCGTGCTGGACGGTTGGCGGCAAGAGCATGCCCCGCGGCTTCGCCAAATCAAGGCGGGCGACTCCCCGAAGTCGCTGATTCGGGAGTTGTCCGAGGATCTGCTGCGCCGCTTCTCCGGGTTTCCACTGATCGACCGCTACTCCGTCTACCAGTGCCTGACAGACTATTGGGACGAGACGCTGCAGGACGATGTCTACCTGGTGGCGGCCGAGGGCTGGGAGGCAGCGGCGCGTCCCCGATTGCTGATCCCGATCCGGGGCAAGAGAGCGACCGAGGCGGCCGACCTGACCGTGAAGAAGAAGAAGTACCGGATGGACCTCGTTCCTCCCGATCTGGTCGTCGCCCGATACTTCGCGACGGAACGCGCCGCCATCGACAGCCTGCAGTCCGAGGAGGAGGAGATCGCCCGGGGACTTGGAAGAGCACATCGAGGAGCACTCGGGAGATGATGGACTGCTTGAGGGAGCGACCTCGGATGCCGGGAAGGTGACGAAGGCCGCGGTGAGGGCGCGGCTGAAGGAGGTGGTCCATGATCCTGAGGCACGCGAGGAACGCGACGCGCTGGATGTCTGCCTGGAGTTGATGACGGCCCACGCCTCTGCCCGCAGGTCGACGAAGGCGGCGCAGACGCAACTGGACGCGAAGGTGCTCCTTCAGTACGTGACGCTCACCGCGACGGGAGTCGCCAAGATCGTTGTCGACGACAAGTGGATGGCAAGCATCGAGGGCGCGATCGGCAAGGAAGTCGAGCGCCTGACGGACGGACTGGTGGATCGCGTCAGGGAGTTGGAGGGGCGTTACAGCGACGCGTTGCCCCAGTTGGAGCAGCGGGTCGAGGAATACGGCGGGAAGGTCGCGGACCATCTGCGGCGAATGGGCCTGCCGGCGTGAGCCAACCGTTCGATCTCGAGCGCCTCCGCAAGGGCTTCCGCTTCGAGGCGCGCCAGCGGCACTCTAGCTTCGACGACGGCCACTTCTCGTCTTCTCCAACCGGCTGGCGCCGCTACATGCTGATCGACCTGAAATGCGGCAAGCTGGCCCACCAGGACCTCAGCCAGACGCTGATGTACCTCAACTACTTCGACCGGCGTGTTCGGACCGGCGACGAACTGCCGGCCATCGGGATCCTCCTCTGCGACCAGACACGCCACGCCGCGGTCGACCTGACGCCGCCAGAAGACGCCAACATCTACCCGTCGAAGTACCAGTTCTACCTGCCGTGGCAGGAAGAGCTTGCGGGTCAACGGGTTCGGCCCGAGCTTGAGTGGCGGGGAGGTGGCGCTGATGGGTGATCGGCCAGAAGTCAAGCAGGCCAATGCCCCGCATGAGTCAGGCAGCGCACCGACTTTAGTACCGGCGTACGGACGCTCCGAAGCGAGGGCGGTCCCGGCAGGTTGGACATCGTTGGCCGTCGGCGAAATCGCCCCCCTGCAACGAGGATTCGATCTACCTACCACCGAAGTCCGAACGGGAACGTATCCCGTTGTCTACTCCAACGGTATCTTGCGACATCACAATCGCGCAATGGTAAGAGGTCCGGGCGTAATCACTGGCCGCTCGGGAACCATCGGTAAAGTTCACTTCGTGGCGAAGGACTATTGGCCACACAACACGGCTCTCTGGGTCACTTCCTTTCTTGGTAACGAACCGAAGTTCGTCTACTACTTCTACACCCATCTCGACTTGGCGCGGTTCCTGTCAGGCTCAGGGGTTCCAACGCTGAATCGAAATGACGTTCACGACCATCACGCGCTTCTCCCTCCCCTCCCCGAGCAACGCGCCATCGCCGCCGTCCTGGCCGACGTGGACAAGCTCATCGAGTCGCTGGAAGCCCTGGTCGCCAAGAAGCGGGCCATTACGCAGGCCACAGCGCGCGGACTGCTGACCGGGCGGACACGGCTGCCGGGCTTCCACGGCAAGTGGAAGACAAACCGGCTGGGAGAGATCGGGTCGTTTCTGAAGGGGAGCGGCGTCAGGAGAGCAGAAGCCAACAGCGGAAACCTCGCGTGTGTCCGATATGGAGAGATCTACACAGTTCACGACCATTACGTCCGGTCATTTCGTTCGTGGATCTCGCCCGCCGTCGCGCAAAGCGCTACGCGCCTTGAGTATGGCGACCTACTCTTCGCGGGATCCGGCGAGACCAAGGAGGAGATCGGAAAATCTGTAGCCCTCGCGCATGATGTGGTTGCATACGCTGGCGGTGATGTGCTGATTCTGAGACAAACAGGAGCAGACCCGCGGTTCCTGGGCTACGCGTCGAACGCTCCTCGTGTAGCCAAGCAGAAGGCGAGCCTCGGCCAGGGGGATGCCGTGGTCCATATCAACTCGACTGCATTGGAACAGGTGACCCTTGAACTTCCTACGCCCGAAGAGCAGCGCGCCATTGCCGACGTTCTCTCCGACATGGACGACGAGATCGCCGCACTGGAGCGCCAGTTGGCCAAGACCCGCGCCATGAAGCAGGGCATGATGCAAGAACTCCTCACCGGCAGAGTCCGGCTGCCCCTCCCTCTGGAAGCGCTCAAACAGGAAAACGCACCCGATGCCTGAAACCCAGGCCCGGGAGTGGAAGCGGTCCTGGCGCGACGAGCACCTGAAGTGGATCTGCGGATTCGCCAACGCGCGAGGCGGCGTGCTGGAGATCGGCAAGGACGACGGCGGCGAGATCGTCGGCGTCGAGAATCCGCTGCGTCTGCTGGAGGAGATCCCCAACAAGGCGCTGGCGCTGCTGGGGGTCGTCGTCGACGTCAGCCTCCGGTCGCAGGAAGGCGGCGAGTATCTGGAGGTCGCCGTCGATCCCTACCCCAACCCGATCAGCTACAAGGGTAGGTATCACTATCGGACGGGCAGCACGAAGCAGGTTCTGAGAGGCGCGGCGCTCAACCGGTTCCTGCTCCGCAAGCATGGCCGGAACTGGGACGACGCGCCAGTGCCGGGCGTCGGCCTGAAGGACCTGGACCGGAGAGCGCTGGACGCGTTTCGCCGGCGCGGCGTGGCCAAGGACCGCCTGCCGGCGGAAGCGTTGAAGGAGTCCGACGGCGGTTTGGTCGAGTCGCTCCGCCTGCGCGAGGGCGAACATTTGCGCCGGGCCGCCGTGCTGCTCTTCCACCCGGCGCCTATGCGCTTCTTCGCCGGCGCTTTCGTCAAGATCGGCTACTTCAGGACGGATACCGATCTCGCGTACCAGGACGTAGTCGAGGGAGATCTTCTTTCCCAGGTGGACCGCGCCGTCGATCTACTGTGCACGAAGTACTCGAAGGCCGTCGTGTCCTACGAGGGCATCTACCGGCGGGAGACACCGCTGGTGCCCGGTGAAGCGCTACGCGAGGCGGTGCTCAACGCCGTCGTGCACCGCGACTACAGCCATTCCGCACCAATCCAGATTCGGGTGTACGACGACCGTGTCTCGCTCTGGAACCCCGGCGAGCTGCCGGTCGGTTGGACGGAGGCGGATCTGCTGGGGGAGCACGCTTCGGTGCCGCACAATCCGCTGATCGCCAACGCGTTTCTCCGGGCCGGAATGGTGGAGGCCTGGGGACGCGGCATCGCGAACATCCTGGAAGCGTGCCGAGCATCGGGAAGAGCCGAACCGCACTGGCGGCCACAGCCCGGCGGACTCCGACTGGACTTCGTGAGCACGAAGACGACGGGCCAGGAAAGAGCAGGCCTGGAACAACCAGAGTCAGAGTCTGAGGCGAAGCCGCAGCCAGAGTCACAGCCAGAGTCGCAGCCAGAGTCACGGCCGAAGTCGCTCGAGGCGAGAGTGCTTCGCCAACTAGCGAACGGGCCACTCTCCAAGACGGAGCTCTCCAGGAAACTGGGCCAGAAGTCTGTCTCCGGCCGGCTCAACCAGGTCGTCCGAGCGCTCGTCTCCGATGGGCGAATCGCTTTCACTATTCCCGACAAGCCCCGAAGTCGGCTGCAGAAGTACCGCCTGACGAATGAGGGACGATCCGCTCCCGACGCCACCGCCACGGGGCGCGCCGAGCCATGAGAGCGGTCGGAGAGCGAGAGATGCGCGTCCAGCGGCGCGTCATCGCCTTCTTCGAGGAGACCCTCGGCTACGACTACCTCGGCCGCTGGAAGGACCGCGAGGGCAACGCGAACGTCGAGGAGACCCTCCTCCGCTCATGGCTGAAGGGCCAGGGCGAGAACGACAAGCTGATCGCCATGGCCCTGGAGAGGCTGCGCCGCGCTGCCCGAGTCGGTGGGAACAAGACCCTGTACGACGCGAACCGGAAGGTCTACGGCCTGCTCCGCTACGGAGTGAAAGTCAGGCCGGCACTCGGCGAATCGACCGAGACAGTCTGGCTGATCGATTGGGACAACCCTTCGAACAACGACTTCGCCATCGCCGAGGAAGTCACGGTGAAGGGCGAGCGCGACAAGCGCCCGGACCTCGTGCTTTACGTGAACGGCATCGCCGTGGGCGTACTGGAGTTGAAGCGGTCCACGGTGTCCGTGGCGCAGGGCATACGCCAGAACCTGGACAGCCAGAAGAAGGAGTTCATCCGGGACTTCTTCGCCACCGTGCAGTTGGTCATGGCCGGCAACGAGACGGAGGGCCTGCGCTACGGCGTGGTTGAAACCCCGGAGAAGTACTGGCTGCGCTGGAAGGAAACGGACGCCCACCCGTCCGCGGACGAGAACCCGTTGCTGCGCGAACTGGGGCAGATCTGCTCCAGGGAGCGGCTCCTCGAACTGGTTCACGACTTCATCGTGTTCGACGCCGGCGCCAAGAAGATCTGCCGCCACAACCAGTACTTCGGGGTCAAGGCGGCGCAGGCGAGCGTCCGGCGGCGCGAGGGCGGCATCCTCTGGCACACCCAGGGCAGCGGCAAGAGCCTCATCATGGTGTGGCTGGCGAAGTGGCTCCGGGCACCGGAGAACGTGCAGAACGCCCGCGTACTCATCATCACCGACCGCACCGAGCTGGACGAACAGATCGAGAAGGTCTTCAAGGGCGTCAACGAGGACATCCGCCGTACGACGAGCGGCGCAGACCTGGTTCAGATCCTGAACTCGAGCGAGGAGTGGCTGGTCTGCTCCCTGATGCAGAAGTTCAGGACCTCGGACGAAGGCGATGTCGACGCGTGGCTGGCCGACCTCAGGAGCCATCTCCCCTCGGACTTCCAGGCGAAGGGCGAGATCTTCATCTTCGTCGACGAGTGCCACCGGACCCAGTCCGGGAAGCTGCACGACGCGATGACCGCTCTCCTTCCCGGGGCGACGTTGATCGGCTTCACCGGCACACCGCTGCTGAAGAGCGACAAGAAACGCTCCATCGAGACTTTCGGCCCCTACATTCACACCTACAAGTACGACGAGGCGGTGGAGGACGGCGTGGTCCTCGACCTGCGCTACGAGGCGCGCGATATCGACCAGAACATCACGTCACAGGCGAAGGTCGACCAGTGGTTCGACGCCAAGACGCGTGGCCTGAGTGACATCGGCAAGGCGGACCTCAAGAAGCGCTGGGGCACGATGCAGAAGGTGCTCTCCTCCCGGAGTCGGCTGGAGAACATCGTCGCCGACATCCTGATGGACATGGAAACGCGCGACCGCCTGAGGAGCGGACACGGCAACGCGCTGCTGGTCTCCGACAGAATCTACTCGGCCTGCCGGATCCTCGAGATGTTCCAACGCACTCCGCTCGCCGGCAGGTGCGCCATCGTGACGTCCTACCGCCCGCACCCTTCGGACGTGAAGGGCGAGGAGTCCGGCGAGGGCCCAACCGACCGGCTCCAGGAACACAAGGTCTACCGGGAGATGCTCGCGGCGCACTTCGACGAACCGGAAGATGCGGCAATGAAGAAGGTCGAAGCCTTCGAGAAGGAGGTGAAGAAGCGCTTCGTCGAACAGCCCGCGCAGATGAAGCTCCTGATCGTCGTGGACAAGCTCCTCACCGGTTTCGACGCGCCGCCTGCGACCTACCTCTACATCGACAAGCCGATGCAGGACCACGGGCTGTTCCAGGCGATCTGCCGGGTGAACCGGCTGGACGGCGAGGACAAGGAGTACGGCTACGTTGTCGACTACAAGGACCTGTTCAAGTCGCTGAAGAAAGCCATCGACGACTACACGGGCGAGGCCTTCGCGGGGTACGACGCAGAAGATGTCCAAGGGCTGCTCAAGGACCGGCTGAAGCTGGGGCGCGAGCGGCTGGAAGAGGCCCGCGAGGCGGTCAAGGCGCTGTGCGAACCTGTGGAACCGCCGGGCGACGCGAACGCGTACCGGCGCTACTTCTGCACCGAGGAGAGCGGCAACGCCGAGCGACTCGCGAGAAACGAGACGAAGCGGGTCACGCTGTACCGGCTCGTGGCCGCCTACTTGCGGGCCTACTCGAATCTGGCCAACGAACTGCGGCAGGCCGGCTACACCGACGCCGACGCAGCGGAGATCCGGCGTGAGGTAGGCCACTACGAGAAGGTGCGGCAAGAAGTGAAGCTCGCCAGCGGCGACTATGTGGACATGAAGATGTTCGAGCCGGCCATGCGGCACCTGCTCGACGCCTACATCCGCGCCGAGGAGAGCGAGAAGGTGTCGGCTTTCGACGATCTGACGCTTGTGCAGATAATCGTGGAGCGAGGCGGTGCGGAAGCGATCGAGTCGCTACCCGCCGGGATCCGAGGCGACCGCGAGGGCGTCGCCGAGACGATCGAGAACAACGTTCGCCGACTCATCGTCGACGAGACGCCGGTCAACCCAAGGTACTACGAGAGGATGTCCGCGCTCTTGGACGCCTTGATCCTCCAGCGTAAACGGGAGGCCCTGGAGTACAGGGAGTATCTGGCGAAGATCGAGGAACTGGCGAGGAACGTGGTACAGCCGGACAGCGGGTCCTCCTACCCTCCGACCATCGATACCCCGGTACGTCGAGCGATCTACGACAACATGGAGGATGCGGCCGACCCCAGTGCGCTCCACGAACGGGCCACGGAGCGCGACGGAGCTTCCGAGATCACCGGCGCGAGAGCAACCTTCGACGACTATGGCGGAACCACCCGCCGCGAGCGCCTGACGCTCGAAGTGGAGCGCAACATCGCCGACGTGAAGCAGGCGAACTGGCGCGGCCACACGATCAAGGAACGCCAGGTGCGCAACGCGATCAGGACGGCGGTCGGAGACGACGAGGCCGCCGTGGACCGACTCTTCCAGATCGTGAAGGCCCAGCGTGACGACTGACCGATCCAGCATCCAGGTAGACGGCATCCCGGTCGAGGTCGTCCGCAAGCCGATCAAGCACCTCTACCTGGGCGTCTATCCGCCCGGGGGCCGAGTTCGCGTCTCGGCTCCGGCGCATCTGGACGACGCCGCCCTGCGGCTAGCCGTCGTCTCTCGGCTCGGCTGGATCCGGCGCAAGCAGGCCCGCTTTCGGGAACAGGAGCGCCAGTCGCGGCGCGAGATGGTCACCGGCGAAAGCCACTACTTCCGAGGACGCCGCTACCGGCTGGACGTGGTCGAAGGGGCAGGGCCCCCGTCCGTTCGCCTCGTCAATCGCGGGCGCATGGAGCTTCGGGTTCGGCCCGGCAGCGATCCGGAGGCTCGGCGGAGAGCGCTCGGCGCCTGGTATCGGAAGCAGCTCCGCGAGAGCATCCCCGCGTTGCTGGCGAAGTGGGAACCGAGGGCCGGCAAGGCGGTATCCGAAGTCCGCATCAAACGGATGAAGACTCTCTGGGGAAGCTGCAACCCGAGTGCCCGGCGGATCTGGCTGAACCTGGAGCTCGCCAAGAAGCCGCCGAGCTGCCTGGAGTTCGTCCTCGTACACGAGATGGTCCACTTCTTTGAGCGCCACCACAACGAGCGCTTCTTCGCGCGGATGGACGCCCTGATGCCGTCCTGGCGGCGCTGCCGCGATGAACTGAATCGGGCCCCGCTGGCGAATGAGGACTGGAGCTACTGAGGCGCCGGGCCCGGCGGCATCCCCGCGTCGCCGCCAGAGTCACAGCCCAGAGCGCTATGATCCGCCGTCGCCCCCACCGCTTCAGCAAACAGGCATCCGACCCGGCATGAACAACTCCGAACCCAACAGCAGCGCCGCCCTGATCGCCGAACTCTGCGACGCTCTCGGGGACGATGGCGTCCTCGTTGGCGAGGAGGTGGCGGCGAGAGCCGGCGACGGCTCGGGCACCCTCCCATGCGCGGCCCGGGCAGTGCTTCGGCCACGCACCACGGAGCAGCTCTCGGCGGCTCTCGCGGCCTGCCACGGCGCAAGCCAGCCGGTGGTGCCGCAAGGAGGGCTGACCGGTCTCGTCGGCGGCGGGGTCGCCAGCGATCTGGAGGTCGCGATCACTCTCGAACGGATGACCGCGATCGAGGAGATCGATCCCGTCGGGCGGACGATGACGGTTCAGGCCGGTGCCGCGCTACAGAGCATTCAGAAAGCGGCGGAGGCGGAGGGGCTGCTGTTCCCGCTCGACCTGGGCGCCCGCGGCTCCTGCACGATCGGCGGCAACGTCGCCACGAACGCAGGGGGCAACCGGACGATCCGCTACGGCATGACCCGGGACTCCGTGCTCGGTCTGGAGGCCGTGCTTGCCGACGGCACAGTCCTCTCGAGCCTCAACAAGATGGTCAAGAACAACGCGGGCTACGACCTGAAGCACCTCTTCGTCGGTTCCGAGGGCACCCTGGGAATCGTCACCCGCGTCGTCCTGCGTCTGGAACGGCGGCCTCGCAGCCACGACTGCGCCCTGCTCGCGGTTCCGGGTTTCACCGAAGTGGTCGAGCTCCTGCGCCGGCTGGAAGAGGAGATCGGCGGCTCGATGAGCGCCTTCGAGGTCATGTGGCGCGAGTTCTACGAGTTGGTCACCGGCCCGCAAGCCAAGACGCCACCGCCGATCCCGCACGGCGCCCCTTACTACGTACTCGTAGAGTCGCTCGGTGCGCGACCCGAGCAGGACGCGGCGCAGTTCGAGGAGACGCTCGGCGAGTGCATGGAGGCCGGTCTGATAGGCGACGCCGTACTCGGAAAGTCGAAGGCGGAGCGGGACGAGATCTGGGCACTGCGCGACGACGTCGAGCAACTCAACCACCTCGCGCCCATCTTCACGTTCGATGTCAGCCTGCGGATCGCCGACATGGAGAGCTACGTGGGCGGGATCAACGCCGCTCTGAGCGAACGCTGGCCCGGAAGCGACTGCGTCGTCTTCGGCCACCTCGGCGACGGCAACCTGCACGTGGTCGTCGGCGTGGGGGACGGCTCGCCGGAGGCGCGGAGCGCGGTCGAGGACATCGTCTATGGGCGCCTCGAGCCGATCGGCGGTTCGGTGTCTGCCGAGCACGGCATCGGCTTCGAGAAGCGGGCCCACCTAGGGCGCAGCCGCACCCCGGAGGAGATCGAGCTGATGAAGACGCTCAAGCGGACGCTCGATCCGAAGGGCATCCTCAACCCAGGAAGGGTGTTCGAATCGGAGAGAGCGCGCGAAACGGGCGCACACCCGACCGCCAATACGCGGCTGCCAGCTTGAAGGCTTTACCTGCGGCGTCGTCTCCAATCGTTCCGTGCGAGGCCACGTCAGGTTGGACCCGGCGCCTCACCAGAGTCTGGAGAAAGCCCGAGGAAAGCGCAGATGCCCATGGATAGAAGTACGGAACCTGCCCCCTCCCTCGCTTCCTATCGCGCTCCCCGTCCGTCATTCGTTGACGTCTTCGCAGGCTGTGGCGGCCTTAGCCTCGGCCTCAAACGCGCCGGCTGGAACGGGTTGTTCGCTGTCGAACGTGACCCGTTCGCGTTCCAGACCTTGGCAACGAACTTCCTCTCGGAGGAGAGTCGCTTCACATTCTCCTGGCCTCCCACCCTCAAGACCGAGCCTTGGCGAATCCAAGACCTACTCGCCGAGAAGGCCACCGTTCTCACGGAACTCAAAGGGAAGGTGGACCTTCTCGCGGGCGGCCCACCCTGTCAAGGCTTCTCCGCTGCTGGCCGCCGTAAGAGAGACGACCCGCGTAATCATCTCTTCCAGGCCTACCTTGAACTCGTACGCCTAGTCCGTCCTAAGCTCGTCCTCCTCGAAAACGTACGGGGGTTTACCGCCGACTTCAAGACCTCGGGCACCACCCCTGGCACTCTGAACTTCGCCGCGGCGCTTCGCCAAGGCCTGCACACCGACTACGACCTAGAGGCCGCCGTCCTTCGCGCGGTCGACTTCGGTGTTCCGCAGGTGCGCCCTAGGTTCTTCCTCGTCGGTGCGCTCCGGACTCTGGAACGAGCAGACCACATCAGCAAGTTCTTCGACGACCTGCGGCGCGAAGCGCCATCGTTTCTTTCGCGCCGCCGCCTGCCCCGCTGGCCCACGGCGAGGGACGCCTTGAGCGACCTTGAAGCTACGCGCAACGGCATACTCCCTTCACCAGAAGGCGGCGCCTTTGAATCGATCGCCTACGGGGCCCCAAGAACGCCTTACCAGCGAGTGATGCGCGATGGCTACGACGACCCGCCGGGAGACACTCGGCTCGCCCGCCATCGGCCCCACATTCGGGACCGCTTCGCAGCCATCATCCGCTCCAGTAGGGAGGAGGGTCGACTCAACATCACAATCTCCCGAGAAACGCGGGAGCGTCACAAACTCAAGAAATCTGCCATTCGGGTCCTCGATCCCCTCAAGGCCGCGCCCACGATTACAAGCCTGCCTGACGACCTGCTGCATTACTCGGAACCCCGCACCCTTACAGTCAGAGAAACTGCCCGCCTCCAGACTTTTCCCGACTGGTTCTCGTTCCGAGGCAACTACACGTCCGGAGGGCATCGGCGACGCCGCGAAGTGCCCCGTTTCACCCAAGTTGCTAATGCGGTTCCTCCTCTCCTAGCCGAGCAGTTCGGCCGCCGGCTCCTTCGTCTTCTCTAACCTCCTGGACCCGGCCTCTCCTGGATCGCCTCACAAACCTCGTCGATGATCGCTCTGTACGTGCGAAGTTGCACCCGAAACTCAGTCATCCACTCCTCATCGATACTCAGTCCGTCGCAACCTTCACCTGACTGGAGTCTCGTCTGCCCCTCCTCGTCTATCCACTCCCGAGCGTGAGCCAACATGTTCCGCTTGGCCAAGATGTCAGTCTCATAGCCAGCCAGCCGCCTCCTGACAAGCGCCGTCGGCCGACCCAACGCTTTCGCCACTCTAGCCGTGGCACGGAATCTCTGAGCTGCCGAAAACAACAGCGGATCCTCGATCACCCTCTCCAATCCACCCTCCGCCAACTGCCCATCCAGCCGCTCTCCGAGACCGCCAATGCCCTCTCTCAGCCTATTGATGGTCCTGTCCCTCACTCCCGAGAGATCCGCGTCCGACTCCCTCAGCACTTCGCGCAAGGCCGCCTGCATCACGACATCCATGTCCGCAACCTCAGCCATCGCCACTCCTCGAAGGTGACTCAGATCCGCCACCTTTCCGATCACTGTCTCCGCTCGGCCGATCAACTGGTCGTCCAGCTCGTCCCGCGAGGCCACGAACGCACCCGAGACCTTTTCCTCTGCGAGCTTTGCATATAGGTCATGACTCGTGTCGGAGGAGTAGAACACCATATCGGTAAAGCGGAGCGCGGCTCGGAGGCGCTGGGCGATCTTGGCCCCATCGATCTCCCTATGCCCCAAATTGTAGTCGACAATAACCAAGTCGTAATTCTTGCCGTCTCGGTGCGCCATCTCCTGAACCCGTTCTCGGCTGAACTCGCTTACGACCTCTCTGGAGAGACTGAACCCCTTTCTCTCAAGGAACTCCTCAAGCGCCTGAACCGCCTGTTCGAAGCTGTCAGGTCTGTCATCCACAACCAGCAGCCTGAAGTCCATTCTCATATCGGCACTCGCATCATGAACTTCGCACCCTCAACATCTCCAGAGTAGTCATCACTCAACGCTTCGATGCTTCCGCCTAGGCGCTCTATCACTTGCTTGACATGAAAGAGACCCAGCCCGGATCCGCTAGTGGTCGTCACACCCTTCTCGAACACCGACTCAATAGGTCCAAGCTCTTTGGACCATGCCAGGCCGTCGTCTGCCACTAGAATCTCGAGGTCGGGCTTCGGCCCCTTCCCCCGACTAAACCTGAACTCGATGTGCGTCGCCTGTGCCTTCGCTGCATTTGACACCAAATTGTCGACGACGATACCAACCTCGATAGGCCGGAACTTGCGGACCGCGTCTCCGGCCGTGCCTGAAAGCCGCACTTGTACTCCCCGAGGCGCCCAGAGCGAAGTGACGGTGGCAATATAGTCGATAATGTAGACCGGAAGGTCGGCCTCTACCTCCGACGCCTGCTGTTTGTAACCCCGCTTCGTAGCAAATCGGGTAGCAGTGAGAATCTGGCTGTTCCGGAACGCCACCCGCTCCAAGAAGTCGACCCACTCGTTCCGGCGTAAGTCCGCCTTGCCCCGTAGCTTTCGCATCATCCTTCGGACACCGATGTGCACGTCCGACGAATGCATCGCGATCTGGTGATGGAGATTCAGTACGGTATCTTGATCCAGCGAAGAGGCTGCCACTAGGAACTGATTCCTCTCGCGTTCCCCTCTGAACTTGGCTTCGGCGGTCGCAGCAGCATCTTCGGCCACACGGGCCCGCTCCTCCGCACGTTCCTGCGCGGCACGAGCGTCGGACTCGGCCTTCTCGAGCGCCCTAAGCCGCGCCTTCGCTTCCCGCACCCGGGCCTGTAGTGCCTTGTCCCCAGTCCTCTCCGCCAACAACTCGAGCGCACCCAGTGACTTCTCAAACTCCTCCGATCGTTCGTCCAACATGCGGACGAGCTCACGGTTGTACTCAAGTAACTCAACGTCAGCCGTGTCCGCAAGCCGGGCCACTAGCTCCGTGACGAGGGCCCGTCCCCTGTCGAGTCGAATCCTCGCGGTGTCCTCCCGCCACTGGTCGTACTCGTCCTTCCACGTGATGTCTACGACATAGCGCTCAAGCCGCACAACGCACTTCTCCCGAAGGAACCTGATCAGGTCTTCAACCTCTGGAGTGCGAATCAAGCCCTGATCACGGCTCGTGGCCTCGTCGAAACCACGAACGCCTCTGATCTCCACTCGGCCGATCACGTCCCGGCTTCCAAGGAAGCGACGCATCCCCTGCTGCTTTCGCCGGCCCAGACCGAAGAAGTCGTCTCTCTCCTCTCCAATCGGGTACACCCTGAAGCCGTTGCGGTACAGGAAGATCGAACCAAACTCCACGCTATGCAGGCCCATTCGACGCTTGAAGACCGACTTGGCCCCACGATTCAAGAAGTAGACCTGAACCTCGAGACCGGTTCGTCGAAGGCGCGTAAACTCGTTGGGCTCCTTTATCCGATACACCAAGTCCCCTCGGTCCTCGAGGCTGGACTCGATCGCCCGGCCTCCGTCCGTCAGCCGCACCGTGATCGTCGTAGTGCGCTTCGCGAGCACTGAGAGAATCGGATTCTCCACCCATCCGTTAACTCGGGGGCTGACCTCTCCAGTGTCTCTCTTCTTGCGCGTTGGTACCTCAGCAGCGGCGTCGGCGGTCTTCTCAGCTTCCGCAATGATCCGAATCTGGAACCTGGGCGGACCGATGGCGAACGGGTTGATGAGCTTGGAGAGCTCGCCCTTGAGATCGAGAAGCTTCTTCCGATCCCAGTCGCTCCGCAGACTCGTTATCTCCAGCGCCGTTCCGCTCTTTCCTGTTGGCACCAGGAGTGACTCGGGGAAATCGGTCTGCTCGGAATGCTCCACGGTGACGTTGCCGAACTCCTGCGTGGCGTCTTCCTCATACTTCGTCCAGTCGGTTACCAGCACCTGGACGTTCTCGCCTTCCGCACGTGAGACAAGTCTCAGTTTTCTTCCAAGCCGGTCGCACGAGAACCGACCGACGCCCTTCGACCCCGCGAACGGCCGGGCCATCTTGTGGCGATAGTTGTCGTCTTCTGTACCTTCTCGCTTTGCGGAGTAGGCGACGAAGAGCCATTTTGAAAGGATGTCGTCCCTAGACATCCCCTTTCCGTCGTCGCATATCACGATCTTGTTCTCTTCGAAGAGCACTTGGACGGTCTTGGCATGTGCGTCGAACGAGTTCTTTACCAGTTCGGATACGGCCACGAAGTCACTAGTGATTAGGCCTCGGCCGATCAGGTCCTTCAGTGCCGCACTGATCCTAAACTCTGTCTTCGAGGTCATGGTTCGCCTCGTCCGGTCGTACGACGTGAATCCGTCAGGCGTACTCGGGCGCCAGTTCGTCGCGCAAGCGTTCGAGCAGTTCCTTCGTCTTGACGATCCCCTCGTCGGCGGCCATCCGGCCCTCGAACTCGATCCCGACCCAGCCGCGGTAGCCCGCGTCGAGGACGATGCGCATCATCCGTTCGTAGTCGGTCGCGGTCTCGTTGCCGTCCTCGTCGAAGTCGTAGCTCTTCGCGCTGACCGCGCGGGCGTAGGGCATCAGTTCGGTGACGCCCTGGTAGCGGTCGTACCACTCTTCCGGTTCGTACGACGTCCGGAAGTTGCCGAAGTCGGGCAGGGTGCCGGCCCGAGGATGATCCACCATCGCGATCGTGCCGGCGAGCCACTGGCCGTTGCTGGAGAGGTAGCCGTGGTTCTCCACCAGGACGTCCACGTCGTAGCCGTCGGCATACTCGCACAACTGGCGCAGGCCGTCCGCGGCCAGTTTCTGCTGCTCCTCGAAGGAACCCGCGCTGGCGGCGTTGACCCGCACCGCGTGGCAGCCGAGGAAGGCCGCCGCCTCGACCCACTTGTGGTGGTTCTCCACCGACTGCGCGCGCACCGCCGCATCGGGAGCCCCGATGTCGCCCTCCGCGTCGCACATGATGAGCAGACTCGTCACGCCCTCCCCGTCGCAGCGTGACTTGAGGTCCGCCAGGTACGCCTCGTCGCGGGCGCGGTCGAAGAAGAACGTGTTCACGTACTCGACCGCCTCGATCCCGTGACTGCGGGCGCGCGCCGGGAAGTCCAGGTGGTCGAGTTCACCCTGGTAGAGCACGCTCGGGTCGTCCCGGAAGGAGCCGTCGCCCAACGCGCTCAGGCCCGGCCCGAACAACTCACGGAAGTAGGACCACTCCGCCAGGGAGATGCGGTAGAGGGGCTCGGCCGCGGTCTCGACAGCGGACTCCCCTTCGGGAGCATCGCCAGGCATGCACCCGGTAGCGGCCGCGGCGCCCAGCAGGGCGCCGGCTTCGAGGAAACGTCTACGGTCGATCTTCGCGGTTCTCATAGTGCCGGAGAGTCTAGCCGGCCAGAAGGCCGGCGCACCGACACTCGGCGCCATGCGACGCCGGGGCAAGACCGCGAAACCTCGACGAAGCGCATCGCGTAGTAGTGAGCAGGAGGAGTAACACTCGACATGGAAGTCCTGACCATCCTGACTCTCGGGGCGATCGCCCTCGGGCTGCTCGCCGTTTTCGCCGTCGTGGCCTTCGTCGCGAAGATCGCCTTCAAGCTCGTGCTTCTGCCGTTCAAGATCATCGGCTTCATCGCCGCGACCCTGCTGGCCGCCATCCTGATCCCGGTCGCGGTCATCGCGCTGCCGGTCGCGCTCGCCGTCGGCGTCGTGCTGCTGGTCGTCGGCGGCCTGGTGGCGGTCGTCTGCGCCGGGTTCGGTTTGCTGGGAGCGATCTTCTAGTCAGCGGACGAGGTGCCACGCGGTCTGGCGGCCCGCCAGGTAGAGGACCTGCTCGCCGTCGTAGACCGCGCTCTGTTCGAGCTTGATCTGGACGTCCTGGCCGCCCCACATCTCGAGTTCGACCTTGACGTTGCCCTCGATCGCGTAGGCGGTGTCCGGGTACAGCGGCCAGTCGCCGCGAATCGGCGTCGGCCCCTGGTTGTCCCACATGCCGATCGTCGGCCCCGGAGCGTGGCCGAACACGCCGAGCGGGTGCGTGTACGTGCTGGAGCGCAGGCCTTCGTCCGTCGCGACCGAGATCGTCGCGGCCAGGATCTCGTTGCCGCTGCGGCCGGTCCGGAACTCGCCGGTCAGGATGTCCTGCCAGCGGTTGCCCGCCGCCAGCGCTCTCTGAAGTCCGGCCGGCGCCTCGCTTTCGCCCAGGCGCAGCACGTAGCCCATCTCCTGGGTGTCGGTGCAGAGACCGAGGTAGCAGATGCCCACGTCCGTGTGCAGCACGTCGCCGCGCTGGATGACGAAGTCGCCACTGCCGCCGCAGAAGGGCTCGTCGGCGCCGCAGCCGCTGTCTTCGGCCGCGGCCCGGCGCTGCGCGTTCACCGACGGCAGGAACCAGATGTCGAGCCCCAGGTCCTCGAACCGCTGGGCGATGTACCAGACGACGTCGTCCGTCGTCGTGGCGCCGGCAGTGATCACGCGTTCCGAGAACGCCTCCGCGATCACGCCGCGGGCGAGCGAGACGATCTGCGGATAGGCCTCCATCTGCGAGGGGCTCCGCGTCTCGATCCAGCGCACGACGAGCTCCTCGGCGCTGGTCACCCGTTCCTTGAGTCCGGGTGTCAGCACCTCCATCAGCCGTTCGTGGAGCGCCTCCGAGAGGCCGTCGGCGACCGGCCAGTGGCGCGAGACGTTGACGCCGATCCGCTTCGGGTCGCGAGCGGCGATCACCTCGCCCAGTCCCCGCCACTGCTCCTCCAGGTCGCCGCCCTCCCAGGCCGACTCGTACAGCGCGCCGTACGGGTAGCGGTTGACCGTCAGGCGCTCGACGCCGCCGTTGTCCGGCCCGCGGTCGAAGAACACGAGCATCGTCGTGCGGCGGGCCGCGAACACCGGCCGCGGCACGAGGCTGAAGAACACCGGATCCTCGTTGTACTCCCGGTTGATGACGAGCCACATGTCGATCCCGGTTTCCCGCATCAGCCGAGGCAGCAGCGTGTCGAGCCGTTCCTCGAGCATGCGGTTGAAGGGCTCGACCCGGTCCCGGTGCGGGAGCACGTGGCCCGGACCGTGGAGCACGCGGCCCTGCTCGAAGTCCGTGCCCTGGGCGACCGCGGAGGTCGCGACAAGCGTGAGCAGGCCGAATGCCGCGATCAGCGGGCGCACATGAGATCGCTTCATGTCTCCAGTACCTCCAGGTGGCCCGAGAGGACCGCCGTTCGAGCCGTCTCCAGCAGACCACGGCGAAAGCCGCCTTCCGCCTCGAGCGGCAGTTGGGCGCCCCCGAGCAATCGGCGGACGATCTCGGCTCCCGCGTAGCGGGCCACGAGGGGCCGGTCGACGCCGGTCTCGACCTCTTCGGCATCCGCCGGGCCTTCCCGGCCGGCCTCCTCGACACCGGTGGCCGCCGACAGGAACGTCGCGACGACCTCCTCCGGCTGCCGGGCGAGCAGCAGGTGGGCGAGCGCGGTGCCGAGATCGAACTCCGGGTCGCCCGGGCTGCTGTACTGCGGGTCCACCACGCGAACGTCGCCGTTCGGCAACAGCAGCCAGTTGGCGGGATGAAACGCGCCATGAACCAGGCAGGCGCCAGCGTCGAGGAAGCGGCTTCCCAACTCGGAGAGGGCCCCTCTGAAGGTGCGATCCGCCCGCAGGGTCGCGGCCGCATCGCCCAGCCCGGGTTCGATCACGTCGAGGGCGTCGCCGGCCGGCGCGAGACCGTCAGGGCCGAAGCCGTTGCCGCCTTGCCCGGGCGAGTCGAACGGCGCCTCGAACAGCAGGCGGTGGCTCAGCGTCTTCATGCCGCCGTGCGCGAACTGCGCATCCTGCTCACCGCACGTACCGCGGCGCAACGCCCGAAGGAACGCGCCCAGGGCCTCCGCTTCCCCCTCACCGAGGGAACCGCCCCCGTAGAGTGACACGAGGTTCGAAGCGCCGCGGAAGTCCTCGAGCAGCAACAGGAACCTCGCCTCGTTGGCGGCCATCAGCCGCGGCATGCGGGCGGCGGCCTCGGGTACTCGCCCTACCGCCGCATAGAACGCGTGCTCGCCGCGCCAGCGGTCGGCCGGCATGGCGACCGACTCGTCTCGCCGCAGCCAGGGCAACGACTGCTTCAGCACCGCAGTGCGCCAGCCCCCGCGCAGTTCCTGGAGTTCGACCCGCATCACGGTGCTCGATTCGCCCCCCAGGGAGGCGCAGGTCGTGACCTGTTCCTCGTCTCCCAACCAGCCGACCGCGCCCATCACCAGGTCCACACGCCCCGCCTGGTCGGCCGACAGGACGTGAACTTCCGGGTGCTCAGCCTCGAACTCGGCCCGCCGGCTCATCGGCGCAAGCTATCACCGGGAGGAACGCCATATGCTTGTTCGCGAGAAGTCGAATGTCCGGCGAACAACAGGCGCTGAGGATCGCGATGTGGTCCGGCCCCCGGAACATCTCGACCGCGATGCTGCGCGCCTGGGGGAACCGCGACGATACCTTCGTCTGCGACGAGCCGCTCTACGCGAACTACCTGCTGGAGCACGGCTTCGACCATCCCGGCCGGGAGGAGATCCTGGCCCACCACGAAAGCGACCTGGACCGGGTCACGAAGTGGCTGACGGTGGACGTGCCGGAAGGCCGGCCGGTCTTCTACCAGAAGCACATGGCGCATCACCTGCTGCCGGAAACGGACCGGTCGTGGGTGGCGAAGCTCACCAACGTCTTCCTGATCCGCGACCCGGCGGAGATGCTGACGTCGCTGATCCACATCCTGCCGCGTCCCAAGTTGCCCGATACCGGCCTGCCCCAGCAGCGTGAGCTCTTCGACCTGGAGTGCGAGCGGCTCGGCCGGGCTCCGGCGGTCATCGACTCGGCCGACGTGCTGCGGAACCCCCGCGCGGGCCTCCAGAGCCTGTGCAACGCGGTCGGCGCGGAGTTCGACGAGGCGATGATGAGCTGGCCGCCCGGCCGCCGCGAGACGGACGGCATCTGGGCGCCGCACTGGTACGGTGCGGTCGAGAAGAGCACGGGCTTCGCGCCCTACCGGCCCAAGAACGAGCCGGTCCCGGAGTTCCTGGACGACGTGCTCGCAGAGTGCCAGAAGCACTACGATCACCTCGCCGCGCATCGTCTCCTCTTCTGAGCCTCGTCTTCTGATCCCGTCCCCCAACCACCAGCGAACCCCCCATGCTGCAAAAGGCCGACCCCAGGAACCGGGACCTGCTCGTCAACATCAACGGCGAACTGATCCACCGCGACCAGGCCGGGATCAGTCCCTTCGACTCCGCCGTCCAGGGCGGCGACGCCGTCTGGGAGGGGCTGCGCCTGTATGACGGCCGCATCTTCAAGCTCGAGCAGCACCTGGACCGCCTCCGCCACTCGGCGCTGGCCCTGGCCTTCGCGGAGATCCCGCCGCACCACGAGATCATCGACGAGATCCGCCGCACCCTGGAGGCGAACGGGATGCGGGACAACGTTCACATCCGCCTGACCCTGACCCGCGGCGTCAAGATCACCTCCGGCATGGACCCGCGGCTCAACACCGCCGGCCCTACCCTGATCGTCCTCGCCGAGCACAAGGCGCCGGTCTACGGCTCGCAGCCGATCCGGTTGATGACCTCGTCGATCCGCCGCTTTCCGCCCGACTGCATGGATCCGAAGATCCACCACAACAACCTGATCCAGTCCATCATGGCCAAGATCGAGGCGAACGCGGCCGGCGCCGACGACGCCCTGATGCTCGACCGCCAGGGCTACGTCGCGGAAACGAACGCGACCCACGTCTTCCTGGTCCGTGGCGGCGTCGTGGTGACCAGCCACTGCCACGCTTGCCCGGAAGGCGTGACGCGCTCGACCGTGCTCGACCTCTGCCGGGAGAACCGCATCCCCCACGAAGTGACCGACTACACCCAGGCCGAGCTCTACCGCGCCGATGAGGCGTTCTGCACCGGCACGATGGGCGAACTCGTGGCGGTCACGGACGTCGATGGCCGTCCGATCGGCGGCAGCGAGCGGCCGGTGCTCGAACGGCTACAGGGCCTGTTCCGCGAGCTGACCGCCGTGAGCGGTTACCCCATCCTGCGTTGACGCGATGAACGCGGCAGAGGCGGCGAGCCACCTGGAGCCGGAAGGGATCTCGCCCTCCACGACCAGGCTGCAGAAGTGGCTGCTCGGCCTGCTGCTCCTGTGGGCACTCGCCGTCCGCGTGCTCTTCAGTTGGCCGGACCCCACGATGAACCGGCTCTGGGACGAGCGCTACAACGCAGGCAACGTCGCCGCGATACTGGCTCACGACCAGTGGCGGCCGGTGCGCACCCACTATCCGACGCTCTCCTACCTGCCTCACGCGGCGACCCTCAAGGTGTACGAGACGGCGCGCTCGCTGCCATGGCTCTCCTCCTTGCCGACCACGGTCAGGATCGCACCGGATGGACGGCCTTATCTCACCCGGATCGCCGTGCGGTACTCCCGGATCATTCAGACCCTTCTGGGCACCGCCTCGCTGTTCGTCGTGTTCCTGATCGGACGGCGGCTGTTCGGTCCCTGGGTCGGCCTGGGCGCGGCCTCCCTGCTCGCCGTCGCCCCCTGGCACCTGCGCCAATCGGGAGTGTTCAAGCCCGACATCATGCTGGTCCTGACCGCCGCGCTGACCCTCTACGCGATTCTCGCCGCGCGGCGAAGCGAGGGTCTTCGGGCGTACGCGATCGCCGGCGCCATGGTCGGAGCTACGGCCGCCGCCAAGTGGAACGGCGCGGCGCTGGCGCTGCCGCTGCTCTTCGCCATCGCCTTGGGCGGCGTCCGCGACATCGGTCTGCTGTTCCGCCGCGCCGCGGCCGCGGCCGCCGGCGGCGCGGGCTTGCTGCTCCTGCTCAATCCCTGGCTGGTCCTGGCGCCCGAGATGTACCGGCGCCATCTCGGCAACACCGTGAGTCACTACCGGGAACGGCTCGCCGAAGTCGGCGCGGGCCTCTTCGACCAACCGCTGAACGCGGTGACCAGCCTCGCCGGCAGCGTCTACTTCAGCCCCGTACTGGGTGCATGCGGGCTCCTCGGTTTGGGCTGGATGTTCGTTCTCGCAATCCGCGCCCGGGGCGGGTTCAGTCGACCTCTGCCGGGCGCGGCCGGAGACGCAACCGCCGGAGACGCGTGGATCCTGGCCGTCTTCTTCGGCGGCTACGTCGGCGCGCTGTGGATCGTCACCCGCTATCCGAAGCCGCCGAACTGGTTGATCGTGGCCCCGGTCGTGGCCCTGGCAGGCGCCTGGTTCATCGGCAGGCTGGCAAGCGCCGCACGCGCGCTGCCCGAGACTCGGTTCACAGTCGCCGCCCTCGCCATCCTCGCGACCGTCGCCGGACTCGCCGGTCTCGACAAGGCCCGGTTCGTCCACGCCACGGTGTACGACGTGAACGTCCCCCTGGCGTCCGCGGAAGCGGCCCGCACGGCGGGCAGGCCCAAACCGCTCAGGGGAAGGACCTTCATGTCCGAACTGCCGCTCGGGATCCAGGACTTCGACCCCCGGATCTGGGACGGGAACTTCGTCACCACGCTGATCCGCACGGAGAACATCGCGGCCGAGACCGCCGCCGAGCGGGAGGCCGCGGATGTCCTGCTGTTCCCGGCGTCGCGCCTGGCAACGGGCCAGGATCCCGTGTACCAGATCCTGGCCGCGGAGAAGCCCGGCGCGAGCGTCCAGCGCTTCGAACCGCAGCTGTTCCGGTTGCGCGGAGAGCCCGTAGTCCTTGTCCGCCATTCCTTCGCTGCGGTCGAACCGCCCGCACCCGCTGGCTTCTCCGCGGCGGGCGAAGGCCTCTACGACATCGACCCGGCCGCTCTCCACCCGCAAGCCCGCGCCGCCGAAGCACCCCGACACCTCGTATCGCTGGAGATCGCCGTGCGCACCCCCACCCGGGACGACGTACGGATCTCGATCGAGGTCGCCGGCAATCCAATGCCCTGCCGCCACACCCAGAGAGGCAGGCAACGGCGCCGCTGCCTGACGCCGCGTTTCGAACCGCCGCAGTCACCGGTCCGAATCCTGGTCGAGCCGGCGCGCGAGGTCATCGACGTCACCGTGTTCCATTGGCGTCGGCCCGCCTAGAGGCCAACCCTTGCCAACGGCGCGTTTCTGTGCGAGGCTTCTGCTGCGCCGCAGCAACGCAGTGCAGCAAAGCCCCTCCCCTCTTGTGATCCGCCCGTTCTGGAGACCACCAAAATGGCCACGGACTTGAACCGATTCCTGACCCCTCTCGATGCCACCTTCCTCTATGTCGAACGCCCCAACGAGACGATGCACATCGGCGGCTGCATGGTCTACGAAGGCGAGTTCTCGCGCGAGTACATGGTCGAGCAGATTGCCGCCCGCATGCACCTGCTGCCGCGCTATCGCCAGAGAGTGCTGTTTCCGCCCTTCCTCGTCTCCCACCCGGCGTGGGTCGACGACCCGGCGTTCAACCTGGAGCATCACGTCGAGGAAGTCTGGATCCCGGAGGACGCCGACCACCAGGTGCTCGCCCGCGCCGCCGCCGAGGCGTACAGCGGCATGCTCGATCGCAACCGGCCGCTCTGGAAGGGGATTCTGCTGCGGGGCATTCCCGGCCACACCGCGGTGGTCTGGAAGATCCACCACGCGATGGTCGACGGCGTCTCGGGAGTCGATCTGTCGATGGTGCTGAGCGACCTCTCGCCCACGGACGAGCTGCCGGAGCCTCCGGCCGAGACCTGGGCGCCGAAGCCGCTGCCCGACTCCCTGAGCCTGCTCCAGGAGGCCATGCAGCATCGTCTCGGCGAGTTGAGCCGGTCCTGGAGCAGCACCGCCTTCGACGCCATGCGGCCCAACCTGATGGCCGATCGCATGCGTGAGATGGTGGCTGCCAGCACGGCGACTCTGCCGGCCGCCACGCCGGCGCCGCGCACCATCTTCAACCGGCCGGTGAGCAAGGAGCGCGGCTTCGCCTGGGCCCAGTTCTCCTTCCCGGCGATGCGCGCGGTGAAGTCGGCCCTCGGCGGCACCGTGAACGACGTGGTGCTCACCGTGCTCGCCGGCGGCATCGGCCGCTACCTGCGGGAGCGCGGCCAGGATCCGAAGGGGCTCGAACTGCGCGCCATGTGTCCCGTCAGCATGCGCCAGGAGGACGAACGGGGCCAGCTCGGCAACCTCGTCTCGAACATGATCGCACCGCTCTTCGTCGGCGTCGACGATCCCGTCGAACGCCTCGGCAAGGAACGGGACGCGATGAACAGGCTGAAGGAAGCCGGACAGGCGAAGGCCTTCTACCAGATGACCCAGTTCGGCGAACGGGTGCCGCCGCTCATGGCCGCGATCGGCGCGACGATGCCCTTCTCCCAGACCCTGTTCAACACGGTTTCGACGAACGTGCCCGGGCCGATGATCCCGCTCTACTTCGGGCGCCACAAGCTGGTCGACTGGCTGCCGCTGGGCATCGTCTCGAACAACATCGGCCTGTTCGTGGCCATCCTGAGCTACAACCAGCGGATTACCCTGGGAATGACGGTGGACGCGAAGCTGATCCCCGACGCCTGGCGCCTCGCCGAGTGCCTGGAAGAGTCCTACGCCGAACTCCGCGAGGCGGCGGGCGTCGAGGACGAGGAGCCGCTGGGCGCACGCTGCTTCGCCTCCGCGGCGCCCGCGGTCGAGGCTCCCGAGGAGACCGCCGCGCCCGAACCCCTTGCCGGCTCCGAGCCGGACGCGACGTCCGACCCGGACGATCCACTGCGAGGCGCAGCCTAGTGACGGCATCGGCCCGACGCCCACGGACCAGCCCGATCTGGAACGTGAACCCGCGTCTCCTGCGGGACTCGGTGCCGGCGGCCCTGCCGCTGTGGCGCGAGGCGTTCGCGGCCGTGGAGTTCTCCTTCCTGCCGTTCACACCGATCTTTCACGGCCTCGGCGCGCCGCGCGGCGACGGCGCAGCGGTCATCGTCGTTCCCGGCTTCACCGCTACCGACGGCTACCTGGCGCCGATGCGCGGCTGGCTCCGCCGCATCGGTTACCGCGCCTATCCCTCCCGCATCGGGCACAACGCCGACTGCCTCGACCGCCTGGGCGGCCGGCTGGTCGAAACGCTCGAAGAGACCGCCGGCAAGACGGGCCGCCGGGTTCACCTGGTCGGCCATAGCCTGGGGGGCATGCTGTCGCGCGGCGTGGCCTGCCTGCGTCCGGACCTGATCGCGTCCGTCACGACGATGGGCTCGCCGATCCGCGGCGTCCGCTCACATCCCCTGGTGATGCGCATGGCGGAGGCCGTGCGCCGCCGCGTCGTCGACCAGGACGACGCCCGGGAGCCCGCCTGCTTCTCCGGCGACTGCCGCTGCGACCTCGTCCGCGCGGTTCAGAGCACCTTCCCGGAGGAGGTGCCGCAACTCGCCATCTTCACGCGGCGGGACGGCGTCGTCGCCTGGCGCTACACCCGACTCCACGACCCCGCACGGAACCGCGAAGTCCCCGGCACCCACTCCGGTCTGGCCGCCAATCCCCTCGCCTACTACCACCTCGCCCGCTTCCTGAAGCGCCATCCGAGCCCCGCACTGGATCGGGAGGCCGCCCCGTGAGCGTCGCCGACGCCCTCCTGACGCCGGACCAGGCGGTCCTCTGGAACCTGGAGCGCCGCAGCCCCGGGCTGCACGTCGCGGGTCTCGCGCTGGCCGCCGGCGAGATCGACCGGCAGGAGCTTCTCCACTGGATGACCCGGCTGCGCAGGCTCCCCCGCTTCGGCCTCCGCGTCGAAGCGTCGGGCTACGGCCCGCCGCGCTGGCGCTCGGCGCCCTTCGAGCTCGAGGAACACCTCCACGTCGTCTCGAACGGCGACCCCGTGTCCGCGCTCGACGAGGCCCTCGGCAAGCCGCTCGACCCGGGCCGGCCATTGTGGGAGCTCCATCTGGCGCCCGGCTACCACGACGGCGGCGACGCCCTCCTGGTCAAGTCGCATCTGGTCGCCGCCGACGGTCTGGCCACTGGCGACTTCTTCCACGCGCTCTTCGCAAGCGGCACGGAAGTCGACGAGAAGAAAGCCGCCGATCCGGCCACCAATGGCGTCCGCTCCGGAGCGCGACCGACCGAGTGGTTCGAGAACTGGACCCGGACCGGCCAGGACCTGATGGCGGGCCTCCAGGAACTCTCCTCGGAGGAGACACGGACCGCCTTCCTGACCTTGAGCGAGACGATGCCCGACCTGGGTCTGCCGCCGCTGCCACTGCCGTTCAACGGGCAGTTGAGCGGGCGGCGACGCCTGATCCGGACTGCCTTCCCCTACGGCGACATCCGGGCGATACGCGCCCGGCTGGGAGGCACGCTTTCGGATCTGGTCGTCGCCCTGGCCGGCGGCGCACTGCAGCGCTACCTCACCGCCAGAGGGGTCTCGATCCACGGGCGCAGCCTCCGGGTCGCGCTGGCAACCGACATTCCGGAGCACGAACGGAAGCGGCGAAGCCTGCTGCCCATCGAGGTTCCCCTCGAGGTCGGCGCCGCCGACCGGCTGCGCTCGGTGCATCAGCTCGCACGGCTGCTGCGAGCTGCACGGGTAGCGGACGTGCTGTCCCGCCTCACCGGCATGCAACAGGCCGCGGGTCCCCTGGCGGCCGCCGCGCTCGCGATGACTTCCTCCGTCCGGCCGCCCTTCCATCTCACGGTAGCCAACGCCAACGGTCCCCAAATCCCCCAGTTCCTGGCCGGCCGACCTCTTTCCAGCTACACGCCTTCCTGGCCCCTCGGCTTCGGCCAGGGCCTCTCCTGCGCGTTCTTCGCCTACAACCAGTCACTGCACGTCGGTCTCACCGTGGACGAACGGGACTGCCCCGACGCCGAGACGCTGCCGGACCTGCTCGCGGAGTCGTTCGCCGAACTCCGCGAGGCGGCCGGAAACGTTCCCCGGCGGCGGCGCAAGACTCCGTTCCAGGCCCAACCGGCGGCAGTTTCATAACCCGGAGACACCATGACCCGTACCAACATCCCGAGACAGGTGCTCGACTTCCAGAAGCAGGTCCTCGAGTTCCAGCGAGCCGCCTTCGAGAACGGCTACGATGCGATCGTCGCTCTCCAGGAGCGTCAACTCGAACTCGCCGACCGGATGATGAACCAGGTACCCAACCTTCCGGACGAGGCGCGCGAACTGATCCGGACCTGGCGGGGCGCCGCCGAGGACGGTCAGCGTCAGTTCAAGAGCACGGTCGACGGCTCGTTCGATGCCGTGACGGCCTATCTCGATCGGCTGGCCGGCGGTAGCGACGACAACGAGGCAACCGCCCAGACCCCATCCACGCAAGAAGCCCAAGAGGAGGCAGTCGAATGAACGACATGGCGACCCAGTACCCGCGGACGGTCCGCCTCAAGAACCAGTCCTTCAGGTTCAGTCTTCTGAGGCAGGAAGATCGCGATGACGTGCTCGCCTTTGCGCGCGCCCTGCCGGAAGAGGACCTCCGTTTCCTGCGCGTCGACATGACGGATCCGAAGGTCGTCGACAACTGGGTCGAGGGCGCGCTGGCCGGAACCCGCGTCGCCGTGCTCGCCCATCTCGACGACCGTGTGGTCGGCTACGGCAGCCTGAACCGGCGCGAGTCGTCCTGGATGCGGCACCTGGGCGAGATCCGGATCATGGTGTTGCCCGAAGTCCGCCAGGTAGGACTCGGCGGCCACCTGGCGCACGACGTGTTCCACCTGGCCCAGCAGATCGGGCTGACCAAGATCGTGGCCCAGATGGCCCGCGAGCAGCGCGGCGCCCGCCAGATGTTCCAGAACCTGGGCTTCTCCGTGGAGGCCTTGCTGGCCGACTGGGTCATCGACCCGAACGACGCCACGCACGACCTGATCCTCATGTCGTACGACGTGACCGGGCTGGAAGCGGGAGCGGGGGCGTAGACTCCAACCCAGAAGACGATAACTTGCCAGAAATGGTAAGTTATCGCCATGAGATTCGGGCATCTGGTCGAGATTGCCGGCGACGAGCCGCTCTTCGAGACCGGTCTTCTGCTGACTCCTCCGGTCGACCCGGCGGATGTACGCCGTCAGCTCACACGCTGGGCCGCCAGTGGCCGCGTCGTGCAACTCCGGCGGGGGCTGTATGCGCTCGCGCCGCCCTGGCGCAAGCGCCGGCCGCATCCCTTCCTCACCGCGAATCGTCTGGTTCCCGGCTCCTACGTGAGCGGCCTGTCCGCATTGGCCTTCGCGGGCGCTATCCCCGAGTACGTGCCGGAAGTCACGAGCGCCACCCGCGGCCGCTCCCATGGCCGCGAGACTCCGTTCGGACGCTTCTCCTTTCGCCACATGAAGCCTGCTCTGCACTTCGGCTATCGAGAGGTTGACCTGGGAGACGACCAGAGCGCTTTCGTCGCCCGGCCGGAGAAGGCGCTCCTCGACATCGTCCACCAGCAGCCGGAAGGCGACCGCCCGGAGCACCTGCGGGAGCTTCGCCTGAACTTCGACGCTCTGAACCTCGATGCACTGGACGACGCAGCCAAGGCACACGGCGCGCCGAAGGTTCAGCGGGCCGCCCGCGTCGTTCGCCGACTCGCCGAACGCGCGGGAACCTACGAGACCCTGTGAAGGACCACCTCAAGAGCCTGGTTCGGGACGAACAACCGCTGAAGGCCAGGAACCTGGCGCGCGAGTACCTTCAGGCCCGCATTCTCGCCGCATTGCAGCGGGCCGGCGCCATGACTTCGATCGCATTCTGCGGCGGGACCTGTCTGCGGTTCCTCTACAGTCTTCCCCGCTACTCCGAGGACCTCGACTTCACGCTGGACGGCGCCCGAGCGCACTACGATCTTCGGAAGTACCTCCGCGCCATCCGAACCGCGCTGTCGGCCGAGGGCTACGAGGTCCAACTGCGTGTGCGCGACGAACGCCCCGTGCACGGAGCGTTCGTCCGCTTCCCTGGCGTCCTCAACGAAATCGGCCTGTCTCCGCATCCCTCGGAAGTGCTCGCCGTCAGGATCGAAGTGGACACCAGACCACCGGCGGGCGCCGCCACCGAAACGACTCTGGTGCGGAGGCACGAGACGCTCCGACTCTTCCACCACGACCCGGCCTCGCTGCTCGCCGGCAAGCTGCACGCCATCCTCCAGCGTCCGTACGCCAAGGGACGCGACCTCTACGACCTGATCTGGTACCTCAGCGATCCCGAATGGCCGCCGCCCAATCTCCCGCTACTGAACGCGGCCCTGGAACAGACAGCCTGGTCAGGCGAAGCGATGACGCCGGCGACGTGGCGGGCGGCCGTCGCGAACCGAGTGGAGGCGCTGGACTGGCCGCGCATCGTCGCCGACGTGGCGCCGTTTCTGGAGCGAACGGCGGACGTGGAGCTGCTGACCAGGAGTTCCGTGATGAAGCTGCTCCGTCCCTAGCGTCGGCGCTGCCGCCAAGGCGCGAACGGATCAGTCGGCGTCGCGGTTCGCCTTGTTCGCTCTGGCCGGGGGCCGCAAGCCGGTACCCAGACCGCCGAACCAGAGCTTGAACATCTCCTGAGGATCGGCGTACTTCAGGTTGGCAGCCATGCGATCCCGGAACTTCTCCAGCATCTCGTTCTGGATCCCCGCCAGGTCGGGGAGACCGAGAAAGGCGCGCGCCTCTTCGGGCGTGCAGTCGATGTCGAGCTTGATCTTCACGGGTGCTCCCTTCGTCGCGGCGTTCCAAGGCGCAAACTCGTAGCATACGCCGGCCCAGGGCACCGTCGCCGCAGCTCCGAACAGGTTGTCGGTACGGCTGTCCCGACAGCACGCCGCGGCGAAGCCCTGCGGCTACAATCGCCCGAATGTCTGAAACGCCTTCGCCCGGGTCCGGCTCGGGCGGCCCGCTCGACGGCATCCGGGTCCTCGACTTCACGAGCTTCATCGCCGGTTCCTACGGCGCCATGCTGCTCGGCGACATGGGCGCCGATGTCCTGAAGATCGAATCGCCTGGCGGCGACAACGCCCGGCACTGGGGACCTTTCATCGAAGGCGAGAGCCGGATGTTCCAAGCGTGGAACCGGAACAAGCGAGGTATCTCCGTCAACCTGAAGACGGAGCAGGGCCGGCAGGTGGTCTACGACCTCGCCCGGACCGCCGACGTCGCGATGGAGAACTTCCGCCCCGGCGTCGCGGCCAGGCTCGGCATCGGCTACGACGCCCTGAGCCGCCACAACCCGGGACTGGTCTATGCCTCGTCCAGCGCCTTCGGCGGCAGCGGGCCGTACGCCCAGCGACCCGGCTACGACCCGGTGCTCCAGTCGATGGCCGGCGCCGCCCACCTGCAGCAACTGATGAACGGCGTCGCCGCGATCTGTCCGGTGGCGGTTTCCGACTACATGGCCGCCGTGCTCACGGTCTGTTCGATCAACGCCGCACTTCTCCACCGCGAACGCACCGGCGAAGGCCAGCGGATAGAGACCTCGCTGCTTCAGGCGATCATGAGCGCCCAGGCGCAGTCCTACCTTCAGCCGCTGGACGCCGAAATCACCGGCCCGCCCGGCATCTTCCCCTACCGGATGTTCGCCGCCGCGGACGGGCCGATCTTCATCGCCGCCGGCACGGACAAGTTCTGGCGGCTCTTCTGCGAAGCCATCGGCCGCGACGACCTCGCCGGTGACCCGCGCTACGAGACGAACCCCCAGCGGGTCACCAACGCCGCCGCGTTGAGCGACGAGATCGATCCGATCCTGGCACGAAGACCGGCACGCGAACTGGAGGCCGAGCTGGTCGCGGTCGGCGTTCCCTGCGCCGCCGTCCGCTCGGCCGAGGAGTTCTTCGACGATCCCCAGGTCGAGGCGATGGCGATGAGCCAGGTCGTCAGGCACCCCCAACTCGGCAACCTGCGCATGGCCGGCGTACCCTGGCGTTTCTCGCAAACGCCGGGGACCATCCGAAGACCCGCCCCTCGTCTCGGCGAGCACACGGGCGAAGTGCTCGCGGAGTTGGGCTACGGCACGGAGCGGATCGCCGGTCTCGAAGCGTCCGGGGCGGTGCGGGCCGCGGACACAGCAGACGGGCACTGATGCCGCAGGTCGTCCTGGTCGGGGCCGGGCACACCCACATCCAGGTCCTCCGCCACTGGATGATGCACCCGGACCCGACCGTCGAGGCGACCCTCGTCGTCGACACGCCGATCGCCGTCTACTCCGGCATGGCGCCCGGACTGGTGGCCGGCCAGTACGAACGGCATGAACTGGAGATCGACGCGGTGCCGCTGGCGCGCCGCGCGGGCGTCCGGGTCGTCCTCGCGCCCTGCACCGGCGTCGAAGCCGCGAACCGGCGTTTGCTGGTCGAGGGCCGCGAGCCGATCCCGTTCGACGTCGCCTCCTTCGACGTTGGATCGACCGTGGCCGGCCTGGAGCTGCCCGGCGTCCGCGAGCACGCGGTCCCCACCCGGCCGATCAACCGGCTGGCGGGGGCGATCTCCGGCCGTGTAGAGGCTCTGACCAGCCAGCGGCCGAGCGTGGCCATCGTCGGCAGCGGCGCCGGCGGCATCGAAATCGCGTTCTGCATCGACGCCCGGCTGCGCGGTCTGGGACTCGAACCCTATGTAACGATCGTAGAGGCGGGCGACCGCATCCTGCCCGGCTACCATCCGGCGCTGGCCCGGCGAATCGAGGCGGCGGCCCGCGAGCGCGGGCTCCTGACGCTGACCGAGGCGCCGGTCGCCGCGGTCGAGGCGCGCGCCGTGCGGCTCGAAGACGGCGGAAGCCTCGACTCGGATTTGACCTTCTGGGTAACCGGCGCCGCCGCGCTGCCGATCTTCCGGGGCTCCGACCTGCCCCTCTGCGATCGTGGCTTCGCACGCACCCGCTCCACTCTGCAGGTGGAGGGCCACGACCACATCTTCGCCGTCGGCGACTGCGCGACCCTGATCGACCAGCCGGACCGGCCTCGCGCCGGCGTCTACGCGGTGCGCATGGGGCCCTACCTGATCGAGAATCTGGAACGCCTGAACACGGGCCAGCGACTCCGGCGGTACCGGCCGCAGGGCGACTTCCTGACTCTGCTCAACCTCGGCGACGGCAGCGCCGCCGGCGCCAAGTGGGGCGCCGCCTTCGAAGGTCGCTGGGTCATGCGGCTCAAGGACCGGATCGATCGCCGGTTCATGGAACGCTTCCAGGCGCTCGACCCGGACGGCGCGCCGCTGCCCGCGTTCGGAACCATGAAGGCCGGCCCGGCGGCGCATGGTGCGGACGGAGAGCCCGAGTCGACTCCCATGTTCTGCGGCGGCTGCGCGGCAAAGGTCGGACCCGACCGGCTGGGCAGAGCTCTGGCGCGGGCAGGTCTGGACGCTCGCCCGGAGACCGGCGAGCAGGTGATCCTGGACACGGCGACGCCGGACGACGCGGTCGCCTACCGGACGCCGGCCGGAGACCGGGTCGTCGCCTCGCTGGACGCCTTCCCCGCCTTCACGGACGACCCCTGGCTCGTGGGCCGCGTAGCCGCTGTCAACGCCTGTTCCGATCTCCACGCCACCGGCGTAACGCCCCGTTTCGCCCAGGCTCTGGTCACCCTGCCCCAGGCGGCCGACGGCGCGGCGGCCGAGGAACTTCTGATCCAGGTACTGGCAGGCGCCCGTGCGGCGCTCGACCCGGAAGGCGTTCTGCTCCTGGGCGGCCACACGAACACCGGCCCCGAACTGGTCGTCGGCTTCCACGTGGAGGGCGTTTCCGAAAACCGCTGCGACCTGCTGCTCAAGAGCCGGGTCCGCTCCGGCGACGCGCTCGTTCTGACCAAGCCGCTCGGCAGCGGCGTGCTGCTGGCCGCCGACCGGATGGGTCTCTGTCCCGGCCGTTGGTTGCGGACATGCCTCACCTCAATGCAGGCGAGCAACCGGGCCGCGATGGAGGTGGCCAGACGAGCCGGCGTGGCCGCCGCGACCGACGTCAGCGGTTTCGGTCTGGCCGGTCACCTGGGTGAAATGGCAGAGGCAAGCGGCCTGGATATCGAGATCTTCGTCGGCGCCCTGCCCGCGCTACCGGGCGCGCTCGAACTGCTGGACCGCGGCGAGCGCAGCACGAGCCACGATCAGAACACGCGGCTGCCGGTCGAGGTCGAGCTGCTTGCCGCGCCAGGGCCGCACCTGGAGTTGACCTTCGACCCCCAGACCGCCGGAGGGCTGGTGCTCGCGGTTGCTCCGAAGCAGGCCGACGGCCTGATCCGCGCGCTCAACGCCCGGAACCTCGACACGGCCTCGGTGATCGCTCGCGCCCGGGCGGCAGGTTCCGGCAGCCCGCGGCTGATTCTGCGCTGACTCCCTGGCCCGCGACCGTCCCGGCTCCGAGGCCGGCCAGAGACCGCAAACAGGGCGTAAGTCGTGCTAGGCTGCCCTCCTCGTGAAGGTCCCCGACAGTGCCCCCGACCGCCGGTCGAACCCCCGGAAGACTCCCCCGGGCGCCGTGCGCGGCCGAGGCGCGGCCGCCAACCCCCGCAACCGCTTCGAACGGCTCGACATCGACTTCGAACCGGGCGAGAGCCTCGCCGAGCGCGGCGCCTCTCCAGTGACGGAGTTGTTTCGGGATCACTCGAAGACCGTCCTGTCTCGCAACGACTCCCCGGACATCGGCTTCGAATACAGCCTGAACCCCTACCGCGGCTGCGAGCACGGCTGCATCTACTGCTACGCCCGTCCCACCCACGAGTACCTCGGCTTCTCCGCCGGGCTGGACTTCGAGAGCCGGATACTGGTCAAGGACCGTGCGCCGGAACTGCTGCGAAAGGCGCTCCTGAGCCCGCGCTGGAAACCCCAGGTCATCGTGCTCTCCGGCGTCACAGACCCGTACCAGCCGATCGAACGAAAGCTCCGGATCACGCGGCGCTGTCTGGAGGTCCTGGCCGAGTTCCGCAACCCGGTAGCGATCATCACGAAGAACCACCTGGTCACACGCGACCTCGACCTGCTCGTGGAGCTCAACCGATTCCAGGCCTGCGGCGTCTACCTCTCGATCACCTCGGTCTCCGCCTCGCTGTCGGCGCGAATGGAGCCACGGGCCTCGACCCCGCGGCGGCGGTTCGAGGCGCTGCGTGAACTGAGCGCCGCCGGCATCCCCTGCGGCGTGATGGCCGCGCCCATCATCCCCGGCCTGAACGACGAGCAGATACCGGCCATTCTGGAAGCGGCAGCGGAAGCCGGGGCGAGCCGGGCGGGCTACATCCTGGTGCGCCTGCCCCACGGTCTTCGGGAGCTCTTCTCCGACTGGCTTGCGACCCACTTCCCGGATCGCCGCGATCGGGTGCTGAACCGGCTGCGGGAAGCGCGCGACGGGAACCTGAACGATCCCCGCTTCCATCACCGCATGAAGGGCGGTGGTGAGTACGCGGAACAGATCGGCAGGCTGTTCGAGACGGTGCGCCGCCGGGTCGGCCTCGCCGGCGGCCGAAGCAGGGGCACGACCAGCCCATCGACGGCGGCCTTCCGGCGTCGTACGGACCAGCGGAGTCTCTTCGACGAAGCGGCCGAGCCGGAGACGCATCCCTGAAACGAAACCGGACCGCCCGGGGGCTTGGGCCGGCGACGACTCGCTGCTACAATCCGCGCTCCGCTGCAGGCGCCAGCCAGCCCCGGCCAGGCAACCAGGGGCCACGACGCCGGTCAAACCGACACATCGGGACAAGAGATCGGCCTGGTGCCCGCGTGCGGATCGAGCGGCGCAGAACCCCAGGAGCAGAATCCCAGGAAACATGGCACAGAACATTCGGAGATACAGAAGGTGAAGTTCAACGGGCCCAAGGTCAAGCTCTCGCGCAAGCTGGGCATCCCACTGACCGCCAAGGCCGCGCGGTACATGGAGAAGAAGGGCCACCCTCCAGGGATGCACGGCCTCAAGCGGCGGCGGCGCCAGAGCAACTACGGGCGGCAGTTGCTCGAGAAGCAGCGGCTGCGCTATCAGTACAACGTCAGTGAGCGCCAGCTCCGCAACTACTACAAGCGGGCGACGCGGATGAAGGGCGTGACCGGCGACAATCTGGTCGGCCTGCTCGAGACCCGTCTCGACTCCGTCGTCCACCGGGCCTTCGCGCCCAGCGTGTTCGCCGCGCGCCAGTTCGTCGGCCACGGCCACATCCTGGTCAACGGCCGCCGGGTCAACATCCCGTCCTACGGCGTGAAGGAAGGCGACGTCGTCGAGGTGCGGGAGAAGAGCCGGAAGCTCCGCTGCTTCAACGAGCCGCGCGGCGTGACGGTCCCCACGTACGTGGAGACGGACGAAACCGGCTACCAGGCGACCCTGCGCAGCACGCCGGTTCGGGACGAAGTCCCGATCGTCTGCGAAGTGCCGCTGGTCATCGAGTTCTACTCCCGCTGACGGCGAAGAGACGACGATCGATGCTCCACCTGCGCGCCCGCCGCTCGGGCCCCGTCATCGCCGCCCGGTTTCTGGCCGCCGTCGTCCTGGTCTCCGGCAGCGCCTCCCTGGCCGCCGCGGACTTCAGCATCAGCGGTACGGTCACCTACGAAGGTGAACCGCTCAGGCGCTACCCGTTGCGCATGGACGCCGACCCGAACTGCGCGGCGATGTACGACGGAAAACGCGTCCTCTCGCGCGACAGCCTGGTCGCCGACGACGGCGCGGTCGAGAACGTCTTCGTCTACCTCCGGGAGGCGCCCGAGGGCGCAGCCGGCGACCAGCCCGAGGAGGCCGTCAGGCTGGAACAGCGCGGCTGCCTCTACACGCCCCGGATCATCGGCGTCCGCGTCCAGCAGGACATCGAGATCGTCAACGACGACCCCACCCTCCACAACGTCCGCGCCCTGGCCAAGGCGAACCGGCCGTTCAACATCGGCCAGCCTTCGCGCGGCACGAGGACGAAGTCTTTCCGCGCGCCCGAGAAGCCGATTCAGGTGAAGTGCGACGTCCATCCCTGGATGTCCGCCTATGTCTTCGTCATGGAGCACTCCTTCCACTCCACGACCGGCAGCGACGGCAAGTACCGGATCGACGCGCTTCCCGCCGGTTCCTACGAACTCGTGTTCTGGCACGAGAAGCTCGGCGAACAGATCGTTGAGGTCGAAGTCACCGCCGACGTCGAGGGTCTGAACCTCACCTTCGAAGGCAGCGAGTAGGTGACGACGCTCTTCCACTCCGTAGGTTGATGCCCTACGGCGTCCGGAAGATCGGAGGCGTCGGTCCCGCAGTAGCCGCCAAACTGGCGAAGGCCGGAGTTCGGACCACCGACGGTCTCCTCGCGGCCTGCCGCGACCGTCGGGAGCGCCGGCTCCTGTCGGAACGAACCGGACTGCCGGAGCGCCAGATCCAGAAGTTCGTCAACCGGGCCGACCTGATGCGCATTCGCGGCGTCGGCGGAGACTTCGCGGAACTGCTCGTCGCCTCGGGCGTCCGCACCGTGCGCGAGCTGAGCCGCCGCCGGCCCCTGAATCTCGCGCTCAAGATGAGCGCCGTCAAGGCGGAGAAGAAGCTCAGCCGCCGTGCGCCGTCGGCGCCGATGGTCGAACGCTGGATCGCGACGGCAAAGGAGCTGAGGGAGGCGGCCGACTAGGGCCGCGCACGCGTTGCCTGCCCAGCGGCCTCTCGGCATCGGCTTCGTCGGCAGCGGCTTCATCGCCCGCTTCCACATCCGTTCCTGGACCGCCGTCCGGGGCGCCGACGTGCGGGGCGTGTGGAGCCCGAACCGCGAGAGCGCCGAATCCGCGGCGGCGCTCGCGACCGAGCTCGACGTCGGGGACGCCAGGGCCTACGGGTCGATCGCGGACATGGTCGCGGATGAAGCCATCGACGCGATCTGGATCTGCGGCCGCAACGACCACCGGATCGCCAACATGGAGGAGATCGCCGGGACCGTCGCCGGCGGCCGAGGCCGCCTGGTCGGCATCGCATGCGAGAAGCCGCTCGCCCGCAATGCGGGCGAAGCGCTGCGGATGGTCGAGCTGGTGAACGAGATCGGCGTCCTCGACGGCTACCTCGAGAACCAGGTGTTCAGCCCCTCGGTGGTCCGCGGCCGTGAACTGGCCTGGGAGCGCGGCGCCCGGGCAGCGGGCCGCCCGTACCTGGCACGCGCCGCCGAGGAACACTCCGGCCCGCACAACGCCTGGTTCTGGCAGGGCGAACTCCAGGGCGGCGGGGTGCTGAACGACATGATGTGCCACTCGGTCGAGGCGGCGCGCTTCCTGCTGACCGAACCCGGCAAGCCGCGCGACAGCCTGACCCCGAAGCGCGTCCACGCCCAGATCCACTGCCTCAAGTGGCAGCGTCCGGAGTACGCCCGCAAGCTGCGCGACCAGTACGGGGACGCCGTCGACTACGCGCGCCGGCCGGCCGAGGACTTCGCCCGGGCGATGGTCGAGTACGAAGACGAGAAGGGCACGCCCCTCGTGGTCGAGGCGACGACCTCGTGGAGTTACGTCGGGGCAGGCCTGCGCCTGTCGATGGAGCTGCTCGGACCGGAGTACTCGATGCGGGCGAACAGCCTCGACACGGAGCTTGAGCTCTTCTTCAGCCGTGACCTCGAGCAGCGGAGCGGCGAGGACCTGGTCGAGAAGCAGAACGCCGAGATGGGCCTCATGCCGGTGCTCGCGAACGAGCAGGCTGCCTACGGCTACGACGCCGAGAACCGGCACATGGTGGAGAGCTTCCGGCGCGGCGAACGGCCGCGGGAGACCTTCGAGGACGGTCTTGAGGTCACCCGCCTGCTGATGGCCGCCTACATGAGCGCCGAACTCGGCCGGGCCGTCGACTGTCCGCCCGAGGGCCTCGACGAGTTCGTCCCCGCGGTCGCCCGCGGCGAGTGGAACCCCGCCTGAGGGCTGAGCCCTACTCGTCCACTTCGTAGTAGTCGACGAAGCCGATCATCATCTCGTCCGTCGTTTCGCGTCCCCAGGAGACATCCCGGGTCGGATCGGGGTTCAGCGGATTGCCGCCGCTGTTGTCGTAGGTCGCCGTGCAGCGAAGCCGCGTCCCGGCCGGAAGCGGCCTGGGCTCGGCGAACCGGTAGGTCGTCTGCCAGTTGAAGTCGTAGCCGGTGACCAGGAGCAGAATCTCGGAGCGTCCGTCCGGGTACTCCGCCCGGAACTCGAACGTGTCACCGCGCAGGTGCATGTGCGGCCTGAGCGACAGCAGGCGGGTGGCGCGCGGGAAGGTCAGGTCGGCCTCGAACCGGACGTCCCGCTCGCCCGCTGGAATCCATAGAAAGGGCGTCGAGCAGAGAGCCGTGAGGGACTCGTGGCGGGGCGGCTCGGCCGCCAGGGTCAGGCCGATCCGGCTCCGGTCCGTCTCGTCTTTTCCAGTCGGCGTGTAGTGCATCTGGAAGTCGAGCACGGCGCCGGCGGGGAGCCGGCGGCCGACGCCCGGCGGCATGACGAGAGGCCCGGTGCCCGGCGCGTAGCCGCCGAGGTCGCCCGCCGTGCGCGGGTCGCCGCCGGGGCTTGCCCGGACCGCGCCCGCGCCGGGGAACGCCTGCACGATGATGTGATGGACCACGGCGGGGTTGCCGGGCCGCGTCTCCGCCGCCTGGATCCACACGTCTTCGGCCAGCCCCGTGTCCACCCGGTAGCCGTGGTAAGGAACTTCGCCGGCCGCGGGTACCGTCACCTCTTCCGGCAGCTCGAAGACGAGATCGGGGTCGCCGATGCTCCAGTCGATTCTCCCGGAAGATGCCGACCGTTCTACCGTCGCCGCCGCCCGCGGCGCTGACCCGGCCAGGCTGCCGCCATCGATCCAGGCCAGCAGCTTCGCCTTCTCCGACGCCGGCAGACGGCGGTCGTTCGCGAACTCGCCGTAACGCGGATCCGCATGCCATGGAGGCATCGAGTCCTCTGCAACCGCCCGGCGGATCGAGGACGACCAGGCACGCGCCTGTTCGAACGTCCGCAGCGCGAACGGCGCCGGGCCGCCCTCCGTGTGACAACCGGCGCAGCGGCTCCGGAACACCTCCGCCACCGCGTCGAAATCGACCGCGGCCGCCGGCTGGGCGAGCGCCGTCAGGCCGAACCAGAGCGCGGCCGAACCGGGCCCGGCGTTCAGGGGCCGCTCGCGGCGCCCGCCTGATTCGTGATCCGGTACAGCTTGCTCCGGGTGCGCATGTAGAGGCTGCCGTCGGCGATCGCCGGCGTCGACATGCTCATCTCGTCGAGCGAGTTCTTGCCGACGACCTGGAACTCGTCGCCGGCTTCGATCACGAACGTGTCGCCGTCCTCGCTCAGCACGAAGACCTTGCCGTTGTACGCCCACGGAGAGGCCGTGAAGGCGCCCGAACCGCGTTCGATCCGCTGCTTGCCGTAGACCTCCGCGCCGGTCTTCGGATCGTGCGCGGTGAAGAAGCCCCGATCGAGCAGGGTGTAGAAGCGGTCACGGTAGATCAACGGCGTCGGGTTGTAGGCGCCGGCCTGGGGCTGGTACCAGACTACCCAGCGATTGCTCTGCTGATCCTTCTCCAGCGTGATGTCGCCTTCGGCGCCCGGCTTGATCGCGTAGACCGGGCGGACCTGGTCGCCGATGTAACCCGACGACACGTAGAGCAGACCGTACTTTGAGAACGGCTGCGGAATCGCGATGGACGACATGCCGCCGAAGTGCCACAGCAGGTTCCCCTCCTCGTCGTACGAGCGCACCTGATCGGTGCCCGGCGTGATCACCTCCGTGCGGAGTTCGTTCTCCCAGACGAAGGGCGTCGCCCAGTTGCTGCCCTCCTCGCGGGCGTCGCGCCACAGCTCCTCGCCGGTCGCGGCGTCGAGGGCCATCAGGAAGGACTGGTCCTCGTTGTCGTTCACGACGTAGAGCTGTCCGTTGTGTACGACCGGCGACGCCGCCGTCCCCCAACCGAAGCGTGTCCGGACCACCTCGAAGCGCCGCTCCCAGACAGGCTCGCCGTCCAGCGTGAATGCGAAGACGCCGACGTTGCCGAAGTACGCATAGATCCGCTCGCCGTCGGTGACCGGCGTTTCCGATGCGTACGTGTTCTTCAGGTGCCGCGGAAAGTCCGGGGCACCCGTCAGCACCTCGCGCTCCCAGCACTTCTCGCCGGTCTCCACCTCGAAGCAGAAGACCGACCAGTGGTGCTCGTCGGCGGAAGGCTGCATGCGGTTCCCGCCCAGGTAGAGGCCCTTCTTCGGCTCCTCCACCTCGCCCTCGCTCCACACCGAAGTCACGAAGACCCGATCGCCCTGCACGATTGGCGACGACCACCCGAGCCCTGGAACCTCGGTGGCCCAGGCTACGTTCTCCGTCGTGCTCCAGGTCTCCGGCAGACGGGGATCGTCGTCGGCGACGCTCATCGCGTCCGGCCCGCGGAAGGCCGGCCAGTTCTCGGAGGCAGGGGGCGCGGCCAGGGCGGCGCCGGCGAAGAGGAGGGTGGCGGCGGTAGCCGCGAGCACGAGTCGAGGTGTGCGCATGGGAGTCTCCAGGCGGAGGTGGCTATGGCGAAACGGTGCGTTCGAGAGCGCGCGTCAGCTTAGCACCGGCGACCGCCGCTCCAGGTCGAGCAGAGCCTGCTTCGTCGGCAGCCCGCCTCCGAAGCCGGTCAACCGACCGTCGCTGCCGATCACCCGGTGGCAGGGCACGACCACCGGCAGCGGGTTGCGGCCGTTCGCGGCGCCCACCGCGCGGGACGCCGTCGGCTTGCCGATCCTGGCCGCGAGTTCGCCGTAGGAGATCGTCTCACCGAACGGAATGCGCCGCAGTTCCGCCCACACCCGGCGCTGGAACTCCGTGCCCCGAGCCGCGAGCGGCAGGTCGAACTCCCGCCTGTCGCCGGCAAAGTACTCCTCCAGTTGCAGCTTCGCCTCCGCCAACGCCGCGGGCAGCGCGCCGTTCGAGCGTTCCCAGGCCGGGTCCGGCGGCTCGGCCGCCCGGTTCGGCAGGTCGATGCGATCGATCGAGTCCTCTCCGCCGACCAGGCGGAGTGTGCCGATAGGAGTGTCAAGGTCGTGGTAGGTGGCGGTCATGCGCGGGGGTCTCCGTTCGGGTTCGGGGCCGTCTACATTGAGACACGAATCTACCCTCCGCTGCCGCCGCGCCACAGCAGGATCGCCGCGTACGCGCGAAACGGACGCCAGGCCTCCTCCATGGCCTCCAGTTCGGCCGCGCCGGGCGGCTCCGCCTTGTCGATCGCCTTCCGCAGTCCGAGATCGCTCGCGGGAAAGGCATCGCGGTCGCCGAGGGCGCGCATCGCGACGTACTCGACGGTCCAGGGTCCGATGCCCTTGACGGCGAGCAATCGCCGCCTGACCTCCTGTGGATCCGCGTCGAACCGCAGTTCGCCGCTGGCGACCTGGGACGCCAGCTCCCCGAGCGCCCGAGCCCGGGACGCGGGCAGGCCGATCGTGCGCAGGTCGAACGATGCGACCCGGCCCGGGTTCGGGAACGTCCGCTCCAGCCCGTCCACCCGCAACGCGGCCGGGAGCTCCGCACCCAGCGCCGCGACCAGACGGCCGGCCAGCGTGCGGGCGCCGGCCACGGAGATCTGCTGGCCCAGCACCGCCCGCACCACGGTCTCGAAGCTGCTCCAGGCGCCCGGAATCCGCACGCCGGCCGCGGTCCGGCCGTCTGTCGCCAGCTCCGGTACACCGCCGAGGCTCGAAGCGATGGCATCCGGGTCGGCGTCCAGGTCGAACAGCCGACGAACCCGGCGGGACATCGCCTTCCTGTCCGCCCGTCCGATCCTCAGTTCGCCGTCGGCGTACACCTGGACCCGGGCTCGGCGGTCCGCTCCGAAGTCGACCTGCAGGACCGCCTGGCGGGACGCGGTGCCCTCGCCCGCCTCGACCGGCACAGCCGGCAAGTCGATCGTCCGCCGATACAGCAGGCGCTCCGGATCGACCGCCTCGACACCCGGCAAGGCGCGAACGGCGAGAAACTCCAGCAGGCCCCGAACGTCGAACGGACACCGGCAGGACTCCTCGAACGAAAGGGCGAGATCCGGCACCGGTGGAGCATAGAGTTGCCGCCCACCAACGAGGAAGGAATCCATGACCGAACTCCCCGCCGACGGCCTCGCTCTTCACTCCACGATCCGCGCGAACGACAGCGGCGGCGGCACCGTCGAGCTCGCGCTGCTCAGGGTACCGGTGCCCCAGCCGGGACCGGAAGAGGTCGTCATCCGGGTCGAGGCGTCGCCGATCAACCCCTCCGACCTGGGCGTGCTGTTCGGGCCGGCGGATGTCTCCACCGTTCGCACTGCCGACGGCGAGCACGGCCCGGTAGCTGTTGCCGACATCCCCAGGGGATTCGCGCGGCAGGTCGCCGGCCGCCTCGACCGGACGATCCCCACCGGCAACGAGGGCGCCGGCGTGGTGGTCACCGCCGGTTCGTCGGCGGCCGCCCAGGCCCTGATCGGCCGCACGGTCGCCGTCCTCGGTGGCTCGATGTACGCGGAGTACCGCCTGGCCGAGGCCAGGCGCTGCCTGGCGCTGCCCGAGGGCACGGCGCCGGCCGAAGGCGCGTCCTGCTTCGTCAACCCCCTGACCGCCCTCGGCATGGTCGAGACGATGCGGCTCGAGGGCCACACGGCCCTGGTGCACACCGCCGCCGCCTCGAACCTCGGTCAGATGCTCCAGAAGATCTGCACCGCGGACGGTGTGCCTCTGGTCAACATCGTTCGGCGGACGGAACACGAGGACCTCCTCCGCGGCATCGGCGCCACCCACGTCGTGAACTCGAGTTCCGAGACCTTCATGGCCGACCTGATCGCCGCCCTCGCCGACACCGGCGCCACGCTCGGATTCGACGCCACCGGCGGCGGCAAGCTGGCGGGCCAGATCCTGACCGCGATGGAGGCGGCGCTCTCCGCCACCGCCCCCGAGTACAACCGCTACGGTTCGGCGACTCTCAAGCAGGTCTACATCTATGGCGGCCTCGACCGCAGCCAGACGGTCCTGACCCGCAACTTCGGCATGGCCTGGGGTCTGGGCGGCTGGCTGCTGCCCCACTTCCTGCAGCGAATCGGCTACGAGGCCTCGGAACAGCTCCGGCAGCGGGTCGCCGCCGAGATCAGGACGACGTTCGCGTCAGGCTACTCAAAGACCGTTACCCTGCGGGAGGCGCTCGATCCGGTGTCGATCGCGGTCTACGCGAAGCAGGCGACCGGTGAGAAGTACCTGGTGACGCCGCACGGCTAGGAGCCTCACACCCGCCGGTAGGCGAGATCCCCCTCCATGTAGGTGAGGTAGAAGCGCGCAGGCTCGACCGCGCCGTTCGGGCTGCGGAACCACAGCGGACGCCGGTAGAAGACATCGCCTCCCAGCGACTCGGCCGCGCGCAGCAGGCTCTCCTCGGTGGTCAGTACAGACGCTTCGGGACAGCCCTCACGGCGAAGCCGGTCGAGGATCGCCGCCAGAACCAGCCCGGCGCCCTCGGCGAGGCAGGGCATGTGAACGACCCGGCCGGTGGGCGGGTCGTTCGCCCGGTTGACGTAGAGGAGGACCGGGCCCAGCGCCTCGCCCGACCGTTCCAGGGTGAACAGCAGGGCGTCGTGCTCCGGACAGGCCGCCAGCCACGAGAGGTGGTCCGGCTCGGCGAGATTGACCAGAGTGTCCTCGGGAGCAGCCGGGCCGGCCACAGCCGGGTCGTACTCACGCAGCGACACTCCGGCGCTTTCCGCCGTAGTCGACGCCGCCGTCGCGCTCAGACGCACTTCCAGCGCCTCGCCGACCTCGCGAAAGCCGCGCATCACCAGCATGGCCTTCGTGGCGGCGGTACCCCCGAGCACCACCTCGAAGTCCGTGTCCGGGCTCCGCCCCGCCAGCGGCACACCGGCCCGGCCCCTCGACTCCGCCTCGACCATCCACAGCATCCGGTGGGCGCCGGACACGGTGCCGCCATGAAGCCGATAGCGGCACTCAAGCGACGCCACGTGGCCGACGACCCGGCCCCGACGCTCAGCAACGAGGGACTCGACGTCAGGCCCCCGCGAACTGAAGAGCAGCCAGCGGAGGACGTCCGGCTCGCGGCGGACGCCGTAGACGATCTCGGTCAGGTCGGAGAGGCGTTCGAGTTCGCTCTCGGTGCTCGGACGCAGGAGCACGTCCCGAACGGTCCGTACCGGATTCGGCCGTTCGCGCTGATCCATCGACAACGATCCCGCCACGCCGGTCCGAAGGCTACTTCTTCCGGGCGGCCCGAAACGCGGCATCGCGCTCGGCGCGCAGGCGCAGCCCCTCCCGAAAGCGCTCGATGTTCGCCTCCGCCCGGCGCCTCAGCCGGCGGTACTTGAACTCGGCCTCGAGCAGCAGCAGCTCGTCCCATCCCAGACCCTCCTCCGTCCAGTGGTACTCGTGGGTGAGGAGTTGAATCCGGTCGTAGCGTTCGAGCAGGGAGGTCACCACGCCCTCCCGCCAGACCTGCGTGCTGTCCGACAGGTACTTGATCCGCTCGAAGTACAGCGGATCGTAGGCGTCGACCACGCCGGGGATCGGCAGGGTCCGCCCCGACCGCATCGGCATGTGGGGGCTCGCCGCCCGGATGCGGGTGCCGAAGAAGCTCTCGATCAGCTCGATCGCCCGGCCCGCCAGCGCGACCGCGTCGCCGCCCGAACGCTCCAGCAGAGCCAGGTCGTAGTGGAAGCCGAGGTCGTGGCCCAGGTCGAGGATCGACTCGACCGCCTCGGCGCCGTCGGCCTCGAACAGGTTGTAGTCGGAGCCGATCTGCACGAAGAAGGTCGAGCGGACACCGGCGTCATGGTCTGCCCGCGCCAGGGTCAGCGCGGCGTCGAGACTGAACTCGACGTCGTGCCGCATCAGGACGAAGCGCTTCACTTCGAGCAGCGCCTCGCCCAGTGGCGCCGCCTCACCGAACGAGAAGGTGCGGTGGGTCGAAGTGATCCGCGCCAGGATCTCCCGGTAGTGGTCCAGGGTGAAGTCGAGGTCCGGATCGGAGGGACGGACCCGGGAGCGTGGGTTCATGTCGGCTGCCACGAGACGTCTCTCCAGATCTCGGTCGCCAGGTCGTCGACCGGACGCACCGCCCCTTCGTCGATCCAGTCGATCAGGCGGCCGGTCACGTCAGGGTAGTTCATGGGCGCGGGCTCCGCAGTGTCGATCCAGGACTCGACGGCGTCCACCGTCAGCCGCTCGACGACGGTGCCCAGGCCAAGCGCCACCAGTGCCCGGCCGTTGAGAAACTGCTCCGGGTGACGGCCGATGGGTTGCACGAGGAGGCGGCGGCCCAGATGCAGCGCCTCACTGATCAGCGAGAAGCCCGCGTTCGTGATCACACCCGAGCAGGCGACCAGGTCGGCCAGGAACGCCGCTCGGTCGTAGGGGCGGATCGAGACGTTGCCGCGCTCGACCGGCTCGGGCACCGGCCGGTAGGCGACGAAGCGGCGGTGCGGCAGGCGCCCGAGCAGCGCCGTGATGCTCTCCTCGCTCTCCGCCGGCAGGTAGACGAGGAACCGCTCGTCCGTGTCCGGCGGCCGGCCGGCCCTCGCCGCCGCGACCAGGTCGGGACTGATCGTTGGGGGCAGATTCGCGCCGCCGAAGCGATGCCAGTGGAGACCGACCGCGGTCCGAACCGGCGTGTAGACCGGAGCGAACGTCCGCAGCATCCACCGTGCCGGCCCGGTCCGGCCCGGCAGCCGCAGACGCCGGTGGAATGCGTAGAGGTGGCCGACGCCGATGCTGGGCCGCCGGCAGCGACGGGCGATCCAGGCGGAAACCGGCTCGTAGTCAGTCAGCACGAGATCGAAGCCGGACGCATCGAAGCTGCGCACGTCGCGCAGGAAGCGAACCACCCGCAACTGCCGAATCGTCTGAAGCAGCCGCACGCGGCCGCCGGCCGCCTGACCCGTGAACCCCTCCAGCAGCGTGTGACTGGCCCGGATCTCCGGGTCGGCGAACGCCGCGGAAGACCGTCCGGTGAGCAGGCAGTGGACCTCGTGGCCCCGGCTCCGCAAACCGGCCACCATCGCCGCCGACCGCACGAGGTGGCCGTGGCCCGTGCCCTGAACGCCGTACAGAATCCTCATGACCGAGCCCGTCGTGCTGTGCCGGACCAGAGCACCCGGGCGGAAGGTAGCACCCGCCGACTCGCCGTCGCAAGCACCCGCCGCTGTTACACTGACCGTCCGACTGAACTTCCTCGTTTCTTTGCCGGTTCTTCCCGTTGCGTACCAGGGAGCGCGGTCTGATCCCCGCGTTGCAATCAGCAGGGGGGTGACATCACGCGCGTTCTCATCGCAGGCATCGACGGCTACCTCGGCTGGCCGTTGGCGCAGTACCTGACTGCTCGAGGTCACCAGGTTGCCGGCATCGATGCCGGCTTCCGCCGCGAATGGGTCACCGAAATGGGCGGCCGCTCGGCCCTGCCCGTCGCGTCCGTCGAGGCACGCCTCGACGCCTTCGAATCCGTCTGCGACACGCACCCCCACGTCGTCCAGGGCGACCTGACCGACAGGGACGTCGTCTACCGGCTCTTCGAAGAGGCCCGGCCGGAGGCGATCGTCCACCTGGGCGAGTGCCCCTCGGCGCCCTACTCGATGATCGACGCGGACCACGCGATCTGGGTGCAGCGCAACAACATCGAGGGCACGATGAACGTGCTCTACGCGATGCGCGACCTGGCGCCCGAGGCGCACCTGGTCAAGCTCGGCACGATGGGCGAGTACGGCACGCCGAACCTGGACATCCCCGAAGGCTTCTTCGAGGTCGAGTACCGCGGCCGCCGCGATCGCCTGCCCTTCCCGCGGCAGGCCGGCTCCTGGTACCACTGGAGCAAGGTCCACGACAGCAACAACGTGATGTTCGCCTGCCGCATCTTCGGGCTACGGGCGACCGACGTGATGCAGGGCGTCGTCTACGGCACCCGGTTCTTCGGCAGCTCCGCCGACCATCCGGTCGACCCCGCGCTCCACACCCGGCTGGACTTCGACCAGGCCTTCGGCACGGCGCTCAACCGCTTCTGCTGCCAGTCCGTGATCGGCGAGCCGATGACCCTGTTCGGCCTCGGCAACCAGCGGCGCGGCTTCCTGCCCATCTGCGACTCGATGCAGTGTCTGACCCTGGCGGTCGACAACCCGCCCGAGGCGGGCGACTACCGGGTGTTCAACCAGTTCGAGGAGACGTACACCATCTCGGAACTCGCCTCCAAGGTCGCCGCCGTCGCGTCCGACATGGGCCTCGATCCGCGAATCCGGCGGATCGAGAACCCCCGCAAGGAATTGGAAGAACACCACTACAACCCGGACCACGACCATCTGCTGACGCTGGGCTACCAGCCGACCCGCGACATGGACTCGGAGATCCGGGCGATGCTAGAAGACCTCCTGCCGCACCACGACCGGATCGCGGCGAAGCGGGACGTGCTCCTCCCCGACATCCGCTGGGACGGCAGCCGGCGGACGTCCGGTTTCCTCGACGCCGGCAACGGCGCCGGAAGCGGTTCACCGGGAGAGGCGCCGAACCGCGACCAGCCGGATCAGGTCGAACCGATGATCGATCCGGTACTCGCAGGGGCTCGGTAGCCCGCTCGGACCGCAGACGCCGGCGTTGACGTCCATCACGTTCGGCGCCTCGTCGACCGTCTCGCCGAAGTCCATCCGCATCGCTTCGAACCGGAGCGTCCAGACGTCGCCGAGCGGCATCTCGAGACCGGCGCCGGCGACCCAGCCGACGCGCGTCGACCTCCCGGCGAAGGAGTCGTCCCGATCGACGTGCATGCGCCCGTCCGGGCCCGGATCGACGTCTGTGAACGAAGCCGATATCCCGGCGGCGGCCACACCGCCGCTGAGGAACGAGGCGGCACGCCCCAGAGACCGCCGGACTCCGACCCGCGCCGTCGCCGCCCAGCGCAACTCGGATGCCGCTGTCTCGTCCATGCCCACCGGATCCACCTGGCGGGCCGCCGCGGGCAAGCCGCCGAAGAGTCCATCCAGCTCGACGTGGATCGCCGTGCGTCGCGGCACGAACTCCCAGCCCGCCAGAATGCCGACCGGCGATCCGTCGGCGTCGTAGGCGAAGATCTGGCCCGGACTGCTGTCCGACGCGGTGAAGCCGTCCTCGTCGAGCATCCGAACGTCCAGAACACCCCAGCCGGCGAACACGCCGACATACGCGCTCGACCGACCGGCTGCCGCATCGCGATCCTCGGCCGTCACGGAGGCAGGACCAGCCACCGCCGCGACGAACGCCAGCGTCCAGACGACGGCCAGCGACCCGCGGCCGCCCGACGCCGCGCCGCTCCTCATCGTCAGTCGACGAGCCGGAAGCGGGTGCCGCAGATGTGGATCACGCCGTCGTCGCCGAGGCATCCCCGGTCGCTCGCGGCTGAACGGGCCCGGTCGGCATCCACCGCGCGGACGTCGATACCGCCCAGGCCCTCGGGCCGGCCGTCGGTCGGCAGCACGAAGCGCAGGTCGGCGTTCTCGAACGGAATCGTGGGCACGCCGTCGACATCGTCCAGAGGAATCTCCGCAATCTCGCTCCAGCGGGCCGCAAGCCGGGCCGGGTCCGGGGTCTGGATCTCCCCCGCGACGATCGCGTCGATGACGTCCGTTCGCCGGCAGCGCTGCCAATTGTCGCCGGCAGGCTCCCACGGCCCGTCAGGCTCGAGACCGTTGGTCTGGCAGTCGATCTCGAAGAAGGTGCCGCCGGTGTCCTTCGGATGGAGTTGCATGTTCTGGAAGCCGTGGCGCTCGAAGTCGTTGACCAGGCGGATGCCCAGCTCCTCGACCCGCCGGCGCCGGGGAGCGTGGTCGTCGCACTGGGTGATGAACATGTAACCGCCGTCGCCGTCGCGCTTCTCCAGGTAGCGGCCGCCGGCCGTGTTCTCCTCGACTGGCGCGACCACCTCGAGTAGCTGATTGCCGATCGGCAGCAGGGCGTTTTCCAGGCCGAACCGGCCGACGCCCGGGTCGTTGTAGCAAACCTCGATGTCGAACACGGCCTCCAGGTCGTCGACGACCGGGGCGAGTTGTTCGGCTACCAGACAGATCTGCCGCAGGCGCAACCACATGACGAGTCTCCTTCGGGTGCTTCGGTTCGGACGGAAGGCCGGATCATGGCACGAGTGCCCGGCGCGCCGCCGATTCGTGTCGCGGCTACGCCTCGGGCCAGGAACCCCGACCCTCCAGCAGGAACGTCAGGTGCGGGTGGTACAGCGCCGGTTCCAGCAGGAACGAGTCATGCCCCTTGTCGGAGTGGACGATGATCCTCATGCAACTCACGCCGGCTTCCTCGAGGGTCGCCATCAGCTCACCCTGCTCTTCCGGGTAGTAGCAGACGTCCGAGTTGATCGAGAAGATGAGAAAGCGCTGGTCTCGGCAGCGCTCGAAGGCTTCCTGAAGGGAACCGACGCCGGCGGCCGCGGCCAGATCGAACTGGCTCCAGGCGTCGAGAATCCGCAGGTAGGAGTTGGCGTCGAAGCGGGCGGCGAACTTCCGGCCCTGATGCCGCATGTACGACTCGATCGGGTGGTTCACGCCGTACCACGGCACTCCTGACGCCTCGGCGACCGTGTTCCGGGCCCGCCGCCGCAACGTGCGCAGCGACACGAACGTCTTGTGGTTGATCTGGCGGGCGATCTTCATCCCCTCGAGTTCCGTACCCGGCGGGTACTCGCCGCCGTCGAAGCGGGGGTCGTTGGCGACCGCCTGGATCTGCTCGAAGTTGTGGATCCGCTGGAGAGGCGTCACTTCCATGCCGGCCGCGATCACGACGACATTGCGCACCCGCTCCGGAAACATGACCGCGAGATCGAGCACCGCCATGCCGCCGGTCGAGGGTCCGATGCCCGCGTGCAGCACGTCGATTCCCAGCCGGTCGACCAGCCGCATCGCGGCGCGTACGGAGTCGGAGAACCGTACCCGGGGGAAGGACGGGCCCCAACGCTCGCCGGTGGCCGGGTCGATCGACAGCGGGCCGGTCGATCCGTAGCAGCCGCCGATGTAGTTGACGCAGATGACGCAGAAGTGGTCCGTGTCGATCGCCCGACCGGGGCCGATGAACTCGTGCCACCAGCCGACCACCATCTCGTCGGTCCAGGCGTCGCCGAGGCCGGGAACGCCGTGGTTCGTACCCGCCGCGTGGTGGCTGCCGGTCAGGGCGTGGAACAGCAGCACGACGTTGTCGCGCGCGGCGTTCAGTTCGCCGTACTGCTCCCAGGCCAGAGTGAAGCCGGACAGTGTGTCGCCGCAGCGGAGTTCGAGCGGTTCGTCGAAGTGCTCGAACCGGGTTTCTACGACGCCAATGTCGCCACTGGCGCCCGCCGACTGCAAGTTACGAACCGACTCCATGAGCCGACACTATGGGCTTGCGCCGCAGAACGCTACAGAGTGAGTTATGGCGGCAGCGCCACCGCCCGCGGCACCAGAGCCCAATAGCGGCCCCGGTGCGCCATGCGACCGGCAATCGCCCGCGCCCGCTCTCCGGCGCCCCAGAAGACGTCGCCCCGCACCGCTCCCCGGATCGCCCCGCCCGTGTCCTGGGCAACCAGCAGCCACTGCCGCCGCTCGTCGGGAGCATCGGCGACCGCGGCCGGGACCATCGCATCGAGCCAGACGGGAACGCCGAGCGGAACGTGCAGCCGGTCGACCGCCAGAGAGCGCTCCGGAGTCAGGGCGACGCCCTGGGCGCCGATCGGGCCCGCTCCGCGGATCTCGCGAAAGAAGACGTAGGAGTCGTTCGTCGTCATGACCTCGTCCGCGCGGTCGGGATGCTCCCGCAGCCAGGCATCGATCGACTGCAGCGACACCTCCTCCAGCGTCAGCTCGCCCCAGTCGACCAGGGTGCGGCCGATCGCGTGGTACGGGTGGCCGTTCTGCGCCGCGTAGCCGACCCGGAAGACGGATCCGTCGTCGAGTTCGACCCGCCCCGATCCCTGGATGTGGAGGAAGAACGCATCGATCGCATCGTCCACCCAGATCAACTCCAGGCCGCGGCCCGAAAGCGAACCGGCGCGGATCGCCTCCCGGTCGTCGTACGGCTCGAGGCTCCCGCCCCGAACGCGGCCCGCCACCCGGCGGCCCCGCAGATCGTCGCGGAAACGGCCCAGGTCCACCATGACGAGGTCCGAGGGCTGCGTGTAGAGCGGCACACCGTACCGCTCGCTCCGGCGGCGGCTGCCATGAAGCAAAGGCTCGAAGTAGCCGGTGAAGAGGCCGATCCGGCGCGACCAGCCCGAGCCTTCGCCCGGCCGGGCGCCGGCCGCCTCCTCGTCAGGCCGGGCAAGGGCCACCGCGACCATCTCGCGCTCGATGACCGCGCGGACTTCCTCCAGGCCGGCTTCGTCTCCCAAGCCGCGCAGGGCGCCGCAGAACGGCCGCCAGTCACCGGGCGTGCCACCGAGATCGACCGGCTTCAACGGCCGGTCCGCAGGTTGCGCCAGTACGCGATCGCAACTCCTGAGCAGGGCCGGCAGAGCGTCCGACACATCGTCAGCGCTCCAACCCGGCAGCGAAGCGACCTCGACCGGCGGCCCGTAGACGCTAGTCGGCGCAGCGTCAGTTGGCGCCGGCGGCTCGGCTCCACCAGGCGCCCCCAGCCATCCCACGATGCGTTCCGGACCGATCGCCACGACGGTCGCCACCAGCGCCCAGCCAGAGGCCACGAGCAGCGCGATCCGCATCCCCCGTCCGCGGGAGACGCCTCCCTGCTTCGATGCCGGCACCATGGAGCGAAGACGCTAGCAGCAGCGGGCGGCGGGTACGCTCTCGGCAATGACCGAACGCCCACTGCGCTGGCTGTTCTTCTACGACTGCATCTACCCGGAATCGCTCGGCGGCGTCGAGCACCGGAACTACGAGCTGGCACGGGAGCTGGGTCGGCTCGGCCACGAGGTCGTGCTGTCGGGCTGGGCCGAAAAACCGACCGAACCCCACGCCAACGTCCGCGTCGAACCGGTGGCCAGGGCGAGCCGGCGCTACCTGTCGCGCGGCCGCAGGTCGGGCATAGAAGCGCTGACGCTCGCCTCCCAGGTGCGCCGCATTCCGCTGGACGGCATCGACATCGTGGAGACCGCGAACATCCCCTATCTGCACTTGCCGCTGCTCGCCAGGCGCTGCCGGCGGCGGCGGATTCCGCTGCTCGTCACCTGGCACGAGCACTGGGGCAGCTACTGGCGCCGGCACCGGCCTCCAGGCCGGTTCGGCCCGGGCATATGGCGGTTCTACGCTCTCTGCGAACGGCTGTCGCTTCGTTTCGGCACGCAGGCGGTGGCGGTCAGCCGGCTCACCGCCAACCGCGTATCGACGGTGCGCGGCGATGCCGTCGACGTGATCCCGAACGGTATTCCGTTCGAGAGAATCCGGGCCCTCGCAGCCGACGCGGACACGACCGCGCCGCCGCTGGTCTACGCCGGCCGCTTGATCCCGGAGAAGCGGGTCGGCCTGCTGCTCGACGCGACGGCCAGGCTGGCGACCACCGAGGTCGGCCGCAGGCTCATCGACGAGCACGGCGCCCTGCTCCGGATCATCGGCGGCGGACCGGCGGAAGACGACATCCGCGCGCACATCGAGCGCGAGAACCTCTCCGGCGTCGTCGACTTCGCCGGCCGGCTGCCCGAGAACGAGGACGTATGGCGTGCCGTAGCCGGTGCGCAGCTCGCGGTACAACCCTCCGCCCGGGAGGGCTTCGGGCTCTTCCCGCTGGAGGCGATGGCCGCGGGCGTGCCGGTCGTGCACTGCCGGTCGCCGAACAGCGCTGTGTCCGAGCTGGTTCGGAACGGCCGGGAAGGATGGGCGGTCGACCCCGACGGCGGCGAACTGACCCGCCTGCTGCAGCGGCTGCTCGACACCCCCGCGCAACTCGCCGCCGCCTCGAGCTCGGCGGTCGAGCGCGCGGCCGGCTACGACTGGCGGCAAGTGGCAGCCCAGGTCGTCGAGAGCGGGAACGAACTGGTCCGGCGGGAGCGAAGCTGAAGGGCCGAGTCCGGAGGCCCGAACTGCTGTAGTGTCTCCGCCGTCGTGGGCACCGTGCTGCAGGTCGAAGTGTCGCCGGGCGAACTGATCGACAAGATCACGATCCTCGAGATCAAGGCCGAAAGGATCGCCGACCCGGACAAGGTCGCCAACGTACAGCGCGAACTCCGGAGTCTGGTCGCCGCCCGCAGCGCGGCGCTGCCGAGTTCCCGGGAACTGGACGAGCTGACCGCGGAACTGCGCGGGATCAACGAGCGTCTCTGGCAGATCGAGGACGACATCCGCGACTGCGAGCGGAATGGCGACTTCGGCGAACGTTTCATCGACCTCGCGCGCGCCGTCTACCGCACGAACGACCGGCGCGCCGCCGCGAAACGCGGCATCAATGAGCTGCTGGGCTCCGAGCTGGTCGAAGAGAAGGACTACGCCGACTACTGAGGAGGTCAGGCTCTCCTACCAGGTGCCCTCGTTCGGCATCGAGGCCCACGGCTCCTCCACCGGCAGCGAGCCGCCTTCCTGCAGCAGTTCGATCGAGATCCCGTCCGGCGAACGGATGAAGGCCATGCGGCCGTCCCGAGGCGGCCGGTTGATCACGACGCCCTGCTCCTGGAGCGACCGGCACGTGCCATAGATGTCCTCGACCTCGAACGCCAGGTGGCCGAAGTTCCGGCCACCGGTGTAGTCCTCGGGATCCCAGTTCCAGGTCAGTTCCAGGAGCGGCGCGGTCCGCTCGCGGGCCAGCTCGACGTCCGAGGGCGCCGCGAGGAAGACGAGCGTGAAGCGCCCCTGCTCGCTATCGAAACGACGCAGTTCGACCATCCCCAGCTTGCCGCAGTAGAAATCGATCGCCTCATCCAGGCTGCCGACCCGAACCATCGTGTGCAGGTACTTCATCCTTCGTCATCCTCCATTCCCGGGCAACTTCGCGGCCGCCGCCGAATCGATCCGGTAGCTTACGCCCCCAAATGCGCATCAGGGAGGTAGTGCATCGGGTGATCGACTCGCCGATCACCCAGGTCGGACGCTGGAAGGAAGCGGCCGCTCCGGAGTTACCCCTCATCGACGTCTCCCAGGCCGCCCCGACCTACCCGCCCGCCCAGGAACTGCGCGACCACATCGCGTCCCAGGCCCAGAGTTCGGCCACAGCGACGTACACGGACCAGCAGGGGATCCTCCCACTCCGCGAGGGGCTCGCCCGCTCTCTGACGGTGGACTACCACGCCCCGATCGCGGTCGAGAACGTCGCGGTCACCGCCGGCTGCAACCAGGCCTTCTGCCTGGCGATGATGGCGCTCACCGAACCGGGCGACGAGGTTCTGCTGCCCGTGCCCTCCTACTTCAACCACGACATGTGGTTGCGCTCACAGGACGTAGCGCCGGTCTACCTGGAACCCGGCCCGGACATGACCCCGGACCCGGCGGAGGCCGCCGCCGCCGTCACCGACCGAACACGCGCCATCGTTCTGGTGACGCCGAACAACCCGACCGGCGCCGTCTACCCGCCGGCCCTCATCGAGAGCTTCTTCGAACTCGCCCGGGACCGCGGACTGGCGCTCGTCATCGACGAGACCTACCGCGAGTTCCGCGAAGACTCCGACCCGCCGCATCGCCTCTTCACACGGCCCGACTGGAGCGACACGCTGATCCACCTCTACAGCTTCTCCAAGGCCTACTGCATGGCGGGCTACCGGATCGGCTGCATGGCCACGAACCCCGCCCTGCTCCGGGAAACCCTCAAGATCGCCGATTGCGTGGCCCTATGCCCGTCCCACATCGGCCAGTTGGCGGCAACCTTCTGCCTCGAACACCTCGACGCCTGGAAGCGCGAGTACCGCCGCACCGTGCGCGACCGCGTCGCCTACGCCGCCCGCCGCCTACGTGAAGCGAACACGGGCTTCGACGTCGTCTCCTCCGGCGGCTACTTCGTCTACCTTCGCCACCCCTTCACCGACCGCTCCTCAGCCTCCGTCGGCCGCAGCCTCGCCCGCGACCACGGCGTCCTCTGCCTCGCCGGCTCCATGTTCGGCCCGGGCCAGGACCGCTACCTCCGCCTGGCCTTCGCCAACGTCGACCTGCCGGCCATCGACGAACTGGTAACGCGGCTGCGACGGGTTCGGTAGTGGCCGCCTGGTTCGGATGAGGCGTCTGAACTCCTCCCGCCGGTTCTCGACGACCCTCAACCAGGTGCGGATCGGGTAGCGGGAACCAACCCCGGCTGGCCCAGCGCCGTCCAGCCTGCCGGCGGGGCCGGAGGGGAGGTTCCCAGCGGGCTGGAGGCAAGCGTCTCCCGAGATCGCTAGCCTGACCGATGACCTACCGCAGCGCAGCCGACCGCAGCGAACCCCCATCCCTCCGCCAGGCAAGAAAGGGTGAGCGTCCGATGGGAACCTCCCCTCCGGCCCCGCCGGCAGGCGGCATAAACCGACTCAATCCGGCGCGCGGATCTCGAAGTCGACAGAGCCGGACTCCGGGTCGGCTTCGATGACGACGGAGCGGCCCTGGAACCAGGGGCCGGGGTTGACGACGCGGGTCGGGCCGATCGTGCCGGCGCCGATGGACTCGTGGATGTGGCCGGAGAAGACGAGGTCGGGCTGGTGGCGCTCGACGGCGTCGCGGAGCGACTTCGAGCCGACGTGCTGGCCGCGGGCGAGGTCGCAGGCGGTACCGAAGGGCGGCTGGTGGGAGACCAGGATCGTTGGCCTGCCTTCTACCGTCGCCGCGCTGCCGAAGGCCTCGGCGGCAACCCGCTCGTAGTCTTCCTCGGTCCGTTCGTAGGGGAGATCGCCGAAGGGAAGGCCGCCGGAGAGGCCGATGAACCGGACGCCGTCGATCACGCGAGCGCGACGATCGAGGTCGATGTCGATCTCGCGGAAGTAGTCCTCGACCGGCGGCTGGTCGCAGTTGCCGCACACGGCGAGCACCGGCACGCCGGAGGCCTGAAGCGGTTCGACGATCCGGCGGGCATGGTCCGAACCCAGGAAGTTCGTCAGATCCCCGGCCAGGAGCACCAGGTCGAAGCCGGACGGGTCCGGCAGGCGAGGCGGCCTCTTGCCGGACCAGTGCAGATCGACGACGCCGAGGATGCGCAGCGTCAAGGTCGGTCCCCCGGCCGCTCGGCCGTCAGTGAACCAGCGAAGGAGTCGCGTGGGCCGACTCCTGGGGTTCGTCGTCCAGGCCGTGGGACATGACGAAGACCCATGCGGCCATGCGCTCACTCTCCGTCTCCGAGATCAACTCGAAAACGTACTCGCTCTCGTGCTCGCCTTGGAACGACTGGACATAGGCGACGCGCTCGCGGTCGATCAGGATCTCTCCAACCAGGCGCTTGCCGTATACGAGCTGCGCGATCAGGAGAGTGTTCTCCTCCGCAACGAACTGCCAGTGGAAGTCCTCGTCGTCGCAGAGCAAGGCGTCGACTGATCCGGCCCGGATGACGCAGTTCGGATGAAGAACGAGCCAGTTCCAGAAGGTGTCGAGATCGAGCGTGACCCGGGATCGCTCGACCGCGGTCGGGGCGGTCATCGCGCCATCGTATCCAAGCGGCGCTAGAGTGCGCCCCATGACGAACGGATCGCCCTGGACCGGACTCGGTACGCCGCGCTTCGCCTTCGAACGCGGCCTTCACGACCTCGGCAACGGCTCCTTCGCCTGGCTGCAGCCGGACGGCGGCTGGGGCTGGAGCAACGCCGGCCTGATCGTGAGCGGCGACGAGTCGCTGCTCGTCGACACGCTGTTCGACCTCCCCAACACGCGCGAGATGCTCGACGCGATGAAGAAGGCGCACACGGCGGCCGCCGACATCGACCGGCTCGTGAACACGCACTCCAACGGCGACCACACCCACGGCAACGAGCTCGTCGCCGGCGCCGAGATCGTCGCCTCGAAGACCGCCGCCGCCGAGATGGAGGCGACGACGCCGGAGGCGCTCGCGGCCCTGATGCGCGGTGCCCGCGCCGACGGCGGCCTGGTCGGCGACTTCCTGGTCGAGTGCTTCGGCAGCTTCGACTTCGAGGGGATCACCCACACGCTGCCGAACCGGACCTTCGACGGCCAGTTGACGCTCACGGTGGGGGACAAGCGCGTCGAGCTGACCGAGGTCGGGCCGGCTCACACCGCTGGCGACACGATGGTCCACGTCCTGGAGGACCGGACCGCGTTCACCGGCGACATCCTGTTCATCGAGGGCGCGCCGATCATCTGGGCTGGACCGATCCAGAACTGGATCGACGCCTGCGACCTGCTGCTGAGCTGGGATCTTCTGACGATCGTGCCGGGTCACGGCCCCATCACCGACAACCGTGGCGTGGAAGCCATGCGCGCCTACCTCGTCTACATCCGCGACGAGGCGAGGAAGCGCTACGACGCGGGACTGTCCGCGCGTGACGCCGCTTTCGACATCGCGCTCGGGGACTTCGAGTCGTGGGGTGACAGCGAACGGATCGCGATCAACGTGGATTCGCTTTACCGGGAGTTCAGCGGCGGCGCCGGCGAACGCACCCACATGCAGGAGCTGTTCACGCGGATGGCCGAACTGGCACAGGCACGCAGGCGCTAGAGCCGCCACCCAACCAGGGACCGACAACAAGGAGAGGCAAGGATGGATCTGGGAATCCAGGGAAAGAAGGCCGCCGTGGCCGCGTCATCGACCGGACTCGGCTTCGGCTGCGCCAGGGCGCTGCTAGAGGACGGCGCGGAAGTCGCGATCTGCAGCCGCAGCGAGGAGCGGATCAGGGAAGCCGCCGCGGAACTGGGCGCCGGCGCCGTGCCCATCGTCGCCGACATGTCCACCGAGGACGGAGCGCGTTCCTTCGTCGAGCAGGCCACCGAGAAGCTGGGCCAGGTCGACATCCTGGTCGCCAACGCCGGCGGCCCGCCGCCCGGTTCCCCGGCCACCACGTCGATCGACGGCTACCGCGAGGCGCTCGACCTCAACCTGTTGTCGACGATCGTCATGTGCCAGGCGGCTCTCCCCGGCATGCGCGAGCGCGGCTGGGGCCGGATCGTGGCGATCACCTCGATCGGCGCCCGCCAGCCGATCGGCAACCTCGCCGCCTCCTCCGTCGCCCGCGCCGGTGTCAGCAGCTTCCTCAAGACGCTGTCGGCGGAGGTCGCCCGCGACGGCGTGACGGTCAACTCGGCCCAGCCCGGCATCCACGCCACCGACCGCATCAAGTCCCTGGGCAACACGGACGTCGTGGCCCAGCGCGTGCCCACCGGGACGCTCGGCACCGCCGAGGACTTCGGCAAGGCGGTCGCCTTCCTGTGCTCGGAACCGGCACGGTTCATCACCGGCACCAGCATCCTGCTCGACGGCGGCGCCTACCAGGGACTGATCTAGGAGCGTGCGCCGCTTTCCGCGCCACTTGAAAGTTCGAACCGCGTTCGCAATACTGTAAGGAGCAAGAGTCTCGACAACAGAACTCGGAGGATCGACCATGAGTCGACACGCGAACCCCGCTCTCCCCTGGTTTCTCGCCGTGCTCCTCTGGTGCGCCCCGCCGCTGTTGGCCGATGGCCCGCAGACCGGCACGATCGACGGTCGGGTCACGGACACCGAAGGGAACGCGCTTCCCGGTGTTTCCATCACCCTCACCGGGCCGCAGCGGACCAGGAGCGCGATCACCGATGCCGACGGCGGCTACCGATTCGCCCTCCTACAGGCCGGCGACTTCACGATCACGGCCGAACTGGAAGGACTCGGCCGAGCCGAGTTCGCCACGACGCTGAACCCGGGCCAGCGCCGCGGCGTCAACCTCACCCTGATCCCGGCCGAGGCGGAGGAGATCACGGTCACCGCCGACGCGGTACTGATCAGCAAGTACGACACCGGGGTCATCAGCACGGCGCCCGCCGAAGTGGTGGAGAACGTCGCCTACGCCACCCGCAACTACGCCTCGACGCTCCGTCAACTGCCGGGCGTCGTGAGCGTCGCGGAGTCCGACAACCTGCCGGCGGTGAACGGCGGCATCTCGACCGAAACCCAGGTACTGATCGACGGCGTGGACACGAGCAACACGCGCCGAGGCGGCGAGGCGCGGCTCATCATGCCGGCCACGGCCCTCGCTGAGTCCCGGCTCGAGACCCAGGGCTTCGGAGCCGAGTACGGACGGGTCATGGGTGGAGTGATCAACTCGACGGTCAAGACCGGCACGAACGAGCTCCATGGCAACTTCCTGTATGTCGGCCAGAACCCGAAGTGGCGGGCCCTGAACCAGCTCGAACTCGAGCGGCCCGACGACCACACGCCGAGCTTCGAAGCCTCGCTCGGCGGCCCGCTCCGCCGCGAGAAGGCCTGGTTCTTCGTCTCCTGGGCCGACATGACGAACAACCTGCTCGACAGGCTGCGAGACGGCACGGTCATCGACAGCAGCCGCACGTCCGAGCCCCGCATCGCCAAGCTGAACTTCCAGCCCAGCGACCGCCATCAGCTCGCAGGCACCTGGATCGATTCACGCGGCAACGGGATCGCCAGCCCGGGCAACTCGGGCGACTTCCTCTCGCTCATGGACCGGCCGCTCTTCGCCCAGCTCACGACAGTCACCTGGAGCGTCGCCGCCAGCAACTCGGTGTTCCTCGAGATGAAGGCCTCAGCCCGCAAGGACCTTTTCCCGCGCAACCTCCTCTTCCCCAAGGAGAGCCTCGACCCGAACGCCTCGCCCGACGACCCGCCCGGCAACAACTACCGTTATCGCGACCTGCTGACCAACCTGCGACACAACGGTCCCGCGTCGGGGTCCGGCATCGGCTACAACGACTTCCCGCGGGACACCGCGAGCGCCTCGGTGAGCATCTTCCGGAACAACCACGAGCTGAAGTTCGGCATCGACGTCCAGGACATCGCCTTCACGAACCTGGGCAACGTCGGCAAGGAGTTCAGGGGCCGCGGCTACGACCCGACCCTGCCCGGCGGTTACGAACGGCCACAGCGGGTACGGATCTTCGAGGACTCCGTACCATCCCACAGCGAGGGAATCGAGGCAGCGCTCTACGCCCAGGACCGGATCGACATCGGCGACCGGTGGAGCCTCCACGTCGGTCTCCGTCTCGACGACCAGACGATCGAGAACGACGTCGGCCGCGAGGTCGACGATTCCCAGGAAGTGGCGCCGCGTCTGACGGCCGTCTACGACATCAACGCCGACGGCTCACTCCTGTTCCGGGCGAGCGTCGGGCGCTACTACCAGAACATCCCGCTCGACTTCGCCTACCGCGAGTACAGCGAACTGCCGACCGGCCAGCAGTCCTACACCGAGTACAACTGGAACCCGGCCACGCTGCGCTACGACCGGTTCCGGAGGCAGGTCAGGCCGGCGGGCGGCGGCGAGATCCAGCGCGTCGACCACTTCTACAAGGACCAGGTCGCGGTGGGCCTCGACTGGCAGTTCAGCCGGAACTGGGTGTTCCGCGCCAGCGCCGTCTCGCACGAGACGGACAACATCTACTTCGGCAACGAACAGTTCACCGCCGACGGCACGGGCGTTGAACGGGTGGTTCGCAACTGGCCGGGTGCTTACCGCGAGTACCAGGGCGCCACCTTCGAGTTGAACCGTCGTTTCCGCAACAACTGGTCGCTCAACACGAACCTGACGATCGGCGACGCAGAGGGCAACACGGAGAGCGTGAACACGAACTCGAACCTGTTCGAGGGGTTGGGCGGCGTCGAACTCGACACCGGCGCCGCCGACGCGACGAGCCGTTACCAGGCAGGGCGCCTGGCCCACGACATCGACCGGCTGAACATCGTCGCGGTACGGATCTTCGAACTGGGCGCACACCGGTTGTCCCTGGGCGGCTTCTTCTCCGGCAGCAGCGGCCGCTACTTCGGCCCGACCCTGGCCACCACGGTCGCCCATCCGAACACCGGCGTCGAGATCGACACCGTGACCCGCCTGGCGCCGCGAGACGACCTGCAGCTCGACGACATCTACACCCTCAGCGCCTCGCTGGTCTGGTTCTTCCCGATCCGCGGCTCGCTCGAAGGTCAGCTCGGCTTCGAGGCGGCCAACATGACCGACCAGCAGGGCGTGCTCTTCGTCAACCCGCGCACGCTGGAACCGATCTCGACGGTGACCGCCTGGCAATTGCCGCGGGAGTTCCGCCTGAAGGCGGGCTTCCGCTTCTGATCTGAAGCGCCCGGTCGGGCCGAGTAGACGGCTGCCTCGATCGGGGAGCGCCGACAGGGCAAGAGGGAGGAACCCGGGCGCGGTCGTGATGCCGGGCAGCCCCGGCCTGCGATCGATCAGACAGCAGCAGGTTCAACCGCGGCATCGATAGCGGCGAGCCGACTCTGGCTCTCCAGCAGCTCCCGTTCGAGTCGGGGACGCGCTGCGTCCGTTGCGGCCGCCAGCAGGCACAGACTCACGAGGTACCCGACCCGCGCCGCCGTCTCCTCGGCGTTGACGACCCGGCGCGCCCACAGCGGCAACCAGAGATGGGCGTGACCGAGCATGACCAGGGCCAACTGCTCGATGTCGACCGAAGGAAGCAGGTCGCCATCAGCAACTGCTTCGCGCAGTTCCTCGTCGAGGTGTGCCCTCGCGACCCCTTCGATCGGGCCATTCCCTGGGCGACGCCGTGGTCCAGGTTGATTGATGGGCCTCGCCAGACCGCGTGGTGACTCCCTTACACCCAGCATCAGGTCGACAATCGCACGAATGCGGTCCAGGGGCTCCGTTTCCTCGAGGTCCCCGATCCGGCGCTCCAGTTTCCGAGCTCCGGATCGGCGCAGAGCCTCGAGGATTTCCTCCTTCGACCCGTAGTAGTTGTAGAGCGTAGTGACATCGAGCCGCGCCCTGCGGGCCAACTCGCGCATGGTGCACGCCTCGATGCCTCCATTGGAGATCAGCTTCGTGGCCGCCTCCAGGATCCGCCGCTTGCGGCGACGCATGTTCAGTTCTCTTCGACCTGCCAAGAAACCTCCTCGCCCGGGAGCCCACACGCCCGGCATGGCCGCAGAGTCTACAGTCGATCCGAAAATTATTCCAACTTTGTTGGTGTCACTCGGCGCACGAAGTCCCTCCCCGCAGCCCAGAGCGCCACGCAGCCGAGCCAGGACATCACCGCTCCCAGCGCGTAGGCGTTCCGATAGCCGCCCGCCAGATCGTGAGCCCATCCCAGCAGGAAGGGTCCCAGCGCGACGCCGATCGAGGCGAGCAGCGTGCTCACCGAGTAGATCCGCGCGTAGCTCCTCGTGCCGAAGGCCTCGGCGATCAGGAGTGGCTGCATCATGAGGAAGCTGCCGATGGTGAGCCCGAAGGCGCTGGACGTGACCAGCAGGCCCGCCACGCTCGTGCTCGATCCCAGGACGACCAGCGTGATTCCCTGAAACACCAGCAGGACGAACGCGAAGCCGCGGTAAGGAACCCTCTCCAGCAACGCGCCGGAGGCCAGCCGTCCGACCACGCTCGAGGCGGCCAGCACCGAGACCGCGAGACCCGCGGCCCCGGGTTCGTGAACGCTGACCAGGCGAAACTGGTGGGCGATAGCGCCGACCTGCGCCATCAGGCCGAAGAAGAACGTTCCGGCGACGCCCAGGAAGTACCGCGAGCGGAACGCCTCCCGGGCTCCGACACCGGGCTCCTCGGCGCCATCGAACTCCCCCAGCCGGTCCATCTCTCCGCGCGGTCGGGGAATCAGCCGCCACAGCGACACGGGCAGGATGCCCACGACGTACACGGCGGCCACCAGCTCGGTGCCGCGCCGCAGGCCGTACTCGCCCATCACCCAGGCGGCAAAGGGCGCGACCGCGATGCCGCCGACCGAGAGCCCCGTGAACACGACCGACAGGGCAAGGGCCCGCCGGCGGGCGAACCAACGCGTGACGACGGTGCTCGCGGTCAGCATGTTCGTGGCGGAGAACCCGAACCCGAAGAGCGCGAACGCCAGGTAGACCTGAACGACCGTCTCGACGCGACCGATCAGGACCAGAGCCGCGGCGCAGATCGCGACGCCCGCTGCGACGGACCAGCGGGCATCGACCCGCTCGATCACGCTGGCGACGCAAAGCCCGGCGAAACCGCTGACGGCGAAGAAGATCGTCGGGGCAAGCGAGGCCGCGAAGACGGTCAGCCCGCGTTCGCGCGTCAGCGCCTCGAGCAGCACCGACTGGTTGTAGAAGCCGAGGCCGGACGAGAACATCATCATCGCGAACAGGGCTCCGACAATCTGCCAGCGGGTGGAGATGCGCCGCATCAACGCGCCTCGCGCAGGGAGTCGATCGGCGGCCGCTGTAGCGCGCCGACGCTGGCCAGGAGCCCCGTCGCGAGCGAAAGCAGGCTGCCCGCGGCGAGCGCCCCGAACACCGCCCAGGGCCTGAACGACCAGGCAAGTTCGAGCTCCCGGGTCACCAGCCACCAGGCCGCCGCCGAACCGAGCACGGCCGCCACTGCCGCCGCCGACAGGCCGACCAGAACGTACTCGGCCGCGAAAGCGCGCAGCACATCGAAGCGGGTCGACCCGATCGTCTTGAGCAGGGCCGCCTCGCGGCCGCGTCGCGTCGAACTCGCGGCGACCGCGCCGGCCAGCGTCAGCAGGGCCGCGGCCACCGTGAAGCTGCCGAGAACTCGCACACCGACCTGAAGGTTGCCCACCAGGTCGACCACCTTCTGGAGCACTTCCCGGATCCGGACCACGGCGACACCGGGATAGGCGAGGTAGATCTCGTCCTGGATCCGCTGTTCGCGCTCCTGGGGCAACCAGGCTGCCGCGAGCCGGGTGTGCGGCGCCCAGTCAAGCACGGCCGGCTCGACCACGAGGAAGAAGTTGATGCCGAAACCCTCCCAGTCCACGTGTCGCAGGCTGGTCACGGTGATCCGGATCTCCCGGCCGCCCACCTCGAGGTCGATCGTCGAGCCGACGCTCACTCCGATCGTCTCCGCGAACTCCTGCTCGACACTGACCTCGCCAACCGCCGGATCGACCCATGGCCGCGCCGCCGTCGCCGGCCCGGCGGCACCCCTGTTCCAGGTCTCGAGGATCACGTTGTCCTCGGGCAGCTCATCGAGATACGTCAACCGCAGTTGCCGCCTCAGGGCCCAGCGGTTGCGGTCGTTCAGCCGCTCCGCCACCGGAACCCCGTCGATCGCCCTGACGCGGGCCATCACCACCGGTGCCGACTGCACCCTCCGGGCCCCCTCGCGCTCGAGAAGACCGGCGAGGTCTCCCCAACCCGTCTCCGGTACGTTCAGAAGGAACGCGCTCGGAGCCTCCTCGGGAAGCCCGGCCGCCAGTTCGTCGTGAAGGTGCCCCTGAACGACGAACATGGCGAGCAACACCATCAGGCCCATTCCCAGTGCGACCGAGGCCGCCAGCGTGCCAGATTCGGGCCGCGCCAGCGCCGCGACGCCATAGCGGAGCCAGGAGGAGCGGCACCTGGGCGCCAGGAACCGGGCCAGCCGCCGTAACAGCAGCGCCGCCAGGATCAACGCGACGACAGCCGCCGCCACCGCGCCCATGAACCGGAGCGCCAGCCACAGCGACCCGGCCTGGAGCGCCGTCGAACCCGCCACGCCGGCACCCACCGCGAACACGGAGAGAGCGCTCGCGAGCCGTGAACCCGGCAACGGTTCGGCGCCGCTGCGGAACACGCGCACCGGCGGCGCGCGCAGTACGACGAGCAGCGCCGGAGCCGAGAACGCCGTCGAAACGCCGACACCGAGGGCCACTCCCCGGAGGAAAGCCCAGGGCTGCCAGATCGAAACCGCCTCGACCGGCAGCGCGCCACCCAGGATCGCCGGCACGAGGAGGATGGAGAACAGCCCGGCCACGCCGCCGATCACCCCGGCCACCAGGCCCAGCAGGACAGCCTGGACGACGTAGGTGCGCATCAGGTCGCGTGGCCGGGCCCCCAGACACTTGAGCACCGCGAGCGCGTCGAGACGCTGGGTCAGCCAGGCGCGAATACCCTGGGCCACGCCGACGCCGCCGACCAGGAGCGACAGCAGCGCTACCAGGCCCAGGTAGCGCGAGAGCCGTTCGAGGTCCTCCCGGATGCCCGGCTGGGCATCGGCGTAGGTCTCGACCCGCACCGCGCCGTCGTCGATCTCGTCGCGGAGGGCGTCGGCACGCAGTTCAAGCTCTTCGAGCGACTGCTTCCCCGGCAGCCGCACCAGCACCCGATAGCCGCCGAAGCCCGCGAAGGGAAAGAGACCAGCCGCCTCCTGCGCGGCCACGCCCACGACGACCCGCGGCCCGAACGCGAACGCCGTAGGCAGCCGGTCCGGCTCCCCTTCAAGCGAGCCGATGATCCGGAGCGTCCGCCGGCCGAGACGAAGATCGTCGCCGACGTTCAGGCCGAGTCGGGACAGCGCTTCCGGCGACACGAGCGCGGAGTGGTCGCCCAGAACGTCCGCCGGGAGCGCTCCGGGAGGCAGCGGCGGCTCCGCCACGAGTTCGCCATAGAACGGATAGCCGCCAGACACCGCCTTCAGTTCGGCCAGCAGGCTCGACGGGCCTTCGCGGCCCCGTTCGCGGGGCGAAGCGCGGCCCACCATCGCCGCCAGCTCGCGCACCTCGGCGCGAGCGGCCCCGGGAACGCCATCGATCGTCTCCAGCACGTCCTCCGGAACCGGGCCCCGTGAGCGAACAGCCAGGTCCGCCGCCAGCAGCTTCCGCGCCTCCCCCCGGATCGCGCCGTCGACGCTCGAGGCAAGTCCCGCGACCGAAACGACGGCGCCGACGCCGACCGAGAGGCACGCCACCCAGACCCAGACCCGCCCCAGGGAGCCCCGGAGTTCCCGTAGCGAGTACCGGAGCGCGACCCGCGGACTCACCGGGCACTTGCTTCCGAGACGCGGCCGTCCACCATGACCAGCTCGCGATCGGCGAGCGCAGCCACTGCCGGATCATGGGTCACCAGCACCAGGGTCGATCCGAATCGATCCCGCAACGCCATCATCGCATCGAGGACCGCCGCGCCGGTCACCGAGTCCAGGTTGCCCGTCGGTTCGTCGCCCAGGAGGATCCGCGGCTCGGCGGCGAACGCCCTGGCCAGGGCTACTCGCTGCTGCTCACCGCCCGAGAGTTGCGACGGATAGTGGTGGACGCGTTCCGCCAGGCCGACGTCCGCCAGGAGTTCCTCCGCCCGCCGCCCGGAGCGCCTGCGCCCCAGCAGGTCGAGCGGAAACTGGACGTTCTCGCGCGCGGTCAGGTTGGGAAGCAACTGAAACGCCTGGAAGACGAAGCCGATCTTCTCCCGCCGCAGGAGGGCCAGTTCGTCCTCGCTCAGATGCTCGATCGGCTGGCCGTCGATCAGGACGCTTCCGGCGGTAGGCCGGTCGAGTCCGGCAAGCAGCGCGAGCAACGTCGACTTGCCGGCCCCGGAGGGGCCCCGGACGGAAACGCACTCGCCGGCGGCCACCTCGAGATCGACATCGTCGACCACGACCAGGGTGCGTTCCCCCGAACGCAGTTCGCGACGCAGGCCCCGGGTCTCGAGGCGGGCCGGAGCCCCCTGCGACGCGAGCGCCGCCACCCCGGAACTCAAAGGAAGCCCAGCATCGCCCGCCACTGCTCAAGACTGTCCGGTCGGAGATAGGCGTTCCACATGAGTTCACGGCCGATCGTCGAGCTGGACTCGGGGCCGTAGTCGTGGCCCGGGTAGATCGCGAGTTCCGGCGGCAGGTTCTTCAGCCGCTGCAGCGAGCGGTACATCGCGTCGGCGTCGCTGTGCGGCAGGTCGATCCGGCCGATTCCCTGCACGAACAGCGTGTCCGCGGTCAGCACGTGGCTGCCGGCGCGGAAGCAGCAACTGCCCGGGGAATGGCCCGGCGTGTGCAGCACCTCGACCGCCAACTCGCCCAGTTCGAGGATGTCGCCGTCCCGGAACGACTCCACCCGGTCGGGCGGGCAGCCGGCCATTTCGGCGCCGCGTTCCGCCTCGGCCTCGTGAATCAGCATCGGCACGTCGAACTCGGCGCGCAGCTCGCGCACCCCCGGAACGTGCTGGCCGTAGATGTCGCCGCCGATGTGATCCTGGTGGAAGTGCGTCGCCAGCACGCCGACAACGTCGTAGCCCTGCTCCTGCGCGATTTCGACCACGCGGATCGGCTCCCATGCCGGATCGACGACCCAGGCGCGGCCGGTCGACGGGTCGGCCAGGACATAGACGAAGTTCGCCATCGGTCCGGCCTGGATCTGGATCAGACGCGGTTCTCCGGCAGGGGGAGCGTCGCTCATCGTCCGCGGAATCTACCCCGCCGCGGGCCGCGGTTGTAATCTCCCCCGCCATGACGACCCGAGAAACACGCCGACTCTTCGACCTCTCCGGACGCACCGCCCTCGTCACCGGCGGCAGCCGCGGCCTCGGCCGCGAGATGTCGCTCGCCTTTGCCGCCGCCGGCGCGAACGTTGTCGTCACGAGCCGGAAGATCGACTCCTGCCGTTCCGTCGTCTCGGAGATCGAAGCGATGGGCGGAGAAGGCCTGGCCCATGCCTGCCACGTCGGTCGCTGGAACGACGTGGATGCCCTGATCGAAGCCGCGTACGAGCGCTTCGGCAAGGTCGATGTGCTGGTCAACAACGCCGGCATGTCGCCGCTCTACCCGAGCCTCGCCGAGGTCAGCGAAGAGCTGTTCGACAAGGTCGTCGGCGTCAACCTGAAGGGGCCGTTCCGGTTGTCCGCGGTGATCGGCGCGCGAATGGCCGAAGGCGACGGCGGCAGCATCATCAACGTGACCAGCACCGCCGCGATCCACCCGAGCGCCAACGCCGAGCCCTACGGCGCGGCCAAGGCGGGCCTGAACGCCCTGACCGAATCGCTGGCTCACGCTTACGGCCCCAAGGTCCGGGTCAACGCGATCATGCCCGGCCCCTTCCTGACCGACATCTCCAAGGCCTGGGACCTGGAGGCCTTCAACGAGCGGGCGAAGACCTCGATCGCGCTCGGCCGCGGCGGCGAGCCCGACGAGATCGTGGGCGCCGCGCTCTACCTCGCCTCCGACGCTTCGAGCTACACGACGGGCGCGATCCTGCGGATCGACGGCGGCAGTCGGTGACCAAAGCGGCGCGACCTGTCAATCCCGCGCCTCCGCCGTCCGCCGGTCACGAGCCACGGCAAAGCCACGGTCCGTCCGCGGAACTCGGCCGAGGCCTCCTGGCAATCGCCGGTCTGAGCAGTCTCGCGATTGCTCAACCCGTGTACGACCTGCTGCGGCGGACACCGGAGTTCTTCGCCATCAGGCATCTCGGGGTCGCGGACCTCCTGGCCCTGATCGCGTTGCTGGCGGTCGGCCCCCCACTGGCGCTCTCCGTTCCGGCTGCGGCGGCGCGGTTCCGCCGCACCGCCTGGATCCGACCGGCGGTTGCGGGTCCGGTTGGCCTGCTGACCGGCGCCATCGTTCTGCAGGCCGCGCACGGCCTGCCCGCGGCCGCGGCCGGCGCCCTCGGCGCCGTTGCCGTCGCCGGCGGGGCGTGGGCATACGTCCGGCTTCCCGCGGTCCGTCTCCTCGCCACCGTGCTGGCGGTCGCCGCGGCCGCCGCGCCGGCGGTCCTCGTGCTCGACCGCGACGTGCGCCGCAGCCTCTCGATCCCGGACCGCCAGCTTCCGACAAACCCCACGGGGGCGCAAGCCCCTGTCGTGCTGGTCGTCTTCGACGAGTGGTCGATGATCTCGATCCTCGACGGCGAAGGCAAGATCGACCGGCAACGGCTTCCCAACCTCGCGCGATTGGCGGACCGCGGCACCTGGTACCCCAACGCCACCGCCGCTTCCAACATGACGCACCACGCGGTACCGGCGCTCCTGACCGGCTTGAGTCCCGAGCGCGAACGGCTTCCGATCGCCGAGGACCATCCGATCAACCTCTTCACGCTGCTCGCCCCCAGCCACGACCTGTTCGTCATGGAGCCGGTCACTTCGCTGTGCCCACCCACGCTGAACCGGTTCGAACAACGGCACCGCTCCTTCGCCAGCCGTTTCGGTTTGCTGGTGTCCGATCTCCGCTTCGTATGGCTGAGCCTGACCGTGCCGGAGCCATGGGCGAAATGGCTCCCGCCTCTCGACCGGACCTGGAGCGGTTTCGGCCTCAGCGGATCGCAGACCACGTTGACGCCAAGCGAGCGGCGACTGGCGCGAAGTCACCCCCATCGCCGGAACGACGAACGAGTCGCCGACTTTCGCCGCTTCGTCGGCTCGCTGGAACCGCCGGGCGAGCGACCGGGCGTGTACTTCGCGCATGTTCTGCTGCCGCACGGCCCCTGGGAGTACCTGCCGTCCGGGCGAAGGTACGGACGCAGCAGGTCCTACGGTCTCCGCGACGGAATCTGGACGGTCGACCCGTGGACCGTCAGGAACCACGAGAAGCGCTACCTGCTGCAGGTTGAGTTCGTCGACCGGCTGATCGGTGAACTGATTGACCGGCTCGAGTCGCTCGACCTGTTCGACCGAAGCCTGATCGCGCTCACCGCGGACCACGGCGCCTCGTTCCAGCCCGGCAAGTCGCTTCGGCTGCCAGGCCCGGACGCCTCCGGCGATCAGCTCCTGGACCTGGTCGCCGTGCCGCTGATCGTCAAGGCGCCCCTTCAGGAAGAGGCGAAGGTCGACGAGGGGGTGTTCTCCCTGGTGGATCTGCTGCCCCGAATTCTGGAACTCGCCGGCGCCCGGCCCGGCGCCCTGGCGCAGCGCTCCCCGACCAGCGCCGAACCCCTGTGGTTCGCGGAGCATGTCGACGGCCTCCGGCTTCCAGCCGATCGCGGCCCCTGGCGCCGCGCCCGGCTCGCCGCCCAGACCGAGCTGCTGGGCAGTGCGAACGATCCGGCGGCGATCGGAACGGAGCGCGATCTGCACGGCAGATCCGTCGCGGAACTTCCGCTGCGCGACGGCAGCACCCATGCCCGCCTGGACGTTCCTGACGCCTGGGATGACGTCGACAAGGACGCGATGTTCGTACCCGCAGTGGTTGAAGCCACATTCGTCGAGCCCGGGGATCGAACCGACCGGTCGGTCGCCGTGGCCGTCAATGGAATCGTCGCGGATTCGGTTCGCCCGTACGCCGACGCACGCGGGCGCAACCGGATCTCTGCCCTGCTACCCGACGACCTGCTTCGCCCAGGCCGCAACCAGGTCGACCTGTTCTTCGTCTCCGGCCGAGACGCCGCTCCGGGACTGGAGCGCATCTCGCCGCCGGAAAACCTCCCCTATGAAGCGGACCCCAGCTACTCGTGGACGCCTGAGCGCAACAACGCGGGCCTGGTGCGAGGTCTGCTCCGCCGCCCGATCGGAAGCCCCAACCAGGCGCCAGAGCGCTTTCGGGTCGTTGCGAGATCTGGCGAGTTCTCCGGGCATCTGGAAGCGACCGTGCCCGGACAACAGACCGCGGCCGACGGACTACAGACTTTCCGCGTGAGCGGCCGGACCTTCGACGCCGCGTCGAGCCCCGGACAATCCGGGACGGTCGTCGCCATGGTCGGGGGAAACGCCCCGGTTGCCTTTACCGGACCGGCGCTCAGGGACAACGGCTTCACGCTCGAACTCGCGGCCGACCGGGAACAGGTCGAACGAGAGGGCATCGTAGCCTTCGCGGTCGGGCACGCCGGCGTAGCGATTCGACTTCGATTCGGTTATCGCTCAATCGAGCGCGACCGCGGCGGCAGGGAGGTCATACCCTTCTCGGACGGTCGCCGGCTCGTCGTCGCGAGCCCCGGCGACGGCTACGCAGGCGCGGTCGACCGCGTCGCCGCGGTCGGCAAGGGCACGCGGATCAGTGTCTGGGCGGCCGACCTGGAACGCGGCGAACCGCCGCGTCAGGTCGTCATCTACCGTGACGACGAGTTTCTGGCCTTGCTGGGACGAGCAAGGCGCGACCGGCCCGAGGTGGCCGAGAGGTTCAACGCCCCCGGTCTTCAGCGAAGCGGCTTCAACGGCACGGTTCCGGGAGGGCCACTCCCGTCCGTGTTCCCGCGGCGTCACCGGGTCTTCGCGATCATGGATCGCGGCGCGGCGATCGAACTGCCCATCCTGCCGCCGGCTGGCGACGCTCGTTGAGCAGAATGGACAGTCAGGCGCGGCGAACGGTCAAACCGCCATCGACCGGCAACGCGACTCCGGTGATGAAGGACGAGGCGGGCAGGCAGAGGTGCAGCGTGCCGTGGGCCACCTCTTCCGGATCCCCGTAACGGCGCAGCGCGGTGCGGCGTCGGGCGTAGATCTGCTTGTGCTCCTCCGGAATCCGCTCCGTCATCGCGGTACGGATCGGGCCGGGGCAGATGCAGTTCACCGTGATGCCCTCCTTGCCCAGCTCCACCGCCAGACCCCGGGTCAATCCGATGACCCCCGTCTTGGCCGCCGAATAGGCGCTGTTCATGGCGGTCGCGCCCAGGCCCTCGGTCGAAGCGATGTTGACGATCCGCGGTGAATCGGACTTGCGGAGGTAGGGCAGCGCCGCGCGGATCGTCCGCTGGTGGGCGGTGAGGAGAACATTGACCGTCTCCTGCCAACGCACCTCGTACTCGTCGCCGTCGATCGGGCCGCCGCGGGAGATGCCGGCGTTGTTCACAAGGATGTCCAGGCCGCCGTAGCGGTCGGCAACTTCGTCGACCACCCGGCGAATCGCATCGCCGTCGCCCACGTCCAGGGTCCAGGCGGTCGCTTCCCGCCCGGCGGCGCGAATCTCGGCGACCGTTGCCCGAACTCCGTCCGCGTTGATGTCCGTAGCGGCGACGTTCGCGCCTTCGGCTGCAAACAGCTTCGCCGTGGCCCGGCCCATGCCCGAGGCGCAGCCCGTGATCAGCGCCGTCTTGCCGGCCACCGACCGGCTCAGCGTGGTCAGTTCCGTCATCAGGACGCTCCCCCGCCCGCCTCGACCCACGCCAGCGTCTCGTCCAGGCCGCGGCCGAAGCGCTCCAGGATCTCGTCGATGTCCGACTCCGTGACGATCAAGGGCGGGCAGAACGCCACCGTGTCGCCCAGCGCACGCAGAATCACGCCGTGATCCAGGCAGCGGTTCATGCAGTACGTTCCCACTCCGCGCTGAACCGGGAAGGCCTCGCGGGTCCCCCTGTCCGCAACGAGTTCGCAGGCGCCGAGCAGACCTCTGCCCCGCACTTCACCGACCAGCGGATGGTCCGCAAAGCGCCGCAGCCCGGCCTGGAAGTAGCGCCCGACCCGATCCGCGTGAGCGAAGAGATCCCGTTCCTCCATCAGTTCCAGCGCCTTGAGCGCCACGGCCGCGCAGACCGGATGCCCCGTGTAGGTAAAGCCGTGGCCGAACACGCCCCAGCGCTCGCCCGCCTCGACGAAGACGTCGACCATCCCGTCCGGTACCAGCACCGCGCTGATCGGCACGTAGGCGGACGACAGGGCCTTCGCGACCGAGGCGGTGTCAGGCCTCATCCCCATCGCCTCGGCGCCGAACGGCGTGCCCAGCCGTCCGAAGCCGCAGATCACCTCGTCGTCGATCAGCAGCACGTCGTGCTCGTCCAGGACCTTCTGGATCGCCGGGTAGTAGCCCTCGGGAGGTACGACGACGCCGCCGGCGCCCAGCACCGGTTCGGCGATGAAGGCCGCGACGGTTTCGGGCCCTTCGGCGCGGATCAGCTCGTCGAGTTCGGCCGCCAGCCGGGCCGTGAACTCCGCTTCCGTTTCGCCCGGCTCGCCCTCCCGGTAGTGGTGCGGGCAGGTCACGTGGCGAAACTGCGGCAACGGCAGGTCGAAGCTCTTGTGGAACGGAGGCAGGCCGGTCATGCTGCCGGCGGCCAGCGAAACCCCGTGGTAGCCGCGGCGGCGGCTGATGATCTTCTTCTTCTCCGGCCGACCGAGCGCGTTGTTGTAGTACCAGATGAGCTTGACCTGGGTGTCGTTCGCGTCCGAGCCGGACGTGCCGAAGAACGCCTTCGCGTTCGGAACCGGCCCGATCTCGCGCAGTTTCTCGGCCAGTGCAACCGCCGGTTCGTGGCTGCGGCCCGCGAAGAGGTGGGAGAAGGAGAGCTTCCGGATCTGCTCTGCGGCGGCTTCCGCGAGTTCTTCCACGCCGTAGCCCAGCGCCGTGCACCACAGGCCGGCCAACCCCTCGATGTACTCCCTGCCGTCCTCGTCCCAGACCCGGATGCCCTGCCCCCGTTCGATCACCAGCGGGCCGTCACGGCGGAGAGCGGGAAGGTCCGTCGTCGGATGGAGGACGGACAGGTGGTCGCGATCTGACGTCGAAGGGGCGAAAACAGTCGCCTCGGCGGGTAGGCTCATCGAGACTCCGGATGGAACAGGTTCAACGTACGAAGCGCGAGCAGTCTATGCCGCATCGATCAACCATCGCACGCGAGCAGGCCTCAGAGATCGGTGTCGCCCCGAAGTAGCTGGCGGGCGATCATCCGGTTCATGATCTCGTTCGAGCCGTCGGCCACGTTGACAACCCGTAGCGCCTTCCAGGCCTCGGTGAGGCCGAGTTCGTTCGTGAAGCCAAGGGCGCCGTGGGTCTGCATCGCCCGGTCGACGGCCCGCAAGCCCACCTGGACCGAGTAGGCCTTCGTCATGCTGAGTTCCTTGATCGCGCGGCTGCCGCCATCGAGCAGCCGGGAGGCGTTTCGGCCCATGAGGTGGGCCGCGTGGAGTTCCGTCGCCGACTCGGCCAGGGGAAAGCTCACTCCCTGGTACTCGGCGATCGGGGCGCCGAACGCCTTACGCTTCTGCGCGTAGGCAAGCGCCCTCTCGATCGCCCAACGGCCGGTGCCGACGGCCCGTGCCGAGTTGTAGACGCGGCCGAGCGAGACACCGTAGAGCGCCGCGGCCAGACCGCGGTCGACTTCGCCGATGACCTGCCACGGCTCGACGTAGAGGCCTTCGAGAGCGATCTCCGCCTCGTCGCCGCCGATGTCGCCGAAGAGCTCCACGACCCGTACGCGCCTGAAGCCCTCCGCTTCAGTCGGCACGATGAAGGCGGTGATCCCGCCCTCGCCGGTGCGCGCGAACAGCACGCAGTAGTCGGCGATCGGCCCGTGCGTCGTCCAGATCTTCCGGCCGATGATCCGCCAGCCGTCGCCGTCGCGCTCGGCACGGGTCGCGAGCGCCGAGAGATCGGAACCGGCGCCCGGCTCGGACAGGCCGAAGCACATGATCTTCGAGCCGTCCATCAGCCCCGGCAGGAAGCGCTCGCGCGCCCGCTCGGAAAGCTGCGACAGGAGCCGGCTGGGGCCGAACGCCCAGTGCGCCATGACGTGCAGCAGAAGCCAGGGACGCGGCCCCAGGCGGTGAAAGAGCGTCTGCCAACCGGCGTAGTAGGCGAGATGGCCGTGACCGCCGCCCCCGAACTCCTCGGGCACGCAGGCGGTGAAGAGTCCCTCGCGGGCCGAGGCCATGCGGACTTCGCGGATCAGCTCGACGGCCTCGGGCCGCAGCCGGCCGGTTGGGTCGTAGCGACCGCGGGGATCGTCGAGGACCTCGGGGCGGCTCTGGTGCCGCGGCAGAACCTCGCGCTCCGCGAACTCCAGCACCTGGTCGCGGAAGTCCTCGATGGCCGCGGGCAGCGGCTCGGCGATGGCGCTCATCCCCCGCCCAGGGCCACGTCCAGCGCGTCGAGCTTCTCTCTCAGCACACCCGACTCGACGCTCACCGCGTCGCCGACGACCAGCGCCTGGTCGGAGTCCGGCTGATAGCGGGGCCACTCGGGCAACCCCTCGCCGTTCGGATCGCCGGTCTTCGCGAAGTTGGTCCAGTAGCTCGACAGCAGGTCGGCGATCTCGTGGTCCCAGTCCTCCCAGTTGATCCCCACCAGGTCGGTGTTGCCAAAGACGTAGGCCAGATCGCCGGAATGGTAGGCGCCCATCCGTCGCGGACCGCCTTCACCGCCCAGGTCAGGCCGGTCCGGCAGGTACAGCCGGAACACCGGCGGCGCGTGGGGAATGTAGTAGAGCCAGGCGTCGCCGCCGGCGGCCGCGGCGTGGCGGACCCAGGAGCGGCTGCCCCAGCCGAAGATCGTGTCGGAGAAGATCAGGCTCGGCACCGCGGCAGGCGCCTGCTCCGCCTCGGCGGCGTAGGCATCCAGGAGCCCGGCGGCCGCCTCGCCGTACTGCTCTTCCAACTGCCGCCGGAGTGCCGGGCGCTCGAGCTCCGGTCCGGGCGCGAAGAGTGCCCGCGACTCGTCGCCCATGAAGCCGACCATCATCGGCACCGGGTTGTGCTCTCCGCGAGCGTAGATCGCCGACGGTTGGTCCGGCAGGTACCAGCCATCGACCACCGTCTTCGCTCCCGCCGACCAACCGGAACTGCCGGCCCCGGCCAGCACGTCCTCGGGCGAAGCGGCCCGCATCGCGGCGGCGGCGTCCGCGGCGGCGGCATCCTCCGCGACGCCCAACCCGTCGGCGAGCAGCATGCCGCGCCGCTCCGCCTGCTCCAGGCTCTCGAGCGGAGTGAAGCAACCGGCCGACTGGCCGATCGCCCGATGGAACAGGCCCGCCGCGAGCGGCGACGCGACCAGACTGCAGACGCTCATCGAGCCCGCCGATTGCCCGAAGATGGTCACTCGCTCCGGGTCGCCGCCGAACGCCTCGGCGTTGTCCCGCACCCACCGCAGCGCGGCGATCTTGTCGAGGAGACCGTAGTTGCCGGACGACCCATGCTCCGACTCGGCGGTCAGCGCTTCGTGTGCGAAAAAGCCGAAGGGGCCGAGCCGGTAGTTGATCGACACCAGGACAACGCCCTTGCGGGCAAGGGCCGCGCCGTCGAAGATGAGGGACGACCCGTGACCCACTTCGTGGCTGCCGCCGTGGAACCAGACCATGACCGGCAGCGGACCGTCACTGTCGGCGGCGGTCCACAAGTCGAGGTACAGGCAGTCCTCGCTCCGGTCGATCTCTCCCCGGCTCCAGATGGAAGTGTCCGGACTGATCGCCTGCCAGCACGGCGCGCCGGACTCGAGGGCCGGCCGTACACCTTCCCACGAGGACGGCGGCTGCGGCGGACGCCAGCGCAGCTCGCCTGCAGGCGGCGCCGCGTAGGGAACGCCGCGGAAGACGAGCACGTCGCCGGCCGGACCCCGGCCGTCGTCCACCGGCGCGCCTTCGATCTCGCCGTAGGAGGTCTCGATCACCACGCCAGGACCGCCGGCCTCGGGCTCATCGACCGCATCACACGCCCAGACGGCGGCTATCGGACACAGGCACAGGGTGAATAGGGAGTGACGTCGACGCCTCATGTGCGTCCTCCTTCCGTGTTCCCGCGGTCAGCCGCGGAGCAGCAGTCGTTGAACCTCCCCGGACAGGGTGACCGGCCGCCCGGCTTCCGTGTCCAGCCATACCCAGCGGTGGGTGAAGCGGGCGACCTCGCGGCCGGCGGCGGAGAGAACCTCGAAGTCCTGTGAGAAGCCGCGCTCCGTCGCCTCGGTCGTGTGCACCCGGATCCGCGCGCCTTCCTGCCAGCGGAGCGGCGAGAAGTAGGTCGCCGTCGTCGACCGCTGCACCGCGTAGACGTGCTCGGGCTTCAATCCGGCATCGATTCCGCAGTGCTGTTCGAACCGCGCGTAGGCCATCTCGGTCAGCGCCAGCAGCACGCCGGCGTGGACGAAGCCGGTGGCGGCGAAGCAGTCGCTGTGTCTGGTCTCGAACTCGGTCTCGAAGGTCACCCGAGGCGCCCTACGCGGCGGCCGAGACGAACTCCCGCGCCTCGGCAAGCTCCTTCGGCTCGGTCGCGCCGGCCCAGGTCTCGAGCAGTCTCTGGTACGACTCGGAGGCGGCCGCCCTGTCGCCCGCGGCGGACTGCGCGCGCGCCAGCCCGAGCAGAGTACGTGGCCGGTTCGGCGTGTAGAGCAACTGATCCTCGAACTGCGCGATCGCGTCCTCCGGGCGTTCGAGCTTCAGCAGCACCTCGCCGTAGAGCTCCCGGATCGGCTTGATCGGCGACGCGGCGCCGCGCGGCGGCCCCATCGTCGAAGCGATCGCCAGCCCCTTGTCGAACAGTTCGACGGCGCCGTCGGCGTCACCCTCGGCGAGCCGGATCAGGCCGGCCACCTCGTGGTGCATGACCTGGGCGGGCTTGGGACCGCGCTGGAACGTCGAGCTCTCGCCGCTCTGCCGTTCGCCCGCCTTCTTGAGCCGCGCGGCGGCTTCGCGGGCCAGGTCGAGCTCGCCGGTGTGGACCGCCGAGATCCCGGTCGCCAGCAACTCCGAGCTGGACGTGTCGTCCGTGATCTCCCGCGTCTCCCACTCCTCCGTCTCGACGATGTAGCGCGCCCGCACCAGGGGCACAGTGCTCTTCCCGCGGCCCTCGTCGCCGGTGCGCTCCACCAGGTCGTCGAGTTCCGCGATCCACTCGCGGGCCTTCGCGTAATCGCCTCGCTGCAGGTCGCCGTACTGCCCCCAGTCCAGGGAATGGACCATGTCGCCGACGCGCTCGCCCGGATCCCAGAGCGCTACCGCGGCCTCGTACGCCGAGTCGTTGGACTTCGACACACGGTCCCACATGCCGCGCTGGATGAAGATGTGCGACGGCATGTGCCGGGCGTGGGAAACGGCGGCCGCGATATCGGCGAAGCGATAGGCCGCCGGCAGCGCCAGCGGCGCATGCACCGGATCGTCGAAGGCGTGGATGATGTAGTGGGCCGCGCCGGGGTGATACGGGTTGCGCTCGAAGACGCCGAGCGCGATCGATCCGGCCAGGACGTTCAGCCGGAAGGAATCGTCGCCGAGCGGGCCAACCGCCTGCAGCAGGGACAGGGCGTAGAACGCTGCCACCTCGTCGTCGTCCGGATACTGCTCGTGGAGCCCTTCCATCGCCTCCATGTACGCGATCCGGCGCTCGGCCAGTTCGCCTTCGCCGAACAGTTCCTCGACCGCGGTCAGGAAGCCCAGTTCGCGGTCGTCACCAGCCTTGGCCGCGCGTTCCTCGCGCGTCTCGGCCAGCCGCGCCAGGGCCTCCCGCGGCGAGTCCAGGTCCCTCTCGGGCAGCAGCGGGTGGTTGTAGGTGAGCGTCTCACCCCAGTACGCGAGGGCGAAGTCGGGCTCGATCTCCTGGGCGGCATGGAACTGCTCCCTCGCCTGCTCGTAGCCGAAGCTGTGGAGGATCGCGACGCCGCGGATGAAGTGCTTCTGCGCCTCCTCGCCCGCCGAAGTCGGGAAATCGATCGATCCGATGTCGACCGAGGCATCGAAATCGGACACGTCGGTCGCGGCTTCCGCCTCCGAACCGCCGCTGACGGCGCAGCCCGCCGCCGCCAGCCAGACAATCGGAACTACGAGGAGGGCTGCGATCAGGGAAACTCTTCGGTTCATCATGGAACTCCTTCCAGCCGGTTCCGCGCCCGCCGGCGACACGGACTCTGTGGCTCCACCTGCGACTAAGCTCAATGCCCAAGAATAGCGCCCATTCCGAACCCCATGTCGAATCCTGATCCAGGTGGAGTAGCGGCCGCGGCCTTGGTCGTCCTGCTCGCCCTTGCAGTCCAACCCGGTCTGGCGCAGCCGCCGGACATCGGCGACGGTTGGGCCCGCTCCGTCCCGGCGCACCAGGGCCTGGACGAGGGAACCGTCCAGGACATCCTCGACCGAGTCGGCTCCCGCCCCGAGTTCCAGACCGTGCGCGGGATCGTCATCGTTCGCCACGGGACCCTGGTAGCCGAGACCTACTTCGGCGGCTTCACGAACACCACCCTCAAGAACGTCCACTCGGTCAGCAAGAGCGTCACCTCGCTGGCGACCGGCATCGCGCTCGACCGCGGCCTCATTCCCGCCGTCGACGCCCGGCTGGCGGACCTCATCCCGCACTACGCCCACCGCCTCGCGGAGGCGCCGAAGAACCGGCTGACGCTGCGCCACGCCCTGACGATGACCGCCGGCATGGCATGGAACGACACCGACCAGGCGTTCTGGAACAACCCGGATAGCGTCGACTACGTGTTGACCCGGGAGGTGGTGGCGCAGCCCGGCGCCGAGTTCTCCTACTCGAGCGGGCTGTCCCACGTGATCGCCGAGGCGAACAACCGCGCCTCCGGGCAGAGCCATCTCGCCTTCGTCCGGAAACACCTGTTCGGCCCGCTCGGCATCCGCACCGCGACCTGGGACCCCGACCTGAGCGGTCGTCACTGGGGTGGCACAGGCCTCCGCATCCGGCCCCGGGACATGGCGAAGATCGGTCAGCTCGCCCTCCAGGAGGGTCTCTGGGAAGGGCGACGCCTCGTCTCGCCCGAGTGGATCGCGGAGTCCACCCGCGGCCAGACCGCCGGCATCGCCGGCGCCCCGAACTACGGCTACCAGTGGTGGATCAGGCCGCGGGGCCGCTACCTCGCGCACGGCTACAACGGCCAGTACATCGGCGTCGATCCCGAGGCCGACGTCGTGATGACGATGATCACGCTCTCGGAGCGTTCGCCGCGGCCCCAGGAGACGTTCCGCAGTTACTTCGAGGAACTGCAGGACCTGGCCCGGACAGCGATCAGGCCGGAACGGCGAGGGCGGTTGACCGCCACGACAGCGGCCCTGAGCGACGGCAACGGTCCACGGACGATCGCGATTGAGGTCAGGCGGGAGGGCGGCAGCGACGGAGCGGCGACGATCGCCTACCGCGCCCGCAACGGCAGTGCCCGCGCAGGCCGGGACTTTCGGCCTACCGAGGGCGAACTTCGCTGGGAGCACGGCGACACGTCGCCCCGCACCGTCCGCGTGCCTCTGCTCCGGAACGCCACCGCCACCGCACCGCGCGACCTCCGCTTCGAGTTCGAAGCGATGAGCGCCGGCATCGACGCTCCCCCACGCATGAGAATCTGGATCGACCCGGGCGGCGAGCCCATCAACCCCGCCGGTTCGATCGAGTTCACCGCTCCGGCCTTCGTGGGCCCGGAGGGCGGCCTGGCCGCGGTGACGGTCGAGCGGCGCGGCGGCGCGGAAGGCCACGTAGCGGTCGACTACGGAACGGCGCCCCGTTCGGCCGAAGAAGCGGACTTCGGCGCCGTCTCCGGCCGTCTGACCTGGCGGCACGGCGAGTCGGGACCGCGGGAGGTCACGGTGCCCCTGATGGCGGACGACGAGATCGAGCGAAGCGAACTGTTCGATTTCACGTTGAGCCACGTCCAGGGCGGCGCCGACCTGCCGGAGGCCCGCGCCGTGGGCGTCATCCAGGACGTGACCGCGACCGCGGGCTGCAGGGAGAACGACGGCGCCCTCTGCCTCGGCGGCGGGCGCTTCCGGGTCGAGGTCGAATGGGACTCCCAGCACGACGGCGAGCGCGGCACGGGCTCGCTCAGCCGGCTGAGTGACGAGAGCGGCATCGCCACCTTCTTCTCGCCTGACAACGTCGAGCTGGTCGTGAAGGTCCTCGACGGCCGCGGCGTCAACGGGCACCGCTGGGTGTTCTACGGCGCCCTCACCGATGTCGAGTACTGGTTGACCGTCACCGACACGCTGCGCGACCAGGTCGTCGTCTACCGCAATCCGCCCGGCGAGGTCTGCGGCCGCGGCGACACGATGGCCTTTGCAGAGCCCGCAGGCGGCAGCGTCGCGTTGGTACTGCCCGTTCCCGCCGGCGTCCCCTCCTCATCCGAAGAAGCGGACGGCGACTGCGCACCCGGCGCGCTCTGCCTGCTCGACGGCCGGTTCGAGGTCACCGCCAATTGGACAAAGACCGACGGCGAGACCGGCGCCGCCTCGCCCTTCCCCGGCGCCGGCACCACGGGCTACATGTCCTTCTTCTCGCCCGGCAACATCGAACTAGCGGTGAAGGTGCTGGACGGCCGGACGCACAACAACGCGTTCTGGCTCTTCGCCGCCGGCCTCACCGACGTCGACTACGAGCTGACCGTCACGGACAAGGTCGCCCGCTCCTCGCGCACCTACACGAACCCGAGCCGCGCCTTCTGCGGCCTCGCCGACACGTCCGCGTTTCCGCAAAGCGGAACAGCCCGGGCGACAGGGCCGCAGTAGCGTTGCGCGCCATGAGACGTACAAGCCGATGCGCCGTTGCCGTACGCCTGCTCGTTGCCGCCGTGGCCGCCGCCGCGCTGGTGGCCCCCGCCGCCGCCCAGGTCAACACCGAGAAGATGCGGGTCGGCGCCGACCAACCGGGGTGGGCCGGAACCTTCGATGTCAGCGCCGCCCTCCAACGAGGCAACACCGAGCGCGAGATCCTCGGGGCCGGCGTCCGCCTCCAGTACGCCTGGCCGCCGCTGCCGGCCGGAGCCGAGGAGGCCGGCGAGACGGTTGCGGACTCCGAAGGCCCCGCCAATGTCGTCTTCCTGACGTCGAACTACGCGTTCACCCGGCTGAACGACAACCGTTACGTCAACAACGCTCTGAGCCACCTGCGTTTCATCCGCCGGCACAGCCCCCGGGTCTCGTACGAGGTGTTCGGTCAGCATCAGTTCAACGAGTTCATCCGGCTCGAACAGCGGCTGCTGTTCGGCGGCGGCGGCCGTTTCCGGCTCATGCAGGGCTCTCGAGCCGAGGTCTTCGCCGGCGCCGGCTACATGCTCGAACGGGAAAACCTGGATCTCCCGGCGGCACTCCCCGACGACCGGCGCAGCGAGGACCACCGCTCGACGAACTACCTGACGGTCCGCTACAACAGCGAAGACGAGCGTCTCCGCCTCGTCCACACCCTCTACGCCCAACCGCGATTCGACCGGCTGCAGGACTATCGCCTGCTGTCCGAGACCTCATTCGAGATCCAGCTCTTCCGCCGCCTCGCCCTGGCGATCAGCCTGAACGTCATGCACGACAGCGAGCCACCCACGGGCGTCAAGGAGACGGATGTCGTGCTGTCGAACTCGCTCAGGTACTCGTTCTAGGAACGCCCCGTCCGCGAGAGGTGTCGCGGTTCGACAGCCACGAAATGAGGTTTGTGAAGGCGACAGAACCGATCAACAGAATCACGGCGACCCGCCGCTCGAGGACATGAAGCGATCCTCCCTCGCGGAGGGACCAGAAGACGGCGTAGACGTACAATCCCACTCCGACGAGCCCCAGACCGAAGGCCGCGAAACCAAACCACGGGGGATAGCCGCCGAGCACCCGCGGCCGGACGCTCCAACCGTCCCCGCGTTCGCGCCTACCCCACCTGGCCTGGACGAACCCCAGGAGGACGAGCGTCAGTACGCCGGCCGCGACGATGAACAGCGGCCGTCTGGCCTCTCCCCAGGAACCGGCGTCGGGACCTTCCGGAAAGCCATCGAAGAACAACTCGACGACAACCATGAACGACGCGATGACCGCCCATATCTGGTACCGGCGCTCCTCCCCCGCGCCCAGCGGACGGGTCGGCTCGGAAACCGGTTCTGGATCGCTGGCGTCCACCGACCGAGTCTAGCTATGACTAGCCTGGTCCGTAGGACCATCGCGATCGTCCTTGTCGCTGTCCATCAGCCGAAGGCCTATCGTCACACGACTGTGGTCGCCACCAGCCAAGGCATGCCACGACTCAGCGGCGCCGGCGGAAGCGGAACGGCCTGGGCCCGCAGCACATCGCCAGCATCAGGAGACCCATTCCGGTGAACGTCCCTGCTGACCAGAAGTCCGTGGTCCCGGTCTCGCGCTGCCAGCCACCTATCAGGGCTGAGATCAGAACCGCCAGACCGACCACGTGCAGGCACCGGACGAAACCGTCGGGGACCAGGTCGAGCCGAGCCATCAGGGTTGCCGGCTTGTCGGCACTGGCATCGTACGCGCGCCTGGCTACGGCCACCACGCAAGCGACGGCAAGAGTCAGCACCGCAAGCGGCAGATAGAGCAGCCAGGAACGGTCACTCGGCAGTCGAACGACCAGGATCAGTGAGATGCCGTAGAAGGTGAGGAGAAACCAGAAGAACACCCACCGCATGCCCGGGGCCACCTGCTCACCCCGTCTTTCCGCGGCGCTCCTCTCGTACGAATCACTCACCGTTGTCGTTCCCCAGCACCGAGCTGTCGCATCTGAAGCACCTGTAGGACCACGCTAGCACCCGGCGCCCGGACTACCTGCCTGTTGTCGGCTCGGCAGACAAGCCCGGAACGCAAGACGGCCGGCCCCGAAGGACCGGCCGTCGAACTGCGTCTGAGTCGAGCCAGCCTACTCGCCGCCGCCCGAGGAGATCATCAGCACGGAGCCCTGGCGGTGCTCGGCGTGACGGGACGGAGCGTTCGAGTTCGTGGTCCAGGCGTTGCCCTGTTCATCGAACTCGATCTCGCGGGTGTAGGTGACCATCATCGGCATCCGGTACTCGACGAACTTCTCCGTCTTCGGATCGAAGCGCAGCATCGAGTCCGTGCCGGTGCCGGTGATCCAGACCTCGCCGTTGGTCGGGTTGATGTTCAGCGCGTAGGGCAGCGAGTTCGGGCCGTGCGGCAGGTCGTAGACCTTCCACTCTTCCGTCTCCTCGTTGAACGACGCGACATCGCCCGAAGCCCAGCCCGGCACCCAGACGATGCCGTCGGGGGCCACGTGCAGACGGCGCGGGCCGTGGACGGGCGGCCGCCACTCGACGATCCGCTCGGAATCGTCGGCGTCGAGTTGCGGACGGATCCGGCCGACGCGCTGGCCGTTCAGCTTGCTGTAGAAGACATGGCCGTTCGGCGCCACGTCGATGCCGTAGGGGGTCACGCCGCGGGACTCGCCGCGGGCGCCGCCGCCGCGGACCTGGTCCTTGGTCGGCAGCTTGTACTCGGTGACTTCCCAGCGCTTGCCGTCCCAGGTCTCCGGGTCGAGCGACATGACGCCGACGCCGTTCGGGCTGCCCGCGTCGGTCCACCAGAGGATCCCGTCCGGCGCGAAGCGCAGGGTGTGCGGGTAGCCGCCGCGCGGACGCGGAGCGGTACGGCCGGAGCCGAGCCGCCATTCCTTCGTCTCGACGTCGAACTCACCCATCTGGCCCGAGTAGGCGAGGGTGACCCACATGTTGCCGTCCTCGGCCTTCTCGATCGAGTGGATACCGGTCGTCGGGCTGGACGGCGAGAGGTAGTCCTTGCCGCCGGGAACGGTGTAGAAGGCCCGCTCGCCGGTGGCCGGGTCGAGGGTTTCGATCACGTCCTGGGCCATGTCGACGGTGTAGACGAGACCGTCGTCGCCGAGCTCGAGGTCGTGGATCACGGCGCCGGCCTGGTCGCCCATCAGCCACTCGCGGACCTCGCCCTTGAGCGACTCGCCGGACGGCGACTCAGGCGGATCGAAGTCCGTCCAGTTCTCTTCCGCGTCGCGGCCGTAGACGTCGACGATCTTGTTGACCAGGACGTCCTGGGTGTGCTTGTACAGGCCCTGGAAGCCGTCCATCCGGGTCAGCATGACCTCCCAGTCGACCGGCTCCTCGGGCGAACGGAAGCCGACGGTGCCGACCTGGTGGCAGTAGGCGCACATCATCTTGAAGTTCAGCGCGTCCGCCTCGTCCTCCCACTCCAGCATGTTCATCAGGTCGTGCGCAGGGCGCTGCGACTGAAGCGCCCAACCCTCGGCCTGGCGCAACCGGACCTGGATCGGTGTCGGCTCGGTCGTTTCCTTGAGGTCCTTCCACTCGTCGAGCCAGCCCATCAGGCGGACGCGGAGCTTGTACTTGCCGGCGGGGACGGCGGGCAACTTGTAGGTGCCGTCCGGTTGGCTGTAGACCGAGATGCTGCGCTGCTCGTCGGTCGAGAACAGCGACACGGTGGCGCCGCGGATCGGCTCGCCGTCGTTGCCGACGACCGAGCCCGTGTAGACGGTCAACGGCGCGTCGAGGTTGTTCGCGTTCGGAGCGGCCGCGACGGTTGTCGACGCAACGAGCGCAAGGATCGCGAAGCTGGTCAGCGCGACCAGGGTGGACGGAGCGGGTCGGGACATGGGACCTCCTGTGCCTTCTTGGCGTGGCTTGGGGTGCAGTTGGGCCGGACTATACAGCAAGAAACCCGTCCCGATCCGCGTGGCGCTCAGAGGCCGGAAGCCCGGGATAACCTCCGCCGATGCAGGAGCGACCGGGGGCCGACCGTCTCGACCGCTTCGTCGAGAATCCGCGGCGGGCGCTGTGGCTGCTGGCGATGCCGATCCTGATCGGCATGTCGATCCAGACGCTCTACATGATCGTCGACATGTTCTTCGTCGGCCGGGTGAGCCCGGAGGCGCTGACCGCCCTCGCCTTCAACATGCCGCTCGTGTTCCTGGCGATGGGCGTGACCTTCGGCCTGGGCACCGGCATCACCGCGGTGATCGCGCAGGCCATCGGCGCCCGCGACCGGGTTCGCGCCGACCGGGCCGCGGAGCACTCGGTGCTGATCGGCGCGCTCGTCGCCGCGCTGACGACCGGTTCCGCGCTCGTCTTCGGCATTCCCCTGCTCCACGCACTCGGCGTGCCGGCCGAACTCGTACCCCAGGCCTGGAGCTACTTCCGCGTGCTCGCCTGCGGCTATCCCTTCATGATCCTGGCCGTCTTCTTCCGGTCGATCCTCTCGGGCGAGGGCAACGTGAAGACGCCGGTCATGGTCCAGGGCGCCGCCACCGTTCTGAACATCGCGCTCGACCCCCTGTTCATCTTCACCTTCGGCATGGGGGTCGCCGGCGCCGCCCTGGCGACGATCGTCAGCCAGGCGGCGGCCGCCGTGACCTTCGTCTACCTGCTGTTCGTGGCCAAACTCTCCTACGTCCGCTTCGACCTCCGGAACTTCCGCTACGACAGCGCGATCATTCGCAGCATCTGCGTCATCGGCTTGCCCGCCTCGCTGTCGTTTCTGGTCATGTCGCTCGGCGGCGGCGTGCTCAACCGCATCCTGGTCGAGCACACGCCGGACGCGGTGGCCGCGCTTCAGATCGGCAGCCGCCTCGACCACGTCGTCATCCTGCCGCAGGTCGCGGTCGCTTCCGGCCTGGTGACACTGGTCGGCATGTTCTACGGCGCGCGGCGCGGCGATCTGCTGCGGGAGATCGTCCGCTACGCGATGGTGCGGACGATCCTGCTCAGCATCGCGATCGCCGTCGCGTTCTACGTGCTCGCTCCCGGTCTCGTCGCCTTCTTCACCGACAGTCCCGGTATCCGCTCCCTGGGCGTCGACTACCTGCGAGTCGTCGTCTTCGCCTATCCCTTCATCGGCGTCTCGATCCTTACCGGCCGCAGCCTGCAGGGACTGGGCCGCGGCTCCCCGGAGCTCTGGCTGTCCCTGCTGCGGGTCGTCCTGATCAGCGCACCGCTGGCCTGGGCAGTGACCTTCTGGCTGCGCGGACCGGTGCAGTGGGTCTGGTACTCGTCCCTGATCGGCACCGTCATCTCGGCCTCGATCGCCCTCGTCTGGCTCGCGGCCGGCCTGCGCCAGGCGATCGACAGGATCGGGCGCGCCGAGTCTCCGCTCGACGCCGGCGCCCGCGGACTGACGGTGGACACGGCGGCCAAGGCGGCGGAGCCGGCATGAGGAGAACCGCGATCGGCACCGTCGCGTGGTGCGCGGCCCTGACCGCGGGCACCGCAACCGCCCAGGACTGTCCCGGCCCAGAACTCCACGGCCTCTTCCCCCAGGACATCTATGTCTTCCGCGGTTTCGTGACCGAGGCGGCCGCGCTGCCTCTGGAAGACGACGGCGCCTTCCAGCTCGAGGTCCAGGTCGAAGAGGCCGTTCACCTGCCCCGGGCCCGCTCGCGCTACGCGGTGACCGTCGAAACGACGGACGGGAACTGCGCGAAGCGGCCGCTCACCGGACGGGAACTGCGCGACCGATTCGCCGTCGGCGACGAAGTGAAGATCGTCGCCCACGAAACTCCCGGATCGACGAGGTCGCTCATGGCGCCCTACCACCGGGTCGCCCTGGTCATGGCCGAAGCCGGGGAGACCGACCTGATCAAGAACGACTTCGACTACTACGACGCCCTGCTCGAACTCGACGCCCGCTTCGCGGACACCGAGAAGTTCTCACTGGTATCGCAGATGGGCCGTTACCTACCCTCGAGAGACGACTTCAAACGGCTGCTCGAGGACCAGATCCAGGAACGACGGTTCCGACGCCAGCTGCTCGATCTCTACGACGCGCTCAGGGAGCCGTAGGCTAGTCGGCGGTCAGATCGCGCTCCATCACCTCGAAGTGAACCGGCCGAAGCGGCTTTCTCGTCGGCGGCGGGTTGACCGCCTCGAACGGTTCCCGCCGAACCACGCGGTAACCCCTCCGGCCATACCAGTCCAGCAGTTCCGGCCGGGTGCTGAGCACCCAGAGCTGGCAGACGCCGCACCCCGCCTGGCGCAACCAGTCCTCGGCCGCGGCCATCAGATCCCGGCCCAGCCCGAGGCTCTGCCGCGTGGACGCGACGGACACCAGACCGAGGTAGCCGGTCTCGCCGCGAAGTTCGACATAGACGCAGCCCGCCATGCCGCCCGACTCGGCGTCACACACGAGGAATGAGCCGCGTCTCAAGCGGTTTCTCACGTCCGAAAGCTCAATCCGGTCGCCGGTCAGGGTGTCCGCCTCGATCTCGAAGGCGTCGTTGACGAGCGCGACCAGCGCCGCGGCGTCAGCGTCCGTGGCAGTGCGGAAGGTGAAGGCCATCGGATCCATCGAACGGACCGGGGCGGTCCGGGAAGAGCGGCGGATTGTAACGCCGCCGCCTGTATTCTCCTGACCTCCCGCACCACCATGGAATCGGCTCACATGCCGGGAAACCACCTCACATGGCCAACCTCGAACGGGTCCTGATCAGCAACCGCGGCGAGATCGCCATCCGCATCGCCAAGGCGGCGGAGGCCCTCGGTATCGAGTCGGTCGGCGTCTACCCCGCCGCCGACTCCCTGTCGCTCCACACGCGGCTGACGACGGTGGCGCTGCAGATCGGCAACGGAGCCCCCGACGATCCCGTGGCCGCCTATCTCGACGCCGGGGATCTGGTCGCCGCCGCCCTCGGCAGCGGCTGCGACTGCGTCCATCCCGGCTACGGATTCCTGGCCGAGAACGCGGACTTCGCCGAGCGCTGCGCGGCGGCCGGCCTCGTCTTCGTCGGCCCGCCGCCGGCCGTCCTCTCCCTGTTCGGCGACAAGGTGAGCGCCCGCCAGCTCGCGGCTTCCCTCGATATCCCGGTCGTTCCCGGCAGCGACGGACCCGTCACGTCGGCGGACGAAGCGCACGAACTCAGCGATCTGCTCGGCTATCCCGTCATGCTGAAGGCGGCAGCCGGCGGCGGCGGCCGCGGCATGCGCACGGTGCGGTCCAGGAATGCGATGGCCGAGGCCTTCGAGCGCTGCCGCAGCGAGGCCGAGGCCGCCTTCGGCGACGGCTCGGTGTTCGTCGAGAAGTTGATCGAGCGTCCCCGGCACATCGAGGTCCAGGTCCTCGCCGACGCGAACGGCAACGCCGTCCACCTGCACGAGCGGGACTGTTCAGTGCAGCTCCGCAACCAGAAGGTGATCGAGACGGCCCCCGCGCCCGGCCTGGACGGCGATCTGCGCACGCGCCTCCTCGCCGACGCGGTCAGGCTGATGGAGGCGGCCGGCTACGTCAACGCCGGCACGGTCGAGTTCCTGGTCGTCCCCGAGACCGGCGAGCACTTCTTCATCGAGTGCAACGCCCGCATCCAGGTCGAACACACGGTGACCGAGCAGGTCACCGGCTTCGACCTCGTGGAGGCGCAGTTCCAGCTCGCCGCCGGCGCCAGCCTCGATTCCCTGGGTCTCGGCGACCAGACGGCGGTCGGAGAGCCCCGGGGTTTCGCCGTCCAGGCCCGCGTGGTCGCCCGCGGCGCCGGAACGCTCAGCGCGTACAAGGAACCCGCCGGCCCCGGCGTGCGAGTCGACGGCTGCGGCTACGTCGGCTACTCGCCGCCGCCCCAGTTCGACCCCCTGCTCGCCAAGGTGACGGCCACGAGTTCCTCCTCGTTCGGGCCCGGCGCCACGGCTTTCGCCGCTGCCGTGGGACGCGTTCGGCGCGCGGTTTCGGAGTTCCACGTCGGCGGACTCGCCACGAACCTCGACCAGCTCAAGGCGATCCTCGCACACCCTTCCGTTCGCGCCGGCGACGCCCGGACCACGCTGCTGGAGGAGAATCCCGATCTGCTCTCGGCCGACCCCGGCATCGCGACCGCCAACGGCGCCATGACCCTCTTGCGGCAGCAGGCGACCGTGATGGGCCTCTCCGTCGCCAGCGGCGCGGGCACGCAGCCGGCGGCGAAGGCGGCCTCCGCGGAACTCGCCGTCGAACCCGGCCAGCAAGCCGTCGCCTGCCCTATGGCCGGCTCGGTCCTCGAAGTGCGCGCGACGGACGGCGAAGAGGTCGCCGCCGGCCAGACCCTGCTCGTCGTCAGCGCGATGAAGATGGAATCCGCCGTCGCGTCGCCCTGCGACGGTCGGGTGGCCGCCCTCCAGCCGCTGCAACCGGGCGACACGGTGGAGGCGGGCCAGGTCGTGGCGGCCATCGCACCGGCCGAAGGCGCGGCGGCTGTCCGGGCCGACGAAGCCGAGGACTCGTGGGCGCCGATGCTCGAGGACGTGGCCACGATGCAGGCCCTGGCGCACAAGCGCCTGGCGCCCGGATCCCAGGAGCGCGGCGTCGTGCGGCAGCGCAGCCGCGGCAAGCTGACCTGCCGGGAGCGCATCGACCTGCTGCTGGACGAGGGCAGCTTCCACGAGATCGGCAGCATCGCCGGCTTCGCGTCCTACGACGACAGCGGCGCCATCGTCGACTTCACGCCTGCGAACCACGTCGGCGGATGGGGCCGAATCGAGAGCCGCACCGCCGTCGTCTGCGCCGACGACTTCACTTCCCGGGGCGGCCACGCGGATGGCGCGATCGGCCAGAAGAGCCGCCATCTCGATCTCCTGGCCGTCGAGATGCGCGTTCCCTCGGTCCGCCTGCTCGACGGTTCGTCCGGCGGCGGCAGCGTCGCCGCGATGGTGCCGCAACAGCAGAAGGAGGGCGAGAGCACGGCGAAGGAGAGCCGCGGCGCGATCAAGGCCGGACGGCCACGGGTCGCCGGCGCGGGCGGCTCCTTCCTGCCCGGCCACCTCGGCAGCACGATGTACACCGAGCAGCTGAGCACCGTGCCGGTGGTCAACCTGCTGCTCGGCAGCGTCGTCGGCATCGGCGCCGCCAAGGCGGTGCTCGGCCACTTCTCGGTCATGGTGCGCGACATCGCGCAACTGTTCGTCGCCGGACCGCCCGTCGTCCGCCCCGCGATGGGCTACGACATCACCAAGGAGGACCTCGGCGGCTGGCACATCCACTGCCGCAACGGCTCGGTGGACAACCTGGCGGAAACCGAGCAGGAGGCGATGGCGCTCACCCGGCGCTTCCTCTCCTACCTGCCGTCCTCCGTCTTCGAAGCGCCGCCCACGGCGGAGGCCGACCCGAGCGACCCGCCCGAGCGCCGCGACGAGGAACTGTTCCGCCTGATCCCGCGCAAGCGCACGGCGACCTTCGACGTCCGCCGCGCCATCCGCCTGATGGCGGACCGGGACTCCTTCTTCGAGATCGGCCCCCTCTGGGGCACCGACCAGGTCACCGGCTTCATCCGCATGAACGGCCATCCGATGGGCGTCATCGCCTCGGACAGCCAGCACGCGAACGGCGGCGCGCTCACCGCCGACGGCTGCCGCAAGCTGATCCGCCACCTCGACCTCTGCGACCTCTTCCACCTGCCGGTCCTCAACCTGGTCGACAATCCCGGCTTCGCCGTCGGACTCGAACACGAGATCACCAGCACGATCCGCTGGGGCGGCCAGTGGATGATCGCCTTCGCCCAGGCCACCGTCCCCGTCTTCACCGTCATCATGCGCCGCAGCTTCGGCGTCGCCGGCAACAACTACGCGACCCCGCGCGCACAACCCTCCATGCGAGTCGTCTGGCCCGCCGCCGACACCGGCGGCATCCCGCCCGAAGGCGGCATCGAAGCCGCCTACAAGCGCCAGTTGGCGGAAGCCGAAGACCCGAGGGCCTTCCGGGAGGAACTGATGGCCCGAATCGAGGGCGCCCGCGGCCCGGTCGGGCCACTGTCCCGCTTCCAGATCGAAGAGATGATCGACCCGCGCGACACCCGCAAGATGATCTGCGAGTGGCTAGAGATGGCGTGGAAGGTCGTCTCACAGCCGGCCCGACTCATGCCACGGGCGACGCAGTTCCGGCCCTGAGGCGGCAGCGCGGACGGAAGCGGCGAGGACGGGGCGACGGCGGTCACACCCGCCTGAACCGGGCCGAGGGGGAGGGTCCCAGGGGACGCTCACCCCCTCTTGGTCGATGAGGGGTTTGGGGGTTCGCTTCGGTCGGCTTCGCTCCGGTAGGTTCCCGGTTACTGAAAGGACCTCGACAGTCGCTCGCCTCTAGCCCCCTGGGACCCTCCCCCTCGGCCCGGTCCAGGCTGGACGTTCCGGCGCAGCGCTACCCGGCACTACACAACCGCCAATGGCATAGTGTCGCCAGCGCGTAGAGGAGAGGATGGCATGCGGCAAGAGCGTTTCAAAGACTGGCTGAACACCGAGAAGGGGCTCTCGGAGAAGAGCGCCAACGCTCGAGTGAGCATCTGCCGACGTGTTCAACGACACGAGGGCGACCTGGATGTCCATTGGGACGCGGACGAGCTGGAGGACGTTCTCGATCGGCTCACTTACTCAACAGGCGATCTGCGAGACGGCAGACCACCGAAACACGGGATCGAGATCGACGGTGACGTGTATACCGGCACAATCACCCTGAAGGCCGCCGTTTCCAGCTACGGCGAGTTCCGCTCTCAAATCGCTAAAGGCCACGCTCTCGCAGCACAAGGACCCGCCGACGGGCGACCACGATGGTTTGTTGGAGCAGCCTTCGATGGGTGGAAGGACCAGACCGATCGATTCCTGCGAGACGGTGTCTGGGAGAACGGACACGATGACTACAGGTATCTGGACCGTGTCAAGGCAATAAAGCCCGGGGACCAAATCGCAATCAAGTCCGCCTACACGCGAAAACGGGGTCTGCCGTTCGACAACAGGGGTAAGAGCACCTCCACGATGGCGATCAAGGCAACCGGCGTCGTCACCCAGAACCTGGGAGACGGCCGCAATCTCCGCGTGGATTGGACCCGCGTGGAACCACCCCGAGAGTGGTACTTCTTTGTCTATATGAGGATGCTCTGGAAGGTCGAACGTGACTCAGGTGCGCTTCCGTGGGCCGCAACCTCCTTGATCGACTTCACCTTCGACGGCGCGGAACAAGACTACGAGAGGTTCCTACGCCATTGGTTTCCCGAACGCTATGAGGACGACGATGCGGGCGACGACCGAGCGGACCAGCCGGGCCCTGTCGCAGTTCCGAACCCGGCCGACGCCGACGTCTCTGAGCTCGCTGCAGAACTCTTGTATGACACCGAGGTTCTGCAGAAGGTCACAAACCTCCTAGACGACAAAGGCCAAGTCATCTTCCAGGGGCCGCACGGCACGGGCAAGACCTACGCCGCGCGCGAGTTGGCCACATTCCTCGCTGGATCCAATGGCCAAGTCACCCTCGTTCAGTTCCACCCTTCCTACGCCTACGAGGACTTCGTTCAGGGTTATCGGCCGACTCTCACCGCCGGTCAGGCCGGCTTTGAACTGCGTGACGGCCCGCTGGTAACAGCGGCAGCGGCAGCTCGAACCGAGCCGGACGCCCCGCACTTCCTGATCATCGACGAGATCAATCGCGGCAACCTGGCCAAGGTGTTTGGAGAACTCTACTTCCTGCTCGAGTACCGAGACGAGGACATGACGCTCCAGTACGCCGGGGATCAGGACGAGCCGTTCAGTCTGCCTGAGAACCTCTACATCATCGGCACGATGAACACCGCTGATCGCTCGATCGCCCTGGTCGACCTGGCGCTGCGCCGCCGATTCCACTTCGTCGAGTTCCATCCCGAGAAAGAACCGATCGAAGGGCTGCTCGATCGCTGGTTGGAGAAGAACGCGGCGCCCGAGATGTCATGGGTGGCCGACCTCCTGAGACGGGCGAACGCCAAGCTCGACGACCGACAGGCGGCCATCGGACCAAGCTACTTCCTAAAGGAAGATCTCGACGAGGACAAGGTTCGGCTGATTTGGGAGCACAACGTTCTGCCGTATGTGGAGGAGCACCTCTACGGAGAGACGGACCGGCTTGCCGAGTTCAGTCTCGACAAGCTACGTCACCAGACAGAGCCCACCGTTGCTGACGCCGCCTTGCAGAACCCTGACGCACCCCGTGAGTCGGACGACGCCGCGCAAGACGAAGAAGTCGGCGATGCGGAATCTTAATCTCCGGGAGTGGACGCCAACCGAAGAGCCGGTTCCGCTCTCGGTCCGGGAACGCGACCAACTGAAGCCCTTCCTCGCGAGCATCGAACCCGCTCCCGGGACGACCGGCGCGTACTTCCTCAGACCCGGCTCCACCATCGGCGCGCTTGAGATCGGCGACCTCTCCGTCTCCATCGAACCCAAGCTACCCATCGGTCGCGTGCTCTACCTGGCGGCCTATGCCATGGGCGTCGATTTCCGGGAGGAGCGTTTCGACTACGTGAGGCAACCGACGCTGGTCGAGGCCCTCGTGCCGGCGCTGACGCGCGCCGCGCGCCGTGCATTCGCCCGCGGACTTCTCCACGGCTATCGCACCGAGGAAGAAGCGCTCCATACGGTCCGCGGGCGCATCCGCGTCGCGGACCAGCTCCGCCGGAGGTTCGGTGTGCCTTTGCCGGTGGAGGTCCGCTACGACGACTTCACCGACGACGTACTCGCCAACCGGCTGGTGAAGGCCGCGGCCGACCGCCTCTCAAGGCTCCGCATCCGCTCACGACGTTCCCGGCTGGATCTCGCCTGGGTCGCAGCCACCCTCGACAACGTGAGCCTGGTCGTGTTCCCGACGAATGCCGTCCCCGAGGTGAAGTTCGACCGACTGAACGAGCACTACCGGGAAGTCGTGACTCTGGCGCGGCTGATTCTCCGCCACACATCCATCGAAACAGGGCGCGGCCGGGTGCGGGCGAACGGCTTCCTGATGGACATGACCGTGGTGTTCCAGGAGTTCGTGACGCGGGCACTACGCGAGGAGCTTGGCCTCTCAGAACATAAGTTCCGGTCCGACCGTCGACTGCCGTCAATCCACCTCGACATGGCCGACCAGATCCGACTCAAACCTGACCTCTCCTGGTGGAACGGCCCGACCTGCACGTTCGTCGGCGACGCCAAATACAAGCGGGTCAAGCACGCCCACGTGCCCAACGCCGACCTCTACCAGCTACTCGCCTACACGACCGCCCTCGACCTGCCCGGAGGTCTGCTGATCTACGCCGAAGGCGAAGCAAACGACGTTGTGCATCGAGTTCGCCACGCCGGGAAGCAGCTCGAGATCGCAACACTCGACCTGTCAGGCAGCATCGACAACCTGAGAGCCGAGATAGGCAAGCTGGCTGAACGAGTCCGCGCCCTTCACCGTGACGCTCGCGGGCACCGCCAAGCCGCCTGACGTACATGGACTTCGGCGGGCGTACCGCCCGCTAGCGATCGGCTCCAGCCAGGCGCTACCGCGCGCCAGCCTGCGCCAGCACCCAGCCGGCCAGGCGGTCGTCGGGGAGCAGGCCCTGGGAGGCCATCCGGTAGTCCAGGCCCTCCATGCGTTCGCGGATGCCCTTCTCGATGCCGCCGTAGGAGAGGAGCAGCGGCACGATCAGCACGGACTTCCCTTCCTCCGCGCCGCGCTCCACGACGCTTCGCAGTTCCTGGGTCGCCTTCGCCTGGACGTCGTCCGGCGCATCGTCCCGCACGGTCAGGTGGTCGATTCGGCTGAAGCTGGCGGCGGCGCGCATGCGTTCCACCAGAAGGCTCATGTTCCCGAGCCACAGGTCGTTGTCTTCTTCGGAGGTCGGTCCATGAGCCACGACCACGACGACCTCGTCGGCCGGGGTCTCGCTGACCTCGAGAGCGCGGGCGATGAGGATCTCGGCCACCGTGGCGTGACCGTCCAGCGCGGCGGTCAGTTCGACGGGAAGGGCCGTCTCGATCGGCGTCGTCCAGTCGAAGCCGGGATCGGTCCCGCCGTGCGATTCGGCGTGACGGGCGCTCATCCGGGCGAACACCTCCATCTGCGGCGGCGCATCGTCGCGCTTGCCCAGCAGGTACTCGGTGGCCCGGATCACGCTGCTGTGCGAAGAGATGAAGAGAGGGACCGCGACGATGCCGGTCACTTCCCGCTCGGCCAGCCGATTCACGGCATCCTGAATGGCGCGCTTGTTCGCCATGCCGAACGCCACCTCGACGGGGAGTTCCGCGTCGACCTTCGACGCGAGTTCGAGGACCTCGCGGTTCCAGTCCTCGCGGCCGCCGTGAGCAAGCAGGAGGATCCCCTCAGCCTGGGCGATGGCGGGGAGGAACAACGCGGCGATCAGCGCGGCGCACAAGCAGGTCGGCACAACACGCGGCGCGCGAACGGTCCGGCGGGCCCGACGCGCACCTGGATGCGGTCCGGCGGCATGAGCAGAGTCTGAGATCTTCATCCTGTCCTTCCTTGTCCGGGAATGGAGGCCGCGGCAGAACCGTCGCCAGCGGCCTTCGGGTCCATTGCCAACAGTGGACCGATTTGGTCCTGTTTGTCAAGGAGGCCGGAAGTGCTACACAGAGAGCCATGCCAAAACCAACCGACTACCGGGTCCTGACCTTCGACTGCTACGGCACCCTGATCGACTGGGAGACCGGGATCTGGGACGCGCTCCAACCGCTGATCATGCAGAACCCGGACGCGGACGTAACCCGCGACGCGGCGCTCCTTGCGTTCGGGCAGTGCGAGAACCTTCAGGAGCGGGAGACGCCCGATCTCCTCTACCCTGAGCTACTGGCTCGCGTCCATCGCCGCATCGCCGACCGCTTGGTCATGCAGACGGCCCCGGACCTCGACGAGGCCTTCGGCGCCTCCGTGCCCGACTGGCCGGCGTTCCCGGACACCGCGGACGCGTTGCGGGTGCTCAAGCGGCACTTCCGGCTCGTCATCCTCTCCAACGTCCACAGGGCCGGCATAGCCGGCTCGAACCGCAAGCTCGGCGTGGAGTTCGACGCGATCTACACCGCCGAGGACATCGGTTCGTACAAGCCCGCCGACAGGAACTTCGAGTATCTGCTCGCCCATCTCGAGTCCGACTTCGGGTTCGATCGTTCCGACGTTCTGCACACCGCGCAGAGCCTGCACCACGACCACGCGCCGGCGAACCGGTTCGCGCTCGCGAACGCCTGGATCGACCGGCAACGGCTCTCCGAGGGCGGTAGCTGGGGCGCTACCGAACGCGTCGAGACGATGCCGACCACCGACTTCGTGTTCTTCTCGATGAGTGAGATGGCCGACGCCGTAACGGAGTGCGCCAACGCCGGAAGGTAGCGGGCCGAACCACGGGCGCCGCCCCTCAGCCGTCCTCCTCCACCGTCAACCGGAACTTCGCGGCGGCGAGGAACTTCGCCTCCTGGCGCAGGTCGGCCCTCGTCAAAGGCGACTTCTCCACCCAGGTCTTCGGCAGAACGAGGCGCAGGTCGCGGCCGTCAACTCCGAACTTGACCGCCAGTGGCTCGTCCCGCCGGCTCCGGTGGAGCACCGCCGCGAGCCGCAGCAGGACGGCGCCGCGCCGCGCCGGTTGCCGCCACCCCGAAGGGAGGCGATCGAAGATCTGGCGCGGGAACTTGCGGCGGTGGCTGCGCACCAAGGAAGCCAGCAGCAGGTGCTCCTGGAGCGAGAAGCCGTGCATCTCCGCGTTCTCGACGATGTAGGCGCCGTGCTTGTGGAAGCCGGCGTGGTTGATGTCCAAGCCGACCTCGTGCAGTTGCGCGCCCCAGGAGAGCATGAGCCAGGGGAGCTCGCCGGTCAGGTTCCACGATTCGGCGCACTGCGCGAGGAGCTGGAGCGCGGTTTCCCGAACTCTCTCGGCCTGTTCGGGCTGGACGTGGTAGCGCCGGGCCATCGACTCGACCGCCGCATGCCGGGTGTCCTCATGATGCAGCCGGCCGAGCAGGTCGTACAGAGCGCCTTCCCGCAGGGCGCCGCCCGCGACCCGCATGCGCTCGATGCCCAACGCCTTGAACACCGCGAGCAGCACCGCGACGCCGCCGGCGAAGACCGGCGCCCTGCCCTCGCTCAGGCCCTTGATGCCAGCGCGGATCGTGGTGCCGCGTTCGATCAGTGACTCCCGAAGGCGCAAAAGGGCCTCCAGCGTGATGCCCTCCTCGCACCAGCCCGCCGCCTGCACGACGTCCGCCACCGAGCGCACGGTCCCCGACGAGCCCACGGCGACGCGCCAGCCGGCGCCGTCCCGGAAGCGGCGCTCGACCGGCTCGAGTTCCTGCAACGCCTCGATCTCGGCGCGCCGCCAGCGCTTCTCCTTCACGCGACCGTTGGGGAAGTGGCGCAGGCTGAAGCTGACACAACCCATGTACAGGCTCTCCAAGTCGAGCGGCTGCGAGCCCTCGCCGATGATCAGCTCGGTCGAACCGCCGCCGATGTCGACGGCGAGGCGCCGTTCGTCGCCGGCTAGGCTCCTCGAGACGCCCAGGTAGATCAGCCGGGCCTCCTCCAGTCCCGACACGATCTCCACCGGATGGCCGAGCGATCGTTGCGCCGCTTCCAGCAAATCCCGTGCGTTTCGCGCCTGGCGCAGCGTGTTCGTGCCCACCACGCGGACCGTTCCCGCAGGAAACGAGCGCACGCGTTCGCCGAAGCGGCCGAGACAGTCGAGCGCCCGCGCCGTCGCCTCCGGGGTCAGGCGTTTACGCTCATCGAGCCCGGCCGCGAGCCGCACGAACTCCTTCCGGCGGTCGACGAACACGAGCTGGCCGCCCCGTACTTCCGCCACGACCAGGTGAAAGCTGTTCGAGCCCAGGTCGGCGGCGGCGACCACGTCCGGATCCGTCGGAGGGAGGGGGAGCGAGTACTGCGCGTCGGCCATTCGGGCGGCAAGTATGATCGCTCGCCATGCCGGTGGAACTCCGTTCCGACACGATGACCCGGCCATCCCCGGCCATGCGCAGGGCGATGGCCGCTGCCGAGGTCGGCGACGACGTCTTCCACGAAGACCCGACCGTCAACCGGTTGCAGGAACGCGTCGCGGACATGCTCGGCCGCGAGGCGGCCCTCTTCGTTCCTTCGGGCACCCAGGGCAACCTGTCGTCCCTGCTCGGGCACGAACTGCCCCGCGGCAGCGAGGTGCTGCTCGAATCGAAGGCTCACATCATCAACCACGAGAACAACGGGATCACGGGCATCGGCGGCCTCCTGCCGCGCGCGGTGACGGCGGAGGCCGACGGCATCCTGGCGCCGGAACAGGTCGAGGCGGCGATCCAGCCCGACCACCCGACCTTCGCCCCGACCCGGCTGCTCTGCCTCGAGAACAGTTGCAACCAGGCCGGCGGCACCGTCTACGAACCGGAGCGCACGCGGGCGCTCTGCGACCTGGCGCAGCGCCGCGGCCTGCGCGTCCACCTCGACGGCGCGCGGCTCTTCAACGCCGCGACCGCGCTCGGCTGCACGCCGGCCGAGGCCGCGGGGCCCGTCGACTCCCTCTCCTTCTGCTTCTCGAAGGGGCTGGGCGCGCCGGCCGGATCGATCGTCGCCGGCTCCCGCGACTTCATCCGCAACGTCCGGCGTTACCGGCAGATGTGCGGCGGCCAGATGCGCCAGGTCGGCGTGCTCGCCGCCGCCGCCGAGGTCGCGCTCGACGAGAGCCCGCCGTTACTCGTCCAGGATCACGAGAACGCCCGTCTGCTCGCGGACACCCTGAACGATCTTCCCGGCGTCGCCCTGATCGCCGAACAGAGGACGAACATCCTCATCTTCTCGGTCGAGGGGACCGGCCGCGGCGCGCAGGAATGCGTCGAAGCCCTCGCACGCGAGAACGTTCTGTGCCTGACGACCAGTCCAACCCACATCCGGTTGGTGACGCACCGCGACGTGAGTCCCGAGGAGACCGCGCAGGCGGCCGAAGCGCTGGTCCGGGTGTTCGGTGGCTGAAGAACGCGGCCTGGTCCCGGTCAGGCCGTTCGACGAGCTACAGGTCGGCGAGACCTTCCCGCTGCCCAGCCGCACGGTGACCGACGCCCACTTCGCTGCGTTCCAGGCAATCTCGGGGGACAACCACCCGATCCACTACGACATCGAATACTGCCGGTCCCAGGGCCACGACGGTCTCCTTGCCCACGGTCTCCAGGTGCTCTGCTACACCGCCGCCGGGGCCGGCACGTTCGCCGACGTGGTCGGACGGGCCATGGTCGGCTACATCGACCAGTCATGCCGGTTCCTGAAGCCGGTGTATCCGGGTGACACGCTGTACGCGACGCTCCGGATCGCGGAGCTGAAGCGCCAGCGGACAACCGGCGTGATCGTGCTGGAGAGCGAGATCGACAACCAGCGGGGCGAGCGGGTGCTGGAGGGGCGGCAGAGCTACCTGGTACGCCTGTAGCCCTACCGCAACGGTTCGAAGTCGAACACGGGCGCCGTGGATCCTTCGAGCGGCACCGCCTCGACCCGGAACACGCGGCGCAGCAGGTCCGGGTTCAGCACTTCCGCCGGCGGGCCCTCGGCGATCAAGGCGCCGCCGTCGAGCACCGCCACCCGGTCGGCGAAACGGGCGGCCGCGTTCAGATCGTGCAACACCAGGACGACGGAGCGACCCTCACAGGCGAGGCGGCGCGCCAGCCCCAGCAGGTCGAGACCGTGGGCGAGATCGAGGTTCGAGGTCGGCTCGTCGAGCAGCAGAACCTCCGCCTCGGTGGCCAGACAGCGCGCCATCAACACGCGCTGTAACTCGCCTCCCGACAACGTCGTCACCCGTCGTTCGGCGAGCGCCAGAACGTCCGTGTCGTCCAGGCAGCGGTCGATCCATCCGCGGTCGGCGGAACGGGTGCCGAACAAGCGGCTCTCGTGCGGGTAGCGGCCCAGGGTGACGAACTCCCGCACCGTGAACTCGAAGGTCGGGCGGACCGTCTGCGGCACGTAGGCCACCCGCCGGGCCGCCTGGCGGCGCGGCAACGCCGACAGGTCGAAGCCTCCCAGCAGGGCCTTGCCTTCCGTCAGGCGCCAGGTACCGCTCAGGAGCCGCAGCAGGGTCGACTTGCCGGCGCCGTTCGGCCCCACGACGGAGGTCAGCATGGCCGGCTCGATGACGAGGTCGACGTCGCGCAGCAGCCACCGTCCCCGACGCTCGACGCCGCCGTCGACGAGCTCGAGCCGCGGCGCCCGGCGCGCGGAACCCCTCGTCTCCATCATCGGGACACCGCCACTTCACTCTCGTGGCGAACCAGCAGGAACAGGAAGAACGGGGCGCCGACGAAGGCGGTGACCACTCCCAGGAAGACCTCTTCCGGCGCCACCAGGGTCCGGGCCAGGAGATCGGCGCCGACGACGAACCAGGCTCCGGTCAGGAAAGCCGCCGGCAGCAGGCGGCGGTGCACCGGGCCCAGCAGGAGGCGCACGAGGTGCGGTACGACGAGACCCACGAAACCGACCACGCCGCTGACCGCGACCGCGCTGCCGGTGAGGATGGCGGCGCTCCAGAGCACGGCCCGCTTCGTCTTCTCGATATCGACACCGAGCGAGGCGGCTACTTCCTCGCCCTCGAGCAGCAGGTCCAGGTCGCGCGCGAACCAGACCGCTATCGCGCAGCCGATCACCATCCCCGGCAGCACCATCCCGACATGGACCCAGCCGCGGTCGGTGACGCCGCCCATCATCCAGTAGGCGATGCGGCGGGCAGCCTCGTACTGCTCCCAGGAACGGGCGATGAGCCACGAATTGAAGGCCGCCAGCAGCGCGTTCAGGGCGACGCCGGCCAGCAGCAGGGTGGTAACCGGCGTGTATCCGTCACGGGTCGCAATCCGGGTGACGATCAGAAGCGAAAGCAGCGCGCCCGCGACCGCGAACAGCGGGGCGGCGAGCAGGAAGGTGCCGGCCAACCCGAAGGTCAGGGCGAAGACCGCGCCGGCGGCGGCGCCGGTGCTCGTGCCGACGATCCCGGGTGACGCCAGGGGATTGCGGAAGAGCCCCTGCATCTGGGCGCCGGCCAGGGCCAGACAGCCGCCGACCATCGCCGCCACGACCACCCTGGGCGCCCGAAGCGACCAGACGATCGTGTCCACGCTCGGGTCGGCGGCCCTCTCGCCGGGAAGCAGGTGGCGCGCAAGGACCGCCAGCACGTCGCCTTCGTCGATAGGCACAGCACCCCGGAACAGGCCGATGCCGGCGAACGCCAGGAGCAGCACCGCGCCGGCGGCCATGTACCACCAGAACCCGGCCTGATTCCCGCCGAAGGCGATCCTCATTCCGCCGCAGCCACGGGCTTCCCGGTGCCCGCGGCCTCGATCCGCTCCGACGCCCGCACGAGTGCGTCCGCGAGCCGGTCGACCATGCCGGCAACGTGATGCGAGATCGCCGCCATATCCCGTCCGTCGAGCGACTCCAGATTGCCGAGCCGCGCCGCCCGCGTACCGGCCAGCGTGCCCTCGCCGGCGTCGTTGGCCCCGTAGGAATCCGTGAAGATGACGTCCGGGTTCCAGATCACGACCTGCTCGGCACTGATCCGGGGCCAGCCTTCGAGACCGTTTTCGGCCGCCAGATTCACCGCGCCGAGGTAGCGAACAGCGTCGTCGAAGACGGTCCGGCTGCCCAGCACGACGCCCCCGCTCCAGTGGACGATCCGCAGGCCGGCGACCCGCGACGCGGCCCGCGCCCGGGTCTCGGCAAGCCGCAACTGCATCGACTCGACGAGCCGCTCCGCCTCGCGGTCGCGGCCGATCGCGAAACCGGCGACGCGGATGTTCTCCGCGATCGCCGCAAGGCTCTCGTGATCGAGCAGGACGACGACCGGTACGCCCGCGGCCTCCAGTTGAGCGAGAGTTTCCTGCGTGTTGAAACTCGCGGCGAACACCAGATCGGGGGAGGCCGCCAGGATCTCCTCCGTGCTGAAGCCGCCGACCCGCCCAAGACGCCTGGCCCGGTCCGCGCTGGCGCTGAACTGCGGATCGCCGGCGAACGGCGAAAGGAGCACGATCCGCTCCGGTTCCGCGATCTCCAGCAGGATCTCGTCGGTCGCCAGCGTCCGCGAAGCGATCCGCTCGGGCGGCGCCGTCAACCTCACCACCCTCCCACCGCCTCGAATCTCCCGCCAGGCGCCGTCCGTGCCGGGCTCAACCAGTTCGAGCCGGGCGCCCTCAACGCTCCGCAGGTAGTGCGCATGATCGCCCGTCAGGTCCAGCGGCGTGCCGCCCTCCGCTTCGGCGCCGCTGCCGGAAGGACGCGCACAGGCGCCGGCCAGGATCGCCGTGGCGACCGCCAGGCCGAGCACCTTGCGAACGCCGTTCGCCGCGGTCGTAGCGAGCATCGGGATCGAAGCTATACTGCCGCCCCCCCAGGACCAAGAACACGAGAGAGCAATCCATGAGCATCAAGACCGGGGACCCGATCCCGGAAGCCAGTTTCAAGCAGATGACCCAGAGCGGCATCGTCGACGTTTCGACCCGCGAGCTGTTCGAGGGCAAGAAGGTCGTCCTCTTCGCGGTGCCCGGCGCGATGACCCCGACCTGCTCGGAGGTCCACATGCCGGGTTTCATCGAGAACCTCGCGGCGATCAAGTCGGGCAACGTCGACACCGTGGCCTGCCTCGCCGTCAACGACGTCTTCGTCATCAACGAGTGGCGCAAGGCGCGGAGCATCCCCGACGACATCGTCCTGCTGTCCGACGGCAATGGCGAGTTCACATCGAAGATCGGGCTCGAACTCGACGCTTCGCGCTTCGGCATGGGCACCAGGTCGAAGCGCTACGCCGCGATCGTCGACGACGGCGTGGTGACCTACCTCGGCGTCGAGCCCGCCGGTGAAGTCGGCGTCAGCGGCGCCGAAGCGGTCATCGAACAGCTCGGCTGAGTCGCCCGGCAGTCCTCAGCCTGGGAGTCTCTTGACCAACCACAGGGTCGACAGCCTCACCGATTCGATCTACGTCCCCTTCGACGAGGAGGCGTGGGGACGGTTGCGGGCCGAGACGCCCCTGCCGCTCTCCGAGGAGGAACTGGAGCGCCTGCGCGGCATCAACGAGCAGGTCTCGCTCGAGGAAGTCGCGCAGATCTACCTGCCGATGTCGAGGCTGCTCAATCTCTACGTCGGCGCCACCCAGGATCTCTACCGGGCCAGCAGCACGTTTCTGGGGGGCCTGACGGCCAAGGTGCCCTACATCATCGGGATCGGCGGCAGCGTCGCGGTAGGCAAGAGCACGACCGGACGTATCCTCCGCGAGTTGCTTGCCCGCTGGCCGAACCATCCCCAGGTCGATCTGGTGACGACCGACGGCTTCCTCCATCCCAACGCGGTGCTGGAAGAGCGCGACCTGATGGAGCGCAAGGGCTTCCCGGAGAGCTTCGACCTGCGCACGCTGGTGAACTTCGTGCTCCAGGTCAAGTCGGGCGAGCGGAAGGTCGAGCATCCGGTGTACTCGCACCATTCGTACGACATCCGGCCCGGCGTCACCGAGGTCGTCGACCAGCCCGACATTCTGATCCTCGAGGGCCTGAACGTGCTGCAGGCCCGCTCGCAGTCGCCGTCACGGAACAGCCGGGTCATGCTCTCCGACCTCTTCGACTTCTCGATCTACGTCGATGCCGAAACCGAGGTGATCGAGCGCTGGTACGTCGAGCGCTTCCTGACCTTCCGCGACACCGCGTTCCGCGATCCAGACGCCTACTTCCACCGCTACGCCAGCCTGAGCGAGAGGGACGCGATCGACACCGCCCGCGGCATCTGGAAGACGATCAACGAACCGAACCTGGTCCAGAACATCCTGCCGACCCGCGAGCGCGCGGATCTGATCCTGGAAAAGGCGCCGGACCACGCAGTGCGGCGGATCCGGCTGCGCAAGCTCTAGCGGGACGGCAGCCAGCTCGGCTCTCTGAGCGCCCCGGTTTCGTCGAGGAGTTCGTCGAGCCGGGCCGAGAGCCGGTCGAAGAGCGCCTTGAGTTCCAGCACGTCGCGGGCCCAGTCGTCGCGGGGGTTTCGGGCGGCGTTCGCGGCCGCCACCCGAAGCCGGGTCTCGACGTTGCCGGCGCCGTGACGGGTGATGAAGCCGCCCAGGAGATTGTCTCGCTCCTCCGGGTCGGCCTGCACGTCGTAGAGCTCGTAGCGATCCCAGACGCCGTGGAAGCGCATGAACTTGTAGCGATCGGTGCGAACCCCCAGCACGGTGGGCGTCTGGGGGAAGGTCCGCTCCCAGAAGTACTCGTAGAGGAAGGCGTCGCGCCACGGCGGCCGCTCGGCGCCGGGACCGGCCTCGAGCAGGCCAAAGAAGGACCGGCCCTGGACCGTTTCCGGAACGTCCAGCCGCGCGGCCTCGAGGAAGGTGGGGGCGAAGTCGAGGTTTACGATCATCTCGGGACGCCTGAGGCCCCCGGCGCCGCCGTCGAGCCAGGGCGCCATCACGATCAGCGGCACCCGGATCGACGCCTCGTACATCGTCCGCTTGTCGATCAGACCGTGCTCGCCGAACTGAAAGCCGTTGTCCGACGTGAACACGAGCAGGGTCTCTTCCAGCAGGCCCTGCTCTTCCAGTGCCTCGACGATCCGGCCCACGCTGTCGTCCACGCCGCGCATCGTCTCCGCGTAGTCCACGGCGAACTGCTGGAAGTCGACCGAGTTGTCGTACAAGCCGTCGACGCCGTGCCAGCTCCGCCGCTGCGCCTCGACCCAGTTCGGCTTGCCGTCGTAGTTCTCGTGCCGGTTCGGCATCGTCACGGGCGGCGGATACCGCTGCCCGGCATAGCTGCCGAGATGCCGTTCCGCGGGCCTGAACGACGCATGCACCGCCTTGTGCGACACGTAGAGCAGGAACGGCGCCTCCTCCCCTTCGGCGCTGGCCAGGAAATCCAGCGCGTAGTCCGTGATCAGGTCCGTGGTGTACCCCTGCCGCGGTACCCGTTCGCCGTCGACGTTGAAGGTCTGGTTGTAATAGAGGCCCTGGCCCGGGAACGAGACCCAGCGGTCGAATCCGGGCCGGGGGGCGTCGGACGTGCCGCCCATGTGCCACTTGCCGACGAAGGCGGTCCGGTAGCCCGCGCGCTGGAGTTCCTGCGGGAAGGTCGGCGTCTCCGGATCCAGCCGCGTCCGGTTGTCCAGGACGCCGTGCCGGTGGGCGTACTGACCGGTGAGGATCGAGGCGCGGCTCGGCGAGCACAGGGAAGTGGTCACGAAGGCGTTCTCGAACAGCACGCCCCGCGCGATCAGCCGGTCGAGGTGAGGCGTCTCGAGGAACGGGTGGCCGAGCGCCGAGGCGGCGTCGAAGCGCTGGTCGTCGATCAGGATGAAGACGATGTTCGGCCGCTCGGCGGCCCGGGCCGGCGCCGCGGCCAGCAGCGTCGCCATGCAAGCCGCGGCCAGGAGCGCTCGGGCACTCGGTGCCGTCATCCGTCTTCGTTGATTCGTCGTCATGATGAGTTCCTCATACCGCTTGCCCCGGAATCGGTACGCCCCAGGCCCACGGCGGCCAGTTCCTCCGCATCGTAGTTCCAGCGCCGGTAGTTCCACATCCACTGCTCCGGCTGCACCCGTACTTTCCGTTCGATCGCAGCCGCGATTCTCTGCGACAACTCCACCGGATCGCGCGAGCCGCCGGGCCGGCGCAACATCTCGCTCTCCAGGCGGTAGCTGAAGGGCCCTTCGCGGATACAGAAGGCGGCGATCAGCGGGCAGTCGCGCTTCGCCGCCAGCGCCGCCGGACCACCAACGAACACGGTGCGGCGGCCCAGAAAGTCCACCTCCGGGCCGCGCCTCTGGTCGGGCCGCTGGTCGACGACCATGATCAGGGTCTCCCGCCGCTTGAGGCAGCTCAGCATGTCCCGCAGGAGGGAGGTTCGGCCGCTCCAGATCACCCGGACCCCGGCCCGGGCGCGCATCCGCTCGACGAACGCGGACGCCGCCCTGGCGCGCGATGGTTTGGCCACCGCGCAGACCGGCGACGAGGAGGCCCGCACGGTGCTCTGGGCCAGCAGTTCCCAGGCGCCCAGGTGACCGGTGACCAGGACCTGACCGCGGCCGTGCTCCTCGACTTCGGCCATCAGTTCCCGCAACTCGTCGAAGCCGTCCATCGACGCGACGTCGAGCCGTTTCCGGTCGAAGCTGATCCGCACCGTCTCCAGCGCCGTGACGATCTGGTGCTGCACGCAGCTCCATTCCAGGTCCCGTGCCTCGGGCGACCCCGGTGGCAGCCCCAGCACGACGGCCAGGTTTTGCCGCATCAGCCGGACGTCACGCGGCGTCACGCCCCGCAGATGCGCGAGGAGTCCGGAGGCGGGCCCGAACCACGCCGCCGGCAGCAAGCGGATCAGCCAGGAAACGGCATGGAGAAAGGCCCCGGTGGTGCGGTCGGTCATGTCGGTTCCAGTCTAGGTGTACTATGCCGGCTCTTGAGCGAACAACCCGACCCTTCGGCCTACTGGCGGGCAAACCTGCGGTTGATGGCGATCCTGCTCTCCATCTGGTTCGTCTGCTCCTACGTCCTCGGCATCTTCCTCGTCGAGCCGCTGAACGAAGCCCGTGTCGGCGGCTTCCCGCTCGGGTTCTGGTTCGCTCACCAGGGGTCGATCTACGTCTTCGTCGTCCTGATCCTCGTCTACGCCGCCGTGATGGACCGCCTGGACCGCCGCTACGGAGTCGGCTGAACAGGCACCGACGCCCGACTCTGACTCCCGACTCCCGCGATGAACGTCCAGGCCTGGACCTACCTGATCGTCACCGCGACCTTCGCGCTCTACATCGGCATCGCCTGGTGGAGTCGCGTCAGGACGACTTCGGGCTTCTACGTCGCGGGCCGCGGCGTACCGGCGGTGGCCAACGGCATGGCCACGGGCGCCGACTGGATGAGCGCCGCCTCCTTCATCTCGATGGCCGGCCTCATCTCCTTCATGGGCTACACCGGCACCATCTACCTGATGGGCTGGACCGGCGGTTACGTCCTGCTGGCGCTCCTGCTCGCGCCCTACCTTCGCAAGTACGGCAAGTTCACGACTTCCGAGTTCGTCGGCGACCGCTACTACTCGGACGCCGCGCGGCTGGTGGCGGCGGGCTGCACGATCTTCGTCTCGTTCACCTACATCGCCGGCCAGATGCGCGGCGTCGGCGTCGTCTTCTCGCGCTTCCTGGAGGTCGAGGTCCACTGGGGCGTGATCATCGGGGTGGTCATCGTCTTCTTCTATGCCGTGCTCGGCGGCATGAGGGGAATCACCTACACCCAGGTCGCCCAGTACTGCGTGCTGATCGTCGCCTTTCTGATCCCGGCCGCGGCCATCTCCTGGAAGATCACCGGGAATCCGATTCCGCAGTTCGGCTTCGGCGGCACCGTCCAGGACGGCCAGCAGGCCGGAGTCTTCCTGCTCGAGGCCCTGGACGCGCTGCACCGGGAGCTCCGGCTCCCGGAGTACACGGCCGCCTTCGTGCCGGGCAAGAAGAGCATGATCGACGTCACGGCGATCGCGCTGGCGCTGATGGTCGGCACCGCCGGGCTTCCCCACGTGCTGGTCCGTTTCTACACCGTGCGCAGCGCCCGCGCGGCTCGCTGGAGCGCTCTCTGGGCGCTCGTCTTCATCGGCCTCCTCTACACCACGGCGCCGGCGGTCGCCGCCTTCGCCCGCGTCAACCTGATCTCGACGCTGCACAACACGAGCTACAGCGAGGTGCCGGAGTGGTTCAGAAGCTGGGAGACCACCGGCCTGATCTCGTTCGACGACCAGAACGGCGACGGCGTGATCGACATGTCCGATGGGGCCAACGAGCTGACCGTCGATCAGGACATCATGGTCCTCGCCAACCCGGAGATCGCCGAGCTGCCGGCCTGGGTCGTCGCCCTGGTCGCCGCCGGCGGGCTCGCCGCCGCCCTGTCGACCGCCGCCGGCCTCCTGCTCGTCATCGCATCGGCCATCTCTCACGACATCGGCAAGTCGATCCTGTGGAAAGACATGAGTTCACGCCGGGAGCTCCTGCTCGCGCGTGTGACCGCTTCCGTCGCGGTGATCGTCGCCGCCTACTTCGGCATCTCGCCGCCCGGCTTCGTCGCCCAGGTGGTCGCGTTCGCCTTCGGACTCGCCGCCTCCAGTTTCTTCCCCGTCCTGGTGCTCGGCATCTTCACCCGCAGCACGACGAAGGAAGGGGCGATCGCCGGCATGAGCAGCGGCATCCTGTTCACCGGCGCCTACATCGTCTACTTCCGCCTGATCCGGCCGGAAGCGACCGCCGAGGACTGGCTGTTCGGCATCAGCCCCGAGGGCATCGGCGCCGTCGGCATGCTGATCAACTTCTCCCTGGCACTGATCGTGAGCCGGTTCACGAAGCCGCCGCCGGAAGAGGTGCAGCAGCTCGTCAGCGAGATCCGGCTGCCGCGCGAGCGCGCGGCGGACGGCTAGCTCCCGGACGCCAGCGCCGCCAGTTGCTCGCGCAGCGTCGAGTAGCGGCGCAGGTCGGAGGCTTCCTCCACGGCCTTCTGTAGCGCCCACTTCTGGCCGACGATGACGACGAGCTTCCGGCCGCGGGTGATCGCCGTGTAGAGCAGGTTACGGCGCAGCATGACGTAGTGGTGCGTCGTTACCGGCACGACGACCGCCGGATACTCGGAGCCCTGCGACTTGTGGACGGTGACGGCGTAGGCCAGCATGAGCCGGTCCAGGTCGCTGAAGCGGTACTCGACGGGGCGGCCGTCGAAGGCGATCGTCATCTGCTCGGCACCCGGGTCGATCGACCGGATGCGGCCCAGATCGCCGTTGAACACGTCCTTGTCGTAGTCGTTCTCGGTCTGCATCACCTTGTCGCCGGCCCGGTACTTCCAGCCGAAGCGCTCGACCCCGACCGCGCCTGATTCCGGCGCCGGGTTCAGGACCGCCTGCAGGGTGACGTTCAGGGTCCGTACGCCCAGTGGCCCGCGGTTCATCGGCGACAGGACCTGGACGTCGCGGACCGGATCGAGACCGAAACGGCGACCGATCCGGCCAGCGACGATCTCCACCACCTTGCGCTGGCCGTCCTCGGCGTCCTCCGCCGGCACGAAGTAGAAGTCGCTCAGTTCGCCCCGCGCGGACTCCAGCTCCGGCAGGTAGCCCCGGTTCACCCGGTGCGCGTTGCGCACGATCCGGCTGTCGTCCGCTTGTCGGAAGATCTCCTGGAGGCGGGCCACGGGAATCGCCCCTGAATCGATCAGGTCCCGCAGGACCTGTCCCGGGCCCACCGAGGGCAACTGGTCCGCGTCGCCGATGAGCAGCAGCGACCCCTCCGCCGGCAGCGCCTGGAGCAGCGCCGCCATCAGCTCGACGTCGACCATGGAGGATTCGTCGACGACCAGTAGACCGCAATCGAGCGGGCGCAGGCGGCCGCGGCGGAAGGCGCCGCTCGACGGGTCGATCTCCAGTAGCCGGTGGATCGTCTTCGCCGTCTCGCCGGTGCTCTCGCCGAGCCGCTTGGCCGCGCGACCCGTAGGGGCGCAGAGCGCGCAGCGCACATTGCGGGCCTTCAGGATCCGGAGCAGAGCGTTGACCAGAGTCGTCTTGCCAACCCCCGGGCCGCCGGTAATCACGGCGACGCGCGAACGGAGGCTCGTCTCCACCGCGGCTCGCTGGGTCGGCGCGAGCGTCACGTCCAGGCGCTGCTCCACCCACGCCAGCGCCTTGGCGGCATCGATATCCGCCCAGGACGGCGGGTCTGCCCGAATCAGCTCCCCCAGCCGGCGCGCGATGGCGCGCTCGGCCGACAGCAGCGGAGGCAGGAAGACGGCCTCTTCACCGTTCAGACGCGTGACAGCCAGCCGCCCTGCGTTCAGTTCGTCCGAGAGTGCGGTGACCAGGATCTCCTCCGGAATCTTCAGCAGTTCCTGCGCCTGCTCGAGGAGCTCGTTCCGGGGAAGCCCGCAGTGTCCGGCGCCTCGCGCCTGCTCCAGCGTGTAGCCGAGGCCGGCCCGCGCCCGCGGCAGACCCTCGCGGTCCTTGCCCAGACTGGCGCCGATGCCGTCCGCGATCCTGAAGCCGATGCCGCGGATGTCCCGCGCCAACCGGTAAGGATCCTCCGTGAGCAACGTTGCCGCGTCGGCGCCGTAGGCCTTGTAGATCCGGGCCGCCCGCGCCGAGCCGAGACCGTGCGTCTGCAGGAAGACCATGATGTCCCGCACAGCCTTCTGGTCCCTGAAGCCCTCGCTCAGACTCTTCGCCCGCTTGGGACCGATGCCGGGAACGTCCACCAGGCGCTCGGGCTTGTTCTCGATGACGTCGAACACGTCCTCGCCGAACGCCTTGACGAGGCGCTTCGCCATCTTGGGGCCGACGCCCTGTACCTTGCCCGAACCGAGATAGCGGCGGATGCCGTCCAGCGAATCGGGCGGCGACACGGCGAGCCGCTCGGCCTGGAACTGGACCCCGTGGTTGGGGTCGTTCTTCCACGAGCCGGACGCCTGGATCGTCTCCCCCTGGGAGACCAGTGGCAGCCGTCCCACCACCGTCGTCAACTGGAAGCTGCCCCGCACCCGTATGCGGAGCACCGCGAATCCGTTGTCCGGATTGTGGAAGACGACCCGCTCGACGACGCCCGATAGCGCCTCGCGGTCCCCGGCCGGCGTCGTCATGGCGGGCTGCCGCCCCGCATCCCTCTCACGGGACACAGCTTACGCCCGATCGGACGAGACCCGCGCGGCACGGCCGATCGGTGACACAATCACCGCCCTCAGTTCAAGCCCACACCGCGCCCGAGGAGCCTCCGAAATGACCGACACCTGCCGATTCAACCGCCTGGCGCTCAACGCCTCCGACCCGGCCGCCGCTGCCGACTGGTACGCGCGGCACTTCGACGGCGAAGTGCTGGAGGCCATCGCCGGCGTCGCCGCCAGGTTTCGGGCCGGCGAGGGCACCGCGGATCTCCATTGGCGGCATGCCGGGAGCCCCGGCCCCAGCATCGGCACCGGGCTCGACCACTCCGGCTGGTCGGTGGAGAACCTCGACTGCGTCCATGCCGCCATGCTCGCCGACGGCGCCACCGAGTTCTGGGAACCGCGGCACTTCGGGCCGGCGAAGCTCTACATCTCCTTCGTGACGGATCCCTGGGGAGCGAAGATCGAGCTCCTCGAGGACGCCGATCACCCCGGCTTCCACCACGTCCACATCCTCGGCCCCGACTGCGAGGAGGACCGCGCCTGGCTGCTGGAGCACGTCCCCGGTCCGGCCGAGACCTTCAAGGACGTCCTGCTGGCCGTCAACTACGGCACGATGCGGGTGCTGTTCCGGCAGACCGACGACGACCTGGAACCGACGGCGGGGCGTGCGATCGACCATCTCGCCTGGACCGCGGCCAACGCCGGCGGCGGCCGCCACACCAGCCCGACCGGCGTCGACATCCGGCTGCGGGGAGCCTGAGCCGCGGACCCGTGAGTCTCTGGCCGCCGCCGCGGTGGGTCGAGGTCCTTGACGCCGCCGACTCCCTGGTCCTGCCGCCGGGCGCACCCGTCGCGCTCCACCTGACCGCGGCGGGGGCGGAACGGGCGGAGGTTTCGGAAGAGCTGGAGTTTGCGCTCGGCGGCCTGCGTCGCGCGCTGGCAACGACGGGCCAGCACATCCTCCCTGCCCGCGCCGGAAACGGCTCGGCTGGCGGCGTCGCCTGCCGGATCACCGTCGACTCGCCAAGCACCGAGAGCGCCTCCCGAGTCACCGTCCCGACCGACGAGAGCTATCGCCTGCGCATCGACCGGGCCGGCTTCACGATCCAGGCCGCGACGCCGACCGGCGTGTTCCGGGCAGCCTCCACGCTGAAGCAGTGGCTCGCCTCGCGCGGCCGGCCGGCGGCCGCCGGCTTCGGCGTGCCGGCCGTCGAGATGGAAGACGAGCCGAACTTCCCCATCCGCGGCGCGATGCTGGACGTCAGCCGGAACCGGGTGCCGCGGATGGCGTACCTCGAGCGGCTCGTGGACCGGCTCGCCGAGTGGAAGATCAACCACCTCCAGCTCTACGTCGAACACACCTACGCGTACGCGGACCATGAAGAGGTGTGGCGCGACGCCTCCCCGTTCACCGCAAGGGAGATCCGGGAGCTCGATGCCCTTTGTCGGGAGCGGTTCATCGAGCTGACGCCCAACCAGAACAGCTTCGGCCATTTCCACCGCTGGCTCGTGCACGATCGCTACCGCCCACTCGCCGAAGTGCCCGAGGGCTTCCAGCATCCCTTCTCCATCGACCCCGAGCCGTTCAGCCTCTGCGCGACCGATCCACGAGTGCCGGAACTGCTCGCGGGCCTCTACGACGAGCTCCTGCCCCAGTTCACGAGCCCCCGGTTCAACGTCGGTCTCGACGAGACGTTCGATCTCGGCCGCGGGCGCTCCGCCGAGGCGTGCGAGGACCGCGGCAAGCCGGCCGTGTACCTGGAGTTCCTGCGCCAGGTACACGGCATGGTCGCAGGCCGAGGCCGCCAGATGCTGTTCTGGGGCGACATCATCCTGCGCTACCCGGAACTGGTCGACCAGGTCCCGGACGATGCGGTCGCCTTGTGCTGGGGCTACGAAGCGAACCACCCGTACGTGGACCAGTGCGACAAGCTGGCGGCTTCGGGCCGGGAGTTCTGGGTATGCCCGGGAACCAGCAGTTGGCACAGCTTCGGCGGACGGCTGCAGAACGCCGTCGGCAACCTGGCCCTTGCCGCGATAGCCGGTTCCGAGGCCGGCGCTCAGGGTTTTCTCATCACGGACTGGGGCGACCACGGCCACCTGCAGCCACCCGCGATCGCCGAGCTGTCGCTGTCGATCGGCGCCGGCTTCGCCTGGTCCGTCGAGACGGCGCGGGAAGAGGCGAGCCGTCCGGAGCGGAACGAGGAGGCCTGGCTCGACCATGCCGCTGGCCTGGTCTACGACGGCGACGAGACGCTGGCGCGCACCGTCGTCGACCTCGGCGCCATCGACCTCGACTGCGGTGGCCCGGTGCTCAACGGAACCGCTCTCTTCTACCTGCTCCGGTTCATCGACGACGACCTCACGCACCGGCGCTTCCGGCGGCTGAGCATCGCCAAGCTGCAAAGGACGTACAACCGCCTGACCGAGATCCGCCAGCCGCTGGCCGGCGCCCCCAACTACACCGCTCTCGACTGGACCTGTCGAATCATGGCCTGCTGCTGCCGCCTGGGCATCGCCCGCCTCGCCGCCGGCCGCGGACTGCGGACCGACGAACTCGCACCGAGGGTCCGGACTGCCCTCGGCGCAGACTTCCGGCGCATCGCCGACGACCTCCCCGACGTCTGGCTCGCCACCAGCCGCGAGGGCGGCCTGCGCGAGTCGCAAGACCTCCTGCTGCGGGCAGCGTCCATCCTCGACAGTTCTTGATTGGACTTCGACGTCCATCTAGCCTTCGAGGCGAACTCGTGAACCCACGCGCGCCCGAGGAGAAAGCCAAGTGACCGACATCGCCATCGTCACCGTCGAAGAACAACCCTTGCTGGCGGCCCGCACCTCCGTCACCTTCGCGGAAGTGCCCGGCAAGCTCCTGCCCTTGATGGACCACGTCGGCGCCTTCGTGCAGGAACACGGAGTCGAAGGCGCCGGCCAGAACGTCTGGTTCTACCGCGACGTCAGCGACGGCCGGATGGAAGTCGACGTAGGCGTCCAGGTGCCCGCCGCCACCGAGGCCGCGGGCGGCTTCGTCCGCTCGGCCACGCCGGCAGGCCGGTGCGCTCACGCCACCTTCTACGGCGACTACGCCGGAATCCCGGGCGTTCACCAGGCGATCCACCAATGGTGCGCCGAGCAGGACCTCGTCCTGGCCGGGCCGTGCTGGGAGATCTACGGCGACTGGCACGACGACCCGGCCAGGCGGCGTACCGACATGTATCACCTCCTGGCGTAGCCCCGGCCCACCTTGACCGACATCCGGCCCGCGTGAAGCAAGTCGACCGCGTCGTCGACGCTTTCCGGAAGCGTTTCGGCACCGAGCCCGAGATCGTTGCCCGGGCGCCCGGGCGCGTCAACCTGCTCGGGGCGCACGTCGACTACAGCGAGGGCTGGGTACTGCCGGCCGCGATCGACCGCGCCGTGTGGGTCGCGGCGCGGCGCGCACCGCGGCCCCGGACCCGAGTCGGCGCGCTCGATTTCGGCGAGGAGGCCGCCTTCGACGCCGCGAGACCTGAACCGCCGGTCGCCGAGCGCGGAGGCGACGCCGCCTGGGTCGACTATCCGCGGGGACTGGCCTGGGCGCTTCGTGAACAAGGTGTCGACGTACCGGCGATCGAAGCCGCGTTCGGAGGCGACCTGCCGGTCGGCGCCGGCGTCAGTTCGTCGGCGGCGGTCGAAATGGCGTTCCTCGTGGCCTGGGAGCAGCTCGCCGGCTTCCGGCTCTCCGGCATCGACCGCGCCCAGATCGGCCGAACGGTCGAGAACGAGTACGTCGGGGTGCAGTCCGGGATCATGGACCAGTTCGCCTCGGTCCACGGCCGCGAAGGAAATGCCCTGCTGCTCGACTGCCGATCGCTCGAGCACGAACTGATCCCGACGCCGGACGATCTCGTCTTCCTGGTCGCGGACACCGGAGTCCGGCGCGCCCTCGCTTCCGGCACCGGATTCAACGACCGGAAAAGCGAGTGCTTCCGCGCCGCGGACCTGCTGCGGCCCCACTTGCCGGAACTCTCCACGCTCCGCGACCTGGAACCGGCCGACCTGGACCGGCTGCAACGCGTGCTGAAACCACCGCTCGACGGCCGCGCCCGCCACGTCGTCACCGAATGCCGCCGGGTCCGCGACGGCGCCGAAGCGCTGCGGCGGGGCGACCTGCACGCGCTCGGCGACCTGATGGCCCAGTCTCACCGCAGTTCCCGCAACGACTACGAAGTCAGCATCGAGGAACTCGACGTGCTCCAGGAAGCCGCCGCCGGCGCCGAAGGCTGCTACGGCGCCCGCCTGACCGGCGCCGGCTTCGGCGGCTGCGTCACCGCGATCGCGAGCGAATCGACCGCCGACCACGTTCGCCGGCAGACCGCGTCAGCGTTCGAGCATCGCTTCGGCAGGCGGCCGAAGATCCACACCTGCCGCGTCGGCGCTGGCGCCGGTATCGTGGGCCGCTAACCCCGACCAGCGGCCGTTCCAGGAGACGCAGTCATGATCACGATCGACACCGGCACCAACGAACTGCTGTGCGTCCTCGAGGACGGCGTCGCCACGGTGACGCTGAACAAGCCGGACAAGCGGAACGCCCTGGGTGACATCCTGACGCCGGCGCTGCGGAGCATCCTGCTCACGCTCGAGGCGGACGAACGCTGCGGCGCCATCCTGCTGACCGGTGCCGGCAGGGCGTTCTGCGCCGGCGGCGACGTCTCGGGCATGGGGTCGAACCGCCGGAGGAACGGAGAAGCGCCCAAGGCGCCGCCGACCGTCGACGAAGCCGTGGCCGCCCTGATCGAGAAGCAGGAGTCGCTGACGCTGCGGATGGCGGAGCTGGACAAGCCGATCGTCGCCGCCCTGCCCGGGCCCGCGGCTGGCGCCGGACTCTCCATCGCGCTCGCCGCCGACCTGCGGATCATGGCCGACGACACCTTCGTCACCACCGCGTTTCGCAACATCGGCCTGTCGGGCGACTACGGCTCGAGCTGGTTCCTGACCCGGCTGGTCGGCCCGGCAGTGGCGAAGGAACTGCTGATGACGGCACGGCGCATTCCGGCCGAGGAGTGCCTGCGGCTCGGGATCGTCAACCGGATCGTGCCGTTCGAGGATCTGGCCGCCACGGCGCGCGACCTGGCGCTGGAGCTGGCCAACGGACCCAGGAGCGCGCTCCGCTACATGAAACGCAACGTGAACCGGGCGGTGCTGGGCGACTTGCGGGAATCGCTCTCGGCCGAAGCGGAGGGAATGGTCCGCTCCGTGCGGACGGCGGACCACAAGGAGGCCGTGCGGGCGTTCATGGAGAAGCGGGCGCCGCGCTTCGGGCAGTGACCTCAGTCCGCGTCGACGACGCCTGACCGGATCCCCCGACCCGGCAGGGCGTTCTCGACCAGTTCGCCATCGCGGACCACAAACACGCCGTCGACGAGTACGTGCGGAATACCCGCCGAGGGAATGGCGGGCTCGGCGAAAGTGGCCCGGTCGATCACGGTCTCGGGGTCGAAGACCGTGATGTCGGCGTCGGCGCCGACGCTCAGGCGGCCCTTCCTGCGCATCGCCGGCGCCACGTCCTCGAGGCGGCGGGCCGGCGCCAGGGTCATCTTTCGGAGCGCCTCCATCAGGCTGAGGCGGCCTTCGTCGCGCGAGTAGCGGCCGAGCACGCGGGCGAAGGTGCCGGCGCCGCGGGGATGGGCCCGGCCGTCGATGTAGCCGACGCCGTCGCTGGCGATCATCACGGCCGGATGAGCGATCGCGTCGCCGAGTTCCTGCTCCGGAATGATGTGCGCGATGATCCGCGCCTCCTCGGACGCGGGCAGGGCCCTTCGCTCGTTGAAGCCGGCCTCGTCCAGGCGTTCGCCGGTGGCGACCCACTCGATGTCGCCGTAGTCCGCCGCGAGCCGTTCCCGCCAGCCGGGATCGAAGATCGCGGCCCGGATGTCGGTCGAGGCCGCGGTGTAGGGGTAGATCTCGGTCGTCACGTCGACGCCCCCGGTGGCCGCCCTGTCGATCATCTCGATGACGGTCGGCATCTGCGCCAGCCCGCTCGAACCGATGTGGACGACGTGGACCGAACCGCCGGAGCCGGCCGCGTCCGCGATCATCTCCTGGACGGCGGCGATCGAACTCTCCGGCTCCACCACGCCCGCGTAGCGGATGTGCGAGAACACGGTCACGCCCGCCTCCGCCGCGGTCTGGAACATGCGGAAGATCTCGGATCTGGTAGCGCCGGGCTGGTACTGGAGCGGCAGGCCGACGCCCAGGGCGCCGTCGGCCAGACCGTCCCTAAGCGTGTCCTGTATCGCCTCGATCTGCTCCCCGCTCGCCGCCTCGTAGGTCGCCGCGCGTTCGTCCTCGCCGAACGCCAGCACCCGCGCCGCGCCGTAGGCGACCGTGGCGCCGAAGTGGATCCGCCATGAGCCTTCCCGCTCCTCGTACCACTCGTCGACCGGGTACGCACCGGCCTCGAGTTCGAGTGCGGCGGTCACCCCGTCCCGCACCTGCAGGTCGCGGCTGAACGGGTCCTGGCCGTGCGCGTGGAGGTCGACGAACCCCGGCGCCACGACGTGACCCGAAACGTCGACGACTTCCGTTCCCCCGAGACTCTCCGCCGAGATCGCCCGCACGGTCCCGCCGGAGATGCCGACGTCCACGACGGCGTCCAGACCCGTCTCCGGGTCCATCACGCGGCCGCCGGCGAGGACGAGGTCGTAACTCACGGGCTCGACGGCACACGCCAGACCGAAAGCAGCCACGAAGAGCACGGCGAAAGGAGTCGCGCGAACGACGGGCATATCAGGCTCCTGGAGCGGCCGCGGCTTCCGCCGGCGGGGCCGCGGGGGGCTTCGCGCCGTGGATGGCGAGCTGGGAGCGGAAGTCGTTCAGGATGGCGTAGAGGGACGGCACGAGAAGCAGCGTGATCGCGGTCGCGAACAGGACCCCGAAGGCGAGCGACACCGCCATCGGGACCAGGAACTGGGCCTGGAAACTGCGTTCCAGGAGCAGGGGAAGCAGGCCCACGAACGTCGTCAGCGAGGTCAGGACGATCGGCCGGAAGCGGGCGGCGCCGGCATCGTGGATCGCCTGGTGGACCGGCATGCCGATCTGGAGCCGCCGGTTGATGAAGTCGACCATGACCAGGGAGTCGTTGACGACGACTCCGGTCAACGCGATCAGTCCGAGCAGCGACAGCATGGTCAGGTTGATGCCGATCAACCGGTGGCCGATCACCGCGCCGATCAGGCCGAAGGGGATCGCGCTCATCACGATGAGCGGCTGCAGGTAGGACTTGAACGGGATCGCGAGCAGCGCGTAGATCACGATCAGCGCCAGGCCAAGCGCCCGGAACAGGCCCTCGAACGTCTGACGCTGCTCCTCCTGCTCGCCCGCGAAGGAGAAATCGACGCCGGGATAACCGGCCAGGATCGCGGGCAGCACGTTGGCCTCCATGTCGCCGACCACCTCGTTCGCGGTCACCACCGCCGGATCCACATCCGCCGTGATGTTCAGCACCCGCCTCCGGTCGATCCGCTGAATCGTCGCGAAGCCGCGGCCGAACTCGGCGCGGCCCGCGAAGGAGAACGGGACCTCGGCGCCGGTCGGCGTCCGGATCCGCATGTCCTCGAGCGACGCCAGCGTCTCCCGCTCGTCGGCCGGATAGCGCACCATGACCCGTATGTCGTCGCGGCCTCGCTGAATTCGCTGCGCCTCGGCGCCGTAGAAGCCCTGGCGCACCTGGCGGCCCAGATCCTCGAGGCTGAGGCCCAGCGCTTCGGCCCGCCGGTCGAGCTCCAGCCGGATCTCGCGCTTGCCGGCGCGGAACGAGTCCGAGATGTCGAACACGCCCGGATAGTCGGCCAGCCGCGTCTTGATCTCCTCACCCACCGCCCGCAGATGGTCGAGGTTCCGGCCGGTGAGCTGGACATCCACCGCCGAGCCGAAGCTGACCAGGCTGGCCGTGTACTCGACCCTGACCGCGTCGGGCACCGGTCCCACCTTGTCGCGCCAGCGACGGGCAACCTCCGTCGCTCGAATCGTCCGCTCCTGGGAGGACCTGAGTTCGATGTTCACCTCTCCCTGGTGCGGCGCGGCGACCGCCACCTCGAAGTTGGCGGTCGGTCCGCTCGCCTGCTGCAGCGCCGCGTAGGGCTGCGAGCCGACCGTCGCCATCACGTGGCGAAACACGTCGCCGTGACCCTCGGCCTCGAGTTCGTTCCCCAGTTCGAAGGCGGCCGCCTCGATCCGGCGTACCGCGGCCAGGGTGGTCGAGGCGGGCGTCCCCTGCGGCATGGTCAGCAGGACGACCGCGTTGTCCGCCTCCACGTCCGGGAAGAACTCGAACTTCATCCGGCCCGAGAACACGAAACCGGCGGTGATGAACAGGACGGCCAGGCCGATCGCAACGGTGGAGTAGCGCCACTCGATCGCCCGCTCGATCAGAGGCCGGTAGCCGCGCTCGATCACCCACTTCATCCGCCTGGCGAAGAAACCCTGGAAGAGGGCCCAGCCCCAGAGAGACCTTCCGCCCTTCCCTTCCTCGTGGCGGTGGGTCAGGTGGGAGAGGTGGTTCGGCAGCACCAGCATGGACTCGATCAGCGAGAAGGCCAGGCAACCGATGACGACGAGAGGAATCGTCCTCGCGATCGCTCCCGACGGACCCTCCACGGAGTTGATGAGAGGCGAGAACGCGGCCAGCGTGGTGAGGATCGAGAACGTGACGGGAGTCGCCACCTGGCGTGCTCCGTCGATCGCGGCACGCGGGCCGGACTTGCCCATCTCGAAGTGGCGGTAGATGTTCTCGCCGACCACGATCGCATCGTCGACGACGATGCCGAGCACGAGGATGAACGCGAACAGGGACATCACGTTGATCGAAACGTCCACAAACGGCAACAAGCCGAGAGCGCCCATGAACGACACCGCGATGCCCACGGACACCCAGAGCGCCAGCCGGAACTTCAGGAACAACGCCAGCACCAGGAACACGAGCAGCAGCCCGAGGCGGCCGCTTTCGATCAACACCCGCAACCGGTCCTGGAGCGGCACCGTGTCGTCGAGCCACGTCGTCATGGACAGGCCGGGCGGCAGTGCAGCCTGCCGCTCCGCGACGAAGGCCTTGACCTGCCGCGCGAGCCGCAGCGCGCTCTGGTCGCCGACCCGGTAGACCTGCACCAGGGCGACCGGCTGGCCGTCGAACCGCGACGTCACGTCGGTCTCGGCGAAGCCGTCCCTCACCTCCGCTATGTCGCCGAGAACCAGGCGGCTGCCGTCGGGCCGGGCCCGCAGCACGATGTCGCTGAACTCGGCGCCGCGGTACGCCTGGCCCATCGTGCGCAGGAGGATCTCGCCGCCGCGCGCCCGGACCGCTCCGCCCGGGAGGTCGACCGACGAACGGCGGACGGCCAGCACAACCTCGTCGAAGGTCAGACCGTACTGCCGCAGGGTGTCCTCCGACACCTCGATCGAGATCTCGTAGGGCCGCACGGCGTCGAGTTCGACCTGGGTGATGTCGGGCAGGTCCGAAAGCCCTTCCCGGACGTCCTCGGCGACCGCCTTGAGCGCCCTCTCCTCCACGTCGCCGTAGATGGCGACCGTGATCACCCGCCGGCGGATGAGCGCCTCCTGGATGATCGGCTTCTCCGTCTCCACCGGAAACGTCGTGATCGCGTCGATGCGCGACTTGACCTCGTCCAACACCTCGCGCGTGTCCGCGTCCGTCTCCAGTTCGATGACCACCGTGCCGGAACCTTCGGCGGCCGTCGACCGGATCGTGTCGACTCCCTCGAGGTCCTGTACCGCCTCCTCGATCCGCAGGCAGACGCCCTGCTCGACCTCCTCGGGCGCCGCGCCGAGATAAGGGACGTTCACCGTGATGCTCTGGGTCTCCATGCTCGGGAAGACCTCGATCGGGATTCCGGTCAGGGCAAGCACGCCCCAGGCCACGATCAGGACCATCAGCAGGTTCGCCGCCACGCCATTGCGGGCGAACCAGCCAATCATCCCGTTCATGGCGCCATCCCGCTCATGGCGCGCTCCCGCCGGTCGCCGCCGCTTCAGGCTCCGGCTGCGGCGTTACCCGCATCCCATCCACCGCGCTCTCGAGAATCGTGAGGCTGATCCGGTCTCCCGCCGACAGGCCGTCGGAAACGATGACGACCTCCGGGTCCGCGCGCAGGATCCCGACCTGGCGCAGGACCAGCCGGCCGTCCTCCACCAGCCACACCCGGTCGGCTCCCACCAGCGCCCCGCGCGGCACCTGAAACACGGATTCCACCGATCGACCGACCACCTCGGCGTCCACGAACAGGCCCACCGACAGCGGCGGCCGGTCCCCGGACGCCTGATACGGATCATCCACCCGCGCGATCAGGTTCACCATCCGCGTCGCCGGGTCGATCTCGCCGCCGACGCGCACGACCCGACCCTCCCACTCGTGCCGGCCGCCGGCGAACTGCGCTCGCAGCAACACCCGGGGTCCCCTGTCCCCCAGCTCGCCGCCGAGAGGCAGGTCGAGGAAGGCGAGCTCCGAGTCCGGCACCGGCAGGACGACCTCGGCGGCGTCGACGGCATAGATCGTGGCCAGCGGTACGCCGCGGTTCACGAACTCGCCGCGGTCGACCCTCTTGGCGCGCAGCCTGCCGGCAAAGGGCGCCCGGATCGCGGTCCGTTCGAGGTCCAGTTCGGCGCGCCTCATGTTGGCGAGCGCCGCCTCCACCTGCGCCCTCGCCTCGGCCAACTGGGGCTGGCGGAGCACCAGGGGGCCCGGCTCACCGTCCTCTCCCAGTTCTTCCCACTCTTCGCGTGCGACATCGGCCTCGGCCTGCTCCCGGGCCAGCCCCACTCCCGCCTGCGCGAGCGCGGCGCGGGCGCTCGCCAGCGCCAGCTCGTAGTCGCGGCGGTCGAGCCGCAGCAGGACCTCGCCGGCATCGAAGAAGCCGCCGACCTCGAAGCTCTCCGCCGTCCAGACGATCGTGCCCGCGACCTCCGAGACCAGGTCGGCCTCGGTCACCGGAATGACCGACCCCTGTGAGCGGACACCCAGGTCGACCTCGGTCGGCGTCACGGTCAGCACGCGAACCGGCGGCGGTGCGATCTCCCTCGGCGCCGTCTCCAGCTCGGGCCGCGACGAAACGAGACTGACGACCACCAGGGCGGCCACCGCGAGGATGGCGACCGGGAGGGACCACTTCAGCACCGAAGTGTCCACCGACATCGATCAGCCTCCGCCGCCCGCAGCCGACCCGGCCGGTTCCGCGTAGACGCCGCCGCCCAGCGCCAGGATCAGGTCCGCCCGCGACTCCAGTTGCTGGCGTCGGGCCGCCAGCAACTGGCTCTCCGACTGGAACGACGTTCGCTGGCTGTCGAGCACCTGCAGATAGCCGACGAGTCCTTCCCGATAGCGGCCTTCCGCCAGGCGTTCAGCCTCCCGGCTCTCCGTCGCGGCGCGCTCGAGCGCCGCCGTTCGTTCGTCGAGCATCCGTTCGGCCGCGAGGCCCGACTCCACTTCCGCGAAGGCCTGGAGCGCCGTCTGCAACCAATCTGCTTCCGCGGCGTCCAGCCCCGCCTCCACCAGGTCGCGGCCGGCGCGGAGACGGCCCCCGGACAGCAGGGGCTGGAGAAGGCCGGCGGCGAGACTCCAGACCGAGAAGTCTCCCTCCAGCAGGTCCCGGAGTTCGCCGCTCGACGTGCCCGCCGATCCGTTCAGCGTGAAGCTCGGATAGAGCGCCCTGTGGGCGGCGCGGAGCCGCTCCGAGGCCGCGACCGCCCGGTACTCCGCCGCCCTCAGATCGGGGCGCCGTGCCAGCAGGGCGGCCGGCACCCCGGTTGCCGGCAGGGGTGGAAGCTCCGGCAACCCCGCGGCCGCCTCGATCTCACCGGAGGGATAGCGGCCCAGCAGGACCTCCATCTGCCGGCGCAAACCGTCGAGCGTCTGACGCTGGGCCGACAACTGGGCCTCCACGGTTGCGACCTGGGTTCGCGCCTGCCGCACCTCGAGGGCCACGGCGACGCCCCGGCGGTAGCGCGCCTCGACCCGGTCGCGCGTCCGCTCCCGGCTGGCGAGAGTGCGCTCGGCGAGCTCCACCTGCTGCACGGCCTCGACGACGCCGAAGTACACCTTCGCGAGCTGGCCGGCGATCGAAAGTCGGGCGCCGTCGAAGTCCGCTCCGGTCGCGGCCGCCTCGGCCTGAGAGGCGGCGGTCAGCGCGCCGAGCCGGTCCCACAGGTCGACCTCCCAGCGGACGTTGAGCGCCAGACCGTAGGAAGTGAAGGCGAAACTCCGCACGCCGCCTGGCTCGAAGCCGGGAATGGGAATCGGGATCGCCTCGGTGAGACCGCTCTGCGCCGTGTTCTGCTTGCGCCGGCCGGGGTCGAGCGCCGCCTCCAGCTCGGGGTTGCGCGCCGCGCCGTCCAGCCGAGCCTGGGCGAGCGCGACGTCGACGTTCAGGGCGGCGGCGCGGAGGCTGGAGTTGTGCTCGAGCCCTTCGACAACCAGGCGGGACAGCAGGGGATCGCCGAACGCCGTCCACCACTCCTCATCGAGGTGTCCCGTCTCGGCCACCGTCTCGGCCCCTGGATCCGGAGTACGCGCATCGTCGCCGTAGCCGGCCGGCGCCGGCGCCTCGAGTTCCGGCTTCCGAACCCCGCTACAACCCTGCAGCGCGAGAATGCCGCCCGCGAGAACCAGAGTCCGCCAGGCGCGGCCGCGGCCAGACCCGGCCCTGGAGAACGGGGGAACGCTCATCGCAAACACCAACTCGCGAGACTACTTGAGGCACCCGCCTGACAGTCCGTGGTGACTGATCATGTAGCGTCGATTCATGTCCGGCCGGGACTTCAAACGCGGTCTGGTCGAGGCTGCGGTTCGCGACAACGAGGCGCTCGATCGCCGACCGGCCGAGCCGCGCGACGCCCAGGACGCCGGCCGGGCCCCCCGGCGGCGCCGGGTCTCGCCGTGGAGCCTCCTTCTGCTGCTTCCGGTTGCGGCTATTGCCGCCCTCGGCTACCTGGAGCTGAATCGCCCGGAACCGGACCCTCCGCCCGAAGTGGAAGTGGATGGCGATCTCCAGGCACCCGAGATCCGCTTCACCGGTCCCCCGGAAGCCGTCGACCCAAGCGTCTTCCCGCTGCCCGTGGAGCGCATCGTGCTCGACCCCGGCCACGGCGGCTCCTCGCCCGGCACGGCTGCCGCCGGTTTGACCGAGAAGGCGCTCGCCCTCGACATCGCCTACCGGCTGCGCAACCTGCTGGACGACCGCTATCGCGTCGCGATGACCCGGGAGGCCGACATGAACGTCGCCCTCGACCAGCGCACCCTGATCGCCAACCGCGCGGGCGCCGACGTGTTCGTTTCGATTCACGTGAACTGGTTGCCGGCGAACAGAACCTGCGGCGTCGAGACCTTCTACCTCGGCCCCACCGACGATCCGGAACTTGCCGCGCTTGCCGAGCGCGAGAACTCGGAGGCCCAGGGCTATTCCCTCGGCGACCTCCGCCGGCTCCTCGACGGCGTGTACGCCCAGGCCCGGCAGGACGACAGCCGGGCGCTGGCGACCGCGATTCAGGAGTCGCTCGTCGGACGCTTGCGGACCACGAACCCCGACCTGCGGAACCGCGGCGTCAAGTCCGCGCCTTTCGTCGTTCTGATCGGCGCGGAGATGCCGGCGGTGCTGGCCGAGGTCTCCTGCCTCTCCGATGCCGACGAGGTCAAGCGGTTGCGGAACGAAAGCCACCTTCAGTCGATCGCCGAAGCCCTGGACGCGGGCATCCAGAGCTTTGCCGAGTCCCTGCTGCCCCAAAGCTAAGCTCTCCGGCGCCTGAGGCTTGAGGATGACCACGCAGACCGCCGCCACTCCCGAACCGCCGGTGCTCAAGGTGGGCATCGACCTGGGAACGTCGCGCAGTTCGATCTCCGCCGCGAACGGCGAGCGCCACATGGTGCGAAGCTACGTCGGCTGGCCGCGGGACATGGTCGCCCGAAAGGTCCTCCAGCGCGAGGTGCTCGTGGGCATCGAGGCCCTGGAGAAACGACCGATGCTGGAGTTGCGCCGGCCGCTGGAGCGGGGCCTGATCAAGGAAGGGTCCGCCCGCGACGAGCAGGCCGTGCGCGAGATCGTCCGCCGGCTGCTCGACCTGGCCCTCCCCGAGGGACGGGATCCGAGGCCGGCGATCCACGCCGTGGTCGGCGTGCCGGCGGAAACGCTCCGGGTGAACCGCCAGAACCTGCGGCGCATCCTCGACGGCCAGGTCGCCAGCACGATGATCGTCTCCGAGCCATTCGCCGTCGCCTATGGCCTGGACGCCCTGGTCCACACGATGGTCGTCGACGTCGGCGCGGGCACGACGGACCTGTGCATCCTCATGGGCCGCTTTCCCACCGAGGGCGACCAGCGCACCCTGAACGTCGCGGGCGACGCCGTCGACAATCGCCTCCACGCGCGCATCGAGGAACGCTTCCCCGACGCTTCGGTGTCGATCCACATGGCTCGCGCGTGGAAGGAGAGACACTCCTTCGTGGGCGGAGGCGGTCCGGTCGTGGTCGACGCGCCGGTAAACGGCAGACCGACCCGGATCGACATCACCGAACCGATGCGCACTGCCTGCGAAACTCTCCTCGAGCCGCTGCGCGAGACGATGCTCGACCTGATCGCACGAGTCGAACCGGAGTTTCAGAGCCGGGTGCGCAACAACGTCATCCTGACCGGCGGCTCCGGGCTGATCCGGGGCCTTGGCGCGGCGCTGCAGAGTTCGCTCGGCGAACTGGGCGGCGGACGCGTGCGCGTCGTCAAGGACCCGGTCTTCGTCGGCTCCGACGGCGGCCTGACCCTGGCCAACGACGTTCGCGACGAGGACTGGCAGCGTCTGGCCGGACCCCGCGGCACTCAGTAGCGCGCCACCACGTAGACGACCCAACTGCCCTCGTTCGCCATCCGCGTGCGGCGCCGGAAGATGCCGTTCCCTTCCCCGCTGCCGGCATCCCAGCCCTCGCCGTACACCTCGACATCGTCGAAGCCGGCCTCGGCCAGCAACTCCCGGATCTCGGGCAGGGTCCACATCCGCCACGCGTAGCGGAACACGTTGCGCACCGTCTCCCTGCCCGCCGGCGTGAAGTGCATCGCGCAGCGCATCCAGTGGTCGACGGCGTTGAAGGCGAGCTGGTCCCAACTGTAGGTGAAAGCCGGCAAGGCGACTCCGTCGACGCCTGCCGAGGCCTCGATCTCCGTGTCCTCGGTGGTGGCCTGAAACGAATCCGTACCGCCGAAGGCGTCCAGCACGAACAGGCCTCCCGGCTCGAGCGAGCGCTTCGCCGCCCGGAAGTAGTCCAGCATCTCGCCGCGGCCCGGGAACAGAAAGAAGGAGAAGTTGAAGGCAACCTGCACGTCTACCGCCGGGCTGCCGGCCAGGCGCACGTCGCGGCACTCCAGCTCGACCCGGTCCTCGACGCATCTGGCCTCCACCCGGTTGCGCCGCCCCCAGTCCAGGGTCGGCCGGTGGAGGTCGACGCCCCAGGCGCGGTTCTCCGGCCTGCGCGCGGCGAAGGCGCTCGCCAGCGAGGCGGTGCCGCAGAAGTCCTCCCGCAGGGTGGCGGGCAACCGTCCGTTGAGGCGGCGATAGACGCGCTCGACGAAGTCGATGTCCACTTCCACGTTCTGAACGGCCGCCTCGTAGAACCGATGGCGGTGCCGGCGAACCTCCGCGGGCTTCACGCGCGCCCCGGCGGCCCCGGCAGCAGGGCGGCCAGCTCGTCCAGATCGGCCACCTTCGGGCAGTCGACCTCCGGCCAGTCGCCGAAGGGGTCGAGCAGGACGGCGTGGACGCCGGCGGTCCGGGCGCCCACGACGTCGGCGGCGTACAGATCACCCACGTGCACCGTCCGTTCCGGACATGCACCGGCCAGATCGAGCGCGACGTCGAAGATCCGCGGGTCCGGTTTCTCGAAGCCGACGACCGTCGAGTCGACCAGACCGTCGAAGAGATGGTCCATGCCGATCCGGGTGACAGTCCGCGCCATGCTGCCGTCCGAGTTGCTGACGACCACCATGCGATAGCCGAGCGCGCGGATCCGCTCGAGCGCTTCCCTTCGCCCCGGCAGCCTGCGGTTCCAGAGCCGGTCGTTGCGGCCCGGCAGGAACAGCCGCTCCGCCAGCCCGGAGACCACGTCGCCCAAGTCGACCCCGTCCCGGCTGGACGCCGGCAGCCGCTCGAGAGTCGCTCGCAGGTAGAAGCGAAAGGCCCCGCCGCCTTCGGTCGTCCGCCTCTCGGCCAGCGCCGCGGAAAGCTCCGGCCGCGCCGCCGCCTCCGCACGCTCCAGTTGCGTTCCCGAGCACTCGACGCCCAGACTGGCCGCCACGGCGGCGACCCGGTCGAAGTCCATCGACAGGAAGGTGTTGCCGGCGTCGAAGAAGATCGTGTCGAGTTCCGCCCAGGGAACCGTTCGCGACGTCGCCATGGCGGCTTAGTGTGCCACTAACGGGATCGTCTATTCTCCACCTCACGGAGGATGACGATGAAGCGAAGAAGCCTGACCGGTCCGGCGACGCTCGCCATGGCAACCGCTCTCCTGTTCGGCGCCCCAGCCGCCGCCCAGGAAGAACCGTCCCCAGCCCTGCAACAGCTCGGCAACGACCTGTTCGCCGAACTGCTGTTCAACAACCAGGGGACGGGCTTCGCGATCGCCTGTTCCGTGTGCCACGCCATCGGCGAGTCGGTGCCCGGCAAGCCGGAGCGTTACTACGCCGACCACACGCCGACCAGCCTGACCGCGAACCGCGAGACGACCGAAAGGAACGCGCAGACCCTGGCCGACGCTGCCCGCGCCGAGGTGTTCGGCTGGGATGGCGCCTACGACTCGATGGAGGACATGATCCTCGACAAGCTGGTCGGCAAGCAGTACGGCTGGAACGACGAGGACCGTGCCGAGGGGATGGACAACGCGGCCTATGTGCTGCTCAACGAGGGCCACAACGCGATCTCGGGCGTGCCCTATCTCGACCAGTTCCAGGAGGTCTACGGTCTGGACCTCGAGTCCCTGCCGCGGCCCGAGGTGGCCGCCGCCGCCGCCCGCGCCCTGGCCGACTACACCCGCACGCTGAGCTACACGATGACCGCGCGCTGGGACGCCTTCGCCGAGCAGAACCGTTTCCGAAAGGAGCCGAACGACGGCGAGGACATGCTGAACTACGCGGCGAGCATCGAGAGCCGGATCTTCAACCAGGAGGGTCGCAACCTGATCCGGCGACCGGAGGGGTTCACCCAGGAAGCCTACGAGGGCTTCAAGACCTTCTTCCGGGCCTTCGACGTGGAATCGGTCGGCAACTGCGTCCGTTGCCACGTGCCCCCGACCTTCAGCGACTACGCGCTCCACGGCACCGGCGCGGGCGACTTCAAGACGCCGCCGCTGCGGAACCTCGCCCGCACGGACCCGTACCTCCACGATGGCAGCGCCGCCACGCTCGAAGACGCGATCCGGGCCCACATGGCGCTGGCCGAAGCCGCCGACAGCGAACAGGAAGGCGTCGACCCGCTGTTCGGCGAGATCAACATCACGGACGCGGACATCGAGCCACTCGTGCTGTTCCTGCAGATGCTGGACGAGGTCGGACCCGAGAACTTCCGGCACTACCTGATCAACTTCGAGTGAGGAGCGCCGGTCTCCCGCTCGTCGGGCTGCTGCTCGCGGGGCTGGTGCTCGCCGCGCCGCTTGCCGCCGACCCGTCGCTCGAGCGCACGGAAGCGTTGCCGCCGGATCTGCCGGACTGGCTGGGGCCGCTGCTCGATCCGGCCGGCTACAAGGTGGTCCGGGACGAGGGCCAGCCGATCGAGTTCTGGTTCCCGCCCGCGCTGCCGATGCAGGACCCATCGGCCGAACTCGGGGTCGAGTACCCGACCCTGCCTCCCGGCGGCCTGGTCGGCCTGATGCGCACGACGGACGACTGGAGCACTTACAAGAAGCAGATCGTGCCGGCCGGCATCTACACCCTCCGCTACGCCGTGCAGCCGGCCGACGGCGACCACACCGGCCAGACCTGGTTCCGGGACTTCCTCGTCCTGATCCCGGTGGCACTCGACACGTTCGATCCCTACGGCTTCCCGGAGCAGGAGCCCCTCGTCGAGGCCAGCATCACGATCATCGAGGGCGCCACCCACCCGATGACGATGGCCCTGTTCCAGAACTACGACGGCGCGGAGAGCGCCACCATGTTCTGGAACGACCTCGACCAGCCCACGCTGGCCGTACCCCTCGGCGACGTGACCCTCGGCCTCGTCATCGAAGGCGAGGGCGAGGAAGTGCCGCTCTAGGTGCTACCGATTCCGCGTCAGCGGCACGAAGCGCACCGGGATCACCCGGGTCCGCTCGACTGACCCGTCGGCCTGCTTCTCCAGCACCTGGAGTTCCTGGCGGCCGCCCACCGGGCCCACCGGCAGCACCAGCCGGCCGCCGGTCGCCAACTGGTCAATCAGCGGCTGCGGCACGTGGTCCGGCGCGGCGGTGACGACGATCGCGTCGAACGGCGCCTCCTCCTGCCAACCCGCGTATCCGTCGCCGATCCGCGTCGTCACGTTCTGGTAGCCGGCCATGTCCAGCGCCGCCGCGGCCCGCAGCCCCAGAGGCTCCACGATCTCGATCGTGTACACGTGATCCACGATCTCGGCCAGTACGGCGGCCTGGTAGCCGGAGCCCGTACCGATCTCCAGCACCCTGTCCTCCGGGTCGGGTTCCGCAAGCTCCGTCATCAACGCGACGATGTAGGGCTGGGAGATCGTCTGCCGCCAGCCGATCCCGAGCGGCGAGTCCCGGTAGGCCCAGTCGCGCATCTCCTCCGGCACGAACAGGTGGCGCTCCACCTTCTCCATCGCATCGATGACGCGCACGTCGAGGACCGGCGGCCGGCCGTCGCGGGGCTCGGAGATCGTGTCGCGCACCATCTGCCGGCGGAGCGCCGCGAAGTCGACGCGCTCCTGGGTCGCGGCTGTCGAGCCCGCGCAACCCATGACTGCGACGGCGGCCAGCCCGAGACTCCAGCCCGGTCGCGAAAGGCGACGGAGGCCCGCGTGTAGCCTTCGCCATCCCGTCCGACCGCCGCCAACCGAGGTAGTCGTCATCGCTCGTCCCCCAACTCCGCCCAACCGTCTCTGGAACCGACCGGGCCTGCAAGCGTACATGGGGACACTGGCCTGCTCGAGTTCCGGCCTGGGCATGTACCAGCTCCTCCTGCCCTGGCTGCTGATCAGCGTGCTGTCCCTCCCGGCCAGCCGGGTCGGCCCGCTGCAGGCGGCCGTCGGCCTTCCCGGCGTGATCATCATGCTCTGGGGCGGCGCCAGCGCCGACCGCACGGACGCCCGGGCAACGCTGACCCGGGTGTTCGGCGCGGCGGCCCTCGTACCCCTCGGACTGATTCTCGTACTCGAACTCGGAGAACTCAGCGTCTGGACCGTGACCGCGTGGGGCCTCGGAATCAGCGCCGCCCTTTCGTTCTCCGGGCCGGCCCAGCAGTCCGTGCTCAGCCGCATCGCGGGTCGGGATCTGCAGCGGGGAGTGACCGCCTCCACGGCGATCACGATGTTCACCACGATGATCGGGATCGGCGCCGCCGGCCAGCTCGACCGCATCGGTCTGCGCCAGGTCCTGCTGGTCCAGTGCCTGTGTCTGGTCGCGGCCGCGCTCTGGATCCGGAGAATCGGCTCCCACGAGTCCTCCAGCGCCGGGCCGACGGAACCCGCCTGGCGCCGGATCCGCGAGGGCTTCCGCGCCTCCTACCTCCAGCGTCCGGTCTTCGACGCGCTGACGGTCAACTTCGTCTCCAGCATCTTCAACGCGGGCGGCTTCCTGACCGCCTTTCCCTTCATCGTCCGGGAGGTCTACGACGGCGATGCGGAACTGCTGTCGTGGCTCATGATCGTCTTCTTCGCCGGCGCGGTCGTCTCGAACCTGATCATGCTCCGGTTCATGCCGTTCCAGAAGCCCGGCCGCTGGTTCATCCTGTTCCAGCTCTCCCGCGTCGTCGTCCTCTTCCTGATCTGGGTCGAACCCGCCTGGTGGCTGGTCGTGACCGGAGTCGTCGCCTGGGGCCTCAACATGGGCGTCACCACCACCCTGGCCCGCGCCATCGTCCAGGAGGCCGCCGAGCCGCTGTCCCGCGGCCGCGTCATGGCCGTCTTCGGCGTCGGCCTGCTCGGCGCCCCGCTGATCGGCGCCGTCATCCTCGGCTGGATCGTCGAGGAGTACGGAGCCCTTGCCGGGCTCGTCCCCGGCATGGCGGTGTCGGTGCTGCTGTTCCTCTACAGCATGGCCGCCACAGGGCTGTGGCGCTACCGGAGTCGAGCCTAACTGAACGACTCAAGTTGGCGTCGATTCCTCGCCGAACTTGAACCTCGCCTTGAGCCCGTTCAACTGACCAAACGGAAGCAGTCGCTCATGCTGCAGCCGTCCGACCACGATGCCGGGATGGACGCCAACCCGGCGAGCGAACGCGCGGACCGACCGTCGATCACCAAGCTGTTGCAGTTCGGCATCGTGAGCCGGAGGGATCAGGCAGTCCGCGGCCCATCTGTCTGCCTCTGTTTCGGCCTCATCCGCACCTGGAGGCCTTCCGGCATCGTCCAGCCACACCGACTTCCGATCGTCAGCATGCAGCAGGATGTGGGCCGCTTCGTGGAAGAACGAGAACCAGAACCGGTCGTTCGTCTTGCCGAAGAGCGATAGCTGAATCAGCGGATTCCGGTTCAACCACCTAGCAACGCCACTCACGCCAGCCTTGGGAATCGCCGGAACGAGAACGAAGGCAACACCGGCAGCCTGCAGCAGGCGACGCATCCGCGGTTCGAACAGCTCGGGCGACTCGACGGTCAGCTCCCTGATCTCCGTCAAGGCCCGGGTGAAGCGTTCGCGATCATAGGCTGGAAGACGTAGTTGCTCGGCCTGCATTTCACCCAGACGCAGCCAGACGGCGGTAGATGCCCGATCGCCATCCCTCGCCGTCCCACGCCTGAAGGCACCCTGCGTTCCCGCACAGCGCGCTCTCCATTGTTCCGGCGAAGCCACTCCGAAGAAAGCGAGACACTCGCCGACGACCTGGGCCTTGGCGGAAGCGACCATGCGCCGCTTGGTGATCGCGCCAGCCCTCATCATGGCCGCCACAGGCAGCTCTTCCAGCCAGTCGACCCATCCTTCGTACAGGCCAGCCTCCCGACTCGCCGCCAGCCGTTCCCGGTAGCGGGCCTCGCGCGTCAACCAGAAGCCGACGCTGCCGCCCAGGACACGATGCAGACGCAGTGCGGCGTCCTCGGACAGCGAGGCCTTGCCCCTGACGAGCTGGTTTACGTGTTTCCGGCTGTACCCCAGCCGATTCGCCAGGTCCGCCTGCGTCCAACCGCGCTCCTCGACCAGATCGAGGATCGTGTCACCCGGCGATGAAATCCAGTCCGGCGCAAAGCTCCCCGCTTCTGCTCTAGTCATGGTAGTCCCCTATGAACTCAATGCACACGCGCGTAACCCGATCCCACTGGACCGCCCCATCCGCCTCGACCGGCGTCGTTTCGTGGTCCGGGCTGAGCACCAGACGCCTGCCCCCAGACAGATCCAGGGCGAGCTGTCCCAGTCGGTCTCCGGTCAGCGGATGAGGACGTCCTGCCACCAGTTCCGCCACCGACGCAGCCGCTTCAAGATCACTCAACCGTGCCCTCAGTTTCTTCGCGCTCGCTTCTCCAAGCCTCCGCTGAGCCTCGGCCCCGCGCTCACAGAGCCGCTTGATCTTCCCCGTACGGAAGGCGATCTCCATGGGCAATGCATGGTACACGAGTTTACCCGATAGGTAAACTTAGCCTCACACCGCCTGCCGCCAGATCGCAGACTCCGACGACTCACACGGCGAAGCGTGCACTCCGTTCGCCACGAACGATAGCCAGCGTCGCTCCGAGGACCACGTCCTCGTGGACCGAAGCAGGGCGTCAAACCGGGGATGAGGCGAGTTCTCCAGACCGCGTCGGAGTTGAGGCTATAGTCGCCACGCCGTCGCCACCGGCTGCTTCCATGCCAACGCCTTCCGACTGCCGCCCCAAGGACGCTTCGTGACGAGCGAGCGCTTCAACAAGCTCGTCACGCTCCTCAAGGAGCTGTTCCAGCTCGACAAGCCTGAACTCGACTTTGGGTTCTACCGGATCATGCACGCACGGAGCGCCGAGGTGACGGGCTTCCTCGAGAACGAGCTCCTGCCACAGGTGCGAGCGGCACTCGAGGAGTACGTCTCGGTGGACCGGGCCCAGATCGAACGGGAACTCCAAGAGGCAACCGATCAGGCGAGATCGCTGGGCGTGGACCCCGACGCCACGGACAAGGTGAAGGAACTGAAGGCGAAGCGAGCGCAAGCTGGCGATCTCGACGCTGTCGAGGCCGACGTCTACGACCACCTCTACCGCTTCTTCCGGCGCTACTACAAGGACGGCGACTTCATCAGCCAGCGCGTCTACAAGGACGGCGTCTACGCCATCCCCTACCAGGGCGAGGAGGTCAAGCTCCACTGGGCCAACGCCGACCAGTACTACATCAAGACAGACGAGTACCTGCGGAACTACAGCTTCCGACTGCGGCCCGACGGCGAGACCGACCCGATGCGGGTCCACTTCCGGCTCGCAGACGCCGCCGAGGGCGAGCACGGCAACGTGAAGGCGGCCGACGACAGGAAGCGCGTCTTCGTGCTGGCAAACGGCGACTTCGCCGTCGACGAGCCGGGCGAGCGCGGGACGAGTGAACTCGTCCTGCGATTCGAGTACAGGCCAGCGACGATGAACGACTGGCCCGAGAGCGAACAGCCAGGAAAGTCGAAGGCACCGAACCAGAAGAGCCTCCTCGACATCGCCGAAGCCCGGATCTTCAAGTCGGGAGTCACAGAGCCGCACCTTCGCCGCTGGACCGCCGCCCTCGAGCGGAAGCACGTCAAGCGGAACGGCGAGCGGAGCGAGACGTCACGCCTGCGCACCCACCTCGACCGCTACACGGCCCGCAACACCTTCGACTACTTCATCCACAAGGACCTGGGCGGCTTCCTCCGACGCGAACTCGACTTCTACATCAAGAACGAGGTCATGCGCCTCGACGACATCGAGAACGACACCGCGCCCCGCGCCGAGCAGTATCTCTCGAAGATCCGCGCGATCCGTCGCATCGCGGGGACGATCATCGACTTCCTCGCCTCCCTGGAGGACTTTCAGAAGCGCCTCTGGCTCAAGAAGAAGTTCGTCGTGGAGACCTCCTACTGCATCCGCGTCGGCTGCATCCCTGACGAGTTCCTGCCAGAGATCGCCGCCAACGATACTCAGCGTCGGGAGTGGGTGGATCTCTGCGGGATTGACGAGATCGAGAGCGAATTGACGACGCCGGGCTACAGCGAGCCGCTGTCGGTCGAGTTCCTTCGGTCGCAGCCGACGTTGATGGTGGACACGCGCCACTTCACCAGAGATTTTCGCGACAGCCTCCTGAAACTTGGCGAACACGCGGTCTTGGACGAGGCCACTTCGGGTTCACTCATCCACGGCGAAAACCTCCAGGCCTTGCGTCTTCTGCAGCACCGGTACTCGAGCCAAGTCGAGTGTGTGTACATTGATCCCCCCTACAACAGTGCGGCTTCGTCAATTCTCTACAAGAACGACTACCAGCATTCTTCTTGGCTGGCTCTAATGGCGGATCGCCTCCGACTTTCCGGCACATACTTGACGAAGCAGGGCGTCTTGGGCTGCGCCATCGACGAGAACGAGCTCGCGCATCTGCTCGCGGCACTCAAGCACTCCCTTCCGGCCCACGATCCACAAGTAGTAATGGTCCACCACTACCCTGGCTCAGGGTCCGGTCGCGGCAACGTCTCGTACACCCACGAATACTACGTTGCGGCGGTCCCTAGCGGGGAGAGTGTCCTGGTGGGCTCGCGGCGGCCGGGTGGGACTCGGAAGCGAAACTTCAGGAGGAGTGGCCAAGGTGAGAACAACTTCCGGTCGGGACGACATCGGAGCTTCTTCGCCATTCTGGTGGATCCCGCCACACTGGAGATCGTGGGCATGGAGAAGCCGCCTCCCAGGGATAGCACGTACCCAGAGGAGCCAACCGAACAAGGCTGGTTGAGGATCTACCCTATTGGCTCTGACGGATCGGAGCGGGTTTGGAGCCGCAACTATACGTCTTCGAAACGGCTTTGGCTAGATGGTCGGCTCGAGTGCTCAGATCAATACGCGATCAATCACTCGATTGACGACGAAGGGCGCAAGGTCCTCGTCAGCGCTTGGCTCGACTCTAAGTTCAACTCCGTTGTGCATGGAACTAATCTCGTTGCCGACATTATGGGCGAGAAAGCGGCGTTTCCATACCCGAAGTCCGTGCATACGGTCAGAACGGCCATTGACTCTGTGATGGGAGATCATGCGGGTGCTTCGGTCCTCGATTACTTCGCCGGCTCCGGCACCACCGGCCACGCCGTCATCAATCTGAACCGGGAGGACGGCGGCGACCGGCGGTTCATTCTCGTCGAGATGGGTGAGCACTTCGATACCGTGCTCCTGCCGCGGCTCAAGAAGGTCACCTACTCGCCCGAATGGAAGGACGGCAAGCCGGTGCGGCAGGCGACGGCCGAAGAGGCGGAGCGGTCTCCCAGCGTCATGAAGGTGATCCGACTCGAGTCGTACGAAGACACGCTGAACAACCTGCGCCACCTCAATGCGGAAACTGGCGATTTGGAGCGCACCGCTTCCGGTGACAGCCCCAGCAACCCGCAGCAAGCCGGCTCACCCCCCCCCCCCCCCCCGACAATTTTGTCGCACGCTTCACCGGGCACCCCATCGGATGGCAGGTCGGGCAACCAAGTCCTCCGCTACCTTCTCGACGTCGATATCCGGCCCGGTGGGTCGCTCCTCGACGTAGAGCGGTTCGCCGACCCGACGGCGTACACGCTCAGAATCAAACGGCCCGGTGCGGACGAGAGCCGGGAAACCCCGGTCGACCTCCTCGAGACGTTCAACTGGCTGCTCGGCCTCCGGGTCTCTCGGCTCTGGGCGCCCCGGGAGGTCGCGGCGGAGTTCGAGAGAGACTCTGAAGGTCGGCTGAGACTCAAGAGCGGCCTCGACGAGGCGGCAGGAGGACCGTGGTGGTTCCGCGCGGTCGAGGGTCTCCTCCCGGACGACCGCCGGGGACTGATCATCTGGCGCAAGAGGCCGGGCGGCGATGAAACTCGTGGCATCGAGCAAGACAACCTCGTGCTCGACGAGTGGTTCCGCGCACAGGGGTGGGCCGGTCCGGACGTCCCCGGCGGGGGCGGCTTCGACCTGGTCTACGCGAACGGCGATCACAACCTGCAGAACCTTCGGCCAGCGGGCTTCACCTGGACGGCCCATCTGATCGAAGAGCACTTCATGCGACTCATGTTCGAGGACGATGAGCCGAGTTGATCACCGTCGCCGCCGACGCCCGCTTCCCGCAGGCACGGGATTTCTTCGCCGTAGTTGGCCGCCCCGCAAGCGGCAGGCGGCGGTCGGAACGCCGCTGCGCGGCTACGCGGCCGGCCTGCGGGCGAACCGGGGCGATGGCCCGGTCTAAACGGAAGCGAGTGGCCTTCTCGCGAAAACTGGCGCTCCATCGCTGGCTACTCGGCCTGTTCGGTTGCGAGAACCTGAACGGACTCGCCGGACACATGAAGGGTGATGAGTTCCCGGGACTCACGGCGGACAACGTTCATCGCTTCCACGAGGCGCTTCGCCTGCACGTGCCCACGGAGAAGCGGCCCGACCTGCCCGACGACCGCCTACTGGAGGCGGACCAGCGGATCGTGGCGATCACTCAACGACTGAACGAGGCTCGCCTCCGCCGCGGCAAGCGCCCGATCCGGTGGCTCTACTTCCAGTACCTGGCGCTACTGGCAACGGACATCTACCTGGACCTCTGGTTCCGTGATCCGAAGCGGCTGCTCGCCGAACTGAACACGGCGATTCAGTCCCTGAACCGGGACCTCCCGAAAGGCGACCGCATCGAACCGACCGCCGAGCCCACGACCGATCGGGACGCCGCGAACCTGCTGAACAAGCTGGCGTTCTGGATGGCTACTGGAAGCGGCAAGACGCTGCTCATGCATGCCCACCTCCTTCTCTTCCGGGAGTTCCTCGGGCGGCACGATCGACATCATGCGTTGAACCGCATCATTCTCTTGACCCCGAACGAAGGCCTCTCTCGCCAGCACCTGGACGAGTTCGAAGTCGCCGGTATCGCGGCGCGCCCGTTCGACCGGAACGCCCTCCCCGGCGCCTGGGTCGAAGTGCTCGACGTACACAAGCTGCACGACGAGATGGGGGAGAAGAGAGTCGCCGTGGCCGCCTTCGAGGGCAACAACCTCGTGCTCGTCGACGAAGGACACCGCGGCGCCTCCTCGGGCCAACAGGGCCAGTGGATGCGAAGGCGCGACGAACTCTGCGAGCGTGGGTTCTCGTTCGAGTACTCGGCGACCTTCGGCCAGGCGGTGGACAAGGACCGGAAACTGACCAACACGTACGCCCGGTCGATTCTGTTCGACTACTCGTACCGCTGGTTTCACGGCGACGGCTACGGCAAGGACTACCGGATCGCCAACCTCGAGGGCCACCACGACGCCGACTGGCAGCAGCGCTACCTGACCGCGGCCCTGCTCGCCTTCTTTCAGCAGCAGTGGCTCTACAGCCGTGAAGGAAGAGCGCTCGGCCCCTGGGCCATCGAGCGGCCGTTGTGGGTGTTTGTCGGAAGCCGGGTCACGAAGGGCCTGAACCAGGACGATGCATCCGATGTGGTTCGGATCGTCCAGTTCCTCGACGAGTACGTCCAGAACGCAAGCGCCAGTACGACGAGCATCCAGGCCCTACTGGAACACGGACTCGAGACCACCGGCGGCAGGAACCTGTTCGCCGATCAGTTCGCTCCCCTTCAGAACTCGGGCATGAATGCCGGGAGCATCTTCAGTGAAACGCTCTCCAAGACCTTCAATGCACCGGGAGGCGGCGGTCTCCGAGTCGAACGTCTCAAGGGGACCGGTGGGGAACTAACGCTTCGGCTCGGAGAGAACGAACCGTTCGGCGTGATCAACGTCGGCGACGGAGGGAAGCTCGCCAAGCGCTGCCGGGACGCTGGCATCGTCGTGACCGAGCGGGTGTTCTCGGAGTCGGCCTTCGACGACGTCCAGTCCGCGGACTCTCACATCCACCTCGTCGTCGGCGCCCGGAAGTTCACGGAAGGCTGGAACAGCTGGCGCGTCAGTTCGATGGGCCTGATGAACGTCGGTAGGACCGAAGGCGCCCAGATCATCCAGATGTTCGGCCGCGGCGTCCGACTGAAGGGTCGCGATATGACTCTCAAGCGGAGTTCGGCGCTCCCAAACGTCGCTAGCGAGGCGCCCGCGGCGCTGCCGCATCTGGAAACGCTCCAGGTGTTCGGCATCCGGGCGAACTACATGGCGCAGTTCCGTGACTTCCTGGAACAGGAGGGAGTTGCCGCCGACCGCGAGGAGTTCTTCCTTCCGGTTCAACGACAAGCCCTGCCGCACGACCCCCCGCTCGAGACGATCAGACTTGCCGAGGACGTAGCCGGCGCCGAACCCGAGGCAGCCTTCCGCCGCCGCGGCCCGATGCCCGTCCTTGGCCCACCCGCTCAGGCGCCGTGCCCGATCAGGAACCGGCTTCATCCGGCAGTCCGCCTCGACTGGAACCCCAAGGTGCGAACGCTCGCCTCCGTCGACTCCAGTGCCGAGGTCATCTCGAAGAATGAGGCGACCTTGGACCGCGACCACATCCGCCTCATCGATCAGGAGGCACTTTTCTTCGATCTCGCGCGTTTCAAGACGGAACGCGGCTGGCACAACCTGACCGTGTCGCGTACTGCGATCCGCCAACTGCTTGCCGACCCCTCCTGGTACCGGCTCCAGGCGCCCGCAACCCTGTTCGAGCACGACAACTGGTCCAACGTCCGCCACTGGCAGGAGATCGCCGGTTCCCTGCTCAGGAAGTACACCGCTCGCTACTACGCCCTTTGTCGCCAGGCTTGGGAAGCCCGGCACTTGGAGATTCAGCCGCTACGCGACGACGACCCGAACCTCCAAGTGACCGGCGGGCGCGGCGGCCAGGGCTTCTTCGTCGAGGTTGCCTCAACGGCTGGCACCAGCGACGTCGGCGATCTCGAACAGAGTCTCGCCGATCTGAAGCGGGCGATCGAGCAAGGGAGGCTCTCCGATTGGGACAGGCACCAGGTCAGGGCGCTTCGTCTGAACGAGCACCTGTACTGGCCCCTGCTGTCAGTCGAGAACGACAAGCTCCGGGTCTCGCCGCCCACACTGAACGAAGGCGAGTACCGCTTCGTCCGCGACCTGCAGGACTTCCTCCAGCAGCAGGCGGCCGCACTCGCAGGAATCCGCATCCACCTCATGCGCAACCAGAGTCGGGGGCGCGGCATCGGCTTTTTCGAGGCGAACAACTTCCACCCCGACTTCATCCTGTGGGCGCTCCGCGACGGCCGCCAGCACATCGCCTTCGTAGACCCGAAGGGTCTGGTGCACCTATCGGGGCCGGACGACCCGAAGGTCCTTCTCAGCACAACGATCAAGGAGGTCGAAGAGCGGCTGTCGGACAGCCGCGCTCGCCTCGAGTCGTTCATCGTCTCCGTCACTCGCCTCAAGGATCTGGACGAACGCTGGCAGGTTGATGGGCGCGCGCTCAGCCGGCAGGACCTGGCCGAACGTCACGTTCTGTTCCAGAGGGACGACCCCAACTACGTCCACTGCTTGTTCAGCCGCCTCGGCGTCCTCTAGGCGGGAGTCCTTCCCTCGTTCAGGCTCGGCACCCGGCCGCCCGAAAGCCGATCAGGAACGGAATCGACCCTCGCCGAGCTCGCAGTACCGATCGTACGTGTTCCGGTCGATGTTCGACCCGCAGAGGATCAGCCCGACACGCGCACCCGAGAACTCGTCGGCGAGACCCGGCAGGGAAGCCGTGGTGGCGGCGCAGGCGGGCTCCACGGCGAGCTTCAGTTCTCTGAAGATGAGCCCCATGGCTTGAGCCAACTCGCGGTCGGTGACCAGGGCGAGCCGATCCACGTTGCTTCTGCAGAGCGTGAAGGGCAGCCGTTCGGTCATGGGCGGCGCCAGACTGTCCGCGATGGTGTCCACGCCTTCAAGGCGCTCCGGTCTGCCCGACCTGAAGCTCCTGTGCATGGCGTCGGCGCCCACGGGTTCCACGCCGACAACCAGGCAATCGGGGTTCAGTCGCTTCGTGATTGCCGACACGCCCCCAGCCAGACCGCCGCCACCGATGGCGACGACGAGCACGTCGAGGTCTCCAAGCTGCCGATGCATCTCGAAACCGAGCGTCGCCGCGCCGAGGGCCGTCGCCACGCCGTCGAATGGATGGATCATCGCCCGGCCTTCCGCGGCCGCGATCCCGGCCACCATCTCGAATCCGCTGGGGCCATCCTCCGCCATCAGGATCTCGGCGCCAAGCGCCTCGGCCAACTCGACACGCGCCGGATTCGCCGATCGCTGCATGACGACCTTCGCGCTGGTCCCGGCCGCCTTCGCCGCATACGCCACGGCGACCGCGTGATTGCCCGCGCTCATGGCCGTCACGCCGGCCCGCAGTTGTTCGGCGCTCAGTCGCAGGACGTTCGACAGCGCCCCTCGCGCCTTGAACGTACCGGAGCGCTGAAAGAGCTCCAGCTTGGCGTGGACGCGGCTGTTCCCCGGCAGCATCGCCCGCATCTCGGGGCCCGACCACTCGACGACCGGCGTTTCAACGATGTGAGGAGCGATCAGCGCGACCGTGTCTTCGACCGCCTCCAGCGTGATGCCGTGGTCGTCGTCGCTCACCGAAGTCAGGCCCGAGCTGCGCCACGCCGGCGCAGCCACTCCACCGTGCTCAACGCCAGCAACGCGAAGACGATCAGAAAGGTGGCCACGGCCAGGATCGTCGGGCTGATCTCCTCGCGAATGCCGGACCACATCTGGCGCGGCAGGGTGCGCTGTTCCAGGCCGCCCATGAAGAGGACGATGACGAGTTCGTCGAAGGACGCCGCGAAGGCGAACAGCGAACCCGAGATGACGCCGGGCAGGATGAGCGGCAGTTGCACGCGGCGGAACGCGACGAGCGGATTCGCGCCGAGGTTCGCGGCCGCGCGCATGACGGTCCAGTCGAAGCCGGCCAGCGTCGCGCTCACCGTGATGACCACGAAGGGCGCGCCGAAGACGGCGTGCGCGAGGATGATCCCGACGTGCGTCTGCGCCAGACCCAGGCTCGAGTAGAAGAAGAACATGCCGACGCCGGCGATGATCACGGGCGTGATCATCGGCGAGATGAGCAGCGCCGTGACGATCTTCCGGCCCGGCATCGCCGGATGGGCGAGTCCCAAAGCCGCCGCGGCTCCGAGCACGGTGGCGACGACCGTCGCCGAGACACCGATGATCAAGCTGTTGGCGAGTGGCCGCGTCCACTCGTCGCCGTCGAGGATGCTGCGGTACCAGCGGAGCGAGTAGGCCTCCGGGTCGAGCCGCAGCATGCCTTCCGTGAAGGTGAAGTACGGCTCGGCGTTGAAGCTGAGCGGCACGAGGACGAGAATCGGCGCGATCAGGAAGACGAAGGCGGCGACGCAGAACGCGAGGTAGCCCCAGCGGGCGACCCGGTAACCGGGGCTGAGCGCACCGCCGACCATCATCCGAGTCCGATCCGGTCGATGCCGACCAGGCGGTCGTACACCACGTAGAGCAGGGTCACGCCGCCCAGCAGCAGCGCCGCCAGCGCGGCGGCCAGACCCCAGTTGAGCGAGGTCTGGACGTGGTAGGCGATCATGTTCGAGATCAACTGCCCGCTCTGGCCGCCGACCAGGGCCGGGGTGATGTAGTAGCCGATCGCCAGGATGAAGGTGAGCAGGCAGCCGGCGCCGACGCCCGGCAGCGTCTGCGGCCAATAGACCCGGCGCAGCGCCTGGAACGGGGTCGCACCCAGCGACACGGCGGCGTTCATGTAGGCGGGCGGGATGGCCCGCATGACCGAGTACAGCGGCAGGACCAGGAACGGCAGCAGCACATGGGTCATCGCAACGAACGTGCCCGTCATGTTGTAGATCATCGCGATCCGGCCGTCGTCGCCGATCAGTCCGATCGCGACCAGGAAGTCGTTCACGATGCCCTGGTTCTGGAGCAGGACGATCCACGACGTGGTCCGCACGAGCAGCGAGGTCCAGAACGGCAGCAGGACGAGCAGCAGCAGGACGTTGGCGCGCTTCGGCGGCGAGTTGGCGATCATGTGGGCCACCGGATAGCCGATGACCAGGCAGAGCAGCGTGACGCCCAGACTGACGAGGAACGTCCGCCAGAACAGCGGCACGTAGATCCGCCAGGCCTCCGGCGCCCGCTGGTAGCCGCCATCGGGAGCGCGCTCGAAGTCGAGCGCCTTGAGGTAGTGGCGGGCCGTCAACCGCTGGCCGGCGGCCCGAAGCGCACGCCAAGGCTCGGGACCGCCCCAGCGGGCGTCGATGCCGATCATCGTCTCGCGCCAGAAGGCGCCGCCCATCTCGACGCCGGCATCCTCCGCAACGGCGGCCGCCTCGGCCATCTCCCGCGAATCACCCATGATCGTGCTGCGCATGCCGCTCACGACACGGTTCACGCGGTTGGCCGTGCGTCCCAGGGTGCGCTCCTCCCGTGCCGCGACGAACTCACGGGCGGTGGCCGCGAACGCCTCGTCGGACGGAGTTCCCTGGCCATCCCAGTCGCGCAACGCGGACATCGTCTCCGGCAGCGCGTCGGCGACCTCCGGATCGTAGAAGCTCTTCGTCAGCAGGTTGACCATCGGACCGAGGAACGTCACGGAGACGAACGCCACCAACGGCAGGGCGAGACCGGCCGCCCGCAACCGCGGCCCCATCGCCCGGCGCCACAGCGGTCTGGCTGCCGGCTGGCTCACGCCTGGAGATTCCTGCGCCGTCACGGCTCTACTCCAACCTTCATCGCGCCAGCCAGGCGGTGAAGCGCTCCAGCATCTCGTCGCCGTGGTCCGCCCACCACTGCCAGTCGGTCATCAGGTAGTTCTTCATGTTCGCGGGGTTCGTCGGCATGTGCGGCCACATCTCCGTGCCCGTTTCGAAATGCCGGTCGATCAGTTTCTCCGCCGAGTAGCGCGCCGGACTGTAGGCGATGTAGCGGCCCACGCCCGCCATCGACTCGGAGCGGGCGGCATGCTCGACGAATCGCAGCGCGTCCTCGAGCCGCGGCGTACCCGCGACGATAGCGAGCTGGCCCCGGTTCAGGACCTGGCCGTCCCACACGATGACGAAGGGCTGTCCCTCGAGCACCTGGGCGTTGAAGATGCGTCCGTTGGCGGCCGTCGTCATGAGCACCTCGCCGTCCGCCAGCAACTGCGGCGCCTGGGCGGAGGTGTCCCACCACACGACCCGGTCCTTGATCGTGTCGAGCTTCCGGAACACCCGTTCCAGGCCCTCCGGCGTACTCAGCACGTCGTAGACGCGTTCCTTGGGAACTCCGTCCGCCATCAGCGCCATCTCCAGGTTCGCCTCGGGCGATCGCCTCATGCCCCGCCGCCCGGGGAACCGTTCCAGATCGAAGAAGTCGGCGAGCCGGGTCGGCGGCGGCCCCGTCAGGATCTCCCGGTTGTACGCGAAGATCGAGGAGAACAGCAGGTTGCCCACGCCGCACTCCGTGTTCATCTCCGGCAGAAAGTCGTCCTCCGGAAGCTCCCCGCCGGGACCCGCCGGCAGGATGGAGGGATCGATCAGTTCCAGGACGCCTTCGTCGCAGCCGTTGACCGTCTCGGCCACGGAGAGATCGACGACGTCCCAGTGAACCACGCCGGCTTCGACCTGGGCCCGGACCTGGGCCAGTCCTCCCTGGAAGTCGGCGAGATCGACCCGCACCCCGGTCTCCTCCGTGAAGGACTCGTGGTAGCCCTTGACGCAGGCGCGGGCGTAAGAGCCTCCGTAGGAGACGGCGGTGATCGAGCGCTCGCCCGCATCGCTGCCCGGCGCCGAACCCGGAGGAGGGTCCGCGGCCAGCCGGCAGCCGGCGACCACGATGACGCTCAGGACGATCGCGCCCGAACTCTTCATCGCGCCAGCCAGGCGGCGAACCGCTCCTGCATCTCGTCCCTGTGGTCGGCCCACCACTCCCAGTCGCTCATCAGGAAGTTCTTCATGTTCGCCGGGTTCGTCGGCATGTGCGGCCACATCTCCGTGCCCGTCTCCGCGTGCAGGTCGATCAGCGCCTGACCGGAACGGCGCGCGGGGCTGTAGGCGATGTACTTCCCCACCCCCGCCATCGACTCGGAGCGGGCGGCGTGGCGCATGAAGCGCAAGGCGCCCTCGAGGTGCGGAGTGCCGGCGACGACCACGAGCTGGCCCCGGTCCATGATCTGCCCGTCCCAGACGATGACGAAGGGCTGGTTCTCGAGGACCTGGGCGTTGAAGATCCGTCCGTTCCAGGCCGTGCTCATGATGACCTCGCCGTCGGCGAGAAGCTGCGGCGGCTGCGCGCCCGCCTCCCACCACACGACCTCGTCCTTGATCGTGTCCAGCTTCCGGAACGCGCGATCAAGACCCTCCGCCGTCCCGAGCAACTCGTAGATCCGCTCCTTCGGCACGCCGTCGGCCATCAGCGCGAACTCCAGGTTCGCCTCGGGCTTCCGCTGCATGCCCCGGCGCCCCGGGAAGCGTTCCAGGTCGAAGAAATCGGCGAGCGTCGCCGGCGCCGGACCCGGCAGGGTCTCCGGGTTGTAGGCGTAGATCGTGGAGAAGAGCAGCGTGCCCACACCACATTCGGTGTTCGTCTCGGGCAGGAAGTCGTCCGCCGGCGGCTCTCCGTTCGGGCCCGGCGGCAGCAGCTCGGGGCCGATCAGCTCCAGGACGCCCTCGTCGCAACCGGTGATCGTGTCGGAGACGCCCAGATCGACGACATCCCAGTGAACGGAGCCGGCCTCGACCTGGGCGCGGATCTGCGCGAGGCCGCCATTGAAGTCCTCCAGGTTGACCTGGATGCCCGTCTCCTCGGTGAAGGACTCGTGGTAGCCCAGAACGCAGGCGCGGGCGTAGGAGCCGCCGTAGGAAACGACGGTGATCGATCCTTCGCTCGCGCCCGGACCCGGAGAGCCGGGAGCCGTCCCATCTCCCGCCTGCGGCGCGCAGCCGGCCAACAGTGCTGCGACCGAAGCGGCGGCCGCCCTCACCACTCTTCTTCGCCTTCCGCCAACTCCTCCGGCACCAGCGCCCGGCAGTCGAGCGCCGCCCAGCCAACTCGTACGGTGTCGCCCGGCAGCACGGCGCCGTGACCCACGACGTTCGGGATCTTCGCGATGAAGTCGGAGGCGCCCCCGACCGTCATGTGAAGGCGAAGATGGTCGCCGAGGAAGATCATGTCGTCGATCCGCGTCTCGATCTCGTTCCGGTAGCGGCCGTCCGGCGGCGCCACCGCGACGCGCTCGGGCCGGATCACGACCGTGGTTCGAGCGCCCGGAGGGCACAGACCCAGGCTCATCGCGCGGACCTTCTGGCCGCCGATGTCCACTTCACAGACGCCGTCCTCGTCGCTGACCACGACGCCGTCGAGCCGGTTGTTCTCGCCGATGAACCGGGCCACGAAGGCCTTCTCGGGTTCCTCGTACAGGACCTCGGGCGACGCCGCCTGCTCGATGACCCCGTTGTGGAACACCGCCACCCGGTCGGAGAGCGTCATCGCCTCCTGCTGGTCGTGCGTCACGTAGACGACCGTCACTCCCAGAGTGGAGTGGATGCGCCGGATCTCGTACTGCATCTCCTCGCGCAGACGCCGGTCGAGAGCGCCTAGCGGCTCGTCCATCAGGACGATCTCCGGCTCGAACACCAGGGCGCGGGCGATCGCCACCCGCTGCTGCTGGCCGCCGGAGAGCTGGGCCGGTCGCCGGTCCTCCAACCCCTCCAGTTGCACCAGGCTGAGCGCCCGCTTGACCCGCTCCCGCCGCAGGGCCGGCTCGACGCCGCGGACCTCGAGCGGGAAGGCCAGGTTGCCGCCGACCGTCATGTGGGGGAACAGGGCGTAGTTCTGAAACACCATGCCGATCCCGCGCCTGTGGGGCGGTAGATCCTGGATCGGCCGGCCGGCAATGCGGATCGTCCCCGCGGTCGGCGCCTCGAAGCCCGCGAGCATCATCAGGCAGGTCGTCTTGCCCGAGCCGGAAGGCCCCAGCAGGGTCAGAAACTCGCCTCGCTCCACGGCGAGATCGAGCCCACGCACGACGAGGTTCTCACCGTCGTAGCTCTTGTCTACGCCAACGAACTCGACGTGCGGAACGCGGCTCTCGCCGCGATCGTCAGGGGCCGGGACGCTCACGAAGCGTGACTATACTCACCAACCGGCAAGGGCCGCTCGAACAGGAACAGGGCTCCCCTACCAACCAGATGTCCAAGCAGGCCACCGCGGACGGACCTTCCGGGCACCCGGCCGGTGAAACCGCCGCGACAGAGCCCATCGACTTCCGCACTGACCCCGACCGCTACCGGCACTGGCAGCTCAGGATCGAACCGCCGCTCGCCTTCCTGACCCTGGAGGTCGACGAGCAGGCGGGGCTCCGGCCGGGTTATCAGCTCAAGCAGAACTCCTACGACCTCGGCGTCGACTTCGAGCTCTACGACGCCACCCAACGACTGCGCTTCGAGCATCCGGAGGTTCACGCCGTCGTGCTCCGCTCCGACCGCGACCGGATCTTCTGCGCCGGCGCCAACATCGGCATGCTCGGCGCTTCGTCGCACCAGTTGAAGGTGAACTTCTGCAAGTTCACGAACGAGACCCGGCTGGCGATCGAGGACGCCTGCCAGCACTCCGGCCAGCGCTACCTCTGCGCGATCCGCGGCACGGCGGCGGGCGGCGGCTACGAGCTGGCGCTCGCCTGCGACCGCATCCTGCTCGCCGACGACGGGAGTTCGGCCGTCTCGCTGCCCGAAGTGCCGCTGCTCGGCGTCCTGCCAGGCACCGGCGGACTGACCCGGCTGCTCGACAAGCGCCGCGTTCGCCGCGACCGGGCCGACCTCTTCTGCACCCTGGAGGAAGGCGTCAAGGGCCGGCGCGCCGTGGACTGGAACCTGGTCGACGAACTGCTGCCGCGATCGTCCTTCGACGACGGCGCCAGCACACGCGCGTTGGAAATCGCCGCTACGAGCGACCGGCCGGACGACGACGGAGGAGCGGACTGGCCCGGGGTCGAAACGAAACTGGTGGGAGACTCCATCGTCTACTCGACGCTCCGCATCGAGTTCGACCGCGAGCTGGGCGCCGCCCGTCTGACCGTGCTCGGTCCGTCCGAGCCGCCGCCGGGCGACGCGCCGGAAGCACTCGCCGGGAGCGCGGCCTTCTGGCCTCTCGTCCTGGCGCGTGAACTCGACGACGCCCTGCTCCACCTGCGCCTGAACGAGACCCGGATCGGGCAGCTCGTCATCGAGTCCGAAGGCGACCTCGGCGCGGTGGCCGCCTTCGACGCGTTCCTCCACCGGACGCGCGAGCACTGGTTCGTGCGCGAGGTGCTGCTGTACTGGAAGCGGGTGCTCAAGCGCCTCGACCTGACCGCGCGCAGCGTATTCACGCTGATCGCGCCGGGGAGCTGCTTCGCCGGCCTGCTGCTCGAACTCCCGCTGGCCTCGGACCGCTCCTACATGTTCGAGGGCGAGAGCGAGGACGGCGCACTGCCGCCGTCCATCCAGCTAGGCGAACTGAACTTCGGAGCCTTCCCCACCCCGAACGGGCTCTCCCGCCTCGAGACCCGGTTCCTCGGCGAGGAGGATGCCACGGAGCGGCTCCGTGAACTCGTCGGCGCTCCTCTCGAAGCCGAAGACGCCGAGGCGGCCGGCCTGGTCACCGAGATCCTGGACGACCTGGACTGGGAGGACGAAGTGCGCATCGCGCTCGAGGAACGGGCCAGCTTCTCGCCCGACGCGCTGACCGCGCTGGAGGCCAACCTCCGCTTCCCCGGGCCGGAGACCCTCGAGAGCAAGATCTTCGGACGCCTCAGCGCCTGGCAGAACTGGATCTTCCAACGCCCCAACGCGGTCGGCGAGGAGGGGGCACTCCGCCTCTACGGCACCGGCCGCCGCCCACGATTCGACAGCGAACGCATCTGACGGAGCACACGATGACCACGCTGGACAGCACCGTCGACTACGACGTCCTGATTCCGAACAACGTCGCCCTGGCGTCGGACGCCCGGGTCCGCCGCGGCCTGGAACGCTGGCACCCCGGCTACATCGACTGGTGGATGGACATGGGGCCTGACGGCTTCCAGACCTCCGACGTCTATCTCCGCACCGCGGTGCGGGTCGAGTCGAAGGGCGCGGACAAGTGGGCCGTCTTCGACTACGTGAAGATGCCCGACTACCGCTGGGGCATCCTGCTCGCGCCGCAGGACCCGGACCGGAAGATCCCCTTCGGCCGCCACGTCGGCGAGCCCGCCTGGCAGGAGGTTCCCGGCGAGTACCGCGCGATGCTCCGGCGCCTGATCGTGATCCAGGGCGACACCGAGCCGGCTTCCGTCGAGCAGCAGCGCTTCCTGGGCAAGACCGCTCCCTCGCTCTACGACATGCGGAACCTGTTCCAGGTCAACGTCGAGGAGGGGCGCCACCTCTGGGCGATGGTCTACCTGCTGCAGAAGTACTTCGGCCGCGACGGCCGGGAGGAGGCAGGCGAACTGCTGCGCCGCCGCTCCGGCTCCGACGACGCCCCGCGCATGCTCGGCGCGTTCAACGAGGAGACGCCGGACTGGCTCTCCTTCTTCCTGTTCACCTTCTTCACCGACCGCGACGGCAGGATGCAGCTCGAATCGCTGGCGCAGTCCGGCTTCGACCCGCTGTCCCGCACCTGCCGCTTCATGCTGACGGAGGAGGCGTTCCACATGTTCGTCGGCGAGACCGGCGTGACCCGCATCGTCCAGCGGACGTGCGAGGCGATGCGCGAGGCCGGAATCGACGATCCGACCGACGTCGAGGCGGTGCGGGCGCTCGGCGTGATCGACCTGCCGACGATCCAGAAGAAAGTGAACCTCCACTACTCGCTGACCCTCGACCTGTTCGGCTCCGAACTGTCCACGAACTCGGCCAACTTCTTCAACGCCGGCCTCAAGGGCCGCTTTCGCGAGCACCGGCTGGACGACGACCACCGGCTGCACAAAGCGACCTACGGCATCCCGGAACCGTCCAACGGCGCCTGGAAGACGGTCGAACACCCGGCGCTCAACGCCCTGAACGCACGCCTGCGCGACGACTTCACCGGCGACTGCAGCCTCGGCGTTGGCCGCTGGAACAAGACGATCCGCCAGGCCGGGGTCGACTTCGAGATCACGCTGCCACACGTGGCCTTCCACCGTCAGATCGGTGTCTACCGTGACCTGCATGCCACGCCGGACGGCGAGATCGTCCCGGAAGACGAGTGGACCCGGCGCCGACACGAATGGCTGCCCGACGACGGCGACCGCGCCTTCATCGAATCGCTGATGAACCCCGAGTTCCGGCCCGGCCACTACGCCTCCTGGATCGCCGAACCGCGGATCCGGATCAACCACAAGCCCGGCGACTTCGAGTGGGTCAAGCTGGCCGAGGCGTAGGGGTTGAAGGTCTACATCGCCGACCTGTCACCGTATCCGGGCTTCCTGACGCCCTGGCTCGTCTGCGCCGTCATCCTCGGTCTCAGCGTCCTGCTGCCCGCCCGCCGGGTCACGGGCTACGTCCGTGACGAACGGACCGGCGAGCTTCTCCAGTACCGTCTGAACGGGCTGCTCGTCTTCGCCGTCACGGTCGGCCTGTGGCTCCTGGCCGGCTACAGCGGCGTGATGCCCTGGGACTGGCTGTGGACTCACCGCTGGAGCGGCGCCACGGGGGCCCTGGGGCTCGGCATCGCCGCTTCGGTGGCGGTCGTCGTGACGGCGCCGGGCCGCGGCGGTTCCTTCCTGAAGGAGTTCTACCTCGGCAGGCGCGCCAATCCGCGCCTGTTCGCCGGCCGCGTCGACGCGAAGATGTTCCTCTACGTCTTCGGCGCCACCCTGCTCGAGCTGAACCTGCTCTCGTTCGCCGTTCATCACTACTCGACGTATCCCGGCGATCCGTCGCCCGGCGTCGTCCTCTACGTCGCCGTCTTCACCTGGTTCATCTGCGACTACCTGTTCTTCGAGCGGGTTCACCTCTACACCTACGACCTCTTCGCCGAGCGGGTCGGTTTCAAGCTCGTCTGGGGTTGCCTCTTCTTCTACCCGTACGTCTACGGCGTGGGCCTCTGGGCCGCCGCCGGCCTGCCCAATCCCCACGCCCCCGTCTGGCTGCTCGTTCTGGCCGCGCTGGTCTTCTTCGCCGGCTGGTCGCTGGCCCGCGGCGCGAACATGCAGAAGTTCCACTTCAAGCTCGATCCCGAACGGACCTTCCTCGGCCGGTTCCGGCCGGAGAGCATCTCTGACGGCGAGCGGCGCGTCCTGTGCAGCGGCTTCTGGGGCGTCTCGCGCCACGTCAACTATCTCGGCGAGATCCTGATGGCGACCGGGCTTGCCCTGAGCCTCGGCTACCCGGCGCTCATCGCTCCCTGGCTCTATCCGCTGTACTACGTCCTCCTGCTCGTGCCCCGCGAGCGCGACGACGACCGCCGCTGCGCCGCGAAGTACGGCGCCCTGTGGGACGAGTACCGGCGGCGGGTGCCATGGCGCATCGTGCCGCGGGTGTACTGAGAACCGGGGGCTAGGGGTACAACAGGCCCACCACCCACGAGTCGCCGTCCCGCTCGTAAAACGTCCGGTCATGGAGCCGGTGCTCCCGCGCGACCCAGAACTCGAACCGCCGGGGCACGACCCGCAGCCCCGTCCAGTGCGGCGGCCGCGGCACGTCACGGCCGGCGAAACGCTCCGTCACCTGCTCGAAGCCGTCCACGAGCTGTTCGCGGCTTGCCAGCGGCCGGCTCTGCTGCGACGCCCAGGCGCCGAGCTGGCTGCTCCGGTCCCGGGTCGCGAAGTAGGCGTCGGCCTCCTCGTCGCTGACCTTCACGGCGCGGCCGAAGACGCACACCTGCTCCTTCGGTTCGCGCCAGAAGAAGTTCAGGCTCACATCCGACCGAGCCAGGATCTCCCGGCCCTTGCGGCTCTCGAGGTTCGTGTAGAAGACGAAGCCGTCGCGGTCGAAGTGCTTCAGCAGCACGACCCGGGACGACGGGCGGCCCTGCTCGTCGGCGCTCGAGACGACCATCGCGTTCGGTTCGGTCAGGCTCGTGGCCGAGGCGCGCTCGAAGAGGTCGCGGAAGCGCTCGAAGGGATCGGTGGCGGTCGCCATGGCCGAACTCTGACCGATCCGGCGGATCACGCCAACCCCCGGTTCGACCAGCAGAACTATGAGACGATTGCCGGCCCATGAAAGTCGGCGTGCTCCAGTTCTTCTCGTGGCCGGACCGGCGGATTCCGCTGGATCAGGTCTACCACCGGGCGTTCCAGCGCATCGACATCATGGAGCAGAACGGCTACGACGCCGTGTGGCTGGCGGAACACCACTTCAGCTCGTTCAGCATCTGCCCTTCGATTCACCTCATGGGCACCCACGTGGCCGCCCGGACGAAGAACCTCCGCATCGGCACCGGCGTCTCCCTCGCGCCGTTCTACAACCCGCTGCGGCTGGCCGAGGAGGTGGCGCTACTCGACGTCCTGTCCGGAGGCCGGGTGAACTGGGGAGTCGGCCGCGGCTACCAGGAGGCCGAGTTCAAGGCCTTCGGCGTCGACCCGCAGCACAGCTACGAGGTGTTCCGCGAGCACGTCCAAACGGTGATCGGCGCCTGGACCCAGGAGCGCGTGACCTTCGCGGGCGATCACTTCCAGTGCGAGAACGTCGAGGTACTGCCGAAACCGGCGCAGAAGCCGCATCCGCCGGTGTGGCTCGCCGCCTCGTCGCCGGAAGCGATGAACTGGGCCGCCGAGAACGGCTTCTCGATCATGATGGACCCGCACGCGGACCACGCACGGCTCGCCGAGAAGCGGGAGCTCTACCGGGGGATCCTGGAGAACCACGGCCACTCCATCGAGGGCCGCGAGATCCCGATGGCTCGCCTCGTCGCCTGCGCGCCGACCCGGGCCGAAGCGGAGCAGATCGCCCGTCAGGGAGCCGAGTGGACGGTCGGCTCGCACCGCAAGAAGGGCGTACGACCGGCCAAGGTCGAGAGCAAGCTCAACCGCGAGCTCAGCGACATGGCCCAGGACCACCTCTTCGTCGACTCGGCGACGCAATCCGCGATCGACCGCTACATGAACGGCGTGATCGTCTACGGCACGCCGGACGAGCTGGTGGACGAGATCGCGCGCCTCAAAGAGGAGATGTTCCTCGACTATCTGCTACTGGCGCCGCTCAGCCACAGCTCCTTCGTGCTCTTCACGGACGAAGTGCTGCCGCGAGTCGCGTGAACAGGCCGGCCGGGCGAACGGCTCTACCGCGACCGAACCCCTACCGGAGCCGGATGCCGGCCAGAGGGCCGGCGCACCGACAGCCGGAGCGTCTTCCAGCCCGCGGTCAGGAACGGCGCTTGAACACGTAGGAAAGGCCTTCTTCGGCGAAGGCGCGGCAGGCCTTGTCCTTGAACTCGACCGCCTTGTCCCACTCCTCGATGTCGTAGTAGTCGCGCTCCGCGACGACCCGGATCTCGCGCACCGTTCGCTCGTCGAGATCGAGACGTTCCGCGATCTCGCGGTCGGAAAGCCCGCGGCGCCTCTTGTCGCCCGGCAGGTGCTCGTGGATGTCGACCTGGATCGAGTTCGACAGCTCCAGGATTTCCTTCCTGTGCCGGTGGTAGGTCTCGGGATCGATGAAGAAGAAAGCCATGTTCGGTTCCTCGCTCGGTCCTACGCTTTCTGCCGGAACTCGGCGCCCACGGGACAGACCCGCATGCACTCCCAGCACTGGCCCTGGCTCTGCGCGGCGTAGGTCATCGACCACAGGGTCTTCGTGAAGTGGCTCGAGTAGAGGACCATCTTCCGGGCCTCCGGGTCGTCCTGGTCAAGGGCGAGTTCAAGCCCCTTCTGGAAGCCCGGTATCCAGTGCGTGTAGACGCGGGACGTGCAGCGCGCCGCGTCGTACCGGCGCTCGACCAGCCGGCCGTCCTCGATCCGGCCGTCCAGGCAGCCACCGTCCCCCAACGGACATACCCGTGTGCAGGGCGTGGCGCCCTCCGCCTCCCACATCTCGACGCAGGCGGGCGCCGGGCAGGCGGGCTCGGCCAGTGGCGGCGTGACCGGGAACGGGTAGGTCGTGACGATCGCCGAGTAGAACAGCAGACCGTACTCCGGGTGCAGGATCGGGCCGGCCAGGCTGCGGGATCCGCAGCCCGCCAGCTCCGCGGCCAGCGCCACGCTCAGGAAGGGCCGGTTGCCGCGACGCACGCCCGGCGGCACGAACAGGGCGTAGTAGCCGAACTCCGCCTCGATGAACTTCGCCGTCTTCAGGCCGAGGGAGTTGATCCGGTCGCTCGTGCCCATCGTCTCCAGGTGCTCGTGGACCGGGCTCGCCCAGTCCGCGGCCCGCGGCGGGCTGCCGCCGACGACCACGACCCGGCGCGCGCCCGGCAGCAGGTCGCCGGGGCGGAAACCTTCCGGTGCCTCGTCGAAGGCGTCGGCATCGGCTACGCCCCAGGCCAGCGCGCCCCCGCGCTCCATCGTCGCGGCCAGCAGGCCACGGGCGGCCGCCGCCTCGTCCGCCGTCGGACCGGACGCCGCCGCGGAGACGGTCACTGCAACCGCCTTTCGTGCATACCGACCGGACACACGCGCATGCACTCGAAGCACTGCGCCACGCTCTCCTTGTAGTAGGAGAGCGACGACAGCGACTGGCTGAAGAAGTCGGAGTAGATCATCGACTTGCGCTGCTCCCGGTCGTCCTCGGTCGTGATCTGGACCAGGGACTTCTGGATCGAGCCGATGCCGAAGTTCATCGACCGCGAGGTGCAACGCTCGCGGTCGTAGTACGAGTAGCTGATCCTGCCGTTCTCGTCGAGCACGCCGTCGAGGCAGCCGCCCTCGTCCTTCGGACAGGAGGCGAGACACGGCGTGGTGCCCAGCTTCTCGTACATCTGGATGCACGGCTCGGACGGGCAGACGTCCTCTTCCAGCGGGTGGTCCGGTTCCAGCTCGAGGGTCGTGACCAGGGCGGCGTAGTACAGCAGCCCGTACCGCGGGTGGAGAATGATGTTCGCTGCCAACGACCGCGTGCCCAGCCCCGCGAGCACGGCGGCCAGCATCATGCTCATCGGCGGGTTGTGTCCGGCGGTGGGCAGGGACGGCGCCTGCAGCGCGCGGTGGCCGTGCTCCCGCTCGATGTAGTCGCACATGACGTGGACCGCGACGTTCTCCCGGAAGTCGTAGCCCGTGATCTCCATCACCCGGTGATCGGGACTCCGCCAAGCGCCGGCCGTCGGGCCCTGGTTGCCGGCGACGACGACGCTACGGGCGCCCGGCAGAACGTCCTCAGGACGATGACCTTCCGGCACGAACTCGTTGAAGGCGCTGGCGGCGGCGACGCCGACGACGAGAGCCCCGGCGCTAGCGCCGACGTCGCGTACTGCCGCCGTTCGCTGCTGTCGGGCGTCCGCCATCAGGATCGCTCCGGTAAGGTGCTCCTCGTGAACTCCGGGGACGATAGCACCGGCGTCCGGAACGGCACCGGGGTCGTCAATCCGTGGGAGGAGCGGAAGGACCGGGGCAGGGTATCCGCCTTCGTCGCTACTCTGGCTCTGCTGGCGACTTCCCCCCGCAAGTTCTTTGAGGACACCCGGGTCGCCGCGGGCTGGTGGGGGCCGCTTCTCTTCGCCGGTCTGGTCGCCACTCTGGGAGTCCTTCTGGAGGGACTGGTCATTACCGTCCTGGCGCTGACGCTGCCCGATGCGACACTGGAATTGGTCAACCGGCTGGAGCTCTTCGGTGAGCGGGTGAACGTCTCCGGCCTGGAAGGGTCTCCCTTCCTTCAGCAGATCCTCCCGTTTCTCGGTCTGCAAGTCCTCCTGTTGATCCTTCCGTTCGTCTTCGTCCTCAGCCTGCTAGGACCGCTCATCAGCGCCGGCTTCCTGCACCTGCTTCTGATCGTCACCCGCTCACCAAGGCCGGAGGGCTTTCGCGGCACATGGGTCGCCGCCTGCTACGCGGCAGGCGCCTTTCTGCTCACCGCCATCCCGGTTGCCGGCGACATTCTCGCCATCATCGGAAGCGCAGGGCTGTTCGCGGTGGGTCTTCACACCCTCCAGGGGGTGAAGGCATCGAGAGCGGCCCTGCTCACTGCGATCCTCCCCCTGTTGCTACTCGTCGGCGCGGTCCTGGAGATCTTGTTGGTCGCCCGCGCCATGTGACCGGAAAGACGCGCGTTCCGCCGCTTCCCCGTGCGGGCTTGTAGAGTCGGGCGCCGCGACGGGCCGACCGGCCGTTCCTGCACGACTCGCCTGACCCCGCCATGATCGACCAGCTCGACGACATCGAAGCGCGGGTCTCCGCGGCTCTGGAACAGGCGGCCGATCTGGAGCAACTCGAGGAGTGGCGCCGGGCGACGATCGGCCGCAAGGGCGAGGTGCAGCTTCTGACCCGCCGGATGGGCGAGATCGAACCGGCCGACCGGCCCGCGTTCGGCAAGCGGATCAACGAGATCAAGATCTCCCTGCAGGCCGCCTTCGAAGCGCGTCAGGAGGCTCTGACGCGAGCGGCGCACGACGCGGAGGCCGACGCCGAGAGTCTCGACGTCACGCTGCCCGGCCGCCGCCCGGTTCTCGGCGGCCTGCACCCGTCGACGCTCGTCATGCGCCGGATCGAACGCATCTTCGGCGACATGAGCTTCCAGACCTACCGTAGCCCCGACGTGGTGACGGACGAGTTGAACTTCGGCGACCTGAACATGCCGCCGGACCATCCCGCGCGCGACATGCAGGACACCTTCTACACGACGGACCCAAGCGTCGTGCTGCGGACTCACACCAGCGGCGGCCAGATCCTCGCGATGCAGGAGCAGCATCCGGCGCCGGTGCGCGTCATCCTGCCGGGGATGTGCTACCGCAACGAGCAGATCACCTCCCGCAGCGAGATCCAGTTCCACCAGATCGAGGGGCTGGCAGTCGGTCCGGCGATCACCTTCGCCGATCTCAAGGGCACTCTGACAGAGTTCGCCCGCCGCCTGTTCGGCGAGGGCCGCGGCGCCCGCTTCCGGGCCAGCTACTTCCCGTTCACCGAGCCGAGCGCGGAGATGGACATCGCCTGCTTCCTTTGCGACGGCAAGGGCTGCCAGTTGTGCAAGGAGACCGGCTGGCTCGAGATTCTCGGCTGCGGCATGGTCCACCCCACCGTGCTCAGGAACGGCGGCTACGACCCGGACGAGTGGAGCGGCTTCGCCTTCGGCATGGGGCCCGAGCGGATCGCCATGCTGCGGCACGGCATCCGCGACATCAGGTACTTCTGGTCGAACGACCTGCGTTTCCTGCGCCAGTTCCAGCGGTTCGTCTGATGCGCGTTCCACTCAGTTGGCTCGGCGATTTCGTCGAGCTGGACGGCTCGCCCGACGAACTCGCCGAACTGCTCACCAACGCCGGCCTGGAGGTCAAGGCGATCGACCGGTTCGGCGTGGACGGCGCCGATCTGTCGTGGCCGGCCGACCTGGTCATGGCGGCGAGGGTCCTGCGCGTCGACCCGGTGCCGGACGCCGACCGCCTGGTGCTGGCGACGGTCGACTACGGCGCCGACTCGACGCGGCAGGTCATCACCGGAGCGCCGAACCTGTTCCCGTACCTGGATCAGGACCTGGGCGACGACGACCTCTGGGGCGCGCTGCTGCTCGCGGGCGCCAGCTACCGCAATCCCTACCGCGATCTGAAGATCACGCGGCTCAAGCCGAAAAAGCTGCGCGGCATCACCAGCGATGCGATGCTCTGCTCGGCAGCCGAACTCGGCCTCGGCGAGGACCACGAGGGAATCATCCTGTTCGAGCCGGCCGATGAACTGCCGGCGCTCGAGCCCGGCCGGCCCCTGACCGAGGTGCTTGGCGACGCCGTGCTCGACATCGACGTCATCCCGAACATCGCCCGCTGCGCCTCGATCATGGGCGTCGCGCGCGAAGTCGCGGCGCTTACCGGCGCGGAGTTCCGGCCGCCCGCCGTCCCGCTGACGATGGACGGCCCGCCGATCGAGGGCCGGGTCGAGATCACGACCGAGAACCCCGAACTCAATCCCCGCTTCGTCGCCCTGCTGATCGAGGGCATCGAGCAGGGCTCGTCCCCGTACTGGATGCAGCACCGGCTGCAACTCGCCGGCCAGCGGCCGATCAGCAACGTGGTCGACATCAGCAACTACGTGATGCTCGAGGTCGGCCAGCCGAACCACACCTTCGACTACGACCTGCTGCGGCAGCGGGCGAGCGGCTACGCCGGCGACGGGCCGGTGCGGATCGTCACCCGGCTGGCGCGCGAGGACGAACGCCTGACGACGCTCGACGGCACGGAACGGGAACTGCGGGCGAACCAGATCATGGTCACCGACCCGGCCGGCTCGCTCAGCGTCGGCGGCGTGATGGGCGGCCGGGACAGCGAGATCGGCCCGGAAACCCGCAACGTCCTGCTCGAAGCGGCGGCTTGGGAACGGCGGGGCATCCGGCGCACCCAGCGTCAACTCGGGGTCCACACCGAAGCCGGCTTCCGCTTCAGCCGCGGCGTCCATCCGAGCCAGGCGCTGCTCGGCGCCCGGCGGGCCGCCGAACTGCTGCGACTCCATGCCGGTGGCACGATCGCGGAGGGGATCGTCGATCACTACCCGCAACCGGCGCCGAGTGTCACCGTCGACTTCGGTCTCGGCTACCTGCGCCGACTGAGCGGGCTCGACCTCAGCGCGGAGGAAACCGCGGAGTTGCTGCGGCGGCTCGAGTTCGGGGTCGACGCCGCCGGAGATTCGGGCCCGCTCCGCGTCACCGTCCCGGACCACCGCCTGGACATCGAAGGCCAGCACGACCTGGTCGAAGAGGTCTGCCGCATCTACGGCTACGACCGCATCCCGTCCACCGTACTCAGCGACGTGCTGCCGCCCCAGCGCGGCAACCGCGAGCAGGTCTTCGAAGACCGCATCAAGGACACCTTCGCCGACCTGGGACTCCAGGAGATCGTCAGCTACCGGCTGACGACACCGGAGGCCGAGGCGAAGCTGCAGCTTGAGGCGGCTGAGCCGCCGCCCTACGTCCGGCTCGCCAATCCCTCGACCCAGGACCGCATCGTCATGCGCCGCAGCCTGCTCGCGTCCGTGCTGGAGGCGGCGGCGTCGAACAGCCGCTTCGAGGACCGGCTCGCCCTGTTCGAGGTGGGCCGCGTGTTTCCGGTCGAGAAAGGCGATGCGCTGCCCGAAGAGCGGGAACGTGCCGCCGTCGTGCTCACCGGCCCTCGCAGGAGCGGCCACTGGCAGGCCGCCGCAAACCCGGACGACTCCTTCGACTTCTTCGACATCAAGGGCGTCGTCGAGACCGTCCTCGACCGGCTCGGCCTCCAGGTCGAGTTCGCGCCGCCCGAAGGAGCCTCGGCGGCAACGCCGTTCCGCGCCGGCCGCTCAGCCACGGTCCTGCTATCCGGTGACGCCGAACCAGTCGGCCAGCTCGGCGAGCTGCACCCGGCCGTCGCCGCCAACTTCGACCTCGAACCCGCGGCAGGAAGTCCGGTGCTCGCCGCCGAACTCGATCTGAACCTGATCCTCGAACGGATTCCGGCGTCCCTCCAGGTCGAACCCGTGCCCGTCTACCCCGAAGTGCGGGAAGACCTGGCGCTGATCGTCGACGAGGCGATGCCCGCCGCGGCCGTCGAAGCCGCCCTGCTCAAGGCCGGCAAGCCCCTGCTGTGCGCCGTGGAGCTTTTCGACGTCTTCCGCGGCGACGCGATCGGCGAAGGCTCGAAGAGTCTCGCCTACCACCTCACCTTCCGCGCGCCGAACCGCACCCTGCGCGACCGCGACGTGAAGAAGCTGCGCCGGCGGATCCTTGGGCAGGTCGAGAGGTCCGTCGGCGCGACGATCCGTGAGTAGCGGTTCACCCAACCGACCACTGGGTACGCGGGTCTTCTGACCCGCTGCCGCCACGGGCGGCCGGAAATACACGCCGGCCGCAAGGCCGGCACCGCCTTGGCAACCACCGGTTCAACCCGCCAACCGCGCCAACAACGCGACGACAGCATGTTCTACGCGAAGAGCGCGCGGCCCCAGGCTGACTGTCCGCGCGCCGGCGGCCGCAAACGCGTCGAGTTCTCCATCGAGGAGACCGCCCTCCGGACCGACCAGCAGCGCGGTCGCACCATCGACGCCCGGCGGGCAGGCTTCGGCCCCGGCCGCATCGGCGACCAGAACCTGATCGTGCTCTCGAACGAGGCCCGGCAGCGTCTCGATCAGTGCCCGCCGTCCGCTCAGACACTCGATCTCAGGCAGCACCGTGTCCCGCGCCTGCGCCAGGCCCAGCATGAGGTGACGCCGCAGGGACTCCGGCCGCATTGTGGAACTCCGCCAGTAGCTCTTCTCCACCCGCGCCGTCTGGACGAACAGAATCCGCTTGACCCCCATCGCCGCGGCGGCCTGCAGGATGCGGCCCACGAACTTCGGCCGCGGCAGGGCCAGGACGAGCGTCACGGGCAACGGCTCCGGCGGCTTCCGGTCGAGCGGACCCAGCTCCAGGACGACCCGATCACGGTTGAGTTCGACGATCCGGCCGCGGCCGATGCCGCCGCCAAGCCGGCCGACTTCCAGCGTGTCGCCGACATCCACGCGCAGCACCTTGCGGACATGCCGGAGGCGCTCGCCGCTAACGACGGCGCGCACACCGGGGCCGGCCGCCGGATCGAAGTCCGAGTCCTCCAACAAGAGCAGGTTCATGCTGCTACAGTCACCCGCTCAAACGACGCACGGAACTGCGCTCCAGACACGACTTGAAGAGGAGGACGGAACGGCAATGGCAGCAAAGAAGTTCCCGATCGAGGCCGGCCACATCATGATGTTCGCGCGCGCGGTCGGCGACCCGAACCCGATCTATCACGACGCCGACGCGGCGGCGGACACCGAACCCGGCAACGTCATCGCGCCGCCGACCTTCTACCAGTCCTCGGCGCAATACGACCCGGACTACTTCCTGCGCCCCAAGATCGGCGAGGCCTGGTTCGGCTCAGGCAAGAACCCCACCGGCGTACCGCCGAAGCGGACCGGCGGCGACGGCGGCACGGGCCTGCACGCCGAGCAGCGCTTCGAGTACTTCCGCCACGTGAGCCCGGGCGAGACCCTGACGATCAAGACGCGCCCCGGCAACACGTGGGAGCGGCAGGGCAAGCGCGGCGGCAAGCTCACGTTCAGCGAGAACATCACCGAGTACTTCGACGAATCCGGCGAACTCGTCGTGCGCGCCACCGGCGTTGGCGTACGCACCGAGAAGGTTGTCGAGAGCGACTGAGGAGAGAACCAGATGGCACTTCAGGCAAGCAAGATCCAGGTCGGCGATACGCACACGCAGAAGCTCACCGACGACCTCTCCCGGACGCAGATCGTCCAGTACGCGGGCGCCTCGGGCGACTACAACCCGCTCCACACGGACGAGATCTTCACCAAGGAGATCGCCAACTACCCCACCGTCTTCGCCCACGGCATGCTGACGATGGGCATGACCGGCCGGATGGTTACCGACTACGTCGGCGACGGCCGGCTGACCGCCTACGGCGTCCGCTTCACGCGCCAGGTCTGGCCCGGCGACGCACTGACCGCCACGGCGACGGTCGACGCGGTGCGCGAGGAGGACGGCCAGAGCGTGGTCGACCTGTCGGTCTCCACCGTCAACCAGGATGGTGACGTCGTGGTGATGGGTAAGGCGACGGCAAAGATCGACCCGTAAGACACTGGGTGCGCCGGCGCCCCCGCCGGCATCCGGAAGAACACACTGGGTGCGCCGGCGTCCTCGCCGGCTTCCGAGGAGCGCGCGCCGCGAAGCGGCGACCGCTCTGCCGCGCTACTCCAGGACGCCCTGCGTCACCTGCCGCAGGGCGTGGTCGGCCAGCACCAGGGCGATCATTGCCTCGCCCATCGGCACGAACCTCGGCAACAGACAGGGGTCGTGCCGGCCCCTGGTGGCGATCGTCGTCGGCTCTCCGGCCCGGGTCACCGTGTCCTGGGGCTGCGGCAGGCTGCTGGTCGGCTTGACCGCGCAGCGAAGCACGATCGGCTGCCCCGACGAAATGCCGCCCAGCATGCCGCCGTGGCGGTTGCTGCGGGTGGCGACCCGGCCTTCCCGCATCTCGAACGGGTCGTTGTTCTCGCTGCCGCGAGCGCGGGCGACACCAAACCCGGCGCCGTACTCGACGCCAAGCACCGCCGGCAGGCTGAACAGCGCCTTGCCCAGGTCCGCCTTCAGCTTGTCGAAGACCGGCTCGCCCCAACCAGGCGGCACGCCCGTCGCGACGAGTTCCGAGATGCCGCCGACGGAATCCCGCTCCGAGCGCATTCGCTCGATCAGATCCGCCATCCGCGCGGCCGCTTCCTGGTCCGGGCAGCGAACGGGGTTCGACTCGACCTGCTCCAGGGTCACCGCGGCCGGATCCTCGATTCGGCCCTCGATGTCGCCGATGCTCTTCACGTAGCCGACGACCTCGACCCCCCAACGCTCCCGCAGCAGCTTCTTCGCCACCGCCGCGGCCGCCACGCGCACCGACGTTTCGCGGGCGCTCGAACGCCCGCCGCCCCGGTAGTCGCGGAAGCCGTACTTCGCGTCGAACGTGTAGTCGGCATGGCCCGGACGGTACTTGTCCCTGATCTCGCTGTAGTCCCGGGGCCGCTGGTCGCGGTTCTCGATCAGGAAGCCGATCGGCGTACCGGTCGTCCTGCCCTCGAAGACGCCGGACAGGATGCGGCACTGGTCCGGTTCGTTCCGCTGCGTGGTCAGCTTCGACTGGCCGGGCCGGCGCCGGTCGAGGTCCGGCTGCAGGTCCGCCTCCGACAGCTCGAGGCCTGGCGGGATGCCGTCCAGGATGCCGACGTACCCCGGACCGTGGCTCTCACCGGCGGTGGTCAGCCGCAACGCGGTTCCAAACGTGTTCCCAGCCATGGCATGGGCACTCTGCCACAGCCGCGCCGCGGCGTTGTCCCCATGCGAGTGCCGACACTGCCCGCAGCGTGGCGAACGGGCGTAGACTGGTGAGTGATGCAGTTGTCACCTTCAGGCGCGCGGGTCGAGTCGCCGCCCATCGACGCCGTCGGCGTCGAGGAACGGGTGGCGAGGCTCTGTTCGCGCTCCATCAAGAAGGACGCCAAGCTCCAGGCGCTCCACCTGACCCTGTCGATGATCGACCTGACGACGCTCGAGGGCGCCGACTCCGAGGGCAAGGTGCGGCAGCTCTGCGCCAAGGCGCTGCAACTGCACGCGGCGCTGCCCGAGCTGCCGCACGTGGCCGCGGTCTGCGTCTATCCGGCCCTGGTCGGTGTAGCGAAGCGGGCGCTCGAGGGCAGCGGCATCAACGTCGCTTCGGTCGCCACCAGCTTCCCTGCCGGCCAGGCCCCGATCGAGATCAAGTTGCTCGAGGTGCGGAAGGCCGTCGAGGCCGGCGCCGACGAGGTCGACATGGTGATCTCCCGCGGCCGCTTCCTGGCCGGCGACTTCGCCTACACCGCGGACGAGATCGCCTCGGTCAAGGAGGCCTGCGGTGAGGCACACCTCAAGGTGATTCTCGAAACAGGCGAACTCGGCACTCTCGACGCCGTCCGCCGCGCTTCGGACCTGGCGATGCGCTCCGGCGCCGACTTCATCAAGACGTCCACCGGCAAGATCAAACCGGCCGCCACGATGCCCGTCGTCCTGGTCATGCTGGAGGCGATCCGCGACCACTACCTGCGTACCGGCGAGAAGATCGGCATGAAGCCGGCCGGCGGCATCTCGACGGCCAAGGACGCGATCCGGCACCTGGTCATGGTGCGCGAGACGCTGGGCCAGGACTGGCTCGACCCGGACCTGTACCGGTTCGGGGCAAGCTCGCTGGCAAACGACGTCCTGCGCCAGATCGTCAAGCAGCGCAGCGGCATCTACCAGTCGTTCGACGACTTCTCGCTGTGAACGTGTGGCGGCCAGGGCCATGACGGATTCCACCGAATCGACCGGACACACGGCGCCGAAGCTCCGTCTCGGCAACGACGACGGCTGGGCTTACGCGCCGGCGCCCGAGTCCACCGATCACGTCGAGTTGCGCGAGCGCTACGGCCTGTTCATCGACGGCGAGTTCACCGACGCGGCCGACGGCCGCACCTTCGAGACGGCGAACCCGGCCACCGAGGAGAAGATCGCGGAGGTCGCCCTGGCCTCCGACGCCGACGTCGACCGCGCCGTGGCGGCGGCGCGGCGCGCCTACGACGAGGTCTGGTCGCAGCTTGCACCGCGCGAACGAGGCAAGTACGTCTACCGGATCGCCCGCGTACTCCAGGAGCGGAGCCGGGAACTCGCGATCACCGAGTCGCTCGACGGCGGCAAGCCGATCCGCGAGTCCCGCGACGTCGACATTCCACTGGCGGCGGCGCACTTCTTCTACTACGCCGGCTGGGCCGACAAGCTGGACTACGCCTTCCCCGGCCGCGGCGCCAGGCCGCTGGGCGTCGCGGGGCAGGTCATCCCCTGGAACTTCCCGCTGCTGATGGCGGCCTGGAAGATCGCGCCGGCGATCGCCGCCGGCAACACGGTCGTCCTCAAGCCGGCCGAGACGACGCCGCTCACCGCGCTCAAGCTGGCCGAGATCATCCGCGACGCGGGCCTGCCGCCCGGCGTCGTCAACATCGTCACCGGCGCGGGCGAGACGGGCGCGTCGGTTGTGCAGCACCAAGACGTCGACAAGGTCGCCTTCACCGGCTCCACCGAGGTCGGCAAGCTGATCCGTCGCGCCCTCGCCGGCAGCGGCAAGCACTACACGCTGGAACTCGGCGGCAAGGCGGCGAACCTGGTGTTCGAGGACGCCGCCGTCGACCAGGCTGTCGAAGGCATCGTCAACGGCATCTTCTTCAACCAGGGCCACGTCTGCTGCGCCGGGTCCCGCCTGCTGGTCCAGGAATCCGTCGCCGACGAGGTGATCTCCAAGCTGAAGGACCGGATGGAGACCCTGATCGTCGGCGACCCGCTCGACAAGAACACGGACATCGGCGCGATCAACTCCCGCGCCCAGCTCGACAGGATCGAGGAGTATCTCGAGATCGGCGAGGCGGAAGGCGCCGAACCGTTCCAGACCTCGTGCCCCGTGCCCGACCGGGGCTACTGGTGCCGGCCGACCCTGTTCCTGCAGGCATCCCAGTCGCACCGGGTCGTGCAGGAGGAGATCTTCGGTCCGGTGCTCGCGGTGCAGACGTTCCGCACCGTGGACGAGGGGATCGCGATGGCGAACAACACGCCCTACGGCCTTTCGGGCGGCGTCTGGAGCGACAAGGGCGCCAAGGCGTTCCGGGTCACCAGCCGGATCCGCGCCGGCGTGCTGTGGGCGAACACCTACAACAAGTTCGATCCGACCGCTCCCTTCGGCGGCTACAAGGAGAGCGGCATCGGCCGCGAGGGCGGACTGGCCGGACTCCACGCCTACCTGCAACCGGAGCAGGCGGCATGAGCGAGCAGCGACCCGCGGCAGCGGCTGCGGCCGGCCGGCTGCCGGTGCTCAAGACCCACAAGGTCTACGTCGGCGGCAAGTTCCCGCGCTCCGAGTCCGGCCGCTTCGACCGGGCCCTGGCGCCCGACGGCACGCCGATCGCGAACATCTGCCGCTGCTCGCGCAAGGACGTGCGGGACGCGGTGACCGCGGCGCGCGCCGCGCAGGCCGGCTGGGCCGGCCGCACCGCCTACAACCGGGGCCAGATCCTCTACCGGATCGCCGAGATGCTGGAGGGAAGAAGCGGCCAGTTCGAGGCCCTGCTTACGGCCGGCGGTGCGACGTCCGACGAAGCCGCGGCTGAGGTCCAGGCCGCCGTCGACCGGCTCCTCCACTATGCCGGCTGGACCGACAAGTTCCAGCAGGTGTTCTCCAGCGTCAACCCGGTCGCCACCTCGCACTTCAACTTCTCGATCCTCGAAGCGATGGGCGTCATCGGTGTCCTGGCGCCCGCGTCGCCGCTGCTCGGCCTCGTTTCCTCTATCGCCCCCGCGATCGCCGGCGGCAACACGACCGTCGCCCTCGTCACCGGCAGCCAGCCGCTGCCCGCGGTGACCTTCGGCGAAGTCCTCAACTCCTCCGACGTGCCCGGCGGCGTCGTCAACATCCTGACCGGTCGCCGCGACGAAATGCTCGCACCGCTGGCCGCCCACCGCGACGTCGACGCGCTGCTCCTCTGCTCCCCGGACCCGGACGTCGCCAGGTCCGCCGAGATCGAAGCGGTCCACAACCTGAAACGCGTCGCGGTCCGTCCCCACGAGGACTGGACCGATGTCCAGAGCCCCTACGAAATCACCGACCTGCAGGAAGTGAAGACGACATGGCACCCGATCGGCAGTTGACCGGCGAGATGGAGCTGCCCCTCCACGCAAGGAACCAGGCCGCGGAGATCGTCGAATCGCCGGACAAGCTCCGCGAGATCGTCGACGAGGCTCGCGAGAAGGCAAGAAACGCGGGCGGCACCTCGAGCCCCCTCGCCGCCGTGATCGAAGACCTGAGAACGATGTTCGAACTGCTCCGGGCGGTCGCCCGCGGCGATTACCGTCTCCGGAAGGAAACCCTCATCCTCATCGCCGGCGCTGTCCTCTACTTCGTCATCCCCATCGACGTCATCCCCGACTTCGTCCCGGTCGCCGGCTTCATCGACGACGCCGCGGTGATCGCCTGGGTGGTCAAGACCTGCAAGACGGAGATCGACCTGTTCCGGGCTCTTGCCGCAGGCGACGATGGACCCGAGCCGGAGCCCGCGTAGGCGACCAGGCGGCCTCCTACAGCGACGCCGCGCCGTGATACGCCCGCGCCACCCATGCCATGAGCTGGGCGCAGAGCAGACCCAGCGGCGTACCGACCAGGTTGCCCAGGACGCCCATCAGCACGCCGACCGCGGCGAGGGCGGGCTGGAACACTCCCGCGATCACCGGCGTCGAGATGACGCCGCCGACGTTGCCCATGCTTCCCGTGGCGAACAGGAAGAGCGGCGCTCGCAGCAGGCGCATGGCCACGTACAGGCAGGCGACGTGGATGCCGATCCACACGGCGCCGACCGCGAGCACCTGGGGCGCCTCGGCGATCGCGGCCAGGTTGCCGCCGGCGCCCATCGTCGCGACCATCAGGTAGAGGCCGCCGTAGGCCACCGGCGTCGCGCCGCGGTGATCGAGGCGGCGAATCGGCGTGAAGGACAGCCCCAGGCCAACCGCCACGACGAGCAGGATGCCCCAGGTGAAGTGCGAAAGCACCGAGCCCACCTGCGGCAACAGCTCCCCGCCGCGCATGCACAGCCAGCTCCCCACGAGGCCGACGCCGAGCATCGTGGCGAAGGCCGGCAGCGTGATCGGCCGCGCCTTCTCCGCCTGCACCTTCTGCAACCGCTCGTTCAGCCGGTCGAGTTCCTCACGGCGCGCCCGGTGGCGGCGGTCGATCCGGTTCTGGTGGCCGCTGAGCAGGATGATGATCGACATCCAGCCGTAGCCGACGACCGAATCGACGATGATCATCGGAGCGAAGATGTCGTCCGGGGCGCCGACGCCCTCCTTGATCGCGATCATGTTCGACAGGCCGCCGATCCAGGAGCCGGCGAGCGCCCCCAGGCCCTTCCAGGCCTGCGGATCGAGGAAGGGCTGGAAGATGGCCAGGGCGATCGGACCGCCGATCACGATGCCGACCGAGCCGGCGAGCAGCATCGCAGCCGCCAGCGGCCCGAGGCGCTTGATCGCCGGCACGTCCGTCGCCAGTACGAGGAGCAGCAACGAGCACGGCATCAGGTAGTCCGTGCACCAGTCGTAGAACGGCGACTCGGCCGGCGTGATGCCAACCGTGGTCAGGACCACGGGCAGCAGGTAGATCCAGACGATCGGCGGCAGGGTTCTGAACAGCCGCTCGAAGGCCGGGGTCCGCGCCAGCGCAAAGATCAGCGCCACGAAGCCGGCGAAGAAGACGAGCAGGGCGGTCGGATCGTTGATCAGCGCCTGCTCCGCCATCGCGGGTGAGTCTAAGCGGAGGCGGCCTGGCGGCCGGCCTGTACTCATCGCCGCCTTCGGCGGCAGCGGGTCAGAAGACCCGCGCACCCAGCCGGAGTCATCGCTGACTGCTATGTTCCGACGCCACCCTCGCCCGGTGCTGCACTCTCCGAAAGGCTGACCACATGAGACCCACGCGCCACTCCGCGGCGACCGTCCTTTCCGCAGCGGGCGCGGCCTGCCTCCTCCTCGCATCGGCCGTCGACGCCCAGTTCGGCGCCCGGCCGCCCAACCGCTCGTCCCTGCTCGACGACGGCGCCCTGCACGTCGTCATCTGCGGCAGCGGTTCGCCGCTGCCGAGTGCCGAGCGCGCCGGCCCCTGCACGGCGGTCATCGCCGGCGGACGGATGTTCCTGATCGACGTCGGCCCCGGGTCGACTCTGAACCTGCGCCTCTGGGGACTGCCGGTCGGCCGCCTGGCCGGCGTCCTGCTGACTCACTTCCATTCCGACCACATCGGCGAACTGGGCGAGGTCGTCTTCGCGAGCTGGACCTCGGGCAGGGCCGTGCCGCTCGACGTCTACGGCCCGGTGGGCGTCGACCGGGTCGTGGCGGGCTTCCAGACCGCCTACGAGCTGGACGTCTCCTACCGGGTCGCCCACCACGGCGCCGATCTGCTGCCGCCGGATGGCGGCAAGATGAACGCGCACACGATCGAACTGGCAGAGGACGCCTCTTCCCGCATCTTCTACGAGGAGGACGGCCTCAAGATCACCGCGTTCCTCGTCGAGCACGAGCCGATCGCGCCGGCGATCGGCTACCGGATCGACTACGGCGGCCGCTCGGTCGTCGTCAGCGGCGACACGATCCGCTCGGCGAACGTCGAGGCGGCCAGCCAGGGCGTCGACGTCCTGGTTCACGAGGTCCTGTCCGGCGCTCTGATCAGCGCGGCGGCGCAGGCGCTCGAAAGCGCCGGCAACCCACAGGGAACGTTGATCCGGGACACGCTCGACTACCACACCTTCCCCGCCGACGTGCACGCCCTGGCCGCCGACGCGAAGGTCAAGCTCCTCGTGCTGAACCACCTCGTACCTCCCCTGCCCGCGGCGCAGGCGGACGGCGTGTTCCTGCGCGGTCGGGCCGAGGACGCGCCGAACGAAGCGGTCGTCAGCGTCGACGGCATGCACATCGCACTCCCCGCCAACAGCGACGAGCGGACGATCGAGACGTTCTAGGTGAACTACGAGGCCGAACTCGACTTCGCCGTCGAGACCGCCTGGATCGCCGGCCAGTTGACGCTGGAGTTCTTCCGCCTCGGCGTCGACCCGGAACTCAAGAGCGACATGACGCCGGTCACCGAGGCGGACCGGGGCGCCGAGGAGCTGATCCGTTCACGGATCGCCGAGGTATTCCCAGGCGACGTCGTGGTCGGCGAGGAGTTCGGGACGAGCGACGGCTCGGCGAACGCGGAAGGCGGCGACCGCCACTGGTACGTCGACCCGATCGACGGCACCCGCTCCTTCGTCCGCGGCGTGCCGCTCTACGGCATCCTCATCGGCCTGGAAGTCGACGGACGGGTCGAGGTCGGCGTCGCCCACTTCCCGGGCATCGGCGAGACGGTGGCCGCCGCCTCCGGTCACGGCTGTACGCTGAACGGCGAGCCGGCGCAGGTCCGCGAAACGTCCAGCTTGGCCGAGGGGTACGTCTCCTTCGGCGACCCGGGCCTCTTCGTCGACGACCGCCACCGCAAGGCCTGGCAGCGGATGATGGAAGGCACCGCCTACCGCGTCGGCTGGTCCGACGCCTACGGCCACGCCCTGGTCGCCACCGGCCGCCTCGAACTGATGGTCGACCCGAAGATGAGCGCCTGGGACTGCGGACCGTTCCCCGTCATCCTGCGGGAAGCCGGCGGCTACTTCGGCGACTGGGACGGCAACGAGACGATCCACGGCGACCGGGCGTTCAGCACTACCCGTCGCCTCCTGCCGGAGGCCCTGGAAGTGCTCGGGGGCTGAGCCTCAGCCGTCGACCGGCGGCTCCTCGCCCTCCCCGAGCGGCTCGGCAAAGCAACTCAGCAGTTCCTTCACCTCGTCCAGCCGGTTGTCCGGCACGCAGAGCTTCACCGGCACCGGCGACTTCCCCATCATCCCCATGCCGAACATGCCGACTCCGGCGCTCTGCACGAGGAACGGGATGTCGTACTGGTCCAGGGCATGGCCGATCGTCTCGGCCTCCAGCCGGGAATCGAAGGTGGCGAGTTCGACGAACTTCATGGCGATGGCGGGTTCCGCGCGACGGCCTCAGCCTACTGCAAGGCGCCTCTCCGAGTTGGAGAGAACCCGCTTGGCCCGCGGGAAGCTTGACTAGCATGCTGGCGTGAGTTGGAAGACTGCCCTCCCGGCCTCGATGCTGGTCGCCGCGGCGGCTTTCGCCCAGGAGGCTCGGGCCCCGACCCCGAGAGTCTCTATTGTCGAGGTCCAGAAGCGGATTCACCTTGGCGACGGTGACGACCGAAGCGGCGTCTATTTTGACCTCGCCTGCGAGAACTGCGAGGCCGTGCCAGAGAACCAGTGCTTCGACGTCCTCATGTCCTGGCACGCAGGACTCTCGGCACGTACTCACAGGAAGGCGCTCTCACACGGTTTCGTGTTGTACCCCCCGCCCGAGGTCGGCAATCCGCTTCGAGTCGAGTTGGCGGAACATGAGGGCCATCCGCCCGGGAAGCAACCCTCCGGAAGGCACCGGAAGGACGGATGTGTCGTCGGTCCGGAGCTTGACTTCGGCGAGCCCGTAGAACTCGGCCTGCAACCCCGGGAGCCGACCGTCTCCATCGCCGGGGCCAACATTGAGGAAAATCGCGACGACGGCGAACCCCCGTGGGTCTTCGTCTCCATGGAGTGCGAGGGCTGCGGCCCCGTACCGGAGGCTCAGTGCGTCGACGCTCGCATCACCTGGGACGGAGAGAACGCAGCACCCATGGTCTTGTTCAGCCGCGCTCACTCCCCCGGTTTCTGGTTCCCGTTCCGAACAGGCAGAGTCGACATCACGCTCGTGGAACATCAAGGCCACAGCGAGTGGCCCGTATCCGGCGAGCACCAACAAGACGGCTGCCTTCCGGGTCCGCGGTTGGCTTTCGGCCCGGCGGTGCGAATCTTCCTGCACGATGGCCCTGACGGGCACGAGTAACGACTGGGTCACCGCCCCCTGGGCGACAACCCCACTAAGTTCCCCGCAGGCTGTTGCAGCAAGACGTCCGGACGTCTATAGTCCAGGGCATGGAACCGCCCCGACGGCCACCGGGCCAAGTCCGAGACGCCATCGTCGCGGTGCTCCAGACCTATCCGGACGGTGCTTCACCCAGCCAGATCGAACAGGGCGTGCAGCAGCGCATCGGGACCGTGGCCGGTTCAAGCATCCGCTCCTACCTCCGGCTCAACACACCTGAGCTCTTCGAGAAGCCTGCCCGGGGCCTCTATCGCCTCCGCAACGGCGAACCTCGGTGGGGGCCGCCGATCAGTGAACTCCGGGAGGCGCTTCCGGCGTTCGACCATGGCAGAGCTTCCATTGTCCATGCCGACTGTCTCGACTGGCTAAGGACCTGCGAACCCAACACAGTTCACGCCGTCGTCACCGACCCTCCCTACGGCCTGGTCGAGTACTCGACTCTGGAACAGGAGAAACTGCGCGCCGGCCGCGGCGGCGTGTGGCGCATCCCTCCGTCCTTCGACGGAGCACAACGCTCTCCGCTGCCTCGGTTCACCACCCTGTCGGACCGTGACAAGCAGGGACTCGAAGCGTTCTTCGAGACTTGGGCGCGCCTGCTACTGCCGGTCCTCGTTCCCGGCGCCAACGTGGTCGTAGCCACCAACCCCTTGCTCTCTTACCTCGTGTCCGGCGCGCTCGCGCGGGGCGGCCTGGAGCGGCGAGGCGAGCTGGTCCGGCTAGTCACTACGATGCGCGGTGGAGATCGCCCAAAAGGGGCTCACGTCGAGTTCGAGGACGTGAGCGTGATGCCGAGGTCCATGTGGGAACCGTGGCTGCTGTTTCGCAAGCCTCCGGAAGGCAGAATCCAGGACAACTTGCGAAAGTGGAGCACGGGCGGATTTCGCCGGCCTGAGAGCGGCCGACCCTTCGGCGACGTGATCCGCTCCGCGCCAACCCGAGCCTCCGAAAGAAAGCTGGCGCCCCACCCGAGCCTCAAGCCGCAACGTTTCCTCAGGCCGCTCGTTCAGGCCGTTCTTCCCCTAGGCAAGGGTGTCGTCCTGGACCCGTTCTGCGGTGCCGCCTCGACTCTCGCTGCCGCGAACGCCGTCGGCTACAAGAGCGTCGGCATCGAGAAGGACCCGCACTACTACCGGATGGCCTGCGAGGCTCTTCCCCAACTTGCCGCGCTACGGGGCCAACACCGACTCTTCTAGCCTCGACCGCGCAACAATGCTGGGATGGGTTGGCTCGCTAGAGAGCCCGGGCAAAGCCCCGACGCCGGAATAGCGTTCGTGAGATGCGGGGCAGAGCCTCGTCATGGGTCGGCGAGCGTACAGCAGCAGAGGGGCTCGTCCGAGGGCAACTCGACAGGATCGTAGGTTCCCAACGTTTCTGCCATCAAGTCGAGCATGTTCCCGATCTCACAGGTGAGCTCGCTCCGATCTTCGGCGGACTTCAGGTGAGCGATGGACCAAGCGCGGCTCACTCCGTTTGCGGCTTGCTTCAGCGAACGGTCGCGAAGCAGTCCGGAGTGGGACTGAATGCTGTCGAGCAGGCGTCCCTCGGAAACGACTTGGCTCCTCGAACTGTTGCCGGGAAAGTCAATGGAGTTAGCGTGTAGTTCGCGAGCATCATCCCAAATCCTGAAAACGAGTTCCCGCTCGTTCGCGGTCCTTATCTCCCAATACGTCAGGAAAATGCCGATGATTGCAATGACAACACCTAGCCAGCCAGGCAGTTCACGCCAAGGTACTCTCTCCCACTTTGGCTTGGTTACTGCTGCCATGAGACTCGCCTCCCGTCGTTGCGTTCACAGTGTGACTCCCCGTGCCGTGTCGCGGCGAGCCGTTCTTGAGGCTCACTACAGGAGTCGGTACAGCCAGCTCTGACGGAACTTCCGTATCCCGTCTCGATCAAGCGTCGCCGTCCGAGTCCCCAACTCACCCCGCTCGTTTCGGCGGAAGTCGTCCACCGTGACGTAGCCCAGGTAGACCTCCGTGAAGACCATTGGCCGTCGAGCTCGAGCCGGCTCAGTGACGTGATCGGTCTCGTAGACGAAGACGCAGAGCCACTGATCCCGGGCCCCGTGGAAGTCGACGGCGCCGCCCTTCTTTCGCGTGGTCTTGATCTCGACGCCCTCTTCCCCTGCCGCCACGCTGTCGTCAGGATAGACGCCCTCGACGAGGAGATCCGGATGACCGTTGTGGTAGCGGTTTTCCGTCAGGCTACGGGCGTGGTTCGCGAGACTGGCCGTGAGCATGTCCGAGATGAACCCCGACATTGCGGCCGGTCGGAGCACATCGTCAAGGCGCTTGAGGCCTCGCCCGAGCAGGTTGCTGTTGACGTCGAAGAAGAAGTCGTAGACATCCTGCATCGCCAGGTCGAAGTCCTTGACGCGCAGTTCGTACGGGAGCCGAAGTTCCCGGTTGAAGCCAGCAGGGGCAACGTGGCTTCGATCAATCGGCCTCATCCGCCGGAGTTCCCCTTCCTCTCTCCCTCCGGCAGCTTGAGCATCAGTCCCAGCCTGGTGCAACGGGCCACCAGCTCGTCGCGCTGGTTGAAGGCGCGGTGCTCGAAGGTCACGATCCCGGCGTTCGGTCGGGAACGGCTCTCCCGCTTGTCCTTGACCTCCGTCTCGATGCGCAAGGTGTCGCCGTGGAACACGGGGCGCGGAAAGACGACGTCGTTCCAACCCAGGTTGGCGATCGTCGTGCCGAGGGTCGTGTCGCCGACCGAGATCCCGACCATCAGGCTCAGGGTGAAGCAACTGTTGACGATCCGCTCGCCGAACTCGCTGTTCTTCATCGCCTCCGCGTCGAGGTGGAGCGCGGCCGGGTTGTGGGTCATCGCGGTGAAGAAGACGTTGTCCGCCTCGGTGACCGTGCGCCGCAGCGCGTGGTCGAAGAGCTGACCGACTTCGAACTGCTCGTAGTAGAGGCCTGCCATTGCGCGAACGCTAGCAGCCCCAGTCAGCCGACGCGTTCGATGTTCGCGCCGAGCGACCTGAGCCGCTCGTCGATCCGCTCGTAGCCGCGGTCGATCTGCTGCACGTTGTCGATGACGCTGCGGCCTTCGGCGCACAGGGCGGCGATCAGCATCGCCATGCCGGCGCGGATGTCCGGGCTCACCATGTCCCGTCCATAGAGCTTCGACGGCCCGCTGACGACCACGCGGTGGGGGTCGCAAAGCACGATCTGGGCGCCCATCGCCACCAGGCGGTCGACGAAGAACATCCGCGACTCGAACAACTTCTCGTGGATCAGCACCGAGCCCCGGCTCTGGGTCGCTCCGACGACCGCGATCGAGGTGAGATCGGCGGGGAAACCGGGCCACGGCGCGTCCTCGATCTTCGGGATCGCGCCCTGAAGATCCGTGCGCACCTGGAGTTCCTGATCGCCGGGAACGAACAGGTCGCGGCCATCCTCGGACACCTCGAAGTCGATGCCCAGACGGCCGAAGGCGAGCCGGGTGGCCCGGTGCTCCTCCGGCCGGGCATTCGGGATGCGGAGTTCGCCGCCGGTCACCGCCGCCAGCGTGACGAGCGACCCGACCTCGATGTAGTCGGGACCGATCTCGAACTCCGCCCCGCCCAGCCGCTCCACGCCCCGGACGACGAGCAGGTTCGTCCCGACACCTTCGATCGGCACCCCCATCGCCTTCAGGAGACGGCAGAGGTCCTGCACGTGGGGCTCGCTCGCCGCGTTCAGGATCCTCGTCTCGCCCTCCGCCAGACAGGCCGCCATCACCGCGTTCTCCGTTCCCGTGACCGAGGCCTCGTCCAGGAAGATCTCGGCCCCGCGCAGGCGCTCCCCCGAACCCTCGACGCGACACTGAAGCCCTCCGCGCGGACAGAGCTCGACGCCGGCGCCCAGGCCCTCGAGCGCCAGCAGGTGGGTGTCGAGCCGGCGCCGGCCGATGACGTCACCGCCCGGAGCCGGCATGTTCACGCGCCCGCGCCGCGCCAGCAGCGGCCCGGCGAGCAGGATCGAAGCGCGGATCGCCCGGCAGAGATCCGGGTCCGGATCCTCGTCGCCGAGGCCCGCGGCGCGAACGCGCACCGTGTCGCCGCCGACGAACGCGGCTTCGGCGCCGAGCTGGCGCAACAACTCGATCTGCGCCTCGACGTCGCGGATCCGGGGTACGTTCCGGAGCGTGACCTCCTCGTCCGTGAGGAGCGCGGCCGCAAGGAGCGGCAACGCCGCGTTCTTGTTGCCCCGCGCGCGCAGCTTCCCCGCGATCGGCTGACCACCCTCGATCACGAACTGGGAACGCGGCATGTGTACGGCTGTCTCCATCGCGCGGCTAGTTGACCACAGGAACGCCAGGGGAAGTGCTCACTCTTCCGATATGCCCGCTCGTGAAACTCCGGCGACGCCGCGACGTTGTTAGAGAGGTGCGGCCCAGTCAGGTCGCCTGCCCCTCCGACAGCCAGGGAGACCGAACATGAAGAACCTCCACCACCATCGCTGGGCGACGCTGGCGTTCGCCTTCCTGATCGCCCTCGTTCCCGGAGCGCTCCTGGCCCAGGAGAACGCCGAGTCGAGTCACGACGAGCGCTGGGAAGAACTCGGCCAGCGCTGGGAGGAGTGGGGCGAGCGCTTCGGCCGCAGCTTCGAGGAAGCCGACTGGGAAGCCCACGGCCAGGACTGGGAAGAGTTCGGCAGGCGCTGGGAGGAATGGGGCGAGCAATTCGCCGCGTCGTTCGAGCAGGCCTTCGACGAGGAGGAGTGGGACGCCTGGGCGGAACAGTTCGAGGACATGGAGCACCCTGACGGCGAGGTCGACTGGGACCGCTTCGAAGAGTTCTGGGAAGAGTTCGGCGAACGCTTCGGTACCTCTCTCGGGGAGGCCATGGAAGGCGCCGACTGGGAGATGTTCGGCGAAGCGCTCGGCGCGCTCGGTGAGCAGATGGGCGAACTGGCCGAATTGATCGCGGCCAGCGTCGAGAACGCCGACTGGAGCGGCTTCGCCGATCTCGTCAGCGACACGGTCGAGGAGGCGGTCGAGCAGGCCGAGGAAGCGGCGGAAGCCGCCGAGGAGGCGACGGAAGGCTGACGTAGGCTACGCGCTCCTTCCACAGCCACGGAGCGCATATGCCAGTCGACCCCCAGGTACAGGCCTTCCTCGCAGCCCAGGAGCAGGCCGCGATCGAGAACCAGGTTCCGCCAATCACGGAGCAGACCGTGGAGATGGCCCGGGCCGGCTATCTGGCGGTCGCCGAGATGCTCGGCCAGGGCCCGGACGTGGACACCGGGGACTCCACCGTTCCCGGGCCAGCCGGCGACATTCCTGTCCGCATCTACCGTCCCAGGGATGCCGGCGACGCCCTGCCGATCCTCGTCTACTACCACGGCGGCGGCTGGGTGATCGGCGACCTGGACACTCACGACTACGCCTGCCGCGAACTCTGCGCGGGCGCTGGCTGCCTCGTCGTCGCGGTCGACTATCGGTTGGCGCCCGAAGCCCGGTTCCCGGCCGCGGTCGACGACTCCTGGGCCGCGCTCCAGTGGGTCGCGGCCAACGCCGGGCAACTCGGCGGCGACCCGGCCCGGATCGCGGTCGGCGGCGACAGCGCCGGCGGCAACCTGTCGGCCGTGATGAGCCTGCTCGCCCGCGACAACGGCGGTCCGGATCTCGCGTTCCAGCTTCTCGTCTACCCGGCGGTCGAGATGGACTTCAGCCGCCCCTCGATCGACGAGAACGCGGACGGCTACGTCCTGACGAAGGACCACATGATCTGGTTCCGCGGCCACTACCTGCGCTCAGACGCGGACCGCGCCGACTTCCGCGCCGCGCCGCTGCTCGCCTCCGACCACAGCGGCCTGCCGCCGGCCCTCGTCATCACCGCCGAGTTCGACCCGCTCCGCGATGAGGGCCGGGACTACGCCGAGACGCTCCAGGCAGCCGGCGTCGACGCGACCCTCTCGAACTACGAGGGCCAGGTTCACGTCTTCTTCCAGCTCTCCCCGATCCTCGACGGCGGCCGCCAGGCGGTCGACGAAGCCTGCGCGGCGCTGCGCGAAGCCTTTGGCGCCTCGACCTGAGTAGCAGACGCCCGGCTAAACCGCAGGCAGCAACCGGCTGACGCGGTAGCCGTCCGGGTCCTTCTCGAAGCCGCATTCGTCGAGGGTCGCGGTCCACGGGGACTCGCGGGCTGGACGGCCGTCGATGCGCAGGAGCCTGAGGGTCCGGCGGCGACGGCGGCCGGCGAGGTCGCGGAGCGCGGCCCAGGCGTCCCCGGGTTCCGGGTCGCCGCCAAGCGCGGCAAAGGTCCAGATGCCCTGGCCGCCCGCTTCCAGGAAGAGGCAGGGCGAGCCGGCCCGGAGGACGAGCCAGGCGCCGGCGATCCGGCGGGGGCCGCGCCTCCTGGGATCGATCTCGGCTCCGAGCTGGGGCCACGGCAGGACGGCGCCCCAGGGATTCGCGGGGTCAACAGCCGGCAGGATCCCGATCGCCCCGCGCTTTGCCGGTCCTCGCCGCTCCCGCCGCAGGCGCTCGACCGCCGCCGGCAACGCGAACTGGCGGCCGGCCAGTCCGTGAACGAAGTAGCCGCGGCGGATGTGGCCGGCCTCTTCCATCTCGCGCAGCACGGGATAGAGCGCCTCGAAACCGCCCGGCACGTTCGCGCTGCGGGCCGTCTCGGCCGCGACCACGCCGTGGCGGTCGAGCAGCAGCGTCGCCATGGCGTGAGCCCACTCCGTGTCGCTCACCCGCCCGGCCGGCGGGGCCAGGTCGCCGACCAGAGACCAGCGGCCGCCAGCCAGTATCCCGGCCCGGCCACGGCGGGCGCCCGACACACTGGCGCGCATGCCGGCAGGCGCGGTCCCGGCCCGCGGCCCGCGACGCCAGCCTCGGGGTAGTCCATGGGCGGGACGCGCGGCGGCGGACCGCTTCCGCTTGCCGAGCGAGGCCAGCGGCAGGAACGTGTCGTTCGTGATCCGGCCGGCCCACACGAGATCCCAGATCGCCGCTTCGACCTCCGTTTCGCCCCAGTCGCCATCGCCCACCACCCCGCCCACCAGGTCGAACGTGAAGCAGGCGCCGCGCGCCGCCAGGCGGTCGAGAACCGCGCCATGAGGCGCCGCGGCCGGCCACTCCTCCGACGGTTCGGAAGACCCGCTCCCGCGCGCCAGAACCTGGAACCGCTCCCGACGGTAGATCGCGACCCGGCCGTCTCTCGACCCGAGCCTGCCGTCGCCCACCCACAGCATCTCTCCGGCAGCCGCAAGGCGATCGAGCATCTCGACCCGGAACCCAGGCACTCGCGCCGGGAGTACATGGCCGACCAGGTTCCGCCAGGAAAGCGGCACGCCTTCGAGCTGCGCCACGGCCTCCCGAAGACGAACCAGGGCGCCGTCCGACGCTGCCGGCGCCACCGACCGCCCGCGAGCCCGCGCCGCCGGGCGAGCCGGGACCGTTGCGGCCGTCTCAACGCCCTGCCAGCGAGTCAGGAAGCGCGCCAGAGCCGCTCCGTCGACCGGCTCGGCTTCACGGCGCAGCCTGGCCAGCGTCCGGCGCTTGATCCGGCGGAGCACGTCGCGGTCGCACCACTCGACCACGTCGCCTTCCCTGCGGAACTCGCCCCGGCTGAGGCGGTCGGCCTCTTCCAGACGAGCCAGCAGCGGCTCGATCGCCCCTTCGGGCAGGCCGAAGCGGGCCGCCGCATCGGCGGCCGTGAACGGACCCCGGCTGTGCGCGTAGCGCCGCAGGAGGCTCTCGAGGGGCGCGGGCCGCGAGGCCAGCAGTTCGCATGGCAGGCCTTCCGGCAGCATCGCGTCGATGCCGTCGCGGTAAAGCGCGGCGTCCTCCACGGCCGTCCACATCCTCTCGCCGCCCTCGAACTCCACCTGGACCGCGCGCTTCTGCCGCGCCAGATGCGCAAGCCAGTCACCAGCGTCTCCGGGCGCCCGGGCCTCGATCTCCTCTCGGGTCAGACCGCCGGTTCGCCGCAGCAGATCGTAGAGGTCGTCCTCGTGCCGCGCGCGGCGGTCCGGCGAAAGCCCCTGGAGCTCCTCTTCGACCGCCCGGATCACGTCCGGGTCGAGCAGTTCCCGCAGACTGGCCGTGCCGAGCAGTTCCCGCAGGAGCTCCCGGTCGAGGGTCAGCGCCTGCGCCCGACGCTCGGCCGCGGGCGCGTCCTGGTCGTAGAGGAAGCGCTCTTCGTAGGAGAAGACGAGGGAGCGGGCGAACGGAGACGGGGCCGGAGTCTCTACGTCATCGACCCGTACGTTCCCTTCCGCGACCTCCGCCATCAGCTCGACCAGACCCGACAGATCGAAGAGATCGCTCAGGCACTCGCGGTAGGTCTCGAGCAGGATCGGGAAGTCGGGGTACCTGCGGACGACGGAGAGCAGGTTCTTCGACCGCTGGCGCTGTTGCCAGAGCGGCGTCCGCTTGCCGGGCCGGTTGCGAGGCAGGAGCAGCGCGCGGGCCGCGTTCTCGCGAAACCGGCTCGCGAACATCGGCGAGGAGGCGACCTGCTCGACGACCAGGTCCTCGACCTCGTCCGGGTCGAGCAGGAACTCCCGCGCCGCCGGCAACTCGTCGGTGTCGGCGAAGCGGAGCGCCAGTCCGTCGTCGGTCCAGAGAGTCTGGATCTCGAAACCGAAGCGCCGGCCGATCCGGCGCTCGAGCGCCATCGCCCAGGGCGCGTGGATGCGGGCACCGAACGGGGTCAGGATGCACACGCGCCAGTCGCCGACCTCGTCCCGGAAGCGCTCGATCGTCACCGCGCGGTCGGTCGGCAGCGCGCCGGTGCGGTCCCGCTGCTCCTCGACGTAGGCGCAGAGGTTCGAGACGGCGTGCGGGTCGAGCGGCGCTTCGTCTTCGAGCCAGCGTCTGGCGGCGGCGCCCTGCCTCTGGCCGAGCTCGCGCACGAAGGCGCCCAGCGCCCGGCCCAGCTCCAGCGGCCGGCCGGGGCCATCGCCGTGCCAGAAGGGCATCCGCCCCGGCTCCCCCGGCGCCGGCCGGACGATGACCCGGTCGCGGGTGATCTCAGTCACGCGCCAGGCGGAGGCCCCGAGCAGGAAGGTGTCGCCGGCTCGCGACTCGTAGACCATCTCCTCGTCGAGTTCGCCCACCCGCGGACCCTCGGGCCCCAGGTGAACCGTGAACAGGCCGCGATCCGGAATCGTGCCGGCGTTCATGCGCACCAGGAAGTCGGCGCCGCGCCGGGCCGTCAGCACGTCGCGTCCGTGGTCCCACGACAGCCGGGGCCGCAGGTCGGCGAACTCCTCGGAGGGAAAGCGGCCGACCAGCATGTCGAGCACCGCGGCGAGCAGGTTGCGGGTCAGACCGCGGTAGGGCCGGGCGCGCCGCGCCAGGGTCAGGATCCCGTCGACGGTCCACTCCCGGCCGCAGCACATCGCGACGATCTGCTGCGCCAGAACGTCGAGCGGGTTCTCGGGCAGCCGCATCGACTCGATCGCGCCGCGCTGCATCTGGATCGCGGTCACCGTGCACTCCAGGAGGTCGCCCCGGAACTTGGGGAAGATCAGACCGCGGCTCCGCTCGCCGACCGCGTGCCCCGAGCGGCCCACCCGCTGCAGTCCGCTGGCGGTGGACCCCGGCGCCTCGACCAGGAGGACCAGGTCGACGCTGCCCATGTCGATTCCCAGTTCGAGCGAGCTGGTCGCCACGATGCAGCGCAGGCGGCCCGCCTTGAGCGCACCCTCGATCTCCCGTCGTCGTTCGTGGGAGATGCTGCCGTGGTGGGCGCGGGCCAGCGGCTCATGGTCTTCACCCGGTTCAGCTGCATCGGCGCGGGTCCGGTCGTCCAGCTCGTTCAGCCGCTGCGCCAGCCGCTCGCAGAGGGAGCGGCTGTTGACGAAGACGATCGTCGAGCGGTGGCGCCGCACCGCCTCCAGGATGCGCGGGAAGACGGACGGCCACAGCCCCGATGTCTCGAAACTGCGCGGCCATCCTTCGCCGGAAGCGAGAGTCTCAGGCGCCGGCGGCGGTGCCTCCATGTCCGGCACGGGCACGACGACCCGCAGGTCGATGTCCGGCGGCTCGGAGGCGTCGATGACCTCGACCGGCCGGTCACCGCCGAGAAACCCGGCCGCCACGTCCATTGGCCGCACCGTCGCCGAGAGACCGATCCGCTGCGGATCCCGGCCGTCCGCCAACTCCGCGAGCCGCTCGAGCGAGAACGCCAGGTGGGCGCCGCGCTTCGTCGCCGCCATCGCATGAACCTCGTCGACGATCACCGTCTCGACCGTGCGCAGGTTCGCCGCCGCCCGCGAGCCGAGCACCAGGAACAACGACTCGGGTGTCGTCACCAGGATTTCGCCGGGCTTTCGCAGCTGGCGGCGCCGGTCGCCGGGCGGCGTGTCCCCGGTGCGGACGTCGACCGTGACCGGCCGCACCGGAGTGCCGAGCCTGCGCGCCTCCTCGACGACGCCCCCGAGTGGCGCCTGGAGGTTGCGCTCGATGTCGTAGGCGAGGGCCTTGAGCGGCGACACGTAGACGACACGCACGCCCGGGCCGGGAGGCTCGTCGCCGAGACACAGCCGGTCGATCGCCCACAGGAAAGCGGCGAGCGTCTTGCCGCTGCCGGTGGGCGCCACGAGCAGTGCGTTCCCGCCGCCGGCCAGCACCGGCCAGCCCAGTTCCTGCACCCGGGTCGGCCCGGAGAACGAGTCGTCGAACCACCGGCGCACCGGTTCCGAGAACGAGTCCACGGGGCATGCTACGCGCTCCGCGCGGGGCCCGTGGAGTGCGAGCCCGACTGCTAACCTCCCCCGAGCCATGGCGCAGCACGACCACGGGAAACACGGCGGCAGGACGTACTGGCTCGACCGGAAGGGAAACGTCGCCAAGGTCTTCTACGCGCTGATCCTCATCGACGTCCTGTGGCTGGCGGCGGACTTCCTCTACAAGAAGAAGGCGGAGTTCGATGCCTGGGGCGGCTGGGCCGACGGCGGCTTCGGGTTCTACCCCGTGTACGGCTTCGTCGGCGCCTTCCTGCTGGTGCTGGCGGCGAAGCAGATGCGGCGCGTGCTGATGCGGTCCGAGGACTACTACGAGCGGCGCCGCGGCGGCGGCTCCTCGACCTGAGTCCAGGATGGCCGAGTTCCTGCTGTCGCCGCCGCTGCTGCTCATGCTCGGCAGCGTGGTCCTGGCAGCGGTGCCGCGCAACGTGCTGCCCCGGACCGTGCTGCGGGCGCTGCTCCTGGCCCTGCCGGTCTACTCCCTCTGGCGCTTCTGGGGTCTCGACTTCGGCGACTACGCCCAGTTCGAACTCTTCGGCCAGACCCTCACGCTCGTCCGGATCGACCCGCTGAGCCGGATCTTCGTCGTCATCTTCCACCTGGCGGCGCTCATCGGCAGCATTTACTCGTTCTACGTCCGCGACAACTTCCAGCCGCTGGTCGGCGTCTTCTACGCCGGATCCGCTCTCGGCGTGGTGCTGGCCGGCGACCTCTGGAGCCTGTTCCTGTTCTGGGAAGTGGCCGCGGTGTCGTCGGCGCTGCTGGTCTGGGTCCGGAGGAGCGGCCCGGCGGCCGGCGCCGGCCTCCGCTACCTGGGGATGCAGATGGTCTCGGGCGTCCTTCTGCTCGCCGGCATCGTGCTGCTCAGGCACGAAGTCGGCGCCGCTCCCGGCTGGGCCGAGTTCCGCAACCTGACCGGCTTCCTCGAGGACGGAGGGCTCGGCTTCTCGAACCTCGCGGCGACCCTCATCTTCCTCGCCTTCGGACTCAAGGCGGCCTTCCCGCTGCTGCACAGTTGGCTGATCGACGCGTACCCCGAGTCGACCCCGGCCGGCGCCGTGTTCCTGTCGGCGTTCACGACGAAGTTCGCGATCTACGCGCTGGCCAGGGCCTTCCCCGGCCAGTCCGAGCTGATCTGGATCGGCGCCCTCATGACCGCCTTCCCGATCTTCTTCGCCGTCATCGAGAACGACCTGCGCCGGGTGCTCGCGTACAGCATGACGAACCAGCTCGGCTTCATGGTCGTCGGCATCGGCATCGGCACCGAGCTCGCGATCAACGGCGCCGTCGCCCACGCCTTCGCCGACATCCTGTTCAAGGGACTCCTGTTCATGGCCATGGGGGCAGTGCTCTATCGGGTCGGCCACGTGAACGGCTCGGACCTGGGAGGCCTCTACAAGTCGATGCCGATCACGACCGGGCTCTGCATCATCGGCGCCGCTTCGATCTCGGCCTTCCCCCTGTTCTCCGCCTTCGCCACCAAGTCGCTCATCATGAGCGCCGCCGTCTACAAGGAGTACTTCTGGCTCTGGCTCGTGCTCCTGTTCGCCTCCGCCGGCGTCTTCCACCACGCCGGGATCAAGATTCCCTTCTTCGCCTTCTTCCACCACGACTCCGGCATCCGCTGCAAGGAGGCGCCGCGGTCGATGATCGTCGCGATGGTGCTGGCCGCCGCGGCCAGCATGACGATCGGCCTGTTGCCACTGGCGGGGCTGTGGTTCGGCACGGCAAACCCCTTCTACGAGCTGCTGCCTTACCCGGTCCACTACGAGGTGTACACGACGACCCACGTCATCACCCAGAGCCAGCTCCTGTTCTTCTCGGCCCTGGCCTTCGCCACGCTCATGCGCACCGGCCTCTATCCGCCGGAGCTGCGCTCGGTGAACCTGGACGCGGACTGGCTCTACCGCCGGGTCGGCCTCCGCATCTGGGACGGCGTCGCCACCGCGTTCACAGCAACGCACCGCACCGGCTACGCCGTTGCCGGCCGGCTCGCCGCCGCCGCGCTCGAAACGGCGCAGCGTCACCTGGGCCCGCAGGGGTTCCTCGGGCGCTCCTGGCTCACGGCGTCGATGGCGCTGTGGGTCGCCGTGCTGCTGGCGGCGTACCTGGTCGTCTTCTACTGGCGTTTGGGGTAGGCGGATCAAGGAGCCGACCTGACGGTCGGCGCGTTCTTCAAGCCGCCTTCGGCGCGCGTTCTCCGCGGGTCAGAAGACCCGCGGCAACGGACCCGCGCACCCGGCGGTCCCCGCAACATCAGCTTCGCTAATGTTCACCGGTTGCTCATGAGCCTTGGCTAATGTAGGCTCTTACACTTCCGATGCAAGGGCTCCGCATCTTCTGCGACGTGGCCGACCTGCGCAGCTTCAGCCGCGCAGCCGAGCTTCACGGCATCACCCAGTCGGCGGTCAGCCAGCGGATTCAGCACCTGGAAGAGCTCTTCGGCACGCGGCTCCTCGACCGCTCCAAGCGGCCCTTCGTGCTGACTCCTGCCGGCGAACTCGTGTCCCGCGAGGGCCGCGAACTCGTCGCGCGCTACGACGCACTGGCGCGCAGCGTCTCTAGGCTCGATCCTGAGCGGGGCGGGACGGTCCGGGTCCACGCGATCTACTCCGCCGGCATCGCGCTGCTGAACCAGTTGCGGGCGGAGTTCCAGCTTCAACGACCCGAACTCGACGTGCAGATCGAGTACGAGCCGCCGGCCGCGGTCGCCGAAGCGGCGCGGACCGGTCGCTGCGACTTCGGCATCGTCTCCTACCCGGAGCAGTGGCCCGGCCTGCAGTCGCGTCCACTTCGCGAGGAGCGAATGTGCCTGGCCTGCGGAGTGGGCCACGAACTGGCCGGGGCCGAGCGCGTCCGTGCCGCCGATCTCGACGGCCGCGAGTTGATCCACTTCACCCACGAACTCCCCGCCGCGCGCCACATCCGCAGTTACCTGACAGGCAACGGGGCCGAAGCCGTGTTCGCCCAGCGTCTCGACAACATCGACACGTTCAAGAGCATGCTGCAGGCGACGGACTACGCTGCGATCCTGCCGCTCCGGACGTTCCTCGCCGAAGCGCGCGCCGGCCTGCTCGCCGCGGTTCCGCTCGAGCCAAGGCTCGAGCGGCCGATGGGGATCGTCTTTGCCCGTCGCCGGCTGCGCGCGGCCGCCGAGGACTTCGCCGCGTTTCTGGTCGAGAACGCGGGGCCGATGCCCGGAGACGACGACGAAAGCGTCGAGCACGGGGAAGCCGCATGAAGCTCCGCCCCGGCAAGATGGGTCTCTACGACCCGGCCTACGAGCACGACGCCTGCGGTGTCGGCTTCATCGCCCATGTGCGCGGCGAGCGCAGCCACCGGCTGATGCAGCAGGCCGCCCACATGCTGACCCGGATGGACCACCGGGGCGCCTGCGGCTGCGAGCCGAACACCGGCGACGGCGCCGGCATGCTGACCGCACTGCCGCACGCCCTGCTGCGCCGGGTCGCGGCGGACGAGTTCGGTGTCGAACTGGGAGCTCCCGGCACCTTCTCGGCCGGTGTCTTCTTTCTGCCCCAGGACGACGGCGAACGCGAGCTGTGCCGGCGTGTCGTGGAGGAGATCGTCGCGGAACGCGGGCAGGAGCTGATCGGCTGGCGCAGAGTGCCGACCCGCCCCGAGGTCGCCGACATCGGCGCCACCGCCCTCGATTCCATGCCGGTCATCGAGCAGCTCTTCATCCGAGCCGCCGAGGGACTCGACCAGGACGCCTTCGAGCGCGAGCTCTACCTGATCCGCAAGCAGGCGACGATCCGCCTGCGCGGCAACAAAGCTCTCGCCCAGGCGCAGATGTTCTACGTCTGCTCGCTCTCGACCCGCGTGATCATCTACAAGGGCATGCTGACCTCGGGCCAGCTCGTGCCGTTCTTCCCGGACCTCGCGGCGCCGGACTACGAGTCCCACCTGGCGATGGTCCACTCGCGCTTCGCCACGAACACGTTCCCGTCCTGGGACCGCGCCCAGCCGAACCGCTTCATGAGCCACAACGGCGAGATCAACACGCTGCGCGGGAACATGAACTGGATGCATGCCCGCGAAGGCGTCCTCGAGAGCGATCTGTTCGGCGAGGATCTGCCGCTTGCCTTCCCGGTCGTCGAGCCCGACTGCTCGGACTCCGGCAGCTTCGACAACGTGCTCGAGTTCCTCCTGCTCACGGGCCGCACCCTCCAGGAGGCGGTCATGATGATGATCCCGGAGGCGTGGCAGAACGACACGCACATGGACAGAACAAAGAGGGCGTTCTACGACTACCACTCCTGCCTGATGGAGCCTTGGGACGGACCAGCCTCGATCGCTTTCACCGACGGCCGCTACATCGGCGCCGTGCTCGACCGCAACGGCCTGCGGCCCAGCCGCTACTACGTCACCGACGACGACCTGGTCATCATGGCGTCGGAGGCCGGCGTCGTCCCGGTCGAGCCGGAGCGGGTGCTTCGCAAGGGGCGGCTCAAGCCCGGACGGATGTTCCTGGTCGACTTCGACCTCGGCCGCATCGTCGCCGACGAGGAGTTGAAGAGCGGCATCGCCTCGGAGCGGCCGTACGCGGAGTGGCTCGAGCGCCGCACGGACCTGGCCGACCTGGTCGCCCATGCCGCAAGCAACGGCAACGCCCCCGCGAACCAGGCGGCGATGGACGACGACACACTGACCCGGAGCCTCCAGGCCTTCGGCTACACCGGCGAGACGATGCGCTTCATGCTGCGGCCCCTGATCGAAGAGCAGCGCGATCCGATCGGCTCGATGGGCAACGACACGGCCCTCGCCTTCCTCTCCGACCAGGACCGCCCGGTCTACGACTACTTCAAGCAGCTCTTCGCCCAGGTCACGAACCCGGCGATCGACTCGATCCGCGAGGAGGTCGTCATGTCGGTCGACTGCACGATCGGCCCCGAGCGCAACCTGCTCGAGACGACCGCCGACCACTGCCTCCGCGTCCGCCTGCCCCATCCGATCCTGAGCAACCGGGAGTTCGCGGCGTTCGCCGACGCCGGGGACGCCGGCTTCTCCTGCCGCACGCTCGACGCCACCTGGCCCCTCGAAGAGGGCGCCGCGGGTCTCGGCAACGCGCTCGACCGCCTCTGCCGCGAAGCCGAGCAGGCAGTCGACGACGGCTGCGCCTTCGTCGCCCTCTCCGACCGGGCCGCCGGACCCGACCGCGTTCCCGTGCCGACCCTGCTCGCCTGCGGCGCCGTCCACCATCACCTGCTGCGCACGATCAAGCGCACCCGGGTCGGACTCCTGCTCGAGAGCGGCGAGGCCCGCGAGGTCCACCACCACTGCCTCCTGGTCGGCTACGGCGCGGACGCCATCAACCCCTACCTGACCTTCGAGGCGCTCTGGCAGGCGCGCCGCCAGGGCCGGCTGCCCGCCGCGGCCGACGACCAGGCCGTCGTCGACCGCTACCGCAAGGGTGTCAGGAAGGGGATGCTCAAGGTGATGGCCAAGATGGGCATCTCGACGCTCCAGAGCTACAAGGGCGCCCAGATCTTCGAGGCGGTCGGGCTCTCTACCGAAGTGATCGACCGCTGCTTCGCCGGCACCGCCAGCCGGATCGAGGGCGCCGGCCTCGAACGGCTGGCGAAGGACGCACTGAAGCGTCACGCCCGCGGCTTCCCCGCCGACGACCGCGACCGCGTCACCGAACTCGCGAACCCGGGCGACTACCACTGGCGCGCCGGCGGCGAGCGCCACATGTGGAACCCGCAGATGATCTCGCGGCTCCAGAACGCGGCCCGCACGAACAGCACGGAGGCCTACGAGAGCTTCGCCCGGCTCGCCAACGAGGACACGACGAGGAAGTGCTCGCTGCGCGGCCTGCTCCAGTTCCGCACGGATCTCGAGCCCCTGCCGCTCGACGCGGTGGAACCGGCGAGCGAGATCGTCAAGCGCTTCTGCACGGGCGCGATGAGCTTCGGCTCGATCTCGGCCGAGAGCCACGAGACGCTCGCCATCGCCATGAACCGCCTCGGCGGCAAGAGCAACACCGGCGAGGGCGGCGAGGATCCGGCCCGCTTTACGCCGGACGCCAACGGCGACCTCCGCCGCTCGGCGATCAAGCAGGTCGCCTCGGGCCGCTTCGGCGTCACGTCCTGGTACCTGACGAACTCCGACGAGCTCCAGATCAAGATCGCCCAGGGCGCCAAGCCGGGCGAGGGTGGCGAACTGCCCGGCCACAAGGTCGACGAGATCATCGCGCGGACCCGCTACTCCACGCCGGGAGTGGGGCTCATCTCGCCCCCGCCCCACCACGACATCTACTCGATCGAGGATCTGAAACAGCTCATCCACGATCTGAAGAACTCCAACCCGGGTTCGCGGATCAGCGTGAAGCTCGTGTCCGAGGTCGGCGTGGGGACGGTCGCCGCGGGCGTCGCCAAGGCGCACGCCGACCACATCCTGATCTCGGGTCACGACGGCGGCACCGGCGCCTCGCCGCTGACCAGCATCAAGCACGCCGGTCTGCCCTGGGAACTCGGCATCGCCGAGACCCACCAGACCCTGGTGCTGAGCGACCTGCGCTCGCGGGTGATCCTCCAGACCGACGGCCAGCTCAAGACCGGCCGCGACGTCGCCGTCGCCTGCATGCTGGGGGCCGAGGAGTTCGGCTTCTCCACCGCGCCGCTGATCACGATCGGCTGCATCATGATGCGCAAGTGCCACCTGAACACCTGCCCGGTCGGCATCGCCACCCAGGATCCGGAACTGCGCGCCAAGTTCGAAGGCACGCCGGAAGAGGTCGTGAACTACCTCTTCCTCGTCGCCGAGGAGACGCGGCGGATCATGGCGGACCTCGGCGTCGCGACGATCCGCGAGCTGGTCGGACGGACCGACCTGTTCCAGCGTGAACTCGCGGTCCGGAACGAGAAGACGGAAGGCCTCGACCTGTCCGCCGTGCTCCAGCCCGCAGTGCGCCGGCATGAAGACGTCGAGGTGGTGCAGACGATCGAGCAGGACCACGCGCTCGAGTACGCGCTCGACAACGAGCTGATCGAGCGGGCCCGGCCGGCGCTGGAACTCGGTGCCCGCGTTCGGATCGACCTGCCCATCGTGAACACCCAACGCACCGTCGGCACGATGCTCAGCCACGAGCTGATGAAGGCGCGCGGCGAGCACGGTCTGTCCGACGACACGATCCACGTCTCGCTGACCGGCAGCGCCGGCCAGAGCCTTGGCGCGTTCCTCGCGCCCGGCATCACGATCGAGCTGGAGGGCGACGGCAACGACTACGTCGGCAAGGGGCTGTCGGGCGGACGGCTCATCCTCTACCCGCCGCGCCGGTCCCGATTCGTCGCCGAGGAGAACGTCCTGATCGGCAACGTCGCGCTCTACGGCGCCACCGGCGGCGAGGCGTTCTTCCGCGGCCGCGCCGCGGAGCGCTTCTGCGTCCGCAACTCGGGCGCCCGCGCGGTCATCGAGGGGATCGGCGATCACGGCTGCGAGTACATGACCGGCGGCCGCGCCGTCATCCTTGGGCCGACCGGGCGTAACTTCGCGGCCGGCATGAGCGGCGGCATCGCCTGGGTCTTCGATCCGGACAGGGAACTGGAGCACAACTGCAACTTCGAGATGGTCGGCCTCGAGCCCATAGGCGAGGAGTACCGGAGCGAACTCCGGGAGCTCGTCAGGCGGCACGCCCGCTTCACCGGCTCGACGGTGGCGCGCCGGCTGCTCGAGCGCTGGGGCGAGGCCCAGGGTCAGTTCACCCAGGTCATGCCGCACGACTACCGTCGCGTCCTCCTGGCCGAACGCGAGGTCGAGGACCGGACGGTAGCCAAGGCCGAGGCCGCCGCCTGAGGCCGAGGGCGGTTCGGCGGTTCGGGATCAGAGGCAGGGGACGCGGCAGGCAATGGGCAAGGACACGGGATTCAAGGAGTACGCGCGGGTCGCGGTTCCCTACCAGGACCCGCTGATCCGCCTCGCCCACTACGACGAGTTCCTGCGACCGGTGCCCGAAGAGCACCTCGCCACGCAGGGCGCCCGCTGCATGGACTGCGGCGTCCCCTTCTGCCAGTCGAACGACGGCTGCCCGATCGACAACCTGATCCCGGAATGGAACGACCTCGTCTACCAGGGGCGCTGGCGCGAGGCGCTGCGGCGACTCGAGCAGACGAACAACTTTCCCGAGTTCACGGGCCGCGTCTGCCCCGCGCCGTGCGAAGGCGCATGCGTCCTCGGGATCACCGACCCCGCGGTGACGATCAAGAACATCGAGAACGCGATCGTCGACCGTGGCTTCGAGGAGGGTTGGATCGTCCCCCGGCCGCCGGCCAGGCGAACGGGAAAGAAGATCGCGATCGTCGGCTCCGGGCCGGCTGGCCTGGCCGCCGCGGCGCAGTTGAACAGCGTCGGCCACTCGGTCACCGTGTTCGAACGCGAAGACCGCATCGGCGGCCTGCTGATGTACGGCATCCCGAACATGAAACTCGACAAGCGCCTGGTCGTCGACCGGCGGATCGACCTGATGCGCGCGGAGGGGATCGAGTTCGTCACCGGGGCGCATGTCGGCGTGAACGTCGACGTTGACGATCTGAGGCGCGACCACGATGCCATCCTGCTCGCCTGCGGCGCGACGCGGCCGCGCGACCTGGAGATCCCGGGCCGCGAGCTCTCGGGCATTCACTTCGCGATGGACTTCCTCACCGAACACACCCGCGCGCTGCTCGACGCCGATCTGCCGAGCGACGGGGCCCGCGCGGTCGAAGCGCCGATACACGCCGAAGGCAGGAACGTCATCGTGATCGGCGGCGGCGACACCGGCGCCGACTGCATCGCCACCGCGGTCCGGCACGGCTGCGCTTCGCTGGTCAACTTCGAACTGCTGGACCGGCCTCCGGACGACCGGGCTGCCGACAACCCCTGGCCGGAATGGCCGCGCATCTTCCGCGTCGAGTACGCGCACGCCGAGGCGGCGGCCAGGTTCGGCGCCGACCCGCGCGTATTCTCCGTCCTCTCGAAGCGCTTCGTGGACGACGGCGCCGGCGGAGTCGCCGGCATCGAGACCGTCCGCATCGCCTGGCGGCGGGACGGCGACGGCCGGTTCACGATGGAGGAGGTACCGGGCAGCGAGGAGACCTTCGAGGCCGAACTCGTGCTGCTGGCGATGGGCTTTCTCGGCCCCGAAGCAACGCTCGGCGAGCAACTGGGGCTCGCCACCGACCAGCGCAGCAACTTCGCCGCCGAGCCCGGCCAGTACGCCACCTCGGTCGAGGGCGTGTTCGCCGCCGGCGACTGCCGCCGCGGCCAGAGCCTGATCGTCTGGGCGATCAACGAGGGACGCGGCGCGGCAGCCCGGATCGACGAACACCTGACCGGCAGCACCGAACTGCCAGTTTGCTCAACGACTTAGGGTGCTCCGGACAACCGTGGTAACGCGGACATTCCCGCCCGCATCCGCCCCTCCCTTCACGATGGCTTCAACGCCCTGGTCGAGACTCGCAGCATGAAGCCCTGGCTCGACCCGTCGATTCAACATCTTGAAGCGAACCCCGCTCCTTTGACGGGGGGCGAAGCGGTCTTTATAGTCGTGTCCGGTTCGTGGCCTTGCGCGCGAGCGCCCCACCACCGCCACCCACCCCGGACAGTCGACGAACTTTCCACGCGTGAACAGCACGCCGGTGAACTCGTGTTGAGTTCGACGGCGCCAACTCAGACACAGAGGAGAAACCCAACCATGCAGTCGACCCGTCCCCGGGCACGTCTTCTTGCAATCCTCCTGGCAACGACCTGCGCCTTCCTGATCGGCGGCGCCGGCCTTGCCCAGACGATCACCGGCACCGTCCAAGGCTTCATCTCGGATGTCGAGGGCGACGCCATTCCCGGCGCCACGGTGACCGCCACCAACCAGGACACCGGCATCGCCCGCGCCGTGATCTCGGACGCCAACGGCTTCTACAGCGCCAAGGCGCTCCAGGTCGGCACCTACACGGTGACGGCCGAGCTCTCCGGCATGCAGACGACGCAGCAGAGCGATGTCTCCGTCCTCGTCGGCCAGATCAAGGACGTCAACCTGACACTCGAGATCGAGTCGACCTCCGAGGTCATCACCGTCACCTCCGAGGCGCCGATCATCGAGGTCAGCCGCTCCGGCGCCGCCAACTACATCGACGAGGTGGCGATCGAGAGCCTGCCGACCGTCGGACGCGACTTCACCGACTTCGCGATCCTGACGCCCGGCGTCCAGCGCGACCGCTCCCGCGGCTTCCTGACGATGGCCGGCCAGCGCGGCATGTACAGCGGCCTCTCGGTCGACGGCGCGGACAACAAGAGCACCTTCTTCGGCTACGGCCGGGGCGGTGAGGCGACGGAGAACGACGGCCTGATCATCGCTCAGGACACGGTCCGCCAGTTCCAGGTCATCACCAACGGCTTCTCGGCCGAGTACGGCCGGCACGGCGGCGCCTTCGTCAACGTGGTCACCAAGTCCGGGACCAACGAGGTTCGCGGTTCGGCCTTCGCCTTCTTCCGCGATGACAGCATGGCCGAGGATTTGCCCTCGTCGCCTCTGGACGACCACTTCGGCAACGATGGCTCGCGTCCGGTGGACGAGTTCGACACGCAGAACTACGGCTTCTCGATCGGCGGCCCGTTCAAGCAGGACCGCACCCACTACTACTTCGGCATCGACCAGCGCGACCAGGACATTCCGTTCACCCGCTCGCTGCGTTCGACCGGGGACCTCAGCACCTACGACCTGATCATGCAGCGGGCCCAGACGGAGCCGGCTTTCGCGGCCCTGGTCGACGGTTTCGACCGGAACGCCGACGGCTCCGCCACCGGCCTGTTCCTGCGCTCGGTGAGCAACCAGATCCTGTTCGGCAAGCTGGACCACCAGATCAGCGACGCAAACCTGATCACCCTGCGGGCCAACTTCACGGACTTCGAGCGCGAGAGCAGCTACCTCGACGAGGAATCGCTCAAGACGGAGGACACGCTCTCCTTCATCGCGTCGATGACCTCGGTGGTCGGCAGCCGCGGCGTGAACGAGTTCCGGATTCAGTCCGCCACGGACAACCTGGACCGGCTGTCGCTGCGCGTCGGCACGCCGATCGAGGCGCAGGTCCGGTTCCGCTTCGGCTCCCGCGACAGCGTCGGCAAGTTCGACTTTCTGCCGATCTTCGTCGAGGAAGAGCAGCTCCAGATCAAGAACGACTTCTCCTACCTGTTCGGCGCCCACGACCTGAAGTTCGGCGTCGACTACTCGAAGGACGACCTGGCCCAGCTCTTCGCCGGCAGCCGTGACGGCCGCTACGACTTCAGTTCGCCGGAGGACTTCCTGAACAACGAGGCGAGCAACGCCCGCATCTGGTTCGGCGATTCGACCTATCCGAACTACGACGAAACGCAGGCAGCGCTCGCCTTCTACGGTCAGGACAGCCTGAAGCGCGACAACCTGACGCTCAGCTACGGCCTCCGCTACACATCCACGGACAACCCGGATGGCCTCGACCATCTGCATCCGGACGGTCGCCAGATTCCGGACACCGAGAACCTGGCGCCGCGCTTCGGCTTCGCCCTGGCGCAGGACGAGGGCCGGTCCGTGCTCCGCGGCGGCATCGGCTTCTTCTTCGGCCGCACGCCCACCCTGCTGTTCGCCAACCAGGTCCAGGCCAACGGCGTGCCGCCGAACTACGGCCGCATCAACGTGCGACCGGGCGACAACGGGTACGTGCCGCTCGGCACGCAGATCAACAACGAGAACCCGCCGCCGGGCATCATCCCCGCCATCTCCTACGTCGACCCCGAGTTCGACGACGCGCAGACCCTGCGCGCCAGCGTCGGCTGGGAGCGGGAACTCGGCAACGGCTGGAGCGCCGGCGTCGATGCCGTGTACGCCGAGGCGACCAGCCTGCAGCGCAACACGGACTTCAACCGGGTCTTCGGCGGCTATGACGAGTACGGCCGACCGATGTGGAACGGTCGCAACGAGGGAACCTGCCCCGGAGTCCCGGGCGCCGAGTGCGCCGAGATCCTGGTCCGGCAGTCCCGCGGCGAGTCCGAGTACCAGGCCGTCACCTTCAAGGTGAACCGGCGCTTCACCGGCCGCTACCAGTTCGGCGCCCACTACACCTGGGGCAAGGATCGCGACACGGACTCGAACGAGCGTTCGGCGACCGGCGTCACGATCTCCGACACGGGCAACCTGGACTACGACTGGGGCCTCTCGGACCGTGACGTCGAGCATCGGCTGGTGGTCACCGGCATGATCCAGTTGCCGGCCGACTTCCAGATCTCGGGCATCCTGAACTACCAGTCGGGCTACCCGTACACGCTGGTGGACTCGGGCGTCGACTTCGCCTACTGCAGCTCCGTCGGCTGGAACTGCCCCGACTACCGGGCAGTGATGGGCGGCGTCGTCGTCAGCCGGAACACGGAGCGGAACGAGTCGATCCAGACGATCGACGTCCGGGTCGGTAAGTTCTTCCGCTTCGGCGACGGCATGCGGCTCGATGTCTTCGTCGAGGCCTTCAACCTGTTCGACCAGAACAGCTTCGGCGTCGGCTTCGGCCAGCGGAACATCAGAAACGGAGCCGTTCCCGACACGCTCGGTATCCCGTCGTTCCTGACGACGAGCCCGCGCCAGTTGCAGATCGGCGGCCGGTTCAGCTTCTAGGCTGAACGGAACCGCAAGCTGCCGCGTCTGACGCGGCGGCATCGAGAATCAAGGGCCTCTCCGGCAACGGAGAGGCCCTTTCTTCTTACGCCGGGTGCGCGGGTCGTCTGACCCGCTGCCGCCGCAGGCGGCGTCAAGACCGCACCGCGAAGCGGGGACGATCAGCCACGTACGGAATCGTCTGCGGACCCTCGGGCAACACGCAGACTCGCGCGTCGGGCCGGCTCGCCACGCATTCGGCAAGCGCGGCATCGAGGTCCGTCGCCGGCTCGAAGTGGGCGGCGGCAAGCTGCTCTTCGCTCAGGCCGTCCGCCTTGACCAGCACCCGGGCGCGGCGCTGGATCAGCGCCTGGACCTGGACCTGCCACTGGTCCGGCTCGGTCACGGGTCGGGTCTCGATCTGCGCCAGCAGTTCCTCCGGCGAACCGCCACGTCCGAGTAGCTCGGCATAGCGGCCGTGGTCGGGGATGCCGTCGCTGCACTCGGCCGCGCAGAGGATCGTGCCGCCGTCGGCTACCACCTGGGCAGCGGCCGACATCCCCTTCACCGCCTGGTACAGGTTCTGGTCGAGCGGGTAGCCGGAGTTCGTCGTCACCACGACCTCGAACCGGTGGCCGGTCTCCCGCATGGCGATCGGCTTCGCGGCCGCGCAGGCCCGGGCGTGCATCTCGAAGAGTTCGCCCGCGAAGACGTGCGTGATCCGCTGCTGCCGGTCCAGCAGAACGTCGACGCTCATGTGCGGCTTCGCTTCCGGCCGCGCCGCGATCGCCCGGATGTCGCTGTGCATCGGGTTCTCGTCGATGATCCCCCACGTCGAACGCGGATCGCCGACGCGGGCGGCGTCGTGCAGGGTAAGCACCGTGTCCAACCCGGCGAGCCCCGGTGCGACCATCTTCGGGCCGCCCGAGAATCCGGCGAAGAAGTGCGGCTCGACAAAGCCGGTCGTGATCCGGAGATCGGCGTCCAGCCAGTGACGGCAGAGCCGGGTCGGAACGCAATTGCCGCTTTCTCCCAGGTCGACCAGAGAGGAGTCGTCGCGAGCGTCGTGGTTGATCACGCGGCAGGCGCCCAGGATCTTGTCGCCCAGCATCGCCCGCAACTCCGATTCCGTGTTCGCCCGGTGCGTGCCGGTCGCGATCAGGATGGCCACGTCTTCCGGCCGAACGATGCCGTCGAGCTCCCGCAGCACCGCGCCGATCATCTCCCGGCGGGGCTGCGCCCGGGTGATGTCGCAGACCGAGATCGCCGCCGTCTGCCCGGGTCTCGCCAGTTGCCGCAGCGGCGGTCCGGCCACCGGAGCGCGTAGCGCCGCGGTCAGGGTGGCGTCGGGATCCGCGAGCGCCGGCGCCTGGACCGGCTCGATGACGGTCGTCCGCTCACGCGGAACCTCGATCTCGAGGCCGCTGCGGCCGTAGGCGAGGCGGACGCGCATCCGCGAATCCTACGCTGCCGGCCGTCTCAGTCCGCTTCGTCGAGACGACGCACCTTGATGCTGCGAAACGCTACTTCGTCGCTGTGGTCCTGGAGCAGGATGCGGCCCTCCGGCCACTTGCCGAAGCCGTCCCGGCCGGCGAACTTGCTCAACGCGATCGCTTCGTCGAGTTCCGCCGAGTTCCGGTCGAACGCCAGCACCAACTGGTGGTTCAACCAGTGCTCCACGGCGCCGTCGGCGCGAACGACGATGCGGGCGTGGTTGTAGCGGCCCGGCCCCTTGACGAAACGGCCGACCTTGGTCGCGGGCAGCAGATCGTAGAGCGAGGCGAGCGTCCGGTTGCCGTCGCGCCCGGCCTCGGCGTCCGGGTGGCGCATGTCGTCCAGGATCTGGTACTCGAACGCGACCGCCGTGCCGGGAGCCGAGCCGTAGCCCTCCGTGACCAGGTACTTGACGCCGCTGTTCGCGCCTTCGGTCATCCGGAACTCCAACTGGAGCTCGAACGCGGAGAACGTCTCGCGGGTCACGATGCCCCCGCCTCGCTGCGCGCCCGGCTCCGACGCAAGAACCGTCAACTCGCCGTCGCGGACCTCCCAGCCAGCGGCCGGGAAGTCCTCGCGGTGGGCGCCCCGCCAGGCATCCGTGTTCTCGCCGTCGAAGAGCAGCTTCCAGCCCATCGCGGCCTCCGCTTCGGAGAGCCGGTTCGGCCGCGTGTCGACGACGTACGGGAACGACCGTCCGCTCGGCGCGAGGTCTTCGGTTCGCAGCAGGACGTTTCGGTAGCGAACCTGCAGTCCACCCTGCTCCGGTCCGACCGAGTGGACCTGGAGCGCGATGAAGCCGCTCGCAGTCATCTCGTCGATCAGGAACGTCGCCGGCACGTTGTTCAGCCAGGTCCGGATCTCGGGGCCGATCGCCTCGATGTAGAGGTGGTTCCAGTCTCCCCGCCGGAACGCCCGGCTCGCCGCGGGGTTCACGGACAGCGGGAACAGCCAGCCGCGCCGGGCCTCGTCGTAGATGCCGGCGCTCCACGCACGCTCGCTCGGGTCGATCTCGACCTGGTAGCCGTGCACCGTGCCGTTGCGGTAGTCGGGGTAGCTGTGACTGCGGATCTGGACTCCCGCGTTGAGCCCCTCGTCGATCCTGAACTCCAGTTGCAGGGCGAAGTCGCCGTACTCCTCCTTCGTCGCCAGAAAGGAGTTCGGCGTCTCGATCACCGCGGTGCCAACGACGACCCCGTCCTCCAGCGCGTACTCGGCGGCGCCGCCGAGCTGCCTCCATCCCTCCTCGAGCCCGCCGGCGGTCAGATCGATCCAGCCGGAGTCGGGATCGGGTTGGGCGAGCCCGGGCGCGGCTACGCCGAGCAGAACCAGCAACAAACCGGCCAGCGGGAACGACGAGGCTGCGAAGGGGCGCATCGAAGCGTCAGCTTACCGTCCCTTGTCCCAAGTGCGCCTTACCGGGTGCACACCCGGCTAGGATCGCCGCTTCCGGCCGTTCGGCCATGGCGAGGAGGCGACCTTGGAATCGATCGACATCCATCCACGGGCGCTGCGCGAGGCAGCCACGATGATCCTCGAAGCCAGCGGCAGCGAGCCGGAGGAAGCCCGGATCGTCGCCGACCATCTCGTGCTGGCGAACCTCTCGGGACACGACAGCCACGGCGTCGGCATGCTTCCCGCCTACGAGCGGAGCCTCGGCAACGGCACGCTGAAGCCGAACCGGACCGTCGAACTGGTCCGTGACGACGGCCCGATCATGACCTTCGACGGCGGCATGGGCTACGGGCAGGTGGTCGGCCGCCAGGCGACGGCGGCGGCGATCGAGCGCTGCCGGAGCACCGGCGTGGTCCTGGCGCCCGTCCGCTACTGCCACCACCTGGGCCGGATCGGCACCTACGGCGAGCAGGTGGCGGAGGCCGGCCTGGCTTCGCTCCACTTCGTCAACGTGGTCGGCCACCAGGCCCTGGTCGCGCCCTACCGGGGCACCGATGCCCGTTACTCGACGAACCCGATCTGCCTGTCACTGCCCGGCAGCGACGCGCAGCCGCCGATCCTCCTCGACATGGCGACCAGCCGGATCGCCCACGGCAAGGCCCGCGTGGCGCACAACATGGGCGAGCAGACGCCCGAAGGCTCGCTGATCGACCACCGCGGCCGCAAGACCCGCGACCCGGCCGTCCTGTTCAAGCAGCCTGTCGGCGCGCTCACTTCCTTCGGCGACCACAAGGGCTACGGCCTGGCCGTGTTCTGCGAACTCCTGGGCGGCATGCTGAGCGGCGGACGCACCGCCCAGCCCGAGCACGAGGTGGAGGGCACGATCTGCAACAACATGTTCATGATCGTGTTCGACCCCGAGCGGCTGATCGCCAAGTCGGCGATGGAGCACGAACTCGCCGCCCTGGTCGCCCATGTCAAGGCATCGCCGGCCGCCGACCCGGAAGAGCCCGTGCTCGTGCCCGGCGACCCGGAGCGTGCGATGCGCGTCGAGCGCGCCGAAGCGATCCCGGTCGACGCCGAGTCCTGGCGGCAGGTCGTCGCCGCCGGCGAGCGGCTGGGTGTGCCGGCCGGGCGGCTCGAAGCGATCGCGGCCTAGCGCGTCGCGCCGCTAAAGAAGCGCCACATCAGCTCACCGCCGAAGTTGCCGGCGTCGTCGCGCGGCCAGACGTGGGCGCCGTCCCAGGAGCAACTGCGAACGGCGCGGCCACCGGCGCAACCGGGATACTCGACGCAGCTCAGCTCCCGCCGGCCGTCCCAGGGCGTCTCGACCGCGACCGGTTGGGCTGAGCAGGACTGCGCCTCGGCCCACTCCTCCGCCACCCCTTCCTGCGACGTGTAGACGTAGCCGTCGCTGGCGTGCGAACCGTCGATCGGGACGGTGCGATCGCTCGTACCGCCGACCAGCAGCATCGATGGGCCGGGCGCCTCAGCGGCGCAGTTGAAGCCGCGCGCCAGGTAACCGTGCATCGGCGCCACCGCAGCCAGGTGTTCACCGAGCGCGCAGCCGAGCCGGTGGACGAACATGCCGCCGTTGCTGTAGCCGGAGGCGAAGATGCGGTCCGTGTCGATACAGAGCTCCGCCGAAAGGTGGTCGATCAGGGCGGCGATGTAGCCGACATCGTCATGGCACGAGCACCAGTTGCACGGCCCGCAGGTCCCGCACTCCGGCGGGCAGGGGTACGGGTCCGCGTCCTCCCGGCAGGCCGGCGCCTCCGGCTTGAGCGGCGCGCTGCAGGCGAGATCGTTCCAGGACGTGATCGTCGCCTCCCGGCTCCGGCCCGGCGGACCCATGGAGGCCTCGAACGACGTGCCCTGCGGAAACACGAGTACGAAACCCTCGCGGTCGGAGAGTTCCGAGAGACCGGTCCAGCCGTCGCTGTGCCGCGCGCTGCCGGTGTAGCCGTGGACGTGCAGCCAGAGCGGCGCCGGCGAAGCGCCGTCGTAGCGGACCGGCAGGTGGAGGCGGTAGCTCCGGATCAGGCCGCCGTGGGCAAGCTCCAGGTCGACGCTGGTTCCAGGTGGCGCCGAAGCGGTCAGGCCGGCGGCGGAGGACGCGGAAGCCGAGCAGCCGGGGCTCTCGTCGGCGAAGAGCGGCCCGGCCAGCACGAACAGCGCCGTAGCAGCGGGGCTCATTGAGCGCGGTTTCGGCATCTGGCCAGCATCGTAGCGCGGCCAGAAGCAAGGTGCCGGCCTTCGGCCGGCGCGTTTCGAGGCCGCCTGCGGCGGCAGCGGGTCAGAAGACCCGCGCACCCAGTGGGCGGCGCCTAACCGGGCAGCACCTGGAAGTGGCCGTCGCGCTCCACCAACTGCACACCGACCTCGAACAGTTCGGACAGTGTCGCGCTGGTCAGGACTTCGTCCTTCGGCCCGTCCGCGAACACCCGACCCGCCTTGAGCAGCACGACGCGTTCGACCTCCGGCGGGATCTGGTCGACGTGATGCGTCACAACGATCAGCGTCGTACCTTCCGCCGTCAGGCTGCGGAGTCGCTCCATCAGGCCGAAGGCCGCATGGAGGTCGAGGCCGGTGGCCGGTTCGTCGAGCAGCAGGGTGTGCGGCTCGTGGACCAGGGCCCGAGCCAGCAGCAGGCGACGCTGCTCACCCGAGGACAGTGTGTCGAAGCGACGCTCCAGCAGGTCGCCCGCGCCCTGGCTCGCCGCCGCCGCCGCGGCCCGGCGCCGCTGTGCGTCCGTCAGGCCCTGGTGCCGGTATACGCCGACGCTGGCGAAGAAGCCCGAGCAGACCACGTCCAGGCCCGAGAGCCAGCCGTGGTGCGTCGCCTGCAGTTCGTGCGACACGACGCCGAGCTGGCGGCGGATGTCGAAGACATTCCATCGATCCCGGCCCAGCAACCGCATCCGGACGCCGGGTCCCCGAACCGGAAAGAACTCGCCGTTCAGCATCCGCAGAAGGGTCGACTTGCCGGCGCCGTTCGGGCCGAGGACGGCGGTGTTCTGTCCGCGCGGGATCGAAAGCGTCACGCCGTCGAGCGCCCGCCGGCCGCCGCGCACGACCGTCACGTTGGCGAGTTCGAGCAGCGGTTCGTTCACAGCCGTCGCCGAGCCCGCTCCGGCAGGACGGGAGGTGTCGTCACCGCCCCCGAAACCGCGGCGGCCGCTTCTCCAGGAACGCCTTCCGGCCTTCGACGTAGTCCTCGGAGCGGAAGCAGGCCTCGACGAGTTGCTTCACGCGGTCCAGGTCGCGGCGGTCCGGGTCCTTCGTGGCTTCCTTGACCGCGCGCTTGGCGGCCCGGAGCGTCAACGGGGCGTTCGCAGCCATTCTTCCCGCCAGGTCGCGGACGGTGGCCTCCAGGTCATCGACGGTCGTGACCCGGTCGACGAGCCCCATGTGGTGCGCCTCTGCGGCCGTGAACCGCCGCGCCGTCAGCAGGATCTCGCTGGTGCGGGACGGCCCGACGAGATCGACCAGCACCTTGATCCCGGCGAAGCCGTAGCCCACGCCAAGGCGGCCGGCCGGGATCCCGAACAGCGAGTCCTCCGAGGCGATCCGCAGGTCCGCGTTGAGCGCCGTGGCCAGACCGCCGCCGAGGCAGTAGCCGCGGATCATCGCGATCAGCGGCTTCTCCAGCGCGGCGAACGCCCGGCCGGTCTCGCGGCCGGCCTGGTCGTAGCGCTCGCGCGCCTCGACGGTCGTCCGCAGTTTCTCGAATTCCGAGATGTCGGCGCCGGACACGAAGGCCCGGTCGCCCGCGCCACGCAGCACGACGACCCGCACCGCGTCGTCCTCCTGGAACCGGCGCAGGGCGAGAGCCGAAGCGATCTGCATCTCGAACGAGAGCGCGTTCCGCCGCTCCGGGTTGTTGTAGGTGAGCCAGCCGACGCCGTCTTCGATCCTTGCCTCGATCTTCGTCGTCGGCAGTTCGATCACGTTCACGTGACGACCCCCGAGGCCCGCAGAGCTTCGATCTCGGTCTCTTCCAGGCCCGCCTCGGCGAGGATCTCGTCGCTGTGCTCGCCAGGGCCGGGCGCCCGGCGCCGCAGTTCGAAGGGCGTCCGCCGGAGCCGGACCGGCTGGCCCACGAGCCGCACCGGGCCGAGGTCCGGGTGCTCCAGCGGCACGGCGATCCCGGAGTGCTCGACCTGCGGGTCGGCGAAGGTCTGTCCCACGTCGTAGACCGGACCGCAGGGAAGACCGGCTTCGTTGAGCAGCTCGACGATCTCGTCCACCTCGAAGCGCCGCGTCAGCTCCGCGACTTCGTCCTCGAGCCGGTCCCGGTTGGCGACTCGTCCGGCCGAGTTCCGGTACTCCGGACGCTCGAGCAGCTCCTCGCCTCCGAGCGCCAGGCACATCGCCCGAAAGTGCTTGCCGCTGGTGGCCGCGATGTTGACCCAGCCGTCGGCTGCCGGGAACGTCCCCATCGGCGAGATCGTCGGGTGGTGATTGCCCTGCTGGCCGGGAACCTCGCCCTCGATCAGGTAACGCGCGGCCTGAAAGTCGAGCATGCCGATCATCGCCTTGAGCAGGGACGTGCTCACCCACTGGCCCTCGCCCGACCGGTCGCGCTCGCGGAGAGCGGCCATGATGCCGAAGGCGAGGTAGAGCCCGGCCGCCAAGTCGGAGATCGCAGTGCCGACCCGCACCGGACCCTGACCGGGAAGCCCCGTCACCGACATCAACCCGCCCAGGCCCTGGGCGATCTGGTCGACGCCGCCGCGTTCCTGGTACGGACCCGTCTGGCCGAAGCCGGACACGCTGGCGTAGACGATGCGCGGGTTGATCCCCCGCACGGTCTCGTAGTCGAAACCGAGCCGGTGCTTCACGTCGGCGCGGTAGTTCTCGACCAGTACGTCCGCGTCGCGCGCCAGGCGCAGCAGCACCTCGCGGCCCTCGTTCTTCTTCAGGTCCAGCGTCAGGCAGCGCTTGTTGCGGTGGAGGTTCTGGTAGTCGTGGCCGAGCCGGCGGGAGATCCCGATCTCCTTGCCGGGCGCCGGCGGGCGTTCGATCCGCACCACGTCCGCGCCCCAGTCCGCGAGCTGCCGCACCGCGGTCGGCCCGGCCCGGGCGATCGTCAGATCGAGGACCCGCAGGTCCGCCAGGGGAAGTGACATCGCGAGGGCTCAGACTTCGGGCACCGCCCCGGCCGGCGTCGGCTCGGGAGGCGTCTCGAGTTCCTTGAAGATCCACGCGAGCGCCGCTTCGACCTGAGGCTTCGCTCCTTCCTCCACCACATCGCCATGGCACGGAATCAGACGGTCGAACGGGCACTGCAACAGGCGCAGACAGCTCGCCGCGCAGGCCGCGCGGTCGCGGATGGAGAGCCGGAGAATCCGGCTCATCGCGACCCGACGGCTGACTCCGGTGAGCCGAAAGTAGAGGGACGCAAGCCAGCCCAGGTCCTGCTGCAGGTTGAACAGCAGGTCGGCCACGAGCAGTGTCCCGCTCGTGCGGTGGCAGAAGGCGACCTCGTTGAAGGAGGGCATGCCGTCGATGGGAATCGGCTGCAGTTCCGTGCCCCACGCGGAGGCAACGCCCAACGTTCCCGTAAACGCAATGTCCTTGCGCTTCTCCGCCAAACCGGGAGCGCCAAGAAGATCAGCCTCCGGAAAGTGCGCCGTGGCCGTGGGCAGATGAAGGTGGTGGAAGCGGTTCGGCGCGACCAGGTATCGGACCGGGCCGAGGCTCCTGATCTCCTCCGCCATCCGGTCGTCGATCGGCCCCGGCGAGTACAACCACAGCTCCCCGTCGCCCAGGCGAACAACCGTCATGCGGGCGGGCACCGTGAAGCCCATGGGGATCTTCTGGTCGTGGTCGGCGATCCAGAGATCCCGGCATACCTCCCTGAGCGCCATGGCGGCAAGTATAGGTCCGCCCTCCATGCGACGACGTAGAATCCCCGGCCATGCGCCAGTTGCCCATCCGTCCCCGCCGCAACCGGCGCTCCGCGGCGATCCGCTCCCTTGTCCGCGAAGCGGACCTCGGCCCGGACCGGCTGATCTACCCGCTGTTCGTCATGGAGGGCAGGGATGCCGCCGAGCCGATCGACTCGATGCCCGGCCAGGCACGGCTGACGATCGACCGGCTCGTCGCCGAGAGCCGCGCGGCCCACACGCTCGGCGTGCCGGCCGTGGCGCTGTTTCCAGCCGTGGACGACGAGTTGAAGGACCGCACCGCCAGCGGCGCCCTGGACCCGGACGGTCTGGTCCAGCGCGCCGTGCGTGAACTCAAGTCGGCGCTGCCGGACCTGCTCGTCATCACCGACGTCGCGATGGATCCGTACTCCAGCGACGGCCACGACGGACTGGTCGAGGACGGCGAGATCCTGAACGACCCGACGCTCGAGATCCTCGCCGCCACCGCCGTCTCCCAGGCCGACGCCGGCGCCGACGTCATCGCCCCCTCGGACATGATGGACGGCCGGGTGGGAGCGATCCGCACCGCCCTCGACGGCGCGGGCCACGACCAGGTCGGAATCCTCAGCTACACGTCCAAGTACGCGTCGAACTTCTACGGGCCGTTCCGCGACGCCCTGGACTCGGCGCCGCGCGCCGGCGACAAGAAGACGTACCAGATGGACCCGGCGAACGTCCGCGAGGCCGTGCGCGAAGCCCGCCTCGACGTCGAGGAGGGCGCCGATGTGATCATGGTCAAGCCCGCCCTCGCCTACCTGGACGTGATCCGTGCCGTCCGCGAGGCGGTCGACCTGCCGGTCGCCGCCTACCAGGTCAGCGGCGAGTACGCGATGATTCAGGCGGTCGCCGCGAACGGCTGGATGGACGGCGACGCCCTGATGCTTGAGACGCTGACCTCGATTCGCCGCGCCGGCGCCGACATGATCCTGACCTACTTCGCACGCCACTGCGCGGAAGTCCTGAACCGGTGAAACGCGGCCTGTTCCCAGCGTGCCTCGCCGCGCTCGGCGTGCTTCTCGTCCTGGGAGCCTGCACCGCGGAACCGGATGCGCCGGCATCCTCGCCGGCTGCCGCGGCCGCGGCGGAGCGACCGCCCAACATCGTCTTCTTCCTGGTCGACGACATGGGATGGCGTGACGTCGGCGTCTTCGGCAGCACGTTCTACGACACGCCCCACATCGACGCCCTCGCCGAGCAGGGCGTGCGCTTCACCAACGCGTACGCGGCGACGCACGTCTGTTCGCCCACGCGGGCCTCGCTGCTGACCGGCAAGTACCCGGCAAGGCTGCGCCTGACGGACTGGTTGCCGGGCCGAAGGGCGCATGCCTTCGAACGGCTGTTGAGCGCCGAGAAGCTGGCGGCCCTGCCGCTGGAGGAAGTGACGCTCGCCGAAGCCCTCAGGGAACACGGCTACAGCACCGCGATCTTCGGCAAGTGGCACCTCGGCGTCGACGAAGCGGGACCGCTCCACCAGGGGTTCGACGTGCAGGCGCCCGACTTCCCCGGCTCGACCCCGCGCGGCGGCTACTTCCCGCCGTACCTGATGGCGGGACTGGTCGTCGAAGGCGAGGAAGACGAGTACCTCACCGACCGCCTGACCGACTTCGCCGTCGACTTCATCGAACAGAGCCAGGACGGCCCCTTCTTCCTCTACCTGTCGCACTTCGCCGTGCACGACCCGATCGAGGGACGCCCGGATCTCGTCCTGAAGTACCGCGAGAAGGCGGCGCGAATGGAGCCTCCAGCCGAGCCGGCCTTTCTCCTGGAAGGCAACCCCGACGATCCCGAACCGCTTTCACGCGCGCAACTGGACGCGCTGCTGGAGCAGCCGTCGCACCAGGAGCACCGGGTGCTGCCCCAGGACACCGTCAAGATCAAGCAGCACCAGGACAACGTCGAGTTCGCGGCGATGGTCACCGCCATCGACGACAGCCTGGGACGCGTGCAGAGCACACTCGACCGGCTGGGACTGACCGAAAACACGATCGTCGTCTTCTACTCGGACAACGGAGGAATGGCGGCGGCCAATCTCGGCAACCCTGCGAGGAAGATTCCCCCCGACCTGCTGGACGTCGCCTACTCCACGTCGAACCTGCCGCTGCGCGGCGCCAAGGGCTGGCTGTACGAGGGCGGGATCCGGGTTCCGCTCATCGTGCGCTGGCCGGGAGCGGGCCAGACCGGCGCGGTCCGCGACGAGCCGGTCATCAGCCCCGACTTCTATCCCACGCTGCTGGAGATGGCCGGCCTGCCCGCCAGGCCCGAGCAACACCTCGACGGCACGAGCTTCGCCGCGGCGGTCAGGGGCGACGACTTCGAGCGCGGAGCGATCTACTGGCACTTCCCCCACTACAGCAATCACGGGATGCAGAGCCCCGGCGGCGCTGTCCGCGACGGCGCCTACAAGCTGCTGGAGTACTTCGAGAACGGCACGGTGCAGCTCTTCGACCTGGAGAACGACCCGGGCGAGCAGCGCGATCTCGCCGCCGAGCAGTCCGCGAAAGCCGCTGAACTGCGTGACCGGCTCCACGCCTGGCGCGAGTCCGTGTCGGCGGCGATGCCGCAGAGCCGGTAGGGCCTTCTCTAATCGCGGGCGGCGCGGAACAGGAACAGGTGCTGGGTCGGCAGCGAGTCGATCCGTTCGACGAGTTCGTAGCCGGCCGGAATCCACTCCTTCATCACCTGGTCGATCGACATCCGGTGGTCGAGCTTGATGTGGGCCGCGCTGCGGCCCTCCAGGCGGAACTCGACGAGGGCGATGACGCCGTCGGCCGCGAGCGCCTTTCGCATCGCATGAAGCATCGGCTCGGGCCGGGAGAACTCGTGGTACACGTCGACCAGCAGCATCAGGTCGACCTCGCCCTCGGGCAACTTCGGATCGTCCTCCGTGCCCAGCACCGTCGACACGTTCGTGACGCCCTCGCGCCGGGCGAGTTCCTCCGCGATCCGCAGCATCTGCGGCTGAATGTCGTTGCATAGCACACTGCCTTCCGGGCCGACCACCGCGGCCATGCGGCGGGCGTAGTAGCCCGAGCCGCAACCGATGTCGACGACCAGCATCCCTTCCTCGATCGGCAGGGCGGCCATCAGCGCGTCGGGGTTCTCCTCCTGGATGCGCGAGGCGCGCTCCAGCCAGCCGGCGCCCCGAAACGACATCACGTCGGCGATCTTCCGGCCCTTGTAGACACCCGGGTCGTCGGCAGTCTGAGCCCCGGCCGGGGCGAACCCGAACGCCAGCGCGGCCACCACCGCCGCGGCGAGGGCCGCAAACCTCCCGAAGGGTCGGTTCACGGTTCGAGCCAGCGTGCGAGCCATCCCAGCACCTCCTCGTGCCACTGAACACTGTTCGCCGGGTTGAGCACCCAGTGGTTCTCGTCCGGGAAGTAGAGCAACCTGCCAGGTACGCCGCGTCGCTTCAGCGCTGTGAAGGCGGCCAGCCCCTGGGTTTCCGGAACGCGGAAATCGAGGGCGCCGTGGATCACGAGCATCGGGGTCCGCCACTGGTCCACCAGTACTGCCGGGTTGTGGCGCTCGTAGCCGTCCGCGTTGGCGAAGTAGCTCCCGAGGTGGTCCCATTCGACGAACCACAGCTCCTCCGTCGTGTAGTACATCGAGCGCAGGTCGAAGACGCCGTCGTGGTTCACCAGGCAACGGAACCGTTCCGGCCAGGCGCCCGCGATCCAGTTCACCATGTAGCCGCCGTACGACGCGCCCAGCGCGCAGACCCGGTCGCCGTCCAGGAAGGGGTAGCGGTCGAGAGCCGCGGCCAGCCCCTTCTGGAGGTCCTCGAGCGGCTTGCCGCCCCAGTCGCCGCGAATCGAGTCGGTGAAGTCCTGGCCATACCCGACCGAACCGTGGAAGTCGATCATCACCGCGGCGTAGCCCGCGCCGGCGTAGGCCTGCGGGTTCCAGCGATAGTGGAAGCTGTTGCCGAAGGAGCCCTGCGGCCCGCCGTGGATCAGGAAGGCGACCGGATAGCGGCGGTCCGGGTCGAAGTCGACCGGCCGCACCAGGTAGCCGTGTACCGTCTCGCCGTTCCAGCCGGCGAACGTGAACTGTTCGTAGCTCCCGACCCGAGCCGCGGCCCGCTGCTCCGCGTTGATCGCGGTGAGCGGCTGACGGCCGCTGCCGTCCGGCGCGCTCACGTAGAGCTCGGACGGACCGGCCAGGTCGTTGTGCAGCGTCACGAGGCGGTCCTCCGACACCGCCAGACCGGCGATCGAGCCCTCGTCGTGGAGCCGGGTCACCTCACCGCCGGCCACGTCGACGGCGAACAGGTTCCGCTGCCCCACGTCGGCGGCGGTGACGAACAGCGTCTCGCCGTCGGCCGAGAAGGTCAGGCCCGACACGGAACGGTCCCAGTCGGCTGTCAGCGCCCGCTCGTCCTCGAGCCGCGACCCGTCGAGGCGAGCCAGCCTGACGTGGAACCGGTCCGACTCGTAGCCCGGACGCTCCATCGCCATCCAGGCCAGGGTGTCGCCGTCCGGCGACAGCACGGGGTGGCTGTCCCAGGCCGGGTTCGATGCGGTCAGGTTGACGGGCTCGGAACTGCCGTCCGCCGGCGCCAGAAGGAGATCGAAGTTGGTCGACCAGGCTTCCTCCGTGCCGCCGAGCCGGGAGGCGAAGATGACCGCGTCTCCGCCGGAAGCGAAGGCGATCTCCTCCGCGCCGCCGAAGGGCTTCGGCGGCGCGTCCTGGTCGAGCCCCGGCATCAGGTCGACCGGTGCTCCGGCGGCCACCCCCGAGTCGTTGAGTTCCAGGACGATGACGTGCGACCGCCGGCCGTCCTTCCAGACATCCCAGTGGCGCACGAAGAGATCGTCGTAGCCGACGCCGGTCGTCTTCCCGGACGCCCGCTCCTCGAGCCGTTCGGCGCTGCAGGCGAGACTCTCGCAGTCGACGAAGACGTCCATCGTCAGGGCGATCCTGCGACCATCCGGCGACACGACGAGGTTCCCCGCGTCGAGCGGAAGGTCGGTCACCTGGTGCGGTTCGCCGCCGGCGACGGGCAGGCGCCACACCTGCGAACTGCCGGAGCGCGTCGACAGGAAGAACAGGCCCCTGCCGTCCGGCGCCCAGCGGGGATGGAAATCGGCCGCCTCGTTCGTGGTGAGCCGGCGGGGTTCCGAGCCGTCGAAGGGCGCGATCCAGATGTCCGTCCGCCCGCGGTTGGCCGCCAGATCCGTTGTCCGGACCGTGAAGGCAACCGCCGACCCGTCCGGCGCCATCTGCGGGTCGGAGAGCCGATCCATCGCCAGCATGTCGTGGACCGAGAACGGATGGGTTTCCTGCGCCGGAAGTGCCCCGGCGGCAAGGACGAACGGAACGACGAGAGCCGCAGGCGAGAGTCGGCGCATGGTTAGAGCGGACGCTATCGCACGGATCCGCGGCAGGCGGGTGCTAGAGTTCCCCGCGGTAACACATCATGAGAGTTCTCATCCTCCTCCTCTCGACGCTTCTGAGCTCCGCCGTCGCGGCCCAGCCGAACCAGCTCACGTCGGCCCGGCTGAACGGCGATGTCCTGCGGCTGGACGTCTCCCGGAATCCACAGGCCGTTCGGCACTTCCCCCTGTCAAGCCCGCCGCGCGTCGTGATCGACATCTTCGGCGTCGACCAGTCGGCCGCCGAGATGCCGCAGCCGCCACAGGGCAGCCCGGCCTTCGAAGTGCGTACCGGCGAGCATGCCGATTTCCTGCGCGTGGTCGTCGACCTGCGAGCGGCCCTGCCTTCCTACCAGGTACGGCAGTCGGAGGGACTCGTCGAGGTCGGTCTCGGCTCCGGCACCCTGCCGCCATCCGCGACCGGCGTCCTGATCGGGGAGTCGCCGGATCCCGGATCACCGTCGGCGCCTCGCGTCGCCGCCGCGCCGGTCGTCGACGTCGCCGTCGAGGCCGCGCCAGCCGGACAGCCGGCGGTGGCGATCTCTCCCGTGTCGCCGGCTCCGACCGGCGGCGAACTGCAGAATCTCGACGACCTGACGACAGACGAGCTACTTGCCCTGATCGACGCGGAACTCGCCGCGGCGGGGCTCGATCAGCAGCAATCCGCGGAAGAGCTGATCAAGCAAGTCGAAGCCGAGCTCGCCCGCCCCGTCAGCCCGACGACCCCCGAAGCGCCGGGCCAACCGGAAGAGCGGGCGCCAGTCGAGGAAGGCGACCCCGCGGATCGACCGCCGTTTCGCTTCATCGACGAAGACGACCCGCCCCGCTAAGGTCGCCGGCTAGAGCCGGCGGCTGATTCCATGGGGCTTCGCCGCGTCCTGTCCGGGGGTCAGAAGACCCCCGGCAACTGACCCGCGCACCCAGTTCTTCAACACCAGAAGCACCAGTGGTAGGGCGGCCGGAAGTAGGTGATCAGCCGGCCGCAGACGATGACGCCGATCCAGCAGGCCAGGGAGATCGCCGCCGCGGCCCGGGCGCCCGGCGGTGCAGGCGCCCCCGCCGCGGCCGCCCGCACCGGCCGGAACGCGAACCGGTAGAACACCAGGATGTTCAGGCCGGCGATCGCCATCAGCGACAGCTTGATCTGGAACGCCGGGTTGTAGAGATACTGGTTCGGAGCGCTGACCAGGAACAGGAAGCCGGTGCAGAGGTTGAGGGCGTAGCCGCCGACGCCCCAGGGCACGAGCCGGTGCAGCGCCTCCATCGGTACGCCCCGGGCGATTCCGAGCAGGCGCAGGTCCCAGAGACCGATGCAGCCGATCAACAGGGAGAGGCCCAGGAAGTGGAGAGATTCCACCGTCGGCCAGCCCCAGGAGGTGTGCATGAAGCTGTAGATGCCGCTCTTCTGGCCGATCGAGTACAGCAGGTCTTCCATCGCCTCGCCCGTTTCCGTCTCAGTACAGCAGGTGCGAGGCCAGCATGACCTTCGCGGTGTAGGCGAGAAAGCGGCCCGAAGTGATCACGGCGACCCAGAGCACGAGGGACACCGCCGCCAGCACTTTCTCTTTCCTGGGCGCCGGGACGGGGTCGCGACGCGAGTCCCCCAGCACGCCGCGCATCAACGCTCTCATGATCCAGAGCGCAGCGACGATCGCCGCCAGCTTGAAGTAGAAGACGGGGTTGGTCAGAGCCTTGGCGGGATACGCCAGGAGCAACGCGAGTCCCGACAGCGTGACCACCACGAGGCTCGCCCACAGCACCGGCAGGTAACGCCGCATGAGCGACCGGGGCACGCCCGGGGCGACACCGAGGATGCGGAGATCCGTCACCACGTGGATACCGGCCACGAAGGCCATCCCGATCGAATGGAAGACGAGGCTCGAGAAGAACGCCCCACCCGACTCGCGCATCCACGTCGACGGGCGTGTTTCCTCGAGCCAGATCAGAAAGTCGATCACCCTCGCAGTCCGCGCGTTGCGCTACCGGCGCTGCTCTTCGATCCAGGCGGGGGTCAAGTCTTCGAACTTCCCGAGCCTGCTATGGCTTCTGCTCTTCGATCCAGGCGTTGATCAGCTCTTCCAGGATGTCGAGCGGCACGGAGCCATTGGCGAGCACCGCATCGTGGAAGTGGCGAACATCGAAGTCCGCGCCGAGCGCCTCCTCGGCCCTTGCCCGCAGTTCCCGGATCTTCAGTTCGCCGATCTTGTAGGCGAGGGCCTGGCCCGGCCAACTGATGTAGCGGTCCGTTTCGGTCGTGACCTCGTGGAGGGAGAGCGCCGTGTTCTCGGCCAGGTAGTCGAGCATCTGCTGGCGCGTCCAGCCCAGGGCGTGTACTCCGGTGTCGACGACGAGCCGGCAGGCCCGCCAGATCTCGTAGGTCAGGCGGCCGAAGTTGCTGTACGGATCCTCGTAGATGCCCGCCTCGAGCCCGAGGTACTCGGCGTAAAGCGCCCACCCCTCACCGAAGGCCGAGAGGTAGTCGTGGCGGCGGAACTCGGGGACCGCGTCCATCTCGGCCGCGAGCGCGGTCTGGAGATGATGCCCCGGCACCGCCTCGTGCAGGGTGAGCGCCGCCAGCGGGTAGAGGGGCCGGCTCGGGAGGTTGTAGGTGTTGACCCAGTAGATGCCCGGCTGCGTGCTGTTGTACGGGGCGGACACGTAGCGGCCGGCGGTGTACTTCGGCGCCATGTGGTCCGGGACCGGCTCGACCGTGTAGGGAACCCGCGGCAGGGTCGCGAACAGGGACGGCAGCTTGCCGTCCATCGTCTTGGCGATCCAGGCGGCGCGCTCCAGCAGCTCCTGCGCGGTCTTCGGGTAGAAGCGCGGATCGCTGCGCAGGAAGTCGAGGAACTCGGCGTAGGAACCCTCGAAGCCGGTCTCGCGGATCACTTCCGCCATCTCGGCCCGGATCCGCGCGACCTCGCCGAGGCCGATCTCGTGCACCTCCTGCGGCGTGACGTCGAGGGTGGTGAACCAGCGCACCTGGTCCGCGTAGTACGCCTGGCCGTCCGGCAGGTCGGAGGCGCCGATGGTCTCCCGGGCCCCCGGCAGGTACTCGCCGACGAAGAAGTCGTAGAAACCCTGGTAGGCCGGCACGACCGCGTCGGTAATCGCGGCCTCGGCATCGGTCAGGATCCGCTCGCGGTCCATCTCTCCCACCGACGCCGGCACCTCCTCGAACGGCGCCCAGAAGGCGCTGTCCTGCGGGTCGTCGACGATGTGGGCTGAGATCGTGTCCTCGTAGCCCTCAAGCGTCACCCGCGGCAGCGTGAAGCCGCGCTCGATCCCCGCGCGCATGTGGCCCTGCTGCTGCTCGAAGTAGGCCGGGATCGCCCGCATCCTGGCGATGTAGTCGTCGTAGTGGTCCGCGGTCCGGAACGGCATCGGGCGGTGCATGCGGGCGAACCCCATGTGGAAACCGGAGTCCGCGTTGAGCGGCATCTCGTAGCCGCCGAACTCGAAGCCCTGCACGCTGCTCCGAAGCTGGCGCTCGAACATCCGGGCGTTGATCCGGTCCGCCGCGCTGAGCCCGGAGACGTCGATTTCCTCGAGGCGCCTCAGCACGTCGCGGCGCCGTTCCACCCGGCGCTCGATCGCCTCGAGGCTCATGTCCGCCAGTTCGTCGTTCCGGCTGTGATCGCCGACGCTCGTTGCGAATTGCGGGCTCTCGACGAGCCTGGCCGCCCAATCCTCGTCGAACAGGGCGTAGAGCTGGTCGCGGGCGTCGGGAGCCGGCGCGCAGGCGACCAGCGCGGCCAGCGCAACCAGCGCCACCGGCATGAGCAAAGCGGCGGCCATCCCTTCCAGTCGCATTCCGCTCATCGGAAGCGGCAACCCTATCGAAGCGCCGCGGACGCGTGCGGCCGATTGCCGGCTGTTACGATCCCCGACCGCGCGTGAAGAAACTGTCCGCCCTTCTGCTCGCAATCGTCGCGGCCGGCGCCTCCGCAACGGGGGCCTCCACGCTTGAGCTTCGCCACGGCGACCGGCTCTGCCTGGTGGGCAACACGTTCGCCGAGCGATTCCAGCTCTTCGGCTACTTCGAGAGCGGCCTGCTGGCGGCGTTCCCCGACCTGGAGCTGTCGGTGCGCAACCTCGCCTGGTCGGCCGACGAAGCGGCGCTCAGGCCACGCCCGCTGGACTTCGGCGCGGTCGACCGTCATCTCGAGGCGCAGGGCGCGGACGTCGTGCTGCTGTTCTATGGCGCCAACGAGTCGTTCGCCGGCAACGAGGGTCTGCCGGCGTTCAGGAACGACCTCGGAAGACTGCTCCGCCATGTCTCGAAGCAGCTCTACAACGGCTCCGAGCCGGCGCGTATCGCCCTCGTTTCGCCGATACCGCAGCAGGCGCTGCCCTCCGGTCGCGGTCTCGGCGCGGAGGCGGTCGAACGCCGCAACGCCGACCTGCGGCTCTACGCCGAGGCGGCCGAGGCCGTCGCGGCCGAGAACGGCGTGCCGTTCCTCGACATCTTCGACGGCGTCGCGGCCGCCTTCACCGGCGCGCCGGCGCCGTTGACCGTCAACGGCCTGCATCTGAACGAGGCCGGCTACTGGCACGCCTCCCGGGTGCTGCTCGACGCGCTCGGCGCTTCAGCGCCGGGCACCGTGGTCGCCTCGGCCGAAGGCGGGGCGGGACTGGAGATCCGCCCGCCGGTTCTGCCACCGGGGCCTCACGGGAAGCCGGACCGCCTCCGGATCAGCGTCGGCGACCTGGCGCCCGGCTACTACGCCCTGCGGCGCGGCGACCAGACCCTGGCCGCCGCCAGCGACGCTGACTGGGCCGAGGGACTCGACATTCAGGCGACGCCGGCCATCACCGCGCTGGTGGAGGCCGGCGACGGCCTGCGCCGCGTCGTGCTGCGCAAGAGCCGGCTGTTCTTCGACCGCTACCGCGCCGTGAACGGCTATTACATCTACGGCGGGCGCAAGGAGCCTTTCGGCGTTCACTCGTTCCCGCCCGAGATGGTTCGCTTCGACGAACTCGTCGGCGAACTCGACGACGAGGCCGGCGACCTGGCTTGGTCGGGCGAAACCTGGCGACTGGAGCGCGTCGACCGATGAGTAGACCGATCGACCTTGTTCCGCTCGTTGCACTTCTGGCCGCGGCTCACGCTTCCGGCCCGGCCTTCGCCCAGAACGTCGCCGACGAGGAGCCGAACCTCGGCGGCGAGCCGCGCTACGAAGCCCGGGACCCCGCCTTCGCACTGCAGCACCTCCACCCGGCCGAGGGCTACGAGGTCTCGCTGTTCGCCTCCGAGCAGGACTTCCCGATCGGCAACCCGGTCGCCCTGACCTTCGACTCCCGGGGCCGGCTGTGGGTCGCAACGATGCCCTCCTATCCTCAGAGACTCCCGGACGAGGAGCCCGACGACAAGATCGTGATTCTCGAAGACCGCGACGGCGACGGCCGGGCCGATCACCACACGGTGTTCGCCAGCGGTCTCCACGTGCCGACCGGCTTCGAGCTCGGCGACGGCGGCGTCTACGTGGCGCAGCAGCCGAACCTGATGTTCATCGAGGACACCGACGGCGACGATGTGGCCGACCGCTACGATGTCATCCTCCACGGCTTCGGCACCGAGGACAGCCACCACTCGATCTCCGCCTTCACCTGGGGACCCGGCGGCGCGCTCTACTTCCAGGAGGGCGTGTTCCACCACAGCCAGGTCGAGACGCCCCACGGCCCCGTGCGGCTGGTCGATGCCGGCGTGTTCCGTTACAAGCCGAACCGCTTCCACCTCGAGGTCTTCGTCTCCTACCCGTTCGCCAATCCCTGGGGCCACGTCTTCGACCGCTGGGGGCAGAACTTCATCGCCGACGCCTCCGGCGGCTCGAACTACTTCGGCGCCCCGATCACCGGCAACGCGCCCTACCCGACGAAGCGGCGGCGGATGAAGGTGTTCACGTCGATCGTCCGGCCGACGTCCGGCTGCGAGATCGTGAGTTCCCGCCACTTCCCGGACGAGGCGCAGGGCAACTTCCTGATCAATAACACGATCGGCTTCCAGGGCATCAAGCAGCACCGGGTGATCGAGGAGGACTCGGGCTTCACCTCCGAGGAGGTCGAGCCTCTCCTCTACTCGACCGACATCAACTTCCGGCCCGTCGACCTGCAGTTCGCCCCGGACGGCTCGCTCTACGTCGTCGACTGGTTCAACCCGCTGATCGGCCACATGCAGTACTCGCTCCGGGACGAACGCCGCGACCACGACCACGGCCGGATCTGGCGCGTCCGGCACGGCTCGCGGCCGCTGCTCGAGCCGCCCGGGATCGCCGGCGCCTCGACACCGGAGCTCGTCCGCCTCCTGGAGAGCTACGAGGACCGCACCCGCTACCGTGCCCGCCGCGAACTCCGCGAGCGGCCGCGCGACGAAGTGCTGGCCGCGGTCGAGGCGTGGCTGGACGATGTCGACGCGCGCCAGCGCGCCGCCGGCGACGACGCGAACGTCTCCGAGCTGGAGCACCACCGCCTGGAAGCCTTGTGGCTCCACCAGAACCTGAACGTCGTCGAACCGGAGCTGCTCGGCCGCATGCTCGACTCCCCCGAACCGCGGGCCCGCGCGGCGGCGACCCGGGTCGCCCGCTTCTGGCGGCGTGAACTGGACGATCCCCTGTCGATCCTGGCCACCCGCGCCGAGGATTCCTTCCCGCGGACCCGCCTGGAAGCCCTGCTCGGTCTGAGCTATCTGGAATCGGAGCCGGCGGCGCTGGCGGCCCTCAAGACGCTGGACCAGCAGACCGACTACTACCTCGACTACGTCCTCGGCGAGACGGTCGACACCCTGGAGGACTTCTGGCTCCCGGCGCTCGAGTCGGACCGCGAGCCGCCGTTGCTGGATTCCCTGGCGCCGTCGGAGGCCGGCTACCTGCTGAGCCGCCTGTCGACCCGGAAGCTCGAGCGCCTGCCCGCTCACTCCCTGGTCGACCGCGCGGTGCTCCGCCGTGCCGACGCCGACGTCGAGCGCCAGCGCCAGGCACTCACGAGCCTTACCAGCGGCGAGCGCGGCAGCCGTTTCATCCGGGAAACGCCGGCCATGCTCCTGGCCGGCGAACTGGCTGAACTGGACCAGGATCGGTCCGCCGACCCGGAACGTTTCGACCGGATCGCCCTGCTCCTGATGGAACAGGACGCAGCTTCCCTGCTCGCCGCCCGCAGCGAGTTCGAAGCCCTGGCCCGGAACGGCGCCCGGCAGCGGACGCGAAGCGCCGCCATCGCCGCGTTGATCGCGGCCACGGGCGACCCGGCGCCGGGCAACGTGCTGCCCCGCCGCCGGACCGACGACCAGTTGATCGACTGGCTGCGGGCCGTGGACCACCTGCCGCCGGCGCTCCGTGCAGAGGCCTACACTGACGTCTCATCCCTGTTCGACGATCGCCGGAGGCGCGACCGGAGCGTGCTCGACGCGGCGGTCCGGACGCTCGCCGGCATCACCCGGGACGCAGGCCGCAGTTTCCGGAGACTGGCCGACCTCGTCTCCGATCCCGCGATCGGGCTGGCGGCGCTCGAAGGCCTCGGCCAACTGACCGCCGAGGCCGCCGACGCCTGGCCCGCCGGCGGCGACGAGGACGCGCTCGCCGGTCCGATCCTGGCCGCCCTCCGCGACGCACCGCCCCGCGAACTGACTTCGCCGCGCTACCGGCGCATCCACGACCTGGGCCTGCGCCTCGCCGACCGGCGGATCGATCGCAGCGGCGCCGAGGGCGGCGGCGATCTCCGGGAAGAGATCGTGAACCTGGGCGCCGCGATCGTCACGCTCCGACCCGTCCCCCACCAGATGCTGTTCGACCTCGAGGAGTTCACGGTGCGCGCCGGAGGGCCGGTCGAGATCACCTTCGAGAACATCGACGTGATGCCCCACAACGTCGTCGTCACGAGGCCCGGAGCGCTCGAAGAAGTCGGCCGCGCCGCCGACGCCGAGGCGGAGCGTAACCCGGCCGGGGCCGAGGCCTCCGGCTACGTCCCGAAGACGCGCCTGGTCCTCTTCCGCACCGGCCTGGTCCAGCCGGGCGAAACGGAGGTCCTGAGCTTCAACGCCCCGAAGGAACCTGGCCTCTATCCCTTCGTCTGCACCTTCCCCGGACACTGGATCCTGATGAAGGGCACGATGCGCGTGGTCAAGCGGCTCGACGGCGCGGCGGTCACCCGCTACGCCGCCCCCCGGCTCGCCCCGGACGTTCCACAGCGCGCCTTCGTCGCCGACTGGAAGTACGAGATGCTGGAGACCGACGTCGCTCCCCTGGACGCCGCGCCGGCGGCAAGCGACGAGGAACTCGAGCGCGGCCGCCTGCTCTTCCTCGAGGCCGGCTGCGCGACCTGCCACCAGCTCGCCGGCGCCGGCGGAGAGATCGGCCCGGCCCTCGACGACGTGGGCGAGCGCCTCGGCGCGCTGGACACCCTGCGGCACATCCTGGAGCCCTCCGACGAGGTGGCCGAGGACTACCGCACGAGCCTGGTCGAGACCCGCGACGGCCGCTTCTACTCCGGTCTGCTGGTCGAATCGAACGACGAAGCAGTGCGCATCCGCTCGAACCCCCTGGACCCGAACCACGTCGAGACGATTCCCCGCGAGGAGATCGAGAGTCTCGACGAGTCGTCTCTTTCGCCCATGCCGAGCGGCCTGCTCAGCACCCTCCAGCCGTCCGAGGTCCAGGACCTGATCCGCTACGTGCTCCACCCGCCGTGACCCGCACGCCGGCCGCCGCCATTCTGCTCGCCGCGGCGTCGGTGGCGCCGGCGGCCGGCCAGCACGGCGCGATCGGAGGCGAATGGCAGGAGTACGGCGGCGACGCCGGCGGCACGAAGTACGCGCCACTCGGCCAGATCCACCGTGGCAACGTCGACGGTCTGGCCATCCGCTGGCGCTGGGAGTCGCCCGACAACGCGATCGCGGACCCCGACGCCGGTCTCGAACCCGTGGCCTTCGAGTCCACCCCGCTGATGAGGAACGGCGTCCTCTACACCAGCACATCATTCAGCCAGGCGGCCGCCATCGACGCCGCGACCGGCCGGCAGATCTGGCTTTACGACCCGAGGAGCTACGAGTCGGGACGCCCTCCGAACAACGGCTTCCTCCACCGCGGGCTCGCCTGGTGGACGGACGGCGGGACGGAGACGGTGTACCTGGCAACCGGCGACGCCCGCCTGATCGCGCTCGATCCGGCGACCGGCACGCCCCGGCGAGAGTTCGGCAACCGCGGCACCGTGGACCTCACAGCCGGCATCCGTTCCCTGAGCGGCAGATCCGACCAGTACGGCCACACCTCGCCGCCGACCGTCGTTGGCGACGTGGTCGTCGTCGGCTCCTCGGTCATGGACTGGGCGCCGCAGCCGGAGTGGCCGCCCGGCGACGTCCGCGGCTACCACGCCCGTACGGGACGGCTGCTCTGGACTTTCCACACCGTGCCGCGTCCCGGCCAGTTCGGCTACTCGACCTGGGAGAACGGCTCCGCCGAACGGGTCGGCGGGGCCAACGTCTGGGCGCCGATGACCGCCGACCTGGAACTCGGCTATGTCTACCTGCCGGTGAGCGCCCCGTCGAACCACTTCTACGGCGGCCACCGCAAGGGCGACAACCTGTTCGCGAACAGCATCGTCTGCCTCGACGCCAGGACCGGCCGGCGCGTCTGGCACTACCAGATCGTCCACCACGACATCTGGGACTTCGACCTCCCGGCGCCGCCCAACCTGGTCGACATCACGGTCGGAGGCCGTGAGATCCCCGCGGTCGCGCAGGTCACCAAGCAGGGCTGGGTGTTCGTGTTCGACCGGCGGAACGGCAGGCCGGTGTGGCCGATCCACGAGGTGCCGGTCCCGCAGTCGACCGTGCCCGGCGAGCGAACCGCGCTGACCCAGCCGCGGCCGACGAAACCGCCGCCTTTCGAACGGCTGGGCATCACGCGGGAGGATCTCGGCGACGGCGCCGAGGAAGTGCTCGCCGACCTCGACTGGGGGCCGATCTACACGCCCCTGTCCACCCGCGGCGCCGTCATCTACCCGGGTCTCGGCGGCGGCGCGAACTGGGGCGGCGCCGCGGTCGATCCGACCCGCTCGCGGCTCTACGTCCCGGTCCAGGGGGTCGTTCCCTTCTGGATCCGCCTCTACCAGACCGCCGTCTCCGGCTACTACCTGTACGAATCGGGCATCCTGTGGGCGTCCGGCAACCGCTACCTGCTGAAGCCGCCCTGGGGGCACGTCGCCGCCTACGACCTCGACCGCGGCGAGATCCTCTGGCAGCGGGCCAACGACGGTGCGAACGGCTACGCCGGCACATCGTCCCTGCTCGCCACCCAGGATCTGCTCCTCTACGCCAACCGGTCCCGGCCCTCGCTGACCGTCCTCGACCCGGCGAACGGCGACGTGCTCCGCACGATCCCGCTGCCGGCTGCAGCCTCGGGCGCCCCGATGAGCTTCGCCGTGGACGGCCGCCAGTACGTCGTCGTCGCGGTCGGCGCCGGGTCCTCCGACGCCGAACTCGTCGCCCTTTCCCTGGCCTCGGACCTGCCGGAGCAGCATCCCGGCGCCCTGGGCTTCTCCCTGCCGTCCGTGACCGCCCGGGAAACGGACGGCGAGATCACGCTGAACGTCGTCCGTGCCGGCGGCAGCGACGGGGCGGTCGCCGCCTCCGTGCGGACCGCCGGAGGCACCGCCACGGCGGGAACCGACTACAAGCCGGTCGCCCGCACACTCGCCTGGGCTCACGGCGATTCGGCCAGCCGGACGTTCACGCTCCGGCTGCTCGAGGACGGCGCCGGCGAGGGACCGGAGACGATCGAACTCGAGCTTCACGATCCGCTGGGCGGCGCGGCCCTCGGCGAGCGCCGCATGGTGGTCACGGTCGAGGACGAGTCGGACGCTCCGACCGGGCCGATCGCGGAATGCGTTCCGGACGCGACCACGCTCTGCCTCAACGACGGCCGCTTCCGGGTCCGGGCCCGCTTCGCCACAGCCGCGGACGAGGACAGTGCCCCGGCAACCGGCACCCACCTGACCGGGGACACCGGCTACTTCACCTTCTTCGACCCGGAGAACATCGAGATCGTGCTGAAGGTCCTCGACGGCTGCGTCCTGAACGACCGGTACTGGCTCTACGCCACCGGTCTCACCGACGTCGAGGTCGAACTCGAAGTCGCCGACCCGGTGACCCAGCGGCGACGCGTCATCACGAATCCGCTGGGCGAGCTGTTTCAGCCGGTCGCCAACAACCAGGCGTTCGCCTGCGAGTAGAGCCGCAAACCGCTACGGCGGCCCCTCTGCTCGCAGGCGCTCGTACGCTTCCATCTGGACCCTCGCCTCGTCGCTGCGCCCCAGAGCCGCGAGCACCCGGGCATAGTTGAAACGGAGCGGCGCGTTGCCGTCGAGCCCGAGGCCGAGCGCCCGCCCCATCCACTCGGCGGCCTCGGCGTGTCGGCCGGCTTCCGCGGCGATCATGCCGAGAAGGGCGTGGGCCTCGCCGAGGTCGGGATCGAGCGCCACGGCCCGTTCGAGCGCGGGCGCGGCGTCTTCGGCACGCCCACTCGTGTGCAGGAACATCCCCTCCAGGTAGTGGTGCTCGACCCGGTTCGGTTCAAGCCGCCGCGCCTCACGAGCACTGGCCGCCGCATCGGCGGCCCGACCCAGGGAGAACAGCACCTTGGCCCGCAGGGAGTGAACGTCTGCGGCACGCGGATCGTCGAGGCGTCCCGGCAGGTCCGCCAGACGTTCGAGAGCGGCTTCGAGGTCGCCCGCCGCCGCCAGCCGTTGCGCCTCCGACAGGGCCGACACCGTCTCCGTGGAGGCCAGGCGCTCACTTTCCGCCGCACGTTCCCGGTCCTCCTCGAGCGACCGGTAGCGGTCGAGCGCCGCCTGGGCGGCTTGCCGGTCTCCGGCGGCGGCAAGCGTCCGCCCGAGCCGGTAAACCACTTCCGGTTCCTCCGGCGCCAGTTCCCCGGCGACCCGCAGGTGTTCGAGCGCTTCCGGGTAGCGCGCTTCGGCCACGAGAAGATCCGCCGCTTCCAGACGCACGACGACCGCGTCGCCCACGCCAACGTCGAGAGCTCGCTGCAGGTAGCCCAGGGCCTCCACGCGGCGGCCCGGATCGCGCGCCAGCGCCAAACCCCGGGCGAGGTCGAGACCGGGACTCGTGACGTTCTCGGCCGCGGCCGCCGAGACGGCCGCCAGCGCCTCCCCCGCCTGCCCGTCCGCCAGCCGCAGGAGGGCCAGTTGCTCGTAGACGTCGGCGCCGCCAAGCCGCCGTGCCGCACCCTGCTCCAGCAGCCGGATCGCTTCGCCGGTACGGTCCAGGTCGCGAAGCAGCAGCGCCGGCGCCAGGTAGGCCGACGCGATGTCGCGGGCCGCTTCGCTACCGGCGGCTGCCGAACCACCCGGCTCGAGCTCCCGCGCCCGGGAGAACGCCGCCAGTGCATCGTCCGCGCGGCCAAGCGTCAGCAAGGCCCGAGCCAGCGCCAGGGCCGGCCCGAACTCCGAGGGCGCGCGCTCGACCGCCGCACGAGCCTGCGCCAGGGACTCGACCGGATCGGGCGCTGCCGATTCACCCTCACCAGGAACGGTCCATCCAGGTGCGACCGGCACGGCGGCGCCCACCAGAAGGGCGGCCACGAGGCTGCACCGCAGGATCGACGCGCGGCCGGGGCCGGGCACGGAGCCTGCGACGGGTTTGGCGGCTGGCCCGGACACGGGCAGTCAGCGTAGCAGTCACTCCGCGGCGAAAAGGACCCTCAGTGCCGCGTCGAGCATCTCTCCACGAGGATCGAGAGCGACCAGCCGGCCCTCCCGGTCGAACAGCAGGGAGCGCGGCGGATACTCCACCTGGAAGCGCCCGGCTACGGCGCCGGCCGCGCCGAGTCCGTCGAAGAGGACCGGCCAGGTGATGCCCTGCCGCCGGCCGAAACTCCGCAGGTCGCGGCGCGAGGAGCGGTCCAGCGAGACGGAGACGATGACGAGTCCCTGGTCGGCCCAGGCCGTCCGGGCACGCTCGATATGCGGAAAGTCGGCCAGGCAGGGAGCGCACCACGTGGCCCAGAAGTCGAGCAGAACGACCCGATCCTCGAAGTCGGCGCCTGTCCATGCCCGGCCGTCGATATCCCGGGCCTCGAGGTCCGACCAGAAGTCGGCAAGCCGAGCCCCGCGCAGTTCCCCTGGCGCCTCCGCTTCGACGCTCGCCGGAGTCTCTCCACCGTCCAGGGCCGCCACCGGCATCGCCGATGCCACACCCAGCGTTGCGACAAGCGCCAGTCGAAGAACGTCGGTCCGTCGCACTACAGATCCGCCTTCAGGCCGACGACGAGACTCCGCGGGAACCGGGGTCCGTAGACGTAACCCGCATCCCTGAACGGCCCGCGGTCCAGGTCGCGCTGGTACTCGTCGGTCAGGTTCCTGAGCGCCACGGTGGCGGTGAGCCGGCGCTCGCCGCCGAGCGCGAACCGGCGGGAGAGGCCGAGGTCCCAGGTCAGGAAGCTCGCGGTGACTTCCAGCCGGTCCTCGGCGATGTAGCCCGCGTAGTGAGGCGCCAGCATCGAACCGGTGTACCGGAGCCCGGCGAAGACCGTGAGTTCGCGCGGCAGCGGCCACTGCACGCTCGCCGTGCCGTACTCGCCGGGGGTCCGGAACATCCTCGTGCTGCCGAAGTCCGGCTCCGCTTCGCCCAACTCCGCCCGCTGCCAGGCGTAGCCAGCGTCCACCATCAGACCGCCGCGGCGAAGCCCCCAACCGACCTCCAGGCCGCGCACGCGCGCGCGGCCGAAGTTCGTGCGCACGAACTCCAACTCCGGGGTCGCCGGATCGTCGGCCTCCAGGCGATGAAACAGGTCGTCGATCCGGGTGTCGAAGGCGGTCGCGTCGAACGCCATCGACACGCGCCGGCCCACCGTCGGCCGCCACTCCAGGCTCGCCATGCGCGAAGCCGACGCCTCCTCGCGGAGGCCGGAATCGTCGCGCACGACCATCGCCCTGCCGCCCAGGAGAGCGATGTGAAGCTCCTCGTCGAACACCGCGGGCGGAAGGAAGCCGGCGCTGTGGGAGACGCGCAGGGTCAGGTCGCTTCGGGGCGTCCACATCAGTGCCGCCCGCGGCGACACGATCGACCCGTCGACCGCGCTGTGCCGGTCCGCCCGCAGCCCGTAGAGCAAGGTCACGTGATCGCCGATCCGGCGGTCGTCCTGAACGAAGCCGGAGACGCTGCGGTAGGTCTCCCGGATCACGCGTCCATAGGCCGGTTGCCGGTCGTCGATCAGATCGTGCCCGGCCTGGACGCCGAAGCTCACGGTTCCCCGGTCGCCGCCGCGGTTGACGTGGGAGTCGAACACCCAGAGCGGGTTGCGGGTCGCGCCGAACGCGCCGGGATCACCGCCCGCGCCGTAGTAGCTGGCCCGCCCGGTGGCGGCATGCGACACCGTGGCGCGCCAGTCCCAGAGCGGCGAGACGGTGTGCAGCCAGGAGACAGCGCCGCCGCGCCGGTTCGAGTCCAGCTGCTCGGCGACGTCGGCCTGCTCGGGCGGCAGGTGGAACCGGTCGCCGCCGCGCCGGAACTCGGACATGTAGCTGACCTCGGCCGCGAGCCTCGCCGAGCCACCAAGGAAGAACTCGTGGTACCGCGCGCCGGCAGCGTCGAGATCGCGGATCGACACGTCGCTGAAGCCGTCGCCGTCCACGTCGACCGGCGCCACCCGGTCGACCTGCCCATGAAACGTCGCGGCACGCCCTGAACCCGGAGTCCCTTCGCCCGGAATCCAGTCCGCGACCAGGCTGTATGACGGCGTCTCGGCGGTACCGGCTGCGCCGCCCATCCTCTCCGAGCGGGCGTCCGCCTCGATGTGGGTGTGGTCCGGATGGTGTGGAATCAGGTTGATCACGCCCGCGACGGCGCCCGCGCCATAGGCCGGCGAACCGCCGCCCTTGACCACCTCGATACTGTCGATCAGGCGCGCCGGCAACTGCTCGATGCCGTAGACCATCGCCAGCGACGAAAGCGCCGGCCGGCCGTCGATCAGGAGTTGGGAGTACGGCCCCTCGAGCCCCAGCAGCCGGATCTGCGAGGCGTTGCAGGTCTGGCACGTCGACTCCACGCGCACGCCGCGGGTCCACTCGACGGCGTCGGCCAGGGTGCGCGCGGCGGCACTCTCGATTCGCGAGCGCGGCACCGTCTGCACCTGGAGCGGCACCTCCGCCAGCCGCTTCTCCGTCCGCGTCGCGCTGATCACGACCTCCGCACCGAAGGCGGGGCGAAGCTGCACGTCGAGCTGAACCGGTTCCCGGTCCTCGATACGGAATCCCTGCTCGGCGATCCCGTAGCCCTCCGCGTAGACCACCAGCCGATGCTCGCCCACGGCCACCGGGTGGAGGCAGTACCGACCATCCACCGACGTCACCGCCGTGGCGGACGACGTGGTCAGGGTCACCGCGGCGCCGGCTACGGGCTGTCCGGAGAGCGACCTCACCGTGCCGTGAACTCCGCCGTCGGTCGGACACACCGCCGCCATCGCCTGCCCGGTTGCCAGAAGCACCAGCGCTCCGGCCGCCACGACGGCAGCGCGGCGCGGCACAAGCTCGGACATCCGCGGCCCTTCCATGGCCGCGAATCTTATTTTTAGTCGCTACGAAAAATCAACTGCGCGACGCCGAACAACCGTCGGGTTCGACGCGCGGCCAGCCGAATCGCCCGACGGTCGTCCTAGCTTCAGCCCATCTTGAAGAAGCAGAGCTTGTTGCCGTCCAGGTCCCGGACGTAGCCGCCGTAGAACGTGGCCACCCGCGTTCCGGGCGCGCCCTCGTCGGTGCCGCCCAGCTCGAGCGCCCTGGCGTGGAGCTGGTTGACCTGCTCCTCAGAGGCAGCGGCGATCGCCACCATGTTCCCGTTCCCTGGTACCTGCGGTTCCTCGTTGTAGGGGATGCAGATGGCGAGCATCGGCTGTCCGGGGGCGACGCCGTAACCCTTGATCCGACCCATATCGAACATCGTCTTCGCGCCCAGCTCGCCGAGCAGGGCATCGTAGAAGGTCGTCGCCCGGTCCATGTCGTTCACGCCGATCGTGCAGTATCCCAGCATCGAGAGTGCTCCCTTGAGATCGCTACCGTCGCAACCAGCCGCGACGTGCGGAGCCGGAAGATAGCAGCCCGAAACGCGACCGGGCACGAAGCGCCCGTTACGAGCGGCGCGCTCAGCTCTCCTCGTCGCCTTCGATGTCCTCGATCAGGTCGGCGCGGCGCAGGTCGAGCTTCTCGCCGGTGAAGCTGTCCAGCTTGTAGACCCAGGATCCGTGGTAGTCATTGAACTCCTGCATCTCCTCCGCCCGGTTCAGGATGTCCGCTTTCTCCTGGAGTTCCTCCTCGGGCGTGTCGCGCTCGATCTCCACCTGCTGCACCGTGTGGTAGCCGCCGATCCTGATGTAGCGGTCGTCCTCGCGCGCGGCGACCGCGACGACGTAGCCGGAACCGTCTTCCAGCTCGTACCGGAACTCGCCGTCGAAGGTGAGAGCGGCGACTTCCTCGTCGTCGGCGAGGTGGGCCTCGGAGAACCGCAGCCGGGACAGGAAGTTCTTGACGCGGCCGACCTCGCTCGTCTTCTCGCGCCGTCCGGACGGCACCCGCTCGAGCGCGAGGTCCGCGCCCTCTTCGCCGTCCTTGCTGAACGTGAAGTCGGGACCCTCGATGCGCACCACGTCCCCTGACGCGACGTCGACGATCTCCTTCTGCAGGAACTGGTCGGCGGTGCTGTCGATCAGCACGGTGGCGTCGGTCAGGTAGATCGGGTTGTCCTCGCCGTCGAGGCGCCGCACGTAGTTTCCGCTGCCGTCGGCGAACCGGTCGCCGACCCGCAGCCGCACCATGTCGCTGCCGGCCGCGTTTCTCAGGGCCACCTCGACGGTGTCCTCACCCGGCGGCTCGATCCCGAGTTCCGCGGCCAGACTCTCGCCGGAGCCGACCTCCTTGGCCAGCTCGATGTCGAGCAGGTTGCGCACCAGCCGGTTCACTCCCTCGTTCCTGGCCTGGTAGTCGTGGACCTCCTCGACGACGTAGCGGTCGCCGTCGCGGGTCAGCGTCACCTGCTCACCGCCCTGGATCACCTCTACCTGCGCGATCTCATCCGGGTTCAGGTTGGGCAGGAACTTCTGCCCGCTCTCGAAGCGCTCCGCGCGCGACACGCTGTTCCAGTAGCTGAAGGCGGAAAGCGCGAGCAGCACGGCCGCCGCGATCGCAAGTCGCTGGTTCATCTGGTTCATGCCGGTATGACTCCCTCGATCCTCAGCGGCGGCGGGCGCGGTAGAGGCCGACCAGCAGCACGACGATCGGCATCCACCCGATGACGGCGAAGCGCACCGCCGACTCTTCGCGCTCCAGAGCCTCGCGGCGGCCCTTGCGGATGTCCCGCAGTTCCCGGTTCGCCTCCAGGATCCGCTCGTTCAGCTCGTCGACCTCGTCCTGCAGCTTCCGCTCGAACAGGGCCGCGTTCCGTTGCGTGATCTCGCCCTGCTTCTCCCGAAGCTCCTCCTGGAAACTCTCGATCTCCTCGCGGATCTGACGTTCGCGGTCGAGCGTGTCGAGTTCCGCCTGAGCCTCGATCTCGTCGAACCGGAGGAAGGGTCGGCTCATGCCGCTCTTCGCGCGGACCGTCATCAGGTCCTGGGAGCCCAGCAGGTAGTCGATGCTGTTCAGGACGACCTTGTGGTTGTCGTTCTGGGCCTGGACGATGCCGAACGGGTTCTGCAGGAAAGCGATCTGGTCGTGTACGAAGTCGACGTCCGCGAACACGACGACCGCCGCCTCTCCCCGCTCCTCTTCCGGCAGCGGATCGCGGTGGATGATCTCCACGTCGTCGGGCGGCGGCACCTCGATCTCCGGTGGCAGGTTCGGCGGCCGCACCGCCTCCTTGTCGGGGTAGTCCACGCCGTCCGGGAAGGCGGTCGGCAGCTTGCCGCGCACCACGTAGGCGAGGACCAGGGGCTCCTCGCCCGGCGTGAAGGCGTCGCGAAGCTTGGCCCCGTCGTTCAGGTCGGTGTAGGCGAGGGCATCACCGCCGCCGAAGCCGGGCAGCACCTCCAGAGTGTTGCCGGCGGCAGTCGTCGAGATCAGGGGACGGCGCTCGATGTCGCCGGCCTGCTCGGCGACCTCCGCAGCGCCCTCTTCGTCCTCTTCTTCGGCGGCACCGGCGTCCGCGACCGCCTCCTCGCGACTCTCGCTCTCGCGCAGCACTCCGGACAGGAAGAACCGCAGCTCGGACAGACCGCGCAGCATCGGGCTCTCCCCATCCAGCACGTCGTCGTGCTGGATGGAGTCGACGACCAGATCGATGATCACCGACTCCGACGCGCCGAACTGGCTCATCGGCCGCCGGGCCGCCAGTTCGAAGTCGGCCGCGAACTCGTTGTCCAGAAGCTCCAGGCCCCAGGCGTCGAGCAACGGCGCCAGGTTCGAGGCCGGCTGGTACTGGAGCGCCGCCCAGGGCTGCTGCGGGTTCTGCGGCGGCGTGTCGCCGAGCGCGTAGGGATCGAGGAAGACCAGGGTGTTGCCGCCCCCGGCCACCCACTGGTCGATCGCGAAGACGGTCTTGTCGGGCAGCGCCTTGGGGTGGATCACCACCAGGAGGTCGTAGTCCTCGGGCGAGATCTCGTCCACGTCGGCCGCGACCTGGGAGACCTCGTAGAGATCCTCCAGAACCTGGACGAGGATCCACTTCTGCGCGGGCGTCCGTCCCTGGGCGGCCAGCATCTGGGCCATCATCGGATCCTGGGCGCCGCCGAACACCTCGAGGCTCGAAAGGACCCCCACCCGCTGGCGCGTCGGCCAGAGCAGGCCGTGGATCTTCTTCGAGATCTCGTACTCGATGTTCTCCTGCTCCTGGGGCCACAGGAACTCGATCGTCTCCCTGCTGCCGGTCTGGGTCTCCAGGGCGAGCCCGAAGTAGAAGAGGTCGCCGTTTTGGTTGATCAGCTTGCCGTCGAGGCCGTCCTCGGCGGCGCGGTCGGCGGCGTCGCTGTCCGGAATCGGGTCGATCCACTCGATCTGGATCTTCCCCGCCGCTGCCCTCTCGTACTCGCCGAGCAGGCTGCGGAGATAACGCTCGTATCCGATGAAGTCCTTGACGAACTTCGGCAGCGTCTTGCCCGTCGTCTCGGAGAAGTAGAGACGAATGTCGAGCGGCTTGACCCCCTCCTCCTGCATCCGCTCGAGGATGGCGTGGGATCCGTCGGTCAGGGAGTAGAGGTCGTCGCCGGTCAGGTCGACGCGGAGGCCCTCGAACCACTCGTTCGCGACGTGGATCGAGAGCACGGTCATCAGGCCGATCAGTGCCAGGGTCAGCACGCGGCTCTGCTTCGTTCTCGGTTCGTCAGTCATCTGCCCAATTCCCCATCCGGCCTCAATTCGTCTTCGTCTGGCCGAGCACCAACATGCCGCAGACCAGCCAGCCGACGGTGAACAACACGAAGAACAGCAACGAGTTCAACTGCAACAGACCCCGGGTCAGCGTCTCGAAGTGATCGAGCAGGCTCAGCGACGAGACGACCCGCTCGACGTACCCGCCGAACCACTTGCCCACGAACTCCTGGGTCTGCGGCACGCCGATCAGCAGGAAGCCGACCGACGCCGCCACGGCCAGGATGAACGCCACCACCTGGTTCTTCGACAGCGCCGAGAACAGGAGGCCGATCGCCAGCAGCACCGCCGCCGCCAGCAGCGTCGCAACGTAGCTCGCGAAGATCGCGCCCCAGTCCGGATCGCCGAGCCGGGCCACCTGGAACACCGCCGGCCACGTCAGGAGCACGGAGACGGCAAGGAAGGCCCAGCCGGCCAGGAACTTCCCGACGTAGGAACCCTCGAGCGTGATCGGCAGGGTTAGCAGCAGCTCGACCGTGCCGGACCGGCGCTCCTCCGCCCAGAGTCGCATCGCCACCGCCGGCACCAGTACGACGAAGATCCACGGAAGGTAGCTGAACAGCGCGTCCAGGTTCGCCTCGCGGAGCTCCAGGAAGCGGCCGAAGTCGCGAGACACCATGAGATAGCCGCTGGCGATCAGGAAGATGACGATGAAGATGTACCCCAGCGGCGAGGCGAAGTAGCCGTGGAACTCCCGGCGCAGCACCGCTCTCATGCCGGTGAACCGGCGTGCGAGACCGCTCATGCCGCCACTCCCCTGGTCACGTCGCGGAAGAGCTCGTCGAGCCGACCTTCCCGCACCCTGACATCGGCGACCCGGTGCTCGCCGACCGCCGCCAGCACGTCGTTCAGGCGGTTCTGGCCGTCCATGGGCTCCGCCTCGACCTCGCCGCCCGGCAACACGCGGGCGCCGGCGCACCAGTCGGCGGCGGACAGGGTCGCCGCCACGTCGGCGGCGTCGCCCTCGGTAACCCGGAAGCGGACGGCGTTGTGGCCCGGCGCCTGGGCCACCAGGGCGTCCGGCGTCGAATCGACCAGGATTCGCCCTTCCGAGAGGATGACCGCGCGGTTGCACACCCGCTCGGCCTCGTCGAGGATGTGGGTCGAGAGGACGATGCAGCGATTCGCGGAAAGGCTGGAGATCAGGTCCTGGACGACCGCCTTCTGGTTCGGGTCGAGGCCATCCGTCGGTTCGTCGAGGATCAGCACGTCCGGATCGTGGATCAGCGCCTGCGCCAGACCGACGCGGCGCTTGTAGCCCTTGGACAGGGTCTCGATGGTCTGGCCGCGCACGCTCCGCAGGTGGGCCGTCTCGAGCACCCTGTCGATCGCCTCGTCCGCCGCCTCCAGCTCCCGCGCCTCGGCGATGAACCGCAGGAAAGCCTCCACGGTCATCTCCCCGTAGGCGGGAGCGTCCTCCGGCAGGTAGCCGATCCGCCGGCTGACGGCCAGGCGGTCAGCGGCGACATCGATGCCGGCGACCGCGATCGAACCCCGGTCCGGCTCCAGGAAACCGGTGATCATCTTCATCGCCGTCGTCTTGCCGGCGCCGTTCGGCCCCAGGAAGCCGAGCACGTCGCCGCGGCGCACCTGGAAGGTGATGCCGTCGACGGCGCGGATGGCACCATAGTGCTTGGTCAGGTCGGCGACGGAGATCAGGACCTCGCCAGGCGCCTCGGCCTCGGGAGGTGGGGCCTCGGGCGCTGCGGCCTCGGTCTCCGCCGCTACAGCGGGCGGGACGGAGTCGGGATGGTCGGTTTCGGTCACTCTCGACGTTCTCCGTGAACAATGGACACCGGTTTTCGACGCAGGATCTCAGCACAACCCCGCAAGGGAGCGCAAGATTCCTGGCCAGGTCGCGAACTGACCTCGGACTGCCGGCCTACCAGGTATCCGGCGCCGAAGTCGAGTCGATCAGGCCGGAGAGGAAGATCGAGTTCAGGAACAGCCGGTTGGAACCGTAGAAGTAGGCCCGGAAGTTCGGGTTGTCGAGAAGCTGAATCACGACGCCGCGGCCCATGCGGCTGGCCATGACGGCGGGCTTCCCGGCCAGCCGACGCTGGTTCTCCGGCGAAATCCAGCCGGAGAGGCGCGGCGGGTCCTGGTACAGGGCGACGTTCTCGAAGGGATCGGAGCTGGGCGGCAGGATCCACTCGCCGGTGCGGATCACGGCGAGGGCCGACCGCTTGTAGCCGTAGGCCAGCGGATGCGTCAGATCGAGTTCGGCGCCGACGATCGTGCCGGCCATGAGTTGCTCGGCTCGCTGGTCGCGGTAATCGGCGTAGCGATGGCGCTCCGCTGTCCCGGGGGCATCCGCGTCTTCAGAAGGACCCGCGTCGCCGCCGTCGCCAGCCGCATCCTCGGCTTCCGCCTCGCGGCCCAGGAGTTCGGCGCCTGCCCAGCGGCTGGCCGCGCCGATGGCCACGACCGCGCCGCCGCTCCGCACCCAGCTCCGGAGACGGTCCCGGACGTCTTCCCGCGGCGCCCCGCCGCCGAAGCCGCCCAGGGTCAGCACGACATGGGTGTAGCGGTCGAGATCCACGCTGCCGAGCGCTCCGAGATCGACGAGGGAGGCCTCTACGCCGAAGCGTTCGTCGAGCACGTGCCAGGCTTCGCCGGCCCGGTACGCGGGAACGCCCCGCCCGGTCACGAGCAGGGGACGCGGCGCTACCAGGGGCCGCAGACTCGGACTGCCGATGTCGATCCCTGCCGCGGCCTGACCGCTGATCAGGCGATGGACGTCGACGCCGTCCGCCGCCGCCGCCTCCGCGAACAGCGCCTCCAGCGCGACCCGGGCATTGGCGCCCGGCTCGCCGTCCCGGCCGACCGGTACGACGATCGCTCCCGGTCGGAAAGCCTGAGGGCCGTCGGGCGTCTCGGCGACGAACGAAGCCGTCGCGGCCCGGGCACGCACTCCCGCCCGCTGGAGACGGTTGAGGGTACGGGCCGAGAAGTAGCCGTCCCAGGAGAAGGCGTAGGCGTAGGTCGACGTACCTCTCGGAGGTACGCCGAACGCGCCCGGCTCGATCGTGGCGTCGGTGACCGCCGTCCCGAGCAGCTCGGGCCGGTAGGCGGCGCCCTCCAGGAGGTCGTACTCGGCGCCGAAGGCGAGCGGCAGGGTCCACGCCGAAACGTCGTAGAACACCTTGTCGTTGAACTCTGTCACCTTCTCGAAGAGGGAGCGCACCAGCGTCGACTGCGGTTGCGCCAGCGGCACCAGCCACGACCTGCCAGGCGGGTAGACGCGGCCGGAGACCGCGATCTCCCCGGTCGTCCCGTAGACCTCGATCTCGTGCCGCAGCAGCAGGTCGAGCATCCGGTGAGCCCGGCCGCGGTCGCCGTCCACGTGGAACACCCAGGCGGCGGGACCGGACGCCTCCGCCGCGGCCAGAGCGCCGCGGAAGAAGTCCCGCTGGTGCTCCAGGAGTTCCAGGCGCTTCGCCACGCCGCCTTCGACCATCGACAGCGAGGCCAGCAACTGGTTCTTGATCCCGTACACGAACGCCAGTTCGCCGTTCGCTGTCTCGAGCCGGTGCCCCGCCGCCCTCGCCTGCTCGAACAGGAAACCGACCGCGCCGTGAGCGTCCGGGTAGGTGGAGCCCTTGCCGAGGTAGAAGTCGTCGAAACCCTCCCGGCTGTAGTAGAGCCGGCCCGCGCCGTCGAACACGGCGGCGTGATGGGCCGCGATCGCTTCCGTCAGCTCCACGTTGCGCTCGGGAATCAGCGGATTGCGCCGGCTCGGGACGCCCGGTTGAAAGAAGAACGTGGCGTCGGAACCCATCTCATGGAAGTCGCCGACCAGATTCGGCTGCCAGGCTTTCCAGGTCGCCATCCGGTTCCGCGACTCGGGGTGCTGCAGCAGCAGCCAGTCCCGGTTCAGGTCGAACCAGTAGTGGTTCGTGCGGCCGCCCGGCCACGGCTCGCGGTGTTCCCGGTGCGCGGGATCGGCAGTCAGCACCATGCCCCGGTTCGTGTTCGCCCAGTGGGCGAAGCGGCCGATCCCGTCCGGATTCAGACTCGGATCGAGCAGGATGACGGCCTGCTCCAATTGCTCGGCGACCACGTCGGAGAGCGACGCGGCCAGGTGGTAGGCGACGAGCATCGAGGCGTTCGCGCCGCTCGGCTCGTTGCCGTGGATGCTGTAGCCGAGCCAGATGACGACCGGCAGGCCGTCGAGTTCCGCCAGGGGTTCCCGGGGATCAACGAGGCCGCGTCGCTGTTCGTGGATCTCGTCGAGCCGGGCATGGTTGCGCGGCGACGTGATCGTCAGCAGGGGCTGGGGACGCTGTTCGTGGCTGTGCCCCTGCACCGAAATGGCCACCCGCGGCGAGGACGCGGCCACGGCCCGCATGTAGGCATTGAGCTGATCGGGCCGGACGTGCCACTCGCCCACCTCGTAGCCGAGCACCGTTGACGGCCGGGGCACGTCCGGGTCGTAGGCTGCCGGGTCGCCGGCGTCCGGCAGGTAGTAGGAGAGCTCTTCGGCGGCCGCGGGCGCGCCGCCGAAGATGAGAAGAACGAAGAGCAGTCGGAGGCGCATCGCGGCAGTGTAGCCGCCGCAGCCGCGAACGAAACGGGCCAGCGGAACGGAGCCGGCCTTGCGGCCGCCGCACCCAGTGGACCGTCAGTCCCCGGTGCCTCCCCCTACGACCCTCTCACCGTGGCGTGAACGTCATCGAACTCCGCCGCCGCACCTTCGGGCGGACTCGTCCACAGACTGACGACCACCGTCGTCGCCGTCCCGGCAATGAGCCCGGGGATCAGCTCGTACAGGTCGTAGTAGGAAGCCTTGAAGAACACGACCCAGGCCACCGTTACCGCGAATCCTGCCGCCATCCCCGCCAGCGCGCCCGGCAACGTCGTCCGCTTCCAGAAGAGAGAGCAGAGGACGACCGGTACGAAAGCGCCTCCGAGCCCCGACCAGGCAAACAGCATGAACCAGAACAGCAGCGGCGGCTCGTAAAGCGCGAAGGGGATCGCCACGGCGCCCACCACTGCGGTGGCGATGCGGCCGTAGCGGGACAGGCGGCCGCCTCCGCGGGCGGCGCCCCGGATCTTCTGTCCGATGTCCCTGACGACGGCCGACGAGGCGAGGATCAGCAGCGAGTCGACGGTCGACATGATCGCGCCCAGGACGATGACCAGGAAGATGCCGGTGAAGAGGGCCGGGAACAGCTCCGCGCTCATTGTCGGCATCACGGTTTCCGGATCGTCCAGCAGCGGGAACAGCGCCCGCCCGGCGATCCCGGTGAACACCGCGCCGACGTCGAACAGCACCATGCACACGACCGCGACCCGGCCGCCCCGCACGAGTTCGCGCCCCGAGGCCGCGGACATGAACCGGGTCAGGAGCTGCGGAACGCCCAGAAAGGCCAGGCCGATGCCAGCGAAGCTCGCCGCGGAAAGCACACCGGCCCAGGTCGCGCCGTGGCTGCCCATGGCGCGCAACAGGTTGGGATCGGCCGCCTGGAGCGCGCCGATCACCTCGTTCCAGCCGCCGGCGGCCGCGATGCCGACGATCGGCAGCATGACGAGCCCGCCCACCATGAGCAGTCCCTGCACCAGATCCGAGTAGGCCACGGCCTTGAAGCCGCCGACCGCCGTGTAGACGATCGTCACGCCCGCGCCCAGGAACACGCCGTGGACGTAGCTGAACCCCAGGAAGGACGAGAAGGCCTTGCCCGTCGCCACCAGTTGGGCGCAGCAGTAGACCGCGACCATCGACAGGATGATCGCGATGCTCAGCTTCCGCAGGAGTTGCCGGCGATCCCGGAACCGTTCCTCCAGGTAGTCGGGAACGGTGATCGCCCGGTAGCGGTCGGTGTACTCCTTGAACGGCCGCGAAACGAGCGTCCAGGCGATCGCAACGCCCATCACTTCGCCGAACACGACCCAGAGCGCGTGGAAGCCGACCGCGTAGCCCATCCCGGTCAGGCCGAGCAGCAGCCAGCCGCTCTCGCCGGTGGCGTTCGAACTGAAGGCGATGACCCAGGAGGGCAGCTTCTTGCCGGCCACGTAGTAGCCCTCGAGGGTCCCTCCCTCGCGCCGACCCCACAGGCCGAGCCCGATCAGGACCAGCATGTAGAGCCCGAGGGGGACGAGGACGAGCGCGCTAGCCGTCACGCCGCACCGCTTCGCGCGAACCCGCGACGGCCCCGTCCCTCAGACCACCACCGCAACAGGACCAGCGCAGGCCCGGCGCCGACCGACACCGCGAGCAGCACCCAGGTCGAGATCGGCAGGCCCAACCACATGGGCCGGCAGGCTAGCAGCCGGGCGGCGCTACGGAAGCAGTCTGATCGCCGCGACGATCAGGGCGCCGAAGCCGATCATCGACGTGATCATCGTCTTCAGCATCCACACCTTGAGGTCGGCCAGGTCGGCCTTCGTCGCCATGTGCTCCAGGCGCTCATCGACGCGGCCGCGCCACTCGAGCCAGTCGTCGGTCTGCGGCGGGCCTGCAGTCGTCGCGTTTGCTGTCGTCATGTCACTTGCCTCCACGAGGCGCCTGGGGCGACCGCCAAGTTGGCCCGTGAAGTATGACATGAACGCGACGCCTGCGAGCGCTGATAGCGTCGCGGATCGTGCCGAAACTTCATCCCGGAATCGCCGCGCTGGCAGCCGCCGCCCTCGCCGCGCTCCCGACTCCCGCAGCCGCGAACGACGCACTCGACGAGAGCACGTTCCTCGACCGAACCCGACGCCTGATCTACGAGGGCAAACGCTCCGGCGAGGGTTACTTCTCGGCCGACGGCGGCCAGCTCGTGTTCCAGAGCGAGCGGCGGCCGGAGAATCCGTTCTACCAGATCTACCTGCTCGATCTGGCCACCGGAGACACCCGCGAGGTGTCGACCGGAATCGGCAAAACGACCTGCGCCTTCATTCGGCCGGACGGCTCGGAGATCCTGTACGCGTCGACCCACCACGACCCCCGTTCGGCCGAGCTGCAGCAGCAGGAACTCGACTTCCGCGCCTCCGGCCGGGAGCGGCGCTACGCCTGGGACTACGACCCGGAGATGGAGATCTACGCGGTGGCGATGGCCGGAGGAGAACCGCGCCGGCTGACGAACGTCCGCGGCTACGACGCCGAAGGCGCCTACTCCCCGGACGGCGAGTGGATCGTCTTCGCCTCCACCCGCGACGCCTTCAACCGGGAACTCTCCGAGCGCGAAGCGAACCTGCTGGAAGTCGACCCCGCGTACTTCGGCGAGATCTACATCATGCGCGCCGACGGCAGCGAACAGACCCGGCTCACGAACGTACCCGGATACGACGGCGGCCCCTTCTTCTTCGCTGACGGTTCCCGCATCGTCTGGCGGCGCTTCGGCGAGGACGGCCTGGTCGCCGACGTCTGGTCGATGAACCTCGACGGCTCCGACCAGCGGCAACTGACCGACTTCGGCGCGATGAGCTGGGCCCCGTACCAGCATCCCTCGGGCGAGTACATCCTCTTCGCCTCGAACAAGCTCGGCTTCGAGAACTTCGAGGTCTTCATCGTCGACACGGAGGGCACGAAGGAACCGGTCCGTGTCACCTACACGGACCGGTTCGACGGCCTGCCCGTGCCGTCGCCGGACGGCCGCCAGCTCGTCTGGACATCGAGCCGCCACGGCGGGGACGGCGGCCAGCTCTACATCGCCGACTGGAACCACGAGGCCGCGCTCGCGGCCCTCGAAGCCTCGCCGAACCGGGTGCCGGGCGGCCGACCGGACGCCCCGCCTGATCCCCGAGAAGCGCTCGAGAGCCACGTCACCACCCTCGCCTCGCCCGAGTTCGGCGGCCGGCTGACGGGAACGGACGGCGAGCAGCGGGCCGCCGCCTACCTCGTCGAGCAGCTTGGGGCGCTCGGCGCCGAGCCGCTGCCCGGCGAGGACGACCTGATGCTCGACTTCGAGTTCACCTCCGGCGCCCGCGACACGGGCTCGACGATCCGGATCGAGACCGGGAGCGGCGCCTCTACCTTCAGCGACCAGACGCAGATTCAGGCGCTCGGCTTCTCCGACTCGACGGAGGTCGAAGGAGAGGCGGTGTTCGCCGGCTACGGCATCAGGGTGCCGGACTCCCAGGAGTTCGGCTACGACAGCTACGCGACACTGGACGTTTCCGGCAAGATCGCCGTCGTTCTGCGCTACGTCCCCGAGGACCTCGAGGGCGAGGCGCGGGCCATCCTCAACCGTTACTCGGGACTCCGCTACAAGGCCCTGACCGCGCGCGAGGCGGGCGCGGTGGGACTCCTCGTCCTGACCGGACCGCGCTCACCGAACGCCGGCGAGACGATCCCGATGGCTTTCGACACCGCCGCGGCCGGCTCCGGCGTCGCCGCGGCCAGCATCGGCGGCGACGTGGCGGAGGCGCTGTTCAGCGGTACGGGCCGCGACCTCGAGGAAATCCAGAAGAGCTTCGACGACGGCAACCCGCACAACGCGGGCTTTCCCCTGCCGGACGTTCGCGTCACTCTCGAGACCGCAATCGAGCGGGAACGCGGAACGGCGCGGAACGTGGTCGCCGTGCTGCCTGGCAGCAAGGCGGAGAGCCTCGACAAGCCGTGGGTCGTCGTCGGCGCCCACTACGACCACCTGGGCCGGGGCCGCGGCGGGAACTCGCTGGCGCGGCCGGACGAGAAAGGCGCCATTCACCTCGGCGCCGACGACAACGCCTCGGGCACGGCCGCGGTCCTCGCCGCCGCGCGCCAGTTGCGCGAACTGGGCCATGACAGGAACATCGCGCTCGCCTTCTGGTCCGGCGAGGAACTCGGGCTCCTGGGCTCGGCCGACTTCGTCGAGACCACCGTCATTCCAAGCGAGCAGATCGCGGCCTACGTGAACCTCGACATGGTGGGCCGGGTCCGCGACAACCGCCTGACCGTCCAGGCGGTGGGCTCGAGCCCCGACTGGACCGGCCTGGTCGAAGCCGCCAACGTCCCGGTGGGCTTCGATCTCGGCGTGCAGACCGATCCGTACCTGCCGACCGACACCTTGAGCTTCAACAACGCCGGCATTCCGACCGTCAACCTGTTCAGCGGCTCCCACGAGGACTATCACCGGCCGACCGACACGCCGGGCCGCATCAACTTCGACGGCCTGGAGCGCGTGGCCCGCTTCACCGCCCTGCTGACCCGCCGCGCCGCGAACCAGGCCGAGCCGCTCGAGTTCGTCAAGGTCGAGCGGACCCTCCAGCAGGGCGGCAGCCGCGACACCGTGCGCGCCTACACCGGCACGATTCCCGATTACGCCAGCGAAGTGGAAGGCCTGCTGCTGGGCGGCGTGATGGAGGGCGGCCCGGCCGCCGAGGCGGGGCTTGAGGGCGGCGACGTGATCGTCGAGTTCGCCGGCCAGAAGATCGCCAACATCTACGACTACACGTACGCCCTCGACGCCGTGAAGATCGACGAGCCGATCGACGTCGTCTACCTGCGCGACGGCGAACGGCATACGACCACCCTGACGCCCCGGGCGAGACGCTGAACGCCCGAGCCCCGACGACCACCGCCACACTCCCAGGAGGGCGCACCATGAACCTCGACCAACGCAACCGTGTCCCCATGCTGTCCGCCGCCGCGTTCCTTCTCGCAGGCTGCCTCGCCGGCGCCCTGGCGGCCGCTCCGCCAGCTACGGCCGCCGACCAGACGGCGCCTGCTCCGCTACCGATCACCGAGCCCGAAAGCGTCGGCATGTCGAGCGAGCGCCTGGAACGTCTGTCCGAAACGATGGCCGGCTACATCGACCGCAAGCAGATCGCCGGCGCCGTCACCCTGGTCGCCCGCCGCGGCAAGGTCGTCCACTTCGAGGCCCAGGGCGAACGCTGGCCCGAACAGGGCGCCCCGATGACCCGGGACACGATCTTCCGGATCGCGTCGATGACCAAGCCGATCGCTTCGGTGGCGCTGATGACCCTGTACGAAGAGGGCCGGTTCCAGCTCCGCGATCCGATCGCGAAGTACCTGCCCGAGTTCGCCGAGATGCAGGTCGCGACGGTGCCGGACGCCGACGAGTATCTGGGCGCGCCGTACAAGCTGGTCCAGGCCGCGCGGCCGATCACGGTGCAGCACATCCTGACCCACACCGCCGGTTTCGCGAACAACTATCGCGGGTTGCTCAACGCGGACTACACGAAGCTGCGGACGAATCGTGACCCCGAGTGGACCGTCGGCGACTTCGTCACCGCCCTCGCCGAACTGCCGCTCGAGTTCCACCCCGGCGACGCCTGGCAGTACGGCCCCTCCGTCGATGTCGTCGGGCGAATGGTCGAGGTGCTGTCCGGCCAGACCCTGGACGAGTACCTGAAGGAGCGCATCTTCGAGCCCCTGGGCATGGTCGACACGTACTTCTACCTGCCCGAGTCGAAGGTCGGCCGCTTCGCCGCGCTCTACCGGCCGGACGAGGACGGGAAGATCGTCCTCACCGAAGCGCCCGACTTGAACGCCCGGCACGCGCGCGAACCGCACAAGTACTTCAGCGGCTCCGGCGGCCTGGTCTCCACCGCCGCCGACTACTACCGCTTCCACCAGATGATGCTCTCCGGCGGCGCGCTGGACGACCAACGCATCCTCGGCCGCAAGACGATCGAGTTGATGACGTCGAATCACACCGGCGACCACGGCCTCTGGCTGCGCGGTCCCGGCTACGGATTCGGCCTCGGCTACAGCGTGGTGACGGACAAGGGCGCCTCGGCGATGCCGGCATCCGTCGGGTCGTACTCCTGGGGCGGCGCCTACTGCACCGTGTTCTGGGTCGATCCCGAAGAGGAGCTGATCGGCATCCTGATGACTCAGGTCCGGCCCTACACGCACCTGAACATCCGCCAGGATCTCCAGAGCCTGACGTACCAGGCCATCGTCGACTAGCAGGGAATCCGGTGGCGACCTGGGCGATCGGCGACGTCCACGGCTGCTTCCGAACGCTCCAGGCCCTGCTAGGCCGAATGGAGCTCGACGTCCGGAGGGACCGCCTCTGGATGGTGGGCGACCTGGTGAACAGGGGACCGTGCTCACTCGAGACGCTGCGCTGGGCGCGCACGCTGGACGCCGAGATGGGCGATCGGTTCCAGGTCGTGCTCGGGAACCACGACCTGCACCTGATCGCCCGCCACCTGGGTGTCGCTGGCGCAAGGCCCCGCGACACCCTGGAGGAGGCCCTCAAGGCGGCGGACGCGACCGAGCTGGCCGACTGGCTGCGCCGGCGGCCCTTCGTTCACGTCGAACGGGTCGCGGGACGCGACTACGTCCTCGTCCACGCGGGGTTGCGGCCCGCCTGGTCCCGGGAGGACGTCAACAAGGCGGCCAGGCGGCTCGAACGCAAGCTCCGCGGTCCGAAGGCGAAGAGCCTGTTGTGCCGCCGGGATAACGAGTCGCTGGCGGCGTTCACCCGCATGCGGATGCTCGACGGGAAAGGCCGGCCCCACGACTACAGCGGCCCGCTCGAGGGAGCGCCGCCAGGCCTCCGACCCTGGTTCGACGTGGCGCCGCGGAGCTGCCCGGACCATACGGCGGTCGTCGGTCACTGGGCCGCCCTCGGACTCCGCCTGCGACCCGACCTGATCGCCCTCGACAGCGGCTGCGTCTGGGGTGCAGGGCTCACCGCAATCCGGCTCGAGGACCGGCGCGTCCTGCAGAAGAACGTGATCGATCGATTGCCGGAAACCAACCGGGCCTCCCATTCGTTGTAACCAATGAGATGAAGGACGCATACGCGATCTCTCGCATCCTGCTGGCGGACGTCTACGACGCGACCGCCGAGCCGGAGTCCGTCCCGGCGCCGCCGCGGCAGCGTCTGCGGCGACTTGCCCTCACGCTGTCGACCCTGCTGTTCGCGGCGGCCCACGCGGCGCCCGAGCGACGCGGGTCGACCGACGAAGCGCTCGACCGGCTGAACGAGATGACCTCGACGATCGAGGCCTGCCAGGACGGCGGCGTACTGTCGCCAGTCGAAGCGGAGCGCCTGCGCCAGATGAGCGAGGCGCTCGACCGCAGCCTCCGCGACGACGGCTAGCCGGGCCCGCCGCGCTGCATCCCGCGGCTCAGGCTCCCAGCCCGAGCCGGCGCGGGAGTTCCCGGGTCATCAGTTCCTCGACGTGGGAGCGGCTCGATCCCAGCGCCACGACATCGAACTTGCCGAACTGCTCCAGCGGTCCCACGTTGTAGAGCAGGAACCGGCCGGCTCCCGAGCCCCGGTCGTGCACGGCATCGCCCAAACGCGCCAGGAGCTGCCGGAACGTGAGCCCTGTGAGCTCCGGGTGAACGAAGGCCTGCGCCTGATACGGCGGGCGGCCGCCCGGGTAGAGCCTGTCGACCAGGCTCATCGGGGTGCTGGTGCCGCCCCAGCGTCCGTTGCACTCCGTGAACACGACCCGGCCGTCCGCCAGCACCAGGTGGTCGAACGAACAGCGGCCGACGTAACCCAGCCGCTGCAGCGCGTCCGCCACCTGCCCTGACTGGAACACGATCCGCTCCTCCACCTCCGCCGCCAGTCCACTCGGCCGGCTGCCGACGAAGACACCCTCCTCTCCGGCCAGGATCTGCTCGTAGACGCCGTCGAGCGTCGGCTCCCCGCCACCAGGGGACGGCAGCCACCACTGGGTCGAAGGAGACGATGTCGCCTGTTCCCAGCGAACCGCCAGTACATCCTCGCCGCCCTCCCAGCCGGTCCTCTCGAGGAAACCCCGGACGATCTCCAGGGCCCCCGAGAGTCCGCGGCGACGAAGCGCCGCGGACTCGAAGACCTCGTTGCCCATCGCCGAAGCGCAGCGCAGCCGCTTGAGCGCCACGGACGGACCCGTCTCCGAGAGTTCGAGCAGCGCGCGGGCCAGCGCTTCCGGCGAAGCCGACCGGCGGCTTTCGGGCAGAAAGCCGGGACCCAGGACCGCGGTGACGAGGTCCTCGAAGTTCGCCTTGTCGTTGGCGATCCAGGTCACCGGCGGCGGCGGCGCCAGCACCCGCACCCGGGCGCCGGTTTCGGCGGCAACGGCCGCCGCCAGATCCCAGATCGCCTCGGCGCCGAGAAAGGGCTCGACAACGAGGCCGCCACGGCGGGCAAGCGATCCCAGCCGCTCCAGGAGCGCGCGGTTCTCCATGCAGGCGCGGGCGATCGCGAGCCGGTCGCCGGCAGGGTCGACCTCCAGAAGCTCCACCGCGCCGAGACCGAGGACCTCCCGGCAGTAGCGCTCGTAGCCGGGTGACGCGGGCGTCGAGGCCACATAGGAGTCGCCTCCCCGCGCCCGGAGCCGGGCCCGGTGCTGGTAGTGCTCGACGCCGCTCACGCCGTCGAGGAACGGGATCGCGGCGAAGTCGTCCAGGTGCAGGGTCCTCGTCCCCGCGTCGCTCGCCCGATAGCGAAACGCTTCGAAGGGCCGGAGCCGCCGCTCGAGGTCGAGCCGGTCCCGGAACTCCGCCACCGCGGCGTCGACAGTCACTGTCCCTCCCGCCCCGCCCGCGGGCCTGGCGACTCGACCAGGAGTCGAACACAGGCGCTTCGGTCCACCTTGCCCGAAGCGGCCAGCGGCAGCGCATCCACGACACGCCAGTATCGCGGCCGCTTGAACCCGGCGAGACGTCCGCCGAGGTGCCTTCCGAGTCCGGCCAGCCCGCCAAGGGACTCGAAGCCGACGGTCGGGACCAGGACGGCGCCCACCGTTTCGCCCCACTCCTCGTCCTCCAGACCGACCACGCAGGCGGCCGCCGCGCCGGGCCACTCCACGACGGCCGCTTCGACTTCCGCGGGATCGACGTTCTCGCCCCCGGTCAGGATCCGGTCGGAGCTTCGACCCACCACCCGGAGTCGACCGTCCTCGCCGACCGCGCCCAGGTCGCCCGTATCGAACCAGCCGTCCGCCTCGAAGGGTCGTTCGAGCGGCGCCCCCGGTTCCGCGCCCAGATAGCCGTCGAACAGCGTGCCGCCCCGCACCTGGATCGTACCGGCGAACCCGCCCGGAGCGGCAACCCGCACCTCGATCCCGGGCAGCGGCGTACCCACCCCCCCAGGCGTCTCGCCCGGCCGCTCCGTCGCGACCTGGGAACAGGCCTCCGTCAGCCCGTAGGTCGCGAAGACCGGCCAGCCGCTTTCCCTGGCCCGCTCCATCAGGGCCGGCGGAGCGGCGGCGCCGCCCACGAGCACGGCCCGCAGGCTCGGCGGCCGGCGCCTGGTCTCCTGAAGCAGCCGCGCGAGCATCGTCGGCACGACGGACAGAAGCGTGATCCGGTCGCGTTCGACGACCCGGAGGGTCTCGGCGGCATCGAAGCTCCCGGAAACCCGACGTCCACCCACGACCACCGTCCGCCGCGCATGGAGGCAGCGAACGACAATCATCAAGCCGCCCACATGAGCCGTCGGCAAGCTCAGGAGCCAGCGGTCGTCGGCGTGCCAGCCCATGGTCTCCGCGTGTGCGAACGCCGACGCGCGCAGCGCCGCCCGGCTGAGAACCGCGGCCCGCGGCCGACCCGTCGTGCCGGAAGTGAAGACGATCGCAGCGCCCCGGCCGACGCTCGGGTTGCCGACCGCGGCGGGCGCCGGCGCCAGGGCTCCGCCGCTCTCGAGGCAGACGCAGGCTCCGGCCATCCCGATCGCGCGGTCGCGTTCGGCGCGCGTCCACCGGGGATGGATCAGCACGAACGAGACCCGGTCCTCAAGCAGTGCGAGAAGGTTGACCACGGTGTCGGGCCCCGTGCCCCCGACGACGGCGACGACCGGCGCGTACAGTTCGTCGAGCCGCGGACGCAGCGCGTCTCGCGTCCGATCCACCCGCTCCGCAAGCTCCACCCAGCCGACCTCGTGGCCACCGTCGACCAGCGCCGGCCCCCGCGCTTCACGCCCCGCCGCTCGAACCGAAAGTGCGTCGCTCAGTGCCGGGCCCCCAGCACGATGCCGATCGACAGGAGCACGCCGAACAGGAGAAGCAGGCGGGCGGTCGCCGCCAGCGCCAGGTTGAGGGCCGCGCCCTCGCCGCGCCACACGGACCGCAGCACGGCGACCGCGAACGGCAGAGCAAGCCAGGACAGCAGGGGCCACGGACCGAACCGGACGACCAGCGGCAAGACCGCGGCATGCGCAAGCAGGAGCAGCGCCGCGTACTCCAGCCGCACAAAACGCGCGCCGAAGCGCACCGCCAGCGTGCGCTTGCCGGCCGCCGCGTCCGTCTCGCGGTCGCGAAGGTTGTTCACGACGAGGATCGCCGTCGCCAGGGCGCCGACGGCGATCGCCGCCCACCAGGCGACGGCCGGTACTTCCAGCGCCTGGACGTACACCGTCCCGACCACGGCGGCCAGACCGAAGAACAGGAAGACGAACAGGTCGCCCAGGCCGACATAGGCCAGCGCCCAGGGACTGGCCGTGTACAGCAGCCCCGATGCGATCGAAACAGCGCCGACTACCAGCACCGGCCAGCCCGCGACCGCCACCAGGTAGAGGCCGCAAACCACGCAGAGACCGAAGGCGATCCACGCCCCGGCCCACACCTGGCCGCGGCTGAGCAGCCCGGATTGCACCGCCCGCACTGGCCCGACCCGGCGTTCCGTGTCGGCGCCGCGATCGAAGTCGAGCACGTCGTTCGACAGGTTCGTGCCGATCTGGATGAAGACTCCGACGCCGAGCGCGGCCAGGGCCGGACCGACCCGGAAGCCCGAGACGGATATGGCGCAAGCGCTACCGACAATGACCGGCGTCACCGCCGCCCACAGCGTCTTCGGACGGATCGCCTGCGCCCACGCCCCCAGGTTGCCGGGGCGGCGCCCGCCCGGGCTCATGGGTATCGCTGGAACTTCGAGAAGTCCGGCTTCCGCTTCTCCAGGAACGCCTGCCGGCCCTCCTGCCCCTCCTGCGTCATGTAGAACAGCAGCGTCGCGTTCCCCGCCAGCTCCTGGAGACCGGCCTGGCCGTCGCAGTCGGCGTTCATCGCCGCCTTCAGGCAGCGGAGCGCCATCGGGCTGTTGGCCAGCATCTCCCGGCACCACTGGAGGGTCTCCTGTTCCAGCCGCTCGAGCGGGACGACCGTGTTGACGAGGCCCATGTCCAGCGCCTGCCGGGCGTTGTACTGACGGCACAGGAACCAGATCTCCCGCGCCTTCTTCTGGCCCACGATCCGCGCCATGTACGAGGCCCCGTAGCCGCCGTCGAAGCTGCCCACGCGGGGGCCCGTCTGGCCGAAGCGGGCGTTGTCGGCGGCGATCGTCAGGTCGCAGACCATGTGCAGAACGTGGCCGCCGCCGATCGCGTAGCCGGCGACCATCGCCACGACCGGCTTGGGCAACGTGCGGATCTGACGCTGCAGGTCGAGGACGTTCAGGCGCGGCACGCCGTCGTCGCCGACGTAGCCGGCATCACCTCTGATGCGCTGATCACCACCCGAACAGAAGGCGCTTCGGCCCTCTCCGGTCAGAATCACGGCGCCGACGTCGCCGTCGTCGCGGGCCACGTCGACCGCCGCGCTCATCTCCTGAACCGTCAGCGGCCGGAAGGCGTTGCGCACCTCCGGCCGGTTGATCGTGATCTTGGCTATCCCCTCCGGCTCGCCGTCGACGTAGGACTTCTCGTAGCGGATGTCCGTGTAGTCACCGCCACTCCGCCATTCCTGGTGCGATTCTCCGCTCATCCCCTCCCGCCTCCTTCGATCGGCGACACTACAACGGGCCGCGTCATCAGCGCCGGCGGTCCCGATCAACCTTGCTCAGGGTCGCGTTCAGGAGGCGGGCCAGCTCGGCGGGCGCCTCCAGTGGAACATTGTGGCCAACTCCGTCGACGATGCAGACCGTGGCGGCCGGAAGGCGTCCGGCCATCTGTCGCGCCAGACCGACGAACTTCGAGTCCAGACTGCCAACGATCAACTCGACCGGGCAGAAGATCGAGGACAGGAAGGGTCGGTAGTCCGGCATGGCGCCGAGACCGAGCGCCCTCATCGCCGCCCCCAGAGCCGCGGGATCGTGGCTGAGGCGAGTACGCCGCTGCTCCGCCAGCCGTCCGGCATCCAGGTCGTGCTGACTGGCGAACAGAGGCAAGGCCGACCACCCGCTGTCGAAAGCGGCAAGGCCCTCTTCCTCGATGAGCCGAGCCCAGCGATCGTCGTCGCGCCGGCGAGCGACGCGGACGTCCTCGCCGGCAATGCCCGGGTTCGCGCCGATCAGAACGCCGCCGCGAAACAGGTCCGGGCGACGGACCAGCAGGCCGAGAGCCAGCCGTCCCCCCAGGGAGTAGCCAACCACGAGGCGAGGCCCCGGCACTTCGGCCTCGACGGCCGCCGCCAGCCGATCGACCTCGACCTCGAACGCCGCCGAGCCCGTGGAGATCGCCGGCGGATTCTCGCCGCCATGACCGCAGACCGCCAGCGCGTGGCTCGGCGCGTCGAGCAGCGCTTCCACCCGCCGCCAACTGGCCGGACCACCCGAGAAGCCGTGGATCAGAACGGCCCTGGTCATCGCGACGACGACGACTCACGCATGGCCTGCCGCAGAGACTCCTCCGCCGCCGCCAGGGCCCCGGGGGCGACCCCCGCTACGACCAGGGAAACGCCTCTCCGACCGAGGGCCGCCTCGATCTCCCGCGCGAGTGCCGGGGCATCTTCCACTCGTGCGTAAGGTACGCCGAACGCGCGTGCCAGACCGCCGAAGTCGACCCCGTGGGGCGTCAACCAGTACCTGCCTGCCGGGCCACGGAAGATCCCGGCCTTCGCGATCGGGAGTCGGTCGAATATCCGTCCGCCCTGGTTGTCGATCACCACGACCACGGCGGGCGGACCGTCGCCGTACTCGGGGGCGATCGCCAAACCGTCGAGATCGTGCAGCAGGCTGACGTCGCCCGCGAGCAGCAGGCCGGCCGGGAAGACACCGGGACTGAGCGAACCAAGGAAGCCCGCAACCAACCCGTCGATCCCACTCAACCCCCGCTGGCTCGCAACCCAGATCCGGTGACCGGGATGCGCGGCCCAGGTTTCGACCAGGCGCACAGGCAGGCTGTTGCCAAGCATGAGGAGCGCGTCCGAGGACATCGCCGCGACCGCCGTTCCGGCCGCTTCCCCGTCGTGAAACCCGAGACCGCCGGCCTCAAGTCGTGCCGCCGCCGCCCGAAATCGCCCGCACAACCGAAGTACGTCCCCCCGCCAACCGGCCGCCTCGGTGTCCGGCCCCACATCCCCGAGCCGTCGACAGAGCTCTGACGTCGAGCTTTCGACATCTCCGAACAGGAACACCGAAGCGAGTCCATCAGGATCGGTCCAGGGACCGTCAGACAGCACGATCTGAGGTGCCCCCGCGGCCTCGATCAGGCGCTGAGCACCCGCCGCGACCGGCGGCGCTCCGACCTGCAGGATCAGGTCGGGAAGAGGAAAGCCCTCGCCGCCGTCAGCCATCCAGGCCGCGCCGAGGCGCGCGGCGTCGGCGGCGGCGTCTCCTTCCGTGAACCTGCCCTGACTCGTGGCCTCCGCGAGTAGCGGGAAGCCTGTCCGCCGCGCGAGCTTCGCCAGACCCCGGACGTCACCGTCCCGTCGACACTCGGGCGACGGAAGAGGCAAGGGACCGGCGACGATCAGCCCGCGCTCCGCTCGCCGGCACAACGCCGCCGCCCGATCGAGCGCCGCCGGATCCGGTTGCGCCGCCGGCACAGCCGCCTCGACCGGCTCCTCGAGCAGAGCGTCAACGGTAGCCGCGAGTGAAGCGTCTCCGGCATTAACCTCCGGCTCGAGCGGCTTGCGCGCCCGCACGTTCAGGTGGACCGCACCGCCGCGCGGCCAGCGGGAACGGAACACGGCCTGAGCCGCGGTTCGACGGATCGCCCGAAGACTCAGCGGATCGACCGAACCCGCGAGATCGACCTCGGCGAAGTGGCTGACGGCCGAACCGAAGAGCTTCGTCTGGTCCGTCGTCTGCGGCGCCCCGCAGTCCATCAACTCCATCGGTCGGTCGGCAGTCAGGGCGATCAGCGGAACGCCTGCCTCGCGGGCTTCCATCATCGCCGGCAGGTAGTGGGCCGGCGCCGTCCCCGAAGTACAGATCAGGGCCGTCGGCACGCCTGTGGCCCGTGCCTGGCCGAGGGCGAAGAACCCGGCCGCCCGCTCGTCGATGATGCTGGCGACGTCCAGCCCGGCGGCCGCCGCATCGAGGGCCGCCAGCACCAGCGGCGTCGAGCGGGAACCCGGGCTCGTGACCGCCCGCCGGACGCCCGCCTGCATCAGGGCGCCGACCAGGAGCCGCGCTCGCTGAAACTGCGCTTCGCCCGCGCCGGCTCCCGCTAGCCCCATGCTCCGAGAATCGCGTCCAGCTTGAGGTTCGTCTCAACCAGCTCGCGTGCGGGATCGGAGTCGGCGACGATGCCGTTGCCCGAGTAGAGCAGGCCACGACGCCGGGTCGCGAGACAGGAACGGAGAGCGACCGAGAACTCGCCATCGCCGCTGCCGTCGAACCAGCCGACCGGGCCCGCGTACCAGCCCCGGTCCCGCTCTTCGGTACGCCGGATGGCGGCCAGGGCGAGAGGCGTCGGTCTGCCGGCGACCGCAGGGGTCGGGTGGAGCGCCCGCACCAGCCGCAGCACGTGCGGCGGCTCGACGGTCTCCGGCAGCGCGGCGCGAATCGGCGTCTCCAGGTGCATCACGTTCGGCAGGACGCGCACTCCCCGAGGGGCCGGCGGCGCCACCGCGCCGCAGCTCCGGTCGAGGCGCTCGACGAGATAGCGCACGACGACATCGTGTTCCAGCCGGTCCTTCCGGCTCTCCAGCAGACGCCGCTCCAACTCGCGCCGCCGCGCAGGCGAGGGGTCGCCGGCGATCGAACCGGCCAGCGCCTGCGTCTCGATCCGGCGGCCCCGGCGACGGACCAGCAGTTCCGGTGTCGCTCCGAAGAAGATCGAGCCGCCTCGCAGGAAGGCGAAGCAGGTGCATGTCGGCATGCTGTGTCGAAGGCGGCCGGCGATCAGAGCCAGGTCGTCGATGCCGAACTGCCGGTCGAGGTCGAGCTCGACGGCGCGCGCCGCGACGACCTTCTGCAGCCGTCCGGAGAGCACTTCTCCGCGCAGCTCTTCAACGCGCCGGAGCCACTCCGAGGCTGCCGGGCGATCGAGGCTCCGCAGAATTCCAGGGAGGGCCTCCAGGGTGTTGGCCGCTTCCGGCAACTCTCCCAGGTGCCCGTTGCCGTTCGCGCCGCTTCCGAGGCCGCCGGCGGGGTCGAGGTCTTCCGCCAGCCGCCGCAGACGCCGGCGCCACTCCGGCGCCGCCCCGACCGCGGTCCCGTCAATGACCGCATACAGATGCGCGGCGTCCCCGTCAGCGACGTAGCCCAGCCGCGGCAGCACGAAGCTCCCGGCGCCGAACTCCGTCCAGTCGGACGCCCTGGAGCCAGCACGGTCCGATCCAGGATCGAACGCGAGCCCACCGAAGAGCCGCAACGGCACATCGTCCGCACCGGCCAGTTCGCGAAATAGCCCCGACGCCTGTGCCGCAACCTGGTCGAGCGCGACACCGTCCGCGGGGGCCTCGGGGCCGCCATCGCCGTTCCCGCCCGCGAACCCGCCGGACGGCGCCTGGCCGGCGATTTCGAACCGCCGGGCCACGCCCCAGCCGGCGCACTGGATCCCGCCGGACGGCGACCACAGGTGGCCCACCGGCCCGATCTCACGGAAGCGCCGCGAGGTCATCCGGAGAAACTCCTCCGGAGCCACCCTCGGCGCCTCGACGGCCACCGCCACGAGCCCGGACCGCGGAGCACGTGTCTCGCGACTCGAACGCGGCCTGATCGCCGGAGACGTCATGACCGGGCGCCTTCCGTGGCACGCTCCACGGCCGGACTGGCCAGGAACAGGTTGCACACGCCGAACGTCAGGGGCCGCGTCTCGACCGGCTCCAGGCCGGCGGCGGCCATCGTGCCAGCGAACTCGTCCGGCGGCGGGAAGGCGTGGATGGACCGCCGCAGGTACCGGTACTCTTCGCTCCCGGCCAGAAGCGCTCCGATCAGTGGCACAAGGACGCGGATGTGGAAGCGCGCGAGAGCGGCCGGCAGGCCGGAAGTCGGCTCGCTCAACTCGAGAACCGCGACCCGGCCGCCCGGCCGGGTGACCCTAGCCATTTCGCGCAGCGCCCGAACCCGGTCGGGGACGTTGCGGATGCCGAACGCGATCGCCGCCGCGTCGAAGGCGCCATCGGGGAAGCCAAGCTCGTGGGCGTCGCCGGAAGCCAGCGTGACGCGGTCGGCGAGGCCGGCACGCTCCACCTTCCCTCGTCCGATCACCGTCATCGCAGTCGAGGTATCGACACCCTCGACGACCGCCGAGGGAAACCGTCGCGCGATCGCGATCGCAAGGTCTCCGGTTCCGGACGCAACATCGAGCGCGCGCAGGGGCCGGTTGGCGGCCACGGCCGGCGCCAGGGCCTCCGCCGTGATCCGGCGCCACGCCTGATCGAAGCCCAGGGAGTTGAGGCGGTTCAGCAGGTCGTAGCGAGCGGCGATCCGGTCGAACATCGCGCCCGAACCGTCGCTCGGGCCCGCCAGCGGCTCAGCCAGCGCCATCATCGTTCCCGCAACACGCTCGCCCGGGCAACAACCGTCAGCGCACGGCGCGCGGCGCCGTCGGGGACCTTCGCCAGCGCTGCGATCCCTTCGTCTATGTAGCTCCCGGCGAGGTCGCGGCACGTCGCCTCGACGTTGTAGCGAACCATCGCCTCGAGGACGCGCTCACGCTCCCGGCCCTCCCCGTTCGCGCCGCCCGGGTGGCCGTTCGCCGAACCATCGCCGTTCGAGCCGGAGTACCCCGGACCGAGACCATCGGCGCCCCACGTCGGGGTCGCCTCGGCGGCTATTGCGCGGATCGTGTCGGCGAGCGCGGGTTCGCGATCCAGCACGACGATCAGCGGATAGGTGATCTTCCCCTCCGAGAGATCGCTGAACAGGGTCTTGCCCGTGTTGCTGTGGTGTCCGACCAGATCGAGCAGGTCGTCGATCAACTGGAACGCGACCCCGATCGACTCCCCGTACAACCGAAGCGCCCGGCAGAGTTCGGGCGGCGCTCCGCCACTCAAGGCGCCAGCGCCCAACGCCCAGCTGAACAGCGCCGCCGACTTGCCGCGGGCGACCTCGAAGTAGAGGTCCTCGGAGGCGTCGAGAGAGCCGCGGTTCTCGAGTTGAAGCGACTCAGCCCGGATCATCTCGGCGATCGTCTCGAGCAGGCCTTCCATGACGCCCGGCACGCCGGCGCGCTGCACCCTGTTGAGCGCCTCGATCAACAGATAGTCGCCGGCGAAGATCGAGGCCGCGTTGCCGAGTTCGACCCGCGCCGTCGGCCGTCCGCGACGCCGGTCCGCGTGGTCGACGACGTCGTCGTGCAGCAGCGTGGCGTTGTGGACGAGTTCGGCCGCCACCGCGATGTCGCGCACCGCCGAAGGCCGCGCGGACCCGACCCGCGACGCCAGGACGACGCACAGCGGACGCAACCGTTTGCCGCCGAGATGTACAAGGGAGGCTCCGGCCTCGCCAACCAGCGTGTCTCCCGTCGACAGGGCCGCCAGTCCCTCCTCGACCGCGGCGAGATCGTCGCGGACGAAACCGACCAGGTCGTCTATCGTCGCGGCAAGACCCTGGAGGCCACCGACGTCGCAGAGGTCCCGGAGACGCCCGAGCACCTCGTCTTCTACGGCCGTGTTTCTCGACAGGGGCCCAGCCGGCCGATCCGTGAGCACGGTCAACTCTCCTGCTCCTCCGGGTCGAGGTCCGGCACCGGCTCCGCCGGCGGGGCGGACTTGCCCGAGAAGGACTGCGCCTCGCGGCGGGCGAGGTTGCCGAGTCGCGCGGCGACCGCTCCCGCCCCCAGCAGGGCCTTTAGCCCGAAGTCCGTCACCGTGCCTCCGTTGAGGAGAAACTCCGCAATCGAGTCCACGCGTCCCATGACCTGGTCGATCGCCCGCAGGCGTCTGAGGAACACCGCATCTTCAGGAGAGGGTCCACTCTCACTGGAGGATTGGGCCTCCAGTGCCGGAATCCAGTCCCGCATGTTCTCACGTATCGGGTCCCACTCACGCCGCTTGCGAATCTCGACGACGTTCCGGAGGACCCGCTCCAGGTCGGTCTCGGGCCGATAGACCACCCGGCGCGCGCCGGCGACGCGCTCCGGCGCGATGAGCTTCCATTCCCGCAGCTCCCTGCAGGCCATCGAGACGGCGCCGCGGCTGAGTTCCAGACCGGCCATGATCTCCTGCGCATCGGCGGGCTCGGGGCGGGACATCAGCCAGCCGAAGACGCGCGCGGTAGTCGGCGGCACGCCCCAGAAAGTACCCAGAGCGCCCCAGAGTTGCACGAACTCCTCGCGAACCCGATCCACACTCTCGGCGCCTTCAGCCCCCACGCTCGGCACCCTAACGCAACTTCACGTGGCGCAGCCGGACCGTGACCCGCCCCGCCGGCGGAAGGCGACCGCTGATCGACACGGGCACCTGGAGTTCCTTCACCGCCACGATCTCGATCGCGCCCTCGAGCCCCAGCAACTCGAAGTCCTCCGCACCGCCCTCGGGCCCGTACGCCACCGGCGTCATCGAGAAACGAACAAGCGTCAACTGCGCCGGCGCCTCGCCGCCGGCCACCGAGAACGAGGGAGGCGCGGTCACAGTCTCCGGGTCTCGTTCGATCCGCACGGCCAGCACCCTCTGGTTCGAGAACATCGGCACCGTCCACGGGGTTTCCACCCCTGCTCCGGACGGTAGCGCCGCCAGCCGTCCGACGAGATGGAGCAGCGCCGAGGGCTCCGACAGCGGCGCCTCGAGTCCTTGCGGAACGGGATGATGGAGCGGATAACGATGGGTCCATTCCGCGACCGGAAGACCGGCCTCGCCAGGATTGGGAGTCGCGCGCTCCGCCTCCACGCTTCCCTCACAGAACGTGTACCGCTTGTAGCGGTTCCGGCTACCCCGTTCTTCCTGGACGCGGAGATGGGCCTTCAGGCTGCCCGGATCGAACCACAGGGAGGACTCCGAGCGGCGACCGAACATCGTGGACTCGATCCGGATCCGCGCGGCCGAACCGGGCATCGCCGGCTTGCCTTCGCAGCGCTCGTCCAACGGAAGCTCCGCCGCGGGCTCGAACTCGACCGCGGCGCTCGCCGAGAGGAACAGCTTCCTGGCCTCGAACTCGAGTCGCTGCCAGGGTGGTTCGGCGGCCGCCGCCGGCCATGCGAGGGCGACGAGAAGCCCCGACGCCGCGAGACCCGCCGGCTTCAAGGTCGTCTGCCGCGACCGCGTCACGGCTCCCTAGCCGCTCCGCCACGCCGAGCAGGGCGGCTTCCGGTCGATCCACGGACGCTCCCGCTCGAGCTGTGCCGCCAGCCGGAGCAGCACTCCCTCGCCGCCCATCGGTGCGGCGATCTGGACACCGATCGGCAGGCCGCCGTTCGCCCCGCTCCAGCCGAGCGGCACCGAGGCGGCGGGATTGCCGCAGACGTTCATCAACTGGGTGAAGCCGATCGTCTGCAGCAAGGCCGGCAGATAGTCGTCGCCCCGGTTCGAAAGCGACAGCACGCCGAGCTTCACCGGCGGCGCCGCCATCGTCGGCGACAACAGGACGTCGAAGCCCTCGTCGAAGAACGCGGCCAGCCGGCGGCCCACCGCGTGAACCGTACGCGTCGCCCGCGCGTAGGCGGCGGCGTCGCTCTGCTCGCCCGTGGCCGCCGTCGCCCAGGTGAGCGGCTCCAGTTCGTCCTCCCGGGCGTCGCGGCCGAGGGCCTCGCAGCGCTCCGCGATCGTGGCGCGCACGTTCGCGCCGACGATCAGCCGGGTCGCGAGGCCGAGCGCGTTCGCGTCGATCTCCGGGGCCGCATGGGCAACCTCGTGCCCGAGTCCCGCGCAGAGTTCGGCCGCGCCGCGGGCCGCCGCGGCGCACGCCTCATCGACCGGGGCGCCGTTGAACGCCTCCAGGGCCAGGGCGATCCGCAGCCGTCCCGGGTCGCGCCCGGTCTCCTCGAGGAAGCTCCGTTCAGGCGGCGGCGCGCAGTACGGATCTCCCGCGACCGGACCCGCAACCGCATCGAGAAGCGCGGCGCTGTCGCGAACGGTGCGGCTCACGCAGTGCTGCACCGAGAACCCGGCCCAGCCTTCGCCGGCGTCGGGCGCCAGCGAGACCCGGGCCCGGCTCGGCTTGAGTCCGAAGAGTCCGCAGCACGAGGCCGGGATGCGGATCGATCCACCGCCGTCGCTGGCGTGGGCGGCCGGCACGATGCCGGCGGCGACGGCCGCCGCGGCGCCGCCCGAGGAACCACCGGCGATGTGCTCCAGGTCCCAGGGGTTGCGCGTCTGCCCGAACACCGCGGACTCGGTACTGGTCGTCAGCCCGAACTCGGGTGAAGCCGTCCGTCCCGCGATCAGGAGCCCTGCCCGGCGGTAACGGCTCACCATCTCCGAGTCGTGGTCCGGCACGCTGCCCTCGAAGAGCCGGCTGCCGTTCGTGAGCGGCAAGCCCACCGCATTCGCATAGAGGTCCTTCAGCAGGTAGGGCACGCCCGCGAACGGCCCACCCGCCGCCACGGCCTCGGCCGCGCCGGCGGCGGCGCGTTCGAAGTCCGAACAGACGACCGCGTTCAGGTCTCCGTTCAGTTCCGAAGAGATCTCGGCCGCGCACTCGACCGCCTCGGCCGGAGCCAGATCGCCGGTCCTCAGCAGTTCGGCCAGCGCCAGCCCGTCGCTGGCCAGATACGTCGCTCTCAGACTCACGGGGCACCTCTCCGACGCGGCAACCGATCGCCGCACAAGAGACCAAGCGTACCGCGTCCTTCCAGCATGACCGGCCTCGAGCCCGGGCTCGCCTATGCACGATTGGCTATGATTGCTGCATGGACCCGTTTCGTTTCGTCGCCGCCCTCGGCGCAATCGCTGTTTTCACCGCCGCCGATCCCCTGGCCGCCCAGACAGCGGCCCCCGGAAGCCTCGTCCACTGGCCGGGCGAAGGCATCGAACGCTGCCTCGTCCGCGATCGCGCCTTCGCCCCTACCGTGGTCGCCGGAGAACCCGGCTGCCTGGTGCCGGTCGGCCTGACCCGAACCGCCGACGTGATCGCGGAACGCGACAGGGACGGCCGCCGGGAGAGGCTGCACATCGGGCTCGGCGAGTACCCCTACTCGGTGCAGCGACTCGAGATCAAGGACCGGAGCCGCGTCGATCTGTCGCCCGAGAACCTGGCTCGCGTGCAGCGTGAGAACGCCCTGATCGGCAAGCTGTGGGGCCGGCAGGGCAAGCCGAGGTTCTCCCTGCCGCTGGGCGCGCCGCTCGAAGAGATGCCGGCCGGCGGCCGCTTTGGCGCGAAGCGAATCATCAACGGCGAGCCGCGCTCGCCGCACACCGGCGCCGACTATGCCGTCCCGCAGGGCACGCCGGTACTGGCCACCGGCGACGCGGTCGTCGCCCTGGCCGGAGAGTTCTTCTTCTCCGGCAACGCGGTCTTTCTCGACCACGGCAACGGCCTGATCAGCATGTACTTCCACCTGCACGAGGTGTTCGTCGAGCAGGGGGACGAGGTGTCCCGCGGGCGCCCGATCGGCACCGTCGGCTCGACCGGACGATCCACCGGCCCGCACCTGCACTTCGGCGTCCGCTGGCAGGGCGAACGGGTCGACCCGGCGCTGCTGCTCGGCGAGCCGGCCTCGATCGCCACCGTTCGTTAGGAGCCGTAGAGCCGCGCCGTGTTCTCTCTCACCGTCGCGGCCACCTCCGACACCGGCAGCCCCTTGATCTCCGCTATCGCCGCGAGCGAAACGACCGCGTTCGCCGGTTCGTTGCGCTGATCTCTCTCCGGCCCCAGCACGGGGCTGTCCGTCTCCAGCAACAGGCAGGACAGCGGCAGGCGCCGCACCAGTTTCTGTTTCTGCGGCGAGCGCACAACGGACGGCGGCACGGAGAAGAAGTAGCCCGCCTCCACGCCTGGCTCGGCCCGGGCGGCGCGGCCGTCGAAGGCGTGGAGCTGCACCCGCGTCGCTCCGCGTTCCCGCAAGAGGTCGATCGCGTAGTGGCCCGCGGAGCGGGAGTGGACGTTGAGCGGCAGATCGAGTTCGATGGACAGGTCGATGAACAGTGTGAAGATCTCGCGCTGCACCGCGAGGTCGCGCTCGTCGCGCACCTTCCAGCGGTCGAGGCCGACCTCGCCAATGGCGGCCAGGCGAGAACGTTCCCGACGGATCAGGCCCGCAACCTGCTCCGCTTCCGCCGGATCGAGATGGGTCGGATAGAGGCCTGCCGTCGGCCGCACGACGCCGGGGTACGCCTCCGCCAACTCCAGATTCCGCTCCGCGTCCGCGCGCGTCTCGCCGACCGCGACCACCGCCTCGACCCCGGCGTCACGGGCTCGCGCGAGCACATCGCCCAGGTCGCCTGCGAACGAGCGATCGCACAGATGGGCATGGCAGTCGGTGAGGCCCGACAACTCCGGCAGAGCGCCCATCAGCCGGCCACCTCGCCGGCGCCGCCTCCAAGCCGTTCCTCCAGTTCTTCGACCGTCCTGGGCCAGTCCTTCTTCAGCAGGCGCGAGAGGGCCCGGTCCGCGAGCAGCCGCCCGCCGGTCTGGCAGCGGGCGCAGTAGTTGCACTCGTTCTCGGCGTAGACGATCCGTTGCACCGGCGCCGCGCAACGCGGGCATGGTTCGCGGTAGCGGCCATGGACCGCCATCTCCTCGTGGAAGGCAGTCACCCTGGTGGGGAACCGCCCCCCGGCCTGCTCCCTGAGACGATCCGTCCACTCGGTCAGGACGTCCACCGCCGACCGGTACAGGCAGTCGACCTGCTCGTCGCTGAGCCGGCTGGTCCAGCGCATCGGCGACAGGCACGCGCGATGCAGGATCTCGTCCGAGTAGGCGTTGCCGATGCCGCTGAACAACCGGGGGTCGATGAGCGCCCGCTTCAGCGTGTGGTTCTCCGCCTTGAGGCGCGCCCTGAACGCCTCCGGTCCGGCGCGCAGCACTTCCAGACCGCCTCGGTCCAGGGCAGCCAGCCCGTCTTCACCCGGGACCAGGTGCATGGCCGCTCTTCGCTTGCTCCCGGCTTCGGTGAGCAGAAGCGTGCCGTAGCCGAAGTCGAAGGCGGCCAGCCCCACCCGGCCCGGCACCTTCGCCGACGGTCCGCCCCAGCGGAACCGGCCGGCGACCATCAGGTGGATGGCGAGGAACAGCTCCCCCTCCAGAACGAAGACGACCCGCTTGCCGACGCGGCGCACGGACACGACCGTGCGACCTTCCGCCTCGGAAAGCGGCGGCCGCACGGAACGGAGCAGGAACGGGCTCCTGAGGCGGACGCGGACGAGTTTCCGGCCCGCGACCCGTTGCTCGAGCGCTTCGCAGTAGACCTCGACGTCCGGAAGCTCGGGCATGCGAGCTACGAGCCGACGGGAGTCGGGCGGGTCACGACGCGCCCGCGGTCCCGGCCACCGTTCGCCGCAGTGCCCGGCACTCGGCGAGCAGGTCGGCGGCGGCAGCGAGAACCGAAGCACCCTCCACTCCGGCCGAAGCACGGGCCTCGGCCGACACCGCCGGCGCGGCGAGCACTGCCGGCCGGTCGTCCGGATCGCCCAGACCGGCGTCCCGGCTCTGCCGCAACGACGCCAGCAGCAGGTTGCGCACTTCTTCCGCGTTGTCCAGGCCCTGGAGCAGGCCACGGTTCAGACTGTCCTCGTCGTCATCGTCCGAACCGCCGCCGCTGGCGGTACGGATCTCCAGGTCGGCGATGCCGAACAGACGCTGCAGGGGACCGCGCTTCACCGCCATGTTCTGGATGTTCACGACCGTCATCGTCTGCTCGCGGACGCTGTAGATGCCGTACCGGATGCGAAGGGCGCGGTCGCTCACCATGTACCAGCGCATCTCGTAGCCCAGGCGAAGCACGGACAACGACGTCAGGAACTGAACCACGAAGAGGACGATCAGGAGAGGCGCCAGCGTCTCGGTGAACCTGAACCAGAGAGCGGCGCCGGCGGCATGGTCCTCGAAGAACTCGACGAATCCGAGCCCGATGGCGGAACCGACGAGACCCACCAAGGCGAACATCTGCCCGATGGCCCACTTCAGCACGCTGTACCGGAAGAATCGTGACGAGGCTCGAAAAACCCTGAGCGACTCCGGCGATCCCGGGGGAGGTTCGGGACGCTCGTCGACCTGAAACAGCCAAAGTAACAGGCGCTTCAGGCCCCTGGGCATTCGGGTGCCGGCTGCCCCGGTAGCCGGCTCGCCGGTCATCCGTTGCCTCCATCCGACCCGCGCCGCTCCAACTCCTCACGGATCGCGGTGACTTCGCGGGCGATCTCTCGCAGAGTCGCGGCGAGGGCGGCCGAATCGGCAGTCGCCGCGGGCGCGGCGGCCCCGGGCGCAGCGGCCGTGGCGGCAACTGCACCGGTTGGGGCCACCGTGCGCGCGCCGCGCATCCGGCTGTACATGAAGTTGCGAACCGCCGACAGTTCCAGCAGGCCCTCGACCTTCATCTCGGCCTTCGCCGAACCGCTCGCGGTCTGGACCAGCAGCCGCGAGAGACCGAACCATCGCTCGACCGCGTTGCTCTGCACGTGGATGTCCTGGATGCGGCTGTAGGTGAGGCTGATCTCGCGCTTGAACACGGCGCCCCAGCTCATCGTCACCCCTTCGTCGTCGAAGCGGTAGCTCAGCGTGCGATAGCGCAGGAACAGGATGATGAAGACGACGGGAAACGCCGGTCCGGTGATCAGCGAGAAGAGAAAGTAGTACCGCAGCAGCTTCGGATGGGGCCGGCGGATCGCCCGCACCCGGTCGTCGACGGCCTCGGGCCGAGGCGACGCCGCGACCAGCGGCGCGCTTCCGGCCTCGGCCGTCATGCGGTCAGCACCTCCTCGATGCGATCCAGCGCCCAGTCCAGTTCCTCCTGCCTGATGACCAGGGGCGGCGCGAATCGGATGACGTGATCATGGGTTTCCTTGCACAGCAGTCCCTGCCCGGCCAGTTTCTCGCAATACGGGCGGGCGCCGCCGGCGGATTCAACGAGTTCGATTCCGATCCACAGCCCACGGCCACGGACCTCGCGCACCAGCGGTGAACGGAGGCTTCTCAACCGCCCCAGGGCGTACTCGCCGAGACGCGCCGAGTTCTCGGTCAAGCCCTCGTCCTGCAGCACCGCCAGCGCGGCGCGCGCGACCGCCGCCCCCACCGGATTGCCGCCGTAGGTGGAACCGTGGTCGCCCGGCTGGAAGACGTCCATGATCTCCGCGTCCGCCACGACCACCGACACAGGATACAGACCACCGGAGAGCGCCTTGCCGAGCAGCATCACGTCCGGCCGGATGCCGTCGTGCTCATGCGCGAACATCCGCCCTGTTCGCCCCAGGCCCGACTGGATCTCGTCGACGATCAGGAGCGCGTTCCGCTCGCTGCAGACCTCCCGCAGTTCCGCAAGGTAGCCGTCCGGAGGCACGACGATGCCGCCCTCTCCCTGAATCGGCTCGACCAGGACCGCGGCGGTATTCGGCCCCACCGCCGCCCTTGCCGCCGACGCATCGCCGAACGGCAGCAGCTCGAAGCCGGGTGTGAACGGGCCGAATCCCTCGCGGTACTGGGGCTCGCTCGAGAAGCCCACGATCGTCGTCGTGCGGCCGTGGAAGTTGTTCGCGAAGGTCAGGATCTCCGCCCGTCCCGGAGGCACGCCCTTGCGCGTGTAGGCCCATTTTCTGGCCAGCTTGATCGCGGTCTCGACCGCCTCGGCGCCGGTGTTCATCGGCAGCGCCCGCTCGAAGCCGGTCAGTTCGCAGACGTCCCGAAAGAACGCCCCGAGTTCGGCGTTGTGGAACGCCCGCGAAGTGACCGCCACCTTCCGGCTCTGCCGGATCAGGGCATCCACGATCCGGGGATGGCAATGCCCCTGGTTGACCGCCGAGTAGGCCGCGAGGCAGTCGAGGTAGCGGCGACCGTCGACATCCCAGACCCACACGCCCTCGGCGCGGTCGATCACGATGTCCAGAGGCGCGTAGTTCCGTGCGCCGTAGCGTTCTTCCAGTTCCGTCGGCTTCACGGCAAGTCCCCGCTGGCTTCCTCGGTCAATCGTACGCGGCGGAAGACCGCGGCGCACTCCCCTCAGGCACGGACTGCCGAAACCGTCAGAACTCGATCGAGATTCCAGCCTTGACGTAGACCGGCGTCTTGCGCAGCTCGAACGCGGGCGCGAGAGCCCCGTCCTCGCCGCGGATCTCCGAACTCTTCGCCTTCATCGAAGAGTCGAGCCAGAAGGCGCCGAAGTACAGGCCGACCGGACAGTCCGCCTTGAACGGGATCTTCAGACCCATGTTGGCGCCGAGAACCGTCTCGCCTGACCACTCGGGACTGTAGATGGCGTCCACCGACACGCCATCCAGCCCGGTCGGCATGAAGGTGGGAGAGCTGTAGTCGAGCTGGGCGACCAGGGGCCCAATCCACCAGTCCACACGGCTGTCGGGGCGGGTCAGATGGAAGTTCAGCCCGAAGAAGAACTTCTTCATCTCCACGTCAACGCCGTCGTAGCCGGTCCGGCCGCCCGGGTGCAGATACCAGTCGACTTCGCAGTTGGTCGTCTCCGCCCCGAACATGATCCCCACGGGATAGCTCAGGCGGTACTCGGCGGCGAGCCCGACGCCCACTCCGTCGACGCAGGCCTTGAGCCTGTCTCGCATGTCCGGACCGAGCACCGAGATGTGCACGTCGTCACCGCTCAGCGCACTGAGCGTCGGCAGCAGGGTCCACCGCCGATCGACCTTCATCGTCGCCGACGCTTCGTTGCTGCCGCCGGCGTTCTCCACTGTCGCCGTGTGGGTGAACTCGCCGTCGGTCGCGTGAGCGACCGCACGCTCGTAGGGCTCCGCCAGCGGCTGGCCGTCCAGCGCGACCGTCACCGGCGCCCCGTCGCCGTTCTCCGGCGCCACCGAGATGACCGCCGTCTGTCCGGTCAGCACGCGATCCGGCTCGATCGACACCGTGACCGTCGGCGCGACCTTCATCCCGGTCGAGCACTGAGCACTTTGGCCGGTGTTCGTCTCGACCATCACCGTGTGGGTGAACGCGTCCGCTCCGCCGTGCGTCATCTCCTTCGTGTACGGCGAAGCAAGCGGCTCACCATCGAGCGTGACCCGGGACACCTCGGCGCCGTGCCCTGCCCTGGGAACGACCGTCAGAACCGATGACTGCCCCAGATCGACTTCCTCCGGGGCAGCGGCGACCAGGCAACTCGGACAGCCGACGGCGATGGCACCGCTCATCGAGTCCTCGAGCGGGTCGCCGCGCGGCGACATCGCGTTGCAGGTTGCCGTGACCGTGTAGTCGCCCTGATCCGCGAAGGGGAAGGAGACGCTGCCGTCGCCTGCCGCCCTCTCGCTGCCGTCCGGCATCCTCACCGTCACCGAAGCGTCACCGTCGGTGCAGGAACTCCGGAAGTCGAAGGTCTGGTCCGCGCAGGAGAGGCCCCCGATGTCCAGGTCGAGCGTGACCTTCGGCAGCGGCCGCTCGGCCAGGAGCGCCAGGTTGCCGCACGACTCGGGCACGATCATCGAGTACCAGCGCCCGTTCGAATTGAAGCGGATCTCCCAGGCCGCGAACGCCTCGTCGCCGGCCCAGCACATGTTCGTGCCGACCGTGGGCTCCTGGCCACGCTCACGGAAGAACATCCACTGAATCCGCTGGCCGGGTTCGAAGGTCGTCGACGTGACGCCTCGCCACGCAGCGACGGCGGCGAACAGATCGTCCGCGTCGCCCGACCAGCCGGCTTCGCCAAGGAGGGCCAGGATCTCCTCGCGGTGGTCCACGAACAGGGCCTGCAGACCCTCCTGGTCCGTGACGGGCGGGGCGAATCGGTTCGCGCCTCCCAAACGGGTGATCGACGACGCGCCTTCACATAGCTGCGCGGCGGCTGGCGCCGCCAGGATCAGGCCTGCGAGCAGGAACAGGACGAAGGTAGACCGCGCCGAAGTGCGGACGGCTGCGTACTCAGCGAGCCAACGGCGATGGGACATGGCATTCTCCCCCAGAGTTTCCCCACCGCGGTCCGCTTGACCGAGCGGGCCGTAGCGGCGTATGTCTAATCATGTCAACACTTAGCCGCCTTGACAACTGTGGTCGACCGGCTTTGCCAGACTCTGGAACAACGCCGGCCGGCACGACGCTATGATTCCCGACCGATCGACCATTCCCGACACCAGAACGAAGACCGCGTCTACCGGGCGCGAAGGCGAGGAACGAGTGCACGAGACCCCCGAAAGCCGGCCTCTCGGCAGCAGTGAACGACCGCTTCGCGTGGCCGTGATCGGCTCCGGACCCAGCGGCTTCTACGCGATCGCCGCGCTGTTCAAGGCGGACGGCATCGAGGCCGACGTCGACCTGTTCGACCGCCTGCCTACGCCCTTCGGCCTGGTGCGCGGCGGCGTCGCTCCCGATCACCAGAAGATCAAGAACGTCATCAGGGTCTACAACCGCACCGCGCAGCATGAGCGTTTCCGCTTCTTCGGCAACGTCGAGCTCGGCCGCGATATTTCGGTCGACGACCTGCGCCGGCACTACGACCACATCGTCTACGCCACCGGCAACGAGTCGGACCGCAAGATGGGGATTCCGGGCGAGGACCTCCCGGGCGTTCACTCGGCGACCGAGTTCGTCGGCTGGTACAACGGACATCCCGACTTTCAGGATCGCAGCTTCGATCTGTCCTCGGCGCGGCGCGTCGCCGTCGTCGGCAACGGCAACGTGGCGATGGACGTGACCCGCGTCCTGGTGCGGAACACGGACGAGCTCGCTCCGACCGACATCACCGCCGAATCGCTCGCCGTGCTCCGGGAGAGCGGGGTCGAGGAGGTCGTCCTGCTCGGCCGCCGTGGGCCGGCGCAGGCAGCGTTTTCACCCCAGGAGATCAAGGAGATCGGATCGCTCGACGGCGCCAGCCTGCTGGTGTCCGAAGCGGAGATGGAACTCGACGAGATCAGCAGTAGCTGGCTCGAGGAAAGCGCCGCGCCCAGCGCACGCCGCAACGTGACCTATCTGAGCGAGATCGCGGGCGCTGAAGCCGGCGACGGCGACCGCCTCGTGACCTGCCGCTTCCTGGTTTCGCCCATCGACCTGCAGCCCGGAGATGACGGCCGTGTCGGCCGCTGCGTGATCGAGAAGAACGAGCTCTACGCCGCCGACGACGGCACCCCCAGACCCCGAGGCACCGGCGAAACCGAGACCCTGGACGTCGACCTCGTGTTCAAGGCGGTCGGCTATCGCGGCGTGCCCCTTCCGGGCGTGCCGTTCCATGAGCGCTGGGGCATCCTGCCCAACGACGAAGGCCGCCTGCAGACGGAGCCGGACGGCGACGTCGTGCCGGGCCAGTACGTCGTCGGCTGGGCCAAGCGCGGCCCAACCGGCCTGATCGGCACGAACAGCCCCGACTCCACCGCCACGGTCAAGAAGATGATCGAGGACATCGACGGTGCCGCCGCCGCGCCCGATCCGGCCAAGGCCCCCGAGAGGATCGTCGAACTGCTGCGCGAACGCAACGTCGACTTCGTGAGCTTCGACGACTGGAACAGGCTCGATGAGGACGAGGTCCGCCTCGGAGAGGCCCAGAACAAGGTCCGCGAGAAGTACACCGACGTCGGGTCGATGATGGCGGCGGTGAACCGCCTCCGGTAGGTGCGCGGGTCTGGTGCGCGGGTCTTCTGACCCGCTCCCGCCGAAGGCGGCCGGCAAACGTGCCGGCCGAAGGCCGGCGCCGCGCTCGGCTGGACTGCCTCAGCCCATGTGCGGGTAGCGATAGTCCGTCGGCGGCGCGAAGTTCTCCTTCACCGCCCGCTGCGACGTCCAGCGCAGAAGGTTCGCCATGGAGCCCGCCTTGTCGTTCGTGCCGGACGCACGAGCGCCGCCGAAGGGTTGCTGGCCGACGACGGCGCCGGTCGGCTTGTCGTTGATGTAGAAGTTGCCGGCGGCGTTGCGCAGCGCCGTGCCGATGCGGGCAACGGCCGCACGGTCGTTGGCGAACACGGCGCCGGTGAGCGCGTACGGGCTCGTCGTGTCGCAGAGTTCGAGCGCCTCGTCGAGCGCGCCGTCCTCGTACACGAAGACAGTCAGCACCGGCCCGAAGATCTCCTCGCTCATCAGCCGCGAGCGCGGGTCCTCGCTACGGACGACGCTGGGCTCCACGAAGTAGCCGACCGCATCGTCCCGACCGCCGCCCGAAACGACCTCGTATGCGGCTCCGTTCTCCGCGTCGGCCAGGTAGCCGGAGATGTTGTTGAAGGACGACTGGTCGATGACCGCGGCCATGAAGTTCGAGAAGTCGACCGGCGAACCCATCGACACGGTCGCCAGCTCGTCGCAGAGCCGCTCGCGCACCTCGCCCCAGAGCGAAGCCGGAACATAGGCCCGGGACGACGCGGAGCACTTCTGCCCCTGGTACTCGAAGGAGCCACGGATCAACGCCGTCGTCAGCGCCGCGGGGTCCGCCGACGGATGGGCGAAGACGAAGTCCTTGCCGCCCGTTTCGCCCACGATGCGCGGGTACGTGTCGTAGTTCTGAATCTGGTCGCCGATCGTCCGCCACATCCGCTGGAACACGGGCGTCGAACCGGTGAAGTGAATGCCCGCCAGGTGGCGGCTGGCGAGGACCGGATCGCCCACCGTGGCGCCCGGGCCGGGCACGAAGTTGATCACGCCCGGCGGCAACCCCGCCTCTTCGAGCAGCTTCATCACGTAATAGCCCGAGAGCAACGCCGTGGATGCCGGCTTCCACAGCACCGTGTTGCCCATGATCGCCGCCGACGTCGGCAGGTTGCCGGCGATCGCGGTGAAGTTGAACGGCGTGACCGCGAACACGAAGCCTTCGAGAGCCCGGTACTCGACGTAGTTCCAGATCCCGGGCGACGAGACCGGCTGCTGGCTGTAGAGCTCCTCGGCGAACGCGACGTTGAAGCGCAGGAAATCGATCAGCTCGCAGGCCGAATCGATCTCGGCCTGATAGCAGGTCTTCGACTGGTTCAGCATCGTGGCGGCGTTCACCGTCTGCCGCCAGGAACCGGCGAGAAGCTCGGCTGCCCGCAGGAAGATCGCCGCCCTCTCCTCGAAGGGCATCGCGGACCAGGCCGGCCAGGCCTCCTGGGAAGCGGCCACGGCCGCATCGACTTCCGCGGCGCCGGCCTGGTGGCAGGTGCCGAGAACATGACCGTGATCGTGAGGGCAGACGACGTCCTGCGTTCGGCCGGTGCGGATCTCGCGCCCACCGGCAAGGACCGGAATCTCGACCCGCTCGCCGAGCATCTCCGTCAACCGCGTCTCGAGAGCGGCCCGCTCGGCGGAACCGGGCGCGTAGTCGAGGACGGGTTCATTGCGGGGCGCGGGTACTTGCAAGGTGCCGTTCGGCATTTCGTGAATCTCCTGGAATGTGAGGACCGCCTGGGCGCGGCCGGGGCCGCAGCATAGACCGCGCAGAGGCTGTAGGGAATGGTCCGAACGCGCGGCGTCGAACCGGCATTCCCCCGTTGTTTCAGAACCCGGCCGGAGTCCCCGGACCCTGCAGCATCCTCCAGGCGAAAACGAGGATTCCGACGATCAGCAACGTACCGCCGATCGGCGTGATGGCGCCCAGCCAGCGGGGGCCGCCGACGGCGATCACCGCGACCGTTCCGGAGAAGATCAGGGAGCCAACGAACAGCAGCCAGCCGGCGAGCCGCAGGTCGACCGCCGAAACGCGCCCGGCGAGACCGAGCAGGCTGACCACCACTCCGCCGTACATGAGGTAGCGCGCCGCCGTCTCCCACAGAGCCAGGTGCTCGGCGTCCAGCGCGGACCGCAAACCGTGAGCGCCGAACGCACCGGCACCGACCGAAGCGGCGCACATCAACAGTCCGATAAAGAGCCAGTTCATTGGCAAGCCGTCGGCTATCGTAGCAACCGGTGGACGAGCAACTGACCGCACTGGAAGGACGGCTGGCAGAGCTGCTTCCGATCTACGTGCACGAGCTGTGGGGCGCGTGGCTCCAGTTGCTGGCGATCGCGTTCGTCTCCGCGCTAAGCGCCTGGGTGGTCTGGTGGATCCTCAAGTTCGGCGCGACGAAACTCGTCGGGAAGACGAAGACCGAAGTCGACGACCGACTGCTCGAGGCGGCCCACTGGCCGCTCTGGATCTCGGTCTTCCTGATCGGCTTGCGAATGGGCGTCGCTCGATTGCAGCTCGCCAACGCCACCGAGCAGAGGATCGTCGACGCGCTGCAGACCGTCGCGCTCGTGTTCTGGGTCGTCGCGGCGCTTCGCGCCTCGGGAGTTCTGCTACGGGCTCTGGCGCGGCGCAGGAGCGAGGGCGCTCTCGTCTCCAGGCACACCGAGCCCCTGTTCGAGAACCTGGCCAAGGTCGCGATCGTGATCCTGGGGGCCTACCTGGTGATCAACGCCTGGGGCGCCGACGTCTCGGGGCTCCTGGCGGCGGGCGGCATCGCCGGCCTGGCGGTCGGCTTCGCGGCGCGCGACACGCTTGCGAACCTGTTCGCGGGCATCTTCATCTTCGCGGACGGGCCCTACAAGATCGGCGACTTCATCACCCTCGACACCGGGGAACGCGGCATGGTCACCGAGATCGGTATCCGCAGCACCCGTCTGCTGACCCGCGACGACATCGAGGTCACGATCCCCAACGCGGTGATGGGGAACGCCAAGATCAACAACGAAAGCGGCGGGCCCCACGTCAAGTACCGGATCCGGGTCCGCGTCGGGGTCGCCTACGGCAGCGACGTGGACCACGTCGAAGCGGTCCAGCTCCAGGTCGCCGCGGACAACCCCAAAGTGTGCGAACAGCCCGAACCTCGTGTACGGTTCCGCACCTTCGGCCCCTCGTCCATCGACTACGAACTGCTGTGCTGGGTCGAGGAGCCGGTGCTTCGCGGCATCGTCACCCACGAGCTGGTCAAGGCGACGCACAAGGCGTTCGCCGCTGAGGGCATCGAGATCCCCTTCAGCCAGCACGACATCCACATCAGGGAATCGCCCTCGCGGCAAACCCGGCTGCCCGAATCCGCGGCCGACTGACGAAGACCTCGGTCGGTCAGCGCGCCGGCGCGCGCCACGGCCGCCGGGGAAACCGTCGACCCAGCCCCCGCTGGATCTCGCGCCACTTCCGCTCTTCGTCCGGCGTGATGAAGGTCACCGCCTCGCCCGAACTCCCCATCCGCCCGGTTCGTCCCACCCGGTGGGTGAACAGCCGCTGGGAGTCCGGCAGGTCGTAGTTGATGACCTGACCGATGCCCTGGACGTCGATGCCGCGGGCGGCAACATTCGTCGCCACCAGGATCGGCGCGGCGCCGGAACGGAAACCTCGCATCACGCGCTCGCGGGCGCCCTGGCTGAGGTTCCCCTGAAGCGCCCCCACCGGATAGCCCAGCGCATCGAGCTTCTTCGCCAGCTTCCTGACCCCGTGCTTCGTTCGACCGAAGACCAGGATCGGGTCGCCGTTGCGGCCGTCCAGCAGTGTCCGGAGTGCCGCGATCTTGTCGTCCTTCTGGATCGAGTAGACCAGATGCTCCACCGCGGACTCCTGCGTCCGGGCGTCGATCTCTACCTTCACCGGGTTGCGCAGGTACTGTTTCGCCGTCTTCGCCACCCAGTTCGGCATGGTGGCCGAGAACAGGGCGGTCTGCCTTGAAGCGGGAGTGCGGCTGAGGATCGCCTCGACGTCGCGGGCAAAGCCCTGGTCCAGCATCTCGTCCGCCTCGTCCAGGACGAGGAACCGCACGGCGCCCAGATCCAGGGACCCTGGCGCAGGTGGTCCAGCGTCCGGCCCGGCGTGCCGACGACGACATCGGCTCCCCGCCGGAGCGCCGCCTGCTCGCGCCGGATCGGCCGGCCGCCGACGAGTTGGGTCACGGTCACACGGCCCGATGAAGCCAGACGGGAGATGACTCCGGCCACCTGGAGCGCCAACTCGCGGGTCGGCACCAGCACGAGCGCCTGAACCTGCCGGCTCGACGGATCGCAGACTTCCGCAATGGGCACGGCGAAGGCCAGCGTCTTTCCGGATCCCGTCTGCGCCTGCCCGACCAGATCCCGCCCAGCCAGCAGCGCGGGGATGGACTGCTCCTGAATGGGTGTCGGCTCGGAGATGGCCATTCGGCCGATCGCCGCTCTGGTCGCGCGCGAAAGCTCCAGGCCGGCGAACACGGCGCCGGAGTGGGCGTCCTGCCCGGGATCCGCCACCGGCTCGACCACGGGCTTGGCGCCGTTCACCCGTGCGCCGCCGCCGTGAGGACGGTTGCGTTGGGGACGGCTGCCCTCGGAGCGGTTGCGGTTGCCCTGCGGACGGTTGCTGAAGCAGGAGCGGCAGTACACCGGTCTGCCGGGCACGGGCCTGAAGGGGACGGTTGTCGGACTGTCGCATTCGGTGCAAACGGCATCGTGGCTCTGCGACGTGCGGCCGGACCGGCCACGGCCGGCTGGCCTTCGGCCGGACGGCCGTCCACCGGACGAACGCCGGCCGGTTGCGCGAGGTTTCCTGGGCATGAGAGAACAGCTCCTCTGGTCGGGAGATAGTGATGAAGCGGTTTGTGCGCGGGCGAGCAAGCAGGGGGAGGACTCTGTCCACCGCTGCGTCAACCCTGGCGCGGCGATCAAGCGCTCTTGGTCGTCATCGCGACCAGGGGACTGCGAGCTGGACCCGGCGGCAGGCGGAACGTACACCAGTTCCGCCTCCTGGTCAAAGCGGCCGCCCGTCCCGCAGGACCCGAGCGAGACGAAATGGGCGACAATGAGGGGCAATGAAGGTCGCTCGCACCACGGCCGACGGCAACCTGGAGCTGGCTGAGGCGCCGGAGCCCGCGATCAGGGCCGGCGAAGCCCTGATCGAACTCGTCTGTTGCGGCCTCTGCGGCACGGACCTCTACAAGCTGGCCGACGCCGGGCGGCCGCCGGGCGAGGTCCTCGGTCACGAAGTCGTCGGCCGAGTGATCGAGAGCCGCGCCGACTCGCTTCGCCCCGGCGACCGGGTCGTCGCCCCCCACCACGCTCCGTGCGGCGAGTGCCGCCTGTGCCGTTCTGGCGCCGAGACGATGTGCCCCGGCTTCGCGGAGAACCTGCTGGACCCGGGAGGCTTCAGCGAGCGCCTGCGGCTCAAGGCCCGGGCGGTCGAACGCACGGTGCGAACGCTCGACGACGGGCTCGCCGACGAGGCGGCCGCGTTCGTCGAACCGGCCGCCTGTGTGCTGCGGGGCATCGACCGCGCCGGCCTGGTCCGGGAGACGCAAGCGGTTGTCGTGATCGGCGCCGGCTCGATGGGTCTGCTCCACCTGCTGGTGCTGCGCGCCTCGTTTCCCGGCGCCCGGATCCTCGTCGCCGAGCCGGACCCCGGCCGGCGCGCCACCGCCAGGCAGCTCGGCGCCGACACCGTCGTAGCGCCCGACGAGTTCACCGACCTGGTAGACGCAGCGAACCCCCGGACCGGCGCCGACGCCGTCTTCGACACGGCCGGCGGCCAGGCGGCTTTCGACCTGGCTCTGCTGGCCACGAGACCGGGCGGCCGCGTCGTGCTCTTCGCGCACGCAACCCGGGACGCCCGGGTCACGTTCGACATCAACGCGGTCTTCAAGTCCGAGCGCCAGGTGATCGGCGCCTACTCGGGCTCGCCCGCGGAACAGAAACGGGTACTCGACATGATGCATGGCGGCGCACTCGATCCGTCGCCGCTCGTCACCCACCGCCTGCCCCTGGACCGCGCCGCCGAAGCCGTCGACCTGTGCCGGCGGCAGGCAGCGCTGAAGATCCTGCTGCACCCCTGAAGGCATGATGCCGGAACACCAGACCCAGGCCTTTCTTACGGGCCCCGGGAGCGTCGAGTTGAGGCGGCTGCCGATGCCCGAGCCAGGCCCCGGCGAACTGCTGATCCGGGTCGATGCCGCGACCACCTGCGGCACCGACGTCAAGGTCTACCGCCGCGGCGGCCATCCGACCATGCTGGCCCTGCCGTCGCCCTTCGGCCACGAGGTCACCGGAACCGTCGTCCGGGCCGGCGCCCGAGCCGCTCACACCGAGGGCGAGGCCGTCGTCGTCGCCAACAGCGCTTCCTGCGGCAAGTGCCAGCCGTGCCGGCACAAACGCGAGAACCTCTGCCGCAACCTCGTCTACCTGAACGGCGCCTTCGCCGACTACCTGCTGATCCCCGAAGCCGTCGCGAAGCGCAGCGTGCACCCGCGGCCCGCCGGCCTCGAACCCGCGGTCGCCGCCATGGCGGAGCCTCTGGCCTGCGCCGTCCACTGCCTCGAACGATGCCTCGGCGCCTGGAGCGGTCCGCCCACCGAGGCGCGGACCCTGGTCATCGGCTGCGGTCCGCTGGGCCTCATGCTGATCGACCTGTTCCACAGCATGCGTACTCATGTCCGCGCCCTCGACCCGCACCGTCGGCGCCTCGAAATGGCGCGCTCCTTCGGTGCTGCCGAGACACATCTCGGCCGTGCCGGCGACGGCAGCGGCCCGGCGGCCGAAGACCCGTTCGACTTCGCGATCGATGCGACCGGCACCCCCGCCGGCTGGGATCACGCCGTGAAGTCGCTCGCTCCTGGCGGCGTAGCCGCCCTGTTCGGCGGCTGCCGCCCGGGGACCGACCTCGTGATCGACGCGGAGCGGATCCACTACCAGGAACAGACGCTCCTGGGCGTCTACCACCACCGGCCCTCGTCGTTTCGGGCGGCGCTCGACCGTCTGATCGGGGCACCGGAGCGCTACGGCGCGCTGGTGGAACGCGAGCTGCCCCTCGACCGGCTGACGGAGGCGCTCGACCTGATGATCGGCCGCCACGCCCTGAAGGTCGCCATCCGGCCGCACCGCAGCTGAGCCGTATACTGCGCCCCGCGGCCATCCCAGGCCGTGGAGATTCCTCATGGCCGCTGCCGAGAATGACCTCTTGCCCGATCTCGAGGCGATTCGCCAGGAGCTGGAGGACATCGACCAGGAGCTGCTGAGGGGATTCCGGCGCCGCGTCGAACTGTCGCGCGAGGTTGCAGGCGCCAAGATCGCCGCCGCCTTTCCGTTCCGCGACCAGTTGCGCGAGGAGCAACTGCTGACCCGCGTACGGACCATCGCCGCCGAACTCGACCTCGACCCCCACCAGACCGAGCGCATCTTCCGGCTGCTGATCGAGATGTCGATCGCCGCGCAGCAGGGCTACATACGCGATCTCGACCGGGCGCCGCTGCGAGTCGCCTACCAGGGCGTCGAGGGCTCGTTCAGCCACCTGACGGCCCAGCGGCAGTACGCCGGACGGCCCGGAGGCGTCGTGCTCCAGGGCTACGAACTGTTCCGGGGCGCCGCCGAGGGCGTCCGCGACGGCCGCCACGACATCGCCCTGCTGCCCATCGAGAACAGCACCGCGGGCAGCATCAACGAGACCTACGACCTGCTGGCCGAAGGGGGCCTGGTGATCACCGCGGAAGTCATCAGCAAGGTGGCGCATTGCCTGCTCGCGCTGCCCGGTACGAAGATCGACGATCTCCGGCTCGTGCTCTCGCACCCCCAGGCGCTACGCCAGTGCGACCAGTTCTTCCACAACCACGACTGGCTGCGGCCGCAGCCCGAGTTCGACACCGCCGGCGCGGCCGCTCGCGTCCGGGAAGGGAACGACCGGACGGTCGGTGCCATCGCCAGCGAGCCGGCGGCACGGGTCTTCGGCCTGGAGATTCTCGCCCACGGCATCCAGAACCAGGCCGGGAACTTCACCCGTTTCGTCGAGGTCGCCAGCGAGGCGGCGCCGTGCCCGCCCGACCAGCCCTGCAAGACCTCCCTGCTCCTGGTGACCGGTCACCAGCCGGGCGACCTCGGCGAAGTGCTGCGCAGCTTTTCGCGGCGGGGCGTCAACCTGACCAAGATCGAATCCAGGCCGATCCCCGCCACGCCCTGGCGCTATCAGTTCTACCTGGACATCGACGGCCACGCCGCCTCGGCGCCGGTCACCGAGGCACTTGAGGCGATCGAGGAGAAGACGAAGGAACTCCGCATCCTCGGCACCTACCCGAGCGCGTTGCCGCCGACGTCCGAAGAGCGTCCGCGCGAGGATGGCGACGAAACCGCTGTCGCCGCCGCGGACGGCGCCTGAGCCCGCCCTTGCCAGAGCGCGCCGACGTCGTCTGCATCGGGGCCGGCATCATCGGTCTCGCCACGGCCCGCAGCCTCTCGCACCGCTTCAGCGACCTCGACATCCGGGTGGTCGAGGCGGAGCCCAGACCCGCCGTCCACCAGACCGGCCACAACAGCGGCGTCATCCACTCCGGCCTCTACTACAAGCCCGGCTCGCTCAAGGCGCGCAACTGCGTCGGCGGCCGGAAACGGCTGATCGAGTACTGCGACCGGCACGGGATTCCCTACGAGATCTGCGGCAAGCTCGTCATCGCGACCGACCCGGAGGAGATCCCCCGGCTCGACGAACTGGAGCGTCGCGGCCGGGCCAACGGCCTCGCCGGCCTGGAGCGCCTGCCGCCCGAGCGCATCCCCGAGTTCGAGCCCCACGCCACCGGCGTCGACGCTCTCTGGGTTCCGGAGACCGGCATCGTCGACTTCAAGGCCGTGGCACGCGCCTACGCCGAAGAACTCGAGGCGGCCGATGTCTCGCTGCACCTGCGCACGCGCGTCACCGGTCTCGCGCCACGCTCCGACGGAGTCGTCGTGGAGACCACCGCCGGCGACTTCGAGGCCGGCCACGCGATCAACTGCGCCGGCCTCCAGTCGGACCGCGTGGCGCGCATGGCGGGCCTCGATCCGGACGTGCGGATCGTCCCCTTCCGCGGCGAGTACTTCGACATCGCTCCCGAGCGCCGCCACCTGCTGCGGGGACTGATCTACCCGGTCCCCGATCCCCGCTTCCCCTTTCTCGGGGTCCACCTGACCCGGCGCGTCGACGGCTCGGTCGAAGCCGGTCCGAACGCCGTCCTGGCGCTCAAGCGCGAGGGCTACGACCGCGGCAGCTTCGACGCCCGCGACACCTGGAGCAGCCTGAGCTATCCGGGCTTCTGGAAGATGGCCCTCCGCTTCTGGAAGGTCGGCATCAGCGAGATGGCGCGTTCCGGCAGCCGCTCCCGCTTCGCCCGCGACCTGCGGCGCTTCGTTCCCGATCTCGACGACTCCGACCTGATGCCGGGCGGCTCCGGCATCCGCGCCCAGGCCCTCGACCGCAAGGGCAACCTGGTCGACGACTTCGCGATCGAGACGAGCCCGCGGATGCTCCACGTCCTGAACGCCCCGTCCCCCGGCGCGACGGCGTCGCTCGCGATCGGCGACACGCTGGCCGACCGCGCGGCGGAGACGTTCGGGCTGTGAGGGTCGAAACGACCGAGACCGGCTTCACCGTTTCCGGCGACCGCCGGGTCAGCGCGATCCTGCTCGAACCCGAAGCGCCCCGCTGCCTCCTCGTCTTCGCCCACGGCGCCGGAGCGGGCATGCGTCACGCGACGATCGAGACCTTCGCCCGCGGCCTGGCCGGCTTTCGAATCGCCACGCTCCGATTCCAGTTTCCCTACACGGAAGCAGGCCGACGGCGTCCGGACCCGCCGCTCGTCCTGCAGCGATCCGTCCGGACGGCGGTGGCGCATGCCAGGACCATGCGGCCCGAGCTGCCGCTCCTTGCGGGCGGACGCTCGATGGGAGGCCGCATGGCCTCGAACGCCGATGCTGCCGAAGCGCTCGATGTCGCCGGCTTCGTCTTCCACGCCTTTCCGCTGCATCCTCCCGGCAAGCCCGGAACGTCGCGTGCCGACCACCTGAACCAGGTCGAGAAACCGATGCTCTTCCTGAACGGCACCCGCGACCGCCTCGCCGACCCGGGACTGCTCGCCGGCGTCTGCGAGCGGCTCGAGCCGCACGCCACCTTGCACTGCATCGACGGCGGCGATCACAGCCTGCAGGTGCTGAAACGGTCAGGCCGCCCGCAGGAGGATGTCGACCTCGAGGTCGCGGAGGCGGTCAGCGAGTGGTGCCGGGAAGTGCCGGGTTTCTGACGCCGAGCAGCCTCCGCGTCGGTACGGACGCCGGAGCCCTATAATCCGACCCCATCATGAAACCCACTATTCGCCGGTTCGCGCCGGCTCTCGTTCTTCCCCTCTTGGCCTGCTCCACCGACACCTTCGACCCTGGCCCGGTCGAGTATCCGGATACCCGGACGGTCGACCAGGTCGACGACTACTTCGGGGTCCAGGTCACCGACCCGTACCGCTGGCTGGAGGACCTCGACGGTGAGGAGACGGCCGCCTGGGTGGCGGCGCAGAACGCCGTCGCCGAGCCCTTCCTGGCCGCGCTCCCGGGCCGCGAAGCGATCGAGAACCGGCTGCTGGCGATCTGGGACTACGAGCGCTGGAGCACCCCGGGCAAGCGGGGCGAGCGCTACTTCTACAGCCACAACGACGGGCTCCAGGACCAGAGCGTGGTCTACGTCGCCGAGTCGATGGACCAGGAGGGCGACGAGCCGCCCGGGCGGGTCCTGCTCGATCCCAACGGCTGGAGCGACGACGGAACGGTGGCGCTCGCCGGGATGACGCCCAGCAGGGACGGCCGCTACGTCGCCTACGCTCAGTCTGACGGCGGCTCGGACTGGCGGAAGTGGAAGGTCCACGACGTCGAGATCGGCGAAGACACGGGCGACCTGATCGACTTCACGAAGTTCACGTCGATCTCCTGGATGCCGGACAACTCGGGCTTCTTCTACAGCCGCTACCCCCCGCGCGAGGACGATCCGACCCGGGGTGACGGCTCCAAGGCGGTGTCCGTCTACTTCCACACCCTGGGCACGGACCAGACCGAAGACCGGCTCGTGTTCAGCCAGCCCGAGCACCCGCGCCGCAACCCCTACGCCTCCGTCTCGGAAGACGGCGAGTACCTGCTGGTCAACCTCCAGGAGGGGTATCTCGAGAACGCGGTCCACTACCGGAAGATCGGCGAGCCGGACTCGGCGATCCGCCCCCTGCTCGACCAGTGGGACGGGCTGTACGGCTACGTCGTGAACCTCGGCCCCGTGTTCCTGTTCGAAACGAACAAGGACGCGCCGCGCAACCGGATCGTCGCCGTTGACCTGAACGACGGTTCGCCGGCCGGGAACCCGACCCTGCACGAGGTGGTCCCGGAAGCCGAGGACACGCTCTCCTACGCCTCCGCCATCGGCGGCAAGCTGGTCCTCAACTACCTGCACGACGCGCGCACGGTCGTCCGCCTCGCCGAACCGAACGGCGCCAACCCCGCGACCCAGGCCGGCGAAGTCGAACTGCCGGGCATCGGCAGCGCCGGCGGCTTCGGCGGCCGCTGGGAGGAGACGGAGACCTTCTACTCCTACACGAGTTTCGGCACGCCGTCGCAGATCTACCGCTACGACATCGCCTCCGGCGAGAGCGAGCTGATCCGCAGCCCGGCGATCGACGCCGACCTCGACGGCTACGAGACGGAGCAGGTCTTCTACGAGAGCCGGGACGGCACCCGCATCCCGATGTTCATCACCCACCGCAAGGGGATCGAGAAGAACGGCGACAACCCGACGCTGCTCTACGGCTACGGCGGCTTCAACATCTCGTTGACGCCCGGCTTCTCCTCGTCCCGCCTCGCCTGGCTCGAGATGGGCGGCATGCTGGCGATCCCGAACCTGCGCGGCGGCGGCGAATACGGCCGCGACTGGCACCTCGCCGGCACCAAGGAGAAGAAGCAGAACGTCTTCGACGACTTCATCGCCGCAGCGGAGTGGCTGATCGCCGAGGGCTACACGAGCGCCGGACGGATCGCGATTCAGGGCGGCAGCAACGGCGGCCTCCTGGTCGGCGCCACGCTGAACCAGCGGCCCGACCTGTTCGCGGCGGCCCTGCCGGCGGTCGGCGTCCTCGACATGCTCCGCTACCACCTGCCGAGCGCGAACGCCCGCAACTGGTCGACGGACTACGGCCTGTCCGAGAACGAGGACGAGTTCCGGGCCCAGTACGCGTACTCGCCGCTTCACAACGTGCAGGAAGGCGCCTGCTACCCGCCGACCCTGGTCACGACGGCCGACCACGACGACCGGGTCGTGCCCTGGCACAGCTTCAAGTACGCGGCCGAGATGCAGCGCGCGCAGGGCTGCGACAACCCGGTCCTGATCCGGGTCGAGACCCGGGCCGGCCACGGCGCCGGCAAACCGACCTGGATGCAGATCGAGGACATCGCCGACCAGTGGGCCTTCGCCGCCTGGGCGGTCGGCCTCGAACCGGGCCTCTGACCCGCGGGCCAATGGCAACGCCCTACCGGCACACGATCCGCGTCCGCTACGGGGAGGTCGACAAGCAGGGCGTCGTCTTCAACGCCCACTACATGGCGTACATGGACGACGCCCTCGAGAACTGGCTGCTCGGCGTTCGGGAGGTCCGCCAGAAACTCGGCTGGGAGATGATGCTCCGGCGCACCACGATCGACTTCCTCGGTTCGGTCACCGACGGCGACCTGCTGGATGTCGATCTGGCCATCAGGCACTGGGGCCGTACCTCCTGGACCCTCGGCTATCGGGGCACCCACGAGGGGCGGCTCGTGTTCACCGCGGAAGTGCTCTACGTCAGCGTGCACGACCCGGAGTACACGAAGATGGAGACTCCGGCCGAGATCCGCGCCTACATGGGGCCGGAGACGGACCTGGACGAGGTGCCCACCTGAGCGCCGGCTCGTCCAGCCTCTCGCCGGTACCCCGCTCGTTCTACACGCCCACGGCGCTCGAAGTAGCGCCGCAGCTCCTCAACAAGGTCCTCGTCCGCGGCAACCGCGCCGCCCGCATCGTCGAGGTCGAGGCGTACGAAGGCGCGAACGACCCATCCAGCCACGGCCACCGCGGGATGACGAACCGCACGCGGACGATGTTCGGGCCGCCCGGGCATCTCTACGTCTACTTCACGTACGGGATGCACCACTGCGCCAACGTCGTCTGCGGCGAGGACGACGTCTGCTCGGCGGTGCTGCTGCGCGCGCTCGCGCCGCTTGCGGGCGAGCAGGTCATGCGCGGCGCCCGGAACGCCGCGAGTCGACGCCGTTCCACGAAGCCGTTCCGCAGCGTCGATCTCTGCTCCGGCCCCGCCCGCCTGTGCCAGGCCTTCGGCCTCGACCGCCGCGACGACGGCGCCGATCTGGTCACGATCTCGACTCCCCCAGCCAGGGGCCGCCTGCCGATCTTCATCGCCGACGACGGCACCCCGCCGCCGACCGAGCCCGGCCGCAGCGGCCGCATCGGCGTCACGCGAGCCCCGAACCGGCTCTGGCGCTTCTACGTCGCAGGCGACCCGAACGTGTCCAGGGAACCGCGCGCCTGAAAACTAGCCGCCCCCCTCGCTCATCGCCCGCAGCCGCACCACCAGGCTCGACGTGTCCCAGCGCAGGCCGCCGAGCGCGGTGACCTCGCTGTAGAACTGATCGACCAGGGCCGCCACGGGCAGGTGGGCGCCGTTCCGCCGCGCCTCCTCCAGCGCGATCCCGAGGTCCTTGCGCATCCACTGGACCGCGAAGCCGTAATCGAACTTGCCCTGGACCATCGTCTCGGCGCGGTTGTCCATCTGCCACGACCCGGCGGCGCCGGTCGAGATCGCACCGATCACCGCCAGCGGATCGAGGCCGGCCTTCTCCGCGAAGTGGATGCCCTCCGAAAGGCCCTGGACGATGCCGGCGATGCAGAGCTGGTTGACCGCCTTCGTCAACTGGCCGCTGCCGGCCGGGCCGAGCAGGGTGACGGCCCGGCTGTAACAGTCGATGACCGCGTGCACCCGCTCGAAGACGTCCGGTTCGCCGCCGCACATGACGGTCAGCGCGCCGTTCTCGGCGCCCGCCTGGCCGCCCGAGACCGGCGCGTCGAGGAAACCGAAGCCCTTGTCCGCGCACGCCCCGGCAAGCTCGCGGGCGAGCCGCGCCGACGCCGTCGTGTGGTCGACGAGGACGCCGCCCTGGGCCATGCCCGCAAGGGCGCCGCCCGGTTCCAGAGTGACCGCCCGCACGTCGTCGTCGTTGCCGACGCAGCAGAACACGAACTCGGCGCCTGTCGCCGCCTCGGCCGGGGTCGCGACGCTCTCGCCGCCGTGTTCTCCCACCCACTGCTCCGCCTTCGCCGCGGTGCGGTTGTACACCGTCACCGAGTGGCCGGCGGCCGCCAGGTGGCCCGCCATCGGGTAGCCCATGACTCCGAGTCCGACGAACGCAACGTCTGCCATACCAAGCGCCTCCCCAGGCGGCCTGTCGCGCCGCCCGAACTGATCGATGAGGCGCGATCCTAGCTGTCCCGGAACGAAAGGGCGGGCGCCCGAGGGACGCCCGCCCTTGCAATGGAGGCTGGTTGCCTCCGGTTCAGTTCCGCGGACGAGGACCGCGCCCACCGGGGCCAAAGAGTCCCCGGAAGCCGCCGCGGCCATTCTCCTGCAGAGCCTCCCAGCGGATCTGCTGGTCACGGTCGAGCAACCGCGTCGCATCCTCGTGAGCCTGGACCCTCGAATCTCTCAGTTGACGCGCCACCGCACGGCGGTCGAGCTCCAGCTGACCGACGACGGCCGGATCGGGGTTGTCGAGGTTCGCCTCAGTCTCGAGGCGTTCCGTGATGTCGCGCATCTGACGCATCAGGCGCCGCACGCTCGCTTCGTGCTCCTCGCGCAGGCGGCGCCACTCTTCCATCTGGTCCTCCGTCAACTGGAGCACGCGAGCCATGCGCTCGGCTTCGCGCTCCGCGAAGTCGCCGCGGGCGCCGCGCTTGGAGTGGGAGCCGTCGCCTTCCTGGGCTGCCGCGAACGCGGTCGCGGCCACGACGAGAAGAGCGGGGAGCAGGATGCGGGCGATCCGGATCGAACGGTTCAGGGATGTCTTCATGTCAAGCACCTCCTAAGGGGGCTGGGAATCAAACGTGGAGAAACAGTACGGGTCGCCGCGCCGGTCAGTCATCAAGCCGCTGCAAGATGTTTGTAACGCTTGTAAGTGCCCTGCGCCAGCCGGGTTCCCCAGCGCGCTACCTGCGGTTTCGCTGCCCGGGAGGCCGCAGGAACGCGAGCAGATCGGCCATGTTCGCGGGTTCGAGACCCGCCAGCAGCCCTTCGGGCATCATGGACAGGCTGTCCCTGCGCATTTCTCGAATCCGCCCGGCGGGGAGTCTGACCTTGGTGTCTCCGGCAGCAAGCAGGATGACGTCGCCGCCTGGACTCTCGGCCAGGAGTCCGGAGAACACCTCGCCCTCGACCGTCTCGACTAGGTAGTTCGCGTAGTCGCCGTCCACCTCCGCGTTCGGCTCCAGGGTGTCGTGCAGGAGTCTCTCCGGGCTCCAGCCGCCGACACCGGAGAGATCGGGCCCCGGTCCGCCGCCGACGTCACCGGCACGGTGGCAGCGCGCGCAGAGGTCTTCGAACAGGGCCTCGCCCCGCTCCGGATCGCCCTGGAGCTCGAGCACCGGTCGCATCGCCGCCAGCGCTTCCGGGCTGATTGCTGCGCGCGCGTCGCCGCGCGTCCAGCGCTCGCTCGAGCGGCGCTCCCACTCCTGGCCAGCCGCGGACGAAGCGGCGGCCACGAGCAGCAGGCCAGGCAGCAAGGTACGCGTGACCACGATCGAGCGGTTCCGGGGTGTCTTCATTTCAGGCAGCTCCTCCTGAGGTGGGACGGGAATCGAACGCGAGGAACCGTACGGACCCTGCGGAGATCAGTCATCAAGCCGCTGCAAGATGTTTGTAACGCTTGTAAAGCCCTGCGCCAACAAGGTTTCCCTAGCGCTGCCTGCGGCTACACTGCCGCCCATGGCTGTCCGGCGCATTCCCGGACGGAAGACCGGTTCGAGCAACCGCTGGACGCTCATCATCGCCGCGGTCGCTTCCGTCCTGCTCGTGACCCTCGCCGTCCTCCAGTACCGCTGGACCGGCGAACTCAGCGCCGCCGCCAACGAGCGGATGCGCGCGAACCTGGAGGAATCGAGCCGCCTGCTTGCCAACGACATCGACGCGCCTCTGGCTCAACTCCATGCCTCGTTCCTGCGCACTGCGGCTCGGGCCGATCCCCGCAGGATCCGGGACGGCGCAGCCGAGCCGTTCGAGGGGCTGCTTGTGCGTGCCGTCCGGGACTGGCGCGGGAGCGCCGCCTTCCCGGACCTCCTGGACCAGACCTGGATCGTGGCCACCGATCGTCGCGAAGGAACGAGCTCTGTCTTCCGGCTCGACGAGGACGGCGGCCGGTTCCAGCCCGACCCGGGACCCGACGACCTGGAAGAGCTGATTCGCCCCTGGCCGCCGCAACGCCGCCGGCTACCCGAGGCTCGGACGGGTCGACTGGTGATTCCGGTCCCCACCCGGATGCCAGGCGGCCGACCCGCACCATCGGCGACCCTGATCGTGGCCAGCCTGGACGTCTCGGTCCTCGAACACGAGATGCTGCCCGCGCTGATCGAACGCCACTTCGGCGCGGCGTCTCGAGGCGGGGAGCCGCCTTATCGGGTTTCGGTGACTGACGTGTCCGGCCCCGCGTCGCGCCAGGTCTTTCCCGATCCGGCAGGCGCTCCAGGACGCGCGTCCACCACCCAATCCGAGGCAGCGGACATCGAGTTCCGGACCCTGCGGACGCGGCCGTTCTCCGAACGCCCGGGCGACCGCGACAGGCCGGGTTTCCGACCGATCGACCGTGACGACCGGCGTCGCTTCCCACCCGGCGAACGAGCACGTCGCGGCCGCTCCACCGAACCCGACCGGGACGGCGGCGCCTGGCTGGTGCGGATCACCCACCGCCGTGGATCGCTCGAGGCAGCCACGGAGACGGCCCGCCGGCGCAACCTCTACCACAGCTCCGGCGCCCTGTTCCTGATCGGGGTCGCCTTCGCTCTGGTCCTGGTGTCCGCCCGCCGCGCCCGGGCTCTGGCCGCTCAGCAGGTCGACTTCGTGGCCGGCGTGTCGCATGAACTGAACACGCCCCTTCAGGCGATCCGTTCAGCAGGCGAGAACCTGCGCACCGGGGTCGTCCGGGAATCCACCGACGTCCGCGGCTACGGCGAACTGATCGAACGGGAAAGCCGCCGGCTGGCGCGGCTGGTCGAGCAGGTACTCCAATGGGCCGGCATCGGGCGGAGTCCGGCTCGGAACAAGGTGGCCGACATCGACCTCGGTGAACTACTGCACTCCGTGGTTGCCGAATCAAACTGGTTCCTGGAGGAGCACGGTGTCGAACTGGAGCTCGGAGGGCTGGACGATCTTCCCTCGATCCCAGGCGACCGCGACGCCCTGATCACGGCCTTCATGAATCTCCTGCACAACGCGGCGAAGTACGGCCGGGACGCGCACGGCGCCGTGCGGGTGCGCGTCGACGCGAGCTGCGACGCCGTCCGGCGGCGGGTCATCGTCGCCCTCACCGACCGCGGCCCCGGGATCCCGAAGGCCGAGCAAAGCCGGATCTTCGATCCCTTCGTCCGCGGCAGGGCCGCAACCGAGGGCACTCAGCCCGGCTCCGGACTCGGTCTGAGCCTCGCGCGCAACACGATCGAGGAGCACGGCGGCTCAATCACCCTGGACAGCGAGCCCGGACGCACCACGTTCCACGTCTCGCTGCCGGCGAACGCCGCATGACGTCCCGCCGCCTGCTCCTGGTCGAGGACGAGCCGAGCCTTGCCCGCACCCTGGGCGACCGGCTGGCCGCCGAGGGCTACGAAGTCGAGGTCGCAGGTGACGGCCCCTCGGGGCAGCGGCTGGCCGCGGACGGCAGCTTCGATCTTGTCCTGCTCGACGTCAACCTGCCGGGCAAGAACGGTTTCGACGTCTGTCGCGATCTGCGCCAGGGCGGCACGTCGACGCCGATTCTCATGCTGACCGCCCGTAACGAACTCGTCGACCGCGTTCTCGGTCTCAAGCTGGGCGCCGACGACTATCTGGCCAAGCCCTTCGAGACGCTGGAGTTGCTGGCGCGGGTCGAGGCGCTTTTGCGGCGAAGCCGCGCCGAGGCGTCGGCGGCCGCCTCGGCGGCGGCACCGCTCCAGAGCTACCGATTCGGCAACATCCGGGTCGACTTCGACAGCGCCCAGGTGTGGCGCATCGACGACGGCGGCAGCGAGTCCGAGCTCGCCTGCTCGGCACTCGAGTACCGCCTGCTCAGGTTCTTGATCGAGCACCGCGGCCAGGTCCACGACCGCGACCGCCTGCTCGACGAGGTCTGGGGTTACGACGCGACGCCGACGACCCGCACCGTTGACGTGCACGTGTCGTCGCTGCGGCAGAAGGTGGAGCCGAATCCGGGCCGGCCGGCGTTCATCGTCACGGTACACGGGCTGGGATACCGCTTCGACGGCTGACGACGGATCGCCGGCCGCGATAACCTTCGCTGCTTCGCAGCAAAGCGCCCCGGCCGCCCGCCATGCCCGACGATTCCAGCACTTCCAGGCCCCTCGACTTCATCCGCGAGCGGGTGCGCGGCGACGTCGCGGCGGGAAAGCACGGCGGCAGGGTCGTCACGCGCTTCCCGCCGGAACCGAACGGCTACCTGCACATCGGCCACGCGAAGGCGATCTGCCTCGACTTCGGCGTCGCCGAGGAGTACGGCGGCCACTGCAACCTCCGCTTCGACGACACGAACCCGACCGCGGAGGACACGGAGTACGTCGAGGCCATCGAGCGCGACGTGCTCTGGCTCGGTTTCGACTGGGGCGGCGAGGCGCTCTACGCCTCGGACTACTTCGACCAGCTCTACGAATGGGCGCTGGAACTGATCCGCAAGGGCAAGGCCTACGTCTGCAGTCTGAGTCCGGAGGAGGCCCGCGCCTATCGCGGGACGTGGAACGAACCGGGCCGCGAGAGTCCGTACCGAAACCGCTCCGTTGAAGAGAACCTCGACCTGTTCGAGCGGATGAAGAACGGCGAGTTCGCCAACGGAGCGCACACGCTGCGCGCGAAGATCGACATGTCCTCGTCGAACATGAACCTGCGCGACCCCGTGCTCTACCGGATCCTCCACGCGGACCACCACCGCACGGGGTCGAAGTGGTGCATCTACCCGATGTACGACTGGGCCCACGGCCAGTCGGACGCGATCGAGGGCGTGACCCACTCTCTGTGCACGCTGGAGTTCGAGGACCACCGGCCGCTCTACGACTGGTTCCTCGACCACATCGACGGCATCCACCTGCCGCAGCAGATCGAGTTCGCACGCCTCAACCTGACCTACACCCTGACCTCGAAACGCAAGCTGAGGCGGCTGATCGACGAAGGCCTGGTCGACGGATGGGACGATCCCCGCATGCCCACCCTGACCGCGCTGCGCCGCCGCGGCTGCCCGCCCGAAGCGATCCGCGACCTCTGCGCGCGAGTCGGCTTGACCAAGAACGACTCCGTCGTCGACCTGAGCCAGCTCGAGTTCGCCATCCGCAACGAGCTGAACCGGACCGCACCGCGGGCGATGGCCGTGCTCCGGCCGCTCAAGGTGGTCATCGAGAACTACCCCCAGGACCACGAAGAAGAACTCGACGCGATCAACAACCCGGAAGACGCCTCGGCCGGCACCCGCAAGGTGCCGTTCTCCAGGGTGCTCTACATCGAGCGGGACGACTTCCGGCGCGATCCGCCGCGGAAGTTCTTCCGGCTCGCGCCCGGCCGGGAAGTGCGGCTTCGTTACGCCTACTTCATCACCTGCACCGAGGCGATCGAGGACGAGGAAGGCAACGTCACAGAACTCCGCTGCACCTACGATCCGGCGACGCGCGGCGGCGACGCGCCGGACGGCCGCAAGGTCAAGGCGACGCTGCACTGGGTCTCGGCGGCACACGCGATCAAGGCCGAGGTCCGTCTCTACGACCGGCTGTTCAACCACCCGAACCCGGCCGGAGCGCCGGGCGAGATCGAGGATCACCTGAATCCGGGTTCGCTCGAGGTCCTGAACAACTGCCGGCTGGAACCGAGTCTGGCCGAAGCCGCTCCGGGCGACCGGGTCCAGTTCGAGCGTCTCGGCTACTTCTGCGTCGATCCGGACAGTCGTCCCGGCGCGCCGGTGTTCAACCGGACGGTGACGCTGCGGGATACGTGGGCCAAGATCGAGCGGGCGCAGAAGTCGGCCGGGAAACACTGAGCCCCGACCCCACGGACACGTAGAATCACGCTATAGTGCGTCATGAACCGTGAGGCAGAGCCATGCGTTTCCAGGAACTCGTCGAGAATCAGGTCTTTTCCCCGGTACTCATCGCAGCTGAGTTGCGCACTACGAAGGCGGAGATCGCCGGCACACTTGGTTTGGGGCGTGACGCCCTCTCGCGCACCTCGCGGATCAGGGCCCGAAAGACCCAGGTCCGTCTCCGCCAGATGCTGGAGATTCTGAACCGCGTCGAAGCCGAGACTGGATCGCCGCTTGCGGCCTACGCCTGGTTTCGCGCGGAGCCGCTGCCGGGTTTCGGTGGAGCCACTGCGGATCTGCTGCTGCGGGAAGGTAGGGCCGAGCACGTCCATGCCTATCTCGACCGGGTCGCGGCGGGCGGCTACGCGTAGGGACCCAACTGCCGATGCGGTTCCGAGGGGTCGTCTATCGGGCCCACAATCCTCAATGGTCATGGGTGCCGCTATCAGGTGAGGGCGCGCGGCGCCATGGCGGCCGCTTCAATCGTCGCGGCGTGTCGGCGCTCTACACGTCCCTCACGCCACTGACCGCAATCCGCGAGGCGCAGCCGCTTGGTCGACCAATGCAACCTCTGACTCTCTGCGCCTACGAGGTCGACGCGGAACCGGTGTTCGACTCGCGGGACGAAGCCGAGCGAACTGCTTTCGGCGTGACCGATTCCGAGTTGCTGTGCGAGGCCTGGGAGTCGGAGATGCTCGAAGGAGCAGTCGCTTCGTCGCAGGCTTTGGCGGATCGGCTCATTGCCGCGGGACAAGTCGGAATGCTGGTACGGAGTTTCGCGCGCGGAGCAGGGCCGGACGACTTCAATCTCGTGCTTTGGAGGTGGGGTTCCGAGCCGCCCGGCAGGGTCGTCCTGATCGACGACGAAGGGCGGCTCTCCTGAGAGAAGCAGGTCTTTCCCGACGCGTACGCTTGGCGTCGCAATAGGGTCGCCGCTTCGCGGCGCGTGCTCCTGGCCGCCTTCGGCGGCAGCGGGTCAGAAGACCCGCGCACCCAGCCGGCCAGAAGGCTGCGCACTGACACTGGGGCTGCGTCAGGCCAACTCTTCGAAGCGCTTCTGCAGCTTCTTCATCCGCTTGCCCGAGATGCCGCCCAGCGCTTCGATGGCGCGGCGAATGCGGGCGCGCACCAAGTCGGGGCCGAGGATCTCCATCGACTGGAAGAGCGGCAGCGAAGCGGTCTCGCCGGACATGGCGACGTAGAACGGCCGGGTCAGGTTGCGCAGGCCTATGCTGAGCGCTTCGGACAGGCGCCGGAAGTGACCCTGGACGACCTCGGCGGTGAAGGTCTGCTCGCGTTCGAGCGTCCACAGCATGAACTGGAGCGCTTCCGCCACCTGCGCCTCTTCGAGCCCCTTGACGGCCAGCTTCTCACGCTCGACGGCGGGCGCATCGACGAACAGGAAGTTCGTCAGCCGGCCCCAATCGCCGAGCGTCTCCAGGCGCGGTTGGGCCAGGGCCGCGATCGCGGCGAGCCGCTCCGACCCCATCGACCAGTCGCGGACGAGACCGGCAAGCCCGGCCGCGTCGTAGTCCTCTCGCAGGTAGCGGGCGTTGAGCCAGCGCAGCTTGCCGAGGTCGAAGACGGGACCTCCGAGCGAGATGTCCTCGAATCGAAAGCCGTTGGCGAGTTCCTCGAAGCTGAACTTCTCTTCGCCCTCCGACCGGCTGGACACCATCAGCCCCAGGAAGTTCAGCAGCGCCTCGGGCAGGAAGCCGGCATCCCGGAACCAGGTGATCGAGGTCGGATTGCGGCGCTTCGAGAGCTTGGAGCGGTTCGCGTCGTTGTTGCGCAGCAGCGGCAGGTGGCAGAACACGGGCGGCTCCCAGCCCAGCGCCTCGTAGAGCCGCAGGTGCTTCGGCAGGGAGTTGATCCACTCCTCGCCGCGGATCACGTGGCTGATTCCCATCTCGTGGTCGTCGACGGCGCAGGCCAGGTGGTAGGTGGGATAGCCGTCGGCCTTGAGGATCACCTGGTCGTCGATCAGCTCCCACTCGCGCCGGATCTCGCCGCGCAGGAGGTCCTGCATGACGCATTCGCCCTCGGTGGGCATCGCCAGACGGACCGTGTGTGGTTCCCCGGCCGCCGCCCGGCGCTCGGACTCGGCAGACGACAGGCTCCGACAGCGGCGGTCATAGCCCGGGAAGCGCTGCTCGGCGCGGTTCTCCCGACGCATCTCGTCGAGCCGCTCCCGCGTGCAGAAGCAGCGGTAGGCGCTGCCGGCGGCGAGCAGACGGTCGACCTCCGAGCGGTAGAGGTCCAGCCGCTCGCTCTGGCGGTACGGTCCCTCGTCCCAGTCCAGACCCAGCCAGCGCAGGGCGTCGAGAATCGCCTCCTCGGACGCGCGGCTCGAACGGGCGCGGTCCGTGTCCTCGATCCGCAGCACGAAGACACCGCCGCGGCTGCGCGCGAAGGCGAGGTTGACCAGCGCCTGGTAGGCGGTGCCGACGTGGGGGTCGCCGGTCGGCGACGGCGCCACCCGTACCCGTACCGGCGCGTCGGTCCCGTGTCCCGAGTCGCTCATCCGCGCGCCCTTTCCCGGTACTGCGCAAGCCGGCGCTGGTGAAGCCGCAGTTCGCTTTCGCTGGCCCCGCCCTGCTCCAGCGCTTCGATCACCTGCTCGATCCGGCGCGCCGCGTCGTCGTAGAAGCCCGCACCTCCCAGAGCGTCGGCCAGCTCGAGCTGGAGCTGAACCATCAGGTCCCGCATCCGGTTGTCCGAGACGCCGGCCGCGGCCGCGCGGTCCAGCCGCTCGAGAGCCCGGGCCACGTCGTTCTCCCGCATCGCCAGCATGGTCGTGACGAGCAGCATGTGGACGTCGGCCGGATCTTCGGCAAGGACCCGCTCTGCCTCGGCGGCCGCCTCCCCGAACTGTCCGAGCTTGAACAGGGCGCCCGCCAGCACCGCACGGCCGCCCGCCAGATCGGGGTCGAGTTCCAGGGCCCGTCGCGCGGATGCTGCCGCCTCCCGGGGCCGGTTCATCCGGTCGTGGACGCCAGCGGCCGCGAAGTGGGCCTGGGCGTTGCCGGGCTCCAGTTCGATCAGCCGCCGGAGCTCCCCGAGGGAAGCCTGCAACTGCCCTGTCTCCCGGTAGGTCTTGCTCCGGCGCAGAAAGCTCTCCGAGTCCACGGCCAGCAGGTCGACCTGGGCGCGGCGCGGGTCCCGCTGGTGAAGCAGCGGCGGCAGGTCCCGCGCCTCCTGGGCAAGACGCCTCGCCCCGTCGCGGTCGCCTGCCCGGTGCCGGGCGCGCGACAGCATGGCGACGACGGCCTGGGTATCGGGACTCAGCTCGTAGGCGCGTTCGAGATCGCGGATGGCCTGATCGACATCGCCGCGCGCGAGGGCAAGCCGGCCGAGGCCGAGGTGCGCGACGGCGTTGTCGGGTTCGAGGCGCGCCGCTTCCCGGTAGTGCTCGTCCGCGTCGGCGGCGAGGCCGACCTTCTCGAGAGACGAAGCGATCCGGATGCGGGCCGGCGCGTAGTTGGGGTCGAGTTCGACGGCCTGGCGGTAGAGCGTCGCCGCCGCGGCCGGATCGCGCGCCTCTTCCACGTTCGCCCGCAGGTAGATCCAGCGGAAGTCGCCGGGCGCCAGCCTCGAGGCTTCGGCATACGCGGACGCGGCCTCCTCGTCGAACTGGTGGGCGTGGAGCGTCATGGCGAGGCGGCCCCAGGCGGCCGGCGAGTCGGGCTCGCGGGCTGCGGTGGCGAGTTCCTTCTCGATGGCGGCTCGGACCCGGGGTTCGACGGCGGTGAGATCGGGGGTCGGGAGCTCGGCGGCTTGGGTGACGGCGGGAACGAGAACCAGGACTGCAATGGCGACGCCGCTGCGAATGCGGGTCAGATGACCCGCGCACCCGGAGATGGAGCAGTGCAGACTGTGAACTTCCCTACTGCACTCGTTCACTCCACGCTGCGGACGGACGCTCATCGGCCTTCTCCGCGTGCCAGGACGACTTCGTTGCCGCTCGCAGTGCCAGCGAACTCCTCGACCGCGCCGCCAGGCCAGGTCACCTCGAAGCGCTCGACGTTGGTGGCGTCCCCAAGGCCGATGTGGAGCGGCGCCTCGCCTCCGGTCAGGTAGCCGCCGAGCGGCAGCACGAGGCGGTGAACCGGCCGGCCGTCGATCCAGGCAACGACCGAGGCACCCAGCGCCGTGCGGCGCAGTTCCGGGTCGACGACACGCAGCCGGATCCAACCCGACGCACCGGTCGCGGTCTCCGTGATCGTCTCGTTGCGATAGACGCGCGCCGGCCCCTCCAGATTGCTGACCAGCAGGTCCAGATCGCCGTCGCCCTCCAGGTCGAAGGGAACCAGCCCGCGGCTCACGTCGAGCGCCGTTCCGAAGTCGTCCGAGGCCGCGCTGGCATCGGCGAAAGCGCCGGCACCGTCGCCGAGCATCAGCAGGTTGGGCTCGGCGTAGCCGCGCCAGAACCAGTCGTCACGGTCCGAGAGCGTCTCCGGGCGCTGCTTGACCGCGCCGTTGACCACGGCGAGGTCGAGGTCGCCGTCGTTGTCCGCGTCGAAGAACGCCGTCCCGAAGCCGGTGTACGGCGTGCTGGGCGCCGCCAGACCGGCCTCGGCGGCCCGGTCGTCGAAGCCGTCGGAGAGGCCCGCAGCAGCGCCCAGGTTCACGTACAACGTGTTCGTCTCCTCGATCAGGTGGCTCAGGAACAGGTCGGGGTCCAGGTCGCCATCGATGTCACCCAGTGCTATGCCCATTCCCGCCTCGCCCACGCCGAACCGATTGTAGGCCGCGCCGAGCAGCACCGCGTCGTCCTCGAACACCCCGCCGCCACGGTTGATCCAGAGCTGGTTCGGGTCGGCGTCGTTGGCGACGTAGACGTCGGGCAGTCCGTCCTCGTCGAGGTCGGCGGCGACGACGCCCAGGCCCGCGTCCTCGATCAGCGAAACGCCCGCATCCCGGCTGCGATCGACGAAGCGCCGGCCGCCCTCGTTCCGGTAGAAGACGTCCGCCTCGCCCTCGAATTGCTGCGGGCCGCAGTAGTCGACCCGCCCGCCCTGGACCTGGCACTCGCGGGCCTCGTGCCACTGGACGTAGCGGGCGACGTAGAGGTCCAGCCAGCCGTCGAGATCAGCGTCGAAGAACACGGCCGAGGTCGACCAGCCGAGCGTGGCAACAGCTAGCTCCCCCGACGCATCGACGAACCGGCCGTCGCCTTCGTTGCGGTAGAGCACATCGGGTCCGAAGTTCGTCACGTAGAGGTCGAGGTCGCCGTCGTTGTCGATATCTCCGACCGCCGCGCCCATGCCGTAGCCAGGATTGTCCAGACCCGACCCCGCCGTCGCGTCGACGAAACGGCCGCGCGGCCGCTGCAGGTAGAAGCGGTTGCGCCCCGCCTCGCCGGCGATCTCGCTGCCCGCGTTCGGGAAGTAGAGGTCGAGCAGACCGTCGCCGTCCGCATCGAACGCCGCGACGCCGCCGCCCATGATCGCCGACATCGGGAAGGCCCCGGCGGAGTCCGTCGCGTGAACGAAGTCGAGGCCCGTCTCGGCGGTCACGTCCAAGAACCGCACGCCGCCCGCGGCCGCGACGTCCGTCGATGGCGCCGCCGACTGCTCAAACCCGCCGTCCTCCGCCGCGCAACCGAGGATCGCGGATGTGGCCGCAGCCAAGGCGAGGAGACGCATCAATTGACCCCGGCTGCGGCATCCGCCTCCAGCCGACGGCGCCGCCGCGCGTAGCGCCGGATCATCCCCAGCATCGTCTCCTCGTCGTGGATGCCGCACAGCGGGAAGACGTCGAGCATCAGGGTCGGCACGCCCTCGACCCCGGCCGCCACCGCGTTCCGCGTGACCTCGGCCAGCCGGCGGCCGGCGGCAAGATCGTCGGGCGACCCGAGCGGGAAGGGGACACGGCGCTCGAAGTCCCGCAGCAGATCCTCGACCTCGACGTCGCGCTCGTAACAGGCCGCGAACACGGTCTCCCGCCATTCCCGTTCGATCGCCGGGTCGAGTCCGTGGTCGATGCGCTCGTCCAGGACCACCGCTACCTCGCCGGCCAGGCGCGAGTCGGGCCAGCGTGCGGGTGGGTCGAAGTTCACGTCCAGCGCCGCAGCCACCCTCAGCAGGCTCTGCCGCCGTGCCGGGTCGAGAAGCCGGCCGCGCTGGAAGTTCCCCACGCCGATCAGGTCGATCGCCTTCCACCGCAGGTCGACGCGCTCCGCCGCGAGCGCCTCGTCGACCCGGGCCAGCACCCGGTGCGCCACGTAGCTCAGGCTGGAGGCGAAGTCGTAGTAGACGAACACCTCGAGCGGGGGATCCCCGGCGGCCGGTCTGCCGTCTCCGCTCAACTTCCGTACCCCTCGGGGTTCGCGTTCTGCCAGCGCCAGGCGTCGGCGCAGATGTCGTCCAGGCCGCGCTCCGCCGTCCAGTCAAGGTCGCGGCCGGCGAGCGACGGATCCGCCCACACCTCCGTCGCGTCGCCTTGCCGCCTCCCCTCGAGCACGGCCGGTATCTCACGGCCGCTCGCCCGTTTCACGGCCTCGAGCACCTCGAAGACCGTGACCCCGCGGCCCGTGCCCAGGTTGTACTCGAAGCAGCCGTTGACCGCCGGCAGGCGGTCCAGGGCCCGCAAGTGCCCTGTCGCTACATCGACGACGTGGAGATAGTCGCGGATCGCTGTCCCGTCCCGGGTCGGGTAGTCCGTCCCGAACACACGAAGCTCGCGCAACGTTCCTACCGCGGCCTGCATCGCGCTCGGCAAGAGGTTCTCCGGCAGGCCCCGTGGGTCCTCGCCGATCCGGCCGCTCGGGTGAGCCCCGGCGGGGTTGAAGTAGCGCAGCGAGAGGATCCGCCAGTCCTCCTCCGACGCGGCCACATCTCGCAGCATGCGCTCGACGCAGAGCTTCGTCTGGCCGTAGGGACTGGAGGGCCTGAGCGGCGCGCTCTCGGCCAGCGGGCAGGCGCCCGGCCCCGGATCGCCGTAGACCGTTGCGGACGACGAAAAGACCAGCCGGCGCACATCGTGCCGGCGCATCGCCCTCAGGAGGCTGATGGTGCCCGCCACGTTCGTCCGGTAGTAGCCAAGCGGGTCGGCGCAGGACTCGCCCACTGCCTTCTTCGCGGCGAAGTGGATCACAGCCGAGCAGCCGCCCTCGCCGAACGCCTGTTCGAGCGCCGCCTCGTCGAGCACGTCCCCTTCGACGAAACGCATGTCCCGCCCCGCCAGTTCCTGTACCCGGCGCAGCGCCTCTGGCGAACTGTTCGAGAGATCGTCGATGACGGTCACGTCCCAACCGGAAGCGAGCAGCTCGACGCAGGTGTGACTGCCGATGAAGCCGGCTCCGCCGGTGACCAGAACGCGCTCCGCCATGCGCGCCAGTCTATTGGGCATGCGGCCGCCAGCGACGCCGCCTACCGGCCGCTCGTCATCCGCCATACCGCTCGTCGGCGGTGCTACGATCCCGCGCCGGATCGAGGAGGAAATCACGCCATGACAACACCCGTTCGAGTCGCCGTCACCGGAGCCGCCGGTCAGATCGGCTATTCCCTGATCTTCCGCATCGCAGCCGGCGAAATGCTGGGGCCCGAACAGCCGGTGAGCCTCCAGTTGCTAGAGATTCCGCCGGCGATGGACGCGCTCGCGGGAGTGGTCATGGAACTGCGCGACTCGGCCTATCCGCTGCTGCACGACATCGTGACGAGTTCGGACGCGGACGAGGCCTTCGACGGCGCGGACATCGCGATGCTGGTCGGGGCGCGGCCGCGCGGGCCGGGCATGGAGCGCAAGGACCTGCTGCAGGCGAACGCCGCGATCTTCTCCGTCCAGGGCAAGGCGCTCGATGCCCATGCCAGCCGGGACGTACGGGTGGTCGTCGTCGGCAACCCGGCGAACACGAACGCCCTGATCGCGGCCAGCAACGCGCCCGGCCTGGACCGGCGCCAGTTCACGGCGATGACCCGCCTCGACCACAACCGGGCGATCAGCCAGCTCGCGGAGAAGACCGGTGCTCACACGACCCGGGTGCGCCGCATGACGATCTGGGGCAACCACTCGGCGACCCAGTACCCGGACCTCAACCACGCCCTGGTCGACGGACGGCCGGCGCCCGAGCTCGTCGACGAAGCCTGGACCCGCGAGGAGTTCATTCCAACGGTCCAGCAGCGCGGCGCGGCGATCATCAAGGCCCGCGGCGCCTCCTCCGCGGCCTCCGCGGCCGCCGCGGCGATCGACCACATCCGCACCTGGGTCCAGGGCACCCCCGACGGCGACTGGGTGAGCATGGCGATTCCAGCCGACGGCAGCTACGGAACGCGCGAGGGCGTCGTCTACTCCTTCCCGGTGACCACCAGGGGCGGCGACTACTCGATCGTCCAGGGCCTCGACCTCGACGAGTTCAGCCAGGGGCGCATGCAGGCGACGCTGGACGAGCTGTTCGAAGAGCGCGCCGGCGTCGAAGAACTGCTGCCGTAGAAGGGCACGAACGAACGGGTCCGCTTCACCGGCTCTCCATCCGACGGCGTTATGCTGGCGGCGTTCGCTTCCAATCGCCACCCAATCGCCCGACACGAGGACACGATGGACCAGACCCTCCACGACCGTTTGAACGCGCACCTCGGCCTCGAGTTCGAGGCCGCGCATCGCTACCTGTCCATGGCGCTCTGGCTCGAGCGCATCGACCTGCCCGGCTTCGGCGCCTGGCTGCGCGGCCAGTCCGCCGACGAACTCGGCCACGCCCACCGCATCATCGATCACCTGGCCGACCGCGACCTCCTGGTGCAGATTCCCGAGATTCCGGCCCAGCCGACCGAGTGGGAATCGCCGGAAGCCGCCGTCGCCGACATTCTCAAGAGCGAGCAGCGGGTCACCGAGGCGATCGAGGAGCTCTACGACCTCTCCGAGAAGGTCCACGACCGCGCCGCGTCGATCATGCTCCAGTGGTTCATCAACGAGCAGGTCGAGGAGGAGAACGTCGCGCGCACTCTTCTCGGCCGGCTGCGTCTGGTGGGCGGCGACGGCGTCGGTATGCTGATGATCGACCAGGAACTCGCGAAGGGCACGGTTCCCGGCGCCATGGCGGAACCGGGAGCCGACGGAGCCGAATGACCCCAGGAGCCGAATGACGTCAACAGAGCAGGACAGCCAGACCCCAGCCCCGCGGGCGCCCAGCCGGCGGTACTCCAACTACGTCCTGGGCGTCCTCGTCCTGGTCTACGTCTTCAACTTCATCGACCGCCAGATCATCTCCATCCTGGCGGAGGACATCCGCGCGGATCTGGGCATAGGCGACGCCCAGCTCGGCTTCCTCTACGGCACGGCCTTCGCCGTCTTCTACGCGATCTTCGGCATCCCGCTCGGCCGCATGGCGGACATCTGGAACCGGAAGAGCCTGATCTCGATCGGTCTGGCGGCGTGGAGCCTGATGACCGCCCTGTCCGGCACGGCCCGGGGCTTCGCCTCGCTGGCGGCTTACCGGATCGGCGTCGGCATCGGCGAATCGAGCGCCAGCCCGGCAGCTTTCTCGATGCTCGGCGACTACTTCCCGCCCCGGATGCGCGCCACGGTGACCGCGATCTACTCAAGCGGCGTCTACATCGGTTCCGGCGTCGGCATCGCGATCGGAGGACTGATCGTCGACCGCTGGAACGCCGCCTACGGCGAAGGCGGCGCTCCGTTCGGACTGGCCGGCTGGCAGGTCGCCTTCTTCGCCGTCGGCGTGCCCGGTCTGTTGATGGCAATCTGGGTATGGACACTCCGCGAGCCCGTCCGCGGCAGCCAGGAGGGCATCGTCGCCGCCGATCATCCCGCGCCGTTCCGGGAGCTCGGGCGGGAAACGGCCGCCGTGCTGCCGCCGCTGACCCTGCTCTCGCTGAGTCGCGCCGGCGGCGGACGCGCGGTTGGCCGGAACCTCCTGATCGCCCTTGGCTGCGCCGCGGTCGTCTTCCTGCTCATCCAGATGCTCGGCAGCCCGGTCCAGTGGATCGCCCTCGGCATCGGCGCCTATGCGTTCCTCTCCTGGGTGCAGGGCCTGAAGATGCGAGACCGACCGGCGTTCGAACTGATCTACGGCAGCCGATCCATGGTCTACGGGATGATCGGGTTCGGCTGGATGGGCTTCGTCGCCTATGGCGCGGGCTTCTGGGGGCCGACGTTCTTTCGCCGGGTCCACGAGGTCAGCGCCACCGAGGCGGGTGCCGTGCTGGGCCTCACGATGGCCGCCGCCGGCTGGCTCGGCATCGCGGCCGGCGGCGTCGTCTCCGACCGGATGAAGCAGAAGAACCCCAGAGCCAGGCCGCTCGTCGGCCTGCTCGCCGCGACGGGCTCCATTCCGTGCGGCCTCGCCTTCCTGCTGGTGGAGAGCACGCTTGTCGCCTACTTCGTGAACTTCGCGTTCGCCGCCGTCTCGGCAAGCTGGATCGGTTCCGCCATCGCCATGAGCAGCGACCTTGTCCTGCCCCGGATGCGGGGAACCGCCGCCGCCTTCTACATCCTCTCCGTCACCTTCGTCGGCCTCGCGCTCGGCCCCTTCGTCATGGGCTGGCTGAGCGGCTTCTTCGAGGCCGGCGGCGCCGACCCGGCGCGCGCGCTGCAACTCGGGATTCTCGTCGGGCTTGGCGGCTACGTCCTGGCCGCCGTCTTCTTCTGGCTTGCGGGTCGCACCGTAGAGGCCGACGAAACCTCGCGAGTGGAACGGGCGCGGGCCGCGGGCGAGATTGTGGAAACGACGTGAGTCGGGGCGGCGGTCGCGACCGATAGCCGCTTCGCGACGATTGTGTCTGGCCGGGGCTTTGGCGGCAAAACGAGGCTCCGGCCTACGGCGTGCAGGCGTTCGGGAACGCCGTCACGTCGGTGATGGCCGGGGCCGGCTGGCCCGGTTCGTTGCGGTACGTCCTGACTTCGGCGGTCACCGTGTCCGTCACGGCGATCTCGTAGCCCAGGTCCGTCGTCGAGGCGGCGAACACCCAGAAATGGCCGTTGGCCTCGCAGCCGTCCAGCACCTTGACGAGCACTTCCCAGTTCGTCGGGCCGAAGAACTGGAACACGCCAGAGTCGTCCGTACCCGAACGGACCACGGCGGCGACGCCGCTACCGGAGGCGTTCCGCCAGTCCACCGCAACCGCGTAACGCGAACTCCGGAGACAACGGGTCCGCTCGTCCGCCACGCACGTCCCGGCGGTTGAGGCTGCTTCCACCAGGAAGGTCAAGGTCGCGGTCGATTCGACCGCTCCGTCCGAAGCAGTGAGCGTCACTTCGTAGAACCCCGGCGCCGTCCAGGAGTGGTTCAGGCGTGAGCTCCGCGAACGGCGGCCGTCGCCGAATTCCCACAACCGCGTGCGGACGACGCCCGTACTCATGTCCTGGAACGAGACGGGCGCACCGGTCGCGACTCGACAGAGCCCTTCCGCGCACTCCGCCCCCGTGTCGATCGCCGCGAGCGGAGGACCGCTGGGAGCAGGCGGGGGCTGAGGCGGCGAACCTCCGCCGCCGCCAGGATTAGGTGGAGGCGGTGGCGGTGGCTGAGGCGGCGAACCTCCACCGCCGCCGCCAGGATTAGGTGGAGGCGGGGGCGGCGGATTCGTGCCGCCGCCTCCGCCGCCGTCATCGTTGTCGTTGATCGCAATCGTAGTCGAGCCTCCGCCAGTCACCCGGGCCGGCAACGACCCGAAGCTCAGCACGACCGATTCCCCGTCGTCGTTCGCCGTATCGTCCGTGGCCGACACCAGGAACTGCCGGCTCGAGACCCCCGGGCCGAAGGTGACGCTTGCGGGAACGCCCGAGTAATCCGCGGGCGTCGCCCCGCCCTGGTGGGCCCGCCGCAGGGGGATCGCCAGGTTCCGCTCCGCGTCCCGGTCGAGCCGGACCGCAACGTTCGTTGTCCCGCCCTCGGTAACGGGGTAGGACGCCGCACCGAACGAGACGACAATAACGGGCACATCGTCGTCCTGGATCGTCCCCAGCACCTGTAACGTCGCGCCGCCTCCGACCAGCGTCGCGTGCCGCGGGTTGCTGAGCGTCAGCCGGAAGGTCTCCTCTTCCTCCTCGTCGGCGCCGTCGTCCGTGATGAACACGGAGATCTGCCGCGAGGCCGCCTGGTTGGCCGGGAACGTCAGCGTGCCGCTCGACGCCGTGTAGTCCGACCCGGCGCTCGCGGTGCCGTCCGATGTGGCGTAGTCCACGAGAACCCGGGAGGTGCTCGGCCTGCTCAGAGTGACCCGGAAGATCAGGGCGCCTGCTCCCTCCGGGCCGCTCACCGGGTCCACCGAGAGCACGGACGCGTCCTGCTCCACGATCGTCACGTCCACGGAGGGCGCCGTCACGGAGCCGTAGTCCGCGCCCGTCACCTGGTGGCTGACCGTCACCGCCGGTTCGGAGGTCGTGTTCGCGTCGGTCAGCGCCTCCACCGTCACGGTCTGCGGCGTTTGCCAGTTCCCCATCGTAAACGTCAACGCCACGGGACGCACGGACAAGTTGCTGTTTGCCGGCACCGACGGTGTCACCGTCACGTCGCCGGTGGGTTCGGAGTCGAGCATTACCGTCCAGGTGTTCGTCGAACCTTCGTCGACCGACAGCGCCGCGGTCGACACGGTCACGCCGCGCCTCCCCTTGACTCGCGCATCGAACTGCTGGGTCGCCGACGTGTTGGAACCCGACACGTCGGTCGCCGTGACGCGAATCCGTGCCGTCCCGCGCGCCACCGGCGTCAACGTCACCCGTGAACCCGAAATCGCCGCCCGCGCCACCGCCGGCGCCGACGACGACACGGCATGGGTCAACGGATCGTTCTCGGGGTCGGAGAACGCGGCGGCCACTTCGACCGTCTCGTTCCCGTCCCCCACCTGCAGGTCGCGCGCGGACAAGGTGCCGACGGGTACCGGGGCGCGGTTCGCGACAGTCGCGTGGTGGCCGTAGATCTTGACGCTCCACGAAACGAGCCGCGCCGCGGTACCGCCGCTCACCTCGTCCTTGATCCGCAGCGTCCAGGTGCCCGCGGGGTTCTCTCCCAGGTGCGCCGCCGAACCGAAACGGAAGTTCCGGTCGATGCCGATTCGACCCCCGCCCAGATGGACAAAGGTGGACGGCACGGTGAGCACGGACACCGTGCCCGACGGCGACACGAGTTCCACATGGAGATCCCGGAACGCCGGCGCCACGAAGTCGGCCATGACCTCGACGTGCTCGATGAAGTCGACGTCCGATCCCACGGCGACCGTGCTCGTCACGGTGGCGCCGGAGGGTCCGTCGGGCACGCTGACGTTCGCCGTCGTCGTGGCGGGAGTGGTCGAAGTAAACGCCGGAAGATTCGTCCAGCCCTTGGCGAGCGTCACGGCGGAGTTCGCGTCGACCACGCCATGACCGTACTTGTGGTTGAAGTTGTAGTTGCCGGAGGCGCCGTACTTCCGAGCGCCGGTGCGCCAGCCGCTGTCCGACGGGTCGTTCTTGCGGGCGGACGCAGCCAGGATGAGCTTCACGTCCCGCCAAGTCAGGTTCGGGTTCGCAGCCCTCATCAGGGCAACGACGCCAGAAACCGCCGCCGACGACGACGACGTGCCGCCGAAGCTCCTCGTGTAGCGGCCCAGGTTCTGCAGCGTCGTGATCTGGGCCTGCCCTCCGTTCGAGGGGCCACAGACCCAGAGGTTGGCGCCCAACTCCGAGTAGAAGGCCCGCCTTCCCTCGTCCGTCGTGGCGCAAACGGCCATGACGCCGTAGTAGTTCGCGCGCCCGTCCAGGGTCGAGTAGTCGTCGTCGAGGTCGTGCCCGTTGCCCCCCGCCCAGACGTAGGAGATTCCCTTGCCCCCGTAGCCGCTCGTGACACCAGTGTCGATGGCCACCTCCCAGGCCGCCGCGGCCGCGTTCGGCGCCGGGCTGTCCCCGAATCCCCAACTGTTGTTGGAAACGGCTGTGGTCGCCAGATTCCGCGTCATGGCGTCCGCCTCGTTGGAGAGAATCGAGACGGCCAGGAGGTTGTAGCTGAAGATCGTGGCCCTCGGAGCGACCCCGCGCACGCCGATGGCGTTGTCGCGCGCCGCAACGACGCCCGCTACGGCCGTGCCATGCGAGGAGACCGAACCCGTGAGCGGCTCGAACAGTCCAGCTCCGTGGTAGTCGTGGCTTCTGGCCTCGTTGAAGTTGTCCACGAGGTCCGGGTGTCCGCCGTGGACGCCGCCGTCGACAACCGCCACGCCGATGCCGGCGCCCAGGTTGCCGTCGTTCCACACTGGCTCGACCCTCAGATCCTCGCCGGACGTGCCGCCGAGCTGGTTCCGGTTGCGCAGGTGCCAAAGGCAGTCCCCGAAGGGGTCGCTCCACCGACTTGGCGTCACCTGACAGAAGTTGAAGACATTGTCCAGGGACGTGTCCAGCACCGCGCGGAGCGCGTAGCCTCCCGTACTGGCGCCCCCTGAGCGAGTGATCTTCAGGTAGCTGGCGCCTGTGGGAAGCCGGGCCGAAACGACAAAGCCCCTGGGGCCCGACGCCGAGAAACTCAGTTCGAAGATGTTCGCCGGAATCGCCGTGCCGTTCGCCCGGACCATCGCGCCGTCAATGTCCACCGAGTTGCTGACGGCGTAGAGCAGAACATGTCCGGCCTCCGCCATGTCGATCCTGAAGTAGTCCGTGTCAGAGGCCGGATCGATCCGCCCGGCGCCGATGTCGCCGAACTCCAGGGGTTGGGCGCTGACTGTGCTGCTGCCCGGCTCCGTCACCGTTTCCACATGGAAGGAGTAAAGACCGGTGGCCTTGCTACTGAAGGCCCGGACCTTGACGTAGTACGTGCCGGCGGGGAGCTTCCTGCGAATCAGAAAGTGACCCGGCCGGCCGAGCAGGTATCCGTCGTCGTTCGACTCGATGGACGCACCGTTGCTGTTCAGGAGTTCGCCCACCGTGTTGTACATGGGGGCGCCCGTCCGAAGCATCACGTCCGTCTCGGCGGTGAGGGTGAACGTGTACCAGTCCACGTCTCCGCCCGGGTCGATCAGACCGTTCTCGAAGTCGTCGACCGCAACCGGCGTGGCGTTGGCTCTGCCTGTCGTCTCGGGAATCGTGTTGACCCGCATGACGTAGGGGCCGCTGTTGCCGTCAAACGAGTGAGCCGAAACCCTGACGTAGTACGTCCCCGCCGCGAGCGTCGCGGCAAGCGCGAAGTCACCGCCGAGCAGGATGTGATGGACGTCATCGATCCAGTCGCCGTTGCTGTCGTAAAGCCCCCCGGCGGTCTCGAGATCGCTGGTGGTGAAGATGAGGACGCCGGTTCGCTGCGCCAGGGTGAACTTGTAGAAGTCGACCAGGTCCGTGTTCTGGGTGAGCTCTCCGGGCAACCCGAGATCGAGAGGCACGTCGGCGGCCGTGGAGATGTCGTCGCCAGGATCCGCGGGCGTTGCCGCAACAGTCGCGGACCAGGCGCCGTCCGTGGAACCCGCCACCGCTCGCACCTGGAAGTCGTAGCTCGTCCCGTTCGTGAGACTCGTCACGCGGACGCCGAGGAAGTCCGTCGTCAGGACGTCCTGGTGGACCCTCCAGTTGGCGTCGACCGTCTCGTCGGCCGCCGTCTCGATGACTCTCAGATCGTAGTTCGTGATCCCGGCAGCGTTCGCGGGGGCGTTCCATTTCAGGGACACGCCCCCGTCGCCCGCGTGAACGGCCGGCGTCGGGGCCCCTGGGGCCTGTGACCTGCGGGTGAAGGTCAGCGTGGCGATCTTCTGGTTGCTGAACTTGCCCGTGTTCCGGATGCTCGTGATGTTCTGCCGCGGAGACGTGGCGGAGTTACTGAGCGAGAACTCCGTGCCTTCCTCGGTGCCGGCGTCCCACGGATAGAGGTCCACGGCGAGGGAGTCCCTCCACTCGCCCGCGCTCGTCAGCAGGGACTGGCCCGATACGCCGACGAACCAGTCCGGACTGGGCGCGATCATCGTCGCAAGCGTCACCCGGGGATGATCGGTCGTCAGGGTGACGTTGGAGAAAGTCGCCGTTGCCGTCGGCCCCAGGGAGTCGGTCGTGCCCTGAAGGACGCTTCGCCGGTTGGCGCCCGCATTGTCGATCTCGCTCCCGAGCGCCGAGTAGCCGCCAACCTCGGCCATGTTCTCGACGCCCGCGGACGCCATCTGGCCGCTCTGCAGGAAGACCACCTGATCGTTGTGCACGCCGCCGATCAAGCGTGAGAAATGTGCTCCCCCGGGCAGTCCGCCTGGTGTCGCCGCGGTCGTCCAGGCACCCTGAAACGTGATGTCGTAGGTTGCTTCCGAGCGGACGGAAACGTTCGGATCCGCGGGCGACGGCGTGAGCTCCGAGTTCTGCGCGAGAGCGCCTCCGGGCAGAGCAAACCCCAGTGCCAACGCGGCCAAGCGAACGTGCAGGTACACGCGGCCGGCCAGAACCCGTGCTGTCAGCAGGCGGGCCGCATCGGCTGCCGGCACAAGCTCAGGTCCTCGGTTGCCGGAAGCCGGCAGGAAAGGCTGCCGCGCCGGGATCCGGAGACCGTCCTTGGACAGGCCTGGCTCATCTGGTGGTCCGCTCCTCCCACCAGTTCGGGCTCGCCAGCCGAACGCCGTCCAGACCCGCCAGCGCCTTCGCCAGTTCAAGCGACGGGAAGCCGGGCTCCGTGTCCACGACGAAGCCGTTCGGAATCTCGCCCAAAGGTCCTGTCCGTTCCATGGCGATGCCGTTCGCCTCAAAGAAGGCCGCAGTCTCTGCCTCGCCCCACTCCGGCACGAAGACGAGAAGGACGCCGCCGGGCAGGGTCATGAGAGATCCGGACACGGACCGGAACACTGGCAACCCCTTGACGCTGCTTGCCGCGCCGACCCGGACGATCGGTCCGCCCGCGGTCTCGGCGACCGCACCGGCGGCGATGCCGCCCTTCGGGTCCACGACCAGATCCTCCTGCAGGTAGACCCGTCGGGTCCTACCGCCGTCGTCCCAGGTGTAGAGCTCGCCCCGCGGCGGCCCGGGCAGGTCGATGCCGGCCTTCCTGCCGGCGGGTTGCGCCTCGAGCTCCAGGGCGCCGTCCTCGTCCCGAGACGGAGCCTCGATCACCCGGGGTTCTCCCACGGCGTCGATTCTGACTTCAAGAACGTCGTCCCGATTCTTGATCTCGACGGCCTGGGCCGCCGCCTCGGAGTCCGGCTGAAGGAGGGCGGCCATGGCCAGAGCGAGAACGGCAGGCAACACCGGCGCCGCCCGCCCACTGCGCGGCAAAAGGGCGATACTCGGGATGATCATCGAGGTGGATTCTACCGGCAAGACGGCCGGAGCGTCGTCGCCGCGCCGCGCCAGCGATCACGTGGCCGCCAGAACTCGCCCTACGACCGCAACCGCGAGATTATCGGCGCATGGTCGGACGCGATCATGCCGTTCTTCTTCTTCCTGTAGTCGCGGTCGGTCTCGACCTCCTGGACCCGCTCCCGGACGGCTTCTGTCGCCAGCAGAAAGTCGATCCGCAGGCCCAGGTTGCGATGGAAGGCGCCGAACCGGTAATCCCACCAGGAGAACTTGACCGTCTCCGGATGGAGTTCCCGGAACAGGTCGACGAACCCGAGGTCCAGCAGCGCGCGAAACCGCTCGCGCTCCGCCTCGGTGTGGTGGATGCCGCCCGCCAGACGGTCCTCGTCGTGAGTGTCGAGGCGCGTCGGCGCGATGTTGAAGTCGCCGCAGAGAACCGCGGACTCGTCCGCGCCGAGTGAACCGCCCAGGTAGTCCCGGAGCGAGTCGAACCACGCCAGCTTGCGCGGATAGTCCAGGTGATCGATGTCCTTGCCATTCGGGCAGTAGACCGTCGTGAAGTCGAGCCCGGCGGTCCGTACGCGCAGAAGCCGTGCGCCGGCTTCCTCCTCGCCGGGAAGTCCCGACTGGACCTCCTCGATCGGATGGCGCGAGAGGACGGCGACGCCGTTCCAGGCCTTCTGGCCGCACACTGCGGCGTGGTAACCGAGTTCCTCGAGCGCCGGGATCGGGACGTTATCGGCGGTCGCCTTGAGTTCCTGCAGGCCGACGACATCGGGCCGCCGAGCCTTGAGCCAATGGACCAGGAAGTCGAACCGCGCTCCCAGGCCGTTGATGTTCCAGGTGGCGATCAGCAAGCCGCTAGCTCCAGCCGCAGGACCGGCCGGCGTTCCGCTCCTTGAGCCAGTCCGCGAGCGGGGCGAAGTAGTCGAGGATCGCCGTGGCGTCCATCTCCCGGCTGCCGCCCATGGCCTCGAGCGCCTCGGGCCACGGCCGGCTCAGACCCATCGCCATCATCTCGCGCAGGCGGCGGCCCGCCTCTTCCTCGCCGTAGATCGAGCAGCGGTGGAGCGGGCCTTCGTAGCCGATCGCCGCGCACAGGTCGCGGTGGAACTGGAACTGGAGGATGTGCGCCAGGAAGTATCGCGTGTACGGCGTGTTGCCCGGCACGTGGTACTTCGCGCCGGGGTCGAAGTCCTCCTCCGTTCGCGTCGATGGAGCGGTCACTCCCTGGTACTGCTCGCGCAGGCGCCACCAGGCCGCGTTGTATTCCTCGGGCGGCGTCTCGCCGGAGAACACGCCCCAGCGCCAGCGGTCGACGAGCAGGCCGAAGGGCAGGAAGGCGACCTTGTCCAGCGCCATCCGCATGAGGAGCGAGAGGTCGGCCTCGGCCGGCGGCTCCTCGTCGAGCAGACCGATGTCGACGAGGTAGCCCGGCGTGACGGACAGGGAGATCGTGTCGCCCAGCGCCTCGTGGAAGCCGTCGTTCGCGCTGTCCCGGAACAGGGGCGGCAGCTCCCGGTAGCCGAGCTGGTAGTAGGTGTGGCCGAGTTCGTGGTGGATCGTCGAGAAGTCCTCGGCGTTGATCTGGATGCACATCTTGATCCGGACGTCCTCGTCCAGGTCGAGCTGCCAGGCGCTCGCGTGACAGACGACGTCCCGGTCTCGCGGCCGGAGGAACTGGGAGCGCCGCCAGAATGTGTCGGGGAGTTCCTCCATCCCGAGCGAGGTGAAGAAGCCCTCGGCGATCTCGACCATCTCCCGCTCCGACGTCCGGCGCTCGCGGAGAATCTCCGTCAGGTCGTAGCCGGGATCAGCGGCCTCGGGCGCGACCAGATCGAACACGTTGGACCACGTCTGGGCCCACATGTTGCCCAGGACGTGCGCCGGGATGGCGCCGGCGGGATCCACGACGTCCGGACCGTACTGCTCCGCGAGCTCGGCGCGGACGTGGCAGTGCAGGTCGTCGTAGAGCGGCTTCACCTGCTCCCAGAGACGGTCCGTCTCCGCGGCGAAGTCGTTCGCCGGCATGTCGTAGCCCGACCGCCACATCGCGCCGGTGTCGTCGTAGCCGAGGCCCCGGGCGCCTTCGTTCGAAAGCTCGACGAAGCGCTGGTAGTCCGCCCGCATCGGCGGCGAGATCGTCCGCCAACCCTCCCAGGCGTCGAGCAGCGCACCGGCGTCCCGGCTGTTGTCGATCACGTCCTCCAGATCGTCGAGCGAACGGCAGGATTCCGGCCCGTTCGGACAGTGGCTGCCCGTGCCGTAGGCCGCTTCCATCCTGCTCGTGATCTGGCTCAGTTCCTCGATCTTCGCCTCGTCGGCTGGCGCGGCCACGGTCAGTCCGCCCCGCAGCAGGCCGAGCTTGCGCGCCACCTCGTCCGCCTCCGACGCCGCGTCGTAGGTCGCCGCCTCCTGCGCGAAGTCGATCGCGCGGGTCAGCGCCTCCGCTCCGGCACGGGCCGCCAGGGCGGTCGTGTCCTCGTTGATGTACGTCGACTGCACCCAGGCCGCGCGGCTGCCGTCGTAGTAGTGCTCCATGAGGGTCTCCTCGGCCGCCGCCGTGAACTCGGCCGCCGTCGGACGCGCTTCGCCGGCGCAGCCGGCAAGCAGGACGGCCGCAGCAGCGGCCAGGAGCAGGCAGAAGGGGCGAAGTCGGGTTCGAAGCGGAATCAGCGACACGGCGAGTCCTCCCAGTCGGTTCCAGGCGGCTGACAGCGAGACCGGCGTCGACTCTATGCCAGCGTTCCAGGCCAGCACGCCGCAGGGAAGCTCCGTAGAATCCCCGTCCCATGGCCCCGATCGTCATCGGCACCAGGGCGACGCCACTGGCGCGGATCCAGGCCGACCTGGTCGCCCGGCGGCTCGGCGAACTCGGCGTGGACACGGTGGTGCGAGCCATGTCCTCCCAGGGAGACCGCAGCCTCGGCGGCAGCTTCGCCCAGGCCAAGGGCGTGTTCACGGGCGAACTGACCGCGGCCCTGCGCGACGGCTCCGTGGACCTGGTCGTCCACTCGCTGAAGGACCTGCCGGTCGAGGACGAGCCCGACCTGGTGATCGCGGCGGTGCCGGAGCGGGAGCGGCCGTTCGATCTGTTGCTGTTCGCGCCGGATTCTGAAGCGAACGAGGCGAGCGAAGGAGCGCCGACGCTCGAGGAGCTGCTCGATCACCGCGACGACGCCCTGGAGGCACGCGCCAGACCCGCTGGCGAAGCGTTCGCGTCGCTGCCCGCGGGCACCCGCCTGGGCACATCGTCTCCCCGCCGGCAGGCCGGCGCGCTGGCTCTGCGGCCGGACCTCGTCTGCTGCGCCGTCCGCGGCTCGGTGGGGCGACGGCTGGAGTGGCTTCAGAGCGGTGCGATCGAGGCCCTGCTGGCGGCGGAGGCGGGCGTCCTGCGCCTGGCACGAAGCGGCGAGCTCGAAGCTCCGGCCGCCGCTATCCGGGGTTTCCGGCTGGACCTTCGCTCCTGGCCCTGCGCGCCCGGACAGGGTGCCCTGGCGGTCCAGATCCTGCTTGGCGGCCGGCTCGACGGACACGCGGCGATGGCGGCGCTCGACCACCCTCCGAGCCGCGCCGCGGCCTTCGCGGAGCGCTCCCTGCTTGGCCGGCTCGGCGGTGGCTGTCTCCGACCGTTCGGAGCCTGGGCGGACGCGGGCGCCGCCGGCCTCGAAGGGCCGGTACTGCACGAGGTCCACGCCCTGATCGCGGCCGACGACTGGCGGGAACCTGCCTCGGTCGGTGAGACGCCGCGTACCGTCCACTCTGCGGTCTCGATCGCTGACCGTGCCGGGAGCATCGACCTTGACGCGTTGGCGGAGCGGATTGAGCGGGGTCTGGCGGAGTTCGGTGCCGGCCTGACGGCCGGCGCGCTGTTCTCTGCGGGTCAGAAGACCCGCGCACCCAGTCCGGAGACGCCGGACCTGATCGTGACTTCCGGTCCAGAGACTGTCCGTCGGCTGACCAGGAGGCTCGACCCGGCCATCCGGGTCGCGGCTCTGCCGGCGACCACCGTCGAGGTCTTCGATACCCCCTGGCCGGCCGACCGCATCGACCTGGACGGGCCGCGACGCCAGTGGCCCTGGCTGCTCGTCTCGTCGCCGAACGCCGCCCGGGTGGTGGCGGAGCGCGCCGCGCGCGAGCCGGTCTGGGGCCGGCTGCCATGGTGCGCGCTGGGCGAAGGCACGGCGCGCGCGCTGCTCGCGGCCGGCGTGCCGCCGAACCTGGCCGCGCGGGCCTCCGGCGGCGAGGAGTTCGCCCGCTACGCGGCTCGGGTGCTCGACCCGCGTTGCCCATTGTTCGTGCCGCATTCCGCCCGCGGCGGAGCGCCACTCGTCGAGGCGCTCCAGGCGGCGGGCCGCCAGGTCACGGCCTGGCCGGCCTACACCGTGCATCCGAACGACGAGCTCGACTGGCCGCAAGGTTGGCAAGCGGCCCGCGCCCGCGTACTCTTCACCGCTCCATCGGCGGTTTCCGCCTTCGCAGCGTCCGGCCTGGACTGGCCGGGAAGCTGCTGGGCGATCGGAGCCGCCACAGCCGCGGCGCTCCGAAGCGCCGGAGCCGGCAACGTGAAGTGCGCACAGGAACCGACCGCCGCCGGCATCGAACGCCTGTGGCTCGAGGAAGTGGGCGCCGACCCCAAGGGGGACTGAATGAGCGCCGGACGAAGCAGTGAAGAGCTCTGGACGGAGGCGCAGCGCCACCTGGTCGGGGGCGTGAACAGCCCGGTGCGGGCATACCGCGCCGTCGGCGGCACGCCGCCCTTCATCGCCGAGGCCGCAGGGGCGGTCATGCGCTCGGTCGACGGCAGGAGCTACGTCGACTTCGTCGGCTCCTTCGGGCCCCTGGTCCTGGGACACAGCCACCCGGCCGTGGTCGAGGCCGTGCGCGAGGCGGCAGCCCGCGGCACTTCCTTCGCCGCGCCCCACGAGGACGAGGTCGAACTGGCGCGGATGGTCAAGGAACTCGTGCCGGTCATCGAGAAGATCCGGTTCGTCAACTCCGGCACCGAGGCGACCCAGTCGGCGGTCCGGCTCGCCCGCGGCTGTACGGGCCGCGACCTGGTGCTCAAGTTCGAGGGCTGCTACCACGGCCACGTCGACGCGCTGCTGGTCGAAGCCGGAAGCGGTCTCGCCACCTTCGGGATCGCCTCGAGCGCCGGCATCCCGGCGGCCACCGCGCGCGACACGATCGTCCTGCCGCTCGACGACGAGGAGGCGCTGAAGGAGGGCTTCCGGCGCCACGGGGACAACCTGGCGGCCACGATCATCGAGCCGCTGCCGGCGAACAACGGCCTGCTCGTGCAGCGGCCGGACTACCTGCAACTCCTGCGCCGCCTTTGCACCGAGCACGGCGCTCTCCTGATCTTCGACGAGGTGTTGAGCGGCTTCCGGGTCCCCGGCGTCACCGTCGGCGCTCAGCTCGGCATCGAGCCCGATCTCGTCACCCTCGGCAAGGTGATCGGTGGCGGGCTGCCGGTCGGCGCCTACGGGGGGGCGGCCCGGCTCATGGACCGGCTTTCGCCGCTCGGCCCCGTCTACCAGGCCGGCACTCTGTCCGGAAATCCGCTCGCCGTCGCCGGCGGACTCGCCACCCTGCGTGAACTCGTGGCCGGCGATGGATGGAAGCGGATGAAGGACCAGGGCGCGCTCCTCGACCGCGAGCTCGGCCCCGTCCTGGAAGCGAGCGCCCACCCCTACCGGCTCGTCCGCTGCGGCTCGATCTTCTGGCTCGCCTACGGCGACGGCGAACCGCCGCGCCGGGCCGACCGCTTCCACCCGAACACGGCCGAGGTCTTCGGCCTCCTCCACCGCGGGCTGCTCGATCGCGGCTACATGCTCGCTCCTTCCGCGTTCGAGGTCGGCTTCCTGTCCCTCGCACACGACGAGGACGCGCTCGCCGGTTTCGCAACGGCCGTTGGCGAAGCCCTGGCGGAGATCCCGGCGCCGTGACGTCCCAGCCGCCGGCCGGACAGCCGAGCGCCGAAACCGTCGCCACCTACTTCCGGGAGCTCCAGGACCGCATCTGCGACGCCCTGGTCGAGGTCGACGGCGGCGCCTTCGACGCCCGCGAGCTGCGCGGCGAGCGCCGTGGCGTCGCCCGGCCGCGGGTGCTCACCGGCGGCAAAGTGATCGAAAAGGCGGCGGTCAACTTCAGCCACTCCCGGGGCGACTCGCTGCCCCTGGCGGCAACGGAGCGCCGGCCGGAACTCGCGGGCCGGAGCTTCGAGGCGACCTCGATCTCCCTGATCGTCCATCCGCGCAACCCCTACGCCCCGACCAGCCACGCGAACATCCGCTTCTTCATCGCCCATCCACCGGAAGGAACCGGCGACGAGGAGGAAGAAGGCTGGTGGTTCGGCGGCGGCTTCGACCTGACCCCGTACTACGGCTTCGAGGAGGACGCGGTCCACTGGCACCGGACGGCGGCCGAGGCCTGCGCGCCGTTCGGCGACGATCTCTACAGCCGCTACAAGGCAGCCTGCGACGACTACTTCTTCCTCCCCCATCGCCAGGAGATGCGCGGCGTCGGCGGTCTTTTCTTCGACGATCTGAACCGGCTCGAACGACCGGCCGAACTCAGCCGCTTCGAACGCTGCTTCTCCTTCGCCCGCAGCGTCGGCGATCACTTCCTGCCCGCCTACCTGCCGATCCTGGAGCGCCGCAGGGACCTTCCCTACGGCGAGCGCGAGCGCAGTTTCCAGCTCTACCGCAGAGGGCGCTACGTGGAGTTCAACCTGGTGTACGACCGCGGCACGCGCTACGGACTCCAGGCACGAGCGCGCACCGAGTCGATCCTCGCCTCCCTGCCGCCGCTGGCGGCCTGGCGCTACGACTACACGCCCGAACCCGGAACTCCCGAAGCCCGCCTCGCCTCCGACTTCCTGGTCCGTCGCGACTGGATCTGACCGGCAACGCATGACCAGCGGCACATCTCTCTACGAACCGGAGCCGAGCGTCGACGCCGCTGTCGACCGCCGCGCGATCGGCGTCCTGCTCGCCAACGTCGGCACGCCGGCGGCGCCGACGCCAAAGGCCCTGCGCCGCTACCTCCGGCAGTTCCTGAGCGACACGCGCATCGCCGAGGTGCCGCGCTGGAAGTGGCTGCCGATCCTCTACCTGTTCGTCCTGACGACGCGGCCGCAGCGGGTCGCGAAGCTCTACGAGAAGATCTGGACGGACGAAGGCTCACCGCTCCTCGCGATCGGCAAACGCCAGGTCGAGGGCATCGAACGACGGTTGCGGGAGACCCAGGGACCCGGCGAACCGACCTTTCACGTCGCCATCGGGATGCGATACGGCACCCCCTCCATCCGAAGCGCGCTCGCCGAACTCCGCAACAGGGGATGCACGCGCCTCCTGTTCTTCCCGCTCTTCCCGCAGTACTCGGCCGCCACCACGGCGTCCACGATCGACATGCTCGCCCGGCAACTCCGCCGCTGGCGCTGGGTGCCGGAACTGCGCACGATCAACAGCTACTACGACGACCCCGGCTTCCTGCGCGCCCTCGCCGCCAGCATCCGCGAGACCTGGGCCGACGGCGAGCCCGACCGGCTCGTCCTCTCCTACCACGGCGTCCCCAAGCGCTACATCGACAACGGCGATCCCTACCAGTGCCAGTGCCTGGAGACGACCCGCCTGCTGGTGGAGGAACTAGGCATCGACGCGGAGCGGGTGACCAGCACCTTCCAGTCCCAGTTCGGCCGCGAACTCTGGATCGGCCCGAAGACGGATGCCACGATGCGCGAGCTGCCGCAGGCCGGCCTCGGGAACGTCGACGTCGCCTGCCCCGGCTTCTCCGCCGACTGCATCGAGACCCTCGAAGAGATCGACGTCGAGAACCGCGGCTACTTCGAAGAGTCCGGCGGCGAACGCCTCCGCTACATCCCCTGCCTCAACGACCGCCCCGACCACCTCGACGCGCTGGCCGACCTGATCCTCCGCAACACCCGCGAGTGGCGCGGCGCCTAGCCGCGTAGGCCGTCCGGGTCGGCGTGCAGGGGGAGGGTCCCATCGGCCGCTCGCGCTCTCTGACTAAAGGGGAGGTCTGCGCTCGCTTCGGTCGGCGGCGCTCCGGTCGGGCATCGGCCTATGAAAGGGCGTCGCCCGTCGCTTGCCTCCAGCCCGCTGGGACCCTCCCCCTGCACGCCGACCCGGACTGGGGCTTCCTGCGAAGGTCCGCGGTTTGGGGGATCCAGAAGGGCCTGACGATAAGTGTGTGACAGGGCCGTGACACTGCACAACGGTGCGTGAGGCAGAATCGCCCGATGGACAACTGTTGCGTCGTCGCGGTGACCTGGCGGTATGCGAGCGCGGAGGAGATTGCGCAGTACACGTTGCCGGATGAGCGGCGGGCCGCCGAGATGCGGCGGCTGAAGCAGCGGATCGGCGCTCAGGGGCTGATCTACCTCGCCACTTGCAACCGGGTGGCGTTCGTGTTCTCGGCCGAGCCCGGAGCTACGTTGGCCTCGTGCCGGCGAGAGCTGTTGCGGCTGGTGGCCGGCGCGGGGGCGGCACGGCGAGTCTTCCGGAGCTGGGAAGGGGAAGGCGCGGTCGAGCACCTGTACCTGGTAGCGGCCGGCCTCGACTCGGCCCAGCCTGGAGAGCGGGAGATCCGCGGCCAGTTGCGCGAGGCGCTGGAGGAGGCGACGGCCAGCGGCACGGTCGATCCGGAGTTGCGGCGCGTGGTCGAATCGGCGCTTCGGGCCGGCAAGCGGGTACACCGGGAGACCGGGGTCGGCGCCGGGCGCACGTCGCTGTCGGAGATCGCGGCCGACCTGCTGACCGAGCGCGCCGCGGAGCATCCGGGGCCGGTGGCGCTGGTCGGCGTCGCGGCGATGACCGAGACGTGTACAGAGCGGCTGCACTCCCGCGGAATCCCCCTGGTCCTGGTCAACCGCACCCGCTCGAAGGCCGACGACCTTGCCGAAAGAACGGGCGGCGCGACCGCGGCGAACGGATCCGCAAAGACGGTCGAAACGATGAGCCTCGACCGGTTCCGGTCCGAGCCGCCGCCGGTGACCGCGGCACTGTTCTCGACCGGCGCCCCAGGGCCGGTGGTCGACCGGCGCTGCCTGACCCTCCTGGCCGAGGGCGGCCGCAGCAGCCTCGGCGCCTCACCGCTGGTGATCGACATGGCGATCCCGGCCGACGTCGTTCCAGGCGACGCCCGCGTCGCGGGTCTGGAACGGATCGGCATGGACCAGATCAATGAACTAGCCCAGAAGACCCTCCGCGACCGGCGCGGGCGCACCGCCGAGGCCCGCGTGCTGATCGACGAGGAACTCGACGCCTACCGCGAAGCGATGGCCACCAGGTCCGTCGCCGGCGCCATCCGGGCGATCGGCGCCAAGTACCAGGATTCCCTGGGCGCCAACCTGGACCGCCTGCTGCAGAGCGATCTCGCGGGCCTCTCGGAGGCGGAACGGGAAGCGCTCCGGGAGTGGACGGCCGTGATGGCGAAGCGTCTGAGCCACCTGCCGGTCGTGGGGCTGCGTGCGGTGGCGATCGAGATCGGTCAGGACGGCGTCGACGCCTTCCTTGCCGCCGCGGCACCGGAGCTGCTCGAACAGCGGCGTGCCGACAGGCGCTCCGAGCCATCGACCCGCTGGACGGCCGGCGAGTGAACACCCTGCCGACGACCGCGGCCGGGCCTGCTGCCGCCCCGGCCGCCGCCACCGCCCCGCCGGCCGAACCCCTGCTGCTGCGCGCCCTTCGATTCGAGGACACCCCGCGGCGGCCGCTGTGGATGATGCGTCAGGCCGGACGCATCCTGCCCGAGTACCGGGCACTCAAGGAGCGCCACGGCTTCGCCGGCCTCGCGGGCGACCCGGAACTGGCGGCCGAAGTCACCCTGATGCCGCTCCGGCGCTTCCCCTTCGACGCCGCGATCACGTTCGCGGACATCATGTCGCCCATGCCGGCCCTCGGCGTCGACTTCCGTTTCGATCCGGGGCCGGTGATCGCCGAGCCGATCCGCAGCGCGCGGGACGTCGCCGCCCTGCCCGATCCCGACGACCTCGACGAGGCCGCGATCGCCCCGGAGGTCGCGGCCGCCCAGCGGATCGTCCGGTCCGATCTCGTCCCGGAGACCGCGCTCCTCGGCTTCGCGGGCGCTCCGTTGACCCTCGCGGCCTACCTGGTCGAGGGCCGCGGCGTGCGCGACTTCCCACGGCTGAGGGCGTTCGCCTACCAGGAGCCGGCGGCTTTCGACGCCCTGCTCGACCGTCTGGGACGGCTCTGCGCCCGCTATCTCCTCAGCCAGCACCGGGCCGGCGCCGACGCGGTACAGGTCTTCGATTCCTGGGCCGGTCTCTTCCCGCGCGCCGAATGGCGGCAGAGGATTCGGCCGCACCTGTATCGGCTGCTGCGGCGGCTCGGCGACGCCGGCGTCCCCCGCATCCTCTTCCTCCACGCCGCGCCCCAGTTGGTGGACGACTACGCAGGTCTGCCCTGCGAAGCGCTCGGCGTCGACTGGCGCACCGACCTCGGAGCGCTGCGCCGGCGGCGACCGGACCTTTGCCTGCAGGGCAACCTGGACCCCGCCGCGCTCTTGGCCGGCGAACGGGCGGTCCGGCGCGAGACCGGACTCCTGCTCGCCAGCTTGCCGCGGCCTGGCCACATCGTGAACCTGGGACACGGCGTGCTGCCGGAAACTCCGCTTCAGGCGGTGCAGGCCCTGGTCGAGGCCGTCCACGCCGAGGCGGAGGACCCTTGAGCGAACAGCCGGAGGCCCGCCGCCTGGTTGTCGTCGGCGGCGGGCCTTCCGGACTGGCCGCCGCCTGGAAGGCGTCCGTCGAAGCGGAGCGCGCCGGCGGCGAGATCGAGATCCTCGTGCTCGAGGCGGACGGCGAAGTCGGCGGCAAGGCGCGGACCGGGCAGGCCGGCGGCTTCCTGATCGAGACCGGCCCGCAGGGCTTCCTCGACGATCAGCCGGTCGTGCGGGAGATCGTCGAGGCGTGCGGCCTCGAGGACGAGGTGTTGGCGCCGGAACCGGCCGCGAACCGCCGCTACATCTACCGGGGCGGCAGGCTGCGAGAGTTGCAACGCAGCCCACTGGCTTTCGCGAAGAGCGGCCTGCTGGGACCGCTCGGCCTGGCGAGGCTGGCGATGGAACCCCTGGTGCGGAGTCGGCACGACGGCGACGCGGATGGCAGCGCCGGCGAAGACGAGTCGCTGTACCACTTCGCCGCCAGGCGCATGGGCCGGCAAGCCGCGGCACGCCTCATCTCGCCCGTCGTCCTCGGCATCTTCGCCGGCGACCCGCGGAAGCTCTCGGCGGCGGCCGCGTTTCCGCGCCTGGTCGCGATGGAACGGGCCTACGGTTCCCTGTTCAAGGCGATGCGCGCCGGCCGCAAGCGAGGCGTTCCGCCGCCGGGGCACCGGACTCTTCGCCGCGGCATCCAGGCCCTGCCGCAGGCCGTCGCAGGCCTGCCGGGAATCGAAGTCCGCTGCAACCGGCGGGTCACCGCGATCGAGCGGCGCGGCAGCGGCTTCAGGGTCGCTTCGTCCGGCGGCGAAGTCACTGGAGATGCAGTCGTCGTCGCGGCCGACCTGCCTTCGGCCGCCGATCTCGTCGACGGCGTCTCGGCAGAGGCCGCGGCCGAGCTCCGGCAGGTCGAGTCGCCGCCGATGGCCGTCGTCCACACGGCCTTCGACGCCGCGGCCGCCGCCCACATCGAGCCGGCCTACGGCTTCCTCGTCGCCCGCGGCGAAGGCATCCGCATGCTCGGCTGCCAGTACGAGACCGCTACCTTCCGGGGCCGCGGCCCGAATGGCACGTTCCTGACGCGCTCGATGTTCGGCGGCAGCGTGGATCCCGAGGCCGCCGACCTCGGCGACGCGCAGCTCGTCGACCTGACTCTCCGGGAACTTCGCCGGACCGCGGGCCTGGACGCCGATCCCACCTACACGAGCGTCGCCCGCTGGCCGCACGCCATCCCGCAGTACGCCCCTGGCCACCCGCGGCGAGTGGCCCGAATCGAGGCCGCCCTGGACACGATCGACGGCTTCTACCTGGCCGGCAACGCGCTTCACAGCGTCGGCCTGAGCCGGGCGATCGCCGTCGGCGCCGAGTGCGGGGAAAAGGCCGCCCGCCTGCTGCTCCCGTAGCTGCCTCATCCGGGCTACACTCACCGGCCCAAGGAACCAACACACGCGGAGAGAGTCCCATGAAGGAAGCGCTGCAGTTCTACATCAACGGTGAGTGGGTCGACCCGGTGACCCCGAAGACGATGGACGTGATCGATCCGTCGACGGAAGAAGCGATCGGCAGGATCAGTCTCGGCAGCGCGGAGGACGTCGACAAGGCCGTCGCGGCGGCGCAGGCCGCCTTCGAGTCCTTCTCACAGACCAGCCAGGAAGAACGCGTGGAACTCCTCGGCCGCATCGTCGCCGGCTACAAGGCCCGGATCGGCGAGATGGCGGAGACGATCTCCATGGAGATGGGCGCCCCGGCCTGGCTCGCCAAGGCCGCCCAGGCGCCCTCCGGCCTCGGCCACTTCGCGGGCGCCCTCGGCGTGCTCAAGGACTACGACTTCGTCGAGACCCGAGGCACGACGAACATCGTCAAGGAACCCGTCGGCGTCTGCGGCCTGATCACGCCGTGGAACTGGCCGATCAACCAGATCGCCTGCAAGGTCGCGCCTGCGCTCGCCGCGGGCTGCACGATGGTGCTCAAGCCGAGCGAGGTGGCGCCGCTCAACGCGATCCTCCTCGCCGAGATCCTTCACGACGCGGGCGTTCCGCCGGGCGTCTTCAACCTGATCAACGGCGAAGGCCCCGAAGTCGGCGCCGCGCTGTCGGGTCACCCGGGCATCGACATGATGTCCTTCACCGGCTCGACGCGCGCCGGCCGCGCGGTTGCCAAGGCCGCCGCCGACTCGATCAAGCGGGTCGCCCAGGAGCTCGGCGGCAAGTCGCCCAACATCGTCCTCGAGGACGCGGACATCGACAAGGCGGTCAAGGCGGGCACCCGGCAGTGTTTCCTGAACAGCGGCCAGTCCTGCAACGCGCCGACGCGGATGCTCGTGCCGGCGGCGTCGCACGCCCGTGCGCTCGAGGTCGCCAAGGCGGCCGCCGAAGCGACCGCCGTCGGCCCTCCGGGACAGGAAGGCGTCGCCATCGGCCCGGTCGTCAGCAAGGTCCAGTACGACAAGATCCAGGCGTTGATCGCCAAGGGCGTCGAAGAGGGCGCCGAGCTCGTCACCGGCGGCACCGACCGCCCCGAAGGCATGGACAGCGGCTACTACGTCCGCCCCACCGTTTTCGGCGGCGTCAGCAACGACATGACGATCGCCCAGGAGGAGATCTTCGGCCCTGTGCTCTCCATCCTCCCTTACGAGACCGAAGAAGAAGCGATCCGGATCGCCAACGACACCCCGTACGGCCTCTCCAGCTACGTCCAGTCCGGCGACCTCGACCACGCCCGTAGCGTCGCCTCCCGCATCCGCGCCGGCAACGTCCACATCAACGGCGCCCCCGCCGACTTCGGTGCGCCCTTCGGCGGCTACAAGCAGTCCGGCAACGGCCGCGAATGGGGCGACTTCGGCTTCGAGGAGTTTCTCGAGGTCAAGGCCGTGATGGGGGCGTTGCCGAAGGCGAGTTGAAAGCATGCCGCCTTGGACCCGCCGAGCTACTCACCATCCTCGACCGCTCGTGAGCGGTAGTGGTCATGTCTTCTCGTTTCACTGAGTTCGAGGCTCTTCGTAGAGCAGCTCTGGATCCAAGTCCCGTAGCCGGCCTGACCCACGAATTCTATCGCTACCCCGGTCGATTCTCGCCTCAGCTTGCCAACGCGGCCATCCGCCACTTCTCCCGACCGGGACAGCTGGTGTTGGATCCGTTCTCCGGGGGCGGTACGACCGCGGTCGAAGCGATCGCGATGGGTCGAAGTACGGCTTGTCTGGACATCAGCGAACTTGCCACTTCTCGCCAAGCTAAAGACGTCGCGAGTCTCGCCGCGCGCGGCACGGGTGTTGAACACATGGGCTGAGGACACCGTCAGGAACATCCGCTACCACGACGCCATTAGCGACGCGAATCAGCCGTCGCCGGAGACCGCCCGGAACCTCACCGGACCAGCTCGCCGAGCCATTCGCAAGCTCATAGGCGTCGCTCTCTCCAGCATCCCGAACGACGACGACCCGACGGTGGAGCGAGTCGCCCGCGGGGCTATCTTGAACGCAGCGCAGTGGGCCATAGATGGACGCCGACAAGTTGCTCGAGCGGTTGCTTTCCGCGAACGGCTGCACACAGTCATCCACACGATGTTGGAGGACCTGGCGTCACTCTGGGAGAAAGCGGAGACCCCTGGCGCTCACGAGTCTCACCTCGTCACCTCGGACGCGGTCAACATCGGTTCGGTCCGACCATTCGCGAATGGAAGCCGTGCCGATCTTGTCGTGACGAGCCCCCCATACCCTGGAGTCCACGTTCTCTATCATCGCTGGCAAACGGGCGGCGGTAAAGAGACTCCCGCTCCTTTCTGGATCGCAGCGGCCAACGACGGGCGTGGCGAGTCTTACTACACGATGGGAGGCCGACAAAGCCGCAACTACTTCAAGTTGCTCGGCGAGAGAATGTCGGCCGTACGTCGAGTCATGCGCGGCGGCGCCACACTGGTCCAAGTCGTGGGCTTCTCCGATCCCGACGTGCAATTGGGACTCTACCTAGAGACCCTCCGAACCGCCGGCTTCATCGAAGCACCGCTGCCCGAAGCCGGGCGAATCTGGCGCGAGGTGCCCAGGCGCCGATGGCACGCCTCGCAGCGCTCTACGGCACCAGCAGCACGCGAGGTCGTTCTGGTCCACTTGGCGCGTTAGTCCTCGTCGCCGACGCCCCCTGCCGAAACGTCTTCAGGACCCAGTGATCCGAGGAAGTCGATCATGGGAAGCAGAAGGGGCGCCAGAGCCCTTGTCGTAGAAGCCACACGCGTCTCGGCCGTGTCCATGGATTCCGCCGCGTCGTCTCCATCCTGCCGAGGGTCATTCAGAAGTCCGAGACCTACGAGCACGTTTGCATACACGAACTTCGCCTCAACGACCCTCGCGTCCTCGCGACTGTCTTTCAGATCCGTCTCCAAAGCCCGATTCGACATGTTCACGTAGAAGGTCAGGTCTCTCCCGTTGGCCGCCTTTTCGACGTCCGAATCGTCGACCACTTCGCACCCGGTGTAGTGGTCGAATCCCCTCTCGCTCCATCTCGGGTCCCTCTCTCTAAGGGTCTCAATGTGGGGAAGTCGGATCCCTGCCTCACTGTCATGTCCCTTGCCACCCTGACCGCTTCCATCGGTCGCATCGCCAAAGTCCAGTCGACGCTCGCGCCTAGTCCTCTTCCCGGACTTTCTCTGTCCCTTCGGCACGATAGAGATCTCGACCAAGTTCACGAAGGGGTCTATCAGCGAGTCATCTGCAACTGTGCACTGCAGCGTCACTTCATCACCAACTTCTAGGCCCTCCGGAAGGAGGATACTCCAGTTGGCCACCCCATCGTGCAGGACGAAGCTAGGAGATGACCGCAGGAGCGTATCGAGTACGTCCTCCAACGGCTTCGAGTCCTCGAGTCTTTGCGCGATCTCCTCCGCCCTACGGCGGTCGCGTAGCTCTCTAAGACCGTGATGGCGACCGACGAGCTCCTCCATCTCACTCTCGATCGCCTTTCGAAGCTCCCCGTTGCTAAGCCGATCGCGGCTGTTCATGAACAGGTCTTCTCGAGCATCCACGGACAGCCTGGAGCAGTCGACCATTAGCAACAGGGAGTCCGCAAGGCGTCCCATCTTCACTCTCCTCCGGGAGAAAAAGGCCTTGGAAATCGCCCCGTGTGTCTGGCCGTTGATCGTGAACACGATTCCTTCGGTCGAGCGGTACGCGTCCGCCCTCTTCGGCTTGAACGCGTAGATCTCGACAGGGAGGTCCTGGTCGGCAAGCTGTATCAGACCTGACGTAGGGAAGCCCTCCTCAAGATTGTTAGCCCGATTGGCTTCGAGACGCGCCGAGAGGCCGAGCAATGTCGTCTCGAAGCTCCTTCTCGGATCTCCCCCGAATGAGCGACACTCATGGACTCTCACCGGAAGCGCTATCCCTGGCAGCATCAGCTCGAGGCGGCCCAAGAGCCCGCCCTTCATCAGTGCATGGCTGCCAAACCCTTTCATGTCGTACTCGTAGAGCTTCAAGACTGATCCCCAGGACAGACTCCGGGCGTACGCCTCGTTCTTCTCTGGAAGGGCTTCGATGTCCGCAGCGGAGAACTGCAGGACACCACCAAGCCCAGGCTTCTCCTCAGCTCCAACCGGAGCGAGGTAGCGATAGACCGAGTTACGGATCTCCCCTGCGCCTTCGACCGGCCGTTCTCTCCGAGCGACGGTGAATCCCCAACGTGATTCCGCTTCGCAATCGGCCTCGACTATCCCCGGACATCGCCGAGTGATGACCAACTGCAGCCCGCTGCGCCCACAGAACTTAAGTGCACCGGTGCCGCCCATGTTGAACTTGCCTTGCACAAACGGAATGCGCAGCTTGTTCTCGCGGTCGATCGACAGGAAGGTCTCCGGCATCTTCTCCGGATGCTGGCCCTCTCCCAGGTCGACGACCGTTATCGACGATCCTCCCGCCTGCCGTGGCTTCGAGCCAGTCACGGCGAGGGTAATCTGCCGAGCTTGCTCCCGTTGCGTCTGGCGAGGCCAGAATCGAACCTCGCCCGCCGTTTCGCTACCCGGTTCGACGCCATCAACAAACCTCGCCACTGCTTCGCGCACCGACTGGGGAGCGTCCGCAGAAGTCGGATCGATGCCACGTTCGAGGCACTCCTTCATTAGCCGGGCGTCAACCGAGTTGACGATCTTCTCTACGAGAGCTGCCTCTGGACGGCTTTGCTGATTCCCGATCACCGAGAAGTTCCCGTCACGATCCCCATAGAGCCGCCAGCACTTGGCGTCGCGCCACAGGCCTTCCTGCTCGAGGATCCCCACCACCTCGGCCTCCGAATCAGCCCGGAGAAGCCTCAGCGCCAACTCCCGGTTTCTCGCGTCACTCACTGTTCGTTCCTCCCTTCGCGCTTGAATCCCCCTCCAACGCGCGCCAGTGTTCTTCCATCATGGCAACAGACAGGCAGTCGGGGACGGCCACATAGCCGCCCCGGCCTGCTCTTCGCACCGCACCAAGGGACCGCAGCCAAGCCACGATCAGGTACACCTGATAGGAGGGGACTTCCGTCCCACCTCCATCATCAACGGGCATCAACTGGTCCATGGAGAACTCCCTTGACTCCAGATCCCGAAGCGCCGCTACTACGGCCCAGACAGAGACCTCAGAGGCGCGGTGCTCGTACTCCGCTCCGTCCTTCTTGGACCATCCAACCTTGACCAAACGACCCTCTGAGCGAACGAACCTCGGGTATCGCCGGTTTGCCCTCCGCTCAGGAGCGCTCAAGGACGGACTGGCTGAGGCTCTAGCTTTCGCTGTACGGCGGGCACGAGGCTCCGCACTACCTGAGAGCGCCGTCCCTTGTTCGCGGCTTCGCTCCCCGCTGCCCACGGACTGAACCAAGTCCCGGACCTTTTCCGTGACGGAGGCGAGTTCAGCCGCAGCGGCGTACTGGCGGCCCTCCACTGCCTCCTTCAGCCGTTCGGCGAGCCGATCCTCAGCCCGCCTGAGCACATGCTCGATGTATTCCTGTATCTCCATATCAGCCTCCGATACGACGCCTACCGTGTAGGACAGACGATACAGGATAGCGGCCCGAGGCGCAACCCTTCGGCATGTCCGCCCTACTGTGTACCTCTTCGTAGCTCTCCAACTGCGGCTCTCTGGGCTCGCTAGAGAAGTACCGAGCTCGCAGATCGGGTTCTTCGGGAATCCCACGAGGCTAGGGCGAGCAAGACCACCCCATGACCAGGAAGGTGCCGGTCGCAAGGCAGCCGGAGAAACGTCCTGGGCCACGGCCGATCCGACGAGGCTAGCTAGAGATCATTGTTCGGATCAGCCAGACCGAGGGGCGATCCGACAGGCGAAGCCCGGGCCACACCGTCTCCCACAGCCGGCGCACAGGCACGGCGTGGAGCCGGTCTCCGAAGCGTGCGGTCAGTTCACCGTCGTAGAGGATCACTCCGCCGGCGATGCGGTCGCCTACCGTTTCGGCAGCTTGAGGAGACCCCGTAAGTCGGACGATCTGACCGTGGCGGCGGCCTTGATTTCGACGCGCGCCACGGCGGCCAGCCCCTGCTCGATCACGATGTCGACCTCGAAACCGTCCCGGTCGCAGTAGTGGAAGAAGCCCAAAGCGGTGTCGTGCCGGCCGGCCCGAGGCCGGGGTTCCAGGGGGACGATGAGTCTCGAGTAGCTGCCCGAGCAGAGGTTCGTCCGCCATCAGGCCGGCCGGACCTCTCCCATAAGCCGGTGCCAACGCCCGTATCCGCGAGATGGAGCTTCGGGCGCCTAACGAGACGATTCGGCCTCTGGATCACAGATCACGGGAGTAGTTGAAGTTCTCGACCGCTCCCGCATCTCTTGAGCAAACCGCCAGGTACAGGTCGAGGTCAACGGTCAGTAGCGGCCGCTCGGCCGTCGCCGATTCAAACAACGCCGCGTCGGTTAATCCCAGGCGCCGAAAGACGGGGCTTCGCGCTGCTTCAGCGCTCGCAACGACAATCTCCCGACTCTCCTCGATGACGTAGCGGAGGCCGTCGAGAAGCCCCGAGCGCTCAGGTTCCCCGTGCTGCCCGAGCAGATTGGACGCCTCGGTGAGTGTGTTCGGCGTTACCAGAACCCGCTCTACAGCTGCGATCAGGCTTCGTAGCCTCTCGTAGTCGGCCACGGAAAACTCGCGCAGTCGCCGGTGTTTCCCGATCAGTGCTTGATCGACGATGCCGGCCACGAAGAGCACGAGCAGATTGGCGTCAACGAAGAACGCTGTGGCCGGCACGACTCAGGCAGCCGTAGAAGGGTGACGGTTGGTGATCGACACGGCTTCGCCGCTGGCGTCGTCGATCTGCACGATCTTGTACGTCCGCCGCGACTGTCTGTCGATCCGGGACAGCGGATTCAGAAGACTCTGCTCCATGCCCAGATCCCATGGGCGAAAGAACCCCAGAGTGATCTTCCAGCAGTTCTCTGCGTCGTCGAAGACGACCTCTTCGAGACCGACGTGGGTGATCTTCTCACCGGAGAAGATCTCCCCGAGGTACTGCTTGGCGCTTCCTACCGCCTCTTTGACGTCCATCTTCAGTGTCCGTTCCAGAGAATCGCCGGCGACCGCCGATCAGACCAACAGCCGGATCACTACGGTCGTGAGCGTTGCGTTGACCGCTACGACACCGATCCCTACCTTCCAGAGATCCGCTCGCGTCGGCAGACGCTCGAAGTCCGTAGCCGCAGCCGGATCGTTCCCAGGCTCCTGACTCATGTGGGAACACTAGCAGCCAGCGAAACGGCGACGTTCAAACGTCAACTTCCCTTGACGCTACGCGCCCGTCACAGCGGCTGGCCGAGGCAGCCCCTTGCCCTGTTCAAAGTACCGCGACGCCTTCGCGCTCAACAGCGGCATGGTAGGCCGAACGGTAGAGCTCGAGCTGGTTCCACTCCCCTTCGGTGTAGGCCATGATGGACGGCAGAACGACTAGGGGGGCAGCCAGTTCGTGGCCGATGCGGCGGAGGGCCTTCTTCATGTCGGAGGCGGAGTCTTGGACGATGAGGAGGAGATCGAGGTCGCTCTCGTCATGCGAGTCGCCGCGCGCCTTGGAGCCGTACACGACCAGGCACAGCACGGCGTCGGCGTGTTCGCGCTTCAGGGCCTGCCTGTACCCGTCAAGCCACGTCTGTTCTTTCGAGTCGAGGGTGAGCATGGTCCGCATACCTAGCGCCTAGGTCGCAAGCGATCCCTGGCGCTGTCGATTCTACCCGGGCGTCCGTGGCGTCCCAGGCCGGCCAGAGGTCGGCGCAACCGGTGTTCAGCCCAGGCGGCCGAAGCGGCCGGCCGGGTCGAGGGCCTGCTCGACCCGACGTAGCAACTCGCCGCCGGTGCGGTAGCCGAGGATCGGCTGGTTCAAAGCGTCGACCGGTGCGCGCAGCGCGAGCGCCGTCAGCTTCGAGTGTGCGAGGGCCCGGTCAAGGGATGGAAGGTCGGCTACGCGCGTCGCAGGCCAGGCGATGAACGCCTGCTGGATGCCGGCGCTGTAGACCCTGGCTACGTGGGAAGCGTCGAGGTCGGCCAGAACCTGCTCCAGGACTGCCGCCGTGGCCGGCGTCACGGGGAGCTTGAGGACGGCGGCGTCCGGCGGAGCCCAGCCGAACTCGCGGCGGCTGCGCCAGTGCGTCGCGTCGGCGTCGCCCGAGAGAGTGGTGACGTCCGTGTCGAGAAGATCGGCGGCGCGCTTGAGACGAGCGTCCAGGGCAAAGCTGCGGCCTCCGATGCGGATCTCCAGGTCCCAGCCGGCCAGGCCGTGCATCAGGTCGAGGCACTCCAGTTCGACCGCGCCGGACCCTACGCGGCCGGCGGCCTCGAGGGCCTCGTCCAGCGCCATGCCGGCGACGCGCACGGTGGCGCAGCTCTCCGGGTGCGGAAAGACCTTGAACGTGCACTCGGTGAGGACACCCAGGCGACCCAGGCTGCCGACCATGAGCTTCGGCAGGTCGAAGCCGGCGGCGTTCTTGACGACCTTGGCGCCGCCGCGGACGATCTCGCCCCGGCCGTCGACGAAGGCCACGGCGAGCAGGAAGTCGCGCAGCCCGCCGTAGCGCAGCCGGCCGGGGCCGTTCGCGCCCGCGGCAACCGCGCCGCCGACCGTGCTGCCGGCGTCGACGAGCAGCGGGTCGAATGGCAGGTACTGCCCTTCGGCCTGGAGCCGCGTCTCGACGTCGGCGAGCGGCGTGCCGGCCAGGGCCGTCACCGTGTACTCGCTGGGCAGGTACTCGGTGATGCCGCTGAGCGCCGACACGTCGATCACTTCAGCGCCGTCCACGACGGCCAGCGCCGGCTTCGTGCCGCCGCCCCGCGGCACGACCCGTTCCGCACCGCGTACGGCCTCGGCAACCTCAGCCGCCGAACCCGGCTGATGGACAACGCCGGTCACAGGTCTCCTGGCCTTCCGTTGTAGGCCGCGCCGCTGCGCCTCATTCGCGCGAGATGACCCCGGCCGCCTCCAGAGGGTGCGGACCGTGGCTGAGCAGCGCCGGCGCTTCCGCGTCCGGGAACATCTTGCCCCGGTTCGCCAGCTCGCCGGGGTCGATCGCCATGCGGATCCGGCGCATCGCGTCCAGGTCGGCGTCGTCGAACATCTCGCCCAGGTACTGCCGCTTCTCCATGCCGACGCCGTGCTCGCCGGTGATCGAGCCGCCCAGGTCGATGCAGAGACGGAGGATCTCGCCGGCCAGTTCCTCGGCACGCTCCAGTTCGCCTTCGACCCGGCCGTCGAAGAGGATCAGCGGGTGCAGGTTGCCGTCGCCGGCATGGAAGACGTTCGCCACGCGGATCCCGTGCTTCGCGCCCAACCGCTGGATCTCAGTCAGCGCCTCGCCAAGCCGCGACCGCGGCACGACTCCGTCCTGGACGATGTAGTCGGGGCTCAGCCGTCCGACCGCGGAAAACGCGCTCTTGCGGCCCTTCCAGATGCGCATCCGGTCATCCGGGTCGCTGGCGATGTGCTCGAAGTAGGGCTTCGATTGCCTGACGACTTCCAGCAGCAGTTCACTCTCGGCCGCCACCTGCTGCTCCTCGCCTTCGAGTTCGACGATCAGAAGGCCCTCGGCATCGAGCGGATAGCCGGCGCCGACCGCCGCTTCGGCCGCCTCGATCGCCAGGTTGTCCATGATCTCCATCGCCCCAGGCAGCAGGCCCGAAGCGACGACGGCGGCCACCGCCTCGCCCGCGGCCGCGAGCGAATCGTAGGCCGCCAGCAGGGTGAAGAACGTCTCGGGCTTCGGCAACAGGCGCAGCGTGATCTTCGTGGCGATGCCGAACAGCCCCTCGGAGCCGACGAACAGCCCGACCAGGTCGGGCCCGACGCCCTCCAGGCTGTCACCGCCGATCTCGATCACCTCCCCGTCCGGGAGTACGACCTCCAGACCGAGCACGTGGTTGCTCGTCATTCCGTACTTCAGGCAGTGCGCGCCGCCCGAGTTGAAGGCCAGGTTGCCGCCGATCGTGCACACGGACTGGCTCGACGGATCCGGCGAGTAGTAGAGGCCGTAGGGCTCCGCTGCGTCGGACACCGCGAGGTTGACGACTCCCGGCTCGACCACCGCGGTCCGCCGCACCGGGTCGACTTCGAGGATTCGGTTGAGCCGGTTCATCGCGATGACGACGCCGTCGTCGACCGGCAGCGAGCCGCCGGACAGGCTCGTGCCGCTGCCGCGGGCGAGGAAGGGCACTTCAGCCGCCGCGCAGAGGCGCACGATGTCGACGACTTCTTCGGCGGAATCGACGAGGACAACGGCGCGGGGCCGGGCCCGGAACGCGGTCAGCGCGTCCGACTCGTAGGCCGCCATCGGGGCCGCGCCGGTGAGGACGCGGTCGGCGCCGAGGCGGTTCGTGAGCGCGTCGAGGAAGTCGGCTGCGTCGGCTGGGGCCATGGGCGGTCAGCCTACCAACCCAGGTGGCGCACGGAGGTGCGGTCGCCGCTTCGCGGCGCGTCTCCGGGCCGCCTCCGGCGGCAGCGGGTCAGAAGACCCGCGCACCCAGCCGGCGGGGGCGCCGGCGCACCCAGTGGACCGCGGCGCACCCGGTAGCTGGCGGCTCAGTCGCCGAGTGGCATGACGATCCAGAGGAGGATGTACACGATGATCCCGGGAAACGCGACCGAGAGGATCGAGACCAGGATGTAGAGCAAACGGACGCCCGTCGGGTTCCAGCCCAGCCAGGCGGCGATGCCGCCGCAGACGCCGCCGATCAGGCGGTCGGACCCGGAACGATGAAGGGGGCGGGACTGGGTGGCTGTCGCGGTCACGGTCGGTTCCTCCTCAAGAGACTGCTCACGTTCAACTACGGATTCTGCACGACCTGGGTTCCAGTTCGACGTCCTCGTCCGATTCATAGACGACTACGCATAGGATGAGTCCGATGGCCGAGCAGGAGCAGGCGCCCAAGCGGGTCGGCACCTTCGAAAGCCTGGTGCAGGCCGTCCGCTCCTGGCGAACGCTGTCCGTCGTCCTCCTCTCGTTCTCCTCCGGCATGCCGCTCGGGCTGGTCTGGATCGCGATTCCCGACTGGATGCGGGATTCCGGCGTCGACATTCGCATCGTCGGCCTGTTCACGCTGGCGCAGGTTCCGTGGACCTTCAACGTGGTCTGGGCGCCGCTGATGGACCGCTTCCCACCGCCGTTCCTGGGGCGACGCCGGGGCTGGGCGGCGATCGCCCAGGTCGGTCTGCTTGTTGGAACGCTCGGCCTGGCCGGCGTCGGCGGCCACCCGGACGCGCCGTTCGTGGTGCTCGCCCTGACCTTCGCGGTGGCACTGGCGGCGGCGTCCCAGGACATCGCGGTCGATGCCTACGCCGTGGACGTTCTGAAGAAGGAAGAGCAGGGCGCGGCCGTCGGCGCGCGCATCGCGCTCTACCGCGTAGGGATGTTCGCGGCGGGAGCGGCGGCCATCTCCCTTGCCGGACGCTCCTCGTGGGCGCTCGTCTGTGCGGGCCTGGCCGCGCTCTACCTGCCGATGCTTCTCGTGACGTTCTTCGCGCCCGAGCCTCGCAATCTGCCGCCTGAGCCGAAGACCGTCCGTGAAGCCGTCTGGCTCCCCTTCCTCGGCTTCCTCTCCCGCCACCGCGCGGTAGAGATTCTGGCCTTCGTCATCCTGTTCAAACTCGCCGACAACATGGCCAGCGCCCTGCTTCGTCCGTTCCTCGTCGACATGGGCTACTCGAGCGACGACCGTGGCTTCGCGCTGGGGACGATCGGCCTGATCGCGACGATCGGCGGCGCGATCATCGGCGGCCTCGGAACGAACGTGCTCGGCCTCGGCAGAGCTCTCTGGATCTTCGGCTCGCTCCAGATCTTCTCCAACATCGGGTACGTTGTCCTCGCCAACGTGCCGAAGAACTCCTTCCTCCTCTACGGAGCGATGGGGTTCGAGACGCTCTGCCAGGGTCTCGGTACCGGAGCCTTCTCGGTCCTGCTACTTCGCATGACCCAGAAGCGCTTCTCGGCCACGCAGTACGCGATGTTCTCGACCTTGTTCGGCTTCGGGCGCATCTTCTCCGGGCCGGTTGCCGGGATCACCGTCGACGCCATCGGCTGGTCGAGCTTCTTCCTGGCCACGATGCCGCTAGGAATCCCCGGCCTCTACATGCTCTCGCGCTTCGTCAAGCCCACCGAACGCGAACCGGTCTTCGACGTGCGGCGGCGGGAGCCGCTACCACCCCGTTCCAGGACTCGGCTGGCCGCGGATGGCGTGGCCTTCGGGACACTGAGCGCCATCGGCGCCGCCTTGCTGCTCAACGGTCTGGCGGCGCTCAAGGCGCTGCGCGCTGGCGAGCCTTTCGGCTTCACGGCGGAACTGCTGGCACTGGCGGCGCCGACGAACGCCGAGGGCTGGGTAGGACTCGTCGGTGTCTTGACCTTCGGCGCCGCCATGGGGCTCTTCGCGGCCGCGGTGCAGGCAGCGCGCCACGGTGCGGGCGCCGCGTTGGCGTCAGAGGCGATCGACGAACCCTAAGGGACGCTGGTCGGCCTCTATGGGAGGAACCTCAACAGCACGCCGACTCCGCTCAACACCAGAGCGGTACCACCGAGCACGATTCCCGCGCCCCACAGGACCAGCCTCGTCTCCAGCGCCTTCAACTCGGCCCTGAGGCCGTCTCGCGTCACCAGCCCCTCGACGGCGGAGGCGCAGCCCGTTTCGATCGCGCGCGCTGTTGCCTTGGCGGTGTCGGCATCAAGACCGGCGCCTTCAAGTGCGTCGGCCGTGCCCAGCGTGTCCGTGGCGGCGCCCATGACTACAGATACGAACCGGCAGCGTTCTCCGTCTAGGTCCCTACCGTGCGACCTGCCCCATCCGCAGCGCCCGCTGCATCGTGGTCGGCTCGTCGGGATAGAGCTTCGAGACGTACTCGCCGTAGCCGTTGAAGATCGGTGTCTCGAACGGCTGGCTGTTGTGCAGCCAGTGCGAGGTCGCCTGGCTCCAGCGCGGGTGCGGGATGTTCGGGTTCACGTTCGAGAGGTACCCGTACTCGTGCGGCTGGATCTGCCAGAAGATCTTCGGCTCCTCGGCCACGAACTCGATCTTGACGATCGACTTCGCGCTCTTGTAACCGTACTTCCACGGGATCGCGAGCCGCAGCGGCGCACCGTGCTGCTTGACCAGAGGCTCGCCGTAGCTACCGGTGGCGACGAAGGCCAGTTCGTTCATCGCCTCATCCATGCGGAGGGCTTCGAAGTACGGCCACTGGTACCAGTGAGCCTCCCTGACGCCCGGCATCTCGTCCCGCTTGAGAGCGGTGAAGAAACGGACATGCCTGGCTGACGACTTCGGCTGCGCCTTCTCGATCAGCTTGCTGAGAGGGAAGCCGCTCCAGGGCACGTTCATGGCCCAGCGCTCGACGCAGCGGAAGTGGTAGAGCCGCTCCTCGTGCTCGAAGCCGAAGATGTCGTCGAGATCGAGCGTCATCGGGTTGTCGCACAGGCCCGTGACCTCGACCTTCCAGGGCTCGACGGTGAACTTGCCGGCGAACTTCCACACCGGGCCGCCACGACCGGGATAGAACTCGTAGAAGTTGTTGTGGCTGCCCGCTGCGTCGCGCGGCGTCAGTTCGCCGCCGATGCTGGCCGGCGGGCCGGCGAACTTCACGTTGCGCTTGGGCCGCGCGCTGAGCTCGGCGCCGTAGACATCGGGCCTCTCGAGCGCCGGCTTCAGCTTGTCCTCGATCGGCGGCGCCGGAGGAGGCGCCGGCACCTGCTGGCGAAGGCGGAACTGGGCGGCCAGGGGCGACGCGGCGGCGATGCCGAGGCCGGCCGCGGCCACGAACTTGCGCCGGTCCATGTAGACGTCCCGCGGCGTCGGCTCGCGGCTCGGCAGCGCGATCCCGGAGTCTGAGGGAAGGTAACGGGCGGGGTCGTACTTTCTGATCCACATGGCATTGGATCCGAACGGGACGGGCAGGGTCGCTATTCCGTTCGGCCTTTCCTCCTGTTCTCCTGCGCTCGGCGGCCGGACGCTACGTTCAAGCCTACCAGCCGGACAGGGCGCGCCCCCACCACGTCTGGGGCTCAACCCTCCGTCCGCGGCCGCTCCGGCGGTCGAGCCAGAGGGCGAGCCGGCGCAGACGGGTCCCCGCCATCCACCGCCAGATTCGGCTGAGACGTTTGGAGTAGTCCCGGTTGTAGGGGCAGACCCTGACGCAGATCGAGCAGTCGGTGTTCTGGTTCGACCAGAACCGGAAGCACTTCTCGGCGTCCGTCGTCCACTTCCTGACGCCGCGGATGTTGGAGATGTTGTAGATCCGGTCCGTCGGCGCGTCCATCGCGATGGCCTTCGGCGGGCAGGCATCCGAACACGCGCGGCACACCTCGCAGGTCTCGCGCACACCGAAGCGCAGCGGACGGTCGTGCGCCAGCGGCATGTCGGTGAAGATCTTCCCGAGCCGCACCCTGGGGCCGAACTCCCTGGTGATCAGCAGACCGTGACGGCCGTACTCGCCCAGCCCCGCCTTGATCGCGAGCGGAATCGCCAGGGCCGTGTCGTTCATCGTCGGCACCGCGGCGTAGCCCATGTTCAGGATGTACTGGGCGATCGCAAGCAGCACCACCGTGTCGCTGCTGTAACCGACCCCCGTCGCCGTCCCGCTCAGGGCCGACGGCACGGTCTCCACCAGACCCCGGTCCATCGCCTGCGCAACGACGACGACGTTCCCGAGTTCGCCCGGAAGCTCCTGCGGTTTCTCCGTCTCGGTCTCCCGCGAGTACGCGTGGGTGTACACCCAGCGCTCGTCGTATCCGGTGATGCCGATCAGGTCGGCGCCCAACGCGCGGGCGGCCGTCTTGAGATCCGCCGCGAGTCGAGCGGCGAGGACCTCCTCCGGTTCATCGCTCTCGTCCGGCGGACCCGGACCGTCCCGGAGCACCGTGTAGGGGTCGAGGAAGCCCTCGCGACGGTCGGCGTCTCCCCGGAGTTCCGCGAACAGATCGGTGACGTGCCAGGAAGCGTTGCGAAGCGCGTAGTCGCGGCGCGTGAACCCGTCGACCGGCCGCCAGCGCAGCTCCGGCGTGCGGTACGTCTCGTAGAACATGTCCGAACGCGAGGTCCTCACCTCGGGGTCCCAGAACGAACGGCAGAAGACGTCGTCCTTCTGCGAGAAGCGTTCGAAGCCCTCGCCTACCTCGAAGCCCGCTTCGGCGTCGCTGACGGGGCGTGCCATGCGCGTCAGGCCAGAGCCTCGATGAACTGGGCCGCCCATTCGTGCACGGAGTGCCGTCGCACGACCTCGCGCATCGCCTTCATCCGTCGCACCCCATCGTCCGGGTCGAGAGTGATCGCACGCTCGATCGTCGCCGCCATCGCGTTCACGTCGTGGGGATTGACCAACAGGGCGTCGGGCAGTTCGGCGGCCGCGCCCGCGAACTCGGAAAGCACGAGCACGCCGTCGTCCTCGAGCCGGGTGGCGACGTACTCCTTGGCGACGAGGTTCATGCCGTCGCAGAGCGGCGTCACCAGCATCACGTCGGCCACGAGATAGAACGCGATCAGTTCCTCGAACGGCAGGTTGCGCCGGAAGTACTGCACCGGCACGACCCCGAGTTCGCCGTACTCGCCGTTGATCTGACCGACGAGTTCCTCCACGTCGCGCCGCAGGATCTGGTACTCCGAGATGCGCTCCCGGCTCGGGACGGCGACCTGGACCATCACCGCGTCGCGGATCGACCGGTCCTCGCGACCCAGCCATTCGAGGAACGCCTTGAGCCGCAGGTCGATGCCCTTCGTGTAGTCGAGGCGGTCAACGGAGAGGATGATCTTGCGGCCGCGACGAAGTTGCTGGAGCTGTTCGGCGCGTTCCCGGATCTCGGGCGCCAGCGCCGCGTTCGCGTAGCGGTCCGTGTCGATGGAGATCGGAAAGGCGCCGACGCGGATGTCGCGGCCCTGGTAGCGGATCGTCTCGCCCTGGGGCTCCGCCTCGATCAGCCGGTCGGCGAGCCGCGTGAAGTTGTAGGCGCCCGCCGGAGTCTGGAAGCCGATCACGTCCGCGCCGAGCAGCCCCTCGAGCACCCGCCGCCGCCAGGGCAGGCGAAGGAAGAGTTCGATCGGCGGGAAGGGGATGTGCAGGAAGAAGCCCGAGCTGATGTCCGGCCGCAGCTCGCGCAGCATCCGCGGCACGAGCTGCAGGTGGTAGTCCTGGATCCACACCCGGCCGCCGGGCGCGGTGCGGCGAGCCGCCTCCTCGGCGAAGCGGCGGTTGACCGCGACGTAGGGGTTCCACCAGTGCCGGTGGTACTCGGGCGGCCGGACCGCGTCGTGGTAGAGCGGCCACAGAGTCGAGTTGCACATCCCCTGGTAGGAACCGGCGACTTCCGCCTCCGACACCGGTACCGCGACGTTCAGGATGCCTTCGTGCCGGAACGGCTCGGGCGCATCGTCGGCGCCGCCGGTCCAGCCGACCCAGCAGCCGCCCGCGTCGCGGACGATCGGCGACAGGGCGCTGACGAGGCCGCCCGGGCTTTGCGCCCAGCCCAGTTCCCCATCCACCTCCTCGCGACGCACGGGCAAGGTGTTGGCGACGATCACCAATTCCGACTGCTGAGCAGCCGGTAGATCCTGAGGGGCCATCGGTTTCAGTATCGTAAGGGATCTCGGTGGGGGCCCGTGTGAACCAGAGAGCGCATCCACCACGCACCGCCTGGACCCTCCTGGAAACGGGCTCCGCCGCGCCGCCGCCACACTCCTGGGCCCTGTTCCTGGACGTCGACGGCACCCTGATCGAGATCGCCGAGGCACCCGACGCGGTTCATGTCGACGACGGCGTCGCCAGCCTGCTGGCTCGCCTCAGCGACAGCCTCGATGGTGCCTTGGCGCTGGCGAGCGGCCGGTCGCTCGACGTCCTCGACCGCTTCTTCGCGCCGCTGGCCCTTCCGGCAGCGGGCCTGCACGGCCTGGAGCGGCGGTCGGCGGCCGGCGCGGTCAGCCGGAGCGACGGCTCGGCCGCGCTCGAGCCGGCGCGCCGCGACCTCGAGCGCTTCGTCGAGGCGCATCCCGGCACGCTGCTGGAAGACAAGGCGGCGACCCTGGCGCTCCACTACCGCCGGGCCGCCGCCGCCGAAGCCCCGGCCCGCGAGGCGATGGAGCGGGTGCGCGCCGCACTCGGTTCGGGCTACCGGGTGCAGGAGGGCAAGATGGTGCTCGAACTCAAGCCGCACCGCCCGAACAAGCGCACGGTGGTCGAGGACTTCATGGCCGAAGCGCCGTTCCGCGGCCGCGTGCCGGTGTTCATCGGCGACGACATCACCGACGAGGAGGGGTTCGACGCCGCCCAGAGCGGCGGCGGCGCCGCCATCGTGGTCGGCCTGGAGCCGGACGGCAACCGCGAAAGCGTCGCCAGGCACGGTCTGGGCGGCGTGCGGGAGCTGCACCGCTGGCTGGAGGCGCTGCGCGAGCGGCTGGCGGGCCCATGACGGGCGGTGACACGCGGCCGCTCGACGGCGGCGTGATCGGCAACTGCGGGTTCGGGGCGCTGATCGATCCGCGCGGCCGCATCTGCTGGGCCTGTCTGCCCCACTTCGACGGCGACCCCGTCTTCCATTCCCTCCTCGGCGGCAAGGACGACGAGGACGGCGACCCCGAGGCCGGCGGCTTCTTCGACGTGCTGCTCGAGGGGTTCCGCGAGAGCGAGCAGCAGTACCTCGAGAACACCGCGATCCTGGTGACGACGCTCCGCGACGGCAACGGCGCAGCGGTCCAGATCACCGACTTCGCGCCCAGGTTCGAGCAGTTCGGCCGCTCTTTCCGGCCGACGATGATCGTCCGCACGATCGAACGGATCTCCGGCGAGCCGCGCATCCGCATTCGACTGCGGCCGCGGTTCGACTACGGTTCGCGCCGCCCCGAAGTAACCCGCGGCAGCAACCACATCCGCTACGTCGGACCGGCCCTGACGCTTCGCTTGACCACCGATGCGCCGGTCTCCCTGATCAGCGACGAGATCTCCTTCGTCCTGGAGCAGCCGCTCACCCTGCTGCTCGGGCCGGACGAGAGCCTGACCGACCCCGTCGACTCGGTGGCGCGCGAGTTCCGGAGCCGCACGGAGACCTGGTGGCGCGAGTTCGTGCGCCACCTTGCGGTGCCCTTCGAGTGGCAGGAGGCGGTGATCCGCGCCGCCATCACGCTCCAGCTCTGCAGTTTCGAGGAGACCGGGGCCGTGCTCGCGGCGATGACCACGTCGATCCCCGAAGCGCCGGACAGCGGTCGCAACTGGGACTACCGTTTCTGCTGGTTGCGGGACTCCCACTTCGTCGTCCAGGCGCTCAACCGCCTGGGCGCAACGCGGACGATGGAGGGCTACCTCGGCTACATCACGAACCTCGCCGCGGCCGCCGAGGGCGGCGTGCTGCAGCCGGTCTACGGCATCAAGTTCGAGCGGGAACTCACCGAGCGCACGGTCGACGGCCTGCCGGGCTACCGCGGCATGCCGCCGGTCCGGGTCGGCAACGACGCCTGGCGCCAACTCCAGAACGACAGCTACGGCAGCGCGATCCTCTCCGTCACCCAGAGCTTTTTCGACCGCCGGCTGGTCAAGCCCGGCAACCGGCGCGTGTTCGGCTGGCTGGAGCAGCTCGGCGACCAGGCCGTGGCCCTGTTCGACCAGCCCGACGCCGGCCTCTGGGAGTTCCGGCAACGAAGCGCCGTCCACACCTTCTCGAGCGTCATGTGCTGGGCCGCCTGCGATCGCCTGGCACGCATCGCGAGGGCGCTCGGCCTGGCCGATCGTCAGCGGCACTGGACGAACCAGGCCGAGGCGATCCGTTCGCACGTCCTCCGGCACGCCGAGACCGAAGGCGGCGGCCTCGCCGCCACGCTGGCCGGCGAGGGCATCGACGCCAGCCTGCTCCTGCTCCACGACCTGGGCTTCCTCGACGCCGACGATCCCTGCTTCGCGGCCACCGTCGAGTCCCTCGAGCCGCTGCGTTCCGGCAGCCACTTCTTCCGCTACCGGGAGGACGACTTCGGTTCCCCCGCCACCTCCTTCGCCGTCTGCAGCTTCTGGTACATCGACGCGATCAACGACCTCGGCCGCCGCGAGGAGGCCCGCGAACTGTTCCAGCAGATGCTCGACCGCCGCAACCCGGTGGGACTTCTCTCCGAGGACCTCGACCCGGAGACCGGCGAACTCTGGGGCAACTTCCCACAGACCTACTCGATGGTCGGCCTGATCAACTCCGCCCTGCGCCTCAGCCGCCCCTGGAGCGAGGCGTTCTAGAGTCACACCATGAACGCCGACCAACTCCACCTCCACGAAGAACTGCTGCTTCTCGCCCTGCACGACACGAAGGGCACCCTGGGCGGCGCCCACACGAGCATCGGACTCGGCGGCGCGATCGCCGCCGAGCTCCTGCTTCGGGAGCGCATCCGCATCGACGAGTCGCGCCGCTGGCGCAAGCTGGTCGAGGTCCGCGAAGTCCGCCGCACCGACGACTCCATCCTCAACGAGTGCCTGAAGAGAATCCGGGACGCCAAACGGCGCGCCTCGATCCAGACCTGGATCACACGCTTCTCCTCCATGAGGAAGCTCCACCACCGGGTCGCCGAACAACTCTGCGCCCGCCGCATCCTGCGGGCCGACGAGCAGGAGATCCTCCTCATCTTCAAGCGACGCGTCTTCCCGGAAATCGACCCCGGCCCCGAACGAGAGATCATCGAGCGCCTGCGGACAGCGATCTTCAGCGACGACCGGGAAGTCGAGCCCCGGACGGTCGTCCTGGCCGCGCTCGCGCACGCGGTGGGGCTGCTCAACCCGACCTTCGGCCGCCGGGAACTGAGGCCCCGCAAGCAGCGCATCAAGAGCCTCGTCAAGGGAGACGTCATCGGCAAGGCCACGTCCAACGCCGTCGAAGCCGCGCAAGCCGCCGTCGCCGCGGCCGCCGTCATGCCCGCCATCATCGCCGCCTCGACCTCTTCGAACTCGGGCTGAATCTCCGCACTGGGTGCGCCGGCGCCCTCGCCGGCATCCGCGCGACGACGCGAAGCGGCGAGCCCGTATCCTCCACGACTCATGCCCAAGCTCTACGCCGAGATCGCGCCCTGGTGGCCGCTGATCTCACCGCCCCACGAGTACGAGGAAGAAGCCGGCATCTACCTCCGCCACCTGCTCGAAGCCTCTGACGGCACGCCCGGAACCGCCCTCGAACTCGGCAGCGGCGGCGGCCACAACGCCTCCCACCTCAAGGCGCACTTCGAGATGACCCTCGTCGACCTGTCGCCCGGGATGCTGGCGATGAGCCGGGAACTCAACCCCGAGTGCCGGCACGTCGAGGGCGACATGCGGACGGTCCGGCTCGACCGGACGTTCGACTGCGTCTTCATCCACGACGCGATCGACTACATGACGACGCTCGAGGACCTGCGAGCCGCCATCGAAACCGCCTGGGTCCACTGCCGGCCCGGCGGCGCCGCCCTCTTCGCGCCCGACCACCTGCGGGAGAACTTCCAGCCCAGTACGGACTGCGGCGGTTGCGACGGCGAGGAGAGAAGCGCCCACTACCTCGAGAACACCTGGGACCCGGACCCCACGGACACGACGATCACGACGGACTACGCCTTCGTGCTGCGCGAGGCCGACGGCAGCGTCGAGGTCGTGCACGACCGGCACGTCACGGGCCTCTTCCGCCGCGCCGACTGGCTCGGGCTGCTGGAAGAGGTCGGATTCGAGGGGAAGGCCGTGGACTGCGACCACTCGGAGATCGAACCGGGGGAGTACGAGCTGTTCGTCTGCCGGCGACCGTAGGATCCCGCCGAATGACGCAACCGACCCGGTGGCAAGTGCCGGAGCCCCTGGCGACGGCCGAGGCTCGCATGGCCGACGGCGAGGTCATCGTTCTCAGGCGGCACGGCAGCCCCGGCGGCCCGCGGCTCGTGGTCAGCCACTGCAACGGCTTCGCGGCCGACGCCTACTACCCGTTCTGGTCGTTGCTCACCGATCGGTTCGACGTCGTCCTCTTCGACCTCCGCAACCACGGCTGGAACCTGGTCGGCAACCGCGAGAACCACGGCATAGAGACACTCGTCGACGACCACGGCCACATCGCGGAGGCGATCGACCGGCACTTCGATGCCAAGCCGAAGATCGGCGTGTTCCACTCGGTGTCGGCGCAATCGGCGCTCATTGGCGCCACGCGAAGTTCTGCGTACTCCGCCCTGGTCCTCTTCGACCCGGTCGTCTGCCCGCCCGGCTGCCGGCCGGAGGACGTCGAGAAGGTCGAGACGATGCTCCGGCATCTGGGTGAAGCCGCCCTGAGGCGGCGCGAACGCTTTGCGAGCCGCGAGGAGTTCATGGACCGCGTACTGCGCGCTCCCGGCTTCCAGCTTCTCTGCCCCGGCGCGCCCGAACTCGTCGCACGCACCACGCTACGGCAGGCCTCGAACGGCGACGGCTACGAGCTGCGCTGCCCGAGGGAGTACGAAGCGGCGATCTCGCTGGAAGGCCCCCGATGGGCAAGGGCAGCGGACCTGAGCCGCGTTTCCTGTCCCGTGAAGATCATCGGCTCCGATCCCACGGTGCCTTTCTCGTTTCTGCCCACGGTGGATCTCAGGGAGATCCTGGCCCTCGACTACGACTTCGTTCCGGACACGACGCACCTCCTTCAGCTCGAGCAGCCCGCGGAGTGCGTCGCAGCGATGCTGCCGTTCGTCGAGCGTCAGATCGAAGCTTGATCGCCGGGCATCATCCAGCCTTTACAATTCCCGATGTGCCACGACGAATCTCAGACCCTCGGGAGGCAACCGTCAAGATGCTCATGTTTCGATCCGCTCGCTACCTGCTCCTCCTGACGATCGCCGTCAGTATCCTCGGCACCGCCGGTATCGCAGGCGCCCAGGAGGACCGCGGCCTCTACCTCGGCTTCGAAGCCGGGCAGGCGGACGCCGCAACGCTCGGAACCGTCCTGACGGCCGTCAACCACCCGACGCGCTGCGACTCGCTTCTCTATTCCGACCCCGGCATGGCGCCCACCGACGCCGCGTGCCGGGACAACACGAGCAGACCCCTCTTCGACAACAGCTTCGATCTGGGCGCGAAGGTCACCGGCGGCGTCAGCATCGGCTACGACCTGGGCAGGCTCCGCCTCGAACTCGAGCACCTGCACCGCCACCAGGGCGGACGGACCGTGCCGCTTCGCACCGCCGCTGGCAACGTGGCCATAGCCGGCAAGGGCAACGAGTGGAGCCCCGTCGACCCGCCGACCGAGAGCGTCTCCGACTTCAGCAGCCGGGAGTTCTTCTTCAACGCCTACTGGGACTTCGAGAACGCCTCGTCGTGGACGCCCTGGGTGGGCGTCGGCGCCGGCCTGGCCCGCACCCACATCCGCTACCGGGCGAGCCTGGTCCGCAAGACCCTCGCCCAGGGCTTCCAGGACGTGGCCCCGCCGCTGACCGTGGCGGACCGGCCCGCCGCCGCGGCCGGCAGTCTCAGCCTGTTCGACAGCGAGTTCCGTGACGAGGTCTTTGGCTACCAGGTCCTCGCCGGCGTCGACCATGCCCTGGGAGACAGGACCTCCTTCACGATCAAGGCCCGGTGGACCCGGTTCGCCGACCTCACCGGAAGCGCCGTCTGGAAGATGATCCGCAGCCACGCACCCGTCCAGGCGGACGGAACGACGCCGTTCACGAGCGACGTGGAGTTCGACGGGATCGGGTACGTGAGCGTGTCGGCAGGTTTGCGCTACCGCTTCTGAGAAGCGGTGGAAGGGCCGCCCGGTCCTGCTAGCCTCCGCTGCCGCCGCGGGCGGCATGCCGGTCGCTCGCTGTCCAACCCCAACCTGCCGGAGTCGAAGCCACGCCGATGCACAAATCACACGACCTTCCAGTTCTGGCGCCTCTCCTCGCGGCAGCCGGTTTCTTCGCCTTCGGCGTACCGGCCAACGCCGAGGACGGCGACCGCGGCTTCTACCTCGCCTTCGAGGCCGGCCTGGTCGACGCCTCCACCCTGGAGGCCACTGTCTCGGGCGCCGACCACCCGACGAGGTGCGATGTCCTGCTCTACGCCGATCCGGCGTTGGCGCCGACCGGCGACCCCGCGTGCAGCGGACCCGGTTCGTCGCCCGAAGTCACCACTCCTTTCGACCTGGGTTCCCGGTTCACCGGCAGCCTCGGCATCGGCTACGACCTCGGCAGGCTGCGCGTCGAGGCGGAGCACACGGCCCGGCAGCACGACGGCGGCACGATCTACTTTCTGTCGCCGACCGGCGACCCGACCTTCGACGACAAGATGAGCGAGTGGAGTCCCGTCGATCCTCCCAGCGTGACCGTCTCGGACTTAGACTCCCGCGAACTCTTCGTCAACGCGTACTGGGACTTCGAGAACGCCACCTCCTGGACCCCCTTCGTCGGCGTGGGCGTGGGCCAGGCCCGCGTCAGCCTCCGCTACAGCACCCGCCTTCTGCGCAAGACGCTCGCGCAGGGCTACCAGGACGTCGACCCGCCCCTCACCCTCGCCGACCGTCCAGCCGCGGCAGCCGGCAGTCTCAGCCTCTTCGACAGCGAGTTCAGCGACACGCTCTCCGGCTACCAGGTCCTCGCCGGCGTGGAGCACGCCCTCGGCGACAGCGCATCGTTCACGATCAAGGCGCGCTGGGCCCAGTTCGACGAGTTCAGCGGAAGCGACCTGTGGAAGGTGCTCCGCAGCCATGAACCCGTCAAGGCGGACGGAACGACGCCCTTCACGAGCGACCTGGGGTTCGACGGGATCGGGTATGTGGGGGTATCGGCGGGGTTGCGGTACCGGTTCTGAAGCCAGGAACATGACGACGCACGAGCTAGGCCAGCCCAGGAAACCGCAGACCCTGGCCGGGAGACGGCCCATCGCCTCGCCGCTGACGCCGCACCCATTCGGCTGGGTCGTCATCCCAGTCGTGGCCGGTGTCGGAGATCCCGCCGAGCGCTGCTTCGAGATCGTCCCATCGCCGCTCGTCGTCGAGCCGACACCTAATCAGTTGGGCGATAAAGGCGCTTCGCTTCCGGGGACCGGCACGCCGGTCGATCTCGGCCACCAGAGCGTCGTCCAGCGTGATGTGCAACCGCATGGGTCGAACTTAGCTCAGGCCGGGCTCGGCCCGAACACCGTCGGGCGCAGCTAGGATCCGACGGTCCTCCACCAGGGCCGCTCGGAGAACCAGGCACAGAACAGAGAGACAGTGTCCTCCCCCGCCAGGAAGTACGACGACTCAGGGGCCTCAGCGCGATGACGAAGGAGAAGAGGCTCGACGAGTCCAAGCCCGGGCCGAGATTCCTCGTGCTGATGGGGCTCCTCTTCGCCGGCGACGACACCGGTCTCCTCAGCATCGAAGCGCTGCGCACCTCGCCGCTGTCGATGGTCTATGCGGCCGCTCTGGCGACGGCGGCGGTCGCGACGCTGGTCGCGCTGCGGCGCGGTGCCCCGAGCGACACTTCACCGGAAGCAGAGACGCCGCGAACGGACCCGGTCTGGCACGAGTCGACGTTGTTCACCGACCCGTGGTACCAGGTGCCCGCGGTCTTCTGCGTGTTCATTCTGTTCTCCCGGTTCGTCCTGGACCTGGTCGCCGAGCCGCCGATGACCGACCGGGCCGTGTGGTTCCTGGCGGCGCTGGGGATCGCGATTCTCGCCATGGCCTCCGGTCTGATTGGCGCCACCGACTCGAAGAAGCTGCCGAAAGACGAGGAGGCGAGTCCGTTGGGCGAAGCGGCGAGTTCGGGCGAAGAGGAATCGGCCGTGGGGGCCGCGCTTCGCGATCCCTGGTTCAGTGTGCCTGCCGGCTCGATCGCCTTTCTGCACCTCGCACGGGACGGCCTGGAGAAGATCGAGGAGGATCCGGACTCGCCCTGGGCCACGGTGTGGCTGCTCATGCCCGTGGCGGGCCTGATACTGGGTCTGGTCAGTACCGCGGTCTCCCGGGCCCGGCAGGGGCGGAAGCAGGAGCCGCCTGGGCTACCAGAGCCGTGAAACCTCGTCGTCGTAGCCGGTCATCTCCCACCGGATGAGCGACCAGGGGATCTGGCCCGCCGCGTAGACCTCGTCCAGGAACTCCCGCAGGACGAAGTCGTCGCCAAGTTGATTGGCGCGGTCTCGCATCAGCTTCATGAACTGGACCTTCCCCAGGACCATGAGCATGTGATGCCCCACGCCGCGCAGAGTCGTATCCAGCTCGAACCAGAGATGATGGCTGCCCTCCAGTAACTCTCCATGCGGCGCGTTGTCGATGCAGAACCGGGTCGCCTCTTCCAGACTCCAGTCGCCGCTGTGCATGTAGATGTCGGAGAGTGCGCGCACGGTACGGAAAGCCGCCTGTTCATAAGTGACTTCCCTGCCGCGGGGATTGCGCCCGTCCAGGTAGCCCGCATGCATCAGCAGTTCCTCGAAGGCAAACGCCAGCCCCTCGTCGCGAGCCGTCGAGATCTTGTACGGCCTCTCTCCACCGCGGATCGGGTGATCCTCCCGCTCCGCCCTGAGCATGTCGAAGTGATGGCCGACCAGCTCATGCGTGTTCTCCATCACAGCTTCCCGGTGGGAGAAATTGAAGAAATAGTCGTGCGTCTCGGGCCAGGGATCCTCCAGGGAATAGCCTTTACCGTAGAGCCGAGAGTCGAAGTAGTCATCCGGCACGAGGAAGTCATGCACGGTGAAGATCTCCTCGTCACGCAGGAAGCTCATGATGTGATCGACGGCTTCTTCGATGCCTTCCCTGTACTCGATCTGTGAACCGACCGGCACGAGCGGTGGAACATCGCGATTGCGGTGCTCCTCCAGTCGTTGGAAGGTGATCACGCGGTTGTCTTCCAGTTCAACGATCGTCCGGATCTCCTCCCAGGTGTAGGGAAACAGATAGACGTTCCTGAGCAGCCAGTTGTAGTTTTCCCTGCCCACACCCGTGGTGCCCGTCATCCGATGTTCGTTGGCCCCTATCCAGTCCTCGTAGTCGTCGATGGCGGTCAGTGCCGACTCGACATCGGCCACGAGTTCCGGATGATGAGCCCTCAGGCCCTGCGCCAGCGATTCATAGGCTGACCTCGTGTCTCCAATGGAGAGAATCGCCAGGGTGGCCAAGTCGGCGGCGATCAGCGAGAACTCATGGAGATTCTCTTTCGCCTGTTGCACCACATCAGGTACCGATCCGAGCCTGGATCGCAGCTTCGCGACCTCGTTCTCCTGAAGAGGTAGCTCGGCTACGTCGGCAAGCGTCATGATCACGTCGTTGTAGAAGCCGGGATCCCGGGACCACGGGCTGAGAACCCGGTGCTGGAACTCGTAGCCGTTCGTCTCCGCCCGGACGAGCTGGTAGTCAACCTGTTGCGGGATCGGCCAGCCCGTGGGATCGATCGCCTCCAACCGCTCCTGAAACGTCCTAAGCTCGCCGTACTTCTCCGCCATTGCCGCGGCGGAAAAGTCGGGCGTAGTGTCCAGGTTCGACAGGAACCAGCCGCTCTGCGAGTAGGACTGGATGTTGCCGGAGCCGCCCTGCTGGAACGAACGAAACTCTCCGAAGAGAGTGACGAGATCTGCGTAGTCGGTGCTTGTGACGGCCTGAGTCGCGTCGGCTTCGGCCTGATCGCTTTCCGGATCGTTCGACAGCAAGCGGTACAGGAAGAAGCCAGCGAGTATGACCGCCAGTACGACGACGAGGCTGCGGGTGCCGCGCATTGGAGTTTAGGAGTCTACACCGGCCCCTGAGGCTGTTCGGCCGGATGCCGGCCAGAAGGCCGGCGCACCCAGTGGCAGAGGACCGCGCTACTCGGCCAACAGCGATGCGCGGACGATCTCCCGGTCGTTACGGTGCACGATGTGGCCGTTCGCGTAGGCGGGGTGCACCCAGAGGAGCTTGCCCAGTTCCCGGCGGATGCGGACGCTGCGGGTGGTCGGTTCGAGCAGGCGCGTCCGGTCGATCTCCTGGTAACCGTCGCGACTCAGACGGGCGATCATCAGCTCGCCGCGGTCGTTGCTGATGAAGTAACGGTCGCCGTTCCGGACCAGGAAGGCGGTGGCGATGCGGGCGTCCTCGCTCGGCTCGAAGGTCGCCCAGACCTCCCTGCCGGTGGCGCGGTCGATGGCGCGCAGCGCCCCCTGGCCGCCGATGCCGTAGATCATGTCGCCGTCGAAGGCGGGTGTCGAGTTGAAGGCATGGAGACCGTCGAGGTCCTCCTTGCTGGTGCTCTTGCCCTTCCAGACGATCCGGGCTTCCGGCGTGGCCCCCGCGGCAGCGGCGACCTCGATCAGCGTCGAACCGTGCGACGCGGACGATACGAGGAGCTGGTTGCCGTCCTGGATCGGCGTCGCGATCGTCTGGCCGTACTCCACCTCGTAGGGGAACTGCCAGAACACCTCGCCGCCGTCCGGATCGAGCCCCGCGATGCCCTTCGGGTGCCAGATGACGAGGTGCCTCCGGCCGTCGAGCTCGTAGATGACCGGCGGGTTGTAGCCCGGTTCGTTGCCTACCTCCATCGAGCGCCACAGCTCCTCGCCGCTCCCCCGGTCGAACGCCACGACCATGGCGTCGGGTTCGCCGCCGACCAGGGTGATGATCTGCCGGCCGTCGACGAGCGGCGCGCCGACGAAACCCCAGGCCTGAACCGGCGCTTCGTAGTCCGCCACCAGGTCGTGCCGCCAGAGCACGCGGCCGTCTTCCACCGAGAGCGCCGCCATGTAGCCCGCCGAGCCAAGCACGTAGACCCGGTCGCCATCGACCGTCGGGGTTGCCCGCGGGCCGTTTGCGTAGGCGGGCATGAGCCCGGCCATCCCGGTTTCCCAGGAGTGCTCCCAGAGCTTCTCGCCGGTCGCCTCGTCGAGCACGATCAGGCGCTCGCGGCCGCGGTTCCCGGGCAGCCGTTCGAAGTCGGTCGCGAACACGCGGCCGGCGGCTACAGCCGGGCCGCCGTAGCCCGCGCCGATCGGCACGCGCCAGACGAAGTGGAGGCCGCCTTCGGGGAAGCGTTCGAGGATGCCGTCTTCGTGCCAGACGCCGCGGCGCTCGTCACCCCGCCACTGTGGCCAGTCGTCGGCCAGCGCGATCGGTGCCACCACGAGGCCCAGCGCGAAGCAAACGAGCGGAGGTTGGATTCGCATGGGTGGAGCATAGCCGTGGAGTGTCCGGAGAACCGGCGCTTCGCGCCGGATGCCGGCGGGGACGCCGGCGCACCCAGTGTGGTCGTCCCGTACCAGGGGATGTCGCGTCGCGCTGTCGCGGGCAAGGGTCAAGTGCGGTAGTTTGTGCGCCGCCATGCGCCGCGTGCTTCTACCGCTGATCGTCGCCGCACTGGCGCCCGTCTCGTGCGGTTCTCCGCCTCACGTCAGCGCCGACCTCGTCTACCGGCACAGCGTGGACTTCCCGTCGCCGCAGCGGCTGCGCCAGGGGTGGACCAGAGTCTGGGTCGGCAGGGAGCTGGAACGTGTGGACACGCTCATCCACCGCGTCGTCGTCATTCCCGAGTTCGCGGGCGACCTGATGATCATGCCCGGTCGTCAACGGGAGCGCATGGTGGCGGAGATCGCCTGCCCGCCGTCAGACCATCAAGTCTGGGAGGAACTGACCCGCGGCCAGGACATCGAGATCGACCTGGAAACGGCGGACCGCGGCTGGTTCACGACGGTGTCGTGCCGCGGCGGGCTCAGGTAACCGACACCCCTAGTCTTCCGGACCAACCGGACCGCGGCGCCTCTTCGTCTCGCCGCGCCGGCGCTTGTCCTGAAGCCGCCTTTCCCTTGCGCCGGCAGAGGGCCGCGTGGGGCGGCGCGGCCGCGGCTCCTCACTAGCCTCTTCGATCATCGCTCCTAGCCGGGAGAGCGCCTCGGACCGGTTGCGGGCCTGGGTGCGGTGGACGTCGCAGAAGACGACGATCTCGCCGGCCACGGTGAGGCGCTTTCCCGCCAGGCGTTCCAGGCGCTGGCGCAACGGACCTTCGATGCCGGCGGCGTCGAGGTCAAACCGGCACTGCGCGGCCGTTGCCACCTTGTTCACGTTCTGACCGCCGGGGCCGGAAGAGCGAACGAACTTGAAGGTCAGGGCGTGCTCCGGTATGGCAACGCCGCCGATGTCGATGGGGGACATTGCGTAATGGTGGCAGATCGAGCCAGCCTGCGGCCGGCGCGTTGTCTTCCACGGGTCAGAAGACCCGTGGTCACACGCCTGCGGCGGCGGCGGGTCAGAAGACCCGCGCACCCAGTGGTCAGTCCTCGGTGTAGCGGATCTCCATGCGGCGGATGATCAGGGCGGTCACCGCGAGCACGACGGCGGCGAAGGCGAGCAGGCCGAGGACGGAGACAGTAGCCGGTGGCGGCTCGACGACCACGGCGAACGGACCGTCGGAAAGCGGCACAGGCAGCAGGCCCTTCAGGTAGTGGATCACGCTGAGCTTCTTGAGCGCCGGCGGCAGCAGGAAGTGCAGCATCTCCCATACGTACAGGGCGCCGGCCGGGATGATGGGGTTCCGGAACACCATGCCGACCAGCGTGAACAGCGAGCCGTAACCGATGCAGGCGAGCAGGGTCACGCCCAGGTAGGCCACCAGATGGCGGCCGCCCGGGCCGGCGGTCAGGTCCTCGATCGCTCCGGAGACGCCCACGGGCAGGTAGATCAGCGCGTAGCTGAACACGGTGCTCGCCATGAACAGCACCGCCACCGCGGCGACCGCGGCCACGTACTTCGCCGCCACGACGACTTCCCGGCGAAGCGGCGTCAGCAGCAGGTAGTGCAGGCTGCGCTCCAGGATCTCGCCCCGGAACAGGTTGAAGAAGACGTACAGGCAACCGAAGAACAGGATCGCGCCGAGGAAGACCGTCTCGAAGATCGTCTCGTAGACGATCCGGTTGCCGAAGCGTTCCAGCACCGTCTGGCCGCCGATCGGTATCGAGCCGACCAGGAGGACGATCCCCACGGGAATCGCCGAGGCCAGCCCCAGGATCACCGCCCTGCGGGTCAGGAGCAGCCGGCGCAGTTCCAGCCGCACGAGTCCGCCGACCTGCCGGGCCAGCCGCGCCCAGTCGAGGCGCGGACGCGCCGCCGACTCCTGAGCCACCGTCACGAGGGCTCCTCCTCTTCGTCAACCAGGTAGCGGTAGACCGCCTGCAGGTCGCTGTCCGCCGGGCCGACCGCCTCGACCTCCACGCCGCCCTCGGCGACCAGTTCGGCGACGAGGCGCAGGAAGCGGTCCGCGTCGCGCGTTCGCAGGTGGAGCCCGCCGCCGTCGTCGTGAAGCTGCACCTCGGTCACGTGGTCCAGCTCGAAGGCGCGGCCGGCGAGCCACTGCGGACGATCGCAGCGCACGAAGACCTGGAGCGGCTGCTCGCGAACCTCCTCGACCTCCGCCCGCATGCCCGGCACCTCGCCTTCCGCGACGATGTAGCCGTTCGAGATCAGGATGACGCGGTCCGAGAGCAGGTCGACCTCGTGCAGAATGTGGCTCGAGATGAGCACGTGCTGGCCTTCGCCGGCCAGTTGACGGAAGAGCTCGATCGTCTCGGCCCGCACCATCGGATCGAGGCCGTTGAGCGGCTCGTCGAGCACCATGACCTGCGGCCCGTGCGCGATGGCCTGCGCCAGCTTGATCCGTTGCCGCATGCCCTTGCTGTAGCCCGCGATCCGGCGGTGGGCGGAGTCGACGAGGCCGACCCGCTCCAGGGCCCGGGCGGTCAGGCGTTCCGCCTCGCCGCGGTCCAGGCCGTGCAGCAGCAGGTAGGAGAAGACGAACTGCCAGCCGGTGGCGCCGCGCGGGAAGGAGTCGTACTGGGTGCAGTAGCCGAACTGCCGGAAGAGGTCCTGCGGCCGGGTCACCGGAAGGCCGAGAACGCTGATCTCGCCCCGCGTCGGCCGCAGCAGGCCCGCGAGCAGGTTCATCAGCGTGCTCTTGCCGGAGCCGTTCGGGCCGACCAGGCTGGTGATGCCGGGTTCGATCTCCAGGTCGACCCGGTTGACGCCCAGCACGTCGCCGTAGAACTTCGAGACGTCACGGATCACGATGTTGCGGTCGTCGCTCACTTGACGACCTCGAAGGCGCGCACGCGCCGGTAGAGCAGGGCCGCCGACAACGACGCCAGCGCGGCCGCAGCGAGCCAGGCGGCCGCTTCCGGCATCTGGACCGTCCCTTGTGTGCCGAAGACGGAGGCGGAGAGCGCGTCCGTGACGTCGAAGGCGACGACCAGGCTGCCCAACCAGGAGTCGTAGAACTCCTTGTAGAACGAGCCGAAGGCCGTGCCCGTGAGGATCGCCCCCATGAACACGATCCGGGCCCAGGGCTTCCACTTCACCCAGGCCGCGATCGCCAGCATCGGCAGCGACATGCAGAGAAGCCAGACGACCGACACGACGACCATCGACGGCGCGACCCGCCAGTGCTCCAGCAGCCACTCGCGGCCGCCGAGCGACGCCTGGATTGCGAACAGGAGCAGCCCTGGCGCCCAGGTGATCGCCGAGACCAGGACCCCGAGGACGACGAGCTTTCCGAGCACGTAGTCCGTCCGCGTCAGCGGCCGCGAGAGGTAGAGCGGCATCGCCCGGTTCCGCAGGTCCGCCGACACCAGCGACGGCCCGACGACGAGCACGACGATGAACGCCAGGTACAACTGGGCGCGCAGGAAGAGGTTCTGGAAGAACCAGGTGTTGACCTGGACGAACTCGAGCAGGTCGGCCGAATCGAGGTTGATCAGGGCCAGCGCCTCCGCGTTGTAGCGCAGGTACATCGCGCCGAGCAGCACCAGCGGCCAAGCGAAGCAGAACGCGAAGAAGGCCAGGAACAGCCGCGACGCGAAGACGTCGCGCAGGCCGTAGCGGCTGATGACGAGGAAACGGCTCCGCGCCGGCATCAGGGGACCGTCGTAGCCCTTGTAGCCGTGGTCATAGACGGCCATCGTCGCCCTCCATCGCCTGGAGGAAGATGTCCTCCAGCGAAGTGCGCTTGTAGTCCAGGCGGCGAATCGTCACGTCCTGCTGGATCGCCGAAGCGTAGATGTGGCGCACCTCGACGCCCGGCGGCAGCACGGCCTTGATCCGGCGGCGGTTGACCACGGCGACCTCGCAGCCGAGCCCCTCGATCGCGGCCCGGAAGCCGCTCCCGGCGCCTTCGCGCTCCGCCGCGAGGTCCAGCTCGAGGAACCGGCGGTTGGCCCGGCGCTCCTCGGCCAGGTTGCAGTAGGTGGCGATCCTGCCCCGGTTCAGCACGAGCACCTCCTCGCAGCACTCCTCGACGTCCCGGAGCAGGTGCGAGGAGACGACGATCCGCGCCTTGCCCGAGTCCCGGATCTCCCGGATCAGCCGCAGCATGCGCAGCCGTGCCGGCGGGTCGAGACCGTTCGTCGGCTCGTCGAGGAAGAGGAGGCTCGGACCGTGGGCGATCGCCTGCGCCAGCTTCAGCAACTGCTTCATGCCGAGCGAGTAGGTCTCCACGTTGCGGTAGCGCGCCTCGCCCAGGCCGACGTAGAAGAAGACCTCGTGAGCGCGTTCCAGCGCGGCCTCTGGCGGCAGCCCGGAAACCTCCGCCATCAGCCGCACGAAGCGGACGCCCGAGATGCCGGCGATGAAGGCGTCCCGCTCCGGCATGTAGCCGACCTGGCGCCGCAGTTCCCGGCCCTGGGCGGTGATGTCCATGCCGAACAGGCGGGCCGTGCCGGCGGTCGGCCTGTAGAAGCCGAGCAGGGTGTTCAGCAGCGTCGTCTTGCCGGCGCCGTTTGGCCCCAGGAGGCCGATCGCGCGGCCCGAGAAGGCGCCGCGCAGGTCGTCGAGCACCTGGTGCCGGCCGAACCGAACCCCGAGACCGTCGAGGTCGATGACCGGCGGCGCCTCACTCATCAGGCGGCCGGCCTCAGGACCCGGGCACTGGGTGCGCCGGCGTCCCCGCCGGCTTCCGCCGCAGGCGGCCGAATCTCGGCGACCTGATCGTCCACCGCGGACGCCGGCTCGCCCTCCGGCTCGGGCTCCTCCGCTTCATCCATCGCGTCCAGACCCTCCAGGAGAGTGGGGATTCCGAGCAGCGGCCCCAATCCGGCGAAGGCCAGCAGACTCGGTCCGCTGGAGGTCACGACGATCTCGCTGCGGCCCGCGTACACCGTGTAGAGGGACGCCCCCTGGCTGGTGATGGACTCCTCGATCGCCTGGACAACGGCCTGCTGGTCGTCGCCCACGACCTCCGTCGGCAGCAGGTCGAAGAGTTCGCTGGCCGTCTCGGCGAGGCGGTTGTAGACCATCGCGGAGAAGTCCGCGTAGCCGTTCTCGGGCAGCAGATCGAGAAACTGCTGGCTCGAGGTCAGCGAGGCGCCGCTGCCGCGATAGCGGATCGCCGTGTCGATCGTTGCCACGCTGGACGCGCTCACCATGTACCCATCAAAGTACGTGTAGAAGATCTCGGGAGTTTCCACCAGGCTCTCGAGCACTCCCTCGAGCGACTCGCCGTCCTCGTCGTCGCCCGACTCTTCGCCGTCCGCGTCGTCGATCTCGATCGAGAGACGATAGACCGTGCGGCCGCCCGACTCCTGCTCGCCGATCGCGATCGCCGCGCCCACGCCCTCGTCCGCCAGCCGGTCGTTCGCCTTCCGGGCGAGGGTCTCGATCGAACTCTGCAGCGCCTCCGCATCGTAGACGGACGCAACCGCCTTCCACGCCGGCGAAGGCAGGACCGGACCGTCGATGCCGGCGGCGTACTCGCCACCCAGGTGCGCCAGGAAGTCCTCGCGAATCGACATGCCGAGTTCGCTCTCGATCTCGGCCGGCGGCCCGTCCATCTCCCCGCCCAGCCCGGCGAGGAACTCCAGGAACTCGTCGTAGATCGTCAGCGGATCCTCGATCACGCCAGCGGCGACGAAGGACGCGTCCGGAGAGAAGAAGTCGAGGGCGCCGTTGGTTCCCGGCTCGGACAGCCAGGAGACCATCCCGGACCGCTCGCCGTCGAAGCTCAGGGTCGCGGTGAGGTTCGCCCGGTCGCCGTCCTGGGTCCGGGAAGCGACCAGATCCTCGACGTGATCGAGCCCGCTGAACGCGAAGCCGTTGGAGTCCGCGTCCTCGCTGTCCCCCAGTTCGGCCACCACGGCCGCCAGTTCGACCGCGGCCAGCAGCTCCGCGCCGGCGGCGTATCGCTCCGCAAGCCGGCCGTGCAGCCGCGAGCCCACGAACGGGTTGGCGGCGCCGTCCCGGTTCGCCGCCACGGTCCGAAGCGCGGCGAGCGAAGGCGAGGCCGCGGCGAGATCGTCGGCGATCCAGACCAGGAGCGCGCCGTCCGACTCGGCCGCCGCATCGAGATCCTCGACGATGACCGGCGTGCCCTCCTCGCCCATCGCGTCGCCGAGTCCCTCCAGGTGTTCCTCGAGCGCCTCGCGCAGGGCGGCGGCGTCAGAGACTTCCGTGACGAGAAGCGGACGGGCCGTGTTGTCGGCGATGCCGCCGGAGAGCGCGATGACCGTCTCGTCGCCCATCGTGTCCCCGAGTTCGCCCAGCAACACGATCACTTCGTCGATCGTCCCGACCGCGCCGGAGGCTTCGAACTCCGTCCACCACTCGGCGAACAGGTCGCTCGTGCCGACGCGCGACCGCACGAGCTCGAACAGGTCGCTCAACGTGGCCGGCGCGTTCGGCATCGCCATATAGACCTTCGTGTCGGCCGGCATCAGGTCGAGCAGGCGGGTCGAGTGGCGCGGCGGCGCCGCCTCCATCAACTGGTTCAGTTCGCTGCGCAGCGACCTGAACTCCTCGAGCACCGCGAGGTAGTGGTCGGCGTCCTGGCTCCAGCCGACTTCCTCCTGCAGGGTCATCGCCACCAGGGTCGGGCGGCTGCGGAACTGGTCGCCGGCCAGCAGACTGTGGCGCTCGCGGCCCTTCTCGACCTCGACCTCCCCCTCGATCACCGACACGCGCGACCCCTTGACGCCGTGCGTGACGGCGAAGATGGTGCCCTTGACCGCCACCAGCATCTCCTCGGTCGACACGATCAGCGAACCGTTCTCCTGCTGGGCGGCCTGGACGATCACGCTGCCGCGGTCGACGCGCACGCGATGGCCGCTGCGCCGGGCGTCGACGCGGAACGTGGTCAGTCCGGCGGCCTCGACCCGGGAGCCATCGCCAAGTTCGAGCACCGCGCGGCTGCCGGCGCCGGTGCGGACCGCAACACCGCCATCGACCGCGTCGCCGGGGCCAAGCGGAACGAGGTCCGCGCCGCGGTCGTCGCCGGCCGCGAACATCCGGCCGTCGACACTCTGAACCTGCACGATGCCGTCCTGGGGCGGCAGGAGCACGCGCTGGCTGATCCACACGCCCGCCACGGCCACACCGACCATTGCCGCGGCGGCCGCGTAGTAGCGGCCTACCCGCGCCGGCGCCGCCGGCCCGGCAACGTCGGACACCGCGCGGCCGGCCCGCACCGCCTGCAGGTGCTTGCGGCACGGGATGCACTCGCGGGTGTGGTCCTCCACCAGGAGGCACTGGGCCTCCGGCAGCGTGCCGGCGACCAGGGCCGGCATCCGCGCCTGGTAGTCGGCGCATGAGGTCAGCGTCGCGTTCGCATCGACGCCGGCGTCGGGCGCATCGGCTCCGGCGGCATCGCCGGCGGCGGCGGTCAGCGCCTGCCGCACGCGTGCGGCCGCGGCGGCCTCGACTTCGGCCGGCGGCCGCTCCGCGGCGATCGCCTGCGCGGTTTCGATCAGAGTCTGGTTCATCTGGTTGCGGTCGCTCATCGCAGCTCCCTCCGCTCTTCTTCCCGGTCCTTCTGGTCTTCCCGTCCGTCCTGTTCCAATCCCGCGGCGTCCTCCTCGGCGAGCGCCGCACCCAGGCGTTTGCGCAGCCGGTGCAGCGTCACCGCCACGGTCATTCGCGAAGTGCCCATCATCGGCCCGATCTCCGAGTTCCGGTAGCCCTCGAAGTAGCGCAGCACGAACATCTCGGCCGCCCGCGGGTTGACCTTGGCCAGTTCACGCCGCAGCCGGTCGCGGAGTTCCAGCGAGGCGAAACGCCGCGCCGGATCGCTCTCCACGGCGGAAGACGGTCCCACTTCCTCGAGAACCTGCTGATCGAGCGCCACGAGGCGCGAGCGCTTGCGCGAGCGAATCAGGTCGAGCGAGGCGTTGATCGCCGCCCGTCGCAGGTAGCCGCCGGCCTTCGCCGTGTCGAGGGACCGCGGCGGCCGGTTCAGCAGCCGCAGGAAGATCGTCTGCAGCACGTCCTCCGCGTCGGATGCGTTGCCCGTGACGCGGTAGGCCGTGTGGAACATCAGCCGGTGGTGCTCCTCGAAGAGCCCCTGCAGCGCGTCCCCGGCAGAGTCCGGCGCGGCGGGAGGAACTGCGGGCGGCCCTTCGGTCATCGAAACGTTTGCGATCGTCAAACGGCGCCTCCTTGGCTCCGAGTGCGCCGGCTCCACGCCGGCGCCCCGGTGGGTTCAGTGGAGAAGACGCCGCAAAGGACGTTTGTTTAGCAGAGAGGAGCGCCCGCTACTCGTCCGCGGACCGCACGAACGTCGCGAGCAGCACGGTCGCCGCGGCTATGACCGCACCGCCCAGCCAGGTCAGCAGGTGCGGCTGCTCCCCGTGGAACCACATCGCCCAGACCGGGGTGAGCGCGGGTTCCAGCAGCAGCAGGAGCGCGACGACGGGGGCTTGCAGGACGCTGGCGGCTCGGGTTACGAAGACGTAGGCGAGAGCCACCTGGAACAGCCCGAGATACGCCACGACCAGGAAGTCGCCGGGAGCCGCGGCGGTGAGAGGCGCCATCACCGGCAGGCACGCGAGGCAGACGATCACGTTGCCGCAGGCAGCGGCCGCGATCCCGGGTGCGCGAGCGGCCTCGGCGGCCCCACGAGAGGACGTCTCGCCGGGCGCACCAGCCGCTCGCGTCGGCGGACGGCCGGCGGCACGCAGGCCGATCAGGGTCAGGCCGTAAGCCAGACCGCAGAAGGTGGCCAGCACGTTGCCCGTCCGGGGTTCCGGGGCGGTGACGGCGGCATCGGCGCCGCCGAAGAACGCCATCGCCAGACCCACCCCGAACAGCGGCACGAAGAGGAGCTGGCGGCCACTCGGCCGCTCCCGCAACAGGACGGGCGCAAGCAGCAGCACGAACAAAGGCGCCGTCGACTGCAGGAAGATCGTCTCGGCCGCCGTCGTCCGCTTGGCCGCGTGGACGAACAGGACCAGGGTGAGGCAGTAGCAGCAACCGGTCCCCAGGGTGAGGAGGAGAGCACGCCGCCGCGCCGGCCTGCGCCGCCAGCGCGACGAACTGGCCACCTGAGTCTGCCCGCCACCGCCGCCGGCCCACCTCCGCGCCGCGGGAATCGCGAGCAGCAGCACCGTGGCCGCGATCAGGGAGCGCATCCCGGCCACCTGCCAGGCATCGAGTTCCGTCGCCTTGACCGCCGCGCCGCCCGTCGAGAACAGGATGCCGGCGACGACCGCCTGGATCGCTGCGGCTGAACGGGAGGTCATCTGGAGCCACTTGCTGGCAAGTCTGTATCGTAATCGGCGTGAACAAGCGCGCCGCCAGGCCGGCAAGCAACCACTCCGAAGTAGCCCTGTCGCGTGCCGTGCGGCCGTCCCGGCACGGAAGTTGCGTCACTGTCCGTCAGGATCGACCAGCAACCCCAAGTGGGGCGTAGGGAGGCAGCATGGCGATACGACGTGAGTGCAATCCGCGAACGGCGCCGGCCGTGGCGTCGTTTCTGTGCCTCGCCCTGGCAGCGACCCTGGAAGCCCAGCCCGGCCAGCCCTTCGTCGACTCGGTCGACGTCCAGGTGGTCGAGGTCGACGTCGCGGTGACCGACAGGAAGGGCCGCCCGGTCAAGGGCCTGACCCGCGAGGACTTCGAGCTGTACGTCGATGGTCAGCCGGTCGAGATCACGAACTTCTTCGAGTCGGCGATCTTCGTGGACAGGCCGAACGGCAGCCGCAAACGGGAGCGCCCTGTCGTGCGCGCCGCGGCAGCGTCCGGCAACGCCGACCCGGGTCCGCTCACCGTCGTCTTCTACCTCGACGACCCGAACATCTTCCCGTCTCACCGCACCCGCCTGTTGCGACGCCTGGAAGCCGCGGTCGAGCCATGGCGGTCCATGGACGCAAGCTTCATGCTCGCCCGGTTCGTCAACCGGCTCGAGGTGCTGGTCCCGCCGACCCCCGACCTGGACGCGATCCTCGAGAGCGCGGCGAGTGTGCCAAAGGGCTCGCCGCGCGCGATCCAGAATGGCAGAGGCGCCCGTCGTTTCGCAGTCCAGAGCCTGATCGACAGCTACGAGTTCTGCAGAATGAACCCGTACTGCCGCACCTGCATAGACAACTGGGGCGAACTGCTGGCGCTGGCGCGGCAGTACGCCGACAATCGGGCCACCAACACGGCGATCGCGGCCGACGGTCTCGCCGATCTGGTGACCACCCTCGCCGGCGTGCCGGGCAGAAAGGCCGTGATCCACGTCACGGACGGCCTGCCCCAACGGCCCGGCATCTCCATCCTCGACTACCTGGGCAACGAACTCTGCCGGGACCTGCGCCCCACAGCGAACTCGGAGACGATGGCGGAGATCGTCCAGTACGACGAAAGCCGCCGGTTCAACCGCATCTCGGCTCACGCCAACGCGAATCGCGTCACGTTCTACGGAGTCGATGCCGCCGGCGTGCGCGCCGCCAGCCCCGATATCTCCCTCGACAATCCTCGGGTGGCGCCCTCGACCCGAAACGTCAGCCTGCAGGCGATGAACGCCCAGAGCGGCCTGCACCTGCTCGCCCACGAGACCGGCGGCAAGGCCCTGATCAACGCCAACGACCTGTCCATCCTCCTCGACGACATGACCGGCCAGCTCGCGGCGTCGTACTCGCTCGGGTTCATTCCCGCGGAGGGGGAAACGGGCGAGGTGAGGCAGATCTCGGTCATGCTCGCGCCCGGCACCGACAAGGGACGGCGGATCACCTACCGTCGCACCTTCCGGGACAAGTCACTGGACGAGCGGCTCGCCGAGCGCCTCCTCTCCGTCGCCTACCTCGGCAACACGGAGAACCCGCTCGAAGCGAGCATCGAGGTCGGCGGCACGAAGCTGCTGGAGAAGAAGATCCATGAGTTGACGGTAGGCGTCAGTGTGCCGGCGGACTCCGTCCCGAGCCTGGCCGGCGGGAACGGCGCCTCGCCCGGCGCGAGCGCCCGACTCCGCCTCTGGCTGGTCGCCGTCGAGGACGAGAAGGGCGCCCGGACCACCGTCCGGCAGAAGACGATCGACGTCGGCGGGGCGGCGGGCGTAGCGGCCGATGACGGCAAGTACCGCGTCGAAGTGGCGATGAACCTGCCCGAAGGGGACTATCTGGTCGCGGCGGGAATCCGGGACGAGAGAACGGGGTTGACCTCCCTGATTCGCGAACCAGTATCCGTGCCGTCCGGGTAGACGGCCACCGAGGGAGGTCAGACGTTGCAGCAGAACGCACTCGAGCGCTTGACGAGCCATCTTCCACCTGCGGCGGCGGCAACGCTGCTCGTGCTTTCCGGTGCCGCCGCGGTTCAGGCGCAGCCCGACCAGACCTTCATCGACACCCTCGACGTCCAGGTCGTCGAAGTCGACGTCGTGGTCACGGATCGGAACGGCCGTCCCGTCCGGGGGCTGACCCGCGACGACTTCGAACTCTCCGTGGACGGCGAGCCGGTGGAGATCACGAACTTCTTCGAGTCGGAGATCCTCGGGCAGCCGGCCGAGCCAGCGGACCGGACTGCCCCGCCGGCTGCCGGGGCCGAGCCAGCCCAGGCCGAGGCCGCGGCCGACCCCGCCTCGCTCACCGTCGTCCTCTACATGGACGACGCGAACCTCTTCCCGCCCTACCGCTCGCGGCTGCTCCGGCGCCTGGAGAAGGCGGTCGAGTCGTGGCGCTCCCTGAACGCGCGCTTCATGTTCGCGCGTTTCGTCAACCGGCTGGAAGTCGTCGTGCCGCCGACCCGGGACCTCGACGCGGTCCTCAAGGCCGCGGCCAAGCGCCCCAAGGGACTGGTCCGCGCCGTCCGGAACCAGCGGTCCCGCCAGTTCACTCTGGAGGAAATCAACGTGAACAGCCGGGGATGCCAGAACACCGGCCAACTCATGGCGCTGGCCGACACGTACGCGGTCGAGCAGGCGAATCGCGCCGCGATCGCTGCCGACGGGCTCGCCGACCTGACCAGCACGCTGGCCGGAATTCCCGGGCGGAAAGCGATCGTGTACATGAGCGACGGACTGCCGCAGCAGCCCGGGCTCTCGGCTTTCGACTACATCGCCCAGGTTCTCTGCCCGAACGACCCGCGCATCGTCCCCGAGACGAACGCGGCGGCTCAGCGGCACGACGAAACCCGCCGTTTCCAGCAACTCACGGCGCACGCTAACGCGAACCGGGTCACTCTCTTCACGCTGGATGCCGGCGGCATCCGTACCGGGCTCAGCCAGTCGATGTCGTTCGATGGCGTCGCGCCGTCGTACCAGAACGACCGGCTGCACTGGACGAACATTCAGGGCGGCCTGCAGCAGCTCGCGTCCGAAACCGGCGGCAAGGCTCTCCTCAACTCGAACGACCTGGCCGACCTGCTCGAGGACGTGACGGAGCAGCTCGTCTCCACCTACTCGCTGGGCTTCTCGCCGGACGAGCGGCGGTCGGGCGAAGTGCGCCGCCTGAAGGTCGAGCTCGCACCCCACGCCGCCCAGGGCCGCAGCGTGGAGTACCGCCGGTCCTACCGCGACAAGACCCAGGATGAGCAACTCGCGGAACGGCTGATCTCCGCGGCCTACCTCGGCAGCACCCCGAATCCGCTCGGCGTCGCAGTCGACCTGGGCGCGACGACCCCGCGGGAGAAGAAGGTGCACCGGCAACCGGTCAGCATCGTCGTGCCCGAAGAGGCCGTCCTGCTGGTGCCCGGCGCCGGCGGACCAGGCGGCCGGCTCCGGCTTCTCCTGCTAGCGGTCGACGAGGAGAAACGCGGCCGAACGTCCGTGCGCCAGATGACGGTGCCGGTTGGACCCGCCGGTGACGTCCAGGCCACCGAGGGCGCCTTCCGCTTCGAGGTGTCGGTCAGCCTGGCCGAGGGCGACTACCAGGTCGTCGTTGGCGTCCGGGACGAGACGACGGGCGAGATGTCTCTGGTCCGCGACGGGGCGAGGGTGCCGTCGCGGTAGCGAGCGGCTATTCCCGGACCCGGCTCTCGCCCCAGGGAACGACCTCGACCCTGGTGCAAGCGCTGTCCTCCGGACAGTACGAGTAGGTCCCTGGGGCGAGATCCGTCACAACGTACTCGTCGCCATCCGTTTGAACGTGCCCCTTGTTGTTGACCGCGAGCAAGGTGCCGATCCGGATCGTTGCGCCGCCGGGTGTCACGAGCAGAGCGTCCCACGAGTCCGGTACGCGTAGCGAGCCGCGGTCCGTGGACAGATCGATCTCGACCGGTGTCCCGTCGCGAACGTCAACGCTCCAGCCGTTCATCCCGATCTCCCTTGCACGAACGACGACGTCGACGACTTCGACATCCGGCGGGAGATAGTGGTCGGCCGTGCCCGCGCCGCCGGTGTGGCTGTTCGCGCGGGTCCGACCCGACCCTGCCGGATGGAGCACGAAGGTCTGAGCGCCCGCCAGCGGCACCCCCCTGGATCGAACGACGACCGTAATGAGCTTCTGTTCCGCAAGCTCGAGTTCCAGATCGTCGATCCGATCCTCCCCGATCATCCGGACGTGCAGCGGGCGCGACTGGACTTCGCGCTCATCGATGTAGCTCTCGGCGTAGATCGTGTACTCCCATTCCGGCAGACCCGTCACCTCGAATGCTCCAGTCGCGTCGGTTCTCCGGCGCCAGCTACTCGGCAACAACTGATCATGGCGTTTCCCCGCCACTTCGCCGGCCGCGTGCACCCAGACGCGAGCGCCGGCTATCGGCTCGAGATCGCCGCTCCCGGCGCTCCGCCTCACGACGCGACCACTGACCGTGCCGGCAGGGAGATCGATCTCCACCCGTGCGATTCCATCCGAGTCGGCTTCGATCTCGAAGATACCGGCGCCGCTGATATCGCTGCTGTCGAAGTCGCCCCACCCGTCCAGATCCCAGGAACCTTCACAGGGGTCGCAGTCGGGCGGCGGCGTGACCTCGGCTAGCCAGACACCCTCGCGTGGCAAGAAGCCGCTGAAACGGCCTTCCTCTCGGCTGCGAAACGAGACCCGCTCGAAACCGTACATGCCGCCGAACCAGACCAGAACGTCTTCGAGTGGTTCCCCGCCCCGTCGGATCCGGCCGACCAGCGGTACGGCGTCCAGTTCGACGTAGTGGTGGTCCTGGCCGGAGAAACGGAGCACCTCGTGGCCCCAACGGTTGCCGCGGTCGTCCTCGATGGCGACTTCGTAGTCGCCCGGCGAGAGGCCTCGCCACAGGAAGGAGCCGTCGCTTCCGCGATCGTGGAAGTCGAACCTGCGCTCGCGCCGTTCCACCTCGCCATCAGGCCCCAGCGTCACCGAGGAAACCGTCGGTTTCAGATCGATCTCCAGGACGCTCGGCATCAGGAAGGAAACGGTCAGCAGGTTCCCGGCGGACGACACGAGCTGGCCCAGATCGATCTGGTCGGACAGCGCGTCGACGCGCACCGGCCAACTGTCCCCGTCCGAGCCGGCAAGGCGGAGTTGGTACACCGCCGGCGTAAGGCCCTCGAACGTCAAGGCGCCTCCGGAATCCGTCCAGGCCACCCAGCCAAGAGCCATGTACCCATCCCGCTGCCGCAAACGGAACTGGTGACGGGCGCCCTCCGGCGAGGCCAGGCTGGCGGTCACGCGGGCGCCCCTGACGGGCTCGACCAGTCCCAGGTCCGTGTCCGCCTCGACCGTCACTTCGGGCCGCTGCAACGGCAGGAACGGGCCCAGCCGTACCCGCAGTTCCACTTCCTCGTCCCGGGCGAACGGGCAGGCGATCAGCACCTCGCGGCGGTCCGGTTGGCGGTCCACCTGGCAGGGACCGCCGTAGAGGCCCCGGTCGAGGCGGGAGCGACGCCTGTGGACCCGCCCGTCGATCCAGACCTTGCCCGTCTCCAGGAAGTCCACGGCGGTATCCGTGCCGTCGACGGCAAACCGCACCAGGCCTTCCGGCACGAGGGTCAGCGAAGCCTCCCGCTCGTCCCACGGGATGAAGGCGGCAGGACTCCACCAGCCCTCCGACCGTGCCCAGAGAAGCCAGCCGGACCGCGACTCGAGCGCAGGCACGGTGACCTGAACCGTCTGCTCCGGCGGTGCGGCCTGGACAAGGTAGGAAGACACCGCCTCGCGGGTGGCCGCGTCGACGAAGTGGATCGTCGCGTCGCCGGCGGGGGCCTCGTCAGGCGTGGCGACCGCGGACAGACGGACGGCGAGTTCGATGTCGGCGGCGGGCTGGGCCCCGGCGGCCGGAGTGGGCATCGCGGCGACCGCCGTGATCAGGGCCGGCAGCACCCACTGCAGGAGGCGCAAACGCGATCGCCTGGATCGCGTCTTCACGGTCCGCAGTTCCATCCCCAACAGTCTATTGACGCGGGCCGGCAACGCCGTATCTCTGGGTGCGCGGGTCTTCTGACCCGCTGCCGCCGCAGGCGGCCGATGGCATCGTCGCCGGCGAAGCCGGCGGCCGCACTTTCCGGCCTGCGCCGCTTCGCGGCTCCGGCCGGGGCGGGTCAGAGGACCCGCGCACCCAGCGGAGCGGTCAAATCCCGAACACGCCGTTCAAGGCGCGCGGCCAGGTCCGCTTCGGCGGAATTCTCCTCGACCAGGCGCACCAGGGAACTGCCGACGACGACGCCGTGAGCGACCTGGGCCACTTCCTCGACCTGCTCGGGAGTCGAGATGCCGAAGCCGACGGCGACCGGCAGGCGTACCCGGCGGCGCACGCGCTTCACTTCGCGGGCCAGAGTGGGAATCAGATCCTCCCGCTCGCCGGTCACGTCCGAGCGGGCGGTGTAGTAGACGAAGCCGTTCGACGCCGCGGCGGCGCGATCGATCCGCTCGCGGGTGCTGGTGGCTGCGATCAGGTAGATCGAGTCGACGCCCCGCTCCTCGAGCGCCGGCTGCAGCTCGCGCAGGCCCTCATCGGGCGGCAGGTCGACGCAGAGGACGCCGTCGACGCCGCTGTCGGCTGCCTGGGCGGCGAAGTTCTCGACGCCTCGGGCGTGGACCGGGTTGTAGTAGGTGAAGAGGACGATCGGGACGCCGAGTTCCTCCCGGTGGCGCTCGACGATGCCGAGCACGGCGCTGAGCGAGGAGCCGGCCGCCAGCGCCCGATGCGAGGCGCGCTGGATCGTCGGGCCGTCGGCGATCGGGTCGCTGAAGGCGACGCCGAGTTCGATCACGTCGGCGCCGCCGGAGACGAGGGCGCGCAGCAGGTCCGGCGTGGCCTCGAGGGATGGGTCGCCGGCGACGAGGAACGGGACGAAGGCGGAGCGGCGTTCCTTCGCGCAGGTCTTGAACGCGGCGGCGATGGCGCCGTCGCGGGACGAGCGTTTGCGTCGACGGCTCATTCGGCGTCTCCGGCACCGGACCCGGAATGCCGGCCAGAAGGCCGGCGCACCGACACGGAGTCTCCGCCGGAAGGCCGGCGCACCGGCACTTGGTCGCCCGAAGCGGCGTCGTACTCCAGTACGGACTCGACGTCCTTGTCGCCGCGGCCCGACAGGTTGACGAGAATGACCTGATCTCCGTCCATCCCCGGCGCACGGCGGGTCACCTCGGCGATCGCGTGCGCGGACTCAAGCGCCGGCAGGATGCCCTCGGTTGCCGACAGGAGATGGAACCCCTCGATCGCCTCCTGGTCGGTCGCCGACGTGAACTCGATCTGCCCCTGATCGTGCAGGAAGACATGCTCGGGGCCGACCGCCGGGTAGTCGAGCCCGGCCGACACGGAGTGGGTGCCGACGACCTGGCCCTCCTCGTCCTGGAGCACCAGCGTCCGGGCACCGTGAAGAACGCCGAGCGTGCCCCCCGAGAACCGGGCCGCGTGATCCCCCAGCTCGGGTCCCCGGCCGCCGGCCTCGACGCCGACGAGCAGGACGTCCGGCTGGCCGAGGAAGGCGGAGAACAGGCCCATCGCGTTGCTGCCGCCGCCGACGCAGGCGACCGCCACGTCGGGATCCGGCGTGCCAGCGAGGCGCCGCAACTGCCGCCGGGCCTCCGACCCGATCACGCTGTGGAACTGGCGGACCATCCGCGGATACGGCTCAGGCCCGGTCACCGTGCCGAGCACGTAGTGGGTGTCGGCGAAGCTCGCCACCCAGTCGCGGAACGCCTCGTTGATCGCGTCCTTGAGCGTCCGGCTGCCGGCGTCGACCGCCGCCACTTCGGCGCCGAGGAGCTGCATCCGGTAGACGTTCAGGCGCTGGCGCCGCATGTCTTCCTCGCCCATGTAGACGACGCAGTCGAGGCCGAGGAGCGCCGCCGCCGTCGCGGTGGCGACGCCGTGCTGGCCGGCGCCGGTCTCGGCGATGATCCGCGTCTTGCCCATCTCCTTCGCCAGCAGGACCTGGCCCAGGGCGTTGTTGATCTTGTGCGCGCCGGTGTGGAGCAGGTCCTCGCGCTTCAGGTAGATGCGGGCGCCGCCGAGGTGCTCGGTGAGCCCTTCCGCGAAGTAGAGCGGCGTCGGGCGGCCGACGTAGTGCTCCAGCAGGTGGTTGAGCCGGCGCTGGAAGGTCCGCTTCCGGCGCAGCTTGTCGTAGGCGCGGCTCAACTCCTCGAGCGGCGCCATCAGCGTCTCCGGGGCGTAGCGCCCGCCGTAGACGCCGTAGCGTCCGCCCTCGTCCGGCTCCAGCGCCGCGGCGGCGAGGGGTGTTCGTACCTTCATCGTGCTGCTCCCGCTCTGAGGTTGGCGAACAGTCGCTCCAGCTTGCCGCGATCCTTCCGGCCGGGCGCGGACTCGACGCCCGAACAGGTGTCGACGGCGTAGGCGCCAGGCACCGCCGACGCCACTTCGGCGACGTTGCCGGGGCGCACGCCGCCGGCGATGAACAGGCGTCGCGGCTCGCCGTCGCCGGCCGGCGTCCGGATGAGGTCGGCCGCGGCGGCGTAGTCCCAGCTCTCGCCGGAGCCACCGTAGAGGCGATCGTGGGCGCGGTCGATCAGGATCGCCCAGCAATCCTCTTCGGGGACCGGGGCCGGCGCCGCGGCGCCCCCAACACGGCGGACACGGATGGCGCGCTCGCTGTACTCGGCGACGAGTTCCGGGCTCTCGTCGCCGCTGAACTGGATGTAGTCGAGGCCGACCTTGCGGTCGATCGTCTCGAGTTCTTCGCGCGTCGGGTCGACGAAGATGCCGACGGCCTGAGCCCGGTTCCCGATACGGCGGCGGATGTGGGCCGCCTCGTCGACGTCGATCCAGCGCGGGCTCGGACGGTAGAAGTTGAGGCCGATGAAGTCCGCGCCCAGGTCGACGGCGAGGCGGGCGTCGGCGGGTGTCGTGACGCCGCAGATCTTGACCTTCATGTCAGGCCCTCGGTTCCTTCGGCCCGGGCTCGCCGCTTCGCGGCATCGCGCCCAATGCCGGCGAGGGCGCCGGCGCACCCAGTAGTTCGGAAAGTGCTGCCGCGGGGTCGCCGGAGAGCACCAGGCGTTCGCCGATCAGGAAAGCGTCGAAACCGGCTCGGCGCAGTTTCGCGACGTCGGCGCCGGTGTGGATGCCCGACTCGGCGACCTTGAGGGCCGACGACGGCAGGCAGCCGACGCGGCCGGCGCTGCGTTCCAGGTCGACCTCGAACGTGCGCAGGTCACGGTTGTTGATGCCCACCAGTTCCCAACTGGAGTTCTTCACGTCGCCATCGTCCGGCGCCAGCGGACGGAGTTTCTCGAAGTCCGCGTCGTCGTGGGTTTCGATCAGCGGCACGAGCCCGAGGCCGCGGGCGAGCCCGGCCAGACGGCGCAGTTCCGCCCCGTCGTACAGCGCCGCGATCAGCAGCACGGCTGAGGCGCCCGCGTCCCGCGCCCACGCGAGCTGCACGTCGGAGACCACGAAGTCCTTCGCCACCGCCGGCAGCCCGGAGGCGGCCGCGCACTCGGCCAGCAGTTCGTAGCTTCCGTGGAAGTGGTCCGGCTCGACCACGACGGACAGGCAGGCCGCCCCGGCATCGGCGTAGGCCACGGCGCGGGCGACCGGATCGAAACGGCCGCGCAGGTCGCCCAGCTTGGGCGAACCCATCTTGATCTCGGCGATCACGGCCCGGCCGCGGCGTGCGGAGATCGCGTCGAGGAAGCGGCGGCCGGGGGCGTCGGCGGGCAGGCGCCGGGCCGGGGACACGCCCACGTCTCCGGCGGCCACGCGCCGGCGCCGCTGCTCGCAGATGCGCCGCAGGATGTCGGGTACTTCGGACACGACCGTCGGCCTCACTCCCCTCCGTCGTCCCAACCCGTCCAGCCAACGAGTTCCGCGAGCTTCGCGGCGGCCGCGCCCGAACCCTGGACCTCGGACGCCGCGGCGACGCCGGCGCTCAGGCTGTCCGCCCTGCCCGCCACGTAGAGCGCCGCTCCGGCGTTCAGGCAGGTGATGTCGGCCAGCGCCCCCTTCCCTCCGTCGAGCACGCCGCGCATCAGTTCGACATTCCGCTCCGGGTCGCCACCGAGCAGGTCCTCCGCCGACGCCGTGCCGATGCCGAAGTCGCCCGGCCCGACCTCGTACGTCGCAACCTCGCCGTCCCGGACTTCGGCGACAGCCGTCGTTCCGGTCGTCGTCATCTCGTCCAGGCCGTCGCCGTGAACGACCAGAGCGTGCTCGCTGCCGAGCTCGAGCAGCACGCGCGCGATCGGCTCCACCAGATCGGGCGAGAAGACGCCGATCAACTGCCGTTTCGCGCCCGCGGGGTTGGTCAGGGGCCCCAGCACGTTGAAGAGGGTGCGCACGCCGAGTTCCTGCCGCACCGGCATCACCTGGGCCATCGCCGGATGCAGCATCGGCGCGAAGAGGAACACGATGCCGACCTCGTCCAGGCAGCGTCCGAGCGCCTCCGTGTAGCCGGAGAGCCTCACGCCGAGCGCCGCCAGCACGTCGGCCGAGCCGGAGCGGCTCGACACCGCCCGGTTGCCGTGCTTGGCGACGCGGGCGCCGCCCGCCGCCGCGACCAGCGCTGCCGCGGTCGAGATGTTGAACGTGCCCCGGCCGTCGCCGCCGGTGCCGCAGGTGTCGATCACGCCGGAACTCCCGTGCTCGACGCGCGCCGCGCGCGCGCGCATCGCCCGGGCGGCGCCGGCGATCTCGCCGACCGACTCTCCCTTCGCGGCCAGCGCGACGAGGAACGCGCTCTTCCAGACCTCGGAGAGTTCGCCGTCCATCAGGCGGCCGAACAGCTCCTCCACCGTCGCCGCCGGGAGATCGTCGCCGGCGATTGCCGTCCGCAACAGGGCGGAAAGGTCGAGATCACTCATGCGCTGCCTCACAGATGTCGAGAAAGTTCCGGAGCAGGTGAGGCCCGGTCTCGGTAAGCACCGACTCGGGGTGGAACTGAACCCCCCAATAGGGCAACTCCCGGTGGCGCATCGCCATCAGGGTCGCGTCCCCGGTCCAGGCCAGGGGTTCGAGCGAGGGCGGCAGGCTACCCTCCTCCACGGCGAGAGAGTGGTAGCGGGTGGCAACGAAGGGCGACGGCAGCCCGTCCAGGAGGCCCACTCCCCGGTGCTCGACCTCGGATGTCTTGCCGTGCATCAGCGTCTTCGCCCGGCTGACCGTGGCGCCGAACGCCGAACCGAGCGCCTGGTGGCCGAGACAGACGCCGAGCAGGGGCGTCTTCGGCCGGGCCCGCAGCAGGTCGATGCAGACGCCCGCGTCCTCGGGCCGGCCGGGCCCCGGCGACAGGACGATTCCGTCGGCGTCGCGCGCCAGCAGGTCCGGCACGCTCTCGACGTCGTTGCGCACCACCTCGAGTTCGGCGCCGAGACCGCCCAGCATCTGGACCAGGTTGTAGGTGAACGAGTCGTAGTTGTCGACGACGAGGATCATGCCCGGTCCTCCAGCTCGCGCGCCAGGGCCACCGCCCGCAGCAGCGCCGCCGCCTTGTCGCGGGTCTCCTGCGCCTCGCGCACCGGATCCGAGTCGGCGACGATGCCGCCCCCGGCGGTGATCGAGGCCTCCCCGTTGACGAGCGCCAGGGTGCGGATCGTGATGCAGGTGTCCATGTCGCCGCCGAACGAGAAGTAGCCCACCGAGCCCCCGTACATGCCGCGTGCCTCCGGTTCGAGCTCGTCGATGATCTCCACCGCGCGGATCTTCGGCGCCCCGGAAAGCGTGCCGGCCGGGAGGCATGCGAGGAGAGCGTCGAGGGCCGATCCGGCGCCGTTGCCGCCGCCCGCCGCCTGCTCCGCCTCGACCGAGCTGACGATGTGCATCACATCGCTGTAGTGCTCGATCACCATGAACTCCTCGACCGAGACCGCGCCGGGAGACGCCACCCGGCCCAGATCGTTGCGCCCTAGATCGACCAGCATCACGTGCTCGGCGCGCTCCTTCGGATCGGCCATCAGTTCCTCGGCCAGGGCCCGGTCCTCAACGGGGTTCCCGCCGCGCGGCCGGGTGCCGGCGATCGGCCGCATCTCCAGCCGCCGACCCGTCCGGCGCACCAGCATCTCGGGCGAGGCGCCGATCAGCGACACCTCCGGCGCCTCGAACAGCACCATGTAGGGCGACGGGTTGACCAGGCGCAACGCCCGGTAGACCGTCGTCAGCGGCACGTCGAGGTCGAGCGCCCAGCGGCGGGCGAGCACGACCTGGAAGATGTCGCCGGCGGCGATGTACTCCTTGGCCTTGTTGACGACGCCGAAGTACTCCTCGTCGCTCAGGGTGGGGTCGGCCGTTTCCGCCTTGAGTCCCCGGTCCTCGACCCGCGCCGACATCGCCTCACCCCGGCTCTCGAGTACGGACTGCAGCTCGTCGAGACGAGCCTCCGCGTCGGCGGCCGTGCTCTCACCCTCGATCTCGTTCGCCACCGCGAGGATCCGCTGGTGGGCATGATCGAAGACCAGCACTTCGTCGTAGCGCGCGAGAATCGCGACGGGCAGACCGAACGGGTCCGGCGGCCGGCCGGCCGTATGGTCGACCAGGCACGGCTCGGCGAGCCGGATCGCGTCGAAGCCGAAGGCGCCGATCCAGCCGCCTGCGAACGGCAGCGGCGGCGCGGGATCGCCGGCCACGCCGTCGAGCAGCCGCCGCAGCCGGACCAGGGGGTCGCCCGTCTCCACCTGTACGCCGCGGCCGTTCCGGCAGTCCTCGATCTCGAGCCGGTCGAGGTAGACCCGGCAGACCTGGGACGGACCGGCGCCGAGGAAGCTGTAGCGCGAAACGTGCTCGCCGCCTGTGACGCTCTCGAGGAGAAAGCGCCGGCCAGCGGCATCGCCGTCCGCGTGTGCCGCCAGCTTGCGGTAGACGCCGAGCGGCGTGGACGTGTCGGCCAGGAACTCGCGCGTGTGGGCGATCGCGGCGGCGGGCCGGCTCATGACGGCGACTTCCCGGAGTCCTGGTGGCGGCGGCCCAGTTCGGCGGCCACGTCGGCGAGTTCGACGCCGGTTGCCTGGAGCAGAACGAGCAGGTGGTAAACGAGGTCGGCGGCTTCGGCGGCGAGGTCGCCGCGGCGCTCGGCGGACTTCGGTTCCGCGTCCGCGCGGACGCCGGCGATCACCGTCTCCCCTGCTTCCTCCGCGACCTTGCGGGCGATGCGGTCCACGCCCTGCTCGAGCAGCCGCGCGGTGTAGCTCTCCTCCGGCGGTGCTTCCGCCCGCTCGGCGAGCACGCGTCGCAGCCAGCCGAGTTCGAACTCGGCCGCGTTCGGCTCGAAGCAGCTCCGCGTGTAGAGATGGCAGGCCGGCCCGGCCGGCAGCGCCCGCACCAGCAGGGCGTCCCGGTCGCAGTCCTGGAGCACTTCGACCACCGCCTGCGTATTGCCCGAAGTCGCGCCCTTGCGCCAGAGCTCCTGGCGGGAACGGCTGAAGAAGTGAGCCTGGCCCGTCGAGAGGGTCAGCTCCACCGCCTCCCGGTTGGCGTAGGCGAGCATCAGCACCGCGCCGGAGAGCACGTCCTGGACGACGACGGGCAGCAGGCCCCGGTCGTCGTAGGTGAGGGCGGCCGGGTCGATGGCCGAAGATGTCATTTGGTCGTCCTTCATCGGTTTGTTGCCGGATGCCGGCGAGAGCGCCGGCGCACCCAGTGGGCACGAGCGTTCCGGTGGTTCATGACATGCGCATCGGGTAGCGGCGGTCAAGGTACTCCTTGACCGCGCCCACCGAGTAGGTCTCCTGGTGAAAGATCGAGGCCGCGAGCACGGCCGCGGCGCCCGTTTCCAGCGCGTCGGCGAGGTGCTCGAGGGTGCCGGCGCCGCCCGAGGCGATGACCGGTACCGGCGACAGGGCGGAGGCCCGCCGCAGGAGTTCCAGGTCGTATCCCTCCTTCGTGCCGTCGCTGTCGATGCTGGTGAGCAGGATCTCGCCGGCGCCGCGCTCGATCCCCTGTTCGATCCACTCCAGCGCATCGAGTCCCGTCGGGGTGCGGCCGCCGTGAGTGACGACCTCCCAGCTCTGGCCGCCGGCGCCGGCCGGCTCCCGGCGCTTCGCGTCGACGGAGAGCACGACGCACTGGCTTCCGAAGCGCTCGGCGAGCCGCGTGAGCAACTCCGGCTCGGCGACCGCGGCCGTGTTGATCCCCAGCTTGTCCGCGCCGGCCAGGAGCAGCTTGCGGCCGTCGTCCACGCTGCGCACGCCGCCGCCGACGCTGAGCGGAATGAACACCTGCTCGGCGGTTCGCCGCACCCAGTCGAGGTCCGTGTCGCGGCGCTCGGGCGCGGCGGTGATGTCGAGGAAGACGATCTCGTCGGCGCCCTCCTCCGCGTAGCGGGCCGCCGCTTCGGTCGGATCGCCGTGGTCGGTGAGGTTCTTGAACTGGACTCCCTTGACCACGCGGCCGGCGGCAACGTCCAGGCAGGGGATGATGCGGCGGGTGAGGCCGGTCGGCTCGATCGTGGCTCTCATGAAGCGCTCCCGCAGGCGGCGATCGCCTCGTCCAGACCGAGCGAACCGTCGTAGAGCGCCCGGCCGACGATGGCGGCTTCGATCTCCGGCCGCCGCGCCGCGGCTTCCAGATCCGCCACCGAGCGCACACCGCCCGAGAGGATCGCCGGCGCGCCGGCCAGGTCGCCGATCCGGCAGGCGAGGTCGATGTTCGGCCCCTGCATCATCCCGTCGCGCGAGATGTCGGTCACCAGGACCGCGGCCACGGGCAGACCCGCGAGTTCGGCGCAGAGGGCGGCCGGCGAGCGATCGGCCGACTCGGTCCAGCCCGCGAGCCGGACCTCGCCGCCGTCGATGTCGAGCGCCGCCACCATGCGTCCCGGATACCGGCGGCAGAGATCGGCGAAGACGTCGAAGTCGCGGACGATGAGCGACGTCACGACAGCCCGCTCGCAGCCGGCCGCGAAGGCCCATTCGACCGCCTCGCGGTCGCGCAGGCCGCCGCCGAGCTGGATGCCGCCGTTCGGCGCGTCCCGTGCCTGCCGCGCCAGTGCCTGGACGACGCCGCGCTGCGGCTGAGCCCCGAACGCAGCGTCCAGGTCGACGACGTGGATGCGGCCGACTCCGGCCTCGCGATAGCGGCGGAGCGCGTTGCCCGGATCGGCATCGTAGACGGTGCGCCGCCGGTCGTCGCCGCGCTCGAGGCGCACGACCTGACCGCCTCGCAGGTCAATGGCCGGCAGCAGTTGCACTGTCTCCTCCATCGGCCTCAGCGGCCAGGGCGCCGGCCCAGGCCAGGTAGTTGCCCAGCAGCCGCAGGCCCGCGGCGCCGCTCTTCTCGGGGTGGAACTGGGTGCCGGCGATCCGACCGCGACCGGTGATCGCCGGGAAACTGCGGCCGTGCCGGCAGCGCCCGAGGACCCACTCCTCCGGCACGTCCTCTGGCGCGAAGGAGTGGACGAAGTAGTAGTGGTCGTCGTTCGTCGCGCCTGTCATCAGCGGGTGGTCCCTGACCGCGAAGACGCGGTTCCAGCCGATGTGCGGCAGGGGCACGCCGCCCGGCAGCTCGGTGACCCGCCCGCCGAGCAGGCCGAGGCCGTCCGTCGTCCCGAACTCCTCGCTGCTGTCGAACAGGAGCTGGTAGCCGATGCAGATGCCGAGCAGGGTGGCGCCGGCGTCGACAGCGGAGCGAATGGCCTCCTCGGGCGCGCCCCGCAGGACCTCCCGCGGCGGCCGGAAAGCGCCGACTCCCGGCAGCACCAGGCAGCGGGAGGCACGAATCGTCGCCGGGTCGCAGGTGATCTCGACCTCCGCGCCCAGATGCCGGAGAGCCCGCACCAGGTTGCCGATGTTGCCGACGCCGGCGTCGATCACGGTCGCTTCCGTGGCGGTCATGCGGTGAGGCTCCCTTTCGTGCTCGGCACTTCGGCAGTGCCTTCCGCCTGGAGCGACACCGCGTCACGCAGGGCGAGAGCAGCCGCCTTGAACGCAGCCTCGGCGACGTGGTGCGGATTGCGGCCGCAGAGCACGTCCAGGTGCAGGGTCAACCGGCCGCGGTCGGCCAGGGCGCCGAAGAAATCGCCGACCAGGGTGAGCGGGAACTCGGTCGTGACCCAGGCCTGCTCGAGTTCCGGCGGCAGCCGGAAGTGGAAGGAGCCCCGCCCCGAGAGGTCGACCACGGCCCGGGCCAGAGCCTCGTCGAGCGGCGCGAAGGCGTGTGCGAAGCGGCGCACCCCGGCACGGTCGCCGAGCGTTTCCGCGAGCGCGTCGCCCAGCACGATCCCGGTGTCCTCCACCGTGTGGTGGAGGTCGATCTCGACATCGCCGCGAGCCACGAGGTCGAGCCCCAGGCCGCCGTGACGGGTCAGCGCGTCCAGCATGTGGTTGAAGAAACCGTTCGGCGTGTCGATCCTGCGGTCGCCTCCGTCGAGCGAGAGGTCGGCGCGGATCTCGGTTTCGGACGTCTTCCGTTCGATCGACGCTGTTCTCATGACCTGCCTCCAGAGGTTGACGCCAGCATCCTGGCCAGGGCCTGCCGGGTCGCGCGCAGGGCCGGCCCGGCGCCGATCCCGATCCGCATGCAGTTGCGGAGGCCCGGGTAGCGGCTCACGTCCCGGACCAGCACGCCGGCCGCCGCCAGACCGTCGCGGATCTCGCAGCAGCGCGCGTGCCGCGCCAGCAGGAAGTTGGCCTCCGAGTCGAACACCTCGAAGTCGAACTCGCGGAGCATCGCGGCCCACTGCTCCCGTCGCGCCCGCACCACCGCGACCCGGCGCGGGAAGCGGTCCGCGTGTTCCAACGCCACCTCTCCGATCACGGCCGAGGCATGGCCGACGTTGTAGACCAGCTTGACCTTGATCAACTGGGCCGCGAGTTCCGGCGCCGCGAGCAGGTAGCCAAGGCGGACGCCTCCCAGGGACCAGGCCTTGGACAGCGTCCGGAACAGGATGACGTTCGGGTTCGCACGCACCAGCGGGCGGTAGTCGTGGCGGCAGAACTCGCCGTAGGCGTTGTCGAGCAGAAGCGCCGCGTCGAGGGACCTGGCGATGCGCTCCACCGTTGCGGGATCGGCCGCCGCGCCGGTCGGGTTGTTCGGCGTGCACAGGATGACCGGCCGCGTCGGATCCCGCTCGATCTCGGCCAGGAGTTCATCCGTCTGCAGGCCGAGGTCGGGAGCGGGAGGGAGGTGAAGCGGCACGCCCGCGGCACGCGCGACGAACATCCTGTACGGACTGAAGCTCGGGTCGCAGATGAGCACTTCCTGGCCGGGGCGGACGACCGCCTCGAGCACGGTGGTCAGCAGTTCGCTGGAACCGTTGCTCACCAGGACACCCTCCCTCGGCCACTCGTGGAGGTCGCCGATCAGCCGGCAAAGCCGGTCAGCGTGGAAGTCGGGGTACTCCGACCAGGCGAGACTGGCCAGCCGCGCCAGCGCCTCCCGCTTGAGCGACCGGGGCAGGTCCCAGGGGGCCTCGTTCTGGTCGAGCTTGAAGCGGGCGTCCACCTGGTCCAGGGAATACAGAGACAGCTCCCGCACATCCGGCCGCACCAGGGCGGCCGCCCGTTCGGCGCGGCCGCTCATGGCCTGTTCTCCCGGTCCAGCGCCCGGATGCCGGCGGGGACGCCGGCGCACCCAGTGTCTTCGGACCCGCGGCGCAACTTTGCCGCCGCGGCATGGGCCGCCAGCCCCTCCATGGCGGCCAGGATCTCGGCTGCGCCCGCCCAGGCCGCAGCCGCCTCGGCAGAAAAGCGGACGGTGTGGCTGCGCCGCAGGAAGTCGTCCGTGCCGAGGCCGGAGGCGAAGCGCGCGCTGCCGCCGGTGGGCAGAACATGGCTGGGACCGGCCACGTAGTCGCCGAACACGACCGGCGACGACGCGCCGACGAAGACCGCGCCGGCGTTGCGAAACTCGCCGGCTCTCTCCTCGGCCGCCTCGCCGATCAACTGCAGGTGCTCCGGCGCGATGCGCTCGGCGAGTGCGACCGCCTCGTCGAGGTCGGCGGCGACAAAGGCCGCGCCGTACCGCTCCAGCGACGCTGCCGCCGTCTCCGCCGTCGGCAGGTCCGCGAGCCGCGAGTCGACCTCCCGGCGGACGCTCTCGGCGAGGTCGGGAGAGTCGGTGACCAGGACCGCGACCGCCAGCGGATCGTGCTCCGCCTGCGCCAGCAGGTCGGCGGCGACGCACTCGGCCGGAGCGCCGGCGGACCCGACGATGACGACCTCGGACGGCCCGGCGTCCCGGTCGACGCCGACGTCCGGCGCGACGTGCTGCTTGGCCGCCGCGACCCAGGCGTTGCCCGGCCCAGCGATCAGGTCGACGGGACGGATCGACTCGGTGCCGTAAGCGAGCGCCGCGACCGCGTGGGCACCGCCCATGCCCCAGACCTCGTCCACGCCGACCAGGTCGAGAACGTGCCTCAGCACCGGACTGTCCCGGTAGGCCTGGGGCGGCGTGGCGACGACGATCTCCTCCACGCCGGCGAGCCGCGCCGGCACCGCGGTCATCAGGACGGTCGACGGATAGGGGAAGCGGCCGCCCGGCACGTAGAGGCCGACCCGGCGAACGGCGATGCGGCGCTCCTCGATCCGGACGCCGCCCCGGTCGATTCGCTCGACTCCGGGCCCGCGCAGCAGGGCGCGGTGGTACGCCTCGATCGCTTCCCGGGCGCGTTCGATCGCCTCAGCCACGCGGGGGTCGACGGCGGGAGAGTCCGGCTGCGGGCTTGAGTCCAATCGCAGCGCATCGACCGAGGGCGCCTCGAAGCCGTCGAAGCGACGTACCGCGTCGAGCAGGGCGGCGTCGCCGCCGGCGCGGACGTCGTCCACGATCTCCGCGGCGGCCTGCCGGATCCCGGCCGCGACACCGCCACGGCCCCGTCGGTCGAGGAGTTCCAGACGTTCCCGCCCGGCGGAACTCCCGGCCGCGAGCACTCGAAGCGCGCTGCCGCCGGCCTCAGTCACCGCCGGTCTCCGTCTCTTCGAGCGCGCCGAGCAACCCGCTCAGCCGGCGCCGGTGGGCGTGAAACGACGCCCGGTTGACGACGAAGGTCGGCGCGACCGCCGCCAGAACCTCGACCTCGTGCAGGTCGTGCGTACGGAGCGTCGTGCCGGTCTGAACGATGTCCACCGCGACGTCGGTCAGGTCGAGCAGCGGTCCGAGCTCGATCGAGCTGGTCAGGTGGATGACCTCGACATGGAGGTTGCGCTTGGCAAGCAACCGCGCTGCCCAGGCCGGGTAACGAGTCGCCGCCCGGAGCTGGCCGCTGCGCTTGGGCAGTTCCGGTGTCTCGGCGATCAGCGACAGGCGGCTCCTGCCATGCTTCAACTGGAGCGGCCGGAAGACGTCGGGCTGCGTCTCTTCGAGCACGTCCGAGCCGACGATCGCGCAGTCGACGATCCCGTGCTCGACGTAGAGCGGCAGGTCCCAGTCCTTGAGCAGCAGCACTTCGACCGGAGTTTCCAGCACCTTCTGGTCCGGGAACCGTTGGCGCAGGCGCGAGGAATCGAGGCCGTCGAGGTTCAGTCCCGCGGCCGCGAGGGAAGCGCGGGCAGGCCCCAGGTTCCGCCCCTTGGGCAGGCCGAAGGTGATCACGTCCGCGTCTCCGCGGCGGCGAGTTCCAGCAGCAGGTCGAGACCGAGCGAGAAGCCGACCGCCGAGCAATCGCCGCTGAGCGACCGGAACACCTTGTCGTAGCGACCGCCGACGCCGAGGGCCAGGGCGGTCCCAGGCGCGTAGGCGGCGAACATCAGGCCGTCGTAGTAGCCGCGCGGGCCCTCGCCGACACCGATGCGCGGGTCGAGAGCGGCGGCGGCGAACTCGGCGAGGTCGACCTCGACCTCGATGCACCGGCCCCGGTACGCCGCGGCCAGGCGGTCGCGAAGCCCCAGGAGATCGGATACTGCCTCGGCGGAGCCCCCCAGTACGGAGAGGTCAGTCGGGTAGCCGCGCTCGACGACCTCGGCCAGACCGGCTCGGCGCGCCGCGGTCCGGTCGCGGCTGGCGATGCGCAGCGCTAGGTCGGAGGCTTCGCGTTCGCCGGCGGCGGCCAGCAGGGCCTCGTCGAGCGCTCCGGCCACGCCGAGGACGACGCGCAGGGCGTGCTCCTCGCCGTCGCCGGGTACGGGAGCCGCGCCGCGCGCCTCGAGCAGCAGGTCGAAGAACAGGGTCAACATCCGCTCGTCCGCTTCGGCCTCGTCGCCGCCGAGGAGTTCCGCGCCCAACTGGGAGTACTCGCGCATCCGGCCGGGACGTAGAGGCTGGTGACGCACGACGTCGCCCCGATAGTAGAGGCGCAGCGGCAGTTCCAGCTCGTCGAGGTGTGGCGCGAGCAGCCGCGCCAGCATCGGCGTGAAGTCGCCCCGGAGAACGAGCAGTTGACCGTCCCGGTCCACGAAGCGGTAGAGCTGCTCCAGCCGCCGACCGGTCAGCAGCGGCCGGTAGGGTTCGAAGTAGTCGAGGATGGGAAGCAGGACCTCGGCGAAACCGCGCTCCTCCAGCAGCGCCGAGAGACGCGCCTCCAGCCGGCGGCGCCGCTTCGCGCTGTCGAACAGGGCGGCCGACACCCCCGTCGGCAGGCCGGCGGAGATCTTCATGGCCGCGCCTCCAGGGCCAGGGCCGCGGCGCCGACCTCGAAGGGCAGGACCTTCCCGGTCATTGCCTCGAACTGTGAGAGACCCTGATGCAGGAGCACCTCCCGGCCGCCGACGACCACGAGGCCCCTCGCCGCGAGCGTGCGGCTCCATGGCGTCGGACCGCCGCCGTAGACCAGCTCGACCGCGGCAGCCGAGGCCCGTAGCGCCGCCGGGTCGCAGGGCGGCGGATCGTCACTCCTTTGACCGAGAGAGGTCGCGTTGACCACGACGTCGAACTCGCCGGGTTCCAGCTCTTCGAGCGGCACGAAGGCGACGCCGAGCGACTCGGCGGCCGCCCGCCCGGTCGACTCCGTGCGGTTGGCGAGCGCCACCTCGGCGCCGGCAGCAGCGAGACCGGCGGCGGCGGCTCGCCCCGCCCCGCCGGCGCCGATCACCACGGCCGCTCGGCCCGCCAGATCGATGCCGCGACGGCGAAAAGGGCCCACGACCCCTTCCGGGTCCGTACTCTCTGCCCGCCACCGGGTGCGCGGGTCTTCTGACCCGCTGCCGCCAGAGGAGGCCAAGAAGTCGCGCCGCGAAGCGGCGACCTTCCCGCGCCGGGCTCCGGCGCCACTACCTTCCGGCAACAGGGTGTTTGCGCCCTGAGTCCCGCGCGCCAGCTCCCCCGCCTCGGAGGCCGCCGCGAGCGCCGCCGCCTTGTGCGGCGCGGTCACGCTCAGGCCGGAGAGCGGCAGGCCGGCCCGGTCGAAGAAATCGGAGAGCGCGACCTCGCGCCAGAAGGCCTCGAAGTCCGGCGCGTCGAAGGCGACGTAGAGGGCCTCCTCGCTCCGGTCGCGGTAGCCGGCGTTGTGGAGCCTGGGCGACAGGCTGTGCGCCGCCGGGTGGCCGACAACGCCGAACAGCCGCGATGCCCGGCGGAGGTTCGGTAAATCGTAGTCTGCCCGCAACCGTTCGATGGACGGCTGGCCGGGCGCCGCCGCCAGCGGCCCCGCGGCGCCATAGATCCACGGCGCGCCGAGACGCGGCGCCACCAACCGGGTCCAGGCGCCGACAGCGCCCATGGAGAACGCGGCGAGGTCGTTCCGCCGCGCGCCGAGCAGCAGTTCGAGCGGCACGAGTTCGTCGCCGGAGGTTTCCGCGGCGGTCACGAGCTTGCAGAGCCGCGCCTCGACCCCGGAAACCTGTCTCAGGCGGCCCCGCAGGACCCTCAGGTTCCGCGCCCGGCCGTGCCACGACACGACACGGCGCCGGGGTTCGACGGCTTCCAGGACGGTCCTGCCGAGATCACGGTCCGCCTCGATGTCAACGAGGTCGTACGCCCGCGCCGCGGCAAGCAGCTCCGCCCGCCGTTCCGGCTCGACCGTGCCCCGGCCGCCTTCCGCTTCGCTCCGCAAGGTGTAGAGGAGTTCGCCCGCGAAGCGCTCCCGCAGCCACTCGACGCCGACGTCGCCGACCAGATCCGCGCGCACCTCCAGGCAATCCGCCCGCTCCGAGAGCGCGCGCACCTCGTCCCCGGACGCACTCGGCGCCTCCGTCAACGACGCCACCAGGGTCGCGCTCCGCGCGACCTCCGCAGGGGTGGCGGTTCGGGGTTCGTCGGTTGTCGGGTTCAAAGCGGGAAGACCTCCTTCGATCCGGAAGGAGGTCTTTCTTGCTTACCCTCGTCCCGGACCGTGCGTACCGGGACCTGGCCCGGGTTCAGCCCTTGCCGTGACCGTGAGCCCACCACGCAGCCGCAACCACCCCGTTCGCCAGAGCGGCGGGGATGGCGAAGAACGCGGACGTGATGGTCTGTGAGTTCATGGCCGGTACGGGACTGAACGAGCCGGAACGGCTCCAGGAGGCCGGATACTGCCCCGGAAGGTGCGGACTGTCAAGCAATTCCCTGCCTACGCCTCCGACGTGAGTTCGCTTCTCCCCCGGTACATGCCCACGCCGATGATGGCGAAAAGGAGCGAACCCAACGCTTGCATGCCGTTGTCGTTCAACAGGAGCACCGCGGCCTCGATCCCCGAGACGTGCTGCAGGACGAGGAAGTTGACCGCTCCCCCGACCCCCACGAGGACGAATCCTCGGGAGGCCAGCTTGAAGATGCTCATCGAATCGAAGCGGGCGGCAAGGCCGAGGCCGACCAGGACGGATCCGATCGGATAGACGGAAACCAGCGCGATGACGATGCCGGCCATCGAGACGTACGTGCCCACGGCGAGGGACTCGAACATCGCCTGATCGGCGCCGGACTCCATGCCGCGCTGCATCAGGTGGACGCTGAAGTGCCTCATGCCCATCGCGACAACGTAGAGGGCCCATCCGAACATGCTCACGTACGCCCCCAGCCGCAGACACGTACCGCCGGGCCCCTGCTCGGCGAGGCGGAGCCATGTGGAGGCGGCGTACCCGTAGAGGAACATCCCGATGATCGACAGCATGGACGCCAGGTGCGCCAGGCTGGCGTTCGCCGCCGCCGCGTCGAGCGCGGCCGAGAAGTCGGTCTGGTCCACCGGGTTGACCAGCACGCCCCCGGGCCAGAGGAACGATGCCAGAACCAGCAGCACGACACCTACGATAAGGGCCAGGCCACCCTGCCTGGTGACGGGGTTCGTCGTCGAAGGGGCCATGTCCGTCTCCTTTCGGGCGCGCGGAAAGCGCTGAGATTGTCGGGAACCAGGAGACGCTATCACCTCCGGTCAAGCGCCCTCCTTCTCGAGACACTCGAGGACCTTGCGCACCGGCGTCCAGCCGGACCACACCGTCTCGCTTGTCTTCGCCTCCTTCACGGTGTAGGCCGTGGTCGGCTTCGCCGTCGCGCCCACCCAGTCGGGAAGCTCCTTGTCGGCGCGCTCCTGCTGGTAGGCGATGAGCACGCGGTACCAGTTCGCGCCGTAGTTCGGGGACCGGTTCCTGTTGTGGTCGTAGTAGTCCGAGACCTGTTTCCACTGGGCGTCGCTCACGCAGGGGGCCGGCGGCGGGTCGTCATCCTCATCGTCATCCGGGGGATCCTCGTCCTTCGTGGAGTCGCCGGGGCTGGTCGGGGCCACGTCGATGGTCCCCGTGCCGGCGAGATCATCGAGGTGTTGCGTGTCGCCGTTCTCGTCCTCGTAGGCCGGGGTGACCGTCACCGTGATCGTCATCGCCTCGACGGCGTCGTGCTGGAAGGTCCAGCTCGTCTCCGTCCAGCCGAACGCGGCGCCCTGGACGTGGTTCCGTTCATCGGCCAGGGCGCTCGTGGTCTCGTACTCGACCAGATAGCTCGTGGCGTGCTCGACCGCGTCCCAAGTGACCTTCGCGTTGGCGGCGTCCACCGCCGTCACCTGGACGTTGGACACGGCCTGCGACGGCGCGGGTGGCCCCTCGGCCCGCCGAGGACCGCCCGAGTCGCCCTTGATCGTGAAATCGATGCCCGGCGCGCTGCGCAGCGAGTTGTAGGCGCCCGTCACCCCCATGTAGGAGGCCCGCCCCTCGTACTCGTAGGCGGGCGTTTCGGCAATGAACACCCGGAAGCGTTCGTCGCCTTCGTTCGCGCCGTCGCTCCGTATCGGAATGACCAGTTCGCCGGGCTTGCCGTAGCCGAGCACGCCCACGTTGTAGTAGTCGATGCCCTTTTCCTGGTCGCGTCTCAGGAACCCGCCGATCGTATTGTGGCCGCGTTCGGCCCGGTCGAGATCGTCGAAGTCGGTGGTGAGGTTCTGCACGCCGATGGTGACGTTGTACCAGTCGTAGGGCCTCGATCCCGATATCCGTGTCCGTCCCGCCTTCCCGTGTAGCAGCACGATCAGCGTGCTCCCTTCCTCGACCGTGCGGCTGGCGATCGGCCACCGCCCGCCCAGCACCTGCATGTAGGTGGTGCGATCGTTCAAGCTGTCGTTCACGAAAATCTTCGTACCAGGCAGCCCCGACAGCGACCCGCCGTCCACGCCGGAGACGCCCGTCAAACGGAAATCGGCCGTGCGGATTCCCGAGGCCCAACGGTTCACGGTGTGGTTCGCGGAGTACAGGTAGAGGTCTACATCCTTTGGTGCGCTCGGACCGGTAATCGTCAGCGTGCCGGTCGTGGCGCCGTCAGTGTGGTTGAGCGACACGCCGCTGTGGGACAGGCTCGCCCTGACGTTGAAGTCGACGCTGAAGTCGACCGTCAGGGACTCTCCCGAATCCAGGGCGCGCGACAGGCGCAGTCGCATTCTCGCCGGGTCGCCGCTGGCGCCTTCCGTGGCAATCGCATCCGCGGGGTGCAGGGTCACGGTCGGCGGCGCCAGCGGAAGCGTCAGAGAGACGACCGCGCTCGCACGCGAACCATGCGAGTTCACCGCCAACACGCGGAAGTCGTAGGTGGCGCCGGCCACAAGTCCCGAGATCGCCGCCGTTTCCGCCCCCGCGGCCTCCGTGGCCGCCGTGGTCCAGGCGCCGCCGCCCGTCCGCTGCTCGACCCGGAAACCCGTCTCGTCGGAGGATCTGTCCGTCCAGGACACCGTGACCCCGGTCGCGCCGGCTGCCTCGACGGAGACGGCGCCCGGCGCCTCGGGCGCGCCGACCAGGTCGAATCGCGCCACGTTGCTTGGCGAGGACAGGCCGTTCACCTCGTGCCGCGCAAAGACACGGAACTCGTAGCCTGCGGTCGCCACGAGACCCGTCACGTCCAGCGTCGTTTCGTCCGCGGCGGCCTCCGCGGCGAACCGGGTCCATGCGGACGCGCCAACGGTGCGGTACTCGGCGGCGAAGCTCGTCTCGTCGGTCGACTCGTCCGTCCAGGAGAGCGCGACGCTGGTAGCGGCCTTGCGCCGGGCGGCAAGCCCGCTGGGCGGAGGAGGCGGCATGGTGAGCCGTACGGCTTCACTCGACACGGCGCCATCCGCCGTGACGGTCCGCACCCGGAACCGGTAGGCAGCGCCCGGGTAGAGACCGGAAACGCTTGTCTGCTCCGCGCCGGCGGCAAGGGTTGCCTCAGTGACCCAGCCCGACTCGGCGCCCCGGATCTGGACTTCGTAGCCCGTCTCCTCGGACGATTCGTCGACCCATTCGAGCGTCACCGACGTGGACCCCGCGGGCGCCACGACAAGTCCGGAGACGGCGCGCGGCTCGGCGAACGTGTCGAACTCGATCCACTTGCTGTCATGGGCGCCTTTGTCCTCGTGGTGCGCCAGCACCCGGGCGTAGTACTTCATGTTCGGTTCGATGCCGTGGAAGACGCCCAGCGTGCTGTCGGGATCCGACCGGGCGTAGGACCAGGCGCCGTTCTCCGGCCGGATGACGGCGAAGTAGTCCGTCTCGCCGGTCGCCCGGTCCTGCCAGGTCAATCGGACCGTGACGGGGCTCGTAAGCTTCGCCTTCAGCTTGTTCGGCGGCGTGGGCGGTGCGCCCCTCAACAACGACAGCCTGTGGTTGGAGACCGTCGCGGCGCCGCTCCGACCCACCGCGTTGACGGCCCGGACCTCGAAGCTGTACGTGTCCGGCTTGAGGCCCGTCAGCGTCGCGCTCTCCTGGCCGGCCGGATACACCGCGTACACCTTCGATGCAAGGTTGTTGCCGCTATAGCTCACCTCGTAGGCCGTCTCGTTCGTCGCGACGTCCGTCCAGGTGAGTTCCCGGCGCGTCTGGCCGACGAACCCCGCAGCCAGGTTCGTCGGCGCGGCCGGCACGGTGTCGACGCTGGTAGTCGCGGTGGCGACGGGGCTCCAGGAGACGCCCTTGCCGTTCTCGGCGCCGACCCGGAACTCGTAGGTCGTTTCCGCCGCCAGTCCCGTGACCGTCGCCTGGTTCGCGTCCTCTGCCGCGGTCAGGAACGTCGTCCAGGCCGCGCCGCCGCGGGCGACCCGGTAGTCCACCACGAAGCCCGTCTCGTCCGTCGATGCGTCCGTCCAGCCCACGACGACCGTCGATGCGCCCGAGGCCGTCGCGACAATCCCCGTGGGCGCCGCGGGCGCGCCGAACGGACCGACGGTGACCACCCGGCTGGGCGAGGACAGGCCGTTCGTCGCGTGCTTCGTGAACACGCGGAAGGCGTAGTTCCGCCGTCTGGAGAGGCCGGTCACCGCCAGCGACGTCACCCCGAGTTCGGCCGGCCAGACGGTCCACTCCCTGGAGTTGGCCGCCTTGTACTCGACGACGAAGGTCACGTGGAGGACTGGCTCCCGGTCGACCCAGGACAGCTTGACCCGTGAGCCGCTCATCCGGTTCGCCCGCAGGTCGCCCGGCGCCGGCGGCGGCGTGGTGAGAGACACGGCGACGCTGGGCGTCGAGCCGTCAGCGTTCAGTGCAACGACGCGGAACTCGTAGGCCGTGCTCGTCTCCAGACCCGCGACAACGGCCCGGGTGACGCTCGCCCCGACCTCGGGGCCCGCCGTCCAGCCGCCCGAACCGCCGGAGTCAACGCGGTACTGGACCTGGAAACCGGTTTCGTCCGCCGCGTTGTCCGCCCAGGTGACGAGGACGCTGGTGGAGCCCGTCGACACCGCCGCCACCGCGGAGGCCGCGGCGGGCGCACCGCCCGAGCCCACCCGCGCCACGCCGCTGGGCGAGGAGCGGCCGTTCGCGCTCTCGGCGAAGACGCGGAACTCGTAGGTCGTGCCCGACGTCAGGCCGGTCACCGTGATGGACGTAGCGTCCGCCGCCGCTTTCGTTCCGAACGCCGTCCAGGCCGACCCGCTGGCCGCCCGGTACTCGGCGACGAAGCCCGTCTCGTCCGACGAGGCGTCCCTCCAGGTCAGGGTGACGCTGTTCGCCGTCGCTGTCGCTACGACAAGACCGGTCGGCGCGGCCGGCGGCATGGTCAGCGACACGGAAACGCTCGGCACGGCGCCGTTCGCGTTGACGGCCGCCACCCGGATCGCGTACGTCGTGCTGGGGAGAAGCCCCTCAACCGTTGCTGTCTCGACGTTCGCATCGACGGAAGCCGCCGCAACCCAGTCGCCCAGGCCGGCGCGCGTCTCCACGGTGAAGCCCGTCTCGTTCGTGGCGCCGTCCGTCCAGGTCACGAGGGCGCTCGTCGACCCGGAGGCTGAAGCACCAACGTTCGTCGGCGCCGGCGGGCCGCCGAGCATCTCGATGGTCACGACGTTGCTCGGGCTCGACGGGCCGTTCGCCGCATGCTTCGCGAACACCCGGAACTCGTAGGTCTTGCCGGGCGACAAACCCGTTACGACAAGCGAACTCGCGTTCGGAACCGCCTCGGTGACGAAGGTCGACCAGGTCTTTGCCTTGGCGATCCGGTACTCCGCGACAAACCCCGTCTCGTCGGTCGAGGCGTCGGTCCAGCTAAGCGTGACGCTCGAGGGGCTCGCCACTGTCGCGACAAGCCCTGTCGGCGGCGCCGGCGGCATGGTCAGGGAGACCACGTTGCTCGGAGAGCCCCCATGCTCGTTCCAGGCGAGCACCCGGAACTCGTAAGCCGTGCTGGCCGCAAGCCGCGGTACGGAGACCGTCGTCGTGCCCCGGTTGGCGAGCGCGGCCTCCGTCCACTCCGTCTCGCCCGCAAGCCGACGCTCCACCCTGAACACGGACTCGTTCGTCGAGTTGTCCGTCCAGGTGGCGGTGGCCGTGGTGGAGCCGGCCGCCACGACGGCGAAGTCGCTTGCCGCGGCGGGCGCTCCCAGCGCCGCCAGGGTCGCCACGTTGCTCGGGTCGGAGAGACTGCCGCCCGTCCCCTTCGCACGGACGCGGAACTGGTAGCCCACGCTCGCCGTCAGGCCGGTCACGGTAATCGTCGTGGCGTTGGCGGCGGCCGACGTGCCCCAGGTCGTCCAGGCCTCGACGTCCAGGGCGCGGTACTCGATGGCGAAGCCCGTCTCGCCCGTCGAGGTGTCAGCCCAGGTCAGCGTCGCGCCGGTCGGGCCCGCTGCCGTAACGGTCAGCCCGCTGGGCGCCTCCGGCGGCATGTGGACCGTCACCTCGCCGCTGCGCGCCACGCCGTTCGCGTTCCGGGCGGCGACCCGGAAGTCGTACGACCGGCCGGCGACGAGACCCGTGACGCCGGCGAAGTTCGTGTCCGCGCCAACCGTGACGACCGTGGCCCACGGATTCGACCCGCTCCGCTGCTCCACGTCGAACGCGACCTCGTCGGTGGAGTTGTCTACCCAGGTCAGGGCCACGCGGGTCGACCCCCGCGGCGTGGCGACGAGGCCGGATGGCGCGGTCGGCGTGCCGAGCTGGTTCAGCGTTTCCGTTTCGCTGGGCGTGGAGAGTCCGTTCCGGCGGTGCTTGGCGTAGACCCGGAACTGGTAGGAGACGCCGACCGTCAGGCCGGTGACCACGGCCGACCGCGCATTCGCCGGCGCCTCGGGACTCCAGGTGGTCCAGGCGGGCGCCGCCGACTGCCGATACTCGATGACGAAGCTCGTCTCGTCGGGCGAGAGGTCCTGCCAGTAGACGCCGACGCTCGTGCCGCTCTCGGCCGCGACGCCGGTGATCCGAGGCGCGCGCGGCGGCATGACGAGATTGACCCCCTCGGACGGGGTCGCGCCATGGGAGTTCCTGGCGGCTACGCGGAACTCGTAGCCCCGGCTCGCCGCAAGGCCCGTGACCTGCGCCGACTGCGTTCCGGCGGACACGCTCCGGCCCTCCGTCCACGCCACGGGACCGCTCCGGTAGTCCACCCGGAAGCCCGTCTCGTTCGACGAGTTGTCCGTCCAGGACAGGTTGACCGTGGTCGAACCGGCCGACGCGGCGGACACTCCGGTCGGCGCCGCCGGCGCGCCGAGCATGCTGAGAGGCGCCGCGTTGCTGGGCGAGGACAGGCCGTTCGTTTCATGATTGGCGTAGACGGTGAACACGTAGTCGGCGCCGGCCAGAAGCCCCGTCACCGTCAGCGATTCCGCGCCCGCCGCGAGTTGGGTCGGCCACACGGACCTCGTGCCGCCGGCGTCCACGTAGTGGACGAAGAAGCCCGTCTCGTCCGTTGAAGCGTCCGTCCATTCGAGCAGCGCACTGGTCGAAGAGGCCGTGACCGCGCTCAGTTCCGTCGGCGGCGCGGGCGGCATCGTGAGCGTCGCGGCGTCGCTCGGCGTCGAGCCGGCGGGGCCTTCGGCAACGACTCTCAGGTCGTAGCCGGTGCTCGGCGCGAACCCTTCGAGCGCGGCCGCCTCGACGTTCGGTTCGAGGTCCGCCACCTCGGCCCAGGCGCCGCCGCCGGTCCGCCGCTCCACGGCGAAGCCGGTCTCGTCCGTCGATTCGTCCCGCCAGGTCAGGCTGACGCTGGTCGAGTCCGTGGCGACGGCCTTGAGACCGGTTGGGCGCCTCGTGCCGTAGGTGGTGGCGGATGCGGCGTTGCTGGGGTCGGACCGGCCGTTCGTCTGGTGGATGGCCATGACCCGCAGCTCGTAGTCCGTGCCGGGGCTGAGCCCCGTCACCGTCGCGGACTCGGCGGCCGCGGCCGGCGCCGTGCCGAAGGCGGTCCACGCCGCGTCTTCCGTCCGCCGGTACTCGATGGCAAAGCCCGTTTCGTCCGTGGAGGCGTCCGTCCAGGAGAGGTCCACGGCGGTGGACGAGGCCGCCGACGCCGAAAGCCCGGTGGGCGCCGCGGGCGGCATGGTGAGAGACGCCGCGGCGCCCGCGTTCGACCCGTTCGCGTTCACCGCCGTCACCTGGAAATCGTAGGCCGTGCTGGGCGAAAGCCCCGTCACCGTCGCGGACACGGCGTCCGCCGCCGTGGTGACGGCCGTCACGAAACTCCCACCGCCCGTGCGCTGCGCCACCTCGAAACCGGTCTCGTTCGTCGAGCCGTCCGTCCAGGTCACGGTGACGCTGGTGGAGCCGGCGGCGTTGGCCGCAACGCCCGTGGGCGCCGGCGGCGGCAAAGGCGAACCGACGTGCGCCACGTTGCTCGGCGTCGAGTCGCCGTTCGCGTTCGTCGCCAGCACCCGAAACTCGTAGCTCTGGCCGGACGTCAGGCCGCTGACCGTGGCGGACACAGCACCCGCCCCGGCCCGCGGCCTGTCCACCCAGGCGCTGCCGTCGCTCGACTGCACCTTGAAGCCCGTCTCGTCGGACGAGTTGTCCGTCCAGGTGAGAGCGGCGCTCGTCGCCGTCGGCTGGGTCGCCGCGAGGGCGCTCGGCGCCGCCGGCGGCATCGTGAGCGTGACCACGTCGCCCGGCGTCGAGCCCTGCGCGTTCCGTGCGCTGACCCGGAAATCGAAGGCCGTGCTGGCTACGAGCCCCGTCGCGCCGACGGACGTCGTGTCCGCCTCGACGGATCCGGCGAGCGTCCAGGCAGTCGTTCCCTGGCGCCGGTACTCGACGTCGAAACCGCCCTCGTCGCCCGATGCATCCGTCCAGGTCAAGAGGACGCTGGTCGATCCCGTCGGCGTGACGGCGAGGCCCGAGGGCGCCGGCGGCGGTCCAGGGGTTGTGTAGGGCACGACGTTGCTCGGGCTGGATTCGCCGTTCGCGTTCACCGCGCGAACCCGCCATTCGTAGCGCTCCCGCGGCGTCAGGTCGCTGATGTTCAGTGTCGTCCGGACCTGATTGCGGCTGTTCAGGCGAGCGACCGTTCCCAGGCTGGTCCACGGCTCGGCGCCGACCCGGCTCTCGACCTTGATGCCGGTGTAGTCCAGCGCGTTGTTCCGCCAGAAGATGTCCACTCCCTCCACGACCCTCTGCCTGGGCTCCAGCGTCAGGTTGGACGGCGCGGCCGGCGGCGACGTGACCTCCACCTGGAAGCTCGGCCGCGAGCCGTTCGCGTTCGTCGCCAGAACGCGGAAGCGGTACGCGCGGCTCGGCAGCAGGCCCGTCACCGTGGCGGTCTCCACATCCGAGCCGGTCACGGCGCCCGACACCCAGGCGTCCCGGCCGAACAGCCGGTACTGCACCTCGAAGGCCGTCTCGTCGGAGGAGTTGTCCGCCCACTCCACGCGAGCGGAGTCCGAGCCGAGGAAGGTGACGACGACGTGCGAAGCCGGGGCGGACAGGCGCGGGAAGCTCGTCGCGGAAGCGACATTCGACGGCGAGGAGAGCCCGTGGTCTTCGTGCCGGGCGAACACGCGGAACTCGTAGTCCCGGTTCGGGATGAGGTCGGTCAAGGTGACCCCTGAGGCGTCCGCCGCCGGATCCGGCGCCCACAGGGTCCAGCCGGCTTCCGACTGGCCGCGGTACTCCACCTGGAACGAGGTTTCCGTGGACGCGTTGTCGGTCCAGGTCAGGGCCGCGGAGGTCGGGCCGGCAACGGAAACCAGAAGGTTCGTCGGCGCCGCGGGCGGCATGGTGAGACTCGCCTCGCCGCTCGGATTCGCGCCTGCGTCGTTCACGGCGACGACCCGGAAGTCGTAGCTTGCGCCCGGCGAGAGCCCCGTCGCCGTATGGGTCCTCGTGTTGGCGGAAAGAACGGAGCCCAGCGCCGCAAAGGCCGCCGACCCCTGCCGGGACTCGACCCGGAAGCCGGTCTCGTTCGATGCGTTGTCCGTCCAGGTCAGATCGACGGAAGTCGAGCCGTCGGCCCGCGCCTTCAGGTCGGACGGCGCCCGCGGGGTCGGGTGGAGGTCGAAGGTGACGACCTCGCTCTCGACCGCGCCGTTCGATGAGTGGGCCAGAACCCGGAAGTGGTAGAGCGTGTTCGGAGTGAGGCCCGTCGCCGTGTGGGAGGTCGTATCCGCGGCGACATCGGTGTAGCTCCAGACGCCGTTGTCCGGGCGCGCGCCAACGCGGAAACCATCCTCGTCGGAGGAGTTGTCCATCCAGGTCAGGTCGACTTCCGTGGTCGCCGATCCATACGCGGCGGCGAGGCCGGAGGCAGGCGTCGGCGGCAGCGGATCGGGCACGGGCAGCGTGAAGCTTGCCGTGCTCGGGCTGATGGCCCAGTCGGCGTTCGCCACGACCAGTTCCAGCGTGTAGCCGCCGGGACGGAGTCCTTCAAGCGTCGCCTGCGCCGTGTCAGCCGGGTAGACGCCATGGACAACGGGCGGCGCGCCGCTCCGGCGGAGCGTTACCTGGTAAGAGACCTCGTCCGTCGCGTTGTCCGTCCAGGTGAAACGCACCGTTGTCGGCCCCGTCTGTTCCGCCGCCAGCCCGGAAGGCCGAAGTGGCGGCGCCGGGGTGGGACCCACGATGAACCTGGAGCCGACCCGCTTGCCGCCGGCGTTCACCGCCTCCGCCCGGAAGGGACTGTTGCCCGTGAGTGGGCGCGGGCGCGTGGTGTCGTAGCGGACCCACTCCGCATTCCGGAAGGTGGCCATGTCCACCGCGGCCCCGTTCGCCGGTTCGACGGAGATCTCGAAGCGGGGGACGATCCGGTCGCTGGCGTCCCGGTCGAGCGAGTACACAACCTCGGGAATCCCCGGCGGTTCGACCGTCAGATCGACCGACACCTCGCCGCTCAGGCCCTGGCCGCCCGGCGTCACGGAAGCGACGCGGAACACGAGGTGGCTGTTCTCCGGCAGACCTCCTACCACCGCCGTCTCCGTGTCCGGCGCCACGGACTTGACGACCGTCCACTCCTGGCCGGCGAACGGCCGCATATGGACGTCGAAGGCGGTCTCGTTGGCCGATTCGTCGTCGTCCTCCGACAGATCCTCCCAGGACAGGCGGACGGTGGTCGAACTCAGGCGCAGACCGACGAGGTCGCCCGGCGCCTCGGGCGGCACGGGCGGCTCGGTCCTCGCCGACACGATCCGGCTCCAGGCGGTCCCGTGGGTGTTGGTCGCCCCCACGCGGAACTCGTAGACGACGTCGTTCAGGAGGTCCGACACCTCCGTCGTCGTGACGCCGGCCCCCAGCGAGGGGCCGTTCTCCCAGTCCGCGGCGCCCACCTCGCGGTACTGGACCTGGAACCCGGTCTCCGTCTCGGACCAGTCGCTCCAGGTGAGCCGCACCTTGCCCGCGATGTCACGCGTGCCCGCGCCCCGGCGGACGACCTCGACCCGCAGTTCGCCGGGCGCGTTCGGCGGCCCGGCGCCCGGCGTTCGGACCGGCCACTCGTAGCTGTAGCTGGTGAAACCGACGGAGTTCGTCGCCGCGACGCGGAAGACGTAGCGCGTCCCGGGAGACAGGCCGGTCAGCGTCGTCGACTCGACGCCGGGAACGAGGTTCGCCCCGCTCAGCCAAGGGCCGTCGCCGAAAACGCGATAGCGAACGCCGTAGCTCACCTCGCGCGACGAGACGTCCTCCCAGGTGAGGGCGACATCGACCGTGGCGCCGTTCGGCGTCGCCGTGCCGGACAGATTGGCGGGCGGCGCCGCCAGCATGAAGTTGTCGAAGGTGGAGGTGGAATGGAGGAGATGCCGGATGGCCCGTTCGTTCTCCCGCTCGTTCAGGATGCCGATGGGGACGGGTCCGGTGAGGGGAGAGCTGGATTCGGCCCGGTTCACGGCCTGGATGCGGACCGTCGAGTAGAACGGTTCGCGGGTGAAGGAATCGCCGAATGCGGCGCAGAAACCGAAGATCCGCCGCACACACCGCTGCGGCGTGCCGTAGCTCATGATCGTCGCCACGTTCAGCTCGTTGCCGCTGGCCATGTGGGTATGGCCGAAGGCGTACGGGTAGATGGGAAGCCGCGGATCCGGACTGTGGTTCGCCGGATCGTGCATGGCTCCCAACACGTGGCCGATCTCGTGAGCCAGGATGGACCAGGTGCTCGCGCCCGCAATGTCGCAGTGGTAGTTGTAGAGACCGATGGCCGAGGGCGACATGGTCTCCGTCGTGTGCGTGTTGCCCCGGGCGAAGGCCACGCCACAGGCGAGCCGCCCGGGAATCGTCGGCTCCCACGTCCACAGGATGACGATGTCCGCGTCGTGCGCCTCCCGCAGCCGAAGCGTGTCCGGGTCCGTCCGCATCGCGAAGATGTACTCCCTGGACCCCTGCTTGCGGTTGTCGTAGGCGGCCCGGGGCAGGGCGGCGACATGGGCAAGTCTCAGCCGGGCGGGAAAGGCGCCATTGCGCCAGACCATGTTCACGTAGTCGACCGCGCCCTGCGTCTCCGTCGCGATCGTGATCGACGGATCGCGCTGCGTGACCACCGCCATGGTGTCCGCCACGCTCGGCGTGTACAGGATCATCACGTCGATCACATGCTGGTCGTCGTCCTCGATCACTACCTCCACCGGCGCCACGTCCGCACCGGCCAGCGTGCCGCTCACCCGCACCGTCTCGTGCGGCTCGGGCGAAGCGTCGTTCACGGGAGTCAGCGTAAAAGTCCCCGTGCCGCTCGTCTGGTTCGCCTGGAGCGTCAGCGGGAAGTCGGCGACGGCTGTGAAATCGACGCCGGACGTGGCGACGCCCTCCATCGCCGGAGCGCCGCCGACGCTGATCGTGATCGTCTGATTGCTGCCGAAGACGTCGCCGGCGGCGACCGACGCCGTTACCGTGACCGTCGCCGGCGCGGAGGCGTTCTCCGCCACCGACAAGGGATCCGCGCTCAACGTCACGGCAACCACCGACTGCGCCGCCGCCAGCCCCTCCGGTCCCGAGGCCGAACCGGCCGAACCGGCCTGCGAGATGGAACCCGCCTGCGAGAGCCCCTCCGACGACGAAGGCGCGGCAGGCGGCTCCGCCCCGAACCGCGCCGCTTCGACCGCCGCCCGCGAGGCGAACGCCTCCAGCACGGCGTCCGGCGCCTCCGGCATGGGCGCCACGGTCTCCGGGCACCACGGTTCTCCGTCCGGGTCCAGCTCGCCGGCGGCGTCGGCCTCGGACGCCACCGCGCCCAACCCGCTGGAGTCGGCGCGCAGGGCGAACTTCAACTTCCCCGGCACGCCGTAGGCGCCGTGGACGTGCCCGTTGTGCAGCGTCAGCGAGATCGTGTCGTAAGCCGCGCCCGCCACCCGGCCGGACCAGAGCGCATCGCCGCCGCCGCGCTCCTCGAAGTGACTGAGCACTGCCTGAAACGTCTCCCCGTCGGGCGTCGCGAGTTCCAGCCGGGGCGCCCCCCGGCGCAGCAGGTCGAGATCGACCCTGACCCGGTGCTGGAGCACATCGGCCGAGAAGAAGGAGTGGACGTCATCGTCATGGTGATGGTGATCGTGGTGGTGATGCCCCGCAGCCTCCCCGGCCTCCGCCGCTTGCGCTACGGCGGCCGGCTCGAAGTCGAGGAGACTCTGCGCATCCGCGGACGCCCCCGCCGCCACCGTCCAGACGCCGGCCAAGAGCAACGCTACTGGAGGTTTGGACGTGCTGATCGCTCTGCCTTCCGACACGTCACGAACGACCCATGACCAACGCGCCATTCGTGCCGCCGAAGCCGAAGGAGTTGGTCAGCGCCACGTCGACCTTCGCCTCGCGCGGCTCGTGTGGCACGAAGTCCAGGTCGCACTCCTCGCCTGGCTCGTCGAGATTCAGCGTCGCCGGCAGCACCTGCCGGTCGACCGTCAGCGCCAGGATGCCGGCCTCGACGCCGCCGGCGGCGCCCAGCAGGTGACCCGTGGAGGACTTGGTCGAGGACACGGCCAGGCGGTAGGCGTGATCGTTGAAGACCCGCTTGATCGCACGGACCTCGGCGATGTCGCCGAGCGGCGTCGAGGTGCCGTGGGCGTTGACGTAGTCGACCGTGTCCGGTGCAAGCCCGGCATCGCCGAGGGCGGCGCGCATGACGCGCGCGGCGCCGTCTCCCTGCGGCTCAGGCGCCGAGACGTGGTAGGCGTCGGAGCTCATGCCGTAGCCCACGATCTCGGCGTAGACGCGGGCGCCGCGCTCGAGCGCCGCCTCACGCTCTTCCAGGATGAGGATCCCCGCTCCCTCCCCGAGCACGAAGCCGTCGCGGCCCCTGTCCCAGGGGCGGGATGCCTTCTCCGGCTCGTCGTTGCGCACGGACAGCGCCTTCATCGCGCCGAAACCGGCCAGCGCCAGATCGGACGTCGTGGCCTCGGCGCCGCCGGCGAACGCCGCGTCAGCGTAGCCGTGCTGGATCATCCGGAACGCATCGCCGACCCCGTGCAGGCCGGTCGTGCAGGCGGTCGTCGGGCAGGTGTTCGGCCCGCGTGCGCCGAAGCGGATGGAGATCTGGCCGGAAGCCATGTTCGCGATCAGGCCGGGGATGAAGAACGGCGACACCCGGCGCGGGCCGCGGTCGCGCCAGATGCCGTGCATGTGCTCGATCAGGGGCAGGCCGCCCATACCGGAACCGACGACGGTGGCGACCCGGTCCCTGTTGCCGTCGTCGATCTCGAGACCCGCGTCCTCGTGGGCCAGCGTCGCGGCGGCAAGGGCGAACTGGATGAAGAGGTCGACCCGGCGGATCTCCTTGCGGCCCATGAACCGCTGAGCGTCGAAGTCCCGCACTTCCGCGGCGATCTTCGTCGTGTAGAGGTCGGCGTCGACGCGCGTCAGCGGACCGACACCGCTCCGCCCCTCCATCAGGCCGGACCAGGTCGCCTCCGTGCCCACGCCAAGCGGAGACACCAGCCCCACGCCGGTAATGACGACGCGTCTACGGTCGCTCATGGGTCCAGGAATCTGCTCCAAAGCAGCACCGGCCTGACGGCCGGTACGTTCTTCCCCGGGTCAGAAGACCCGGGGTCACACGGCAGCGGGTCAGAAGACCCGCGCACCCAGCGGACGGTCAGTTCGAAGAGCCGTGGGCCTGAATGTAGTCGATGGCCTCCTTGACCGAGCCGATCTTCTCGGCGTCCTCGTCCGGAATCTCGATACCGAACTCCTCCTCGAAGGCCATGACGAGCTCGACGATGTCGAGCGAGTCTGCACCGAGGTCGTCAGTGAAGCTGGCCTCCGGAGTGACTTCGTCGGCATCGACTCCGAGCTGCTCGACGATGATGCTGTTGACCTTTTCGACTACGGACATTCTGGTTCCTCTCTGGGGGAGTTAGCGCGGGTTTGGGCGTTCTGGACCCGCGGGCGGAAGGAAGACTATGCCACCACCGGGGCCATCCGTCCAATGCCAACCGCGGCTACGTCATGCCCCCGCTGACGCTCAGCACCTCGCCCGTTACGTAGGACGCCTCATCGCTCGCCAGGTACAGCACCGCCGCCGCGATGTCCTCCACCGTGCCCAGGCGCATCAGGCCATGCTGCTCCAGGAAGCGCTCGCCCGCCCCGTCCGGCAGGGCCGCGGTCATGTCGGTCTCGATGAAGCCCGGCGCCACCACGTTGACCGTGATCCCGCGGCTCAGAAGCTCCCGCGCGAGCGACTTGCTGAACCCGATCAGCCCGGCCTTGGAGGCAGCGTAATTCGCCTGGCCCGCGTTGCCGACGACCCCTGCAACCGAAGACACTGACACCACCCGGCCATGGCGGCGCCGCATCATGCCGCGGACCAGAGCCTTGGTCAGGACGAAGGCGCCGGTCAGGTTCACGTCCAGCACCCGCTGCCACTGCTCCAGGGTCATCCGCGCCAGCAGGTTGTCGGCCGTGATGCCCGCGTTGTTGACCAGGATGTCGACGGCCGCGAACTCCGAAGGAAGCCCCCGCACCGCGGTGGGAATCGACTCGTGATGGCCGAGATCGAGCGCCATCGGATGGGCCTCGCCGCCGCCCGCTCGCACCGCGCCGGCGACCTCGTCCAGGAGCTCCTCGTTGCGGGCCGCAAGGACGACCCGCGCGCCCTGCCGCGCCAGCAGCAGCGCGGCGGCGCGGCCGATTCCACGCGAGGCGCCTGTAATCAGCGCGGTTTTGCCGGTCAGGTCGAAGACGGTCACGCGGCGAGGTCCTTCGGTTCGGCGACCGCCCGGACCTTCAGACCGCGCTCGATGCGGCGCGCGAGCCCGGAGAGCACCCTGCCCGGGCCGATCTCGACGAGTCGCTCGACGCCCCGGGAAGCGATCAGGGCCACCGACTCCGACCAGCGCACGGCGCCGTCGATCTGCCGGACCAGCGCGTCCCGCGCCGCCGCCGCCGTCTTCACCTCTGCCGCATCCACGTTGCAGACGACCGGCACTTCGGGGTCCGTCATCGGGACGTCCCGGATCAAGGGCTCCATCGCGACCCGCGCCGGTTCCATCAGGGCGCAGTGGAAGGGCGCCGACACGGGCAGCGGAATCGCCCGCCGCGCGCCTCGCTCATCCGCGAGTTCCACGGCCCGGCCGACCGCGCCGGCCGCCCCGGCGATCACGATCTGTCCGGGTGCGTTCAGGTTCGCGAGCTGGCAGACGCCGCCGGTGTCGCTCGCCGCCCGTGCAGCCACCGCGGCCGTGTCCTCCTGGCTCAGCCCGAGGATCGCGGCCATGGCGCCCTCGCCGACCGGCACCGCCTGCTGCATCGCCTGCCCGCGGGCCCGCACCAGCCGCAGGGCGTCCGCGAGTTCGAGGGCTCCCGCCGCCACGAGAGCCGAGTACTCGCCCAGGCTGTGGCCGGCCACGAAGGCCGGCGCCTCAGGCCCAGGATCCCGCGCCAGGTAGCTGCGCAGCACCGCGACGGACATGGCGACGATCGCGGGTTGGGTGTTCGCGGTCAGTTGGAGCTCGTCCTCCGGACCCTCGAAACAGAGCCCCGACAGCGAAAAGCCGAGCGTGTCGTCCGCCTCCTCGAACACCGCCCGCGCCTCGGGAAAGGCCGCGGCCAGCGCGCGGCCCATGCCGACCCGCTGCGAGCCCTGGCCCGGAAAGACGTACGCCACCCCGCTCATCTGGTTACGACCGAGAACGGCTTCAGAAGCGCACCGCGGCCGCGCCCCAGGTGAGGCCCGCGCCGAAGGCCGCCATCAGGACCAGGTCGCCGGAGTCGATCCGGCCGTCCCGGTTCAGTTCGTCGAGAGCGATCGGGATGGAAGCGGCGGACGTGTTGCCGTAGCGCTCGACGTTGACGTAGACGCGATCGGCCGGTACGTCGATCCTGCGGCCCACGGCGTCGATGATCCGCCGGTTCGCCTGGTGGGGTATCAGCCACCGGACGTCTTCGGGACGCTGGCCGGCACCCTCGAGCACCTCGCCCGAGACCTCGGCCAGGGTGCGCACGGCGACCTTGAAGGTCTCGTTGCCGAGCATGCGGATGAAGGGCAGACGGGCCTCCAGGGTCTCGGGACGGTTCGGAGGATTGCGGCTGCCGCCGCCCGGCATCTCGAGCAGGTGAGCGAGCGAGCCGTCGCTGTGGATCGCCACCGAGAGGATGCCCGCGAGCCCGTTCTCGCTGGAGGGCCCCGGCGGATCCTCGCCGCGCAGCACCACCGCGCCGGCGCCGTCGCCGAACAGAACGCAGGTCGACCGGTCCTCGTAGTCCGTGTACTTCGTCAGCGACTCGGCCCCGATGACCAGGGCCGTGGAGGCGGCGCCGCTCGACAGGTACTGATGGGCCACGGAGAGCCCGTAGACGAAGCCCGTGCAGCCGGCATTCAGGTCGAACGCGGTGGCGTCCTTCGCACCGAGCTCCTCCTGTACGAGGCAGGCCGTGGCAGGAAAGGGCATGTCCGGCGTCACGGTCGAGATCAGGACGAGGTCGACGTCCGAGGCCTCGACCCCGGCCATCTCCATCGCCTTGCGGGCGGCGTCGATCGCGAAGACCGAGGTGTACTCCTCGTCGGACGCGACCCGGCGTTCCTCGATGCCGGTGCGCGCGATGATCCAGTCGTTCGACGTGTCGACGATGCGCTCCAGGTCGGCGTTGGTCAGGATCCGGTCGGGCACCGAGCGGCCGGTGCCGGCGATCCGGACCCGGCGCGTCCCGTTCGAGGAATCTCCCTGCAAACCGTTCGTCATCCCGCCACCACCGCCTTCGAGCGCGTTTCGTACGCGACCTCGGCGAGCTTCGCGCTGACCTTGAGGTGAATGCCCGCTTCGCAGAACTCTACCGCCCGCCGCACGGCGCTGTGGATCGCGTGGGCGGAGGATCGGCCGTGGGCAACGAAGCAGCCTCCCCGGAGCCCGAGCAGCGGCGCGCCGCCGTACTCGCTGTAGTCGAGGCGGCGCTTGAAGCGCTCGAAGGCCTGCCGCGCCAGCAGATAGCCGAATCGCGCCCGCCAGGTGCTTCCCAACTCGTGGCGCAACTGCCCGCTGACGAACTCGCCCAGGGACTCGGCGCTCTTGAGGATCGCGTTGCCGACGAAACCGTCGCAGACGACGACATCGACGGCGCCGTTGAACACGTCGCCGCCCTCGACGTTGCCGACGAAGTTGAGGCCCGTGGCGTCGAGCGCCTTGAACACCTCGCGGACGAGTTCCGTTCCCTTGCCCACCTCCTCGCCGATCGACAGCAGGCCGATACGCGGCGACTCGAGGCGCAGGAGCTGCTCCGCGAGGTAGTGCCCCATCACCGCGAACTGGCGGAGCTGATGGAGCTTGGAATCCACGTTGGCGCCTGCGTCGAGCAGGATCGTGCTGCCGTCGCGGCGCGGCAGCACGACGGCCAGGGCCGGCCGATCGACCCCCGGCGCCACGCCGATGACCATCTTGCCGGCGACCAGGGCGGCGCCCGTGTTGCCGGCCGTCAGCATCGCCGCGGCCCGGCCTTCCCTCACCAGGCGGGCGCAGACCCGCACCGAGGAATCCCGCTTCCGGCGCACCGCCAGGGCCGACTCGCCCATGCCGACGACTTCGCGGGCGTGAACGATCTCGATCCGGTCGAGGTCGGCCGCGACGGATTCGAGTTCCTCGATCTCCCGTTCCAGGGCATCCCGCCGGCCGACCAGGAGCAACCGAAGGCCGCTCTCCTGCGCGGCCAGGAGCGCCCCCTCGACCACGGCCCGCGGCGCGTGATCGCCGCCCATCGCGTCGACGGCGATCACCGTCGGCTCGGGTGCAGGGGATCGGTTCGTCATCGGGACCGCAACGCCGCCGGCGTCGGGCTCCTAGAGAACGTCCTCGACCTCGATCACGTCACGCCCGCGGTAGTAGCCGCAGTGGCTGCAGGCGCGATGCGGCAGTTTCATTTCGCCGCAGTTCGGACAGATTGAGGCGGCGGGACGCGTCAGGCCGTCATGGGACCGTCGCCGGTCCCGACGGGCCTTCGAGTGCCGCCGTTTGGGATTGGGCATTCCTTCTATTCCTTTCCTGGATTCCTGGCTAGCTGGACAGATTATCGGTAAGCCGTTCGCGGACCGCTTCAAGGCCGGCCCAGCGGGGATCGACGCGCTCCGCGACGCAGGCGCAGGCCTTCCGGTTCCGGTCGACTCCGCACTGCGGGCACAGGCCCCGGCACCCCGGGTCGCACGTCGGTTTCATCGGGACGTTGAGTTCGACCTGTTCGCAAACCAGCCGGAACAGGTCGACGGCGCCGTCGACCGCAGCGAGGGTCGAGAGATCCTCCGGCTCCAGTTCGCGGGCACCATGGGCGTCCCCGGCGCCGTCCGCAGCCGGCGGACCGTCCACGACGCCTGCCGTCACGACAAAGGCGAGCGGCAGGTCGACATCCTCCTCGTACGCGGTCAGGCAACGGTCACAACGAAGTCGGTGGCGGTAGCGCAGCCGCGTCTGCAGAAGAAAGTCCGGTCCGGTGAAGGTCAGGCTGCCCTCGCAGTCGACACTGCCCGGAACGAGCGCCTCGTCCCGGCGCAGGTCGGCTGCCGCCACGCTGACGGCATCGCGCCAGCGGAGGGGGCCGTTACGGGCCTGGTCGAGCTGCAGGTGCATCCGATTTCACCGTCAGGCGTCCGCCGTCTCGAACCGCGAGTCACCTCTGCGAGTCGCCTCTCCGATGGTCCGCCGCGACTCCGGCGAGGCGCAAGCGCGCAAACCCCAGAGGCTACGAGTCGTTGCCGCCACTTGTCAATGTCCCGACGCGCGCGGCTAGGCTTGCGGCGTGCCCAGGATCGGCATCGACGCCCGGAAAGTGCGCGACTTCGGCATCGGGGTCTACGTGAGGAACCTCATCCACGGTCTGGCCCGCATCGAAGGCGCGAGCGGGACGCCCACCGGCAACGAGTACATCCTGTTCGTGCGGCCCGAGGACCGGGACTTCGCAATCGACCTGCCACCGAACTTCCGCTGCGTCGCCGAGCGTTCACCCGTCTATTCGCTGCGCGAGATCGGACTGATGAGCTGGCGCATCTGGCGGTCCCGGCTGGACCTCTACCACGCCACCCACTATGTCCTGCCGGCCGTCGTGCCCTGCCCGACCGTGGTCACGATCCACGACATCATCCACCTGCTCTATCCCGGCTTCCTGCCCAACCGCGCCGCGTCCTTCTACGCCCAGGGGATGTTCCGCCACAGCGTCGGCCGGGCAGACCGCATCGTCGCCGTGTCGAACAACACCCGCAACGACGTCCTCGACCACTTCAGCGTCGACGAGCACAAGGTCCGCGTCGTCTACAACGGCGTCGAAGACCGCTTCCGCCGGCCCCTGGCGGAAGACGAACTCCGCGCCTCCCTGGACGAGGTCGGCGTACGCCGGCCCTACTTGCTGTTCGTCGGCAACCCGAAGCCTCACAAGAACCTCGACCGGGTGATCAAGGCCTACGCGCGGGCCCGGTCGCGGGCCGGCTTCGACGCTCCGCTCGTCTGCGTAGGCGCCCGCCCGGGCAGCGACTTCAAGCTGGCGCGCCGAGCCCGCCAGCTCGGCGTCGGCGATCACGTCCACCTGGTGGGCCACGTGGACGGCAAGGTCCTTCCCGCCCTGTACCAGGGGGCGATCCTGTTCCTCTATCCCACCCTCTACGAGGGCTTCGGACTGCCCGTCGTGGAAGCGATGGCTTCGGGTGTACCCGTCATCACGTCGAACACGTCGTCGCTCAAGGAGATCGCCCAGGGCTACGCGGAACTCGTGAACCCGCTCGACGTGAAGGAGATCGCCGGGGCGATCGAGCGCTGCATGGGCGACCGCGATCACGCGAGGCAATTGGCCGACCGGGCCGGCCAGCGATCGGCGCGTTTCCGGTGGGAGGAGGCCGCCGAGAGCACCCTGGACATCTACCTGGACGTCCTGCGGGAGACCGGTGACTGAGAGCCCGGGTGCACTCGACGGCGGGGCTCCGCACCGTGGAAACCGACGTCAGTAAGCGTTCTTCGTGAGGCCGCGACGGAGGGTGAGCCAGAGGATCTGGAGGTCCAGGCGAAGGCTCCAGTTCTCGATGTAGTAGAGGTCGTACTGGATGCGCTTGCGGATGGAGGTGTTGCCTCGCCAGCCGTGGACCTGGGCCCAGCCCGTCAGACCGGACTTCACGCGGTGGCGGAGCATGTAGTTGGGGATCTTGTCGCGGAACTCGCGGACGAAGGCGGGGCGTTCGGGACGGGGTCCGACGCAGGACATGTCGCCGAGGAAGATGTTCCAGAGCTGGGGCAGTTCGTCGATCGACCAGCGGCGCAGGAAAGCGCCGATGCGGGTGCGGCGGGGATCGTCTTCCGTTGCCCAGACAGGGCCGGTCGAGGACTCGGCGCCCACGCGCATCGAGCGGAGCTTGAGGATCATGAAGGAGCGGCCGTCGAGACCCATGCGCTCCTGGCGGTAGAAGAGCGGGCCCCGGTCCTCCAGCTTGATCAGCAGCATGACGACGGGCAGGAACGGGAGGAGTGCGACCATCGCGGCGGCGGAAAGAACGATGTCCATCGTGCGCTTGGCCAGGCTCGACCAGCCCTCCATCGGCACGTGCGAGAGGTTGATGACCGGCGTGCCGTCAACGTCCTCGATCTCGGCGCGCAGCGTGGCGTACTGGAGGACGTTCGGGACAAGGCGGATCTCGATCAGTTCGTTGCCGATGCGGTCGAGCAGGTCGAGGATCTTTCGGTGGGCGGCGAAGGGCAGGGCGATCATCACCTGGTCGACGCCGTGTCGTTCGATCGTCTCTTCCAGGTCCTCCAGGGTGCCGAGGACATGGACGCCGCCGCCGATTTCGACATGCAGCTTCTCCGGATCGTCGTCGAGGAACCCGACGACTTCATAGCCGAGTTCCCGGTGGCGGACCAGCTTGGCCGCGATCTCCTCGCCGCTGTCGCCGGCGCCGACGATGAGAATCCGGCGCACGTTGTGCCCGCGGCGGCGGAACCTGCGCAGGAAGGCGCGGGTGGTCAGCCGGAGGAAGGCGACGAGGAAGATGTCGGTGACCACGAACAGGGCGAAGAACGCCCGGCTGTAGGAAAAGGGATCGTCCGTGCCCGCCTGGGTCAGACGGTCGAAGGTCAGGACCGAGGTCAGGATGATCAGCGCCAGCACGGTGGCGACGACGATGCTGATCATCTCGTCGACCCGGCTGTGCCCGCGGCGGATGCGGTAGAGGCCGTGGAAGTAGTAGACGGTGGGCCAGATCAGGACGATGAACGGCAACATCCTGAGGTAGGGCTCGAAGTCGGGCACCGACTTCGTGATCTCGACCACCGGCTGGACGAACCGCAGGTACCAGGCCAGGAAGAAGGCCCCCACGGTCGCGGCGATGTCGCCGCCCAGATTCAGCGCGGCGGTGACGCGAAGTTGCTTGTGGAGCACGGTCTTCAGTCCTGCGTGGTCGGCGCCGCCCGATCGCGCGGGCGCCCCGGATGAGCGGAGCCGCTCAGTTCTCGGCGTCGAACTCGCGGTAGTCGCCGCGCTCTTCCATCGGGATCGGATGACGGACCTCGACGTGAAAGCCATCGCCGTCGGTGTAGGCAACGTCGGTCAGTTCATGGGCGACCTGCCGTTGCGAGCCTTTGGTCAGGCCGGCCGTCTCGACCCAGAGCAGCCTGCGTTCCTTCTCGTTGCCCTCCGGATCGGCGATCGTGAGGTCGACGGTGACGCCGTCGAGCGCGCCGGAGCCCTCGTTGTGAATCAGGAAGTCGAGCAGAACGGTGACCAAAGCGGGCTCCGCCGGCGCCTCGGCTTCGGCACCAGCCTCGGCGTCCGAGTCGACGTCGGCCTCTGCCTCGCCAACCTCTTCCGAAACCTCGGGCGCCAGCACTCTGAACGACCCCAGGCCGTCCCCCATCTCGGCGATGTAGCCGGTACGCGCCTCAGCAACACCGCCCTCGCCCGCGCAAGCGGCCAGCAGCAACAAGGCGGCAACGGCCAACGCGAACGCACTCGACCGCCAACACGACGCGCGATCCTCAATCCTCTTCATGACCTCTCCCCTTCCCTCGATCCGGAGTGTCTCCGCTTGAACCCGAGAATAGCCTGTTCGACGCCGCTACCCGGCCGCGGCGGCCTGGTCGCCGGAGGCGGCGACGACGATGGGCGGCAGGCCGAGTTCCGAGCGGAGGTGGCTTTCGATGTCGTCGGCCAGGTCGCCGTTGTCGCGGAGGAACTGTTTGGCGTTCTCGCGGCCCTGTCCGAGCCTGGTGTCGCCGGCGGAGAACCAGGCGCCGCTCTTCATGACCCGCTTGTGCTGGATGCCGAGGTCGATCAACTCGCCGACGCGGGAGATGCCCTCGCCGTAGTCGATGTCGAACTCGGCGACCCGGAAGGGCGGGGCGACCTTGTTCTTGACCACCTTGACGCGGACCCGCGAGCCGACGACCTGGTCGCCGTCCTTGAGCGCGGCGATGCGCCGGATGTCGATGCGAACGGAAGAGTAGAACTTGAGCGCGCGGCCGCCGGTTGTCGTCTCGGGCGATCCGAACATGACGCCGATCTTCTCCCGGATCTGGTTGATGAAGACGAGCGTCGTCCTCGACTTGGCGACGATCGCGGTCAGCTTGCGGAGCGCCTGGGACATGAGCCGCGCCTGCAGGCCGACGTGGGAGTCGCCCATCTCGCCTTCGAGCTCGGCGCGCGGCACGAGCGCGGCGACCGAATCGATCACGACGATGTCGAGCGCGTTCGAGCGCACGAGCATCTCGGCGATCTCGAGCGCCTGCTCGCCGCTGTCCGGCTGCGAGACGAGGAGCTCGTCGATGTTGACGCCGATCTTCTCGGCGTACTCGGCGTCGAGGGCGTGCTCGGCGTCGATGAAGGCGGCGGTGCCGCCGGCGCGCTGGGCCTGCCCCGTGACCGAGAGGGCCAGCGTGGTCTTCCCGCTCGACTCGGGGCCGTAGACCTCGACGACGCGGCCCCGCGGGAAGCCGCCGGTGCCGATCGCGTGGTCGACGGCGAGCGATCCGGTCGAAATCGACTCGATGCCGAGGTTCTCCTGTTCACCGAGGCGCATGATCGCGCCCTTGCCGAACTGCCGTTCGATCTGGGTGAGCGCGCCCGAGATGGCCTCGTTGCGGCCGGCTCCCTTCTTTGCGTTCGCGCGGCTCTGCTTCATGGGTTGCTTTCTCCTGAGTAGCTGATGGAGGCTTGGCGGGCCTTTGGGGTTGCCAGCGAAGAGCCTTGGAGACTGCCATCGGCACGATCCGGCGGCATGGCCGGAGTGCGCGCGTGGCTATACTCCCGCGCGACCGGTTCGGCGCTCCCCTGGATCGTCAGTCGGTTGAACGGAGGTCGGGAGTTGACCGCTGCGGACGCTCGGCGACGTGGCGTAGAGGAACGTGACAGCCGGCATCGACAAGGGCGCGGTCAGCGTATTGCAGCCCCCCGAGGGCGTCAACCTGGAAACCCGGGATCGCCTCGCCTCGATTCCCGGCGTCGAGGTCCGCGCGGCCGTTCCGCTGGCCTCGGTCACGACGCTCAGGATCGGCGGCCCGGCGGAGTTCTTCGTGCGGGTCGAGTCCGAGGCGGCGCTCACGCACGTGATGACCGTCGCCCGTGAGGGCGAAGTCGCGCTGCACCTCCACGGCCACGGCTCGAACGTCCTGTTCCCGGACGGCGGCATGCCCGGCATCGTCTGCCGCCTTCGCGGGGAACTGGAACAGGTCCACGTGGAGGGTGCAACGGTGCGGGCCGGCGCCGGCGTCACCCTCGCCAGGCTGGCCCGGGACACGGCGAAGCAGGGTCTGCTCGGTCTCGAGGCGCTGTCCGGCTTCCCCTCGACCGTCGGCGGGGCCGTCGTCATGAACGCCGGCTGCTACGGCACGGAGATCCGGGACGTGCTCACCGAGGTGCGGGTGGCGCGCCCGGGCCGTCCCGTCGAGACCCTGGCCACCGCGGACCTCGAGCCGGCCTACCGAACGACGAGCCTCCAGGGGACGGAGGCGATCGTCACCCGCGCGGAGTTCACGCTCCGCCGGGGAGACGGCGACGCGGCGCTCAGGCGGATCGACGAACTGAACCGCCGGCGATGGAAGAGTCTGCCCTCGGGCAAGCCGAACGCCGGCTCCGTGTTCCGCAACCCGGAGGGCGACTTCGCCGGCCGGCTGATCGAGGCCTGCGGCCTCAAGGGCCTGAAGGCCGGCGGCGCCGAGATCAGCCGGCGCCACGCGAACGTGATCGTCAACCGGGAGAAGGCCCGTGCCGCCGACGTCCTCGATCTGATGGTCACGGCCCACCGGGCCGTTCGGGACCGCTTCAACGTGGAACTGCGCCCCGAGATCGTCCTGGCCGGCGATCTGGCGGAGGAGTTCTGGCGCCGGGCCGCCGAAACACGGGCTGGCGGATCGTCGTAGAGAACCTGATCGGAGGAGGATCGGGAATCTCGACACCTCCAGACTGTTATCCCCGCCAGGAGCTTGCGCGCAGACTGGGTGCGCCGGCGCCCCCGCCGGCATCCGGCGCAAGGCGCCGGCCCCTGAATCCCCCGGCGCGCTAGCCTCCCCCGAACGCGACATGCCAAGACGAATCTCCGCCACCTTCCTGCTCCTGCTCGCAGGCGCCCTGCCCGCCGCGGGACAGTTGCCCTGCAGTCCGTGCATCGGCCTGGCAACCGACGATCCGGCCGCGACGGCGGAGTTGCTCGGGACACTGCCGGCGCTTCCCGAGGAAGCGGTCCTGGTCGTCAAGTGGCCAGTCGAACTCGCCGATGACGCAGCGGTGCAAACGGCGCAGGACGCCACCGCCGCGGTCCAGGCCGCCGGCGCCACTCCCTGGTACGCGGTTCGATTCGCCGCGCCGCCGCCGGCGGCCGAGGCGGGCGACGAACTGACGCCGGAACTCGAGCGGCTCGCCGACATCGCGCGCTCGGCGCCGGCCGGATCCCTCTTCCAGCTCGTCTGGCCGGACGAGCTCCTGAACGAGCCGCAGGCCGTCCAGGAGTACGCGCTGGCGCTCAAGCGGGCGTCGGTCGCCGTCACCGGCGCGCAACCGGACGCCGCCGTCGTCACCGAGCCTCTGCCGCCAGACCCCGGGCTGGTCCGTGCGCTCTACGCCCAGGAACTCGACGCCTACCTCGACGGAGTCGCGTTCCGGCCCGGCCGGGGAACCGCCGCCGCTGGAGTCGCCGAACTGAAGGATCTCATCCGGGAGCTCGATCCGGACGCGCTGGTCGCGCTCGAGCCGAACGCGGCAACCGCGGGCGGTGAAGGAGCAGCACTGGTGCGAGCCGCGGCCGAGGCCGAAGCGGGCGCTTCGCTCTCCCTGTTCCCGCTCTCCGGCGAGGCCGGCGCCGACGCGGCCACGGTTCGCGCCGCCCGGCTGATCGCCCAGGAGTTCTCGGGCGACGTCACCTTCGACCCCTACTCCACTCCCGCCGGCGCCGAGGCCTGGAGCTTCGTCCGCGGAGAGGATCTGAGCCTGCGGATCGTCGTATCGCCGCCCGCGGAGGGCGGGCCCTTCACGCTCCGCTTCAGCGACCGCCAGATCGGGTCGCCTGCGCGCTTCGACCCGGCGACCGGCGAGTCGGACCTGGTCTTCGGCGGGCGGCGCACCCGCAACGGCTACGAACTCGAGCTGAGGGACGCCGCCGAGCCCTTCGTGTTCCGCCTGGAGCGGGACCTGGCGGTCGGGCTCGACGGGGCCGAGAGCGTCGAGGAGGCGCTCACGGTCGCCGACACCCGCCGCATCCCGGTCGGTGAGATCCTGCGGCGGCTGCAAGCCTTCGAGGACGATCAGTCGCGCCGGGTCGCCAACTACAGCGCAACGAACACGACCTCGCTCCGGTTCCAGCTCGGCACCGGCGTCCAGTCGGTCGACGCGACCTTCCAGGGTCCCTTCTTCTTCCGCCAGGGCGCGGGCTTCGACTGGGCCTGGGACAACTTCTACGTCAACGGCATCCGCTGGCGGCGCAAGCGGATCCCCGAGATCCCCCTGATCCAGCCCGAGAAGGCGGCGGCGATGCCGGCCGAGATCACCTTCACCAGGGAGTACCGCTACCGGCTGCGGGGCACCGCGACGGTCGAGGGCCGCGATACCTGGGTCGTCGACTTCGAGCCGGCGACGGCCCTGACCGAGGGCCGCAGCCTGTTTCGCGGCACGGTCTGGGTGGACCGCGAGCTCTACGCGCGGGTGAAGACGCGCGCGGTCCAGCTCGGCCTGACCGGCGACGTGCTGTCCAACGACGAGACCACCTTCTATACACCCGTCGACGCGGCCGGCCAGCCCGCGGCCTGGGAGCGGTCGTCCTACTGGCTGCCGACCCGGGTCATCGGCCAGCAGTTGTTCTCGGTCCTGAACGCGACGACGATCGTCGAACGGGAGATCGAACTGACCGGGATCTCCGTCAACCCGACCGACTTCGACGTTCGCCGCGACGCCACCCTGGCATCCGAGGCGACGATGGTGCGCGACACGGAGGTGGGTCTCCGCTACCTGGAGCTCGACCAGGAGACCGGCGAACGGGTGGTCAAGGAGGACGACAAGACGCGGATGTTCCTGCTCGGCGGCGCCTTCTACGACGAGGCCCAGGACGGTCCCCTGCCGCTGGGCGGGGTGAACTGGCTGTCCTTCGACTGGCGCGGCACCGGCACCCAGGCAGACCTCTTCATCGCCGGGCCGCTCATCCTGGCCGACATCGCGAACCCGAGCCTGTTCGGCTCCCGCTGGGACGCCGGCGTCGACGTCTTCGCGCTGGCGTTCGCCGGCGAGGACGTGCTCTACCGGGAAGGCGTCGAGTCGCCCGCGGAGAACGTCGAGCGGCTGCGCCCGAACATCGACTTCAGCCTGGGCCGTCCGCTCGGCAGTTTCACCAAGCTCGATCTCCGCTACCAGCTCTCCTGGAACAACTTCCAGCGCGCCGACGAAACCGGCGACGACTTCGTTCTGCCTTCCGACCACCTGGGCCACAGCGTCGGCGCCATCGTCCGCTACATCCGCTCGGGCTACCGGCTCGTCGCCGGCGCCTCGTGGAACCTGCGCGGCGAATGGCAGCCCTGGGGCCTGGGCGCCGGCAATCTGACGCCGGACAGCTACACGCTCTGGAACGTCGGCGTCGCCAAGACCTGGCACCTGCCGAAGTTCCAGAAGTTCGGCGTTGCCCTCGAGTACGTCGACGGCAGCGACCTCGACCGCTTCAGCAAGTACGAGTTCGGCTTCTTCTCGGACGTCAACGTCCACGGCTACCAGAGCGACAAGGTGCGGGCGGAACGCGCCGCCGCCGCCCATGTCAGTTACGGCTTCGAGCTCGGCGAGATCTTCCGCATCGACCTGGTCGGCGACGCCGCCTGGGCCACCGACCGCGCATCCGGCCTCGACCGCGAGCTGCTCGCCGGCGCCGGCATCGTCGGTACCTTCATCGGCCCCTGGGGCACCGTCGTCAACATGGACATCGGCCATGCGCTGGCCGGCCCCGACGACGGCTGGAGCGCCTTCATCGCGGTGCTGAAGTTGTTTTGAAAGCGGAGCAGCGAGGGGATCGGGAAGGGAGGCTCCCATCGGCCGCTCGCGCCCTCTCGGTAAAGGAAAGGTCAGCGCTCGCTTCGGTCGCCGGCGCTCCGCCAGGACGGAAGTTACCGTAAGGTCGTCGGAAGTCGCTTGGCTCCAGTCCGCTGGGAGCCTCCCTTCCCGATCCCCTCACTGCGCGATTCTCTCTGAACAACCCCAGCCCACACCTCCTCAACCAATGAACCCAGAGGATGAACTCCAGCCCGACGACGTCGTCGAAGTTCCCATCGGCGATGAGATCGACCTGCATCCGTTTCAGCCGCGCGAGGTGAAGGACGTGGTCGAGAGCTACCTGGACGCCGCCTACGAGAAGGGGTTCCGGGAGGTGCGGATCATCCATGGGCGCGGGATCGGCGTGCAGCGGCAGATCGTGCGCAAGGTGCTGGAACGGGATCCGCGGGTTGTGTCCTTCAGGAGCGGCGGGCAGGGCGGCGGTGGATGGGGCGCCACCGTGGCGCGGCTGCGGTAGGGCCAGCTAGCCGGATCGGCCGGCCCGGTAGCGGGCCAGTAGCATGCCGAGGCCGAAGGCGACCAGAGGCGTGACGATCAGCAGGTCGGAAGGGCTCAGGGTGTACACGGGCTCGGCCGCCAGGGCCTCGGCCAGGGTCTGGTCCGGGGACGGCACGTCCGGCGTTTCGCCGCCGAGCACCCGGGTCACGGCCGCGCCCGCCTCGGGCCGCTCGGCGCGCAACTGGTAGGCGAGCCAGCCGCCCAGGGTCACGCCGGCGAGCAGGAACTGGGCGCTTGCCCGTCGCAGCAGGGACTCGGCCTCCCGGTGGGCGTGTTCCCGCTCGCCGGAGGTGAGGTCCGGGTCTTCCACCAGCTTCCACCGCTCGACGTCGATCTCGGCCCGGCGCCGGGCCGCCGCGATGCCGGACCCGAAGCCGATGGCAGCCACCAGCACATGGAGCGCCCAGACCAGGCCGGGCACCTCGCGGGGGACGAGCTGGACGCCAACGATCGTCAGGATCGCCAGGCCCAGGAAGACCGCCGACCAGACGACGGCGATGTTCTGCAGACGTTTCCAGTTCATTGAGTAACTCCGGGGGTCATCAGCGTCGCCCCAGCAACTCGAGCAGGCCCAGGGTGAGCCCCGGAACGTACGTGATCAACAGAACGCCGAAGCCGAGGATGACCAGCGCAGGCACGGCGGCCCGGTAGACCGCCAGCAGCGGTCGCTCGAAACGGTAGGACGCAAGGAACAGGTTGAGGCCCACCGGCGGCGTCAGGTAGCCGAGTTCCAGGTTGGCGACGAAGATGATCCCGAGGTGGATCGGGTCGACGCCGAAGGCCAGGCCGAGCGGGATGATCAGCGGCACGACGACGACGGTGGCCGAGAAAATGTCCATCAGGCAGCCGACCAGCAGCAGGAAGACGTTGAGCGCGAGCAGGAAGACGATCTTCGACTCGATGTTGTTCTGTACCAGATCGACGAGGGCCTGCGCCGCCTGGGCGTCCACCAGCCAGCTCGTGAGGCCCATCGCCACGACCAGGATGATCAGCACGCCGCCGACCAGGACGGCGCATTGCCGGAAGACCGCCAGCAGAGGCTTGCCCAGCTTCACGTCGCGGTGCACCAGGCACTGGACGACGAAGGCGTAGAGAGCGGCCAGCGCCGCCGTTTCGACCAGGGTCGCGTAGCCACTGAAGAACGCGCCGAGGATGACGAAGGGTAGCAACAGCTCCCACTTGCCGGCCCAGACGGCAAGCACGATCTCGTTGACACGGGGCGGCAGCGATCGCCTGAGAACCGGCGGCAACCGTTCCGACGGGGAGGGATCCGGCAGCGCTTCCCCTTCCTTCGCGGAGATCGGGGTCGCGCCGGCGCCGGCGCGCAGACCCTCCCTGACACCCCATGCCGCGATGAGCGCGATCAACAGAAGCCCCGGGAGGAGTCCGCCGATGAACAGGTCCTCGATCGGCACTTCGGCGACGATGCCGAAGAGGATGAGCGGCAGGGCCGGCGGCAGCAGCAGGCCGAGCGAACCGGACGAAGTCAGCAGGCCGAGCGAGAAACGCTCGCGGTAGCCATCGGCTGAGAGGGCGGCGAAGAGGACGCCGCCCAGCGCCAGGATCGTGACGCCGGAACCGCCCGTGAAGACGGTGAAGAACGCGCAGACGACGGCGCACACCACGGCGGTGCTGCCTGGCGCCCAGCCGAACAGGGCGCGGAACACCCTGAGCAGCCTTTCCGACGCCCCGCCCTCGGCGAGCAGGAATCCGGTCAGCGTGAACAGCGGGATCGCCGCCAGGGTCGGCGACACCGCGAGCCGGTAGCTCTCCGCCGGGATCGCGGCGAGCGGTACCCAGTCCGTCAGGAACAGGAAGACCGCGGCACCGCCCAGAGCGGCGAAGATCGGTCCGCCCAGGAGAGTCGAGCCAAGGATCAGCACCAGCCAGGGAGTGACGGCACGATCGGCGAAGGAGTCCGCGTTCGCGCCGATCCACAGACCGAGCACGATGCCGAACCCGGCCAGGGCTCGACCCGTCCACAGGTCCGAGGACTTCCAGACCAGGCGCAGGGCCAGGATCGCGAAGCCGACCGGCATGACCGCCTGCCCCACCCAGACCGGCACGCCGGCGGCCATCTCGATACCGCCCTCGCGTTCGATCCGGACCAGGTCCAGGCTGGCCGTTCCCAGGAGGGTCGCGACCATGGCGCTGACGCCGCCGGTGAACACCGCGGCGATCGTCCGGAACCTGCCTTCCGGCAGGAAGTTGCCGGTGGCCAGCGCGAGCAGGCGCCCTTCGCGCGCCGCCAGGGCCGCACCCAGGAAGGCGACCCACAGGGTCAGGTGCTGCTCGAAAGGGAGCGCGCCCGGGATGCCCGTGCCGAGCCGGCGAACGACGATCTCCGCCAGCGGCAGGAGCACCATCGCGCCGAGCAGGACGGTCGAGACACCGTCCTCCAGCCGGTGGAGGAAGCGCACCGGGGCCCAGGGACGGACCGCGGCGGCGCCTTCAGTCAATCGAAGACTGCCGGCGGTAGGCGTCCCGAACCGCCGCCGCCCGGTCGAAGATCGCCTCGGGCACGGTCGTCCCGCGCATGCTGGCCGCGAAATCGTTGGCGATCTCGACCCAGTCGTCCTCGACCTCGCTGCCGACGATCGGCACGACTTCCAGGCCCTGGCCGCCCATCAGCCGGATCGCCGTCTGCTCGAGGGTGGGGATCGTCTCGAAGATGCTCTTCTCGGCCCGCTGACCGGCCGTGACCATCACCTTCCGGTCCTCCTCCGAGATCCGGTTCCACGCACGCTTGGTAACGAGGATCGCCCCCATCATCGGAATCAGCGGAATGTCGGCGAAGTACTTCGCCTGCTTGAAGAACTGGACCTGCATCGCGTAGATCGGCGGCACGGCGAGCGCGTCGATCATGCCGGTCTGGAGCCCGGTCACGATGTCGGTCGCCGCCAGCGCGACCGGCTTGAAGCCGCCCTCGCGCCACCAGCTCGTCATCGCCTCGTCGCCGGCCCAGGTGAAGATCCTGAGGCGCTGCATCTCCTCGACCGTGCGGGCCAGTTCGTTCGTGAAGAAGTGGACCTGGCCGACGTACCCCCAGCCGAGAAGAACGAAGCCCTCTTCGTCCAGTTTCTCGCGCAGACCGGGGGTCAGCTCCCGCAGCACATGGAACATCTCCTGCTCGTCGTGGAAGAACAGGGGGATCTCGAAGACGGTGAAGTCCTTCGAGATGTCGGCCAGACCGGCGACCGAGAGGGCGGCCGCGTGGTACTGGCCGATCTTCATCTTGCGCAGGATGTCCGGTTCGTCGCCGGCGACGCCGCCGGGATAGATCGTGAGACTGACCCGGCCATCGGTACCGGCCTCCCAGTCCCTGCCCATCGTCTCGAAGAAGCCGTCCCAGGGCGAGCCGTCGGGCGAAAGCGTCGCCATCTTGACCGCGAAGCCGGCGCCGGCGACGGGCTGCGCGGCAAGCGTCACGAGCGCCGTGATCAGGATCAGCGGCAGGAACCGGACGGATGGCGCGGCGCCGTTCACCAGCCGGCACTGTATCAACGGCCGACCTCGCGCTTCCCCACTGCGCGGCGCTCGACCCCCCACGCTTGCCAACGAGCCGGCGGCGTCACCACGCCGGCATCGCCCGGGTCATCGTCCCCGTCAGCTTCAGCAACCAGGAGGAGGCGCAGCCTGTCGAGCAGACCGGCTGCCTTGCGATCCCGGCCTCCGCTCCGCTCCACGACCGCGGCGGCCAGCGACCGCTCCTGCTCCGTGTCCACGAGGATCGTCGTCGGCCGGCACCACAGCACCGAGCCGGCCAGGGCGCGGCGGCTCGGTTCGAGCGCCAGCACCGCCAGGTTCGCGCAACACCAGTCGAGCCACAACCGCGCGAGACGATCCGCCGGTGTCTGCGCCTCCGCCTCCGCCGGCGGCGTGACGACGACGATCTCCCGCGACGAAACGTCCCGGGCATCGCGGGCGAGCAGACGGTCGAACGCGGCGATCGCCTCTCCCGATGCACTGGCCGACGCCGCGAGATAGCAGCAGAGAGCCTCCGGCGAGGACTCGGGCGCGGGTTCGGCGCCGTCGGCAGGGCCCTCGCCGCGCTCAAGCACCGCCCGCCAGCGTTGGACCTCGGTCCACGCGCGCTCGAACGACCACCAGCGCCAGCGACCGTCCCGCGGATAGAACAACCACGGCTCATGGCCGCGGCGACTCCGGGCCGCCGCCGCTAGCGCTTCCCGCGCTTGTGACGCCGCCACGGGGGTATCCTATGGCGTTGCGGAATCGGTCAGGCTCCGCGGCCGTTGGTTCCCCCATGAAGCGCGCACACGAACCGTCCCGAACCGGAAGCATGGCGCGGCCCGCCATCGCCGCAACGCTGGCCTTCGCGCTGGCCGCGGCCGACGCGGCACCGGCCATCGAGATCGCGAATCCCGCCCTGTTCGAGAAGAGCGTGGCCGCGGCAGCCGAGGCCGTGAAGCAGTACGGGCTCGTGGACGATACGGAAGTGCAGGAGCGGATCAACCGGATCGGCTACGAAGTGGCGTACCACGCGGACTTCGACAGCTATCCCTTCACCTTCGCGGTCGTCGACACGCCGATCCCCAACGCCTTCGCCCTCCCGGCAGGCCAGATCTTCGTGACCAGGGGCATGCTCGACCTGGGCCTGTCCGACGACATGCTCGCCGGTCTGCTCGGCCACGAGATCGCGCACGTCACGTCCGAGCACTTCCTGAAGCAGAAGAAGCGTGCGACGAGACTGAACCTGCTGAGTTCCCTGCTCGGCGTGGGGCTGATCGCGGCGAGCGCCTCCGACCGGGAGGACGGCTACGTCGGCCCCTACGGCTACACGAGGGACCAGAGTCCAACCGAGGCGGCTGCCCAGGCCGCGCTGGTCGGCGGCATGGCCATCACCGAACTCGTCATGCGCAGCTACTCGCGCGAGCACGAAGACGAAAGCGACGAGGAAGGCCAGCGTCTCGCGGCGGCCGCCGGTTACGACCCGAACGCCCTCGGCCTGCTGATGGCCAAGATGGGGGAACGCATTCCGCAGTCGAAGGCGTACGGCTACTGGCAGACGCATCCCTTCTTCGACTCGCGGGTGCAGGCCGCCAGGGCCCGGGGCCGCTATCTCGCGACGCTCGAGGCGGCGCCTGGCGAGGAGGTCGACGCCTACCGCAAGGCGACCCAGGAGAGCCTGCTGCAGTTCGTGGCGAACCCGTCGAAACGCCTCGCCCGAACCGGCCCCAGGGAGTCGGCCGCCGTGCCGCCGGCGCTCCGGTTCCTGAAGACGATGGCCCTCAACGCCTGGCCCAGCGGAACGGCAGCCGAGTCGATTCGGTTGGACAGGCTCCATGAGCTGCGGGCCCGGGAACTCGACCGGCTGGCGACATCGAGGGACTACGGTCGTATCACCGCCACCTACCGCCGCGAGATGGAGGCCGTCCAGGCCCTGACCCCGGATTCGCCTTTCCTCGCCGTCCTCAGTCAGGAGCTCGCCGACCTCCGACGTCAATCCGAGGAGCTCTACGCCCAGTCGATCGACATCCTCGATCGCGGCGTGTTCGAAACCCCCTTCCTCGAGGCCTTCCTCTCGAACTACCCCGATTCTCCGCGCGCGCCCAGGGTGGCGCTTCTGCTCGGCACCGCCTACAGCCGGTTGGGCCGCGAGACCCAGGCAGTGGAGAGCTTCCTCAAGGCGTGGGAGTCGGAGCCGCCCGAGCAGATCACCGAGGATGGCGACAGTCCCGCCGCCGCGGCGCAGCGGGGGCTGCACAACCTGACGCCGGTGCTGACCCGACTCGGCTCCCTGCAACACCTGGCCCTCCAGCAACGCGACCCGGCACTCGGAGACCGGGCCGAGGATCGCCTGCGCAAGCTGGCCGGCAGCTACGACGACATCACGAGCGGTTCCGAGTATCTCGAGCGCTTCCCCGAAGGGCCCCACGCCGAAGAGGTCGAGGAGCGACTGAACCAGCTGGCGGACCTGCTCTACAAGGAGATGGTGATCTACCAGGATCTGGGCGACGCGGCGAAGGCGATTGCGCGCGCCAGTCAAATCCTCACCCATGCCCCCCTCTCGCCAACCGCCCGACGGCTCAGTGACGAGCGGCTCGAAGAAGAACTCGACGCCTAGGCGCGTAGGGCGCTCTCGGGCGGGAGCCGTCCTCGGCCTGACCCTGTTCGCGGCGGTCCTGCCGGCGCAGGACGAGGCGGCTGAACGGGAAGCCACGGTACTCGTCGAAGCCGGCCTTGCCGCTGCCCGTGACGCGGCCAGTATTGACGACCTCGCCCAGGCGCGGGAGCGGTTGCTGGAAGTCCCCCGGCGCTTCCCGCGGAGCCAGCATCCCCGCCTTCAGCTCCGCGGCCGGGCGTTGGTGGAAGCCGCCGCGCTCGGCCGCCGCACCGGCGCCGAACGGGAAGCCGCCGGCGAGCTCCTGCGGCTGCTGGAGCGCGAAGCGGAGAGCGAGTGGAGCCCGCGGGCTCACTTCGAGCTCGGCGACCTGCTGCTGATGCGAGGCGACTGGCAGGACGCCGCGCGGCACCTGCGGTTGGCACGGGAAGGCGCTCTCGGCGGGAACGGCGGAAACGGCAACGTCGCCGGCGACGCGCTCGAACGGATGACCCTGATCCATCGGCTCATCCTGCGGCCCCTCGCCAGCCAGGAGCGCTGGCTCGACTCCCGCGGCTACCTGCCAACCCCGACCGGCATCGAGCGGCCCCGCGGCGTCGCCGCCGGTGCCGACGGCCGACTCGTCGTCACGGAGACGAACCGGGCCGCGATCCTCGACGCCGACGGAGCGCCGGCGTCCGCCCGCGACCTCCGCGGCATCGTCCGGCCGAGCCACGCGGCGGCGGATTCCCCCGGCGTCATCACCGCCGACGGCGTGACCGGGATCGAGGACCCCCGGACCGTCTCCTTCAGCCGGGTCGGCGGCGGCGAGCTGGACCGCATCGTCGCCGCCCACCGCGACGCCTTCGGCAACTGGACCGTGCTCTCGCGCCGCTCCGCCGAAGTGCTCCGCTACGACGCGCAGGGGCGGCCGATCGAGACGCTGCGCGTCGCCGCGCTGACCCAGCCCGTCGACGTGGCGGTGGGCAGGGACGGCGCCATCCACGTACTCGACGCCGGCGCTCGCTCCACGCCGCCCTCGGTGCTGCGATTCGCCGCCGACGGCCGCTTCGAGGAGGCCTTCCGGGTCGACTGGAGACGCCCCGTCGCGCTCGACGTCGACGCGTTCGGCAACCGCTACGTGCTCGACGCCGGCACGCTGCAGATCCTCGTCTACGACGCCTTCGCCACGCCGCTGGCGGCCCTCGGGCCCGTCCTGCCGGGCGGCCAGGAACTCCGCGCCCCCGAGGACGTCGCCGTCGACGGCCAGGCGCGGATCTTCGTCGCCGACAGCCGCCTCGGCCAGGTCGTGGTCCTGGAGTAGTCGAGGATGTCCAGGAACCTGCTCGTCCTCGCAGCCGTTCCGGCGGTCCTGGCCGGCCTCTGCGGTGCGGCTTCCGCGCAGCGGATCGGCGTCCAGGAGATCGGCCGGAGCGACCTCGAGATCGAGCGGTCGACACGGCTGCCTCCCCGGACGGCGGCCACTCTGAGCGAGGCCGGCGACATCTACGCCGGCGGCGACTCGGAAGGCGCCGTTCCGCTGCTCCAGGAGGTCATCGACACTCTCGAACCGCTGGCAGCCGACGCCGGGGGCGGACGGAACCTCGCCGCCGGCGACCCACGGCTCTTCGAGACCCTGCGCACCGCCTGGCTCTACCTGGCTGCCGCCCGCTGGACGCTGGATGACCGGGAAGGCGCCGACCAGGCGCTCGACCGGATCATCCGGCTCGACCCGGTGTTCGAACTGGACGCCGAGACCGCCGGCAGGCAACTGACGGATCGGCTGCAGAGCCGGAAGGAAGAACTCGTCGGCCGGGTTTCCTTCGTCGTCGCGCCTCTGGATGCGGAGATTCGCGTGGGCGACCTGGCGTTCGAGAACGCCGCGCCGCCGCCGGAACCGCCGCCCACCGCGGAGGACGCGACGGAGGACGGAAGCGCGGAGGGGGAGCCCGCCGGGGAAACCAGCGACTCCCCCACGTCCGAGGAAATCGCTCCCGAGGACGAGGCCGAACCCGCACCCGAGCCTTTCGTGCCGCCGGAGCCCACGGCGATGCTGGCGGGCGACTACCTGGCGCAGGTGTCCCGCCCCGGCTACCTGCCGACCACCGCCGCCTTCGCCATCGACGGGGGACGGGTCCTCGAGGTGGCGGTCGAACTGGAGCGCGACAGCGCCGTCGTCCGGCTGCGCACCGCCCCGACCGGCGCCGCCGTGCTGGTCGACGGCATCGAACGCGGACTGACCGAGGGCCAGGCCGAGCCCTGGTTCCGGCCGGAGGGGACGGCCGCGGACCATCCGCCCGAGGACTTCTCCCGCGAACTGTGGCTCGACGACCTGCCGGCCGGCCGCTACCGGATCGACATCGAGAAGGACGGCTTCCGGAGCTTCCGCACGAGTCTTCAGCTCCCCGACCTCGTGGACTACGAGCTGCCGCCGGTCGTCCTGGAGCGCGAGGAGGCGGTGATCGGCCTGGTCGGCCTGACCGAAGGCGCGAGCGTCCTGGGCAACGGTCGGATTCTCCGGCCCGACTGGTCGAGGTCGCCACCCCAGGTTCGCCTGCCGCCGGGAGCGTACGACCTGTCGGTGACCCACGGCACGCTCGGCTACTTCGAAACCTCGGTGGTCGCCGAAGACCGGCGTCGGATCGACATCGATATCCGGCTGCGGCCGGCGCTGGTCTACCTCGGCGTGCTCGGCGACGACCCCGCCGGCGTCCGGGCGGTCGAGTTCGCGCTCGATGCGTTCCGCGGCGCCGGCACGTACAGCGTCCTCGATCGCGGCGCCGAGGGCACGGAATTGCTCACCGAACTGGGTGTGGACTCGAACACCCTGCGCGCCCGGACCACGGCTCGGCGGGAGCTGGACTGGGCAGCGATCCAGGAACAGGTCCAGGCGAGGTTGCCGGCCGCGCTCTACGTCGCCGCCGTCCTGAACGACGACCTGGTCGCCGACGCGGTCGACCTGTGGTGGTGGCCGGCCGTCCCCGGCCCGCCGTCGCCCGACGTGCGTACCCTGCGGATCGAGAACCGGCGGCTCGAGCAGGGCGCGCTGCAGCGGCTGGCTGCGGCCCTCGACCCGGAACTCGGCCGGAGGACGCCCCGATTCGGCGCCACCCTCATCGACTCCCAGGCCGGCGGCCTGCCGATCGTGGCGGCGGTCGATCCGGACGGCCCGGCCGCGGCCGCGGGGCTCGCGCCCGGCATGGAAGTCGTCACGATCGCCGGCGAACCGGCGTCCTCCACGATCCAGTTGACGAACGCCGTCGAGAGCGCCGAGCCCGGAGATGAGATCGAACTCGTCACCCGCGGCGAGGGCGGCGCCACGGTCCGCAGCGTCGAACCGTCATGGGGTTGGGCGTTGCTCGACGCGTTCGACCCCGACCTGCTGCCTTCGGCCGTCGCGGCCCGGCTGCACCAGGAGCTGGAACGCACTGGAGACATTCCGCGGTGGCTTCTGGAACTCGATCTGGCGAACCTGCTGCTGGCTGGCGGCGACCAGGCGGCGGTGGTCCGCCAGCTCCGCACGGTCGAGGCCCCCGGCCGCAGCGGACTCGGCCGCGACACGGTGCAGTACATGCTGGGACTGGCCCTGACCATCCTCGCGGAAGAAGGGCGGGACGAATACCGATCGCGGGCCCGCACCGTCTTCGAGGCCCTCGCCTCGAGGGAGCGCGGGCGGCTCCGGTCCGACGCCGGGCCGGAAATCGCGCCGCGCGCCCGGTTGCACGCGGAAGCGCTGGCCGACAACTGATGGCGCGGCGGAACGCCTCGGGCCCGAGGCCGCGGCCCGACGTCCTCGTGGTCGGCGGTGGCCTGATCGGGCTGCTGACCGCTCGCGAGCTTGCCCTCGCGGGCGCCCGGGTCGAGGTCGTCGACGACCGCCAGGAGGGCGCGGCCTCGCCCAACGCGGCCGGAATGATTGCGCCGATCGCGGAGAGCATCGCCGACCAGGCGTTCGCCAGGCTCTCGATTCGCTCGCGCGACCTCTGGCGCGACCTGGCGCCCACGCTCGAACGGGAGAGCGGCACGTCGATCGACTACGACGACTCCGGCTCGCTCCTGCCGGTGCTCGATCCTGAAGGTCGCAAGGTGCTTGATCGAATCCGGGCGCGGGCGCTCGACCTGGGCGAAGCGGCCCGGGACCTCGACCGGGCCGAGCTGGCCGAGCTGGTACCCGATCTGCGTCCCGGGATCGAGGAAGCGCTTCTGCTGCCGGGCGAGCATCGGGTCGACAACCGGCTGGCGGCGACCGCGGCGGCGGCGGCGCTACGCCAACGGAACGTCGTCCTCCACCGCGCCACGGTACAACGTGTCGTCGAGGCGTCCGGCGAGGTCGTCACCTCAGGTAATGGCTTCGAGTGCGCCGCCGGCGCCGTCGTGGTCTGCGGCGGCGCCTGGACTCCACAGGTCCACGGGTTGCCGGCCCTCCCGATCGTTCCCGTCAAGGGCCAGATGATCGCCTTCGACCGGGTCGACTGGCCTTTCACCGGCGCCATCCGCACGCCGGCCTTCTATGCCGTGCGGCGGGCGGGAGGGCGCCTGCTGATCGGGGCTTCCGTAGAGCACGCCGGCTTCGATCTCAGCCTGAGCGACGAGGTCGGCGCGGATCTGGCGACGGGGGCCGCCGCCCTGCTGCCGACCCTGAAGGACCGTGAGCCGGTCGAGCACTGGGCCGGCCTGCGGCCGGGTACGCCCGATCCCTGGCCGATTGTCGGCCGGTTGAGCGAGCGGCTGCACGTCGCTGCCGGCCACTTCCGCAACGGCATCCTGCTGGCCCCGCTCACCGCCAGGATGATCGCGCCGCTGGTGCTCGACCAGCAGCCCGGCGACCCCCGGCTGGCCATTCCGGAAGTCATGCACCCGGGCCGCTTTGCCGCCGGGGAGCGTCTTTCCTCCTGAGGGCGACTCTGTTACTGTCTGCCGCGTTTCAAGGCTGCCCCGACAAGAGCCCGGGGTGGTGTGCGGCCCGCGAGGAAGAGCCCGATGACCCACATCATCTTCGAACCCTGTATCGGCGTGAAGGACACGTCGTGCGTCGATGTCTGCCCCGTCGACTGCATCTATGACGACGACGACTGGGAACTGCTCTTGATTCACCCGGAGGAGTGCATCGACTGCGGCCTCTGCGTCGATGCCTGCCCGGTGCAGGCGATCTTGCCCCTGGAGGAAGTTCCCGAGGGCCAGGAGAAGTACATCGCGCTGAACTACACGGCGTTCGGCTTCGACCCGCCGTGACCGGCTGAGCCGCTGTCAGACGCTTTCCGAAGGGCGCGACGCAAGTCGCGCCCTTCGTGCGTGTAGCCGCGGGTCTTCTGACCCGCGGAAGACAGAGCGCCGGCCGCAAGGCCGGCACGAATCCTCTGCCGCACCGTCTTCCAAAGTTGAGTGACTTAGACTAAACTATCTGCCGGAGTTAGGTCGGAATCGCTCAATCCCACGCGCAGGAAGCAGACACAACGTGGAGTACAAGGACTACTACCAGACGCTCGGCGTCGACAAGGAAGCGACGGCCGCCGACATCCAGAAGGCCTACCGCAAGCTGGCGCGCCAGTTCCACCCGGACGTCAACAAGGACGCGGGTGCCGAGGCCCGCTTCAAGGACATCGGTGAGGCCTACGAGGTGCTGAAGGATCCGGACAAGCGCGGCAAGTACGACCAGTACGGAACCGCCTGGAAGCAGGTCCAGACCGGAGGCGCTCCACCGCCCGGCTGGGAGGGCTTCCGGTTCGACTTCGGCGGTGGCGACAGCCGATTCGAGTTCCGAAGCGCCGGCGGCGGTTCCGGTTTCAGCTCGTTCTTCGACATGCTCTTCGGCGGCGCGGGCCCGCAGGGCTTCCCCGGCGGCGGCCGGCAGTCGACCTGGTCCCCTCCGCGCCGGGGTCGGGACCACGAGGTCTCTCTGCCGCTCAGCCTCGAGAACCTGGCGGAGGGCGGACCCCAGACGATCGAGTTCCTAGACCGCACCAACGGCCGGACCCGGAAACTGGAGGTCCGGATTCCGAAGGGCGTGCTGCCGGGCCAGTCGATTCGCCTTGGCGGCCAGGGCGGAAAGGGTGCCGGCGGACAGGACGGCGACCTGCTGCTGCGGGTCGAAGCCCTGCCGCATCCGGTCTTCAGGCGCCGCGATCGCGACCTCCACTGCGACGTGCCGGTCTCACCCTGGACGGCGGCACTCGGCGGCAAAGTCCGGATTCCGACGCTCGGCGGAACCGCCGAGGCGCGGCTCCCCGCCGGTTCGTCCACCGGGCGGAAGATGCGACTGCGGGGCCGCGGGCTGCCCAACCCGAAGGGACCCGACGGCGATCTGCTCGCCGAGATCCAGGTCGTCGTTCCCACGCAGTTGACCGAGGAGGAGAAAGCCCTGTTCGAGCAGTTGGCCGAGACCTCCGCGTTCGAGCCGTCCTACGACTCCTCCGGCACCACTCGCAACGACAACTGAGTCCACCTGGCAGGAGGACCTGAACGATATGGACCCGAACAGACTGACGATCAAGTCGCAGGAAGCGCTCACCGCGGCCCAGGATCGGGCGCGGCGCCTGGGCCATCAGCAGGTGGACGCGAACCATCTCCTCCTGGCTCTGCTCGAGCAGCAGGACGGTCTGGCGCCGCGGATCCTCAATCGCCTAGAGGTCGACGCCGGCGCACTGCGGAAGAGGATTCAGGGCGACCTCGAACGCCGGCCCAGGGTCTCGACCGGCGGCGGTGAGGCCGGCAGGATCTACATCACGGCCGAACTGGAACAACTCCTGGCGCGAGCCGAAGACGAAGCCGGGACGTTCGGCGACGACTACGTCTCCGTCGAGCACCTGCTGCTCGCCGCCCTGGAAGGCAAGGACGGCGCGGCACGGGCGCTCGCGGAAGCCGGCCTGTCCCGGCAGCCCCTGCTGGACGCGCTCAAGGCCGTCCGCGGATCCCAGCGGGTGACGAGCAACAACCCGGAGACGGCCTACGAAGCGCTCGAGAAGTACGGGGTCGATCTCGTCGCCCAGGCGCGCAGCGGCAAGATGGATCCGGTGATCGGCCGCGATTCGGAGATCCGCCGCGCCATCCGCATCCTGTCCCGCAAGACGAAGAACAACCCGGTCCTGATCGGCGAACCCGGAGTCGGCAAGACGGCGATCGTCGAGGGTCTGGCCCAGCGCATCGTCCGCGGCGACGTGCCCGAGTGGCTCAAGGACCGGAGCGTGTTCTCGCTCGACCTCGGATCGCTGCTCGCCGGCGCCAAGTACCGCGGCGAGTTCGAGGAGCGGCTGAAGGCCGTGCTGAACGAAATCGCCCGGAGCGAGGGCCGCGTTCTCCTGTTCATCGACGAGGTTCACAACATCGTCGGCGCCGGCCGCACGGAGGGCTCCACCGACGCCGGTAACCTGCTGAAACCGATGCTCGCGCGCGGCGAGCTCCACTGCATCGGGGCCACCACGCTCGACGAGTACCGCAGGTACATCGAGAAGGACGCGGCGCTCGAGCGGCGCTTCCAGCCGATCGTCGTCGACGCGCCCTCGGTCGGGGACACGGTGTCCATCCTGCGCGGCCTGCGCGAACGGTTCGAGGTCCACCACGGCGTCCGCATCCAGGACAACGCCCTGGTCGCCGCGGCCACCCTGTCGGACCGCTACGTCTCGGACCGGTTTCTGCCCGACAAGGCGATCGACCTCGTCGACGAGGCCTGCGCCCTCATCCGGACCGAGATCGACTCCCTCCCGGCCGAGCTCGACGAAGCGACCCGGCGCGTCATGCGGCTCGAGATCGAGGAGGCGGCGCTCAACAAGGAGACCGACAAGTCGAGCAGGAGTCGCCTGCAGACGCTCCGGCGCGAACTCGCCGACCTGCGCACTAGGGCCGCCGCCATGCGCAGCCAGTGGGAAAGCGAGAAGGCCGCGATCGACGACGAACGGAAGGTGCGCGAGCAGGTCGAGCAGGTACGGCACGAGATCGAAGTCGCCGAGCGCCAGTACGACCTGAACCGGGCCGCCGAACTCCGCCACGGCGTGCTGCCGGGGCTGATGGCGAAGCTCGAGAACCAGGAAGGGGCCGCCGGCGAACCGGACGGAGCGGGGCGGCTGCTGCGGGAAGAGGTAACCGACAACGAGATCGCCGAGATCGTGTCCAAGTGGACCGGCGTCCCCGTCACCAGACTGGTCGAGGGAGAACGCGAGAAGCTGCTGCGACTCGACGAGATCCTCCACCGCCGGGTGATCGGCCAGGACGAGGCGGTCCAGCTCGTGGCCGACGCCGTGATCCGCGCCCGCTCGGGGATCAAGGACCCGAGGCGGCCGATCGGCTCCTTCCTGTTCCTCGGCCCCACCGGCGTCGGCAAGACGGAACTCGCCAAGACCCTGGCCGAGGCGCTGTTCGACACCGAGGACAACATCGTCCGCATCGACATGAGCGAGTACATGGAGCGGCACACCGTGTCGCGGCTGGTCGGCGCGCCGCCGGGCTACGTCGGCCACGAGGACGGCGGTCAGTTGACCGAGGCGGTGCGGCGCAAGCCCTACGCGGTCGTCCTCTTCGACGAGATCGAGAAGGCGCACCGCGACGTGTTCAACGTGCTGCTCCAGGTCCTGGACGACGGCCGGATCACCGACTCGCAGGGGCGCACCGTCGACTTCCGGAACACCGTGGTCATCATGACCTCGAACCTGGGCTCGCCCATCCTGCTCGAAGGCGTGACGCCGGCGGGCGAGATCACGGACGCCGCCCGTGACGCGGTGATGACCGAGCTCCGCCGCACGATGCGGCCCGAGTTCCTCAACCGGATCGACGAGGTCGTGCTGTTCTCGCCGCTCACCGTCTCGGAGATCGAGCAGATCGTCGACCTGCTCACCGCCGACCTGGCGAAGCGGCTCGGCGAGCAGGGCATCGGCCTCGAGCTGAGCCCCGCGGCCCGCGAGTTCACCGCCAGAGCCGGCTACGACCCGGTCTACGGCGCGCGGCCGCTCAAGCGCTACCTGCAGCGCGAGGTCGAGACCCGCGTCGGCCGCGCCTTGGTCGGCGGCGACATCGGCCCCGGCGACCGCCTGCTGATCGACGTGGAGGAAGGTAGCCTCGCGATCCGAAGCGAGTCCGCGTCCGGCCCGGCCGAAGCGTCCAGCGACGGCAACCGGGCCGCCTGAAGCGGCGCTCCAAACCCGTACCGAACCTCCCAGGAACCGACATGAAGCTCTACGCCTTCCAGGGCTACCGCTACAACTCCGCCACGGTCGAGGCCGCGCTGCAGGCGGCGCCGCCGTTCGACCAGATCGACGAGTCCCTCCGGGACCGCCTGCACGCGCAGTCGCCGCACCATTTCGCGCGCGTCACGAAACCGGTCGGCCACGGCGATCTGACGCCGCACGAACACTCCGTGGCGGTCCACCGCGAATGGATCGAGACCGGAGTCGTGGTGCGGGACGAGACGCCGTCGATCTACCCCTACGCGATCACCCAGCCTGACGGCTCGAGCCGCCTCGGCCTGTGCGCCCTGGTCGGCGTCGAGCCGGGGCGCGAGGGAGACCTCTGGCCGCACGAGCAGACGGTCGCCAAGTCGATCGCCGAGCGCCTGGATCTGCTGCGGCTCAGCCGGATCGACATCGAGCCCGTGTTCTACCTCGCCGAGGACGACGGCACGCTGGAACGTCTGCTCGCCGAGGACTGCGGCGGCGCCGCGGGAGATGCCCTGGTCAGCCACACGGATCCGTGGACGGGCGATGTCCACACGCTCCACCGGATCACCGATCCCGAGCGGATCGGCGCCTATGCCGGTGCCCTGGCCGGCGCCCGCGCCGCGATAGCGGACGGCCACCACCGTACCCAGGTGGCGCAGACCTACGCCGCCGAGGTGGGCACCGCAAACGGCACCGCCGCGGCGTGCAAGATGGTCGTGCTGACCAGCCTGGCCTCGGCGAACCTGCGGATCGACCCGGTCCACCGTGGCGTCCGGGTGCCGGTGAACCGCGAGGCGATGTCCGCCCTGCCGTTGCGGAGGGAGACCCTCGGGGAAAGAGCCGGAGCTGCCATCGCCGCCCGCGTCGCCGCGGCCGATCAACCGGCGCTCGCCGTTTGGTTCCAGGGCGACGAGGCCCCCGAACTCTGGACTCTCGACCCGGACGCCGCTCCCGCCGACACTCCCGGCCGCAAGGCGAACCTGCCCGCCGTGCTCCTCCACCATCACCTGCTGAAGACCACCGGCGTGCCGATCGAGGCCGCGACCGACGGCAGCATCGCTTACGAGGCCGACGCCGACGACATCATCGCGCTGCTCGAGCGCGCCGAGATCACCGCCGGCGTCTTCCTGCCGCCGATGACCCCGCAGCAGTTCGCCCTCGCCACCGAAGACGGCGACCTGCTGCCGCCCAAGTCGACGCGGTTTCTGCCGAAACTGGTTTCAGGCCTGGTGTGGTGCGGGCATGATGCGAAGGCGGTTGCCGGATGAAGCCAACTCTACCAATGCGAGGGGGCGCGGCATGAGGTGGTCACCGAAGCGGCCAAAGATCGGTCCGCTGGGTGGCTTCAAGGAGACGGATCTCTTCGAGTACAGAGAGTTCGGCGAGCACTTGGCAAAGCTGATCGGCTCGCTCGAAGACCATCCCGTTCTCGTACTCGACGGCCGTTGGGGAAGCGGCAAGACCACCTTCGCCGACCAACTGGCCGGAGTCCTCCGAAAAGACGGCCACGCCGTCGCCTACTTCGACGCCTTCGCAGTTGACCACCACAAGGATCCGTTTCTCGCACTCGTCGAGGAGGTCCACTGCCTCGCCACGGAAGCGGACGTGAAGAGTGATTCCGACGCCCTGCACCGCTTCACGACCGCTACCGTTGCCGTAGTCAAGGAACTTGGTCTCACGACGATCGAAGCGGCGGTACCAGTAGCCGGACCGCTTCTGCGCCTAGCTATCGAAGCCGGTTCCAAGGAGGAGGAGTCGCTTCTGGAGACCTGGCTCCAGGAGGCTGCAGCTCGGAAGAAAGCGATAGTGGAGTTTCGCGAGCGTCTTGAGGAAGTCGCGAAGGCTCTCGCCGCTAGCACCACGACGAACGACCAGGGGAGTGCCACTCACTCCGGACCGGCCATGGACATTCGACCGCGCTTGGTGTTCATAGTCGACGAACTGGATAGATGTAGGCCAACGTTCGCCTTGAGCCTGCTTGAGCGTATCAAGCACGTGTTCGGCGTGGAAGGCGTCACCTTTGTACTCGTAGCGAACCTGGAGGAGCTCGGCAAGTCAGTGTTGAAAGTCTACGGTGACGTGGACGAGACGCGATATCTAGAGAAGTTCTTCGAGATTGTGGTTCGGCTTCCCGAGGGAGACCGACTCGGGCACAACATGAAAGTCAGCAGGTACATTCATCACCTCTCCCGACAACTGCACTTCCCCAAGAACGAGTTGTACTCTCAACGCTGCATCGACTACCTCTGTGCGATTGCGGCACCGGAGAACCTGTCGCTACGGACACTTGAGCACACTATGCGATCAGCCTTGGTTCTAGCGCCTTCGGCACCGCCGTACATGGTCGCACTCCTACCGATTGTTCGGGTCACTAGGCCAGAGCTCTTTGCCAAGATTGCTAGGGGACGTCAAGACCTGTTTACAGACTCCGAGAAAGGGGACCTAATAGCTTTGGCAAATCGCATCGGCAGCGAAGACGAAGGCGACACTGTGTTTTCCCAGCTTCAGCCTAACTCCGAGTTGTCTTACTTCGCGAGGCTTCTTGAGCAGTACCGAGTCCGCTAACCAAGATCTACTCAGCGGACGGCGGCCCCTAGAGGCGACAGCGACGCGGCTCAGCGCCCGGTAGCCACGCAGGTCCGATTCACGATACCCTCTAAGCGAGGCGCCTCAGACGGTGCCCAAGCCCACGAATCTCGGAGGAACCCTGATGGCTCGGCCCTCAACCCATGCTGCTCCCAAGGCCGTAGGGCGCCGGCAGTCGATCCTTGATTCTCCCCAAGACCGGCCGGCGGCAAGGTCCGACTCCGCCCCTGCCGGGCCAGCCCAGGAGTCCCGGCAGAAGCGCGTTGTGCGCAACGGAACCGCCACAAACGACCTGGTCTTTAGCGCCTATGTCGACGGCAACGAAGCGATGCTGCCGAGAATCCTCGATCTCTACGTCGCGCCCGGCAGCACCGTAGCGGACGTCACCTACGGCAAGGGCGTGTTCTGGCGGAACGTCCAAGGAGAGCTCTATAACCTGCTGGCCACGGACCTGCAAACGGGCGTCGATTGCCGAGAGCTGCCGTACGACGACGGCGTGATCGACTGCGTCGTCTTCGATCCGCCCTACATGCACACGCCTGGCGGGACGGCGCACGCGACCCAGCAGCCTTTCGAGCGCTACTACAGGAACAACGATACAGGCAACCGCACGAAAGCGAAGTACCACGAAGCCGTCCTGGCCCTGTACGAGGACGGCGGGAAGGAGGCGTACAGAGTCCTCCGACCCCGCGGCGTCATGATCGTCAAGTGCCAGGACGAGGTCTGCTCCAACAGGCAGCGCTTCACCCACGTCGAGATCATCGAGGCGTACCAGGAGCTCGGTTTCGTCGCGGAGGACCTCTTCGTCGTCGTGAGGAACAACCGTCCCGGCGTCAGCCGAGCCGTCAGGCAGGTCCACGCGCGCAAGAACCACTCCTACTTTCTCGTCTTCTGGAAGCGCGACCGGCCTAGCGCCTTGTGGACGGCGCCCGAGTGAATCCGGTCGAGTTGATGCTCCTCGTCATCCGGGAGCACACGCCCGAGACGATCTGGACCGACGCCCCGCTTGAGCCGTTCCGCCGAGTAGCCAACACGAACCGAGGCGACATCGGCGAGGACTTCGTCCAGCGCTACCTGCAGCGCTACGGAATCGTCGCGAACCGCGTCGGTTCTCGGATCTCGGCAGCGGACCTGGAGATCGGCGGCAAGCTCTTCGAGGTCAAGACGGCCTCAGAAGACAAGGGGGGCGCCTTTCAGTTCAACCACGTGCGGCTAGCCCGCATTTTTCACCGCGTGATCCGGTTCGGCGTTGTCGGGGTAGTTGCGGAGCTGTATTGGAGCCGAGTGGATCGGTCCGTCGGGTTTGGCGGATCCGTCGGTTCGGATCGGCGTTTCTGGGGGTCTATGGCCG